>JQNW01000001.1 GCA_000761475.1 Chromohalobacter israelensis
CAGCGCCGATGGTAGTGTGGGGCCTCCCCATGCGAGAGTAGGTCATCGTCAGGCACTTATCCCGGAAACCCCCGTTGGCCCAGGCCAGCGGGGGTTTTTTCGTGGGCGGATGGTGCTGTGCCCCACGAGGTCAGGGCGCGAGGCCTACCCTCATGCGCGTCTAAGCAGTACAATTTGCGCCCAGTTACCATTCTCTCGGCTCGATGCATTTTCTGCGTCGAGCTGCCGCCAATCAGCGAAGTATATTGATGCCAGACACTCAGATCGCTCAAGAAGCGGGGCTACGCAGAACCTTTGCGATCATTTCGCACCCCGACGCCGGCAAGACCACCATCACGGAAAAAATGCTGCTGTTCGGCAATGCGATCCAGCTAGCCGGGTCGGTCAAGAGCAAGCGTGACGAACGTCACGCCACCTCCGACTGGATGAAGATGGAGCAGGAGCGTGGCATCTCGGTGACGACCTCGGTCATGCAGTTTCCCTACCAGGGCCGGATCGTCAATCTGCTCGACACGCCCGGGCACGAAGACTTTTCCGAGGACACCTACCGCACGCTGACGGCCGTGGATTCGGCACTGATGGTCATCGACGGCGCCAAGGGGGTCGAAGATCGCACCATCAAGCTCATGGATGTGTGTCGTTTGCGTACGACGCCGATCCTGACCTTCATCAACAAGATGGACCGGGACATCCGGGATCCGATCGAAGTGATGGATGAGGTCGAGACGGTACTGAACATTCAGTGTGCGCCCATGACGTGGCCGATTGGCATGGGGCGGCATTTTCGCGGCGTCTACCATCTCTACAACGATGTCATTCACCTCTACAAGCAGGGGCAGGGCAATCGCATTCCCGAGGATGTGCGCATCGAAGGTCTCGACAACCCCGAGGTCGACGAAACGCTGGGAGCGGATGCCGCTGACGAGCTGCGCATGGAAGTCGAGCTGGTGCGTGGTGCCTCGCATACCTTCGACCTCGAGGCCTATCGTCGGGGCGAATTGACGCCAGTGTATTTCGGCACCGCCATGGGCAACTTCGGGGTGCGCGAGATGCTCGATGGCTTCGTCGAATACGCGCCGGCGCCGTTGCCGCGCGACACCGACAAGCGCAGCGTAAAGGCCGATGACGAGCGCTTCACCGGTTTCGTCTTCAAGATCCAGGCCAACATGGACCCCAAGCACCGTGACCGTGTTGCCTTCTTGCGCGTCTGTTCCGGGAAGTACGACAAGAACATGAAGATGCGCCACGTGCGGATCGGCAAAGACGTCAAGATTGCCGACGCGCTGACGTTCATGGCGTCCGATCGCTCGCATGTCGAGGAAGCCTGGCCCGGCGATATCATCGGCCTGCACAACCATGGCACGATCCAGATCGGTGACACCTTCACGCTCAACGAGGACATGCGCTTCACGGGAATTCCGCACTTCGCGCCCGAGTTGTTCAAGCGCGTGCGTCTGCGCGATCCGCTGAAGATGAAGGCCTTGCAGAAAGGGCTGACCCAGCTCTCCGAGGAGGGGGCGACGCAGGTCTTCATGCCGCTGGATAACAATGACCTGATCGTCGGCGCCGTGGGGTCGTTGCAGTTCGATGTGGTCGCTCATCGCCTGAAGCAGGAATATAAAGTCGACTGCCTGTATGAGCCCGTGAACGTGCAGACGGCGCGCTGGGTGTATTGCAACGACGCCAAGATGCTCGACGAATTCAAGCGCAAGGCCAGCGCCAACCTGGCTCTGGACGGTGGGGGATACCTGACGTATCTGGCCCCGACGCGCGTCAACCTGCAGATGACGCAAGAGCGTTGGCCGGATGTCGAGTTCCGTGCCACCCGGGAGCATTGACGCAACGGCTTGACCGCCCGCTTTCCGCGTTTCGGAGCGACACGTCTTGCGCCAGACGCCATGGCGTGTCGCCAGGATAGCTGCAAGGGAGGGGATCATGTCTGCCCGGTTGATCGACGCGCATTGCCATCTCGATTTCGATGTCTTCGATGCCGATCGCGAGGACGTCATGTCGCGAGCGGCGGCGGTGGGCGTCGGTCATTTCATCGTGCCGGGGACGACACGCCGGCGCTGGCCGAACGTCGAACGGCTGGGGCGTCGGGAAGATGTCAGCGTATGTTTCGGGCTGCATCCCTATTTTCTCGATGCCCACGACGTGCGCGACCTCGAAGCGCTGGACACTCAGCTCGAAGCGTATCCCGACGCGGTCGCCATTGGCGAGTGCGGTATCGATGCACGGTTGTCGGACATCGACCGGCAATGGCAGCTGTTCGATGCACAGTTGCGCCTGGCGAAACAGCACCGCTTGCCTGTGGTGATCCACTGCGTGCAAGCCAACGATCAAGTCGCCAAACGCCTGCATCAACTCGATCTGCCCGCCGGCGGTCTGATCCATGCTTTTGCGGGGAGCCCCGAGCAGGCGCGCCGATTTCTGGACGCGGGATTCGTCGTGGGCATAGGTGGTGCCTCCACCTATGAGCGTGCCCGGCGGCTGCACCGAGCCGTGCAGTCATTGCCGGACGATGGTTACGTGCTGGAAACGGATAGCCCCGACATGCCACTGTCGGGATATCAAGGCCAACGCAACGAGCCGTCGCATGTGCATGATATCTGTCACTGCGTCGCGGCGTTGAGAGATCAACCTTATGCCACGGTGGCGACGCACAGCACCGCCACCGCGCAGAGGCTTTTCAGGCTGGTGTAGCCAGGCGCTTCTCAAGCCTGGCCGGCCAGGCTCTCCGGATCGACACGCTCGACAGCATAGGGCAGGTCCAGGGGAGTGAGTGCATTGCCTTCGACGACCAGGGCCCGTGGCTCGTCGCGTTGCGTGATGACGGCCAGTACCTCGGTCTGCCCATCCGCGTCCAGCGCGGCGCTCAATACCTCGCCTTGCGACTTGCCGGCGGTGTCCTCGACAGGGGTGCCGGGGGCCGGCAAGACATGACTCGCCAGTCGGCCACGCTGCAGACGCTTCTTGACCTGCCCGCGGAAGTGCGCGCGCGCCACGACCTCCTGCCCGGTATAGCATCCCTTGCGGAAGCTGATGCCAGCCAGCGCTTCCCAATTGAGCATCTGAGGGAGATAGCTGTCTCGCTGAGCCGCGCCGAGCCAGGCGAGGCCGGCCTGGATGTCGTGCAGGCGCCACACCGCATTGCCCACCGCCGTCGTGGTGGGTTGCAGAGATTGCCAGGCCTCGAGTGCCGTCGCTTCCGGTGCAATGACCATGTAGCGCGCCACGGGACCCGGGTGACGGAGCAATACCGCCTGACCGACTCGTTGCATCCCCCATGTCTCGGGAGGCGCGGTGGTGAAGTGGGATTCGAGCCGATCCGCGGCGTCCCGACCCATCACGCCGAATGTCCTGACCGCCGGTTGAGAGATCTCGACCTTGTAGAACGCTGCGTACTTGGCAAGCTGCTCGTGCAACGGCTCGATCAGATCGCTGTCCAGCAGCAGCCAATAGCGGCCTTCTTCCAGCCTCATCAATTGCCCGTTGGCCAGCATGCGGCCCTTGGGCGAGCAGAACGCCGTCAGGGGGGCGAAATCGCCATTGGCCAGCGTGACCTGGGCACTGGTCTGCCCTTGCAGGAAGCGCTCGGCATCGGCACCGGCGATTTCCATGATCGAGAATTGCGGCAGCGGGGCGAGCGCGGTGGTTTCCAGGGGGAGGTGGGCCTGGCCAGTCGCCTCACCAAAGTGCCACTCGTGCGTGGCCGATCGCACTAAGCCTTGAGCCTCGAGGTGCTCGATCCAATCGTTCATGGAATAACTCCGTATCGCGAACGCGACGGTCGCTCGACCGTATTCGAATGTCTGCGTCCAATATCAGGGTGATGAAGCGATTTTCCAACCGTCGCGGCGGTGACCGCATGGCATGATAAACTGTAGGCAACTGACGGCGGAGCCATCGCTCGCGTCGTCGCCGACGGACCCAAGCAGGAGAAAGATCCATGGCTCGCATCGCGCTGACGTTCGAGGGTGTCGAGAGTGCTGAAGACGTCAATCGTATCACTACCGCCTTGATGGAAATGGATGGCGTTGAGGAGGCGGAAGTCGGTCGGCATGGTGCCGAGGTGGAAGGGCGTGTAAGGCGCGAGGCATTGCTGCGCACCGTGACCGCTCTTGGCTACAAGGCGCACTGAATGATTCACAGGAGACGGCAATGACGATCACGGTCACCACCCAGCGCGATGGTTCGCTGCGACAGCAGGCACGGATACATGATGTGGCGGAACTGGCGGTGGATGCGCCACGGGTCGTCGGTGGTGACGAAAGCGCGCCGGATCCGCATGACTATTTCGACCTTTCTCTAGGTGCCTGCAAGGCGATGACCGCCCTGATGTATGCACGACGCAAGGGACTGCCGGTCGAGACGATCACCGCCACGGTCGAGCGCGATGCCAGCGGAGAAGCACAGGGCCAGTATCGGCTCACCGTGACGCTGTCGTTCACGGGGATCGACGATCCCGAGACGAAGAACCGCCTTCTGGCCATCGCCGATCGCTGCCCGATACAACGGCTGATGACCGTCAGCGACGTGGAGATCACCACGCGGTCGGCCTGATCAACGTGGCTTTCGACTTGAAGGGTTCCCCTATCGACCTTATGTGAGACCCATGAGCAAACCCTTTCGTATTCAGTCGCAGTATCGGCCCGCGGGTGACCAGCCAGCGGCCATCGACGGCCTGATAAAAGGCTTCAATGCCGGGCTGGCACATCAGACCTTGCTGGGGGTGACCGGCTCGGGAAAGACGTTCACCATGGCCAACGTGGTCGAGCGCCTGCAGCGCCCGACCATCGTGATGGCGCCCAACAAGACGCTGGCCGCCCAGCTTTATGGCGAGTTCAAGAGTTTCTTTCCCGACAACGCGGTGGAGTACTTCGTCTCCTATTACGATTACTACCAGCCGGAAGCCTATGTCCCCTCATCGGATACCTTCATCGAGAAGGACGCCTCGATCAATGATCATATCGAGCAGATGCGTCTTTCGGCCACCAAGGCACTGCTGGAGCGCCGGGATGCCTTGATCGTGGTCTCGGTCTCGGCGATCTACGGCCTGGGCGATCCCGATCAATATCTGAAGATGCGTCTGCACTTCAATCGCGGCGAGTTGATCGACCAGCGCACCTTCCTGCGACGTCTCGCCGAGTTGCAGTACACGCGCAACGACATGGACTTTCGGCGAGGGACGTACCGGGTCCGGGGCGATGTCATCGACATCTTTCCCGCCGATGCGGAAGACGAGGCCGTCAGGGTCGAGCTGTTCGACGACGAGATCGAGACGATCAGCCTGTTCGATCCTCTTACCGGGGAGGTGCGCGACAAGGTTCCGCGCATGACGATCTATCCCAAGAGTCACTACGTGACGCCTCGCGAGACAATTCTCGCCGCCGTCGAGGACATCAAGGTCGAGCTGGCCGATCGCCTGGCCTGGATGCGCCAGCATGACAAGCTCGTCGAGGCTCAGCGGCTCGAGCAGCGCACCCTGTATGACATCGAGATGATGCTCGAACTCGGGTACTGCAACGGCATCGAGAACTACTCGCGCTATCTGTCGGGACGGGAGCCCGGCGAAGCGCCGCCCACGTTCTTCGATTATCTGCCCGACGATACCCTGCTGTTCATCGACGAGTCCCACGTCAGCGTCCCGCAGGTGGGGGGCATGTACAAGGGCGACCGTTCGCGCAAGGAAACCCTGGTCGAGTACGGCTTCCGCTTGCCTTCGGCACTGGACAACCGTCCGATGAAGTTCGAGGAATGGGAGCGCATTTGCCCGCAAACCGCGTTCGTGTCAGCGACACCGGGCCCTTACGAAGCCGAGCATGCAGGGCAGGTGGTCGAGCAGGTCGTGCGGCCGACGGGGCTGGTCGATCCCGAAATCGAAGTCCGGCCGGCACAAACCCAGGTCGATGACCTGCTTTCCGAGATCAAGCTACGAACCGACGTGGGTGAACGTGTCCTGGTCACGACATTGACCAAGCGCATGGCGGAGGATCTCACCGAGTATCTCGACGAGCACGACATTCGCGTGCGCTATCTGCACTCGGACATCGACACCGTCGAGCGTATCGAAATCATACGCGATCTGCGCCTGGGCAAGTTCGATGTGCTCGTGGGGATCAACCTGCTGCGCGAGGGGCTCGATATTCCCGAGGTCTCATTGGTCGCGATTCTCGATGCCGACAAGGAAGGGTTCCTGCGTGCCGAGCGGTCGTTGATCCAGACCATAGGGCGTGCGGCACGCAACGCGCATGGCAAGGCCATTCTCTATGGAGACCGTGTCACCAACTCGATGCAGCGCGCCATCGACGAAACGGAACGGCGTCGCAACAAGCAGATAGCCTTCAACGAAGAGCACGGTATCACGCCCACGACGGTCACCAAGTCGGTTGCCGATATCATGGAAGGGGCCCAGACGCCCGGCAAGAAAGTCGGACGCAAGCGTCCCGACAAGCGGGTTGCCGAAGCGCCTGGCGACTACAGCAGCGAACAGCTCAACCAGATGGATGCAGCGGGCCTCACGCGGGAAATTGGCAAGCTGGAGGATGCCATGCACGAGGCGGCGCAGAACCTGGAGTTCGAAGAGGCGGCACGCTTGCGCGATCAGTTGCAGTCGTTGAAGGCCAGGCTGATCGAACTGGGGTGATCATGGATCGCTGACAGAGGCAAAGGCCCATGGCATCTCCCCATGGGCCTCTTCGTACCGATGCATGACCCGCATGGAGATGGAGTAAAATTTTATACCGTTATCTACAATGCGCCAAGAGCCATTACTTAGACTTTTGTCGGGGAGAATAGGGGTATGATACGACATTTAGGTATAATCCCGCGCTCATGAAAGCTCGCGTCGAGATGCCCTGACCATTCGCCGCGAGATGTTTTCCCCAAGGAGTCTTTCTCTCATGACCGTGATACGCCAGGACGATGTCATCCAGAGCGTGGCCGATGCCTTGCAGTTCATCTCTTATTACCACCCCAAAGATTTCATCGATGCCATGCACGAGGCGTATCAGCGTGAAGAAAACCCCGCTGCACGTGATGCCATCGCACAGATTCTGATCAATTCACGCATGTGTGCCGAGGGACATCGCCCCATCTGTCAGGACACCGGCATCGTGACCGTTTTCGTCGAGGTCGGGATGAATGTCCGCTGGGAGGCGAGCATGAGCCTCGACGACATGATCAACGAGGGGGTACGGCAGGCATACCAGCATCCAGACAACGTCTTGCGCGCGTCGGTACTCGCCGATCCCGATGGCAAGCGCACCAATACGCGCGACAACACGCCGGCCGTCATTCACCACAAGCTGGTTCCCGGCGACAAGGTCGAGATTCATGTCGCGGCCAAAGGGGGCGGCAGCGAAGCCAAGTCCAAGTTTGCCATGCTCAACCCATCCGACAACGTCGCCGAGTGGGTGCTCGAACAGTTGCCCAAGATGGGCGCGGGCTGGTGCCCACCGGGCATGCTGGGTATCGGGATCGGCGGTACCGCCGAGAAAGCCATGGAACTCGCCAAGGAGTCCCTGCTCGATCCCATCGACATCCAGGCACTCAAGGCGAGGGGAGCCGAAACACGGGCCGAGGAGCTGCGCCTCGAACTCTTCGACCAGGTCAATCGCACGGGTATCGGCGCACAGGGCCTGGGTGGACTGACCACCGTGCTCGATATCAAGGTCAAGGATTATCCGACCCACGCGGCCAACAAGCCCGTGGCCATCATTCCCAATTGCGCGGCGACACGCCACGTCCACTTTACGCTGGACGGCAGTGGCACCGCATCGCTGCCCATCCCGACGCTCGACGACTGGCCGCAAATCACCCGCGAGGTCGGGGATAACGTCAAGCGCGTCAATCTCGACACGGTGACCGCCGAGGAGGCCGCTTCCTGGCAGCCGGGCGACACGTTGCTGCTCAACGGCAAGCTCTTGACCGGCCGCGACGCCGCACACAAGCGCATGGTCGACATGCTCTCCAAAGGAGAAGACTTGCCGGTCGATCTGCGCGGGCGCTTCATCTATTACGTAGGCCCGGTGGATCCGGTCGGCGATGAGGTCGTAGGCCCCGCCGGCCCCACGACGGCTACGCGCATGGACAAGTTCACGCGGACCATGCTGGAACAGACTGGCCTGCAAGGCATGGTCGGAAAGGCCGAGCGCGGACCCATGGCGATCGAAGCCATTCGCGACAATCGCGCCGTGTATCTCATGGCGGTCGGGGGTGCGGCCTATCTCGTCGCCCAGGCGATCAAGAAATCCCGCGTGGTAGCCTTCGAAGATCTGGGCATGGAAGCGATCTACGAGTTCGACGTGGAAGACATGCCCGTCACCGTGGCCGTTGACAGTCGCGGAGAGTCGGTTCATCAGAGGGGGCCCGCCAAGTGGAAAGAGATCATCGCCGCGAGCGCCTGAAGCGTGAGATGATCACCCGTGCCAGGCCCCGCACTCGCGGGGCCTGATTTTTAGCCGCCGAGCGATTGCGAGGGGCCAGGGAGGCGCCATCATGACATCCGGGGTAATTGGCATCCTGATCGTTGTCATCCATGTGCTGGGTGTGCTGTCCGCGCTCATGGCGCTGATGTCGAGCCGTACCTCGCAGGGCGCCGTGGCCTGGATCGTCACATTGCTGACGTTCCCTTATCTGGCGGTGCCCATCTACTGGATTTTCGGCCGCCCCCGTTTCTACGGTTACACCTCCGCGCGCGGTGAGCGTGACAGCGTATTGCGTCAGGTGCTGTTACGCTTCCGGCCGCGTCTGGAGCCTTATTTCTCGCGTCCCTCGCATGATGTCGCCCGCATCCAGGCAGTGGAGCGTCTGGCGATGATGCCCATGAGTACCGGCAATCGGGCGGAATTGCTCATCGACGGTGAAGCGACCTTCAAGAGCCTGTTGGCAGGGATCGATTCGGCGCGAGAGTACATCCTCGTCCAGTTCTTCATCTTCCGCGCCGATGAAATCGGCACGCTGTTCAAGCAGCATTTGATCCAGCAAGCCGAGCGCGGCGTTCGCGTCTGCCTGCTTTACGATGAAATCGGCAGCCGCAGCCTGTCCAGTGGCTACCTGCGCGAACTGTCGGAAGCGGGCGTCGAGGTCACGGCCTTCAACTCCTCGCGTGGATGGCGTCATCGCTTCCAGATCAATTTCCGCAACCACCGCAAGATCCTGGTCGTCGATGGACGGGAAGGATGGACGGGCGGCTTCAACGTGGCCGACGAGTACCTGGGGCGCGTCCCGCGATACGGCCCCTGGCGCGATACGCATCTCAAGCTGACCGGCCCGAGCGTGATGGGATTGCAGGAAGCCTTCTGGGAGGACTGGTACTGGGCTACCGGCGACATTCTGTCGCTGGAGTGGGAGCCCTCGGTCACCTGTAACGAATGCCAGCATGTGGTCATCGTCCCCTCGGGCCCCGCGGACCGCTGCGAGACAGCCAGCCTGTTGATCCAGCACGTGATCCACGGGGCGCACGAGCGCCTTTGGGTGACCAGCCCCTATTTCGTCCCCGACCAGGGGGTGCAGGACGCACTGAAGCTGGCGGCGTTGCGCGGCGTCGACGTGAGAGTGATGATCCCGGAGCGTCCCGATCATCTGCTGGTCTTTCTCTCGGCCTTTTCTTTCTTGCCGGAGATGATCCGTCATGGCGTACGGATCTTTCGCTACCAGCCGGGCTTCTTGCATCAGAAAGCGGTGCTGGTCGACGACCATACCGCGCTGCTGGGATCGGTCAATCTCGACAATCGCTCGTTTCGGCTCAATTTCGAGATCACTGCCTATATTCCCGACGCGGCCTTCGCACACGATGTCGAGACCATGCTGCTGCACGATTTCGAATCATGTCGCGAGGTCACGCTGCAGGAACTCGACGACAGGCCTGCATGGCGCAAGCTGGTCTCGCGCGCCGCCTATTTGCTGGCTCCGATACAATGAGTGAAGCATGACGACGTCGCATCGCCAGGTCCATGTCATCCATCCACCATGCCCGCCGTGATCAGGAGTGCCGGTGAACCTTGAAACCAAGTGGCTCGAAGATTTCGTCGCCCTCGCCAATACCCGCAGCTTTTCCGCCTCGGCACGGCAACGTCACGTCACGCAGCCGGCCTTCAGTCGTCGCATTCGCTCCCTGGAGCAGGCCGTAGGCGCAACGCTGGTCGACCGCTCCACGACGCCCATCGGTCTGACACCGGAAGGGCAGTTGTTCCTGGTCACGGCGCGCAGCATGGTCGAGCAGTTGAGCGAATGCCTCGCGCATCTGCGCGGTCTGTCGATGGCCAACGAAGCGCTCGATATCGTCGCCGCGCACTCCCTGGCGCTGACCTTCTTTCCGCACTGGATTTCGCGCCTGCAGAAAGGCGTCGGCGAACTGCCCACACGACTGGTGGCCATGAACGTCGGCGATGCGATCCACGTGCTGCGCGAGGGGAACTGCGACCTGATGCTGGCGTACTACGATCCCTATGCCAGCATGCAGCTCGATGCCGAGGCCTTTCCGTCGTTTTCCATCGGCCAGGTCAACATGCTGCCGGTCTGCGTGCCGGATACCGACGGCGCTCCGCGCTTCTCGCTGGATGACGATACGGCAGGCGTTCCCTTCCTCGCCTACACCCAGGGGGCTTTCCTGGGACGTAGCGTGCGCATGCTGCTCAAGAACGATCCGCTGCGAATGCGCCTGAAGACCGTCTACGAGACCGCCATGGCGGAAGGGCTCAAGGGCATGGCGCTGCAAGGCGTGGGCATGGCATGGATCCCCGATTTCTGCATTCGCGAGGAACTGGCCTCGGGGCGCCTGGTTCGCGCGGGGGGCACGCAGTGGGACATCCCGCTGGAAATTCGCCTCTATCGCTGCTCGCTGGTGCACAAGCCCGGTGTCGAGAAGCTCTGGCGGCAGATGATGAAGCTGCCGCGCGATTTCCTCCAGGCGTGACGTCCCGAGCGGTATCGCCCTGGGCCGGACGAGGAGGGCGCGAGGCGCTCAGGGCGTGGCCATGCCCGCCGGCAGGCCCAGAAAGTTTTGTATGATGAAGAAGTGATCCTCGAACAGGGTTTCGGGATCGAGATCGGCCAGTGCCACCCAGTGCGCATGTTCGCCGCTGGGCGAGGGCTTGAGCCGCGGGAGGCGCTGTTCGGGGCGCAACGCGAAGTAAAAGGCCTGCGCCAGGGTGCGTCCACGCCAGCTGCGATGCGGCTCGTCGAACAACCGTTGACCGCGTAACGACCCCTTGAGAACGGCTTCGGGGATCTTGAGACGCACCCGCTCGCGCAATTCACGCAGGCAGGCGTCCAGCAAGCGCTCCTGGGGCTGGATGAAGCCACCGGGCAGGGCCAGCAATCCCTTGCCGGGTGCGGCGCGGCGCTCCACCAGCAGCACATGACCGGATTGCACCACGACGGCGTCGACGGTCACGAAAACGGGCGGGTAGGGCGCATCCGCCCAGGCCTCGCGGTATTGCTCGAACAGCCGTTGTTCTTCCCATAGCTGCTCGCAGGCCGAGGTTGCCAGGAAGCGCTGCAAGGCGTCGTTGACGGCCGGCGGCAGGCCATTGGCCTGACCCCGTGCCAGATGGGCCTGGGCCGAGGCCGGCCCCCGGAACAGTGCATCGCGGATCTGGCTGGCCGAGACATCGCTGACCGGCGGCACGCTCACCGATTCCCACTGGGGAAACAGCGAGAGGTAATAGCTCGACTGGCCGCGGCTGGCTCCGATCAGCCCGATGCGCGGCAGGCGTCCCTGCTGGGGGATGACGACATCGCGGACGTGGCGCTGCACATCGCGCACCCATACGTCATCGTTGTAGAGCGCATCCAGCAACGGCGTGATTTCCAGTCGGGCGTTGTCTTCGTCATCGAAACACGCGCGGAGCATGTCGCGACGCTCCTCGAAGCGCCAGGGGTTGCGCAGCGAACGCGCCTGCCAGGCGGAGCCTGCCATGACGATCACCTGGCGTGCTTGACGCAAGGCCTCGCGAATCACGGTCAGGTGGCCATGATGCGGGGGCTGGAAGCGCCCGATGAAGACGAGGCAGTCGAAGGCGTAAACGGATTCCGGCGTGGTGGGCATCGAAGTGGCGTTGGACATGAAGGCTCCTGCAACGGGCCGCGTCATTATGAGCAGAGGGTCGAGGCGCTGCAACACGCGGAGCAGGCCCCGATCGCGTTACGCTATGCTGATGCAGCGTGGCCATTGCATGCCAAGCCATCCTCTTTTCGACAAGGAGTGTCCGTGATCAATCTCTCTCCCCGCTATTGGGGCCGTATCGTTGGCAACGCCGGAAAATTGTGGCTGGAGCACAATGCGTTCAGTTACGCCGGCTCCCTGGCGTTCTATACGCTGTTTTCACTGGCGCCGACCATCATCATTGCCGTGACCGTGATAGGCCTGATATTGGGAGAAGAAGCGGCTCAGGGGCAGATCGTCGCCCAGTTGCAGGACACCATGGGTCAGGATGCCGCCATGGCGGTGCAGCAGGCGGTCGCCCAGTCGCGTCTCGAGAGTTCTGGCCTGTTGCCGACCCTGCTTGGAATAGGGGCCCTGGTGGTGGGGGCGACGACGGTATTCGCACAGATGCAGTTTTCGCTCAACACCCTCTGGGGCGTCACGGCGCGTCCCGATCGCAACAGCGTTCTGCTGTTCATCAAGCAACGCATGCTGTCGCTCACGGTGGTCCTGGCGGTCGGTTTCATCCTCATGGTGTCGCTGGTGCTGGGCGTGCTCCTGAGGGCCTTCTTCATGTATGCCAGCGACTGGGTGCCGGGCGTCAATGCACTGCTCGGAGGCGCCGAGTTCATCGTCTCGCTGGCGGTGATCGCCTTGTTCTTCGCTGCGATCTTCAAGGTCCTGCCGGATGTCGTGGTCAGCTGGCGGGATGTTATGGTCGGCGCCATCGTCACGGCGGTACTGTTCGCGATCGGCCGTTACGGCATTGCCGCGTACCTTGCCTATACTGCCACGGCATCGACCTATGGCGCGGCGGGGTCGGTGGTGCTGATCTTGCTGTGGGTCTACTACAGCTCGTTGATCCTGCTCTACGGCGCCGCCTTCACCCGAACCCATCTCGAGGCTCGCGGCAAGCGCGTGGTGCCGCGCAACTCGGCGGTACTGGTCAAGCGCGAACTGATCGATGCCCAAGGCAACACCGCCCTGGGCGGAAACAAGAACGGTGAAGGAGAGAGCCATGCATGATCGGTGTCTCAAGGCCTGGGTGACCGGACGCGTGCAGGGCGTGGGATTTCGCGCGGCCACCCGCGATCAGGCGCTGACCGCCGGTGTGACCGGCTACGCTCGGAACCTTCCCGACGGTCGCGTCGAAGTGCTCTTGTGCGGCGAGTCGTCGGCGGTGGATCGTGTCGTGCGCTGGCTATGGCAAGGGCCGCCAGCGTCACGGGTCACGCATGTCGAATGCGAGCAGGCCGAGGATCCACCACCCGGCGCGTTCGAGCTCGGTTGACGACCGTCAGGCCGTCAGGGTGTCGACGATCCACGCGACGACAGCGTCGCCGTCGGCGTTCATGCACACCTCGACGAGGGGCGTGCGCGACCAGCGCGGGTCGATGAAGGCACGCTCCTGCGGGGCGAACAGCGTCTGGCCCTCGGCATCCCCCTCGGTCACGACGCTCAAGTGGCCGCGCACGCTGGTGAAGAGTTCCGGCCGCATCAGCCAGGCCAGGGCGCAGCTGTCATGCGGACAGCACCCGTCGATATCGAGTGCATTGCGGTAAAACGCGCGATAGAACGCATAACTGCCCGCCAGCACCTCCCCGAGCCTGCCTTGCGCGGCAGCGATCCTGTCCATGTGCGCGGGCCCCAGGACGCAGCGATGCGTGGCGTCCAGTCCCACGAGGGTCAGCGGCCAGCCCGCCGTCAGCACCCGTGCCGCCGCGTGTGGATCGTTGAAAATATTGGCTTCGGCGACGGGCGTGACATTGCCACCCTCGCGAATCGAGCCCCCCATGACCACGACCTGCTTGACCCGATCGACGATGCCCGGATCGAGTTGCAATGCCGCCGCCAGATTGCCCAGAGGGCCGACGGCGACCAGCGTGATCTCGCCCGGACGGGCGTTCACCTGCTCGACGATGAACTGGGCAGCGCAGATCGTCTCGGCATGTCCCTGTGCGTCGGGCAGCGCATGGTTGCCGAGTCCGTTGTCGCCGTGAATATGCGTCGGTGCCGGGTGCTTGGGCTTGACCAGCGGCCCTGCGGCGCCTTGTGCGACGGGGACTCGCTGGCCGGCGAGCTCGGCCAGCAGCAGGGCGTTGTGGGTGGCGGTGTCGATGTCGACATTGCCATAGGTCGTGGTCATGCCCAGCAGCTCGATCTCGGGATGTGCCAGCGCAATGGCGATGGCCTGGGCATCATCGACGCCGGGGTCGGTATCGAAAATCAGTGGAACGGTCATGCGAATCCTTTTGCTGTACAGGAGACTCCAGAAACGGATTTCAGAGGCGTCATACGCTGCCTCGACGGTTATTCATGGAAGGACGCCGCGACGTCGCTGGCCAGCGGAATGCTGGGCGCGGCACCGGCTCGCTGTACGCACAATGCAGCGGCGGCGCTGGCTTCGCGCAGACACGTATCGATGGACGCTTCGCGCTGGCGGGCGGCCATGAAATAACCGATGAAGGTGTCGCCGGCGGCGGTCGTGTCGACCGCTTCGACCGGCAGGGCGGGCAAGGCCAGACGCTGCTCGCCCCACTGATAGCAGACGCCATCGCGCCCCAGGGTCAGCACCAGCTCGACATCGGGCAACCGTCGTGACAACACGTCCAGGAGTGCGTCGACCTCGGCATTGTCTTCGAGCCCCGCCAAGGCCGCCGCCTCGCCTCGATTGAGAAACAGCACCTGGCACAGTTCCAGCGGCAGCGAATGCACGTTGGCACCGAGCGGCGCGGGATTGAACGCGATGCGCATGCCGTGGCGCGCGGCCAGCGTCATGACGGTGCCCAGGGCGTTGCATTCGTTCTGCAGCAGCAGCCAGTCGCCTGGCTGCACCGAGGTCATCAAGGCCTCGATATGACGCTCGCTGAAGCCGTGATTGGCGCCCGGGTTGAGAATGATGGCGTTTTCGGCGTGATCGTCGACCTGGATGATGGCGTGCCCGCTGGCATCGGCGGTGAGTTCGATGAGCGAGGTGTTGACGCCGGCGCTGGCAAGGGTCTCAAGCGCCCAGCGATCGCCTTGCGAGAGACGTCCCCAGTGCGTGACCTCGCCACCCGCACGTGCCATGGCCAGCGATTGATTGGCGCCTTTCCCGCCCAGCACCTGAGTATAGCTCTGACTCGACAGCGTTTCACCGGGTCTCACCAGATGGCTGACGCGGTAGACATGGTCGATGTTGATGGAACCGTAATTGTAAAGCATGCAAGCTCCTGGCCTTTAGCCTCCTGGATTAAGCGCGCGAGGCGAGCCAGTGGCGCAGGTTGTCAACGGTCAGACGCACGACGTTGGCACGCGCTTCCGGCGAGATCCACGCACTGTGCGGCGTCACGATGAGGTTATGACCTTCCTGCAGCGCGTCGATGAGTGCATGCCCCTCGCGCGGCGGCTCGTCGGGCAGGCTGTCGACGCCCAGGCCTCCCAAGGTACCGTTGCGTAGCGCGTCCAGCGCGGCGCTTTCATCTATGATACCGCCCCGTGCGCAATTGAGCAGCAAGGCACCTGGCTTGAACCGTGCCAATATGTCGGCATCCACGAGGTGACGCGTCTCATCGTTCAGCGGGCAATGCAGGCTGAGCACATCGAGTTCTCCCGCCAGGGACGCCAGGGCGGGACGTGAGTCGTGGGCTTCATTGCCGGGGCGCGCGGCGAAGGTGACACGCATGCCGAACGCCTCGGCCAGATGGGCCACGGCACGTCCGAGTTCGCCGTGTCCGACGATGACGAGGTGCTTGCCGGCCAGTTGCAGGGTGCGGTGGTCGAGCAGGCAGAACATGGGGCTGTCGTTCCAGCGCCCGGCGGCGACGTCGCGCATGTAAAGGGGAAGACGGTTGGCCAGCGCCAGCATGAGCATCAACGTATGCTGGGCCACGCTGGCCGTGCCGTAGGCCGTGACATTGCGCACCTCGATGCCACGGGCCTTGGCGGCTTGCATGTCGATATTGTTGGTGCCCGTGGCCAGCACACAGATCAGTTCGAGATCGGGCAGGGCGTCGATCAATTCGGCATCGATGACGACCTTGTTGGTGAGCGCCACGGTGGCACCGGCAAGGCGCGCCTGGCGTTCCTCGCGCGCGGTGTGCGCATGGACCTCGAGCGTGTCCACCGCCTCGTGCAGAGGCGTGAGGTCTATGTCGTCGCCCAGGGTGGCGGCATCGAGAATCACGGCTTTCATGTAACGTCCTTTTACTTTTCGGGAGACAGGAGCACCCGAGGGCAGGGTAACGAGGGCAATGATATCGAACGCGGATACGCCTTGCCCGTCGGGTGCCGCTACACGCTATAATGTGCGGCTTTCGAGAGAGGCTTGGAAAGTGCGATCTCCGGCCCTATATCCCTGCCACCGCGCGAGTGGCGCGCGGGCGCTTTCTTGATGACATGAATGGTGAGAACCATGCCCATCTACGAGTATGAGTGCAAGGCCTGTGGCCATCGCCTGGAAAAGCTGCAAAAAGTCAGTGCTGCCGAGTTGACCGATTGCCCGAGCTGCGAGCGCGCCGAGTTGTCACGCTTGATATCCGCGGCCGGCTTTCGCCTGGCCGGTGGCGGCTGGTACGAAACCGATTTCAAATCGGGGCAAAAGCGCAATCTGGCAGGGGACGGCGGTGCCACGTCCGCCCCCGCCGATACCGGCGGCAAGACGCCGGCCTGACGCATTCGGCGCCGTACGGGCGGCGCCGAATCGCCCCATGAGACAAGCAACGAAACAGGATCAGACATGCGCAGTCACTATTGCGGTCAGTTGAACGAAACCTTGGTGGACGAGGAAGTCGCATTGTGCGGCTGGGTGCATCGTCGTCGCGATCACGGGGGGGTGATTTTCCTCGACCTTCGCGACCGCGATGGCATCGCCCAGGTCGTCGTCGACCCCGATACGCCCGAGGCGTTCGCCAATGCCGATCGCGCCCGCAACGAGTTCGTGCTGCGCATTCGCGGACGCATTCGCCTGCGTCCCGAGGGCACGCAGAATGCCCACATGCCGACCGGCATGATCGAGGTGCTGGCCAAGGAAGTGGAGGTGCTCAACACCGCCGCGACACCGCCGTTCCAGCTCGACGAGCACGGCAAGGTCGGCGAGGAAATACGCCTCAAGCATCGCTACATCGATCTGCGCCGTCCGGAGATGATCGACAAGCTGCGCCTGCGCTCACGCATCACGCACAGCGTGCGTGCCTATCTCGAGGGCCAGGGGTTCCTCGACATCGAGACGCCGATCCTGACACGCGCCACGCCGGAAGGCGCGCGCGACTACCTGGTGCCCAGCCGTACCCACGCCGGCGAGTTCTTCGCCTTGCCGCAGTCGCCGCAGCTGTTCAAGCAGTTGCTGATGGTCTCGGGGTTTGATCGCTACTACCAGATCGCCAAGTGTTTCCGTGACGAGGACCTGCGCGCCGATCGTCAGCCCGAATTCACGCAGATCGACCTCGAGGCATCGTTCGTCGAGGAAAGCGACATCATGTCCCTCACCGAAGACATGATCCGTCGCCTGTTCCAGGACGTGCTCGATGTCGAACTGCCGGCATTTCCGAAAATGCCCTACAGCGAAGCGATGAATCGCTATGGCTCCGACAAGCCGGACCTGAGGATTCCGCTGGAACTGGTCGACGTCGACGACCTGATGCAGGGTGTCGACTTCAAGGTGTTCTCCGGTCCGGCCAAGGCCGAGGACGGCCGCGTGGCCGCGCTCAAGGTCACCGGTGGCGCCACGTTGTCGCGCAAGGAAATCGACGCCTACACGGACTTCGTGAACATCTACGGTGCCAAGGGGCTGGCCTGGATCAAGGTCAACGAGCGTGCCAAGGGCATCCAGGGGCTGCAGTCGCCGATCGTCAAGTTCATGGAAGACATCATCGAGTCGTTGCTCGACCGGGTGGGCGCCGAGGATGGCGACATCATCTTCTTCGGTGCCGACAAGGCACGCATCGTCAATGAGGCGCTGGGGGCCCTGCGCGTCAAGCTGGGCGAGGACCTCGACCTCTACACCCAGGCGTGGGCGCCGTTGTGGGTCGTCGACTTCCCCATGTTCGAAGCCGACGACAACGGCCGTCTGGCCGCCTTGCACCATCCGTTCACCGCGCCGTCGTGCACGCCGGAAGCCTTCAAGTCGGACCCCGCCAATGCGCTGTCGCGGGCCTACGACATGGTCCTCAACGGCACCGAGCTGGGCGGCGGCTCGATCCGTATTCATGACCAGACGATGCAGCGTGCGGTCTTCGAGGTGCTGGGCATCGGCGAGGAAGAGGCCGACGAGAAATTCGGCTTCCTGCTCGATGCCCTCAAGTTCGGTGCGCCGCCCCACGGTGGTCTGGCCTTCGGCCTCGACCGGCTGGTCATGCTGATGAGCGGTGCCAGAACGATTCGCGAAGTGATCGCTTTCCCCAAGACGCAAAGCGCGGCTTGCCTGATGACCGACGCCCCGGGCGAGGTCAGTGCCGAGCAGCTCAAGGAGCTCAACATTCGCCTGCGTCAAAAGGCGCAGAACAACGGCGACGTCTGACGGAGGCCGCACGTCCTGCGTCCTTCTCGTTTTCCCGGCGCCCTCGGGCGCCGGGTGTCCTGCAAACCGCGAACGCCTGTATTTCCAAGGAGTGACGTCGACATGGCAGGCCATAGTAAATGGGCGAACATCAAGCACCGCAAGGCCGCCCAAGATGCCAAACGCGGCAAGATCTTCAGCAAGTTGATCCGTGAACTGACCGTTGCTTCCCGCCAGGGCGGCGGTGAAGTGGCGGACAACCCCCGCCTGCGTGCTGCCATCGACAAGGCGCTGGCCAACAACATGACCAAGGACACCATCCAGCGCGCCATCGAGCGCGGCGCCGGCAATACCGACGGCGACGAGATGGAAGAGACCGTCTACGAGGGTTACGGCCCCGAGGGGGTCGCCGTGCTGGTCGAATGCATGACCGACAATCGCAATCGCACGGTGTCCGACGTGCGGCATGCCTTCAGCAAGAACGGCGGCAATCTCGGCACCTCGGGGTCGGTGGCGTTCATGTTCCATAAGCAGGGGCGACTGACCTTGCCCGAGGGTGTCAGCGAGGAAACGGCGATGGAGGCCACGCTGGCCGCCGAGCCCGAGGACATCGTCACGCAAGCCGACGGCACGCTGGAGATCGTGACCTCGCCGGAGCGCTTCGGCGCGGTGAAGGACGCGCTGCTCGAGGCGGATATCGAGCCCGTCGCCAGCGACGTGGGCCTCTACCCCGACAACTACACGTCGATCGACGATGTCGAGACGGCGCGCAAGGTCCTCAAGCTGTTCGACATGCTCGAGGATCTCGACGACGTGCAGAACGTCTATTCCAACGCCGATTTCTCGGACGCCGTCATGGCGGAACTCGAGTGACGGGCGAGGGCTCGGCGACCATCCTGCTGGGCATCGACCCCGGCTCGCGCATCACCGGCTATGGCGTCGTCGATGTCGCCACGCCCACTCCTCGCTACGTGGCCAGCGGCTGCATCCGCATCAAGAGCGACCAGCTGGCCCAGAAGCTCGCGCAAGTCTATGCCGGCATCGGCGAGCTGATCGGCCTGCATCGCCCGCACGAGATCGCCATCGAGCAGGTCTTCATGTCGAAGAACGCCGACTCCGCGCTCAAGCTGGGCCAGGCACGCGGCACGGCGATCGTCTGCGCCGCCAACCATGGCCTCGAGGTATTCGAGTACGCCCCCACCCAGATCAAGCAGGCCGTCACCGGTACCGGTGCGGCGACCAAGGAGCAGGTGCAGCACATGGTCACCGCGATCCTGGGGATCGATGGCGTGCCGCAGGCCGATGCGGCCGATGCGCTGGCCATCGCCTTGACGCATGCCTACGCGCGCCAGGGACGTTCGTTGCCGCCCTCGCGAGGGCGCCGTCGCAGCGGGTCGCGCCAGCGTTGGCGCGACTACCGCCCGAGCTGAGGCGGGCTGCGTCGGGCGCTGGTCAGTCGCGGGGTGGATCAGTATAGTGTCAAGCCAGTCAATCGAAGGATTTGATGTGCATGATCGGACGCTTGCGTGGCACCCTGCTGGAGAAACAGCCGCCGTGGATCGTGGTCGATGTCGGCGGTGTCGGCTATGAGCTGGAAACTTCCATGACCACCTTGCTGGCCCTGCCGGGGCCAGGCGAGGAAGTTCAGCTGCATACGCATCTGGCGGTGCGCGAGGACGCGCATCTCCTCTACGGCTTCGCGCGAGGCGACGAGCGGCAACTGTTCCGTGCCCTGATCAAGGTCAATGGCGTCGGCCCCAAGCTGGCGCTGGCGATTCTCTCGGGCATGGACCAGGAAGCCTTCATCCGCTGCGTCATGGAAGATGACATCAAGGCGCTGACGCGCCTGCCGGGTGTCGGCAAGAAAACCGCCGAGCGGCTGGTGGTGGAAATGCGCGACCGCTTTCCGCACTGGCAGCTCGAGCAGGAAAACGGGCTGCACGCTCTCGAGCTGGGCGCCTCGCCGACCACTGCCGCGCCCGATCCCCAGGCCGATGCCGAATCGGCGCTGGTGGCCTTGGGCTACAAACCCACCGAAGCCTCGCGCATGCTGTCCGGGCTCGATGACGGCCTCTCGACAGAGGGCCTGATCAAAGCTGCGCTGGCCCGCAAGCTGGCTGGCTAAGGACCGCGAATGATCGACACCGACCGTTTGATCGCGGCGCAACCTCAAGGCAGCGAGGTGCACGTGGATCATGCCATTCGTCCGCGTCGTCTTGCCGAGTACATCGGTCAGCCCCGCGTCCGCGAGCAGCTGGATATCTTCATCAGCGCTGCGCGCAAGCGGGGCGACAGCCTCGACCACACCCTCGTCTTCGGCCCGCCCGGCCTGGGCAAGACCACGCTGGCCAATATCATCGCCGCCGAGATGGATGTCGATATCAAGTCGACCTCCGGCCCCGTGCTCGAACGCGCGGGCGACCTGGCCGCCATGCTGACCAACCTCCAGGCCGGCGACGTCCTGTTCATCGACGAGATCCATCGTCTGCCCGCTTCCGTCGAGGAAGTGCTTTATCCGGCGATGGAGGACTACCAGCTCGATATCATGATCGGGGAGGGGCCCGCGGCGCGCTCCATCAAGCTGGACCTGCCGGCCTTCACGCTGGTCGGCGCCACGACACGCGCCGGCTTGCTCACGTCGCCGCTGCGCGACCGCTTCGGTATCGTCCAGCGCCTCGAGTTCTACGCCGTCGAGGAACTCACCGAGATCGTCGTGCGCTCGGCTCACTTGCTGGGCGTCGACGCCGAGCGCGACGGTGCTGCCGAAATCGCCCGGCGCGCGCGGGGCACGCCGCGTATCGCCAATCGCCTGTTGCGTCGTGTGCGTGATTTCGCCGAAGTGCGTGGCGATGGCCGGCTGACCGCGGCCATCGCCGACCAGGCGCTCAACATGCTGCACGTCGATCGCCACGGGCTCGATCACATGGATCGGCGCCTGCTGATGGCGATGATCGAGAAATTCGACGGTGGCCCCGTGGGGGTCGACAGTCTCGCCGCGGCCATCAGCGAGGAACGCGACACGATCGAGGATGTCCTAGAGCCGTACTTGATCCAGCAGGGCTTCATGATGCGAACGGCGCGCGGGCGCGTGGTCACTCGCTCGGCCTATGAACATTTCGGCTTGACGCCGACCGACGCCGTCGCGACGGCCGTTCCCCTCACGCCCCCCGGAGAAAGCGACGCATGAGCGACTTCACGCATACGGTAAAGGTGTACATCGAAGACACCGATGCCGGGGGCATCGTCTATTACGTCAATTATCTCAAATACATGGAGCGGGCACGCAGCGAGTGGCTCAACCACCACGGCCTGACCCAGCGTGACTTGCTGGGCCAGGGTATCCAGTTGGTCGTGCATCGCCTGGAGTGCCGTTATGCCAAGCCCGCCCATCTCGACGACGAATTGCACGTCAGTGCCGATGTCGTCGAATCCACTGCCTGTCGCGCGACATTCGAACAGACAGTGACACGTCGCGGGGAACGATTGTGCGAGGCCAGGGTGGACATCGTCTGCCTCGAGGCCTCTCGGCTAAAACCCGTGCGTTGGCCGGATGCCCTGCATTCCGTCATGCTCGGATAACGCAAGCGAAACGAACTCTCAAAGCGACACGAGGACTGCCGTGAACGACTCCATGTCCATCCCGCATCTGATCATGAACGCCAGCCTGGTCGTTCAGTTGGTCATGCTTCTTCTGCTGGCGGCTTCCGTCGCCTCCTGGATCGTGATTTTCCAGCGCGGCTTCGCCCTGCGGCGTGCCGAAAAGGCCTATCGGGACTTCGAGGATCGCTTCTGGTCCGGCGTGGATCTCAATGAACTCTACCGCGAACTGCCCGCCGAGCAGGAATCGCTTGGCGCGGAACACGTCTTCCGCTCCGGTTTCCGCGAGTTCAACCGCCTGATGGCCAAGACCCAGAGTACCGAGGCGGTTCTCGAAGGGGTGCAGCGCGGTCAACGGGTCGCGCTGTCCCGCGAAGAAGATCGTCTGCAGCTGCATCTGACCTTCCTGGCTACCGTGGCCTCGGCCAGCCCCTACATCGGTCTTTTCGGTACCGTATGGGGCATCATGGGCTCGTTCCAGAGCCTGTCCATGGCCCAGCAGGCCACGCTTTCCACGGTCGCGCCATGGATCGCGGAAGCGCTGGTAGCCACGGCCATGGGGCTGTTCGCCGCGATCCCCGCCGTGATTTTCTACAACCGGCTTTCTGCCCATGCGACGAGGCTTCTCGGCAAATACGAAAACTTCGCCGAGGAATTCCACGCCATCCTGCATCGAAACCTGCAGGGACGCAGCGAACGCGCGGCATCCTGAGGGAGGAAGCATGTACGGATCCTATCATCGCCGCCAGCGGCGCAAGCCCATGGGCGAAATCAATGTCGTGCCTTTCATCGACGTGATGCTGGTACTGCTGGTGATCTTCATGATCACCGCCCCCATGCTCAACCAGGGCGTCAACGTCGAGCTGCCGCAGGTCACGTCCGAGCCCATCGACACCGACGAGCGGGAGCCGTTGATCGTGTCGGTGGATCGCGAGGGGCAATATTACATCTCGCTGGGTGACGAAGAGACGCCGGTCGCGCTCGACAAGCTCGGTGAGCAGGTTACCGCCATGCTGAGTCGTCGTCCCGATACACCGGTCATGGTGCGGGGTGACCGCAATGTATCCTATGGTCAGGTCGTGACGCTGATGAGCACATTGCAAGGCGCTGGCGTGGGCAATGTCGGGCTGATCTCCGAGCCCCCGTCCAGTGAACAGTGAGGAGTCGACATGGCGAAACGTGAACGCCGTGTAGGCTATGGGTGGCCCACGCTACTGGCGATTGGCGTGCATGTCGCGGCGCTGTTGTTGACCATCATCAAATGGCCTGCCAGCGAGCCCGAACCCACGTCGTCATCGGTGGTACAAGCCACCTTGGTGCGCGCCGAAACGGCGACGGATCAGCCTCAGCAGACCGAGGAATCCGCGCCTGCCGCCTCTCAGGCCGAGGAGGAAACGCCGGACGAGCCGCCCGCGCCCGACACGAATGAAGAAGCCCCCAGCGAACCGGACGAGACCAGCGTCCCGGAGGTATCGGACACCGCGGTGGAACAAGCCCGAGCAGAGGCACAGCGCTTGCAAGAAGAAGCCGAACGCGCCGCGCAAGCGCGCGCGGAAGCCGAGGCGGAACGCCAGCGCCAGCAGGAAGAGGCCGAACGCCGGGCCGAGGCAGAGCGCCAACGTCAGCAGGAAGAAGCCGAGCGTCAGGCCGAGGCGGAGCGTCAACGCCAGCAGGAAGAGGCCGAGCGCCAGGCTGAGGCGGAGCGCAAGCGCCAGCAGGAAGAAGCCGAGCGCCAGGCCGAGGCGGAGCGCAAGCGCCAGCAGGAAGAGGCCGAGGCGGCGCGGCAGAGAGAACTTGCCGAACGGGCCGCCCAGGCCAATGCCTCTTCTCTGGAAAGCATGATCAGCGAGGAACAGCAATCCATCGCCAATGCCGAGCAGGCCCGAGAGGCTGCCAACGGCTTCAAGAACCTGGTGCGTCGCTACGTCGAGCAAAGCTGGAACCTGCCACCCAGTGCATCGCGACAATTGCGGGCTATCGTGCGCATTCAGCTATTGCCCACGGGCGAACTGGTGGGAGCCACCATCACGCAAAGCAGTGGCGATGCGGCCTTCGACCGCTCGGTGATCAACGCCGTCGAAAGGGCTGCACCGTTTCGTGAAATGAGTGAACTCGACGCCTCGGTACAACGTCAGTTCCGTGAATTCAATCTGGACTTCAACCCAGAGGACATCCGCTGATGAAACGACTCAATCTGTGGGCAGCTTCGTTGCTGTTAATGCTGTGTGCCGGCATGGCGCATGCCGAACTCACCATCGAGATCACCAAGGGAAGCGATCAGGCGATTCCCATCGCCATCGTTCCCATGGCCAATGGCGACGATCTTCCCGAAAACGTCTCGCGCATCGTCAGCAACGACCTCGAGCGTAGCGGCCGTTTCGAGCCGCTGCCGCGGGAGTCGCTGATTTCCCGTCCGAGCAGTAGTGAAGAGGTTCACTATCAGGATTGGCAGCAGCTGAACAGCGACTATCTGGTCGTCGGCAAGATCGAGAACCAGGGCGGTGAATACCGGATCCAGTACGAACTGCTCAACGTGAATGGCCAAAACCGCATGCTCGGCGAGGTCGTGACCTCGAGTCGCGACCAGCTGCGCGACAGCGCGCATTACATCAGCGATCAGATTTTCGAGGAAATCACCGGCATTCGCGGGGCATTTTCCACCAGCGTCGCGTACGTCACCGCCAGCGGCGTCGGCGATGACATCGATTATGCCCTCAGCGTCGCCGATGCCGATGGCCACAATAGCCAGCAAATCCTGTCCTCGGACGAACCCATCCTGTCACCGGCCTGGTCACCGGATGGCGGCAAGCTGGCGTACGTGTCTTTCGAAACCGGGCGCCCCGGCATCTATGTGCAGAATCTCGCCACCGGCCAGCGTGTCCGTCTGACCTCGTTCGAGGGCATCAACGGTGCGCCGGCCTGGTCGCCAGACGGTCGTAAACTGGCGATGTCGCTGTCCAAGGACGGCCAGCCGGAAATCTATGTCATGGACATCGCGTCCCGCGATCTGCGGCGCCTGACGCAAAGCGACGCCATCGACACCGAGCCCGAATGGGCCCCGAACGGCCGCAGCCTGATCTTCACGTCCGACCGCAGCGGCAACCCGCAGATCTACCGCTACGACCTGGGCAGCGGGCAGGCCGAACGCCTCACCTTCACCGGCAGCTACAATTCACGCGGTCGTTTCAGCCCGGATGGAGACGCGATCTTCATGGTGACGCGTGACGACTCGGGCTATCACGTGGCGCGTCAGGATCTGGATACCGATCGCATGACGATTCTCACCGATTCCGATTGGGACGAGTCGCCAAGTGTTGCGCCGAACGGCACCATGGTAATCTTCGCCACCCAGGAAGGAACGCGCGGCGTGCTGGGGGCGGTATCGGCCGATGGCAGCGCATCTTTCCGTCTGCCATCGCCGCAGGGCGACGTGCGGGAACCCGCATGGTCTCCCTTTTTGGACTAACCCGCGTAATGTGTCATTCAATTTCCAAGTAAGGAGAAAACAATGCAATTCAAACCCTATGCCAAAGGATTCGCCGTCGCCCTGTCGTTGGCGGTTCTCGCCGGGTGCTCCAGCACAGGCGGCACTCAGGACGGCAGCATGGATGGCACCTCAGGGACTGGTGCCGGCGGTACAGGCACGGCGTCCAGCCAAGGAATGGGCGACGGGCAGGGTACCTCGGGCACGTCGATGAGCGATCGTGACGCCATCCCCGAACAGCGCACCATTTATTTCGCCTTCGACCGTGACACCATTCGTCCCGAGTTCGAATCGGTGCTGAGCGCGCATGCCGAGTACCTGCAGAGCCATCCCAACACGAATGTCGTGCTGGAAGGCCATGCCGACGAACGCGGTACGCGTGAATACAACCTGGGCCTGGGTGAGCGCCGCGCGCGCGCCGTCGAGCAATATCTCACCGTGGAAGGCGTCTCTGCATCCCAGATCGAGATCGTCAGCTATGGCGAAGAGCGTCCTGCGGTACGCGGGCACGATGAAGAGTCCTATGCTCAGAATCGTCGCGTCGTCTTCGCCTATTAACACGCCGCCGGAGTGACGTATGAAACACGGTCTGAAAAGACTGTGCGGCGCGGGAGCCTTGTTGCTCCCGCTGTCCGTGTGGGCCCAGCCCGCGGTCGATGACTTGACCGACCAGTCGAGCAATAATTTCTACAACCAGACGGCCGCACGCGAGTCGGGTGGCAATCTGGCCCTGTTCAACCAGTTGAAGGACAATCAGCGCGAGATCCAGCAACTGCGAGGGCAGATCGAGGAGCTCCGTTACCAGCTCGAACAGCAAAAGCAGCTGTCGCAGGAACGTTACCTGGATCTCGAGAAACGCCTCGACACGCTGGCCTCGCAACGCCGTGAAGCCGTCGACACTGACGCCGCGGCATCGGTCACGGAAGAGGCATCCGCCACGGGCGACCAGGACGCTCAGTCCGGCGATCAGGGACGTGATGCCTATCAGGCCGCCTTCCAGAAGGTCCAGGCACGCGAGTTCGATGCAGCGATCAAGGCCTTCGAGGACTTCATCGGCGACTACCCGAACTCCAGTTTACGTGCCAACGCGCATTATTGGCTGGGTGAGCTGTACTCCGCCCAATCGCAACTGGACGCCGCCGCCAAGTCGTTCCAGACGGTCATCGACGATTTCCCCGAAAGCAACAAGATGCCCGATGCGTTGTACAAGCTGGGGCTGCTCAAGGCCCGCCAGGGACGTCCCGATGAAAGCCGTTCGCTGCTCGATCGGGTACGCAGCGACTATCCTGAAAGCAACGCGGCCAGCATGGCCGAGGACTTCCTCAACCAGTCCGGCAACTGAGCGCTGCCGGCAATACCGGGCTGATCCCCGATGGGTACGAGGCGGAGGTGAATCATGGAGTGCCATATCGACTATCAGCCGGCGGCTGACTTGCTCGAGGGGCGGGTGATCCTGGTGACCGGCGCCGGTGACGGTATCGGGCGTGCCGCGGCGCGCTGCTTTGCCGCACATGGCGCCACGCTGATACTGGTGGGGCGCACCTTGGCCAAGCTCGAGGCAGTGTACGACGAAATCGAAGTGGCCGGCGGCCCGCAGCCCGCGATTTTTCCGCTGAATTTCGAAGGTGCCACCAGCAAGGAATACCACGAGCTGGCCGGCACTCTGTCCCGTGAATTCGGCCGTCTGGACGGACTGCTGCATAACGCCGGCCTGCTCGGCGACATGGCCGCCTTCGCCGATTACGATCTCGAACTCTGGGAGCGCGTGATGCACGTCAACGTCACCGGCCCTCTCTGGATGACGCAGGCCTTGTTGCCGCTGCTGCAGGCGTCGCGCGATGCCTCGGTGATCCTGACGTCATCGAGCGTCGGACGGAAGGCGCGGGCGAAGTGGGGCGCCTATGCCGTCTCCAAGTTCGCCACGGAGGGCTTCATGCAGCTCCTGGCCGACGAGCTCGTGGGCACTTCAAGCGTACGTGTCAACACGCTCAATCCGGGGGCCACGCGCACCGCCATGCGGCGTCGCGCCTATCCCGAGGAAGACCCCACGACATTGCGCACGCCCGACGCGATCATGCCCACCTATCTGTGGCTGATGGGGCCGGACAGCCGTGAACGCACGGGTGAGGCTTTCGATGCACAGCCCCCGCGAACCTCACGCCCGGGGCATGCCGCCGGGTAAAGCGGGCAGTGACACCGTGAGAGAACTGACCGTGTTCCCGGATGGCACTCCGTTTCAGGCACCCAGTGCCCGTGTCAGGCTTTCCGGGGTCTCGAACCAGCGATCCACCGGCCAGGTGTCCGGCGTTTCACTCGCGCCGATGTAGCCGTAGCGCACTGCCACCGCCCACATGCCTGCCGCACGCGCGGCCTGCATGTCACGGCAATGATCGCCGATGTACCAGCAGTCGCCCGGCGCGACACCGAGCCGTCGTGCGGCTTCGAGCAGGGGGGCGGGATCGGGTTTCTTGACGGGGAGGTCATCCGCGGCCAGCAGCACCCCATGCGTCAGGTTCAGCGCTTCGACCAGCGGCGCGGCGTAGGCGCGCGGCTTGTTGGTCACGATCCCCCAGGGCCGACGCGCACGATCCCAGGCTTGCAACAACGGCTCCAGCCCGGGAAACACGCGGCTGTATCGCGCCACGTCGCGCCCGTAGGCCTCGAGCAAAAAGCGCCGTGCCTCGCCGTGATCGGCGTGCGAGGGCGCCAGTCCGAGGGCGAGCTCCACCAGGGCACTACCGCCATTCGACACTTCGGGGCGAATCACCTCGTAGGGCAGCGCCTCGAGCCCGTGGTGCGCCCGCAAGGCATTGGTCGCACAGGCCAGATCGGGCGCGGTGTCGACGAGCGTGCCATCGAGATCGAACAGCAATGCCTCGGGCCACGCGTCGCTCATGCCTCGTCCCCCGCGCCGGTCCACTCCGGCGTGCAGTGCACCATGTAGTTGACGGATACGTCATTGGCCGTCAGTCGATAGCGCTTGGTCAACGGATTGTAGGTCAAGCCCGTCTGGCGACGTACCCGCAGGCCCGCATCGCGGCACCAGGCGGACAACTCGGCCGGACGAATGAACTTGCGATAGGTATGGGTCCCCCGGGGTAGCAGCTGGAGCACGTACTCGGCGCCGAGGATGGCGAACAGATAAGCCTTGGGGTTGCGATTGATGGTCGAGAAGAACAGGTGGCCACCGGGCTTGACCAGGGTCGCGCACGCACGCACCACGGCCGCGGGATCGGGCACGTGCTCGAGCATCTCCAGGCATGTCACGACATCGAACTCGCCGGGATGCTCGGCGGCCATCTCCTCGGCGCTGATCTGACGATAGGTGACATCCACGCCGCTGGTTTCCTGGTGCAGGCGGGCCACGGCCAACGGGGCCTCGCCCATGTCGATTCCCGTGACGCGCGCGCCTCGATGCGCCATCGCCTCGCTGAGGAGCCCGCCGCCGCAGCCCACGTCGATGGCCGTCTTGCCCGCCAGGTTCGCCTGTTCATCGATGAAATTGAGGCGTAGCGGATTGATGTCATGCAGTGGCTTGAACTCGCTTTCCGGGTCCCACCAGCGGCTGGCGAGCGCCTCGAACTTGGCGATCTCGGCCTGATCCACGTTGTCTCGGAGCGTCTCGCTCATGGCGTGTCCTCTTGGGAAAATGATCCGGCGATGCGCGTCGTGGCGAGGGCAGTGGCCCGTCGCGCGTCGGCATGCCAATATCGTGCATTCTACAACGTTATGCGCCGATGTTGAGGATCGCATCCCGCATGATGGTAGAGAACAGGCATTGCCTTGAACGTCTTTGCCTGAACATCATCAAAGGAATGCCGAATCGGTGACGCCGTGGCCCTTTTGGCTATGGCATACTGCCGTCATTCGTCCCTGGAACGCTAAGGAAGGAACCTGCATGATCAAGAAGGCCGTACTCCCCGTCGCTGGTCTCGGTACGCGTTGCCTGCCGGCCTCCAAGGCCATTCCCAAGGAAATGATCACCATCGTCGACAAGCCGGTCATCCAGTATGTCGTCGAGGAGGCCGTCGCGGCCGGCATCAAGGAGATCGTCCTGGTGACGCACTCCAGCAAGAGTGCCATCGAAAACCACTTCGACAAGAACTTCGAGCTCGAATCCATGCTCGAGGCCAAGGGAAAGGACGAGCTGCTTGCGGAAGTCCGCAACATCGTGCCCGACGATGTCAGCATCATCGCCGTGCGTCAGCCGGTCGCTCTGGGGCTGGGCCACGCGGTTCTCTGCGCGCAGTCGGTGATCGGCGACGACCCGTTCGCCGTACTGTTGCCCGATGTTCTGGTCGATGCTGAGGGACTGCCGGAAAACGATCTGGCCGGCATGATCCGCGCCTTCGACAAGAGCGGGCAGGCCCAGATCATGGTCGAGAACGTACCGCACGAACTGACCTACAAGTACGGCATCGTCGCCCTGGATGGCGAGACGCCCGCACCAGGCGTCAGCGCCCCTCTGAGCGGCATGGTCGAGAAGCCCAAGGTCGAGGAGGCCCCCTCCAGCCTGGCGGTGATCGGTCGTTACCTGCTGCCGGCGGCGATCTTCCCGCTGCTGGCCGAAACGTCGCCCGGCGCGGGCAACGAGATCCAGTTGACCGACGCGCTCGAAACGCTGCGCCAGCAGCAGGGGGCCGAGGCCTACCGCATGCGTGGCAAGACCTATGACTGCGGTCACCAGTTGGGTTATCTCGAAGCCACCTTGGCCTTGGCCAAGCGCCATCCCCAGCATGGCGAGGGATTCCGCGCCTTGCTGAGCCGCTACGCCGACGAGGGCTGAGCCATGCGCGTCAACGTGTATGGAAGCGAGCTTTCGGCCGCGGTGGCAGCGGCAGCGCTGTCTTCGGTAGGGCACCAGGTCGTCTGGTGCCCCCATCCCGACTTCCCCTGGCATAGTCTGGAAAGTGCCGAATGGCTGATACGCGAGCCGGGGCTCAAGGAACAGATCGACACCGGCTGCCGCTCGGGCCTGCTGACGATTGCCGACACGCCTGCGCATGGCGAGGTGGACATCCACTGGCTGGCCCTGGCACCCGACCAGCGAGACGCGGCCGAGGCGTATGTGGCCGACGTGCCGGCCGCGCAGAGCACGCCGCTGGTGGTGATCAACAACTCGACCTTCCCGGTGGGGCACACCGAACGCTTCGAGGCCTTGCTCGGTCATGCCGGGCAGGTGGCCGTCGCCTTGCCGGACATGCTGGAAGAAGGGCGTGCCTGGGAGACCTTCACGCGTCCCTCGCGCTGGCTGCTGGGCAGCGAAGACACCCAGGCCACGCACCAGGTCCGCGAATTGCTGCGCGCCTTCAACCGCCGGCAAGACGTCTTCCAGCTCATGCCACGGCGCGCCGCGGAACTGACCAAGCTTGCCATCATCGGCATGCTGGCGACGCGCATCAGCTACATGAACGAGCTGGCGGGACTCGCCGATTCCCTGGACGTGGATGTCGAGCACGTGCGTCTGGGGATGGGCGCCGACAGCCGCATCGGCTTCGAGTATCTCTATCCCGGTTGCGGTTTCGGCGGTCCGAGCTTCTCGCGCGATCTCATGCGTCTGGCCGATGTCCAGCATGCCTCGGGGCGCGAGTCGCTGTTGCTCGAGCATGTACTGGATATCAACGAGCAGAAGAAGGAGACGCTGTTCCGCAAGTTCTGGAACCACTTCCACGGCCAGCTCTTCGAGCGTCGAGTGGCAATCTGGGGGGCCGCGTTCAAGCCCGGCACCACGCGTATCGACCAGGCACCGGTGCTCACCCTGCTCGATGCCTTGCTGGCACAGGGCGTCAACGTCAACGTTCACGACCCCGAGGCATTGCCGGCGCTGCGTGCGTTGTATGGCGATCACCCACGCGTCACGTTCTGCGATGACGACTTCTATGCCGCATGCGACGGGGCGGATGCCCTGATGCTGGTGACGGAGTGGAAGTGCTATTGGAACCCCAACTGGCGACAATTGAGCGAGCGCATGGCCACGCCGCTGATTCTCGACGGACGCAACATCTTCGACCCCGACTATGTCGCGGCTCGCGGCTTGATCTATCGCGGTATTGGCCGGCGGGCGGATCCGACAGGCGCCTGACCCCGACGAGCCCCGCCAATGCGGGGCTCGCCGCGTGAAGCGGGCGAGCCAGGAGGGGAGAGCGTGTTCGGCCCGGAGGTTCTCAGTCGTTGAAGTTCTGGGCGATGAAGTCCCAGTTGACGATGTGCCAGACGGCATCCAGGTATTTGGGACGCGCGTTGCGGTAATCGATGTAATAGGCATGTTCCCAGACGTCGATGGCCATCAATGGCGTGAGACCATGCGCGATGGGCGAATCCGCGTCGTCGGTATTGCGGATGTCCACGCCGCCCTCGTCGGTCTTGACCAGCCATGTCCAGCCCGATCCGAAATTCTCCAGCGCCCGGGCATTGAATGCTTCCTTGAATGCCTCGAAGCTTCCGAACTTCGCCTGGATCGCCTCACCCAGCGCACCGCCGGGCTCGCCGCCGCCGTGCGGCGAAAGGCAGTGCCAATAGAAGGTGTGATTCCAGACCTGCGCTGCCTGGTTGAACACGCTTCCGGTCGTGGTCCGCATGAGCGTTTCGAGCGACTTGTCCTCGTGCTCGGTGCCCTGGACCAGCTCATTGAGCTTGTTCACATAGGCCTGATGATGCTTGCCATAGTGATATTCCAGGGTCTCCGTCGACAGATGGGGTTCGAGTGCGTTCTTTTCGTAGGGCAGCGCGGGCAATTCAAATACCATGGGGCTCTCCTTGTAGCATGGTCGCCAATGTCCCCTCGCGTTAACGGGGTGGGGTCACTCTCGGGATCAAAAAACCTTACAATGCAGGACATTCGCGAGTGCGATGGCGACTGTCAGCTTAGCACCGTCCCCCTCGGGGGCCAACGCCATCACGCTGACCGCCGAGTCGCCATGTCATTGATAAATAACGTATTCGAGACGAGACCCGAGCATGTCTGAACGATCGGAAAAGACACGTCAGGAACCGCGTATCGTCCCCGAGCGCGACAGCGATCACCTGAGTGCGGCTCCCGCCGGGAGTCGTCCGCGTCATGCGAGTGGCGGTTCGCGCCGTCGCCGTACCCGCGTGTGGCCACTCTGGTGCCTGACGCTGTTGCTCATCGCCGCACTCGTCGTCATCACGGGCTTTTACTGGCAGGAACGCCAGGCCTGGCAGGTCCGACTTTCCAATCTCGAGGCCCGCCAGAGCACGCTGACGGATCGTCTCGATGCCACGGGCAGTTCGCTGGATGCGTCCGGCGACAGCCTGCGCGGGGAGCTCGATCGCCTGCGCGACGAGCTGGAAGCGTCACGCACGGTGGTCGGCAACCTGGAGAACAAGGTCAACGAGTTGAGTGCCGGGACGAATGCCGAGTCGGCGCTGAATACCCTGCGCGAGAATCAACAGGCCCAGCAGGCCCTCATCGCCGCACAGCAAACCGCGCTGGAGGCACTGGAAAACACAGGAGAGGACGAACGCGCCACTCTGAGTTCACGCCTGGACACCCTCTCCTCGCAGCAGGAGCGGCTCGACACGCAAGTGGCGCAGTTGGATGAACTATCGCAACGCCTGGATCAACTGGCCGAAGCCGGGCAGGCACGCGGCACGACGCTTGACGAGGTGCAAGAGAACCTCGACGATCTGGGCGCACGCATCGAAGCCTTGTCCGGCAACCACGACCAGGTGGCCGACGAGGTGGCCGCTCTCAAGGACGAGATTCGGGAACTTCGCCAGGGGCAACTGGCTCTCAATGCCAGTCTGGAAGCGCTTTCCGGGGCGTCTCGGTGACGCCATATCCAGGGCAGACTGACCACGCGATCGCATGACAAGGACCGAGTCATTGAACATCCATCATGGTTTTCCTGCAGGGCACGGCCTCGGCCGGCCCTCGATCGTTCTCGACGCGTCCCCCCAGGCGTTATGAGAACGCTGCGTCACTCAGCCGTGAAGCGCCTCCTCTGCGGGGTGGCCTTGAGCGTCGTCACGTCCAGTGCCTTGGCCCTGGAGGCGTCGGTCGAAGGCCTCGACGGCCCGGCTGCCACGAACGTCGTCAACTTCCTCGAGCCGCTCGATACCCGGAACATCAGTGAGGCGCGTCTCGACAGCGATATCCGTGAGCGTACGCAACGAGCGTTGCGCGCATTCGGCTATTATTCGCCCCAGATCGAGACCTCCTATCCCGACGGCATGTTCGCTGGCGACGTGGTGATCGCCATCGATCCCGGGCCCCGTACCCATATCACGCAACTCGATCTGGGCGTCGACGGCGCTGCCGGCGACGATCCCGCCTTCCGGAAGGCCCTCGCGAGCATACCGCTCGAGGAAGGCGACCCGCTTCGCCACGACCGTTACGACAGCGCCAAGACCCGGCTTTCCACACTGGCGCTGGAACGGGGCTATTTCGATGCGGGATTCGCGCAACAAAGCATGGAAGTGCGCCCCTGGGAGGCGAGCGCACGCCTGTTTCTGCGCATGCGCAGCGGTCCTCGCTACCGTTTCGGCGATATTCGTTTCGCGGGCAGTCAAATCGAAGAAGCCCGTCTGCGGCGCATGCTGCCTTTCACCAAGGGCGATCCCTATCTGGCGGGGCAACTGGCCGAATACAACCAGCGTCTGGGACAGACCAACTGGTTTCGCGGCATCGCCGTTCGCCCGCGCATCGGCGACGAGCGCAACGTCACGCGGGGCGGGCAATGGTGGCAAGAGGCCACGGGGCGCACGCCTCCCCTGAGTAGCGGCGCGGGGCTGGCCGCCGTGCGCCGTCTGCATGGCCTGCAGAGCACCGACGTGCCGGTGGATGTGGATCTCGTCCCCGCAGACCGGCACAAGTTCGAAACCGGCATCGGCTATGCCACCGATGTCGGGCCACGGGTGCAATTCAGCTGGGAAATGCCCTGGCTCAACGACCGCGGTCACAGCCTGTCCAATTCGCTTTATCTCTCGGGACCGGAACAACGCTTCGATGGCGAGTACGTGATGCCCTTGGCGAATCCACTGCGCGACAGTTATCGCCTCAGTTATGGGCTGCGCAGTCTCGATAACGAGGATACCAAGAGTCTGGAAAGCTCGGTGGAGCTTGCCCGGCGCTGGGAGTTCGACAACGACTGGGTACAAGAACTCTACTTCCGAACCACCTACGAGGACTTCACCCAGGCGGATCAGGACGAGCAGGTGCTCCTGCTGTATCCCGGCATCAGCTGGACCCGCACGCGCACGCGGCAACCCAACTTCCCCAAGTGGGGGGATCGCCAGCGCCTGGCGCTGGAAGTCTCCGATCCCGCCTGGGGCTCGGACGCACGCTTTCTGCGCGCCAGGTTCGACTCGCAATGGATTCGTACGCTGGGTCCGGACAATCGCTTCGTCGGCCGCATCGGCGGTGGCGCCACGGCGACCGACACCTTCGACAAGATTCCCCCCTCGCTGCGCTTCTTCGCCGGTGGCGATCAGAGCGTGCGCGGCTACAGCTACGAAAGCCTGTCTCCGGAAAACGATGACGGCGAACTGCTCGGCGGCCAGCACATGCTGACCGCCAGTGCCGAGTATCAGCGCCGAGTCACCGGCAACTGGTGGGGAGCCACCTTCGTCGATACCGGCAACGCCTTCAACGCCTGGTGGCCCGAGGAACTCAAGACCGGGGCCGGGGTGGGGATTCGCTGGATCTCGCCCGTGGGCCCGGTGCGGTTCGATATCGCTCATCCGTTCGACAATGAGGAGGATGCGTGGCGTCTGCACTTCGCCATCGGGCCGGAATTCTGATCCGCGCGCTGATCTACGTGCCCCTCTGGTTGCTGGGGCTGGTATTGCTGTTGCTCGGGACGGCGCTGTCGCCCTGGGGGACCGCGTGGCTGGCCGATCAGGGGGAGGCGCGTGGCTGGTTCGAGATCGCTGACGTGGAAGGCTCGCCGCTGGATACCCTGACCTTGCACGGTCTGCACCTCGAGCTGGGCACGCTCACCGTCGACGCCGAGCGCTTGCGCTTGAGCTGGGCGGAGGATTGCCTGCTGGAGGGCAAGCTGTGTCTTCAAGGACTGCAGGTGACGGGCGCCCGGGTGGTGCAGAGCGCGTCGGCGCCTGCCGATCCTCCTGCCGACGACACCGCCGGCGGGGGCATGCCGACGCTCTGGTTCCCGTTTCCCATCGAACTGCGCGCGCTCGGGCTGGAAGACGTGCACGTCGAACTGGCCGACGGGACCCGCGTGCAATGGGCATCCTTCACGACCGGTGCCCGCATCGCGGGGAATGAACTCACGCTGCTCCCCACACGGCTCGACGGCGCACGGGTCAGCTTGCCGACGAGCGACGGGCAACGCTTGACCCAGGACATCGCGGCGCCATCCATCCCGGCCACCAGCATCGACGCGGCGGTGCAGACCGCAGGCAATGCCTCCATGCCGACAGCGGCGCCACAGACGACCGTCCAGGCTGAGACCTCTTCGCAGGAGGGCGCTGCGCCCGATGGTCGACGCGAGCTGCCGAATATCGATCTACCTCTCGATATTCGCGCTCCCAGCGTGGTGGTGAACGATTTCGCGCTGCAGGGGCCGACGCCGTACCGCGTCACCCGAGCCACGCTGTCGCTTTCCGCGCGTGACGATCAGGTCGATATCCATCGCTTGCATGTGCGCAGCGACGACGGGGAGGCGGAGCTCGCGCTGAATGCGACCCTGTCAGGCGAGTATCCCGTTCAGGGGCGGCTGGACACGCAGATCGCCAGAGCGCCGCTGGCGGGCCAGCACGCCACGCTCTCGGTATCGGGCTCGCTGGCGGATCTGGCGGTGTCCCTCGACGCTTCAGGCCCCGTCACGGCCAGCCTGGAAGCCGAACTCGATGCGTTGTCGCCCAGGTTGCCATTTTCGCTCACGCTCGCGGCTCGGGACATCACCTGGCCCCTGGCCGGTACGAAGGCGTTGCCCTCGTCGACGAGACTGACGACCGGGGCGCTGGCAGCCTCGCAACGCCTGGCGCGCACGTCCGCGCCATATCGCCTCGACCACCTGGACCTCGAGGCCGAGGGCTCGCTTGACGACTACCGTACCACCCTCGACCTGGCAGTCAGCGGGCAGGGCCTGCCGGCCAGCCGCCTGACCCTCGAGGGGCACGGCGACCGCTCGCGCTTCGCCTGGGCGCCACTGACCCTGAGTGCCGAAGGCGGCACGCTCAACGGCCGGGGACACGTGGACTGGTCGTCGGCGCTTGCCGTGGAAAGCGAAGTCACGCTCGATGCACTGCCCGTGGGCGCCTTCACGGACGCCGTGGACGGCACGCTCAACGGCGAGGCCCGCATCGCCTTCGACATGCCGGCACAGGGCTGGCGGCTGCGCGTGCCCGACCTGGCGATCGACGGGACCCTGCAGGACAGACCCTTGCATCTGGACGCCCAGCTCGAGGGCAACAGCCAGATGCAGTGGGTCATCGATCGGCTCGATCTTCGCCTGGGGGACAACCGGCTTTCCGCGACAGGCAGCATCGGGCAGCGCCTCGACCTGAGCGGACGCCTCGATGCACCGCGACTGGCATCGCTGTGGCCGGGTCTCGGGGGAGCGCTGCAGGGGGATCTCCAGGCGCAGGGCAGTCTCGACGCCCCCCGGGTTTCGCTCGACCTGAATGGCGAGTCATTGCGCTTTCAGACCCAACAAGTCCAGACATTGTCGCTGCAGGCCCGTAGTGAAGGGCTCGACGATCCGCGCGTCGACGTCGATCTGGACGTCGAGGGACTCGACGCGGGGGGCCAACGCGTGGAAACGCTGGCCGCGACGCTCGGCGGGCGTCTTTCCCAGCACACCCTGACGCTCGATGCCGAGCTGGGGACGGGAATGCCGGTGTCCCGGGCAGGACTCACCCTGGAAGGCGATTACGACCGCACGGCACAACGCTATCGAGGCGTGCTGGCGCCGCTCGATCTTGCCACGGAATACGGCGATATCTCGCTCGAGGACGACCTGAACGTCACTGCCGACCTGGCCGCCGGCCAGGTGACGCTAGCGCCGTTCTGTCTGACCCGCGAACAGGGCGGCAGGGCCTGTCTGACCGAGCGTGCGCGTCTTTCCGCGGCACAGGGCGAGGCAGCTCTGGCGTTGCGCGATATTCCCATGGACATGTTCGCCGACCGGCTGCCATCGGGGTGGCGCATGGGAGGCGAGACCCAGGGCGAGGCCACCCTCGGGTGGCGCAATGGCGGTCAGGACTGGAATGCCGAGGGCCAGCTCGACAGCCAGCTGACGGTCACCGGCGAAGACGCCCGCGGCAACCCCTGGGAGCTCCCCGACAGCCGCCTGGCACTGCGTTTCGACGCCTCGCCGACGCGTGCCGATGCCCGGCTGCGACTCGACCAGGGCGACGCGGGACGTTTGGCGCTTACCCTGGGCATCGACGAGCCGCTGGGCGAAGGCGCGCTGGAAGGGCGCCTGCAGGTCGACGAAGTCGCTTTCGCGCCGTATCGGGCGCTCGTCGAGGGTCTCTCCGAGCTGCAAGGTGCGCTCAACGGTGACGTCGCGCTGGGCGGGACCCTGCACCGTCCCGATCTTGACGGGCAACTGACTGCCGACGAGGTGATCGCGCGTGGTCCGGCGATCCCGGTGGCGATCGAAGACGCTCGCCTGGCACTCGACCTCGCCGGCCAGGGCGGACGTATCGAAGGCTTCGTGGCCGGGGAAGAGGGACGCCTCGATATGGTCGGCGATGCGGACTGGCAGGACCCGGCGGCATGGCGCGCTCATCTGGAGATCGACGGCCAGGACGATCCGTTGCTGGTGAGCCTGCCGCAGTTCGGGCGCCTGCGGGTGGCGCCGGACCTCAGCGTCGATGCACGCCCCACGCGTCTGCGCGTGCGCGGCGATGTCGACATTCCCTGGGGACGCCTGGAAGTCGGTCAGATTCCGCCCTCGGCCGTGGCCCCGAGCAGTGACGAGGTCATCATCACCCGCGAGCAGGACGCCGCGCAGCAAGGTGAGAAGGCATCCGGCGAGCAGGGCGAAGCCACCGCCCAGGCGCTTTCCGAGGCGGGCATGGCGCTGGACGTCAGTGTCATGCTGAGTCTGGGACCGGACATCAGCCTGGAAGCCTACGGGCTGGAGTCGCAACTCGAGGGCGAACTCGAGGTACGTCAGGGCAATGGGCCGGTACAGCTGTTCGGCGATGTCAGGCTCGTCGACGGCGCCTATACCGCGTTCGGACAGGACCTGGTGATCCGTCAGGGGCAGATCCTGTTCAGCGGCCCGGCTTCCCAGCCGCGTCTGCAGTTCGAGGCGATTCGCAACCCCGATACCATCGAGGACGACGTGACCGCCGGGCTGCGTGTCACGGGCCGTGCGGAGAATCCGCAATTGAGCATTTTCTCGGAGCCGGCGATGCCGGAAAGCCGCGCGCTGTCATACTTGCTGCGCGGGCGGGCGCCGGACGATGATGGCGGCGACGGCGCCTTGACGTCGGCGCTGATCGGGCTTTCATTGTCGCAAAGCGGGCGCGCCGTGGGGCAGCTCGGGCAGGCCTTCGGCGTCGATGACTTGAGCCTCGACACGGCCGGCTCAGGCGAAGACAGTCAGGTCGTGGTCAGTGGCTATGTCTTCGATGACTTGAAAGTTAGCTATGGCGTTGGCATTTTCTCCCCCATCGCCGAGCTGACCTTGCGTTATCGACTGATCCAGAATTTGTATCTGGAAGCGGTTTCCGGTGCGGCCCAGGCGCTAGACTTGATCTATACCTTCAGCCTCGGGCGCAGCAACGTTTCGCCTTGAGGCCACTGCCGCAGGGACAGGCGGCATTTCGGCCAATGTCGAGGCGCTGCCACTGGGCATCGCCGTCGACATAGAACCACTGGTCGGCATCGGCAGCGAAACGGAAGCGGCTGGTTTCGGTGAGACGCTGGAAACCTCCGGCGTCGATGAAATCGGCACTGAACGTCACCGTGCCATTCTCGTCTTGTTGGGTGCTGTCATGGACGGTCAGCTTCAGCCAGCGTGTCGCGCCGCTCGCCAGGGCTTCGGCCCGGGGGCGCGTGGCGGGATCCCAGGTGGCAATCAGGACCGCGTGCGCCTCGCAGACAAAGGCGCTGTAACGTGCACGCATCAGCGCCTCCGGCGTCCTGGCGCGTCGCGGGTCCGCATGGATCGGTGCACAGCATTCAGCGAAGCGCCGTGGCTGCCCGCATGGGCAGGGCCCCGGTGTTTCTTTACTCATCGTCATACGAGATTGTCCTATGTGGCCACATGAATCGCTCGAGCTTCCCACGCCGGCAACGGCTCTCGAAGGGCGCGATACGCCCATACGTATCAGCGGCGTCCATTATGTCAACGGGCGCACGATGCTGCCTCCTTTCCCCGAGGAGTACGAGGAAATCGTGCTGGGACTGGGCTGCTTCTGGGGTGCCGAGCGACTGTTCTGGGAAATGCCCGGCGTGTACGTCACCGCAGTGGGTTACGCGGGCGGCCAGACACCCAATCCCACCTACGAAGAGACCTGCACCGGACGCACCGGGCACGCTGAAGTGGTGCGCGTGATCTTCGATCCTACCGAGATCGGGCTGCCCGAGCTGCTGCGAGCCTTCTGGGAAGCGCACGACCCGACCCAGGGCATGCGACAGGGCAACGATATCGGCACGCAGTATCGCAGTGTCATCTATACCACCAATGAGTTGCAGCGCCCGCTGGTCGACAAGAGCCTGCAGGAGTACGACCAGGCCTTGCAGCAGCAGGGAATGGGCAACGTCACCACGGAAGTCGCGCCGCTCGATGCCTTCTATTACGCGGAAGAGTATCACCAGCAGTACCTGGCCAAGAACCCGGCCGGCTACTGCGGCTTGAAAGGGACCGGTGTCGCCTGCCCGGTCACCTGAGCCCCGCCCACGGCGTCGTCACTCCTTGGGTCCTGCCGCGAGCGAGCGGTGGGGCCGCGCATGCGAGGCCCAGTTTTCCAGCTGCCAGGCGAGACGCCGTGCCAGCCAGGACCCCAGCTTGCCATCGCGCGACTCGATGAACCCGACGTGTCCGCCCTGACGCGCCACTTCCAGCCTCACGGCATCGGCCGGGGCAGGCAGGCGCGAGAACAGGTCGGCGGGCATGAAGGGGTCGTCCGCGGCATGCAGGATGAGGGTGGGCAGCTCGATCTCGCCAAGCAAGCGACCGGCGGAAGCCCGTCGGTAGTAATCGGTGGCCGAACGAAAGCCATGCAGAGGTGCCGTGACGGCATTGTCGTAGGCCCAGAAGGTTTCCAGGGCGTCGAGTTGCCGCGACGTCAGCGAGATCGGCAGCGGCCCCGCCGCCAGCTTGGCGGCTACTTTGCGCTTGAGTGCATTGAGCAGATGACGCTGATACACCCGTGCAAAGCCGCGGTTGAGGGCGTCGGCACTCGCCGCGAGATCGAGCGGCGCGCTGATGGCGATGGCCCCGGCCAGATCGAGGCCATCGCCTCCCTGTTCGGCCACCAGCTTGAGCAGCATGTTGCCCCCCAGCGATACCCCGGCCGCGACCTTGATGGCCCGCGGGTAGCGATGGGCCAGCTGACCGATGACCCAGTAGGCATCCGCCGTGTCTCCCGAGTGATAGGCACGTGGCAGCCGGTTGGGCGCCTGACCGCAACCGCGAAAGTGCATCAGTACCGCTCGCCAGCCCAGCGCACTCGCCACACGCAGCAGCTCGCGCGCGTAGGGCGAATCGAACGATCCTTCCAGGCCGTGAAAGAGCACGAAGACCGGCGCATCGTCCCGCACGGGCGCGGGATGCACCCAGGCCAGTTCGACGAAATCGCCATCGGGCAGGTTGAGAATCTCCGTCTCGCGTGCCAAGGGAACGAGCGGCCGCAGTCGCGGCAGCAGGGTCTGCACATGGCGGTTGCCGAGTCCTCTGGGGGCGCGGAAATCGGCGGAAAACGGCGTACGTGACATCACGGGAATCCTGATCAAGCCTGCTTTTCAGCTTAACCGCTTCGCACCGCGCGGCAAGCGTCTTGCCTCTTCTTTACCGCAGGAAAGTGCATGCCTAGCTGCCCAGATCGCTCGCGCCTTCCAGTTGCTGCCACAGGCCCGGCAATCCGGGATGCCGCGAGTCCCGGCGTGCATACAGGCGTATGTCGAGCGGCACGTCCCAGCGTGCGTCGCCGGCACGCACCAGTTCGCCGTTCTGCAGGGCCGCACGAACACTGCGTTGCGGTATCCAGCCGAGCCCGTACCCCTGCGTGACCAGCTCGCGAATGTTGGTGGCCTGCACGCTTTCATTGAGCGTGGTCAGGTAGACCGGCTCCGGCTGGCGGTGCAGGTGAGCCTCGAGTGCCGCCGCCATCAGACCGCGCGGGTGAAACGCGATCAAGGGCTGCGGCTGACGACGCGTCCCGGGGAGCGCAAAGCGCGGGCGCCCCGTGCCATCCGGCGCACTGACGGGTACGAGTCGTTCCTCGCCCAGTATCAAGAACGTCAGCTCGCTGACGTCGAGATCGAGCGCAATGCGACCGCGTGGCCAGTAGCACAGTGCGAGGTCGCATTCGCCACGCTCCAGGCCATGCAGATAATCGCCGATCAACCAGCTCGTGGCTCGCAGGTAGGGAGAGACGCAATGCGCCAGGTCGTGGCGCTCGAGCCATCCCGGCACGACGTTCGAGATCAGACTCTGCGGCGCAGCAAGCAGAATGCGACGAGCCTCATCGGCGGCGATCGATTGCAGGCGGTCGCGTGTCAGGCGCACCCGCTCGGTGATCTGTTCGCATAGCGCCAGAAATTCCTCGCCGGCGGGGGTCAAGCTCAATGGCAAGGTCTGGCGATTGATCAGCGTGGTGCCCATTTCCTCTTCGAGCAGCTTGATACGCCGCGAAAAGGTCGGCTGGGTCACGTTCTGGGCATCGGCGGCCCGGGAAAAATGACGTTCCCTGGCCAACACGATGAAATCTTCGAGCCAGCGGATTTCCATTTGTCAGGCGCCATCCATAGTCGTCGCCGCACAGGGTACGGCACTCACGACACGACATGCCATCGCCCCTGGCGGACGGCCGGGCGACGTTCGCCAGGCCGCCCGCCTCATGCGGCGTTCATGGAGAAAGGTCATGCGGTTTCTCGCAGGGTGGTTCAGAGGCGTCCCTCCTCGACGCCATGACAGGCGACCCGGTTGCCGTCGTCGGTGGCGATGAGTTGCGGAACTTCCTGGCGACAGCGTTCCGTGACGTGTGGACACCGCCCATGGAAGACACAGCCCGAGGGCAGGTGGACCGGGGTGGGCACCTCGCCGGACAGTCTGACATGCTCGGGCCGGTTGTCCTCGAGGCGCGGAATCGCCGACAACAGGGCCTGGGTATAGGGATGCCGCGGCCGTGCGAACAACGAGCGGGTATCCGCCAATTCGCACACCGTGCCCAGATACATGACCGCCACTCGGGTGCCGAAATGCTCGACGACCGCCAGATCGTGCGTGATGAAGAGATAGGTCAGGTGGCGTTCGGCCTGGGCATCCATCAGCAGGTTCAGCACCTGAGCCTGAATCGACACATCGAGGGCCGAAATCGGCTCGTCGGCGACGATGAATTCCGGATCGACGGCCAGGGCCCGGGCGATGGCGATACGCTGGCGCTGCCCGCCGGAGAACTCGTGCCCGAAACGCTTGCCCCATTCGGGATCGATACCCACCGAGGCCATGACCTCGGCCACCTTGTCGTGTATCTGCGGCGTCGTCCACTCCGGGTGGTGAAAGCGCAGGGGCTCTTCCAGTGTCTGCTGAATCGTCATGCGAGGATTCAGCGAGGCATAAGGGTTCTGAAAGATCATCTGCATGCGCTGGCGGTAGGGCAGTAGCCGCTTGCCGCGCAGGTCGTCGATGCGATGGCCGTCGTAGCGGATTTCGCCTGCACTGGGCGACAGCAACCCCATGACCAGGCGCGCCACGGTGGATTTGCCGCAGCCGGATTCGCCGACCACGCAAAGGGCCTCGCCTCTGCGCACCGCGAGGTCGACGCCATTGATGGCATGCACGCTATCGTTGCGCCGCACCAGACGACCTTTCTCGAAGCGCAGTTGTTCGAGAAACCCCTCGGCCAGGGGAAAATGCTTGTAGAGCCCGCGGATCTCCAGCAGGGAGTCGGTCGCCGACGACGTCGGCGTCGCAGGTGACGCTTGAGTGGCGACGGCGTTCATGAGGCCTCCTTTGCGAGCATGTCACGCACCATGTGACAGGCGACTTGGCAGTTGCCCGAGGTCACGAACTCGGGCACCTGATCGAGACAGTCGCGGCGCGGCTGTCCCGTGGCGTCGTACCGGTATTGGCAACGCGGATGAAAGGCGCACCCGCTGGGCGTATTGGACAGCGAGGGCATCGAGCCGGGAATCTGGTTGAGTCGGCTGCCGGGCGTGGTCATCTGCGGCAGGGCATTGAGCAGCCCCTGCGTATAGGGATGCTGAGCATCGTTGATGATTTCGCGCGTCGGCCCCTGCTCGATGACCCGGCCGGCGTACATGACCAGCGTGCGCTGCGTCATCTGGCTGACCACGCCCAGGTCGTGAGTGATCAACACCAGCCCCACGTTGTGCTTTTCGCACAACTCGCGCAGCAAGGTCATGATCTCGGCCTGGATGGTCACGTCGAGGGCCGTGGTGGGCTCGTCGGCCACGATGATGTCGGGATCCAGCAACAGGGCGATGGCGATGATGATGCGTTGACGCATCCCCCCGGAAAGCTCATGGGGGTATTGATCCAGCCGGGTCTCGGGCGAGGGAATGTAGACTTGCTTGAGCTTGTGCAGGGCGATCGCGCGCGCCTCCTGCGTGGAGATGCGCCGATGCGCCTTGAGGCTCTCGACCATCTGTTCCCCGATGGAGAGCACCGGGTTGAGCGTCATCATCGGGTCCTGGAAGATCATCGAAATACGATTGCCGCGCACCCGGCGCAATTCCCGCGATGACATCCGAGCCAGGTCGCTGCCTTCGAAGCGAATGCTGCCCCCGGCGATGTAACCGGGCTTGGCGATCAGGTTGAGCAGGGTGAACGCGGCCACGGACTTGCCCGCGCCGGATTCACCGACGATGCCCAGGCGCTCGCCACGGTCCAGCGTGAAGCTGACGTCGCGCAAGGCACGAACCTCGCCTTGGCGCAGGGCGAAGCGCACGTCGAGATTGGAAACTTCGAGTAGAGCCATGTGCGTTACCCCTTGTAGAGACGAGGATTCATGACGTCGCGCAACCAGTCACCGAGCAGATTGACCACCAGCACCAGCACGACCAGCACGGTGCCGGGAATCAGGGTGATCCACCAGGAACCGGACTGCAGGTAATCGAAGCCCGACTTGATCAACGAGCCGAGCGACGGCTGGGTTTCCGGCATGCCAAGCCCCAGAAAGGAGAGGGCGGCTTCGGAAATGATGGCGTTGGCGATCTGCACGGTCGAGATGACGAAGATCGGCGACAGCGTATTGGGCAGAATATGCCGGAACATGATGCGCCGATCGCGATAGCCCATCACTCGGGCGGCGTCCACGTATTCCTTGCTGCGCTCTGCCAGCACCGAGGCGCGTACGGTGCGCGCGTATTGCGGCCACTCGGCGAGGCCGATGATCAGCACCAGCAGCCAGACGGCGTAGGCGCTGTAGGTGGCGCCGCCGAAGATCGCCTTGATGACGGCCCCCACGATGATCGCGACCATCAGCGTCGAGAACGACAACTGAATGTCGGCCAGGCGCATAAGGAAGGCGTCGATGCGGCCTCCCAGGTACCCGGCCAGCAGTCCTACCGTGACACCGATCACGGCCTGCAGGATCACCGCGCCGAAACCGATGATCAACGAGACACGCGCCCCGTAGAGAATCGTCGAGAGCAGGTCGCGTCCCTGGGCATCGGTTCCCAGCGGGAAGAGCGGGTCGGCACCGTCGATCCACATGGGCGGCAGCTCGGAATCGAGAATGCTGATCTGGGTGAGATCGTAAGGATTCATCGGCGCGAGCCACGGCGCGCAGATCGCCCCCAGCAGGAGACACAGGAAGATGGCCAGGCAGCATTGCGCGATCCAGTCGCGCTTGAAGCTGTAGACCAGATAGGAGTTGCGAAAGCGCTTCCAGCGGGAAGGCGTGGTTGTCGTCGTCGTCATGCCGGCTTCCCTGTCAGTTTCACGGTCGGATTGACGAGCCCGTAGATCAGGTCGACCAGCGTGTTGGTGATCACGAAGATCAGGCCGACGATCATCAGATACGTCACGATGAGCGGAATGTCGGAGCGCTGAATGGCCTCGAGGAACATCAGGCCCATGCCCGGCCATTGGAAGACGGTCTCGGTGAGGATGGTGTAGGCCACCATGGTCCCGAGCTGGACACCGCCGACGGTGATCACCGGCAGCATGGTGTTCTTGAGCGCATGGACGAAATAGATCCGCTTGCGGGAAATCCCCTTGGCCGTGGCGAACTTGACGTACTCCGACTGCAGCACCTCGAGCATTTCGGCGCGTATCAGCCGAATGAAGAGCGGCAGCATGATCGAGGCCAGCGAGAGGGAAGGCAGTACCAGGTACGTCAGTCCCTCGAGGGAGAAGAAATTGCTGTCCCAGGTGCCGAAGAGATGCGTCAGATCGTTGCCGCGCCCGTAAGACGGCATGCCGCCCTCGGTGGACAGAGCCCCGTTGAGCCACTGTCCCCATCCCGTGTCTGCCGGGAATGGCGAAAAGTCCACCCCGATCGCGAAGATCTGGATCAACATGATGGCGGTCAAAAAGACCGGAATCGAGATACCGACGATGGAAACGCTCATGAACAATCGCGACAGGGCCGATCGCGGTCGTATCGCGCAGTAGACGCCAATCGGCACCGAGAGCAGCACGATGATCAGAGTCGTGGCAATGACCAGCTCCAGTGTCGCCGGCAAGTGGCGCAGGATGACGTCCGTCGTGGGCTCGTTGAAGAAATACGAGTAGCCGAAGTCGCCTTGCACGGCATTCGCCGCGAAGCGGGCGTACTGCACGAGGAAGGGATCGTTCAGGCCCAATTCCTCGCGTAGTTCGGCGCGCTCGCTTTCCGGCACGGACTGTCCCACCATCTGCTGGATGGGATCGCCCAGATTGCTCTGGATGGCGAAACTGATGACGCTGATGACGAACATGACCACGAGGGCATGCATCAGTCGCTTGATCAAAAAAGCGATCATGAATGGCGTGTCCTGTTAAATGGGCATCCCCGGCGCATGCGTCGTGCGACACGCACCGAAGACATATCGTGGATGGGAAGGGCGACGCCGCCGCGTGGCGGCGTCGCAGGCGAGCGCTTATTGCTCGACCACGAGATCCCCGAGGTAAGGGAAGTTCATGACGTTCACCACCGGCTCGAGCTTGACGTTGTTCTTCGACGCCCAGGCAAGATCCTGCCAATGCAACGGCATGAAGGCCGCATCCTCGTACAGCGCCTTCTCGACCGCCTGCAGCATCTCGGCGCGCTTGGCGCGGTCCGTCTCGACATTGGCCTGCGCCACTTTCTCGTCGAGCGCCGGGTTGCAGTAGTTGGCCGCGTTGTACTGGCCGGCTCCGGTCTCGGGGTCCGGACACTCGGTGAGGTACTGGAACAGGTTGGCGGAATCCTCGGTGTCGGCGTGCCAGCCGATCATCATGATATCCGCGGCGCGATCGTCGAACTCTCCCCAGTACTGGGCCTTGGGCAGCGTCTTGAGGTCCACGTCGACATTGATGCGCGACAGCATGGTGGCGACCGCCTGTGCGATCTTGGCATCGTTCACATAGCGGTTGTTGGGCGCCATCATGGAAACCGAGAAACCGTCCTCGTAGCCGGCTTCTTTCATCAGTTCCTTGGCTTTCTCGACGTCGTACCGCGGTGACAGGCTGTCATTGTGCCCGTCGTAGCCCTTGGGCGACAGCTGCGCGGCGGGTGTGGCGAAGCCTTTCATCAGGCGGTCGGCGATGGCCTCCTGGTTGACCGCATAGTTGAAGGCCTGGCGGACGCGCGGGTCCTGGAAGGCTTCCACACGCTTCTGGTTGAGCTGCATGAGGATGATGCGGGTACCCGACATCGTGGTCAGCTCGACGTTCTGGTCGGCCTCGACGCGCTCCAGGTCATTGGGCGGCACGGGCGCGATGAAATCGACATCGCCGGACAGCAGGGCCGATACGCGCGTGGCATTCTCGCCGATCGGGGTCAGGACGATGCGATCGACGTTGCCCGGGGAGTCCTGGTCCCAGTAATCGTCGAAGCGCTCGAACTCGACCTTGACGCCTTGCTGGCGGGACACGACCTCGTAAGGGCCGGTGCCTGACGAGTGCCGTGAAGCGAAGGAATCGCCGTTCTTGACGATTTCGTCCTTGGGATCGCCATCTTCCGTCTCGCCGGTGTAGTACTCGCTATCCATGGGGAAGATATAGGTCGCGAGGTTGAGAACGAGCGGGTAGGGCTTGTGGGTCTTGATCTCGACGGTATGCTCGTCGATGGCTTTCGCCGAGGCGATGGGGTCGAAGATGGCCTTGAAATCGGCACTGCGCTTGAGACGCTCGATCGTCCACACGACATCCTTGGCGGTAAAGTCGTTGCCGGTATGGAACGTGACGCCGTCACGCAACGTGAACCGCATGGTGGTGTCGTCGATGCGTTCCCAATCGGTGGCCAGACGCGGCTCGAACTTGACGTCTTTCGTCCAGCGGACGAGCGGGTCGTGCGTCAGGTGAGACAGCTGCAGAATGCCGCCGGAGAGTTGTTCGTGGATATCCAGCGATACCGGGTCGGCATCGTAGGCCATGCGAAGCGTCACGGGGTCGCCGGCATCCTCTTGCGCCAGCGCGGGCAGGGGAAGTACGACGGAGGCGCCCAGCAAAGACGCCAGGAGAGTCTTCTTATCGATCATGTTGAAGCCCTATTGTGTATTGTTATGCGACGAGAGTCGTCGGCTTCAACATAAAGAGCTTTGCACGAGTGCGACAATCGAAATCTTGATGGTCGCCATTCACCTGATGAATAACGTCACTCGGACATCATTGTCCTGTCTGTGGCGGCACCGGGTCGAAACGGTGTATGTGCGAGGCATCGTCGAGCTGCGATACCGTGCACTCGAGATCGGTCACGCAGCCATCGGAGAGGCCGTAGACCCAACCGTGGACCGAAAGCGACTGACCGCGCTGCCAGGCACGCTGCACTACCTTGGCTCGGCACAGGTTGGCCACTTGCGCGCGCACGTTGAGTTCGCACATGCGATCGACCTTGTCGTCCAGACTCAGATCCTTCAGGGCCTCGCGATTGACGCTGTAGAGTTCGCGGACGCTGTGCAGCCAGTAATCGATCATGCCGTTGTCGCCACCGGTGACGGCGGCCCGGACACCGCCGCAGCCATAGTGTCCCACCACCATGATGTGTTCGACCTGCAGCACGTCGACGGCGTACTGCACCACCGAGAGAGCATTCATGTCGTTGTGGTAGAGCAGATTGGCCACGTTGCGATGCACGAAGACTTCGCCCGGCGGCAGATCGATGATCTGGTTGGCAGGCACTCGGCTATCCGAACAGCCGATCCAGAGGTAGTCGGGATTCTGCTGATGCGATAACCGCTCGAAGAAGTCGGGATCGCGCTCCTGAACGCCGGCGGCCCATTGACGATTCTGCGTCAGTAGCTTCTTGATATCGCTCATGTAACTCTCTACGAACAAGGAAGGTAAGAGCAACTTTTACCCCGTGTGCTTCCGGGAGTCAATCCGGCCCCTCCCTGAGCGTTCGAGGGACTGTTATCATCTGCGCCATCGCAAACTCAGGAGATCGATGTGGCTCAGTACGATTACGACCTATTTGTCATCGGCGCGGGCTCCGGTGGTGTACGCGCCGCGCGTACGGCCGCCGCTACGGGAGCGCGCGTCGCCATCGCCGAAGATCGCTATCTGGGCGGCACCTGCGTGAACGTGGGGTGCGTGCCCAAGAAGCTTTATTCCTATGCCGCGCACTTTCACGATGCCTTCGATGACAGCGCCGGCTTCGGCTGGACGCTGCCCGAGCCCCCGCGTTTCGACTGGGCCACGCTGCGCGATAACAAGAGCGAGGAAATCAAGCGTCTCAATGGCATCTACGGACGTCTGCTGGAAGGCGCCAACGTCGCGCTGTTCAATGGCCGAGCGCGCATTGCCGGCCCGCATAGCATCGAGATCAACGGCGAGACGATCACCGCCGAGAAGATTCTGGTCGCCACCGGCGGCTGGCCTTGGGTACCCGACATCGAGGGTGCGGAGCATGCGCTGGATTCCAACCGCGTCTTCGATCTCGACACCTTCCCCGAGCGCTTCCTCGTACTGGGGGGCGGTTATATCGCCGTCGAGTTCGCCAGCATCTTCAACGGGCTGGGCAGCGATGCTCACCTGGTCTATCGCGGCGAGCTGTTCTTGCGCGGCTTCGACCGCGAAGTGCGCGAATTCACGCGTGACGAAATGCAGAAGAAGGGCGTCAACCTGCACTTCGAGGCGACCATCGAACGCATCGAGCCAGTGAATGACGCCTACCGTGTCACACTGAGCAACGGCGAAACCCTGGACGTCGATGTCGTGCTGGCGGCCACCGGCCGGCGCCCGAATCTCGCCGGACTCGGTCTCGACGAGCTGGGCGTGGCCCTCAATCCCGATGGCACCGTGAAGGTCGATGAGCGCTACCAGACGTCGGAGCCCTCGATCCTCGCACTTGGCGATGTCACTGGCGGTCCCGAACTCACGCCGGTCGCCCTCGCCGAAGCCATGCACCTGGTGCAGCATCACTATGGTGACACGCCGCCACGCCCGCTGGAATACCAAAACATCGCCACGGCAGTGTTCTGTCATCCCAACATCGGCACCGTCGGCTTGAGCGAGGAAGAAGCGCGTGAGCAATGCGAGAGCGGCGTGCGCATCTATCGCACCGATTTCCGCCCGATGAAGCACACGCTATCGGGCAGTCAGGAACGTTGCCTGATGAAGCTGGTGGTCGACGATGCCACCGACCGCGTGGTTGGCGCACACATGGTGGGCGACGAAGCAGGCGAGCTCATCCAGGGGATCGCCATCGCCGTGCGAGCCGGCCTTACCAAGACCGATTTCGACGCCACGGTGGGCATCCATCCCACCAGCGCCGAGGAATTCGTCACCATGCGATCGCTGTCACGGCACTGATGCTCCTGACGCATGCGTCACACGAACGGGCCACCCAAGGGTGGCCCGTTTGCGTTGTGCGCCAGGCATGGCGCGCAGCGCCAGACTGGCGCTGTTCCCGAGGGTGGTGCCTCGGGATGACTTGGGGGTGAAAGTCCCCTGTACGCCCGGCAAGGGGAAGTACTAGCCGACGGCAAGGGTGTCTTCTGCGAGGGAGAATCTGAAGGAAGCCCGAGGCAAAACGCTGGCCTGACGAACAGGAAGCGGATATGAGGCGTCCTGGCGGGGTGAGGTGGCAACGATCACCAACGCCCGGTACTTGCACGAAACGCCATGACGTACATCCGACAGGCATAAGCGGGAAGGTCGCGCGTCTTACCCTGGGAGGTCTGGTGGTCTGCCACAGTGCTACCGGCGTCGAAAGGCGACGGGAGGGGCCATCAGACGTCAGCCAAGGCCATAGTAAGGGCCGGTTCACCTCGGCACCAAGGGCCGAACATGAAGAACCGCGAGTAGGCGATGACGTCTCGAGGATTGATCATGAAGACAGCAATGGGCGCTAACACCGCCACCCACCCAGAGGGGCCGGGGTGGAACCCCGCGCCCCAGCCGGTGGGCGTCGAGACGGTCCCGGCGTCGTCATCGTGGACGAAAGCGGAGCCCGCCCCGCTCATGGAAGCCGTGGTAGAGAAGGCCAACATGGCGCGGGCTTACCGCCGGGTGGTCGCCAACCAGGGGGCGCCGGGTGCCGATGGCATGACGGTGGACCAGTTGACCGACCACCTGAAACAGTACTGGCCGACGCTGCGCGAGCGGCTGCTGGCCGGTGAGTACCACCCCAGCCCGATCCGAGCCGCCAAGATCCCCAAGCCCAAGGGCGGGACCCGACAGCTCGGCATTCCCACGGTCACCGACCGGCTGATCCAGCAGGCGCTGCTGCAGGTGCTGACGCCGATCTTCGATCCGGGCTTTTCCGCATCAAGCTACGGCTATCGCCCCGGGCGCAGTGCTCAGCAGGCTGTTTCGGCCATGAAGGCTCACGTTTCTGCCGGCCACCGCTGGGTGGTCGACCTCGACTTGGAAGCCTTCTTCGACCGGGTGAACCACGACCTGCTGATGGCGCGGATCGCGCGTCGCGTCCGCGACAAGCGGGTGTTGCGCCTGATCCGTCGCTATCTGGAAGCCGGGATGTTCCAGCACGGCTTGGCCGCGCCACGCCGACAGGGGACGCCCCAGGGCGGACCGCTGAGCCCGCTGCTGGCGAATATCCTGCTGGATGACGTGGACAAGGAACTGGAGCGCCGCGGTCACCGCTTCTGCCGCTACGCCGACGACATGCAGATCTATGTACGCAGTCGGCGAGCGGGTGAGCGCGTCATGGCCAGCCTGAGTGAGTATCTCGAGAACTCACTTCGGCTCATGGTCAACCATGCCAAAAGCGCGGTGGATCGCCCCTGGCAGCGAGGCTATCTGGGGTACACGCTGACTCGGCACAAGCTGCCACGGCTGACGCTGACCCAGGCCAGCTTGCAGCGCCTGATGCAGCGTGTCCGGGAGATCCTGAAGCGTGGCAGGGGGCACAACATCCGGCGAGTCACCGAGGCGTTGGCCCCCGTCCTACGCGGCTGGGCCAGCTACTTCAGCCTCGTCGATGTGAAGCGTCCCCTGGAAGCGCTGGATCAATGGGTACGCCGACGCTTGCGCTGCGTGATTTGGCGGCAGTGGAAACGTCCAGGCACCCGGCGTCGGAAACTCCTGGCGCTAGGGTTGGACGAGCCCCGTGCCAGGAAGTCAGCGGGGAATGGGCGAGGTCCTTGGTGGAATGCGGGCGCCTCGCACATGAATCAGGCCCTGCCACGGAAGTGGTTCGAGCAGCAGGGGCTGATCTCGGTACTCGACACGGCAAGAGGGCTTAGCCGTTCTTCATGAACCGCCGTATACCGAACGGTACGTACGGTGGTGTGAGAGGACGGGGGAGGCGACTCCCCCTCCTACTCGATGCAGAAACCACTCTCGTCATGCAGGCGTCACATCATTGACTAGACTGTAGGAAGTGCCGTACCTGTCCATTCCAGCTATAATATGAGGTTATCTGATAGCGACACGTCGATAACGTTCCTTTTGATAAATACATAAGCCGCTGTTATTATTGAGAACACATTCGCCATTAGCGAACAATGGATATGACGCCTACAACCGAGAACTTCACGCCTTCCGCCGATCTGGCCCGCCCGAGCGTTGCCGACACGGTCATCGGCAGCGCGAAGAAAACCCTCTTCATCCGTAAGCCCACGACCGACGATGGGTGGGGCATTTACGAACTCGTCAAGGCATGCCCGCCACTGGACGTCAACTCGGGGTACGCCTATCTGCTGCTTGCTACCCAGTTCCGCGATACCTGCGCCGTGGCCACGGACGAAGAAGGGGAGATCGTCGGTTTCGTCTCCGGCTACGTCAAACGCAACGCACCGGACACCTACTTTCTATGGCAAGTCGCCGTCGGCGAGAAAGCGCGGGGTACGGGCCTGGCGCGACGCCTCGTCGAAGCCGTGCTGATGCGCCCCGGCATGGGCGATGTCCGCCATCTCGAAACTACCATCACGCCCGACAATGAGGCATCGTGGGGACTGTTCAAACGCCTTGCCGATCGCTGGCAAGCCCCCCTGAACAGCCGTGAATACTTCTCCACGGGGCAGTTAGGTGGCGAGCACGATCCGGAAAATCTCGTCCGTATCGGCCCGTTCGAGCCGCAACAAATTTGATCCGTCAATCAGAGGCAATCTATGCAGACCCAGATTCTCGAACGCATGGAATCCGAAGTCCGGACCTATTCACGTTCTTTTCCTACCGTTTTCACTGAAGCCAAGGGCGCACGCCTGCATGCCGAAGACGGCAACCAGTACATCGATTTTCTCGCCGGCGCCGGCACGCTCAACTACGGCCACAACCATCCCAAGCTCAAGCAGGCACTGGCCGATTACATCGCTTCCGATGGCATCGTCCATGGTCTGGACATGTGGAGCGCGGCCAAGCGCGACTATCTGGAAACCCTCGAAGAGGTGATCCTCAAGCCGCGTGGCCTGGATTACAAGGTTCACCTGCCGGGCCCGACGGGTACCAATGCCGTGGAAGCCGCCATTCGACTGGCGCGCAATGCCAAGGGTCGTCACAACATCGTCACCTTCACCAACGGATTCCATGGCGTGACCATGGGCGCGCTGGCCACCACCGGCAATCGCAAGTTCCGTGAAGCCACTGGCGGCATCCCGACCCAGGGCGCCAGCTTCATGCCGTTCGATGGCTACATGGGCGAGGGCGTCGACACCCTGAGCTACTTCGAGAAACTGCTCGGCGACAACTCCGGTGGTCTCGACGTTCCCGCGGCCGTGATCATCGAGACGGTGCAGGGCGAGGGCGGTATCAATCCGGCCGGCATCCCGTGGCTGCAGCGCCTGGAAAAGATCTGCCGCGATCACGACATGCTGCTGATCGTCGACGACATTCAGGCCGGCTGCGGTCGCACGGGCAAATTCTTCAGCTTCGAGCATGCCGGCATCACGCCGGACATCGTCACCAACTCCAAGTCCCTGTCGGGTTTCGGCCTGCCGTTCGCGCATGTGCTGATGCGCCCGGAACTGGATATCTGGAAGCCCGGCCAGTACAACGGCACGTTCCGTGGTTTCAACCTGGCCTTCGTCACGGCCGCCGCCGCGATGCGTCACTTCTGGAGCGACGACACCTTCGAGCGCGACGTTCAGCGCAAGGGCCGTGTGGTCGAGGATCGCTTCCAGAAGCTTGCCAGCTTCATGACCGAGAAAGGGCATCCGGCCAGCGAGCGTGGCCGTGGCCTGATGCGTGGCCTGGACGTCGGTGACGGCGACATGGCCGACAAGATCACTGCACAAGCGTTCAAGAACGGGCTGATCATCGAGACATCCGGCCATTCAGGCCAGGTGATCAAGTGCCTTTGCCCGTTGACCATTACCGACGAAGACCTCGTCGGCGGCCTGGACATCCTCGAGCAGAGCGTCAAGGAAGTCTTCGGTCAAGCCTAAGCCCATTGTTCGTTAGTCCACTAAATTGTCATTCGCAAATGTGTTTACAGTGGACACCGCCTGCGGCCACGAGGTCGCAGGCTTCTTACTCAGACCTGCAGAGGATTGCGCCACATGATCGTTCGTAACCTGGAAGAATGCCGCAAGACCGAGCGCTTCGTCGAAGCCGAGAACGGCAACTGGGCCAGCACCCGTCTGGTGCTGGCCGACGACAACGTCGGTTTCTCGTTCAACATCACCCGCATTCATCCGGGTACCGAGACGCATATCCATTACAAGCATCACTTCGAGGCGGTTTTCTGCTACGAAGGCGAAGGCGAAGTCGAAACGCTGGCCGATGGCAAGATCCATCCCATCAAGGCCGGCGACATGTACTTGCTCGATCAGCACGATGAGCACCTGCTGCGCGGCAAGGAAAAAGGCATGACCGTGGCATGCGTGTTCAATCCGGCGCTGACGGGCCGCGAAGTGCACCGTGAAGACGGTTCCTACGCACCGGTCGATTGAATCTCCAGTTGAACCGCACCCGAGAAAGCGCTGCCGAATGGCAGCGCTTTCTTTTGGGGTTTCGTTCTCGTCGGGACCGGCAGACATGTCCCGCACGAATGTAGGCAGATCCCGCACGAGTGTGGGCAGAAATGTGGGCGAATTCGTGCCGAGCCAGTATGTGGCTGCGCCGACCGACGCGATCCGACAGTCCATCTCGGTCCATGATCCCTCGGGTTCGCATAATATATATTATGTTAAATACAGTGTGGAAAACACATCATGCCTGCCCAGCCTCCGGCGCTTTATCTCGTCTCATCCATGGACAGTCCAGTCAGCGACTCCGTATGATCAGGCGCAATTTTGCCGAGGCGTGATCCTGACATTCCCTTTCTCGCCTTATCGGTATGGTGCCCGTGACAGGAAAAGATGCTATGCGTACTCGCTCGTTCCTCCTCCCGATATTCTGTGCCGGACTCCTGGCGATGGCCGGCTGCGCGGTTCAGCCCGCACCGGACGCCTCGGACGATCTGACCGCGTCGGCATTCGATGCGCGCATGGAACGCCTCGAGAGCAACCTGGCCTTGCGCTGCACGACCCAGACCGAACTGCTGCGTGTGCAAGCCGAACGCGCGCAGCGCATCGGCAGCGACGTGCGCGATAATGGCCGCCTGCTGCGCCATCTGCGCGCCGATGTCGAAAACATCGGGCAAGAGCCGCGCGTGGTGACTACCTGTCCCATCGAGCGTGGCGACACGGGCAGCAAGGAAATGCTGGGTCGCAACGAATGGGTCGGCTTTCCCACCGTGGGCACGTATCTCAAGGCCCGCATCGACTCCGGCGCCAACACGTCGTCGCTGTCGGCACGCGAGATCACCGAATTCGAGCGCGACGGCGACGACTGGATACGCTTCAAGCTGTCTCTCGAAGACGATGAACCCGTCGTGGACGCCATGCGCGACGAGTGGATCGAGGCGCCGGTGACGCGGCGCGTCAAGATCATTCAGGCCTCGGGAACGGAAAGTCGCCCCGTCATCAGCCTGCTGATGACGCTGGGGCCCCTCAAGCAGCGTGTCGAGTTTACCCTCAACGACCGCTCGCACCTCAGTTATCCCGTGCTGCTGGGCCGGCGCTTTCTCATGGATATCGCGCTCATCGACGTCAGCCAGTCCTATATCCATCCGCGGCCGGAATATCCCGGCGGTGCCAGTGCCGCGGAAGCCGAGAAGGACCAGCAGGACAACGACAGCGAGGAAGAAGACCTCTGAACGGCGCTCCACGGCGCGTTTCGATAACCTCTCTGGGCGGCGTCATGCCGTCCGCTGACAAGGATGACACATGTCACGAGTGCCCTTTTATGTGCTGGTCGGCACCTTGCTGGCCATTGGCATCGTACTGACGGCGTTTCGCTATTTTCACTACGACGTCCCCTTCACGCCGGGTGAGCAACGCCAGGTATGGGAAGTCGAAGCACAGATCAATTTCGACGCCGACAACGGCCCCGTTCGGGTCGACCTCGCCCTGCCCGCCAATCAGCCAGGCTTTCGCCTGCTGACGGAAAACACCGCCTCCTCGGGCTATGGACTCTCCTACCTGCGCGAGGACAACGCCCGCCATGCCCAGTGGGCGATTCGTCAGGCCAATGGGCCGCAGCAGCTCTATTATTCGGCGCAGTTCCTGGTGACCGATGGCGAAGAGGCATTCCTGGCGGAACCGCCGCCACTGCAACGCGATATCGCCTGGGCACGCCCCTACGATACGGCGGCTCGCGAGGTGATCGACCAGGCGCACGCGCGCTCCGCGGATGCCTTCACCTTCACGCGCGAATTGATCAAGGCATTCACCGACCAGCGCCAGGGCGAAAACGCACGATTGCTGCTCTCGCAGTACGAGCGCCCCGTGCTGCTGACGCGCTTGCTCAACCAGGCCGACGTGCACGCCCGCATCGTCAGCGGGCTGACCCTGGAGGACGGCCGCCGGCGCCAGGCGCTCACGTCGTGGCTGCAGGTCTTCGAGAACGACAAATGGGTGCTGATCAATCCGCGTACCGGCGAGCAAGGCAAGCCCGAGAACCTGCTGCTCTGGGAAGCCAAGGGCAATGCCGTGCTCGAGGTCCAGGGCGGGAGCGATTCCCGTGTCAGCTTCTCGATGCTGCGACATAACGAGCCCGCCTCGGTCGCGGTGCGCAACCAGTTCGCCGACGACACGCTGCTCAATTTCTCGATTCACAGCCTGCCCATCGAGGAGCAGGCCCTCTTCAAGACGATTCTGCTGATCCCCATCGGCGCACTGGTCGTCGTGTTGCTGCGGGTGCTCGTCGGGCTCGAGACATCGGGCACCTTCATGCCGGTCCTGATTGCCCTGGCCTTCATCCAGACCACCCTGCTGACCGGCCTGGTCGGTTTCCTGCTGGTGGTCGCCGTGGGGCTGGTCATCCGCAGTTATCTATCGCGACTCAATCTCCTCCTGGTCGCGCGAGTGTCGGCGGTGATCATCACGGTCATCGCCATCATCTCGGTCTTCTCGGTCATGGCCTATCGATTCGGTCTCAACGCTGGGCTGACCATCACCTTCTTCCCGATGATCATTCTCTCCTGGACCATCGAGCGCATGTCGATCCTGTGGGAAGAGGAAGGCCCCAAGGAGGTGCTGAAACAAGGCTTCGGCAGCTTGCTGACCGCCGTGCTCGCCTATCTGGCGATGAACAATCCCTGGGTGCGCCATATCACCTTCAATTTCCTGGGCGTGCAGCTGATCCTGATGGCCGTGATCCTGCTGCTGGGCAACTACACCGGATATCGCCTCCTGGAATTGCGCCGCTTCCAACCACTGGCGAAGGACGACTGACATGTGGGCGACCCCCGCCAAGTTGCAGGCCAAGGGCATCATCGGCATGAACCGCCGCAACATACGCTACATCGGGCGCTACAACGATCGCCGGCTTTATCCGCTGGTCGACGACAAGCTGCAGACCAAGCTGCTTGCCAAGCGCTACGGCATCACCACGCCGGACCTGATCGGCACGGTGACCACTCAGTTCGGCGTCAAGCATGTCGCCGAAATGGTCGAGGCGTACCCCGGCTTCGTGATCAAGCCGGCCAAAGGCAGCGGCGGCAAGGGTATCCTCGTGGTCGAGCGGCAGCAGGATGGCGGCTATATCAAGCCCAGCGGCACGCGCATCGAGCGCCAGGACCTCGAGCGTCATGTCTCGAACATCCTTTCGGGGCTCTATTCGCTGGGTGGCTCGCCGGACGTCGCATTGATCGAGAGCCTGATCGCCTTCGATGAAGTGTTCGCGGCCTATACCTACGAAGGCGTGCCCGATATCCGCGTCATCGTCTTTCGCGGCTATCCCGTGATGGCCATGATGCGACTCTCCACGGCAGCCTCGGACGGCAAGGCCAACCTGCACCAGGGCGCGGTCGGCGTGGGGCTGGATATCACCACGGGCACGGCGCTGCGCGGCGTGCAATTCAACCGCCCTCGTGACGACCATCCCGACACCGGTCATGGGTTGGCGTCACTGCAGGTACCGGGGTGGGACGCCCTGCTCCATCTGGCGGCCAGCTGCTACGAGATGACGGGGCTCGGCTATCTGGGCACCGACATGGTGCTCGACCGCCACCACGGGCCCATGCTTCTCGAGCTCAACGCACGCCCGGGGCTGGCCATTCAAATGGCCAATGGCGAGGGCTTGCGTCGGCGCCTGGACCTGATCGAGAAGCAGCCCGAACCCCGGTCGGTGGAGGCCAGGGTCGCCTTCGCGCAGCAGCATTTCGCCCGTCAGGGCGAACTGGCCGCCACGGCCTGACCCGACGGCCGGTGGCGGGCGTTTCTGGCCCTGTCCGGGGCAACGGCGTAGAATGCCCGCACTCCCGAGAATGATGGTGTTGCGATGCTCGATGCCCATGCGCTACTGACCCAGGCGGAACGCCAGTGCCAAACGCGCGGCGCGCGCTTCACGCCCATACGCCGCCGCGTGCTGGAAATGATCGCCACCGCGCCCGGCGGCCTCAAGGCCTATGATCTGCTGGACCGGCTCGCCGCCGAGCATGCCTCGGCGCGGCCACCGACCGTCTATCGCGCCCTGGAATTTCTCATCGAGCAAGGCCTGGTGCATCGCATCGAGTCGCTCAATGCCTATGTGGCCTGCCCTTGCCCCGAACACGCGCATGGCTTTCAGCTGCTGATATGCCGCGCCTGCGGACGCGTGGAAGAGCTGCACATGGACGAGGTCGGCGAACAGCTCAGCCAAGGGGCAAGACAGCAAGGCTATCGAATCGAACGCCAGACCATCGAATTATTGGGACTATGCGCCGACTGCCATCAGGCGGCATCGGCGTAATCCTTTTCCACGCAAGCGGTGATGCCCACATGACACAGCGGTTCAAGCAGCTCGAGACAGCGGCGCAAGATACTCGCGAAGCCACTCGTGACCTTCTCGATGCCGCGCGCTGGAACGACGCCGGACTGATCCCGGCGATCGCGCAGCAGCACGACAGTGGCGAGGTTCTGATGATGGCGTGGATGAACCGCGCCGCCCTGGAAGAAACCCTCGCCACGGGGCGCGTCTGCTACTGGTCACGCTCGCGCGGCAAGCCGTGGCGCAAGGGAGAGTCGTCGGGTCAGGTCCAGCAACTGGTCACCGCCCACCTGGATTGCGACGGCGACACCCTGCTGCTCGGCGTCGATCAGCAAGGTCCGGCCTGTCATACCGGGCGACGCAGTTGCTTCTACGTGGCTCTCGGCGCGGACACCGCGCATGTCGACAGCGCTCCCCTGGTCGACCCGCACGAACTCTACGGCGAGCGCTGAGATGCGGCCCGGCAAGCGTCGGCCGCTCACGCGCCTGCCGTTCGCACTGCTTTCCTGGGGCATGATCGGGTTATTGCGTGTCTACCAATACGGCATCAGCCCCCTGCTCGGGCCGCGCTGCCGTTTCTGGCCGAGCTGCTCGCAATACGCGGTGGAAGCCATTCAGGTGCACGGCCCGCTGAAGGGTGCCTGGCTGGCGCTCAAGCGGATCGTGAAATGCCACCCGGGCCACCCCGGCGGTGTCGACCCCGTGCCGCCGGGGCCTCACGAGACACCGCGAAAGACGTCCACGCACGACGATGAGCCCTCCTCCCGCTGACGTCGACGTACGCGCGAGCGAGGGCGTCGCGCACCACTCAGGCGGCGCGTTCGGCCACGGAAAAGATCCGCTCCAGCATGGCATGCAGGCCGTTGCTGCGCGTCGGCGACAGGTGCTTGTCGAGGCCGAGCTCGACCAGGAAGTCCGGTGGCGTCGCCTGGATTTCACTGGGGGAACGGTCGTTGTAGATGCGCAGCAGCACGGCGATCAGCCCCGAGACGATCGCGGCATCGGATGTCGCCTCGAAATGCAGGCGCCCTTCTTCCAGCCGGTCATGCATCCAGACATTGGACTGACAGCCCTGGATCTTGGTGTCCTCGCGCTTCAGTTCATCGGGAAACGTCGGCAGTTGCTTTCCCATGTCGATGATGTACTGGTAACGATCCATCCAGTTGTCGAACATGGCAAACTCGTCGACGAGTTCGGCTTGCGCCTCGCGTGCCGTCATGTCGCCTCCTCACGGGGTAAAACCTGCATTATAACGTGCCATCGTCTGACGTGTCGGCCTCCACGAGCCGGTGATGCGCCAATTGACGGTGCCATTCCTCCGCCTCGGCATGCAGGTAGCGCGCCGTGGTATCCAGTCGCGCGTGGCGAGCCGTGCGCGCCAGATAACGCAATTCCACGCCGGCCTGTGCCTGATGCGTCAGTGCGGTATGACGCAGCCAATGGGGCGTGGCGTGCCGCAAGGGGGCGCGCCGGGCATCGGGAAGATCGTCGAGGGCGCGGTAGCCTAACTGAAACGTCTCGCGAATCAGCCGATACAGCTGGTTATCTCCCACGCCGCGACGGCCGTCCAGCGCGCGCAGCAACGGCGTGGCGTCCCCCGGCTGCGGGTGAGGCGCAAGCCCCAGGGTCTCGCGCCAATCCACGAGAAGCGACAGCATGTCCGGCGGTACCGGCACGTGCGCGAGCTTGTCGCCCTTCCCCACGACCTGCCACCACCAGCGCCCCTCGCGCTGAATGAAATCTCCCATCCGCGCGGCGGCCATCTCGCTGAGCCGGGGCGCCAGCAGATACGCGAAGCCGAACAAGAAGCGTCGCCGCGCCCAGCGATAACGCTGGGCGTTCGTCGCCTCGCTGGCGGGCGGGGTCTGCAGCCACGCCCAGAAACGCTGCCACAACGCACGCTCGAGGTACCGCTCGACGCCCTCGCGGCGGTTATCCATGCGTCGCCGCTTGTCGCGCATCAGCCGAAACGGGTTGTGCTCGACCCACCCTGCCTCGACCAGCCACGCGAACATGCCCTGCAGGATGACCAGTGCCTGGCGCCGGCTCGCCGCCGAGAGTGGCTGACGAAACGGTCGCCAATCCGTCGCGGCACGCGGCCGCGACGGCCCTACCCAGCGTGATGCCGGTTGCGGATCGGCCAGGAAGCGCTCGAAGGCGTCCAGCGTCTCGCGACGCACCGACGCCAGAGTCTCGCCACGGCATTCCAGCCACAGCAGCAGCCGCTCGGCTTCCTTGCGGTAGGCGCGCCAGGTCTGCGGGCTCGTCTGGAACTCGCGCAACCAGGCGGCCACGGCCTCCACGTCGGTGCGCGCCGAAATGCGCACGCCATCGCCCGCCACTGCCCGGCTGACCCCGGGCATTGCCAAGCCGTCATGGTCGGGCATGGCCGGCACCTGGGTATCGAGCACCGTGAGCGCCATCGAAGCCTCATCGCGCATACTGCCTGCCCTGCTGGTAGTGAGTGTCGAGCGCAGTGTCGCGCCATGACGGCAAATAATCAAGATAATGCGCGTAATCTTGAATTTTATGACTATTTCGTAGTGTAAGATACGTAAAATGTTTTATGTAATGTTTGCCAAACACCGACAACGCGATATGCTGTGCAAAAGACGACAACGCCCCACATGGCGCCCGGGATAGAGGACACGACATGGCCCGCAACGGCATTCAATACGAAGACGTACAGCGCGCTATCGATACGCTGCTGCGTCGAGACGAGGCGCCCACCGTGCAGAAAATCCGGGACATACTGGGCACGGGCAGCTTCACGACCATCAGCGATCACCTGCGGGAATGGCGGCTGCGACGAGAGCGCAACCGGGATGTCACGCCCGGCGATGCCCCACCGGAGCCGCTGCAGGAATGGATGAAGGACCTCTGGGAAAGGGCTCAGGCGCTGGCGGCAGAGTCGCTGACGCATTATCGCCAGGAGGCCGACCGGCGCGTCGAAGAGGCACATGCAGAGACTCAGGCCGCCCTGCGCAAGACGGCGGATACCGAAGAACGCCTCGCGGCGCTGAACACGCATTTCGAGCAGGCCCAGGCACGCCTGGAAGAAAAGACCGTGCAACTGGCCAATGCGCAAAGCGAAGCCCAGGCGGCTCGTCAGCAGGAAGCGCAACAGGCGCGTCGCGTGCAGCAGCTGAACGACGAATGCGAGGCGCATCAGCGCCAACTGGAAGCGTTACGCGCGGAGCACAAGGATGCCCTGGCGAATGCGACGCGTGAGCACCAGGCGCAGTTGAAGCAGGAAGAACAGCGCCATGAAGCGGCCGAGGCGCGCCTGATGGGACTGCTCGACGACGCGCGCCAGGAGCGACACAACGCCGAGAAACAGGCGGAAAAACGCACCGAGGCGCTGGAAAAGAAACTCGAACGCGTGAACGCCGAGCTCACCGAACAGCGACGCCACTACACGGCGCTGGAAGAAAAGGCACGCAACGAGGCCTCCCAGCGTCAGGCGCTGGAAAGCAAGCTGCGGGAAAGCCAGGGCCAGCTGCAGCAGGCGCAGAGCGACAACCGGCGCATGGAGCGCGAACTCGAGCAGCAGCATGCCCTCAATCGCGAGTTGCGCGAGAAATTGGCGCGCCTGCCCCTGCCCCCGTTCGTCGTCTGACCCGCCCTTGCTTGACCTGGCTCACCACCCCTCATGAATGCCCCGGAAACGACAAAAGCCCGCACGAGGCGGGCTTTCGATCGTTTTCCGGGCGACACGCGCCTTGCCGGGTACGTCCCCGGATACCGACGAGACAGGTGCCGGCTGGGCGCCTGACGCGTCAGCGATAATAGGCGTTGGTGTCGTCCGTGTGGTCGGTCACATCGCGGATGCCGGCAAGTTCGGGCACGCGCTCGATCAAGGTCTTCTCGACCCCTTCCTTGAGCGTGAGATCGACCGCGGCACACCCCTGGCAGCCGCCACCGAACTGCAGCACGGCAACGTTTTCCTCTGTCAGCTGCATCAGGCGGATCTCGCCACCATGCGCGGCCAGGCCCGGATTGATCTCGCTGTAGAGCACGTAGTTGACGCGATCTTCGAGGGGGCTGTCCGCATTGACCTTGGGCATCTTGGCGTTGGGCGCCTTGATGGTCAGCTGGCCACCCATGCGGTCCGCGTTGAAGTCGACCACCGCCTCTTCGAGAAACGCGATGCTGTTCTTCTCGAGGTAGACCGTGATCTTGTCCAGGTCGAGGCGCTCATCGCTGGGTTCTTCCTCGCCCGGGCGACAATAGGCCAGGCACGTCTCGGCGTAGGGGGTGCCCGGCTGCGTGATGAAGATACGCACCGCAATGCCTTCGACGTTCTGCTTGGCCAACAGCTCGGCGAGGTATTCCTGAGCGTTGTCGGTGATCTGAATGGGCTGACTCATAAATTCTGCTCTCTACCTGAGATGTTGCCTTCAATGGTATGAAAAAGCATCGCCCAGCACAATCCCGAGTATTTTGCTGGGTCTTGACGACTGCCCTCGTTGGGGCGCTTCTGGTACCATCGCCGCCTCGTACGTCACATTCTTGAAACCGGCGTCCTGCCGGTCTCGACGAGTCTTGCCACGTCGCACGGAATTACGCTGGAGACACACGCCGACATGCCTGCCGCCATTGCTTCATCCCTACCGCTCGCCGCCTCGTTCGCCTCGCTGCAGGAGCAGCTGTCACGGCGCATCATGATCCTCGATGGCGGCATGGGGACCATGCTGCAAGGCTACGAACTCGACGAGGGCGACTTTCGCGGGCAACGCTTCGCCGACTGGCCCAGCGAGCTCAAGGGCAACAATGACCTGCTGGTCCTGACGCGTCCCGACGTGGTGCGTGACATCCACCGTGCCTACCTCGAGGCCGGTGCCGATATCGTCGAGACCAACACCTTCAACAGCACCCAGCTGTCGCAATCCGATTACGGCATGCAGTCCCTGGTCCCCGAGCTCAATCGCGAAGCCGCGCGCCTGGCCAAGGACGTCTGCGACGCGGTGGCCCGGGAAACCGGGGTGCCGCGCTACGTCGCCGGGGTGCTGGGACCGACATCGCGCACGGCATCGCTGTCGCCGGACGTCAACGATCCCGCCAAGCGAAACGTGACCTTCGATCAGCTGTGCGACAATTATTATCAGGCCGCCGAGGCGCTCCTCGAGGGCGGTGCCGATCTGATCATGATCGAAACCATCTTCGACACGCTCAATGCCAAGGCGGCCATCTACGCCCTCGAGATGCTGTTCGAAGCGCGCGGCGAACGCTTGCCGGTGATGATTTCCGGCACCATCACCGACGCTTCCGGGCGCACGCTCTCCGGGCAGACCACCGAAGCGTTCTGGAACTCGATACGCCACGCCCAGCCGCTGTCCGTGGGGCTCAACTGCGCCCTCGGCGCGGCGGAGCTGCGCCCCTATCTCGAGGAGCTTTCCCACAAGGCCGATACCTACGTCTCGGCCCACCCCAACGCCGGGCTCCCCAACGAATTCGGCGAGTACGACCAGACCGCCGAGGAAATGGCCACGATCGTGCGCGAGTTCGCCGAAAGTGGCCTGGTCAACATCATCGGCGGCTGTTGCGGTACGGCGCCGGAACACATCGCCGCCATTCGCGATGCCGTGGGCGAGCTGCCGCCGCGCCAGGTCGTCGAGCGTCCCAAAGCATGTCGCCTCGCGGGGCTGGAGCCCTTCAACATCGAGGCGGACTCGCTGTTCGTCAATGTCGGCGAGCGCACCAACGTGACCGGCTCCGCGCGCTTCAAGCGCCTGATCAAGGAGGAGGACTACACCACGGCGCTCGAGGTGGCGCTCGAACAGGTCGAAAACGGCGCCCAGGTCATCGACATCAACATGGACGAGGGCATGCTCGAGTCACAGGACGCCATGGTGCGCTTTCTGAACTTGATCGCCTCGGAGCCCGACATCTCCCGCGTCCCGATCATGATCGATTCCTCGAAGTGGGAAATCATCGAGGCGGGACTCAAGTGCGTTCAGGGCAAGGCCGTCGTCAACTCGATTTCCCTCAAGGAAGGCGAAGACGCCTTTCGGCAACAGGCCACGGCATGCCGCCGGTATGGCGCCGCCATCGTGGTCATGGCCTTCGACGAGGAAGGCCAGGCGGACACTTTCCAGCGCAAGACGGAAATCTGCGAACGCGCCTACCGCCTGCTGGTGGACGATATCGGCTTCCCCGCCGAGGACATCATCTTCGACCCCAACATCTTCGCCATCGCCACGGGCATCGAGGAGCACAACAACTACGCCGTCGACTTCATCGAAGCATCGAAGTGGATTCGCGAACACCTGCCGCACGCCATGCTCTCGGGCGGCGTGTCCAATGTGTCGTTCTCCTTCCGGGGCAACAACGCGGTACGCGAGGCAATCCATTCGGTCTTCCTCTATCACGCCATCAAGGCCGGGCTGACCATGGGGATCGTCAACGCCGGCCAGCTGGCGGTCTACGACGACCTGCCCGAGGAGCTCCGCGAGGCCGTCGAGGACGTGGTGCTCAACCGGCGCGACGATGGCACGGAGCGCCTGCTCGATATCGCCGACAAGTACAAGGGCGATGGCAGCGGCGGCGAGAAGAAAGAAGACCTGGAATGGCGAAACTGGGAGGTCGAGAAGCGCATCGAGCATGCCCTGATCAAGGGCATCACCGCCTACATCGAGGAAGACACCGAGCAGGCCCGGCAACGTGCCGATCGCCCCATCGAGGTCATCGAAGGCCCGCTGATGGACGGCATGAACGTGGTCGGCGATCTTTTCGGCGCCGGCAAGATGTTTTTGCCCCAGGTGGTCAAGTCGGCCCGGGTGATGAAGCAGGCGGTGGCCTACCTGATTCCCTACATCGAGGCCGAAAAGAATGAAGGCACCCAGGCCAAGGGCAAGATCGTGATGGCCACGGTCAAGGGTGACGTTCACGACATCGGCAAGAACATCGTCGGCGTGGTCCTGCAGTGCAACAACTATGAGGTCATCGACCTCGGTGTCATGGTGCCGGCGGAAAAGATCTTCGCCGCTGCGCGCGAGCACAATGCGGACATCATCGGCCTGTCCGGACTGATCACCCCGTCGCTGGACGAGATGGTCCATGTCGCCAAGGAAATGCAGCGCCAGGGCTTTACGCTGCCGCTGTTGATCGGTGGTGCGACGACTTCCAAGGCCCACACGGCGGTCAAGATCGCCCCGCAGTACGACCAGCCGGTCATCTATGTCAGCGATGCCTCGCGCGCGGTCGGCGTCGCCAGCCGCCTGCTCTCCCCGAGCCTCAAGCCGGGCTATGTCGCGGAGATCAGCGACGAATACGACAAGGTGCGCGAGCGTAACGCCAAGCGCCGTCCCAAGGCCGCCGACCTGAGCTATGCCGAGGCGCGCAAGCGCCGCCCGGCTCTCGACTGGGCCGACTACACACCGCCGACACCGACCTTCAGCGGGCTCAAGGTGTTCGACGACTACCCGCTGGAGGAGCTGGTCGAACGCATCGACTGGACGCCCTTCTTCATGAGCTGGCAGCTCTCGGGCAAGTACCCCAAGATTCTCGAGGACGACGTCGTCGGCGAGGCGGCACGCAGCCTGTTCGCCGATGCGCAGACGATGCTGCGCAAGCTGATCGACGAGCGTCATATCACGGCACGCGGCGTCATCGGCATGTGGCCGGCCAATAGCGTGGATGACGATACCCTCGAGGTCTATGCCGACACCTCGCGCCGTACGGTGATCGAGCGCCTGCATCACATTCGCCAGCAGACGACCAAGAATCGCGACGGCGTCTGCCAGAGCCTCGCCGACTTCATCGCGCCGCGTCGTCTCGACAATGGCGAGCCCAGCGACCAGGTGGACTGGATCGGCGGCTTCGCGGTGACCACGGGACATGGCGCGGATGCGTTGGCCGCGCAGTACGAAGCGGCCGGCGACGACTACAACGCCATCATGGTCAAGGCCCTGGCCGACCGGCTCGCGGAAGCCTTCGCCGAACGCATGCACGAGCGGGTACGCAAGGAATTCTGGGCCTACGTGCCCGACGAAACCCTGGACAACGATGCCCTGATCGCCGAGCAGTACCAGGGCATTCGTCCCGCGCCGGGCTACCCGGCCTGTCCGGATCATACCGAAAAGGCCACGCTGTTCCGGCTGCTGGACGCCACCGCCAAGACCGGCATCGAGCTGACCGACAGTTACGCCATGTGGCCTTCGGCCGCGGTTTCCGGCTGGTATTTCTCGCACCCGCGCTCGAAGTATTTCTCCACCGGCAAGATCGGTCGCGATCAGGTCGAGTCGCTGGCAGCGCGCAAGGGCATGTCACTCGCCGAGCTCGAGCGCTGGCTGTCGCCGGTACTGTCCTACGATCCCGAATGAGGGCGAACGTGCAGACCGGGTGGGCGGCCGCCGACCAGCGAGAGGCAGAGTCGCCTTGAACGCTCCGCTATCGCGCTTTGCCCTGTTGCTGCGCCTGGCCCTGCCGATCATGGGCGGCATGCTCTCGCAGAGCCTGCTCAACCTGGTCGACGCCGCCCTGGTGGGCGGCCTGGGCGAGACGGCCCTCGCCGGCGTCGGCATCGGCGGCTATGCCATGTTCATGGTCACCGCCCTGCTGTTCGGATTGTCCTCGGGGGTGCAGGCACAAACCGCGCGCCGCCATGGCGAGCAGGTGGTCGCGCGTCGCGCCGAGGCGCTCAACGCCGGCTTGCTCATCGCGCTGTGCCTGGCCATCCCCGTGAGCGCGGCCGGCCTGTGGCAAGCGCCGCGGGTGATCGCCTGGCTCAACGGCGACGACGCCATCCAGCGGGTCGCAGTCGACTATTTCCGCTGGCGGATCGCCGGCCTGCTGCCGGTGGCGCTGATCTTCTGCTTCCGCGGTTACTGGTACGGCATCCAGCGTACCGACGTGTACTTGCGGATCATGCTCGTCACCCAGGTCGTCAATGTCGCGGCCAGCGCAGCGCTGATCTATGGTTGGGCGGGCTTGCCCCGCCTGGGTCCTGCCGGTGCGGGTGCGGGCACCACGCTATCGCTGCTCGTCGGTGTCCTGATGTGGGCCATGCTCAGCCGTCGCCATGCCCGCGGCAACGGCTTTCTGGCGCGTCGCCCGCCCCTGGCGGTGTATGCGCGCACCCTGCGTCTGGCGGCACCTCATTCCTTTCAGCAATTCTGCTTTGCGGCGGGCTATGCCGTGCTGTTCTGGATTCTCGGGCATGTCAGCGGTGCCAGCGTCGCGGTCGGCCATGTGCTGGTCAATCTCTCGCTGTTCCTGATCCTCCCCGGCGTCGGCCTCGGGCTGGCAGCGATGAGTCTGGTGGGCCAGTCGCTGGGTCAAGCCTCGCCCGAAGACGCGCATCGCTGGGGATGGGACGCGGTACGGCTCGCCTGGCTATGCCTCGCGCTCCTGGCCTTGCCTATGGCATGGGCGCCCGAGTGGCTGCTGGGCATGTTCCTGCATGATCCCGCCCTGATCGACATGGGGCGTCTGCCACTACGCCTGACCGCCGCCATGATCGTGCTCGATGCGGCAGCCATCGTGCTCGCCCAGGCGCTGCTCGGCGCGGGCGCCAATCGCACGGTGATGAAAGTGACGCTGCTGCTACAATGGGTGGCCTTCCTTCCATTGGCATGGTGGGTGGGCGTCTCGCTCGGCCACGGTCTGGCCGGGGTCTGGTGGGTTCAGTTAGGCTACCGCTGCATGAACTCGTTATGGTTCACGACGATCTGGCAGCGTCGCCACTGGCAACGCCTCGCCCTGTAACGCCATGCGTGGCATTTTTAATAACATAAAAGCAACAACCTATTATTATTTATTCTTTCAAAGAATATAGAAGGCAGGGTAAGGTGCCCTGCTACGGCAATCCATGTGACTAGCAGGACACCGCCTGTATGTATCGGTACGACTCGTACGACCAAACACTCGTCGATGAACGTGTCGCGCAGTTCCGCGACCAGATGCGCCGCTATCTCGAGGGCAAGATCAGCGATGAGGAATTCCTGCCGCTGCGCGTGCAGAACGGCCTCTACGTGCAGCGTTATGCCCCCATGCTGCGCATTGCCATTCCCTACGGCATGCTGGCGTCCTACCAGTTGCGCAAGCTGGGCGAGATCGCCGCACGCTACGATCGCGGCTATGGCCATTTCACCACGCGCACCAACCTGCAGCTGAACTGGCCCAAGCTCGAGGACGTACCCGACATCCTGGCGGATCTGGCCAGCGTGCAGATGCATGCCATTCAGACCAGCGGCAACGATATCCGCAACACCACGACCGATCAGTTCTCGGGCATCGCCGCCGACGAGGATGTCGATCCGCGTCCCTGGTGCGAACTGATTCGTCAGTGGTCGACCTTCCACCCGGAATTCGCCTATCTGCCGCGCAAGTTCAAGATCGCCGTGACCGGTGCCGAGGAAGACCGCGCCGCCATCCAGGTGCACGACGTGGGTCTGCGCTTCTGGCGCAACGACGACGGCGATGTCCGCGTCAAGGTGCTGGCCGGCGGTGGCCTCGGACGCACCCCGATGATCGGTGCCGTGATGTGCGACGATCTGCCGTGGCAGCACCTGCTCACGTATCTCGAAGCCATCCTGCGTGTCTACAACCAGTACGGCCGCCGCGACAACAAGTTCAAGGCGCGTATCAAGATTCTGGTCAAGGCGCTGGGCATCGACGAGTTCCGCCGCCGTGTCGAGGCCGAATGGGCACATCTCAAGGACGGCCCGCAGACATTGACCGAGGAAGCGATCTCCGCCGTGGCCGGGCACTTCGTCGAACCGCCGCGTCGCGACGTCTCCGAAGACGCCATCGCGGACTTCGAACGTCTGCGCAGTGAAAATCGTGCCTTCGCGCGCTTCGTCACCAACAACGTCACCGATCACAAGGTGCGCGGATACAAGGCCGTGACCCTGTCGCTCAAGCGTCACGATCATTCGCCCGGCGACGTGACCTCCGCAGACATGGCCGCCGTGGCGGATCTCGCCGACGTATTCGGCTATGGTGAGCTGCGCGTCACCCATGAGCAGAATCTGGTGCTGACCGACGTTCCGGTGGACCGCATGGAGGAGCTCTGGCAGAAGCTCGAGGCACTCGGCATGGCCAACCCGACCGTCGGCACCCTGGCCGATTTGATCTGCTGCCCGGGGGGCGATTACTGCTCGCTGGCCAACGCCAAGTCGATTCCTGTCGCCCAGTCGATCCAGGAACGTTTCGAGGATCTCGATTTCCTCTATGACCTGGGACCGCTGGAGCTCAACATCTCGGGCTGCATGAATGCCTGCGGTCACCACCACGTGGGCCACATCGGCATCCTCGGGGTCGACAAGAAAGGCGAAGAGTACTATCAGATTTCGCTGGGCGGCAGCCAGGGCAACGAATCGTCTCTGGGCAAGATTCTGGGCCCCTCCTTCTATCGCGAGGATGTCCCGGATGTCATCGACAAGCTGTTGAAGGTATACGTCGGGGAACGCACGGCCGACGAGACCTTCCTCGACACGTATCGTCGTATCGGCCTGAAACCCTTCAAGGAGCATGTCTATGCCTGAGCAGCGCACCCTGATCGTCGGTCGGCACGTCGTGGAAGACGACTGGACACTGCTTCTCGAAGACGAAGCGCCGCACTCCGTGAACGGGCGTGCCATCGTCCCGCTCGCGCAGTGGCAAGCTGCCCCAGGCGACGATGTCGCCCCGCTGCTGGCCAGTGACACCGAGCTCACGCCCGAGCTCGCCACGCAGCTGCTGGGAGCACCGCTGATCGCCATCGACTTTCCCAAGTTCACCGATGGACGTGGCTACAGCCTCGCGCGCCTGCTGCGGGAACGTTACGGTTACCAGGGACAGATTCGCGCGGTCGGCGATGTCCTGATCGACCAGCTGTACTACATGTCGCGCTGCGGTTTCGATGCTTTCTGGCTGCGCGAGGACCAGATCGTCGAAGATGCCCTCAACGCGCTGGACACCTTCAGCCTCAGCTATCAGCCCGGTACCGACACCCCGGAGCCGCTGTTTCGGCGCCGCATGCGCGAAAGCGCCTGAGTCTCGCCGAGATCCGGCCGACGTCGCCTCGCGAGAGGCATGACGTCGGCCCTTCCTTCCGTGTGTGGCGCGGCGCGCTTAGCCGCGCCTTTTCTGTTGCCGCTCGCGATTCCGGGCACGGGCTCGCTCCGACTTGCGCAGCATGACATAGGTGGCCCCCAAGCCGCCGTGGCTCTTGTGCGCCGAGACGTAGGCCTGCACCTCCTCGAACTGCGCCAACCATTTGCCCAGATAGGACCGCACCACATTGGCGTGGCCATCGATGGCCTGACTGCGACCGTGCACGATCAGCACGCAGCGCAGATCGTGCTCACGAGCTTCCCGAATGAAACGAAACAGTTCTCGGCGGCATTCGGGGATCGGTTTCTTCTGTAAATGCAGCGATGCCTCGGGGGCATAGCCTCCATGTCGCAGACGATCCACGACGCCGATCTGGATACCGTCCCGGCGGTATTCGACCGGATCGGCCGGACCGACCAGGTCGACGAATTCGTCGGAAAGGAAGTTGTTCTCCTCGTCGGCGGCTTGTGCCTGTGCGCGACGCGCCAACTGCGCCTCGGAGGGCCTCGCCGGGCCACGCGTGACATCGGCCTTGTCGCGTCCCTTGGTCAGGGGTTGGACATCCTCTCCCAGCGCTTCCCGAAACAGATCATCCCGCATGTGCTGGCTCATCGGCATTGTCTCCTAAGGCCCTGTTACCGGAATCCCCGAAGGTTTCCAACCTCATTGGATAATGCCACACTCCCCGGCCCTGACGGCAAGCACCCGCCTGGTCACGGGCACGAGACAGGGAGGCATTCAATGCGCTGGGGAATCAGGCTGGGCATCGTGCTCATGCTGAGTACCGTCGTCGGAGGCGGTTACCTCTGGTACACCTTTCGAAGCCCATACGGCTACGAACCGCCGGCCTCACCGCCGATCGTGGATACCCGCCTCGAGCGACACGCTGTCTTCGTCTACGGCACCCTGCGCTATGACCTGATACGCTGGCTGGTCACGGGAGATATCGACATTGCATCGTCCCCTGCCACGCTGAAAGGCTACACACGCCATGACCTGGATATTGCCCCGCGGGTCGGAGGCACGGTCGAGGGCGAGCTGTTGAAGGTAAGCACTCCCGCGCTGCAACGCCTGGACCGCTACGAGCGCATCGGCGCCCGCTATCGCCGCGTCAACGTCAGGTTGGAAGATGGCACGAGCGCATGGGTGTATCGACGCATATGAACTTTCTGGTTTTTTTGTGGGCCATGAAAGATAACGGTATAAACCTCCATGACCCAAAGCCAGGTCACGCCGAGTCGTTGCGCGCCCCCTCTGCCAACAGATGCTCCATGGGTTGCGTCAGCACCTGCTGGCGATGGCGCTCGGCTTCCTGCAGGGCCGCATGGATCGCCTGCATCTCCGGCGCGGGCGACGACTCGCCAAGGGGGACAGCCCAGGGCATGGCCCGCTGGAAGTCCCAGAGCGACAAGGAACCGAGGTCGCGCCCCAGCATCCAGCGATCGTTATCGAGCTGCACGGCCACGCCCAGTGTCTGCAAGGGCGCCATCACGTCCGAATAGCGAGCCCCCAGCCGCATCGCCAGTTCCCGATCGTACACGGACTGCCCTCGCCGATGGGCTTCGTACAGGTGGGACACGACCCCCAGCGCTTGCCAGAACGGCGCCCAGTAACGCCACTCGGCACGCCGACGCTCCCCCAGCCAGGCAGCCAGTTCAGCGCCGACCAGCACGATCGCCCAGGACAAGAACACCCACACCAGAAACAAGGGAACGGCGGCAAAGGTCCCGTAGATGACCTGATAAGACGGAAAATACGTGACATACAACGAGAATGCCCCCTTGGCGAGCTCCAGCGCCAGGGCGGCCAGCCCGGCGCCCGCCACGGCGTGCCGAAACCGTACCCGGCAGTTGGGCACGGCCATGTAGATGAACACGAACGCCATGAAACTCAATGTCAGCGGCAGCAAGCGCAGAAAGGCGACCGGCCCGCCCAGCACTTCGGCGGCCCCTCGCACCAGTGTCAGCGATGCCAGATAGGAAGACAGCAAGAACCCCGAGCCCAGCAACAAGGGGCCGAGCGTAAGCACTGCCCAATACAGCAGGAAACTGGAAACGCCGCGCCGGCTGCGCGAAACATGCCAGATACTGTTGAAGGCGCGCTCCACGGTCACCATCATCATCACCGCCGTCACCAGCAAGAAAATCAACCCGATCAACGTCAGGCTACGCGCCTGTCGTGAAAAATCGCGCAAATGATCGACCAGCGCCGACCCGGTCGCCGGCACGAACTGGCTGAAGATCAAGGCCTGCAGCTGTTCGCTGATCCCCTGGAAGCTGGGAATGGCCGAGAGCATCGCATACAGGACGGTCATGAACGGCACCACCGCGAACAACGTGGTGTAGGTCAAGGCGGATGCCGTCTTGAGTCCGTCATGAGCATCGAAACGCTGAATCAGTTCACGCAAGCTGCGCAGGATGATGGTCAGCCAGCGGCGGTCAAGGAGTTGTGGGCGTCGCATGTGGCGCTCTAAAATGCTTAACTAATTGTTTGATGCGTCGAATCCTGCTGCCGGAGTCAAGGCATGACGACTTTTACACTCTACCACAACCCACGCTGTTCCAAGTCCCGTGAAGCGCTTGCCCTTCTCGAGGCACGCGGGGTCGATGTCACCGTTCATCGCTATCTGGACGCCCCATTGGACATCGACGCGCTGCGCGATCTGGCGCAACGGCTGGAAGATGGCGTTCCTGCCCTGGTGCGCACCAACGAGGCACAGTGGAAATCCCTGGCACTCGAGACGCCCAGCGACGAAGAACGCCTGCAGGCGATTGCCGAGCACCCTCGCCTCATGCAACGCCCGATTCTCGACGATGGCCGGCGAGCACGCATCGGCCGCCCGCCGGAAGCGATTCTGGCCCTGGTCGAATGACCGACATCCCCACGACACGAGACTCGTCATGACCCGCTCCGCCTCAGAAACACCTTATGTACTCGTGCTGTTCTACTCGCGTCACGGCGCCACGCAGGAAATGGCACAACAGCTCGCGGCCGGCATCGAGAGTGTCGCCGGCATCGCGGCCCGCCTGCGCACCGTGCCTCCCGTGTCGCCGACCACCGAAGCGGTCGATCCGGAAATCCCCGCCGAAGGGGCCGTCTATGCCACCCTCGACGACCTGCGCCACTGTCACGGCCTTGCACTGGGCAGCCCCACACGCTTCGGCAACATGGCCTCGCCGCTCAAGTATTTCCTCGATACCACCAGCGAACTCTGGATGAACGGCGCCCTGACCGACAAACCGGCGACCGCCTTTACCTCCACGGCAAGTCTGCATGGTGGCCAGGAAGCGACTCTCTTGACGATGCTGGTGCCCTTGCTGCATCACGGTATGGTGTACGCTGGCGTGCCGTACCGGGAAACGCAGCTGCTGACGACTCGGTCCGGGGGCACGCCCTACGGGACCAGCCACCTGGCAGGCGCCAAGGCCGAGCGCGAACTCGACGTCGACGAGACCGCGCTGGCCAGGGCCCAGGGGGCGCGGCTGGGCCGCCTCGCGCTGGCCATGCGCTCCCTGCACGAGGGGGCATGATGCGACAGTGGCTGGATCGCATGGCAACGCGCCACGGCCTCGACCAGGCGGCATTGCTGGCACGCCGAGGCGTATGGGGCAGCATGGGCGCTCTGGCTGTCTTGCAGATCCTGGGGGGCTGGCAGATGCATGCCAGCGGCCAGGTTGCCTTGATGCCGATCGTCGTACGCTTGTTGCCGCTGGTACTGTTCCTGCCCTCGGTCGTCACGAAACGACCGCGCGGACATGTGATGCTCGCTTTCGTCAGCCTGCTGTACATCCTGCAGGGTCTGATGATCGCCCAGGTCCCGGGGCGCCTGGTCTGGGGCGTGCTGGAAACCCTGGCCGCGCTCGCCCTGTTCGTCAGCGCCGCTGCCTATGCACGCTGGCGACGTCAGCAACTGCCCGGCTGAGGCATGGCGATACGTCCCTCGAGTCTGCTCATCATCGTGATGCTGGCTCTCAGCATCGCCTGCTCGTTGCTGAACCTGCCACTTTGGCCGGCCGCCATCCTCGGCTGGCTGGCCACACTGCGACTGGGGTTGACGCTACCGCGCGCCTCGCGACGACAGACGCTATGGCTGGGCCTGGCCGGCATCTCGATCTGGCTGGTGGCGCTGTGGCGAGATACGCCAACGTCCCTGGCCACGGCCGTGAGCATCAACCAGCCGCTGCTGATGATGTTCGCCGGCGTCAGCTTTCTCTCCATGGCGCGCCCCGCTGCCGACGACGCCTCGGGAGGTGAGCGTCACGGCAGTTTCTGGGGCACGCTGGCCGGCGTGCATCTCTTCGGCGCCGTCATCAATCTCTCGGTACTGTTCCTGTTCGGCGATCGCATGCAACGCGAGGGCCGACTGACACGCAAGCAGGTCAGCGTGCTGGGGCGCGCCTTCCCGGCAGCCGCCGCCTGGTCGCCATTCTTCGTCGCCATGGGCGTTGCCCTGACCTACGCGCCAGGCCTCGACTTTTTCGCACTTTTGCCCTGGGGCGGTTTGGCGGCGATGCTTCTGCTCGGACTCATCGCGCTCGATGCACACCGATTGCCGGGCACGTTCATCGGTTATCCGCTCGAAAAAGGCAGCTTGCTGTTGCCGGGTGCGCTGGCCTCGAGCGTGGTCGTGACTCACTTCATCTGGCCGTCGCTGTCCATCCCCTTGATCATCGCCATCGCCTCGCCCTTCTTCGCCATTCTACTGGTACCGTCCGCATCCCGACGCCAGCGCTTGCATCAGCAGCTCAACGAGGGGCTACCGCGGCTGGGTCCTCAGTTCGCGTTGTTTCTGGTCGCCGGGGTCATTTCGAGTGGCCTGGCGGCCCTGATCGCCAGCGCCCCCGATCGGCAACTCATTCCCCTCGACCATTTTGGGAGTTTTGCCGCCTGGGTGACGCAAGGTATTCTCGTGGTATTGGCCTTCGTCGGCATTCACCCGCTCGTGGGCATCGCCACGCTGGCGCCACTCGTGCAACCCATGTCACCGGACCCCACTTTGCTCGGCATGATGTTCTTGATGAGTTGGGCCCTGGGAACCGGCTGCAGCCCGCTGTCGGGCAGCAACCTGGCATTGTGCGTGCGCTACGGCATACGGTCTCGCGACATGTTGCGCTGGAACCTGCCTTATGCCGTTCTCGGGTGGCTCGCGTGCGGCGTGGTATTCGCCTTGTATGCCGGGTGGCAAACGGTATGAGCCGCCTCCGCGAGATCCATGCCGTCGACGCAGCGACTTTTGCCGACCTCGACCGTCTGGAGCGCTATCCTGAATGGTATGACCGTATTCGATTGAACACCCCCTGGGGCGAGGCGTGGTGCCATTCTGACGAGCTTGTCGGCGATGGTAACGCCTCTTCCCCACGGTGACTGGTGCCTGCGCGCATGACGGAAACGCCCCCCGGCACCGGCTTGGGGCGCAGCACGCCAACACGACATGATCCTCTAGGAGAGAACGACCATGAACTACGACATCGCCGACCTGCGACGCGATTACGCCGGCGAAACGCTCTCCGTCGAGAGTGCGCCGGCTTCGCCCCTCGACCTGTTCCAGACGTGGTTTGCCGCCGCACGTGAGCACGAGACGCAGGACGCCAACGCCATGACGCTGGCCACCGTGGACAGTCAGGGACTCCCCCACGCGCGCGTGGTCCTGCTCAAGCAGCTCGACGACAAGGGGCTGGTATTCTTCACCAACTACCAGAGCCACAAAGGCAGCGAGCTGACCAACGTTCCCTATGCCGCTCTGGTCTTCTGGTGGCCCACGCTGCAGCGCCAGGTACGCATCGAGGGCCGCGTGGAAAAGGCCAGTGCCGAGGTCTCCGATGCCTACTTTGCCAACCGGCCCCGTGACAGCCAGCTAGGTGCCTGGATTTCCCAGCAAAGCGTGGAAATTCCCGACCGCGACTGGCTGGAGGAGCGCAAGCAGCGCTTCGAGCAGGTCTACGGCGAACAAACGGTGGAGCGTCCGCCTCACTGGGGAGGTTATCGGGTCCTGCCGTTTTTGCTGGAATTCTGGCAGGGGCAACCCAATCGGCTACATGATCGCATCCGCTATCGTTACCATGAGCAGGATGCCGCCTGGAGCAAGACCCGCCTGGCGCCCTGAAACGCCACGTCTCATGGCATGTGGCCTCGCCAGCATCGAAAACGCCCGGTCCATTGGACCGGGCGTTTTCGATACGAGCGTCTGGCGCCAGAAGGCGCCAGACATTGCCAATCAGCTGTCGCCGTTCACCCACTCGGCGACGACATCGGGATGGTTTTCCACCCACTTCTTGGCGTTTTCGTACGGGTCGGAGCCTTCTTCCTGGTTCATGAGCATGACTTCGCCCATCTGCTCCGGCGTCCACTCGAAGTTGTCGAGGATCGCATAGGCTTCCGGCATATCTTCCTTCAGCCCCTGGCGCACCACGGTGTTGATGTGCTCCGCACCACCATAGACGTTCTTCGGATCCTCGAGATACTTGAGGTCCCAGCGCGCGAACATCCAGTGCGGTGTCCAGCCGGCGACGACGATGTCCTCGTCGTTCTTGATGGCGCTGTCCAGCGCCGCCGTCATCGTGGCGCCACTACCCGACTGCAGGTTGATCTCGTCGCCGAGATCGTATTCCTCGATGGCCTTTTCGGTCAGGTTCATCAGACCGGCGCCCGGATCGATGCCGACGATCTCGTCGTTGACCATATCCGCCTTGTCATCGAGTTCATCGATGGACGAGATATCGGTATAAGAAGGGACGACGAGACCCAACTTCGTACCGTTGAGGTTGGCGCCCAGGTCTTCGACCTTGTCGCCGACCTCGTTGAGGTACTGTTCATGCGTCGACGGCAACCATGCCGCGACCATGCCGTCGGCATCGCCATACGCCACGGCCTGCCACATGGCAGCGGCGGAAAGTGACGACATCTCGACGTTGTAGCCTTGCTCCTCGAGCACCGCGCGCACCACGTTGGTGGAAGCGACTTCGGAAGACCACTCGACGTACGCGAGCGTGATGTCACCCTTGCTGTCCTGCGCTTGTGCGATGCCCGCATTGAGCCCTGCGCCGGCAGCCATCATCAGGGCCCCGCAACGTACGGCTTTCGTCAGTGAAGTGCGTGTCATCGTCATTCCCCTTCTCTTATGGATTGGAGATGTTATCGGGCGGCGACCCGCAGGCCGCGCCCTCGTCGAGCCTGGGCTCGACATCCGGCGCCACGAGGCGCCTTGCTTGCGACTCATGCCAGCTTACTTCTTGCGAACCGCCTGCGTGATACGGTCCAGCAGCATGGCCAGAATGACCACGGCGATACCGGCTTCGAAACCGTCACCCGGGCGCAGACGCTGAATCGCGCGCCAGACTTCGCTACCCAGGCCATCGGCACCGATCATCGCCGCGATGACGACCATCGACAACGCTAGCATGATCGTCTGGTTGATACCGGCCATGATCGTCGGCAGCGACAGCGGCAGCTGTATCTTGATCAGCTTCTGGCTGCGCGTGGCACCGAAGGCATCGGCGGCCTCGATCAGATCCTTGGGTACCTGGCGAATGCCCAGCGTAGTGAAGCGGATCGCCGGCGGCATCGAGAAGATCACGGTGGCAAAAATCGCCGACACCGACCCGATCCCGAAAAACGGAATGGCGGGAATCAGGTACACGAAGGCCGGCATGGTCTGCATGAAATCCAGTACCGGCATGATCAGACTATAGAAACGATCCGACAATGCCGCGAACACCCCGAATGGCAATGCAATGATCACCGCCACGAAGGTAGCGATCACCACCAGCGTCAGGGTTTCGATCATCGGATCCCAAAGGCCGAGATTCCAGATCAGGGCCAGCCCGAGCACCGAGCCGATGGCCAGACGCACGCTGGCGACCCGCCAGCAAATCAGCGCGATGATGGCCATCAGCCCCCACTCAGGCAGCCACATCAGCGCATCGTTGAGTGCCGAGATACCGGTCTGGGTGACACGTGAAATGCCACGTGTGACGACCGAGTAATTCGTGGTCAGAAAGTCGAGTCCGCCCTCGATGCTATCGCCGAGGGGGATGCGTGGAATATCGATCGCCATCAGTGCTCTCCCGCTTCAGCCAGTTGTTCGAGTACCGCGCCCTTCACGACGACGCCCAGCAGGCGTTGATTGTCGTCGACGATGGCGATCGGATAGCTTTTCTCGCCGAACATGGCAAAGAGATTGTTCATCGGTTCATCCGGCCCGGCTTTCGGGAAGTCGTCGTGGATCAACTCGTGAATCGTATCCTTGCCGGCCTTGGCGGCCGCATCGACGTCATCGACCCCGACGATACCCAGCAAGGTGCGATCACGCCCGATGACATAGATGGAATCGAGCCCATTGTCGCTCATCTTGCGCAGCACGGTACGGGGACCGTCGCTGTCGCGTGCCGTGGCGCGCACGGGGCGCATGGCACTGGTGGCTGTCAGCACGCGTGACATGTCCACGCCCTCGACGAAGCGAGCCACGTAATCGTCGGCGGGGCGCGTCAGAATCTCTTCGGGCGTGCCGCTCTGGACGATCTCGCCATCCTTGAGAAGGATGATGCGGTCACCGATGCTGATCGCTTCGTCGAGGTCGTGGGTGATGAAGATCGTGGTCTTCTTCATGCGATGCTGCAGTTCGATCAGCTCTTGCTGCATATCCTTGCGGATCAACGGATCCAGCGCCGAGAAGGCTTCGTCCATCAGCATCACGGTGGAGTCGTTGGCCAACGCACGTGCCAGACCGACCCGCTGCTGCATGCCGCCGGAAAGCTGGTTCGGATAGGCGTCTTCCCACCCTTCCAGACCGACTTGCTTGAGGGAGTTACGCGCGCTTTCGACACGCGAGGCTTTTTCGATACCGCGAACTTCGAGGCCGTACTCGGCATTCTCCTGCACCGTACGGTGCGGAAACAGCGCGAAGTTCTGGAACACCATCGAAAAGTGGCGACGGCGACATTCCAGCAGCTCTTTCTCGTTGAGCTTGGGAATGTTCTGACCATCGATGATGATGTCGCCTTCGGTGGGTTCGATCAGTCGGTTGAGACAGCGGATCAGCGTCGACTTGCCGGACCCCGACAACCCCATGATGACGAGAAGCTCGCCCTCACGCACATCGAAGTCGATGTTCGAAAGCCCCAGCGTCTGGCCGGTTTTTTCGAGGATCTCGGGACGCTTCTTTCCCTGATTGCGCAATTCGAGCGCTTTCTTTGGCTGGGAGCCAAACACCTTGCTCAGGCCGCGTACCTGAATCTTGATATTGCTTTCGTTGGTTTCATCCGTTTCGGTCATAGGCTTGCCTGCTTTGGTCAAGTCATCGCCATGCCCCTTTGAAAAAAGGAGCGCGCTCAACAGTGTCGCCGCGTCACATTACAGTGCGACGTTGTTGCGAGTATCTGGCGGGTCGGTCTCCTGGCTCTTGTTATGGTCATGGAGATGATGGGAAATGATCATGAAGATAAAATTTCGTTATGTTTGGTATCGGATCATACCCACTTATTGATAACGCTTCAAATAAAAACAACTGATGATTGATCCATGGTTCAACAACCCGAAGCGTCGCCGGACGCGGCACAGCGGCGCCCCAGGATCCAGGACATGGTACGTCGGCGCAGCCCTCTGAGGCCCCCGATGCCGACCTCTACCGGTCTCATCGCGACATCGCTACTCGCGACGGGCACGCCTCCATCCCTTCGCCCCCCATCGAGTGATGTCCCTCGGGGGATCTCCTTCAGTCTGTATGACTTTCCAGACGGTGCCGCTGCCAGTCACTGCTCGGTTCGTTGAGGCGCAGCGTGGCTTCGACCACCTGCTCGTCCACGTTGTAGCGAAAACTGAATCCCAGATGTTTCAGCAAGGCCCGCATCGGTTGATTGTCGAGCATGACCGTGCCGACCATTTCGAGGATTCCGATGCCCTTGCAGTACCTAATCATCTTCTCCATCAGCAGGCCGCCCAGTCCCTGGCCGTGCAGGTCGTCGCGGATGATGATCGAGAACTCCGTGCGAATGTTGTCGGGATCGTTCCAGACACGCACCACGCCCAGCATTTCCTTGCTGCCATCGGGTCGTTCGTGCTCGGCGATGAACGCCATCTGGCGGTCGTAGTTGATCTGTGCGAGCACCGACAGGTCACGCTGGGTCAGGTCGGCCTTGTGGTGGAAGTAGCGAAAGCGAATGCTTTCTTCGGAAAGACGCTCATGGAAAAGCGTGATCAATGGGGCGTCTTCGCCACGGATGGGGCGCACCTCGACCTGCATGGCGTTTTCCAGCGTCACCCACTCGCGCAGCTCTTCGGGATACGGCATGATCGCATGCCGCGCCGGTGCCCCCAGGTCCATGGCGAAATCCACGGCCACGACCCCGTCCCGATTGAGCAGCAACGGGTTGAGCTCCAGCCCCTGAAGTTCGGGAAGGTCCGAGGCCATCTGCGACAGTTTGACCAGTAACTGGCAGAGACGCTCGATGTCCCGTTCCGGATCGGCCGCATGCTCGCGAATCAAGCGGTAGGCATGAGTGCGCGAGACCAGTTCCCTGGCCAGGGTCATGTTGAGCGGCGGCAGCGCCACGTGACGATCCGCCAGCACGTTGATCTTGTAGCCCCCGATACCGAACAGGATCACCGGCCCGAATACCGGGTCGCGAGTGATGCCCACGCAGAACTGCATCGACGCCTTGCCGCGCTGCATGCGCTGCAGGCAGTAGCTGAAGATGGGGCTCTCGGGAAACTTCTCGCGCACCTTGTCGCCCAGGCGGCGCACGCCGTCGGCGACCTGCTCCGGTGTCTCGAGATCCTGCAACAAGCCCGCGGACAGCTTGTGGGGATGCTTGCGGTAACGGAATGGCACGCAATTGTGGGCATGCACGATCTTCAGTGCCATCGGGCCATCGAGGGTCTGAGCCGCGCGGAACGCTTCCTCGGGGCCGAACACATACTGGCTCGGCGCGGCCGGAATCCCATAAGCGGCGAGAACCTCGGCGGTTTCCTGGTGGGTCAGCCGGTCTCGTCCCCGCTGCTTGGCCGATGCGATCAGTCGGTGGCAGCGTGCCCGAATGTCGGGCTGAGTGGTGAACGGCAGGCTGGGCGGCGTTTCCTGAAGCAGGGTCTGCACGCGCTGATAGTCCACCATGTGCATGAACGCCTTGACCGCTTTCTCCGGAGAGATGTAGGTGGGGATCCCCGCCAGGTTGCACTCGTGACGCGCATCGAGTGCCTCCGCCAGCCCCATCCAGCTGGTCAACAGGTTGCGCTTGAAGCGCTTGCGATTGGCGATCAGTGCCTCGGCCGTGGTTTTCGAGGGTGCCATGCGGGTGGGGGCATGCACGACCAGCACGGCATCCACCTGAGCATCGGCGGCCACGATTTCGAGTGCCTCGACGAAGCGCTCGGGAGAAGCGTTGCCGCCTAGATCGACGGGATTGCGCCCCGGCATGCTGACGTCGAATTCACCGGCGATCAGCGCGTCGCGCGTGGCGGCGGTCAGTTCTGCCAGCTTTCCGCCCGCCATCACCAGCTTGTCGATCGCCAGCAACGCCGGCCCCAGACCGTTCGAGACGATGGCCAGACGATCGCCCCGCAGCGGACGCATGCGCGTCAATGTCTCCAGCGCATCGAACAACTCATCGGAATTGTCCACGCGCACCACACCGGCGCGTGCCAGGGCGGCATCGAAGACCACGTCGCGGTTGTCGATGCCCGGCGTCTGCGTCTCGTGATCGAGCGTCGACTGTGCGCTACGCCCGCTTTTGATCGCCAGCACCAGCCGGTTGCGCGACGCATCGCGCAGCGCCGTCATGAAATGCTGGGCATCGTGAACGCGCTCCAGGTGCAGCAACAGTGCCTGCGTCGGCGAGTACTGATTGATGTAATCCATCAGGTCGGAGAGCATCACATCGACGCTGTCGCCCAATGTCACCAGATGCGAGAACCCGATGCCGCGCCCCGCCGCCCAATCGATCATGGCATTGCCGAGCATCCCCGACTGGCCGAGATAGGCGACCCGCCCCGCCTTGATCGGCTGACTGGCGTACGTGGCATTGAGCTTCTTGCCCGGCACCACGATGCCCAGGCACTCGGGGCCCAGTACCCGGATGCCCGATCGCCGTGCCGCCTTGAGCATGCGCTCACGCAACGAACCGCCGTCCTGGGTACGATCGTCCAGGTAGGAGCCGCCGGAGAGCACCAGAGCCGCGCGGACCCCGAGCTTGCCCAGTGCCTCGATGCTGCGCGGCACGCCCTCGACCGGATTGCACAGAATGGCGAGGTCGGGAATCGCGGGCAATTCGCCGATGCGCTTGACGCAGGACACGCCGTGCACCGTCGCGTAGCCGCGCGGGTTCACGGCCCACAACGCACCGGGAAAGCCGGCCTCGAGCAAGTTCCCGAGCACCATCCCGCCCATCGAATGGGGTTTTTCCGAAGCTCCGATCACCGCCACGCTATGCGGCTCGAAGAAGTGACGCAGAAAACGCGTTCCCACAGCAATCTCTCCCGCCAATCGATCCTGACACCCCAACATCACGCTCGGGCGCGTTGAACGCCACGTCGACATCACGCGATGCCGTTGACGTCGACATGCGCCTCGTTCGACCTATGGGCACTGTTCCTACAGCCTATCAGGCCTTAAGGTCGCACGCGGACAGCATGCATCAATCGTCCTATTCTGTATGGTGTCCTTTGGACGGAGACCCGCATGATCACGGCATACATCACCCATCCCCACTGCATGCGGCACCTCATGGGGCCGACGCATCCCGAGAGCCCCAAGCGTCTGGAGGCGATTCGGGCGCGTCTGGCACTGACCGGCATCCTGACGCACACCATGCAGTCCGATGCACCGCCCGTGACGCGGGAGACCCTGGCCCTGGCGCACTCCCTGCAATATCTGGATGCCCTCGAGGCGCACGCTCCCACGCAAGGCCTGCACGAGCTGGACGGCGACACGCACATGGGCCAGGACACCCTGACCGCCGCGCGCCTGGCTGCCGGTGCGGTCGTGCGGGGCGTCGACCAGGTGTTCCGCCATCAGGCAGACAATGTCTTCTGCGCCGTGCGTCCGCCCGGTCATCATGCCGAGCGCGGCACGGCCATGGGCTTCTGCTTCTACAACAATATCGCCGTGGGGCTTGCGCATGCGCGACAGCGTCATGGCGTGGAGCGTGTCGCGGTACTCGATTTCGACGTCCATCAGGGCAACGGAACGGTCGACATCTTCAAGAACGATCCGGGCGTGTTGATCTGCTCGAGCTTCCAGTCCCCCTTCTATCCCTGGCGCTATCAGCAGGGTCAATGGGACAACGTGCTCAACACGCCACTGTCGGCAGGCGCCGACGGCCATGAGTTTCGCCGACGGGTGGAGGCCCAGTGGCTTCCCGCCCTGCAAGCCTTCAAGCCACAGCTGGTTCTGCTCTCGGCGGGCTTCGACGCGCATCGCGACGATCCCATGGGCGGCCTCAACCTGCTCGAAGACGACTACTACTGGGTGACGCAGCTGGCGCTCGATATCGCCCGCGTCTATGCCGAGGGTCGCCTGGTGTCAGCCCTCGAGGGCGGTTATCACCTGGACTCCCTGTCCACCAGCGTCGAGGCCCACCTCAAGGCGCTGCTGGGTTTGCCGCTGGGCCATCCCTGACAAGCCCCCTCGCGCCGCCCCCTCGCGGCTGTGGTATCCTGCTGGAAACTTTATTTCCTATCGTGGAATGCCATGGCCACCCAGACCGATAGCGAAGCCGCTCTGCGTATCGCCTCCGGACGCAAAGCATTCGTGGAGCCGCTACGCCTTGGCGAGCGCCTCAAGGAAATCCGCCTCTCCAACCGCTGGACACTGGAAGACGTCAGTCAGCGCACGGGACTGGCACGCTCGACCCTGTCCAAGATCGAGAACGACCAGATATCGCCTACCTTCAGTGCCGTGCAGAAGCTCATCGGCGGCCTCGGGATCGACCTGCCGCAATTGCTGGCGCCACCCAAACCGCAATCGCGTACCCTGGGACGCCGCGACCTGACACGTGTCGGCGAGGGCAAGCAGCATCCCACCCCGACCTACGAGCATGAACTGCTGTCGTGGCAGCTGGCACAAAAGCGCATGATCCCGTTCAAGACCATCGTGCGTGCGCGGGACTTCAACGAGTTCAGCGAATGGGTGCGCCACGACGGAGAAGAGTTCCTGATGGTGCTCGACGGCGACATATGGCTCTACACCGAGTTTTACGAACCCCTGCACCTTGCCCAGGGCGACAGCATCTACTTCGACAGCGACATGGGACACGCCCTGATCTCCGTCAGCGAGACGGACGCCGTCGTGCTCTCGGTCTGCACGCGAGGCGAGAACGCCTGACGCAAGACGCCCGGCACGAGGCCGGGCGTCTTGTCATCGTGGCGACTCATGCACGGCGACAATCACTCGATGTCTTTCACCGCGCTGTCACCGGAGAGCTCGCGCGCCATCATGCGATCGCTGTACGCCACGCCATAGCGCCGACGCGACCAGAGATACATCCCCAGTCCCAGCAGCATCCAGGCCCCGAAGACGACCCACTCGATCGGCAGCAGCGCCGAGGGGCTGCCCGGCAGGTAAAGGCTCACCATTCCCAGCGACAGAAGCACGGCGACGATGCCCACCGCCTTGCCAAAGCGCACCTTGAAGGGGCGCGGCATGTCAGCACGCTTGTGACGCATCACCAGGAAAGACAAGGCCACGAACAGGTACGCGATGACGATGCCCAGCCCGCCGGCATCGACGAGCCACACCAGCATCGGGCGCCCGAAGAACGGCGCCAGGCACGACACGGCGCCGATCATGATCACCGCATTGCTGGGCGTCTTGTAACGCGGATGCAGCTTGCCCAGAAAGGCCGGCAGCATGCCCGCGTGCGCCAGGGCGTAAACGGCGCGGGAGCCGCCGATGTAGAAGGCGTTCCAGCTCGTGATGATACCCGCGATCCCCGCCAGCACCATCAGCTTGCCGGCCCAGGGCGCCGAGAAAACGGCCTGCATGGCATCCGGTACCGCCAGCGTGGAGGCTTCCAGCGCCTGCGGATCGAGCATCAGCGACGTCCCCAGGATGATCAACGCATACCAGAACACCGCCAGGATGACCGAGATCATCAGCACCTTGCCGATGTCGCGAAACGGTAGATTGATTTCCTCCGCTGCCTGGGGAATCACGTCGAAGCCCACGAACATGAACGGCACCATGATCATGACCGTCATGATGCCGCCCACGAGGCCGCTCTCGACGTTGAACAACGGCTCCATGTGGACGGTCTCGCCGGTAAAGAGCGCTCCCGTGATGAACATCACGCCCACGACCAGAATCAGCACAGTCACCAGCTTCTGCACCAGGGCCGCCGTGCGAATGCCGATGTAGTTGATCGCCATCATGATCACCGAGCCGATGACGCCGACCGCCACCCAGGTGGCCTTGACGTCCCATCCGGCAATCGTCCAGAGATGGCCGACGGCATAGCCGGGGAACAGGTTCTCGAATACCGTGGGCAACGCCACGGCTTCGAACGACACCACGCTCATGTAGCCGAGCACGATGGTCCAGGTACACAGAAAGGAAGCGAAATGCCCCAGCGCATGATAGCTGTACACATGCTCCCCCCCTACCTGCGGCATCGCCGAGGCCAGTTCGGCGTAGGTCAACCCGACCAGCACGATGGCCACGCCGCCGATGAGAAAGGCCAGAATGGCGCCCATGCTCCCTGCCGACTGGATCCAGTTGCCGGTCATGACGATCCAGCCCCAGCCGACCATGGCCCCAAACGCCAGTGCCAGCACATCCTTGCGCGCCAGCACGCGAGTCAGTTCGCTTGCCCCTTGAGAAGCCTTCGTTCGATTCATCGCGATACTCATTATTGGAACTATGTTTATTGATACAACCGGACATCGCACCCTGTTTTCCCGGCGAATCAGTCAGGTATGCTGAACGTCGTCGCCCCGCCAAAGCAGCTTGCCACACTCGGCCAGCGTATAGCCGCCCAGCGACTGAGCGAGCGCCAGGCCGGCAGCACTGTGCAGATAATCGAACATCTGCTGCAGCAGGGAACGGAAGTACACATTGCGGGGCGTCACCAGATCGAACGCTTCCTCGGTGATGGGGATGAACCCCAGGCCGAATTCATTGGCAGCCGACAAGGTGCCCGGCCCGATATCGGCATCGTGACGGGCGATCAACGAGGCGATCTCGCGCTCGCTGTACGCCACGGCGTGGGTATTGAGCTGCTCGAGCCGCAACTGGTGGCCCGCCAGCCACTCCTTGAGAAAGCGTTGCGACCCCGCCCCCTCCTGGCGCACCGCCCAGCGACGTCCGGCGCCGAACAGTCCCGACGGGTCATGTGGCTGATGTCGATCCTCGGGGCGAATGATCAGCCCCTGGCTGCGACGGAACAGGCGCACCAGCACCCAGTGCCGATAACCGCTGTGGCTTCGTACCAGCGCCGGGTGGCGCAACTCGCTTTCCTCGGCCCGCCCCCAGTGAATCGCGCAGACATCCGCACGCCCCTGAGACAGCAGGGACAGGCCCAGCTGCGTGCCGGTCACGCTGTAGCCGTAGAAGGCATGTCCCTGTTGCTGCTGATTGAGGCGCATGATGAGCGCCGACAGCAGCGGGTCGTCGCTTCCGGTGACCATCAAGCGATCGGCCAGTACGCCGTGGTGGCAGGACTCGAGAATCCACTGCTCGACCAGGCGCCGCGGAAACAGCCACTTGCCTGTCACCTTGGTGGACGGGATCGCCCCATCGCTGGCGAGCTGATAGATCTTCTTTTCGTTGAGGTGCAGCAGCTCGGCGACCTGATGCACGTTGAGAAACGGCGAAGTCGAGGACGTATCGTTCATGCGTCGCCCTTGCGGCGCGTGGCCGCCTTGTCGCCGGGACGCGGCGCGGGCTTGGCATCCAGCACCAGGCGCGCCTGGTCATCGACGACCTGGAAATGCCGCCCCTTGGCGCGGGCCACCAGCAGCACGCCGAAGCGCTTGGCCAGCTCGACCCCCTTCTGGGTCATGCCCGAGCGCGAGACCAGCACGCTGATCCCCATCTGCGCGACCTTGAGCACCATTTCAGAGGTCAGCCGTCCCGTGGTGTAGAAAATGTCGGCCGAGGCCAGCTCGGCATCTTCCGGCGCGCCTTCGCCCAGGGCCGCCAGCCACTGCCGACCGGCCAGCGTATCCACCGCATTGTGGCGCCCCACATCCTCGACGAATCCCAGCACCCGATCCTGACGGCACAGGGCACAGCCATGCACGGCGCCGGCGTTGCGATAGGTCTCGTTGAAGCGCCCCAGGTCGTCGAGCAGGCGGTAGAGCACCGCCTGCGACAACGCCGCGTTCGGCAGCGGATGCAGATCGGTGGCGTCGAGCAGACGCCCGAATACGGTGCCTTGGCCACACCCCGTGGTCACGGTTCGCTGCGCCAGGCGTGCATCGAGATCTTCCGGCAAGGCCCGCGTCACCACGGCCGCTGCCTCGACCTCCCAGTCGACCTGCAAGGCCTCGACGTCCTCCACCCGCCTCAGCAAGCCCTGGTTGCGCAGATACCCCAGCACCAGCGCTTCCGGCTCGGCGCCCAGCGTCATCAGAGTGACGATCTCCTGGCGATTCAAGTAGACGGTCAAGGCACGCTCGGCGGCGATGGCCTGACGACGCGCCTGCCCATACTCGTCGGTCACCGTGATTTCCAGCGTGGTTGGCATCCGCGCCCGGCTCAGCACTACCTGGCTCTGCACTGCGTTGGACATGCTTCCTCCTCTTTCGTGACGCCAGGATACCCAAAGCACGACACGCATGCCCAAGGGAAATCCAACTGACGCCACAACGACAGCGTATTTTCCTGCCTGTCAGGCACGCCGCTTGCTATATGATGAAGACACGGGTGATGACGGTCTCGATACCGCCACACGATGCATGCCACAGGGAGACACGAGATGGCGTCCGACGACAATCTGCGACATATCAGCTTCGCGTTGGCGAGCCAGCGCCAGGAGGTCAAGGGGTTTACCTCGCTGGCCTGGCATATCGCCTCCATGGGCTGTCACGACAATGGCCCCTACGTCCTGCCCCTCACGTTGATGTTGACCGAACGCACGGCCTATCGCTTCAACCTCGACTCGCAGCAGCCACGCCTGTTCGTGCGTTGCGAAGCCACCGACGAGGGACCCCAGCCACGCGAGATGACCGCAAGCCAGGATGTCGCCGCCAACTGGCTGGACGGCGACACCCAGGTCCTCGATGCCCCGATGCCACTGGCGATACAAGCCTGGCTCGAGGCCTATCTGGCACGCCACGGCGAGCGCATCGAGGCCGGTCGCAAGAAGAAACGCGCGGGCGCCGGACGCGCTCGCCAGCACCAGGAGTAACCCCATGAGCTTTATGCAACGCTGGTCGCGGCGCAAGCACGAAAGCGCTCACCAGGCGCCGCAGGAGCCCGCCGTCGACGAGACCGAAAGCGACGAAGCCGCCGAGACAGCGCCCGAGCCCTCGACGCGCGCCGCTGCGTTGATTCCCGGCTATGACCCGGAGCGCCCGCTGGACGAACAACTGCCCGATCCCGACGCGCTGGGCGCCGGGGACGACTTCCGAGCCTTCCTGCTGCCGGGTGTCGGCGACATGCTCAAACGCCGCGCGCTGCGCCGCATGTTCAAGGTCGGCAACTACAACGTGCGCGACGGGCTCGACGATTACGACGACGATTATTCGCAACTGACGCAAATGGCGCCCGAGACGGGCGAGCGCATGCGTCAATGGCTGCGTCAGGAACGCGACAAGGTGCTCTCGCCCGACGACCCCGCATCCGAGCCCTCGACAGTGCAGCCTGCCGATCCGGCGGCGGAGGATGACGCGAACGCCACGTCGCCGGAGGACGTGGCCCAGACCGAGCGAAGCACGCTGGCCGACGAGGAAAAGGCACCAAATGACCCACTCCGGCCCCCGGGTGCGTCAACTTGACCCATCCCGCATGCCGCGACGGGCCTGACGCTCCCTTATCTTGGCCAGCAGGCCCTTCGCTTGCCCGGAGAATGGGAACTTTATCTGCACATGATATAGATAGCCCCATGGCACAGGAGCTCGGCAAAGATCGAGCCCATGAAACAAGCCACGAAGATGGCATAGCACGACCCTGACCCGTGCCAGACCAAGCTGATGAGGTGACATGCCCCAGTTCATTGATACGCGAGCGCTGAACGACGACGCGCGCAACACCGCTGCCCGAGAGGCTGCTCTGCAGCAGGTATCATGGCCGCAGAATCTCGCCCCGCCCACCGTGAGCTACGTCAGCCACGGTCATGTCGCCATCGTGGGCCCGGCGGACGCGATTCGCCGGGCGGCGGGCCGGCTTGCGGACAGCGAACTCGCCAGCGTGACGCTGATCGCGACGCAGGAAGACGGTGACGAGGCATCCGACACCGCCAACGCGCATTACATCGCCTGCGATGCACCGCGGCTGGAGGGCTATCTAGGCGCCTTTCGCATGACCGCCGGCGAGAATGGCCCCCTCCTCTCCAAGGCGACGATCGGCCGTGACCACTTCGACGCCGTGCTCGATCTCGGCGCGTCGCCCTTAATGCATTACGAACTCCCCCCGCCGGGTTACCACCGCGTGACGGCGACGACATCGCTGGAACAAGCCCTGGGCGACCTGCAGGAATGCATCGGCGAATTCGAGAAGCCCCGTTATTTTCAGATCGACGCCTCCCTCTGCGCCCATGCGGGCCGCGGCCAAAGCGGCTGCACCCGGTGTCTCGACGTATGCCCTGCCGACGCCATCTCCAGCGTCAAGCAGGAGATCGTCATCGACCCGTTCCGCTGTCACGGCGCGGGGAGCTGCACCAGTGCCTGCCCCACCGGGGCCATTCGCTATGCGCTGCCCACGCCGGAGCGCCTGGACGATTACATCACGCGCCTGCTGGCGACGTACCATGCCGAAGGAGGCGACACCGCCGTCGTGCGCTTCCTGGATCAGGAGACTCAGGCCAGCGAGCACGATGCCCCCGCAGGCCATGTGCTCGACGTGCCCCTCGAGGAGCTCGGCGCGGCGGGGCTGGATCACTGGCTCGGCGCCATTGCCCGGGGCGCCGCCGAGGTGCGCATCGTCATGCATGATGCCCTGCCGCCGTCACTGGCGAGCCTGGTACGCGATCAGTATGCGCAGGCCACCGCCATGCTCGAGGCCCTGGGCCACGACACCCGCCGCCTGGTGCCACTCGACGCCGGCGACGCCGACGCGCGCGATGCCTTGCCGAGCGTCGCGCCCCTCGCGACACGTCTCGACGCGGCACGGCCCCACGGCAAGCGCGAGGCGCTCAACGCCATTCTCGACTTCCTCGCCGCGCACGGCGCGCCCCGGGAGACGCGTGTCGCCATGCCGGCGGGCGCACCTTTCGGCACCCTCGACATCGATACCGACAACTGCACGCTGTGCATGGCCTGCGTGGCGGTCTGCCCCACCCAGGCGCTCAGCAGCCCCGGACAGTCGCCGGCCCTCAATTTTCAGGAAAGCGCCTGCGTGCAGTGCGGATTGTGCGAGACCGCATGTCCCGAGCAGGTCATTGCGCTGCATCCCGGCTTCATGGCCGCCCCCGAGCCGCGCAACCGCGTCGCGACGGTCAAGGAGGAGCCCCCCTTCGAGTGCATCAGCTGCGGCAAGCCCTTCGCCACCGCCAGCACCATCGCCTCGATCAAGCAGAAGCTGGCCGCGCACCCTTATTTCGCCGGCGACGCCATCAAGCGTCTCGAGATGTGCGAAGACTGCCGCGTCAAGGATATCTGGCACGACATGGCGCGTGACCCCAACGCTCAGCTCAAGGTATGACCATGACCACATCCGAGCATGCCGATACGCAGTCGACCCAGGCGCCCGCCTCGCTTTCCGCGGCGCTCGAGGAACGCAATGCGCTGCGGGCGGACATCTACCTGCTGCTGGCGCGCCTGGTTCGCGAATCGCCCAACGAGGAACTGCTCGCGTTCCTCGCCACGCTGGAGCCCGACGACGAAGGGTCGCCCCTCAAGCGGCACTGGGCCTCCTTGTCGCTGGCGGCCCGGCACGCCCACCCGGGCACCTTGCACGATGTGCATTTCGGCCTGCTGATCGGCGTGATCCAGGGTCAGCTCGTGCCGTATGCCTCCTGGTATCTCACCGGTTCGCTGATGGAGATGCCCCTGGTGGCACTGCGCCATGACCTCAAGCATCTGGGTTTCGAACGGGCCGCGCACGTCAAGGAGCCCGAGGATCATTTCTCCGCGATGTGCGAAGTCATGGCCATGCTCATCGACACCCGGGCCGAGGCCCAGGCGGCGTTCTTCAAGCGCCACTTGAGCCCTTGGGCGCTACGTTTCATGCGCGATCTCGCCCAGGTCGAGGATCCGTTCTATGCCAGCGTCGGCGCCCTGGGAGAGGCCTTCCTTTCTCGCGAGGACAATCAGCTGCAGAGCGACCCCGACGCACAAGTCGTCACGTTTTCACCGACCCCCGCTACGCTTGGTGAAGGGGCCAAGTTCAGTGAAGGGGATACCCACACATGACCTGCACCCATGACGCACACCGCCCGCCTGACGGCGCCGGTACGGTGCGCAGTGATCACAGGAGTCGTCCCATGAAAGAGTCGAACAACAACGCGTCGAACAATCCTGCCCGGCGGCGCTTCTTGCGCAATGTCGGTCTTGGCACGGTGGCCGCCGGCGCCGCCGTGACCGTCGGTCACGTCACGCTGGCGCAGGCGCAGTCGAACGAAGAACAGGACGCGCCCGACAACAACGAAACGACGTACCGCGAGACCGAACACGTCAAAGCGTTTTACGCCACCTTGCGTGACTAAACGGTCGAGAGAACCGGAACTGAGGACATAACCATGCGATTGACTCGAAAATCCTCCCAACCCGCCGGCCAGGACGGTCTCGGCATCAGCCGCCGCCAATTCCTCCAGCGCAGCGGCGTGGCAACCGGCGGTCTCGCCGCGGCCGGTTTCATGGGCCATGGCATGATGCAGGCGGCCAGTGCCAAGGAAAAGACGGCCTATTCCGATGCCCCCGTCGAAACCAAGCGCACCATCTGCTCGCACTGCTCGGTCGGCTGCGGCGTCTACGCCGAGGTGCAGGAAGGCGTCTGGACCGGACAGGAGCCGGCATTCGACCATCCCGTCAACCGGGGTGCGCACTGTGCCAAGGGCGCCTCGTTGCGCGAACACGGGCATTCCACTCGACGGTTGAAATACCCCATGAAACTGGTCGACGGCAAGTGGCAGCGCCTCGAGTGGGATCAGGCCATCGAGGAGATCGGCGACAAGGTGCTGGAACTGCGCGAACGGCACGGCCCTGACAGCGTCTACTGGCTGGGCTCGGCCAAGTTCAGCAATGAACAAGCCTACTTGATGCGCAAGCTCGCCTCGCTGTGGGGCACCAACAATACCGATCACCAGGCACGCATCTGCCACTCCACCACCGTGGCGGGCGTGGCCAATACCTGGGGATACGGGGCGATGACCAACTCGCTGAACGACATGCACTTCAGCAAGTCGATCCTTTTCATCGGCTCCAATCCCAGCGAAGCACACCCGGTGGCCATGCAGCACATCCTGCATGCCAAGGAGCGCAACCAGGCAAATGTCATCGTCGTCGATCCCCGCTTCACACGGACAGCAGCCAAGTCGGATAAATACGTACGCATACGGCCTGGGTCCGACGTGGCCTATATCTGGGGTCTGCTTTGGCATATCTTCGAAAACGGCTGGGAAGACCAGCAGTTCATCGATCAGCGCGTGTACGCCATGGACGATGTCCGACGAGAAGTCGCCCAGTTCACGCCGGACGTGGTCGAGCGCATCACCGGCGTCAGCGAAGCCGACATGTACGATGTCGCCAAGCGCATCAGCGAGAACCGCCCAGGCTGCGTGGTGTGGTGCATGGGCGGTACCCAGCACACCACCGGCAACAACAATACTCGCGCCTACTGCATTCTCGAGCTGGCGCTGGGCAATGTCGGCGTTTCCGGCGGCGGAGCCAACATCTTCCGTGGTCACGACAACGTGCAAGGCGCCACCGACCTGGGATTGATGTCACATTCCCTGCCTGGCTATTACGGGCTCAGCGATGGCGCCTGGCAACACTGGGCCAAGGTGTGGAACGTCGATTATGAGTGGATCAAGAACCGTTTCGACCAGACCGAGTACAACGGCACTCTACCGATGCACTCCAATGGCATCACCGTCTCGCGCTGGATCGACGGGGTCCTCGAGGAAGACGAGCACATCGCGCAGCGTTCCAAGCTGAAAGCGATGTTCTACTGGGGGCACGCGGTCAACTCCCAGACTCGCGGCCCGGAAATGAAAAAGGCCATGAGTCAGCTCGAACTGATGGTCGTGGTCGATCCCTACCCCACCGTCGCTGCCGTCATGCACGACCGCACGGATGGCGTGTACCTGCTGCCCGCGGCCACCCAGTTCGAGACCACCGGTAGCGTGACCGCCACCAATCGCTCCCTGCAATGGCGCGATCAGGTCATCGAACCCATGTTCGATTCCAAGCCCGACCACGAGATCATGTATCTCATGGCCCAGAAGCTGGGCTTCGGCGACGAGTTCACCCGCAACTTCGCCATCGAGGACGGCCGTCCGGTCATCGAGGATGTGCTGCGCGAGATCAACGCCGGCATGTGGATCGTAGGCTATACCGGACAAAGCCCCGAACGCCTCAAGGAACATCAGAAGAACTGGCACACCTTCAACTTCGACACCCTCAAGGCGGAAGGCGGTCCTGCTGATGGCGATTTCTATGGGCTACCCTGGCCATGCTGGGGCACTGCAGAGTTCAAGCACCCCGGTACCCCTCTGCTCTACGACATGAGCAAACCCGTCATGGAAGGTGGCCTGACATTCCGCGCCCGTTTCGGGGTCGAGCATGACGGGGAGAACATTCTGGCCGACGGTGTTGCCAGCGCGGGATCCGAGATCAACGATGGGTATCCCGAATTCACCGCAGAGATGCTCAAGCAACTGGGCTGGTGGGACGATCTCACCGCCGAGGAAAAAGCTGCGGCGGAGGGCAAGAACTGGAAAACCGACCTTTCCGGTGGCATTCAGCGTGTGGCCATCGAGCATGGTTGCGCGCCCTTCGGCAATGCCAAGGCCCGTTGCCGGGTCTGGACCTTTCCGGACGAAGTGCCCAAGCATCGCGAACCGCTCTATACCAACCGGCGTGACTTGGTGAAGGAATATCCGACGTGGGATGACGTGGCATCCTTTTATCGCCTACCAACGCTGTACCGCTCGATCCAGGAGAAGGACGTCAGCCAGGAGTTCCCGATCATCCTCACCTCGGGACGCCTGGTTGAGTACGAAGGCGGTGGCGAGGAAACACGCTCCATGTCGTGGCTCGCCGAGTTGCAGCAGGAGATGTTCGTCGAGATCAATCCCGCACAGGCCAACGACCTGGGCATCAAGAACGACGACATGGTCTGGGTCCACGGTCCCGAGGGCGGCAAGGTCAAGGTCAAAGCCATGGTGACACCGCGTGTAGCACGCGACGTGGCCTTCATGCCCTTTCACTTCGGCGGTGTCTATCAGGGCGAGAGCCTGGCCGACAAGTACCCCGAAGGCGCGCGCCCGTACGTGCTCGGCGAAGCGGCCAACACTGCCACGACCTACGGTTACGACCGGGTGACGCAGATGCAAGAAACCAAGTGCACCCTGTGCCGGATCGAAAAAGCCTCGGCCTGACCCGATGATGCTTGAAACGCCGATGAGGCCACGCGCCTCGTCGGCAAGAGGAGAACACCATGGCTCAAATGAAATTCCTTTGCGACGCCGAGCGCTGCATCGAATGCAACGGCTGCGTCACGGCCTGCAAGAACGCCAACGAGACCGACTGGGGCATCCAGCGTCGTCGCGTGGTCACCCTGGACGACGGCATGCCCTCGGAGGTCTCGATTTCCGTGGCCTGCATGCACTGCGACGACGCCCCGTGCATGGCGGTGTGCCCGACCGACTGTTTCTACAAGACCGATGACGGCATCGTCCTGCACGACAAGGACATCTGCATCGGCTGCGGTTACTGCCTCTACGCCTGCCCCTTCGGCGCGCCGCAGTTTCCCAAGGAAGAGGCATTCGGCGAGCGCGGCAAGATGGACAAGTGCACCTTCTGCGCCGGCGGTCCCGCCGAGACCAAGGAAGAGGAGTACGAGAAATACGGCGCCAACCGCATTGCCGAGGGCAAGCTGCCGCTATGCGCCGAGATGTGCTCCACCAAGGCGTTGCTCGCCGGTGATGCACAGACCATTTCCGACATCTTTCGTCAGCGAGTGGTCTATCGCGGCCACGAGGACGGCGGCTGGTCGTCGGTCGAAAAAGCGCAGAATGCGGGCCCGGATGTCTCGGCCAATCTCGACGAGATGGCCTACGACGCCACCCGCGCCACACGTGAAGGGTGAGGAGAGCGCTCATGCACACACTCATGCAATGCCTATGGCGGCTGCGTATGATCGGTGCGGTGCTGTTGCTGGCGGTCTTGGCCGCCAGCCTGGCCTCACCCGCAACGGCGGCCGAACCCGATGAAGAGATCGGGCAGGCGGTCGGCACGGTCGACGCCGACACCTGGCGGCAGGTCAAGAGTGGCGAGAACTTCATCGATTCGCGCCACGACTCGACCTACAACCTGATCAACCCCAGTGGCGAGACCTGGCGCCAGGTCCGCAACGAGTGGATTTCTCCGGCCGGCCTCATCGCGGTCGGCGGCATGCTCGCCATTCTGGTGATCTTCTACCTGATCGTCGGCCGCAACGACCTCGACCACGAGCGCACGGGACGCAAGATCCTGCGCTGGACGGTACTCGAGCGCTCGCTGCACTGGACCGTGGCCACGCTGTTCATCGCTCTCTCGCTGACCGGCCTGAACCTGCTGTACGGCAAGTTCGTGTTCCGTCACATCTTCGGCGATGTCTTCTGGGCCAACATGATCATGGGCTCCAAACTGATCCACAACTACGCGGGTCCGGTCTTCGGCATCCTGCTGATCGTCATGCTCGCCAAGTGGCTCAAGGTCAACCTGCCCAAGAAGCACGACTGGGAGTGGTTCAAGCAAGGCGGCGGTATGGTCGGCAACAAGCACCCGGACGCCGGCTTCGCCAACGCCGGCGAGAAGGTCTGGTTCTGGTTGTTGGCCAGCGTGGGCCTGGTGGTCGTGGTCAGCGGCCTCGTGCTCGACTTCCCGATCTTCGGGCAGACGCGTGACAACATGCAGTGGGCCAACATGTTCCATGCCGTGACCTCGTTGATCCTGATGACCGTAGCGCTCGGCCACATCTACATCGGGACCCTGGGGACCGAGGGCGCCCTGGAAGGCATGGCCACCGGCTATGTCGACGAAACCTGGGCCAAGCAGCACCACAATTTGTGGTACGAAGAGGTCAAGGCCAATGCCGGCCAGCCTCAGCAAAGCGACCCACCCGTCGCGGACGACACGGCGGCGGCTCACCGGCCCAACTGAACGCCATGCCGCACCCCGACAGCAAGACGACACCGCCCCCGGGCGGTGTCGCTCTTTGATATGATGCAGGCAGATGTCCTACCACCCCACAGATCCCGCGAGGAGGGTTTCCCATGCAACACATCGACGCCGGTACGCGCACCGAACTCGAAGCGGCCGCCTTTCGTCAGTTGCTCGATCACCTCGATGCCAACAAGGACGTGCAGAACATCGATCTGATGATCCTGGCCGACTTCTGCCGTAACTGTCTTTCCAAATGGCTGGTGGCTGCCGCCGAACAGCGGGGAATCGAACTCGACTACGAAACGGCCCGCGAACACGTCTACGGCATGCCCTACAGCGAATGGAAAGCGCTCTACCAGGCCCCTGCCACGCCCGAACAGCTCGAGGCCCTGGAAGCTCGCCAACAGCGCAAGAAGGACACCCAGGCATGAGCGAGGCCGCCTTCATTCCTCTCAAGATCGCGGTGCTGACCGTCTCCGACACCCGCACCGCCGCGACCGACCGCTCCGGCGACGCCCTGGTCGAACGCCTCGAGCGCGACGGCCACACGCTGGTCGAAAAGCGCATCGTCGCGGATGACGTCTATCGTATCCGCGCGGTCGTCGCCCAATGGATTGCCGATGAGGATGTGCAAGTCATCGTCACCACCGGTGGCACGGGCTTCACCGGGCGCGACTCCACGCCCGAAGCGATCGAGGTCCTGCTCGACAAGCACATCGAAGGCTTCGGCGAACTGTTTCGTCATCTCTCGTGGCAGGAAATCGGCAGTTCCACGGTGCAAAGCCGTTGCCTGGGAGGCCTGGCCAACGCCACCGTGGTGTTCTGCCTCCCGGGATCCACGGGGGCGTGCCGTACCGCCTGGGACGGCATCCTTCACGAACAGCTCGACAGCCGTCACAAGCCCTGCAACTTCGCCAATCTCGTGATCCCCGGGAGAGGTCAGCATGGCTGAGCTGCAAAGCGTCGAACGTGCGCTGTCGGCACTGCTGGACGGCGTGAGCCCGAGCGAGCCCGAGTGGATCGACTGCACGCAAGCCGCCGGCCGCGTCCTGGCGGAAACCGTCACCGCGCGCCTCGACGTGCCGCCGGCCGACAACAGCGCCATGGACGGCTATGCGCTGCGCCACGCCGATGCCGGCCAGGCCTTGCCGGTGAGCCAGCGGGTCGCCGCCGGCCATGCCCCCGAGCCGCTCGCCAGCGGTACCTGCGCACGCATCTTCACCGGCGGTGAAATACCGCCGGGCGCCGACACGGTGGTCATGCAAGAACGCGTGACGATGCATGAGCAACTGGCCATCATTCCCGGCGATATCGAATGCGGTGACAACGTGCGTCGCCGCGGGCGCGATGTACGAGCCGACACCCCCTTGCTGGAGGCCGGCACACGCCTGGAGGCCGCGGCGCTGGGGCATCTGGCCGGGCAAGGCATTACTCAGGTCGCTGTCCACCGCCGCCCTCGCATCGCCCTGCTTTCCACCGGGGACGAGATCGTCGAGCCCGGCCAGACGCTCGCGCCGGGACAGATTCACAATTCGAATCGCCCCATGCTGTCGCGCCTGCTCGAACGCTTCGGCGCCGACCTGGTCATGCGCGAACACGTCGCCGACGACTTCGCGACCACCCAGCGCCTGTTGCGCGACGCCGCCGCCTGTGCGGATATCATCGTCACCACCGGTGGCGTCAGCGTCGGCGAGGAAGACCACGTCAAGCACGCCCTGGAATCCCTGGGACGACTCGACCTCTGGCAGCTGGCCATGCGCCCCGGCAAGCCGCTGGCTCTAGGGCGGATCGGCGAAACGCGGGTGGTGGGGCTCCCCGGCAATCCCGTGTCGTGCTTCGTGGGCGCCTGGGTCTATCTGCGCCCGCTGATCGGCGCCTTTCTTGCCTGTCCGCGCATGGCCACGCTGCCGCGACTCTGGGCGCGTGCCGACTTCGAGACGCACACCCAGGCGCGTCGCCACTACATGCGCGTGGGGCTCGAGTTCACATCCGAGGGCGTCATCGCGCATGCCTTCGCCGATCAGAACTCCGCCGTGCTGTCCTCGTGCCTCGAGGCGGATGCCCTGGCCGTCATCCCCGAGCACACGACCGTACGGGCAGGCGAGCAGGTGGAATGTCTGTGGCTCACGGAGTGAGAACGCATTCCCCCGATGATGACGGCACCGGAAAAGCCTCTTGCCAGGCTGTGAAAGAAACGCCAAGGCGACTGAAGGCGAGATCTAGTCGGCGCTCAATGCCTGATTGAGCGCCGGCCAGAGTTGCCGGAAGTCTCGCTCCAGCGCGGAATAATCGGTGCGCAACCAGGGCACCAGCTCGGCGAGCCGATTGGGGCCGCTCAAGCGACGCCCCAGGCCGGCAATGGCACGACAGGTGAACTCGAAATCGGCATAGCGTGTCAGCCAGTCATCCTCGATCAGGGCGGGGATCATCGGCGCCAGGCGATCGGGAGCCGCCCCCTGGCTCTCCAGAACCCGGTAACAGCGCGCGATCAGGGCAGCATCGGCATGATCGCGCGCCACGAAATGATCCCACACCAGGTCCAGCGCGATCCCCACGACGCGCCGCTGGGGACGCGGGGCACGCGCTCGCACCTCGCGAATCACGCTATGGCCGTCGACCCAGGCATCCACGCGACGGTGATGGCGAATCCCGCGGGCGATCTCCGCCGGCCACCCGGCGCCGGGATCTCCCTTGACGCCATCGGCAATCATATTGCCGTAGAGAAAGGCGTCATTGCCGCCACGCGCCAGCCAGGCATGGGCAAGAAAATTCATCAGCGTCCCAGAGATGGTGATTAAGGACAATCGCCGTGAAGGCGATCGTCGTCACAGACAGTTGGTGGGCTTGGGAAGCCCGGCCAGGCGAGCCCCGACCTTGGCCGGGCTGTCGGGGAAGAGCCTCATCAAGTGCAAGGAGCGCCCCTTCTCGGGGCCCAGCGCCTGCCCCACCGCCTTGACCAGCGGCCGCATGGCGGGCGCGTTTTCATAACGCGCGTAGAAATCCCGCAATACGTTGAGCACCTCCCAGTGCTCGGCAGTCAGCGTCCGGCCTTCTTCGGCGGCGAGGGCATCGGCCACGGCAGGCGTCCAAGCCGAGAGATCGACCAGGAATCCTTCTGGATCGAGCGCGATCTCGCGGCCTTCCACGATGAGATAACGTGCGGGTCGTGTCGTTGCCATCAGAACCAGCTCACCGTGCGCTGGGCTTCTTCGGTCAAGGCCACGAAGCCGTCCATGTCCACGATCGTCACGCTGGCATCGCAGCGCCCCGCCAGCCCGCGCGATTCCAGATCCTCGCGCAATGCGAAAAGCCGGCCTTCCAGGCCCGGCAGATGTTGCACCTGGGCATTCAACGCCCCATAGACGCCGTCCTCGATCAGCATCAATCTATCCTCCGCCCCCATCGCGCGCAGCACGTCCCGGGGGACGTGGCTCGAGCTCGGGGCACGATTGAGCAAGTGCAACAACATTCGCGGATGTCTCCTCACGGCGCTACCCAGTTGGCGATCAACACGGCAGCGTTCAGAAATTGAAAATTTGACGGTGACCGGCCAGCACGGCCGGCAACCTCGCCGCGTCCACGGGGATGACCGGCAGCAGCAAGTCGTCCGGCGCCAGACCGCGTGACGCCAACGCCGAGGCATCGACATACAACCGCTCGATATCATACATCTCGAGCATGTCGAAGGTGCTCTGCGTCCCCTTCTGTCCCAAGGGGCCCTGGCCCTGGCCTGCAAGCAGTGCCCAGACGCCATCGCCCATCAGCAACAGCGATACCGACTGGCCAAAGGCTGCGCCGACCAGGGCCAGGTCGAGCGCCTCGCGCAGCCACAGGCTGCCATGCGGTGCATGACGCAGTACCACCAGCAAGTCGCCGTGCTCGGCCTCGGCACGTTCTGACATGACGATTCCCCCTGACATGAAGGTGTACGGCCGACGTTCAAGGCGCGAACGTCAACAAGCGCTCGTGCGTCCGCTCGACATCGAGCAATTGCCCGAGTCCGGTCAATTCGAAGGGTGACTCCAGGCTCGCGCCCGTCTTGCCGTGACGCTCGGCCTCGCTGGCATCGAGCACACCCCGCCGCAATGCCGCGGCCACGCAGACCTGGAGCGCCGTGCCATGTTCCCGATGCAGCGCGCGCCACGCATCGACCAGATGCGGCTCGTCCTGGGGCGGTGCCGCCAGATGCGAGGCATTGTAGACCCCATCGTGATAGAAAAAGACCGTATCGACACGGTGGCCACGGGCGATCGCGGCATGCGCGAAGCGCAATGCGGAATGCGCCGCCTGATGAGTGTACGGTCCTCCCAACACGAGTAATGCGTATCGCATCGCTTGCTCCCCACCACCAAGGTATGGATGGACGAATATTGTCCTCGACACGGCCCGGTCAAGGCAAATGCCGGCTCCATGTCGCCATGGACATTGACGCACGTCATATTAGCTAGTATATTTTTAACAAGCTAACATATCGCATGCCTTAGCTCGCTTCGATGATCTGCCATATCTCCGCTATGCAGCATCCCCAACCTTGCCGCCGCTCCCTGGCGGCTTTTTTATGCGTTGCTGTCGGGCCACACCGCAAAGGCTGAGCATCGTCAAGGTTCCCGTGAAACGCCCGTCAGACGTAACGAAATCCAGCTAAATTGAAAGTGAATGTGTCGCTTCCGTACGGACACGCCCACCGCTGACTCGTAGAGGTCAAGATCATGACCGTCACTCTGCTCACCACGGCGCCACCCCGGCATCGCGCCATGCCGCCTTCTGCGGGCATTGCCGACACACTGACGACCTCCGCATCATCCCTTGCCCCCGCCGCCTCCCAGCCGGTCCGGGGCAAGCGGGAGCGATGCGAGATCGGCAGCCTTGCGCACCTGCGTCATGACATCGTCGATACCCTGGACACGACGGCGCTGGCCAACGCCCGCCGCCGAAGCATCTTCTATGCCCGCTGGTACGGTCTTGCCGACCCACTGCTTCAGCTATGGCGCGGCTGACGCCAGCCGTCGCGCATCAAAAAAGCCCGCACCAAACGAGGTGCGGGCCCGATCGTTGCAAGCGTTGAACGCTCGCCGATGCATCAGTCGTTCGACGCGAAGCCCAGGATGGACAACAGGCTGACGAACAGGTTGTAGATCGAGACGAACAGGGTAATGGTCGCGAGGATATAGTTGGTCTCGCCCGCGCGGTGGATGATTTCACTGGTCTGATACAGGATCGCGGCCGAGGAAAACAGCACGAAGCCGGCGGACACCGCCAAGGCCAGCGCGGTGATGTTGAAGATCATCGCCACGACCATGGCCAGTACCAGCACGATCGCACCGGCGATCATGAAGTTGGCCAGGAAGCTGAAATCCTTGCGCGTAATCAGTGCCACCGCGGACAAGCCGATGAAGGTGGCCCCGGTCATCCCCAGAGCGGTCATGACCAGCTGGGGACCATTGGGCAGCGACAGATAGAGGCTCAACATCGGCCCCAGCGTGAAGCCCATGAAACCGGTGAAGGCGAAGATCGACAGAAGCCCCGCCGCCGAGTTGGCTGTCTTGTGCACCAGGAACATCAAGCCATAGGCACCGATCAGGAAGACGAAGATATTCATCTGCCCGATTCCCATGGCCATGGCCGTTCCCGCCGTCACGGCGGAAAACAGCAATGTCATGGCCAAGAGCATGTAAGTGTTGCGCAGCACCTTGTTGGTGCTTACCGATCGCGTCTCGTGACCGGCGATTTGCGACGTACGGTATGCCATGGGATCTCTCTCCTCGGTGGCGCTGGAAATATAAGTGTAGACCTAGAATGCCCCGCCAAGGTTCCCACTGCAAGGCACATCTTCAACGCCCGGGCGTTGTTTTAACTCCTTGAAAGCACGACAGACTCTTGACGCAACAGCAAACGATGGTAGTATATTGCGCCGTAAGCCGGAGGGATGGCAGAGCGGTTGAATGCACCGGTCTTGAAAACCGGCGAAGGTTAACGCCTTCCCAGGGTTCGAATCCCTGTCCCTCCGCCACCACATCAAAGCGCCCCGAGATTTCAGTAAACCACTGATCTCGGGGCGTTTTTCATGCTCCCTCCTGTGAAAGACGCTTGACTCTTCAGCACATGATAGTAATGTATGCGCCGTAAGCCGGAGGGATGGCAGAGTGGTTGAATGTACCGGTCTCGAAAACCGGCGTAGGTTTATAGCCTACCCAGGGTTCGAATCCCTGTCCCTCCGCCACTACATCCAAGCGCCCCGAGATTTCAGCAGCTGACTGGTCTCGGGGCGTTTTTTCATTTCGGGCCCTTCACCCGCCTTCTCGGTGCAATACACGCTCAGCATGACACGTCTTCGCGCAGCAAGTCGCGCGCCTCGATCAACGTCAGCTTGCCGGTATTGAACGCGCCGGTGTCGATATAGTGGACATTGCCCAGGCGCATCGGTCGCTGGACGATGGTGTGTCCCACGACCACCGCGTCGATCCCCTTCACCAGCGTTTCATCGCCTTGCATGATACGAGTGCGCCCCCACAGCAAGGCCTGCGAGGGCGGCATGACATCTCGCCAGTCGGCGGGAGGCTCGGCGTGGACGATGCCCACACGCCGCCCCTCGACCGTGACCTCTCTCGCGTAAGGCAGGTGGGGCAACGCGCGCTTCAGCATCGCGCGTACTTCGCCGTGCGCTGCTGTCATGGCCCAGGTGCCCCCGTTGATCATCCAGGCGTCGTGTGTCTGGGGGCTATCCCGGTTATCGCCCAGAAGGGCCTCGAAGGCCAGCATTTCGTGATTGCCGCATACCGCATGGCACCAGGGCTCGAGCGCCAGCGACAGGCAAGCCAGGCTCTCGCTGCCTCGATCGATCAAGTCCCCCACGCTGAACAGGCGATCCCGCTTACGATCGAAACCGACGGCCTCGAGTTCGGCCTGCAGCAGAGCCAGTTGACCATGGACATCGCCGACGAAAAAATCGCGGCCCTGGTGGTTGGCGTCGTGACGCTGAATCACGCGACGCACTCCTGTCTAATCGTGACGTCCACCCTCAATGGACATCGACATCCTCCACTTCACCGGGCATGTCCGCGGGATTCCGGCGCTCTCTGTCCAGCGCCTTCGCCAGCAACTCATCCACCGTGGCACGCGGATGTGATCCCGCCTGGGCGACGCTCTCGAAGTCCCGTGCATCGCACTCGGGACAACGCGATTCCAGCGGGCGGCGCGTTGCCTGAATGAACACTTCGACCTGACACGCGCGACAGCGATAAAGGCGTCGATGAGGCATGGACATGGAAAACTCCGCGAGCAAAGGTAATTCAAGCAGCGTAGAACAAGATGACACCACTTGCGTGGTCCCTGAACGCATCGATGACGATTTCAGTGATAGAGCCTGAGCCCGACCCGCGTCACGCGATTGCCCTGCACGGCATTGACCACCCAATGAAAGCCATGCCAATCGACGTCGTCCCCCACCACGGGATGCCCACCGACGCGTAGCGCCACGAATTCGCCCAGCGTCATGTCCCGCTCACCGGGGCTCAACGTCAGACCGTACGCGTCCGCCACATCGCTCATCATGGCTTCTCCATCCAGCGTGAACGTACCGAAGAACGCCCGTTCTCGCTTGAGGGTGGCGTCGCCGTTGAACAGGCGGTTGAGCGCTGGCAAGTCATCGCTGCGTCCGATGACGCAGATGACGTCATTGAGCTTCAGCCGCGTGCTGCCCTTGGCGTGCAACATCGCATGCTGACGAAACAGCCCGGAAATCAGGGCCCCGGAGGGAAACCGCAGCAGCCGGATGGGGACGTCTTCCAGCGCTTCGTTCTCCACCTTGTAGACGAACATCTCGTAATCGTTTTCGGGCAGCACGCCCAGCGGACCACGGCGATTGGGCGTGGCGCCTGCCGGCACCTCGACGCGCATCAGGCGTGCCACCCGCGCCAGTGACGCGCCTTGCATCAACAACGATATCAGGACCACGAAGAACGCCACGTTGAAGTACAGCGTCGCGTTTTCGACCCCGGCGATGACCGGAAAGATCGCCAGCACGATGGGCACCGCGCCGCGCAGCCCGACCCAGGAAATGAAGCCGATTTCCCGCCAGCGGAAGCTGAAGAACGGCTTGAGCGAGATCAGCACCGCCAGCGGCCGCGCCACGAAGATCAGGCCCAGTGCCAATACCGCGCCGGGCACGGCATAGTCGATCATCTCGCTGGGCGTCACCAGCATCCCCAGCACCAGAAAGAGGCCGATCTGGCTCAACCAGGCCAGCCCATCGTGAACCGGCAGGATATGGGTCAGATGCCGTCCCGGCTGGTTGCCGATCATCAGGCCCGCCAGATAGATCGCCAAAAAGCCGCTGCCACCCGCCACGCTGGTCACCCCGAAGATCAAAAAGCCCAGGGCAAGCGCCAGCAAGGAATAGAGCCCCGGCGCGAGATCGAGCCAGCGCAGCAGCTTGGCGGCCAGCCAGCCACCACCGACGCCGAACACGAGCCCCAGCCCGAACTGCGAGGCGAACATCATCAGCGTTTGCCAGACCCCGCCCACGCTGCCCACCAGAATCTCGGCCAGCGTGATCGTGAGGAAGATCGCCATGGGGTCGTTGGTGCCCGATTCGATTTCGAGCGTCGCCCCCACCCGCTCGTTGAGGGTCACCCCTTGCCCGGCCAGCATCGAGAAGACCGCGGCGGCATCCGTCGACCCGACGATCGCCCCCACCAGCAGGCCTTCGACCAGGGACAGATCGAACACCCACATGGCGCACAGGCCGACGAGCCCGCTGGTGACGAACACCCCAAGCGTGGCCAGCGACAGCGCCGGCTTGAGCCCCACCCGGAATGTCTTGAGGCGTGTCCGCAAGCCGCCGTCGAGCAGGATCATCGCCAACGCCAGGTGTCCGATGAGGTATGCCAGGGAGTAGTCGTCGAACTCGATTCCCAGCACGCCTTCCTCACCGGCCAGCATGCCCAGCACCAGGAACAGCACCAACAGCGGTACGCCGATCCGCGACGAGACGCGGCTTGCCACGATGCTCAGCGCGATCAAGAAACCCGAAAACAAGAAAAGGCTGTTGATGGTATCCACGTCTCGCGGTTATCTCCTGAAACTCAAGTTCCTGAAATTCAAGGGTCTAGTATGCCATGTCATGCCGCTTCGCCGGAACCTGCGTTAACCAATCGGGATGCGAGACGACATGATGCCAGTCCACGTCGCCGTGCAGACGCATGACCCAGATCAACGCCCGCATGCCCTGACGATAGGCCGACAGCGACACGCATGGCGACTCGCGTCGATAGGCGGCCAGGAAGGCATCGCGCTCGGCACACGTCGTGATGAGCATCTCGGCCAGGCACAGATCGAACTCGAGCGGCGCCCATGTCAACGCCTCCCAGTCGCTCCACAACCATCCCGTGGCACCGCTCAGGTACTGATCGGCGCGCACATCGGGAAGACACCAAACCGCCCGCGATGGAATGGGGAATGCCGGAAATGTCGGAAGCTCACCACAGCGCGGGTGCTGGCGCAGAAAGTCGCTCGCATGCCGCGGCCACTCGACCAATGAGTACACCCTTTCCAGAGGATGCCCCCACCCCGAGACCGTCTCGCAATGCAGGTGGCCCAGCTGGCTGCCCAGCAACTCGGCGAAGACCGGCCCCATCCGTGCCGCCTTGCCGTCACTCCACGGCAGACTCCACAACGGCGCGTGCTGCAGGGTCCCGAGATACGTCATCGGCAGCGGAAGCATCGGCAGATGCGCCGGCAGGGCTCCTGCCAGCCGCGTCATGGTCTCCGGACAACGCCAGCGGTCGAAGCCGAACAGCTCACGCATGCCTTTCCAGAAAGGATCGTGCTCCGGATGCGTGCGCGCCAGCTTGAGGAGTTGCGGCGATTCGCCGGCGGTCCGCCATAGCCAGTTGGCACTGTCATCCCAGGCGAGCGGCAGGGGCGACAGCGCGTGCCCCGTGAACACCTCGACACGATGCGTGAGTTCGGAATCGGGATACATGCGCACTCCTACGCTTTGTCCGATCGTTGGCAGCCTGCGCTCAGGCGGTACACTCGCCACATGGCACTGGGCAGCTCCCGAGCCGACAGGATACAATAATCGTCTCTGGATAGGGGTGCCCGCCGACCGTGGCGGGCTGAGAGCGCCCGGCGCAACCCTGGAACCTGATCCGGTTAACACCGGCGGAGGAAACGCCAGAGCGTGCCGTCGGCACGTCCTTCGCCCCTTATGGAGCCTTGATGACGTCCCTCGGTTTTTCCCTCGCCCAGGCACGACTCGCCTTTGCAGGACAATGGCTGTTCGATGGCCTGACCGTCGAGTTCGCCCCCGGCAGCTGGACCGGGCTGCTCGGGCGCAGCGGCAGCGGCAAGAGTTCCCTGCTGCGCATGATCGCCGACCTGCCCTTGCCCGATACCCACGAGCTGACGCTGACCACCGACGACGCCCGCCCCCTCACCGGCCGGCTGGCCTGGATGGCGCAGCAGGATCAGCTGTTGCCGTGGCGCACCGTCGTCGATAACGTCCTGCTCGGCCCGGCCTTGCGCGGACGCCCTTCCCCGGCGGACCGCCAGCGGGCATTCTCCCTGCTCGACGATGTCGGCCTCGCCGACAAGGCCCGAGACTGGCCCAAGACGCTCTCCGGCGGCCAGCGTCAGCGCGTGGCCCTGGCGCGCACGCTCTTCGAGGATGCGCCCGTCGTCTTGATGGACGAACCCTTTTCCGCCGTCGATGCCATCACGCGCCTTGAACTGCACGAACTCGCCGCGCGACTGCTGGCCGGCCGCACGGTCATCCTGGTGACCCACGACCCGCTCGAAGCCTTGCGCCTGAGCGATCGCATCCTGATTCTCGCCGGGCAACCGGCCACGCTGAGTGACTTCGACGTCCCTCCCGGCCAGCGACCACGCGCCCTGGAAGCCCCCGACATGCTGCGCCTGCAGCCACGCCTGGTGGCGCGCCTGCATGCTCCGCTCACCGCCGGGAGCCAAGCATGACACTTCTCAAACGCCTCTGGCCGGCCATGCTCGGCCTCGTTGCCCTGCTAGGGCTATGGCAAGGACTCGTCGTCGCCACCGGCGTGCCGGGTTACGTACTGCCGTCCCCGCTCGCCGTGGTGCAAGCCCTCGCCACCCATCATCAGTTACTCTGGCATCATACCGGCATCACCGTGATCGAGATCGTCGCCGGCCTGCTCATCGGCTGCCTCAGCGGCTTGCTCACCGCGCTCGCCCTGGCCCGCTTTCATGGCCTCAGGCGAACCTTGCTGCCGATCCTGTTGATCAGCCAGGCCATTCCGCTGTTCGCCCTGGCCCCGATTCTCATGCTATGGCTGGGTTACGGCATGACCGCCAAGATCGTCATGGCGACCCTGATCATCTATTTTCCGGTCGCCTCGACATGTTACGACGGCTTGCGCCAGACCCCGCAGGGGTGGCTGGACCTGGCACAGACCCTGGGTGCCGACCGCCGCCGTCGACTGCTGCGGATTCAACTGCCCGCGGCCCTGCCGGCCCTGGCATCGGGCATGCGCATGGCCGCCAGCGCCGCCCCCATCGGTGCCGTGATCGGCGAATGGGTCGGCTCCAGCCAGGGACTGGGATACTTGATGCTCAACGCGAATGCACGCATGCAAGTCGACCTGATGTTCGCCGCCTTGCTGATCCTCGTCACCTTCGGCGTGGCGCTCTATTTCGCCATGGACGCCCTGATGCGCCACCTGATGCCATGGCATGAGGACCGCACCGGCACCCAAGGCTGAAGCAATGAACCTCGCCCGGCGAGCCGTCTCGCCGGGCATTCACGATAACGAAACGCCCCTGGCTATCGGGGCAACAACTCGCAGGAGAATAACGCATGACCTCCATCACCCACCGCTTCATGGGCGCGTGTCTCGCCCTCTTGCTCGTGCTGTCCGGCCCGGCGCTGGCCGCCGAGGAGCGCAACGGCACCGACACGCCCGACTCGCTGAAAGTGATGCTCGACTGGTACACCAACCCCACGCATGCGCCATTGGTCATCGCAAAACAGCGCGGCCTCTTCCAGGATCACGGACTGGACGTCGAACTCATCTCCCCCGCCGACCCGAGCGTACCGCCCAAGCTGGTCGCGGCAGGCAAGATCGACCTGGCTCTCAGCTACCAGCCCCAGCTGCACCTGCAAGTCGACCAGGGCCTCCCCCTGGTGCGCGTGGGCACGCTGGTGGCAACGCCTCTCAATGCCACGCTGGTACGCGCTGACAGCGGCATCGAAAGCATGGCGGATCTGGCCGGCAAGCGTATTGGCTATTCCGTGGGCGGAGTCGAGGAAGTGCTGCTCAACACCATGCTCGAACACAATGGGGTCGCGCCCGAGAACGTCGAGATGGTCAACGTCAATTTCGCGCTGACGCCGGCCTTGATCGGAGAAAAGGTCGACGCCATCACCGGTGCGTTTCGCAACTTCGAGCTGGCACAGATGGCTCAGGAAGGCGTCGAGGGCCGGGCGTTCTATATCGAGGAAGAAGGCGTTCCCACCTACGACGAGCTGATCTTCGTGGCCAACCGCGACACGCTGGATGCCCATCGCGCTGCCTATGCGCGTTTCATGGCCGCCATCGGCGAGGCCACGGCCTGGATCATCAATCATCCCGAGGAGGGCTGGGAAGCCTTCAAGGCCTACGATCCGGCGCTGGACACACCGGTCAACCGCAAGGCCTGGGAGAACACGCTGCCACGCTTCGCCCTGCGCCCTGCCGCGCTGGATGGACAACGCTACGAAGCCTTCGAGGCATTTCTTCTCGAGCGCGGCCAGATCAAGGCCAAGAGTCCGCTGTCGCGCCTCGCCGTCGACCTCAATCGCCCCTGATTCGACACGGCATGGAGCGCTGTGCGCTCCATGCCGCTGCCTTCATTCCGCCGCCAGAAAGCGCGACACGGCCGCCTGAAAGGCCTCCGGCTGTTCGGCATGCAGCCAATGCCCGGCCTCCGCCAGCGTCTCGACATGCGCCCTTGGCAGCACGGCCTCGACCGCCGGCAGCGCCTCGTCGCTCACGTAATCGGAGCGCCCGCCGCGCAGGACCAGCGCCGGCCCCTCGTAGGCGCCGTCACCATCCGGCACGGCCACGATGCTGGCATAGTCCTCCTCGATCTGATCGAGTCCCACGCGCCACACCAGACGCTCATCCTCGCCACGCACCAGGTTGGTGGCCAGGAACATGCGTGTCGCCGGCATCTCGATGAACTCCGCCATGATCCTGTCCGCCGCCTTGCGGTCCGCCGGGGGACGCGCCTCGACGGCGCGCATGGCACGAAAGATCGCATCATGACCGTGCTGATAGGCGATCGGCGCGATATCGGCGACGATCAGGCGTGCGACACGCGCTGGCGACTGACGCGCCAGGGTCATGGCGACCTTGCCGCCCATCGAGTGGCCCAGCAGGTCGCAGCGCTCGATGTTCAACGCCTCCAGCAACGCCTCGACGTCCTCGGCCTGAGTGGCATACCGCATGCCCGACGCATGCGGCGACTTGCCATGGTTGCGCAGGTCCACGGCGATCACGCGACGCTGCGCCCGCCACTGCTTGACGTGCGAGCGCCAGTTGTCGGCACTGCCGAACAAGCCGTGCAGAACGACCAGCGGGCGCCCTTCGCCGCCGGTATCGACATGATGTAATTCCACGATATGCCTCGCCAGTCCTTCGAGTGATCGATGCATGATACCAGAGCCGTTTCAGGCCTTGCGTGGCTGAAGTCCCTCGCTGGCATCCCCCAGATGCGCCAGCCGGCGCGTCAACGCCCCCAGCAGCATGCCGTAGAGCGGCAGGAAGAAGGCCAGGCTCACCCCCAGCTTGATGGCATAATCCACCCAGGCGATTTCCACCCAATGCTCACTCATGAACGCACTGGGACCGTTCCAGAACGCGATCGCGAAAAACGCGAACGTATCGGCCAGGTTGCCCAGCAGGGTCGAAAAGGCCGGCGCGACCCACCAGGCACGCAGACGTCTCAGGCGGTCGAAGACATGGATATCCAGCAACTGCCCCAGCACATAGGCCATGAAACTCGCCAGCGCGATACGGCCCACGAACAGGTTCCACTCGCCGAGGGCCGCGACGCCCTGGAACGCTCCTTCCTGAAAGAGCACCGACACGCCGTACGAGATCAACAATGCCGGCAGCATGACCCGCGCGATGATCGATCGGGCACGCCCCTTGCCGAACAGACGCACGGTCAGATCCGTGGCCAGAAAGATGAAGGGAAAGCTGAAGGCGCCCCAGGTGGTATGCCAGCCGAAGAGCGAAAACGGAAGCTGTACCAGATAGTTGCTGGCCGCGATCACCACGATGTGAAAACCGACGAGCAGCGCCATCACGCGTCTGGCCTGGCGAGAATCGAGGGCGAACATGCATCACCTTTTTGGTTGCCAAGGGAGGCCGAGGGGTAAGGGAACCCTCAAGGCGGGTCGATGCGCATGGCACCGAGACGAAAGTCGATATTGTAAAGGATCGCTCCGGACGGAACCAGTGAGATGCCGCCTTCCTGACGGCATGAAAAAGGAACTACAGCAGGCTTTTCACTGCCACACGGAGGTCATATGCTCATCAGCGATTCGCGACACGACGTCGATTTTCGCCACTACCGATGAATTATCGTTAAAAGCTATCTTGGACAGGCTCGGCGAAGTTATTGATGATTCACTAAATCAAGAATGAGTAAGTGGGCATGACAACACGGCAGGCATCGAGGCCAATGCCGCGTTGCGCGTAAAGCCCACCAGAACGTATCCCTCGCCGTTGGGCGCTCATCCCACGCTCGCGGCGACCCATCGCCAATCCCGATAATGATGTAGGAGACACCCACATGCGCTCGCTCCAGCCTGCCTCCACCCTGCTCAACGCCGGTACTTCCGCGATCGACAAGGGCACGACCCTGCTCAAGGCCATGGCCAACGAGAACCGGCTGCGCATTCTGTGCCTGCTCGACGACGCGGAACTCTCGGTCACCGAGCTGAACCGCAAGCTGAGCCTCAGCCAGTCCGCGCTGTCGCAGCATCTTGCGATCCTGCGTCGCGAAAACCTCGTCGTGACACGTCGAGCCTCGCAGACGATCTACTATTCACTGGCCGGCGACGAGGCGCGCACGGTCATCGACGCCCTCGTCGCGCTTTACAGCAAGACCCGCTAAGCCGTGTGCGGCTGGCAGCGGCCTACCGCCGCTGCCAGCGCTCGATGCCCTGCGAAGCGCCGACACCGATACGCTGCATCAAGGAATGACGCGGCTCCAGCACCACCTGCAACACGCGCGCCTGCTCCATGCGTGCCGCCAGATAGCCATCGCTGGTATTCACCTCATCGATCAGGCCGTCATCCAATGCCTGGCGTCCATACCAGATCTCGCCGGTCGCCACCTTCTCGATATCCAGCGCAGGGCGTCGCTCCCCCACATAACGCTTGAACAGGTCGTGGGTTTCCCGCAAGTCCTCGAGAAACTTGGCACGCCCTTCCTCGGTGTTTTCGCCCAGCACCGTCAATGTCCGCTTGTAACGACCCGCGGTCAGCAACTCGACATCGATGTCATGCTTCTTGAGCAGGCGATGCACGTTGGGTACCTGAGCCACCACGCCGATCGAGCCGATCACGGCGAATGGGGCAGCAATCAGGCGGTGTGCGCAGCAGGCCATCATGTAACCGCCGCTGGCGGCGACCTTGTCGACGCAGACGGTGAGTCGCGCACCGGCATCGCGCAGACGGTCGAGCTGTGCGGACGCCAGCCCGTAGGCATGCACCAGACCGCCACCGGACGTCAGGCGCACGACGACCTCGTCGTCGTCTTGCAACTCGCCCAGCAGCAGAGACACCTGTTCCGCCAGCTGCGGCGTGCGTGATGCCTTGAGATCGCCATCGAAATCGAGCACCCACACGCGTGGTCGTGCCGCCTCCTGGGCCTCGCCCTTTCCCTTGCGGCGGGCCTTCTCCTCCTTGCGTAGCGCTTTCTGGGCACGCCGACGCTGCGCGGCGGGCAGCCCCGCCAGACGCAGCGACTCACGCCGGCGCCGCTGACGCTCGTGCAGCGCCACGATGCGCAGGCGATTGTCTTCGACCTGTCCACTCGCACGCTGCTTTAGCGTGACGACGAGCCCGACCAGAACGCCCACGGCCACGACCAGCGTCGCCAGCTTGGCGGCGAACAGCGCATATTCGGCAATCCATTCAGTCACGTCACCACCTCGCCTCGCGGGGGCTCTGCAGCGAGCCCCCTTGTATGAAACATTTGTTTGAAATACGCTGGTCATTCCATCAACGCCATAGAGTGACCCAACATGGCCGACGCCAACACCGTCATCGAGAAGTTACAGTCACGTTTCGATCCTGCCGCCGCTCGGGGCATGGACGAAGTCTTCCAGTTCCATATCACCGATGCCGATGATTACTACCTCAACGTCAAGGACGGGACACTCGACATCCAGCCCGGCGAGCACGACGACCCATCCGTCAGCCTGACCACCGACACCGAAACCCTCAAAGGCGTGATGAACGGCGAGATCAACGGCATGCAGGCCTTCATGAGCGGCAAGCTGAAGGCCACCGGCAACGTCATGCTGGCCACCAAGCTGACCAGCCTCTTCCCCGGTCACTGACGACACAGCACGTCTCAGCGCGGCGACACCGCGCTGAGATGCGTTTCGATCAACTGGCGCGAGATCGAATGTCGCGGCGGCAACTCGGGCAGATGCCGTGGTGTGAACCAGGCGGCATCGGCAATCTCCACCCCATCGATCCGGATCCGCCGACTCGCGGCTTCGGCGAAGAAGCCCAGCATCAGCGAGTGCGGAAACGGCCAGGACTGGCTGCGGAAGAAACGCACGCGCCCGATCTCGATGCCCACCTCCTCGTAGACTTCACGGCGTACGGCGTTTTCGGCGCTCTCGCCCGGCTCGATGAACCCCGCCAGGGTGGAATAACGCCGCGCGGGGAAGCGCGAATTCCGCGCCAGCAGCAAGTCCTGCCCATGCGTGACCAGAGTGATGATGCACGGCGAGATACGCGGATAACTGCGATGGCCGCATGCCTCGCACTGCATGGCGAACTCATGGGCGAGCCGGGTCATCGGCGAACCGCAGCGTCCGCAGAAGCGATGATCGCGTGCCCAGGCATCGACCTGCAGGGCCGTGGCCAGCAGATCGGCCTGCGGGCCGGGCAATCTCGCCAGCCACTCGCGTGCCGGGGGCCAGTCGGCATCGCCCGGCTCATGCACCATGGCGACCGGCAGGTCATGCCACATGCCCAACGCCATGGCATGCGCCGGCCACTCGCCCGGCGGCTGGAGAATGCCATCCTCGCCCGGGGCGATACCGGATTCGCCGAAACGAATCCAGTAGCCCCGGCGCGGTGTCTGCGCACCGGGCAATTCCCGGACGAACGGCGATGACAACATCGTCATGCCGATCCCTGCGAAGCGTCGTTCAGGGCATCCCAGTGACATTGGCCGGCCGCCTGGCGAATGCTGTCCAGCTTGGCGCGGTGCGCCGCCTCTTCCGCCTCGCTGGGACGCGTGACCGCCAGCAACAACCCCTCGCGTGAGACCCGACGAATGCCGCTGACGCTGTTGGCGTCCTGCCCTTCGTCGCCCGCGCGTTCCTCGATGCCGGCCAGCGACAACGCGGTCTGCCCCCCCGTCATCGTCAGATAGACATCGGACAGGATCTCGGCGTCCAGCAAGGCGCCGTGCAGGACACGCCGTCCATTGTCGATGCCATAGCGCTTGCAGAGTGCGTCGAGGTTGTTGCGCTGTCCGGGGTGCAACTTGCGCGCCATCGCCAGGGTGTCGAGCACGCTGCAGTAGTCGGCGACGGGACCCAGACGCGGGCCGCCACGCTTGTCATGCAGCAACCCGAACTCGTGATCGATGAAGCCCACGTCGAACGCGGCGTTGTGAATCACCAGTTCGGCGCCGCGAATGTATTCCCAGAAGGCATCGGCGATATCGGCGAACACCGGTTCGTCGGCGACGCGCTCGTTGGTGATGCCGTGCACCTCGACGGCTTCGGGATCGATGTCGCGCTCGGGGTTGATGTATTGGTGGTAATTGTTGCCGGTGAGCCGGCGATTGACCACCTCGACCGCCCCGATCTCGATCAGGCGGTGACCGTCCTTGGGATCGATGCCGGTGGTTTCGGTATCCAGTACGATCTGGCGCATTGCTACTGTTCTCCTGCCATGGCCTGACGCTTGGCCGCCTGTATCTCGTCGGTGGCGGCGTTGGCGAGCGTATCGGCCAGTTCGTTGCCCTCGTGCCCGCTATGGCCCTTCACCCAGTGCCACTCGATACGATGGCGCTGGGTCTCCGCGAGCAGCTCGCGCCATAGCTCGGCATTCTTGACCGGCTGCTTGGCGGCGGTTTTCCACCCCCGCTTGACCCAGCCATGAATCCATTCGGTGATCCCCTTGCGGAGATACTCGGAGTCGGTCCACAGTGCCACGTCGCATGCACGGGTCAGGGTCCGCAACGCCTGGATCGCGGCCATCAGCTCCATGCGGTTGTTGGTGGTCACGGCTTCGCCCCCCTTGAGGGTCTTCTCGTGTTGCCCGTAGCGCAACACGGCACCCCATCCGCCGGGGCCGGGATTCCCCCGGCAGGCCCCGTCGGTGTAGATAGTGACGCGGGGCATGTCGCCCGTGGCATGCGAATCAGTCAACCTCGGTCATCCTGTCGTCTCGGGCGTGCGTCTCGCGTCTCGAGCGCTCGCCCTGGTGGAGTGCGGCGGGCCCCAGCCAGGAGTTGCCGGTAACGGCATCGCGCTGGAACAGGGTCCTGGCCGGTTGTATCGGTGCCTGCTTGCGACGGGCCACAATCAGATAGCACCCGCCGACGGGAAGATTGTAGCGACGCCCCAGCGTTTCGAGCCCCAGATTGTGTACCTGCCCGCCGGGCAGGCGGAAGCCGCAGTAGTCTACGCGTTCGATTTCGAAATCGACAAACGCCAGCCATTCGCGCAACCGGCCCGTACGTCGCCAGTGTCCCTTGCAGGGCCAGCGGCGACGCCCCGCAGGCGCCAGGTGCCCCAGCGCGTCGGCCCCGAACGGATTCCAGCCCATCACCACCAGCAGGCCATCGTCGCGCGTGACACGCGCGGCTTCGCGCATCAGATGGTGAGCATTGGGAACGACTTCCAGCAGGTGGTGCACCAGCACCAGGTCGAGGCTCTCGTCGGGCAACGGCAAGGCACCGGGATCGCAGACCAGGGCCGAGGCATCCTCGGCAAGCGCTCGCGTGGGCGACCACGTCAATGCATGGCGGATCGGGCACATGTCCGTCAGCCGCGCCGCCATTCCCAGCTGCAGGCTGTGCAGACCGAAGCGCGACTCGCACAACGGCCCCAGGCATGCCCGCTGCGCCTGCCACAGCGCCGCGCCCTCCTCGGAAGCCCAGAAGCGGCGTCCCTCGCGGACGGCCTGTGCCAATGTCATCGTCATATGCGAATTTGACACGATGGCCCGTTCCCCCCAAGGTTGACGGATTTTACGCTGCCGCTCACGATCGAGCGCGCCCGCGAGGCGCGAGCATCGTCACCATTCGGCAGCCCCGACGTTTGCCGAGATCCTACGCACTATGCTGACCGTAATACCGATCCCCGCATTTCAGGACAACTATATCTGGCTGCTTCGCCAGGATGCCAGCGATAAGGTCGTCATCGTCGATCCCGGCGATGCCCAGCCGGTCATCGAGTACCTGGAACGAGAAGGCCTCAGCCTGGCCGCGATTCTGGTAACGCACCATCATCACGATCACACCGGTGGCATCGATGCGCTGGTCAAGCGGTACTCGCCCCGCGTCATCGGTCCCGACAACTCGGCCATTCCGGCCATCGACGAGGTCGTCGGCGACGAGGATGAATGCCGCGTGCAAGGACGGCGCTTCGAAGTCTTCGCCGTGCCCGGCCACACGCTGGACCATATCGCGTTCTACGCCCCCGGCACACCCGGCCTGCTGTTCTGCGGCGATACCCTGTTCTCCGGCGGCTGCGGCCGCCTCTTCGAAGGCACCGCCGAGCAGATGCACCGCTCGCTCGCGCGTCTCGCCGCCCTGCCCGACGACACCCTGGTGTTCGCGGGACACGAATACACGCTGGCCAACCTACGTTTCGCCCAGGCCGCCGAGCCCGACAACCCCGCGCGGGACGCGCATCTCGGCGAATGCGAGCGGGCACGGCAGCTGGAGCGCCCCACGCTACCCAGCACCATCGGCCGGGAGCGCCAGATCAATCCGTTTCTACGTATCGACCAGCCCGGCCTGCTGAATGCCTTGGCCGAGCAGGGAAGCGTCGATGACGACAGTGCCGCCTTCGCGACACTACGCGGCTGGAAGGATCGCTTCTAGGCCATGACCGGCCCGGCCGCTACTGTACCTCGAGAGGTTCGCTTCCCATGAAAGTACGATCGAGTCGCCGCCAGGCGCTACGTTTGGGTCACGTAGCCCTGGCGGGAGGACTGTTATTGACCGCATTGTCGCTTCCCGCCGCGAAGGCCGCCTCCGGCGAGACCACCGGCACCTCGGCAGCCACGACCACCTTCTGGCAAGCCCTGGTACTGCAGCGCGCCCCGCAGGCCGATACCTGGACGCGCCTCAAGCAGGGCTTTGGCCTGCCGCACGATATTCAGCATCCGCGTGTCGCGAAATGGCTCGACTGGTACGCCGCGCACCCCGAGCACGTCGAGCAGGTCGCCGCCAAGGCGCGCCCCTGGCTGCGCTGGGTGACGCGTCAGCTCGAGGCTCGCGACATGCCCACCGAAATCGCCCTGCTGCCTTTCATCGAAAGCGCCTACGACCCCACGGCCCGCCATCCCGGCGGCGCTTCCGGGCTTTGGCAGTTCATGCCCGGCACCGGCGAAGCCATGGGGCTCGCCGAAACCTGGTGGTATGACGGGCGCCGCGATGTCGTCTCTTCGACGAATGCGGCCCTCGACTACCTGCAGACGCTCGCCGACCAGTGGTACGAAGGCAACATGGAACTCGCCCTCGCCGCCTACAATGCCGGCGCCGGCACCGTCAATCGCGCGCGCGAGCGAGCCGCCGCGCAGGGCAAGCCCATCGACTACTGGCACCTCTCGCTGCCCGCCCAGACCATGGACTACGTGCCCAAGCTTCTCGCCTTGTCGGCGGTGATCTCGGACCCGCAGCGGTACGCCGTCGACCTGCCGAGCATTCCCGACCGGCCGGCCATCGCCAGGGTCACCGCCGAAGGGCAACTGTCGCTGGCCGACGCCGCCCAGCTCGCCGATGTCAGCGAAGCGCGACTGCAAGCCCTCAACCCTGGCCTGCGGCGTGGTGCCACGCGCCCCGACAGGAACGCGCAATTGATCGTGCCCGCCGATCGCCGGCAGCGTTTTCTCGCCAATCTCGATACGCTGCCCGCCGAAAAACGGCGTACCCGGACGCACTACGTGGTCCAGTCCGGCGACACGCTGTCCGGCATTGCCGCGCGCCATGACATCCCGGTGAGCGTACTGCGTCGGCAGAATGGGATCAGCGGCGATATGCTGCGCGTCGGTCAATCCCTGGTCCTTCCGGGCGCGACGAGCCGTGCACGCCTGGCCAGCCGTGAGGCCACCCAGCAAGTCCGCGTCAAGCCGGGTGACAGCCTCTCGCGTATCGCGGCACGCCATGATGTCAGCGTCGACGACCTGACACGCTGGAACCAGATACAGCGCGACGATTACCTCCAGCCCGGACAGCGTCTCACGCTTCGCACCCCGTCGCGTTGAGCGTCGTGGCGGCGTTGCCCTCATGCCCCGCCCCTGATCAGAGGGCGGGCGCGTGCGCCACCGGCGAGGCTGGGGTAGGCTAGGCACGGCCGAAAACGGCGGCGTCGCCGCCTCGTTCGCGTCTCGCAACAAGGAACCGTCGTCATGCCCCACTTCGTTCGCGCTTTGCTGGTCATACCGGGTCTGTGGGCCCTCAGCCTGTCGGCCCTGGCCGTGCCCGCCGCCGACGTCGCCACCGTGGGCGGCATTTCGCTCTATGACAGCCCGGCGCTCCCCGACGACTTCACGCACCTGCCCTACACCAACCCCGACGCGCCCAAGGGCGGAGAACTGCGTCAGGCCGCGCAAGGCAGTTTCGATTCGACGAACGGCTTCATCATCCAGGGCAATCCCGCCGATGGCCTCAGTCATGTCTACGACACCTTGATGGAAGCCAGCGCCGACGAGCCCTTCACCATGTATGGCCTGCTCGCCGGCGGCATCCGCCTCGACCCCGACCGTCACTGGATGGAAATCGACCTGCGTCGGTCGGCCCGGTTCCACGACGGCCACCCGGTAACCGCCGAGGACGTGGTATTCAGCTTCCGCCTGCTGCGCGACCAGGGACAACCCTTCTATCGCGCCTACTATGCCGGCGTCGATCAGGTCGAGGCCCTGGACGACGATACCGTGCGCTTCGAGTTCAGCGACAACGAGTCCCGCGAGTTGCCGCTGATCCTGGGACAATTGCCGGTGCTGCCCAAGCATTACTGGCAATCGCGCGATTTCACCTCGCCGACGCTGGACAAGCCTCTGGGCTCGGGCCCCTACGAAGTGGCCAGCATCCTTCCCGGGCGGCGTATCGTGTATCGCCGTGTCGACGATTACTGGGGGCGGAATCTGCCCATCAACCGGGGTCGCCACAACATCGACCGCCTGGTCTACGACTACTACCGGGACCAGACCGTGGCGCTCGAGGCCTTCAAGGCAGGCAATCTCGACCTGCGCCGTGAAAGCAGTGCCAAGAACTGGGCCACCGCTTACGATACGCCCGCCCTGGAAGCGGGCTTCATCAAGCGCATGACCGTGCCCGACGCGCAGCCCGCGGGCATGCAGGCCTTCGTCATGAACCTGCGCCGCGCCCCGTTCCAGGACCGACGCGTGCGCGAGGCCCTGACCCTGGCCACCGATTTCGACTGGCTCAACACGCACCTGTTCTATGGCGCCTACCAGGAAACCGATAGCTACTTCGAGAGCTCGGAAATGGAGGCGCAAGGTCTGCCCAGCGACGATGAACTCGCGCTGCTCGCCCCTTATCGCGACATCCTGCCCGACGAGGTCTTCGAAGAACCTCTCCCGATATCGCGCCCCGACACGTTGCGCGCACGCTTGAAAAAGGCGCTGTCACTGCTGCGCGAGGCCGGCTGCGAAGTGCGCGACGGCGTGCTCGTCGATACCGACACCGGGCGCCCCATGCGCCTGCAATTCCTGCTCTACGACACCCAGTTCGAGCGCGTCACGCTTCCCCTCATCCAGAATCTCGAGCGCCTTGGCATTCAGGCCAGCGTGCGTGTCGTCGACGTCAACCAGTACCTGACACGCCGCCGGAACTTCGATTTCGACCTGATGATCGGCAGCTTTCCGCAATCGGCCAATCCGGGCAACGAACAACGCGAGTACTGGACGAGCGAATATGCCGATGCTCCGCGCAGCCGCAACCTGATCGGCCTGCGAAACCCGGCGGTCGACGCCCTGGTCGATCGCCTGATCGGTGCCGACAGCCGACAGGCGCTGGACACCACGGCGCGCGCGCTGGACCGCGTCCTGCGCTGGGGGTTCTATGTCATCCCCCAGTGGCATCTGGATGGCACTCGCATCGCGATGTGGGATAAATTCGGGTACCCGCAACCCTTCCCCGAGTATACGTTCGACCTGTCGAGCTGGTGGGTCGATCCGCAACGCGCTGCCCGCGTCGAAGAACGTCAACGCGGCGAAGGTTAAGGATTAGATCACGTGACCCATTACATCCTACGCCGTCTGCTGCTGATGATTCCTACCCTGCTGGGCATCCTGCTGCTCAATTTCATCATCGTGCAGGTGGCGCCGGGCGGCCCCATCGATCAGATGCTGGCGCGCTTCGAGGGCATGGACAGCAACGCCAGCACGCGCCTCGAAAGCGGCGGCGAGACCACCGGCGACACGCGCAATGCGCGCGGCATCGATCCCCGGCTCGAACAACAACTGCGCCAGCAGTTCGGCTTCGACAAGCCGCCGGTGGAGCGTTTCGTCGACATGCTGGGCGATTACGCCACCTTCGACCTGGGCGACAGCTTCTTCCGGGGGCGGCCGGTGGTCGACTTGATCGTGGAACGTCTGCCGGTATCCATTTCCCTGGGCCTATGGACCACGCTGCTCGTCTACGCCATCTCGATCCCTCTCGGCGTGCGCAAGGCGCTGCGCCACGGCTCGCGCTTCGATGTCTGGACCTCGGGGCTGGTCATCGTCGGCTACGCCGTCCCCGGCTTCCTGTTCGCGATTCTCCTGATCGTGGTCTTCGCCGGCGGCAGCTATCTGGACTGGTTCCCCTTGCGCGGCTTGACCTCGCCCGACTTCGCCGAGCTTTCGTGGTGGGGCAAGATACAGGATTATTTCTGGCACATCGCGCTGCCCGTGCTGGCCTCGGCCATCGGCAGCTTCGCCACCCTGACCATGCTGACCAAGAACAGCTTCCTCGACGAAATTCACAAACAGTACGTGCTGACCGCTCGGGCCAAGGGAGCGAGTGACCGACGCGTGCTTTACGGCCACGTATTCCGCAATGCCATGCTGATCATCATCGCCGGACTTCCCTCGGCGCTGATCGGCATCTTCTTCACCGGCTCGTTGCTGATCGAGGTGATCTTCTCGCTGGATGGCCTGGGGCTGCTGGGCTTCGAGGCGGTCATGCAGCGCGACTACCCGGTCATCTTCGGCACCCTGTACCTGTACACGCTGATCGGGCTGGTGCTCAAGCTGATCTCCGACCTCACCTATGTGTGGGTCGACCCGCGCATCGACTTCGCGACACGGGAGGCGTGATGACAACTCGCCGGCACTTTCGCGCCTCGCCCATCGCACGCCGCCGCTGGCAGGTCTTTCGCGGCAACCGGCGTGCCTGGTGGTCGTTATGGATCTTCGCCACGCTGCTGGTGATCAGCCTCGGTGCCGAGCTGATCGCCAACGACAAACCCATCGTCATGCAGTACCAGGGGCAATGGTACGTCCCCGTGCTGATCGACTACCCGGAAACCGAGTTCAACGGCTTCCTGCCCACGGCCACCGATTACCGCGACCCGGTCGTGCGCCGCCAGATCGAAGAACGAGGCTGGATGCTATGGCCGCCCGTGGGCTTCTCCTACGAGACGCTGGATCGCGAGCTCGACGGGCCCGCGCCCTCGCCGCCCTCGGCGCGACACTGGCTGGGTACCGACGACCACGGTCGCGACGTCTTCGCCCGCGTGCTGTACGGCTTTCGCCTGTCGGTGGTGTTCGCGGTCATCCTCACCGCCGGCTCGATGGCCCTCGGCGTCCTGATCGGCGGCGTACAAGGGTATTTCGGCGGCAAGGTCGATCTGGTCGGACAGCGCATCATCGAGATCTGGTCGGGCATGCCGGTACTGTTCCTGCTGATCATCCTGGCCAGCCTCGTGCAGCCCAATCTGTGGTGGCTGCTGGGCATCATGCTGCTGTTTTCCTGGCTGGGTCTGGTGGATATCGTGCGCGCCGAGTTCCTGCGCGCCCGCAACCTGGAGTATGTCCGCGCGGCGCGCGCCATGGGCCTGCCCTCGCGCTTGATCATGTGGCGCCATGTCCTGCCCAACGCCATGGTCGCCACCCTGACCTTCATCCCGTTCCTGTTCACCGGGGCGATCACCACGCTCACTGCCCTGGACTTCCTGGGCTTCGGCTTGCCGCCGGGCTCGCCGTCGCTCGGCGAGCTCGTCGCCCAGGGCAAGAACAATCTGCAGGCGCCCTGGCTGGGGATCACCGCCTTCCTGAGCCTGGGCATCATGCTGTCGCTGCTGGTCTTCATCGGCGAAGGGCTGCGCGATGCTTTCGACCCTCGCCACGTGCTCAGCACCCAGACCTCGCCCACAGCGAGTGCCTCGAGCGGCCTTCCAGGGAGAAGCGCGCATGGACAATGATACGGTCGTCTTCGAACTCGATGGCCTGCGCATCGCCTTCGGCGACACCACGGTGGTGGAGGACCTGTCGCTGACGCTGCGCCGCGGTGAAACCGCCGCGCTGGTCGGCGAATCGGGCTCCGGCAAGTCGGTATCCGCCCTCGGCGCGCTCGACCTGTTGCCGCCCAGCGCCAAGGTCGACGGCACGCGCCGGCTCCTGGGAGAATCGCTCGACGGTCTCCCCAAGACGCGCTGGAATGCGCTACGCGGCGGGCAGGTCGGTTTCGTCTTTCAGGAACCCACCACCTCGCTCAACCCGCTGCACAGCGTGGGCAAGCAGCTCGCCGAAACCTTGCGGCTGCATCAAGGGCTGCGTGGCCGTGCCGCGCGGGAACGCGCACGCGAATTGCTCGTTGCGGTGCAATTGCCCCGCCCCGATGTCCTGCTCGACGCTCACCCCCACCAGTTGTCCGGCGGGCAGCGTCAACGCGTCATGATCGCCATGGCCATCGCCAACGACCCGGCGCTGCTCATCGCCGACGAACCCACGACCGCACTCGATGTCACGGTGCAACGGGAGATCCTCGCGCTGCTGGCTCGGCTGCGGGATACCCACGGCATGGCCATGCTGTTCATCACCCATGACCTCAACCTGGTCCGTCGTCACGCGGACAGCGTGCATGTCATGAAGCAGGGCCGGCTCATCGAGAGCGGAACCGTGGCGCAGGTCTTCGACACCCCGCGCGAGGTCTACACCCGACACTTGCTCGCCGCCGAGCCCGAAGGCCGCGCCGTGGCACTGCCCGCTGCCGCCCCCACGCTGCTCGAGGCGCACGCACTCAGCGTGGCGTTCGAACAGGGCAAGTCCTGGCTGGGGCGGCGCCCCGCCCCCTTCGTCGCCGTGCATCCGCTCGACATCCAGCTGGCACGCGGCGAAACGCTGGGCCTGGTCGGGGAATCAGGCTCCGGCAAGACCACGCTGGCCATGGCGTTGCTGCGCCTCACCGCCGCCGACGGCGAGATCGTCTTCGGCGGGGAGCGCCTCGACACCTTGCGTGGCAATGCCCTGCGCCGCCGGCGCCGACGCTTTCAGGTCGTCTTTCAGGACCCCTACGGGTCACTGTCCCCCCGCATGCCGGTCATGGATATCGTCAGCGAAGGCCTGCGTTTCCACCACCCCGAGCTCAGCGACGCCGAGGTCGAACGCCGTGTCGCCGCGACGCTGGACGAAGTCGGCCTGCCCGCGGATTGCGCGGCGCGTTATCCGCACGAATTCTCGGGCGGCCAGCGCCAGCGCATCGCCGTGGCGCGCGCCATCATCCTCGAGCCCGACCTGGTGGTCCTCGACGAGCCCACGTCCGCGCTGGACCGCAGCGTGCAGAAACAGCTCATTGCCCTGTTGCGGGATCTTCAGTCGCGACGCGGACTGAGCTACCTGTTCATCAGCCACGACCTCGCCGTGGTCCGCGCCATGGCACACCGGGTGATGGTGCTCAAGGATGGCCGTGTCGTCGAGCAAGGCGACTGCGACACGCTGCTCAGCCGCCCCCAGGCCGACTACACGCAGCGCCTGCTCGAGGCATCCGGTCTGGGTGACAGAACCTGACCTCTCGCCCCTGACGTACATCGCCTGTTTCCGGGAAACGCAGGGGCAAGCATGCTATCGAGCGAAGACGATAGATAACGGTATAAATCAGACGGTATCGATCTCAGCCTGAGTGAGTTCCCGCCACTCGCCAGCCGCCAACGCGGGATCGAGGGCGATCGCGCCGATACGCTCGCGGTGCAGGGCCACGACCTCGTTGTCGAGCGCCGCGAACATGCGCTTGATCTGGTGGAAGCGCCCTTCCTGAATCACCAACCTGACGCGCACGCCGTCGGCGTCGTCCAATCGCTCGAGCCGGGCCGGCAGGGTCGGCTTGTCCTCGCCCTCCAGCATCAACCCCTCCGCCAGCGCCGTCTCGGCGCCTTCCGCCAGCGGCCGCGCCAGCGTCACGAGATAGTGCTTGTCGCAGCGCCGCCGGGGTGACGTCAGCCGATGCGACCATTGACCATCCTCGGTGATCAGCACGAGCCCGGTGGTGTCGACGTCCAGACGCCCGGCGATGTGCAATCGCCCTCGCTTGGCCACGTCCAGCAGCTCGATCACCGAGGGATAGCGTCCCGGTCGCGTGGTGCACTCATACCCGGCGGGCTTGTTGAGCATCAAGTAGCGCACGCCGATGCGCGCCAGGGGCTCGCCCAGCCAGCGCACGACATGTTCGTCGCCCAGCTTGAAGGCGGCGTTCTTGACGACATCGCCATTCACCTCGACCTCGCCTCGATGCAGGGCTTTCTTGGCCAGTGAGCGTGTCAGCTCGGTACTTTCACTTAAAAAACGGTCGAGACGCATGCAGGCAATTCACTCCTCGACCTGGAAACGATCGGCGTCCATCCAGGCCGGAAATTTGTCACGGAACGCACTCAGCGCCTGGCGATCCAGACAGCCGGTACGCATGAAGGGAACGTCGCGAGGCTCGTCGATCAGTGGCTCGCCCTTGAAGTCGACGAGCATCGAATCGCCGGCATAGGCCAGCCCCTTGGCATCCTCTCCCACGCGATTGACGCCAATCACGTAACACAGATTCTCGACGGCGCGTGCCTGAAGCAGGGTACGCCAGGGCTGACGACGCGGTGCTGGCCAGTTGGCGACGCACAGCAGCGCATCATACTCGAAATGCTCGCCCGGCGCGGGCTGCTGGCGCAGCCAAACTGGAAACCGCAGGTCATAGCAGACGCTCAGCAGGAGCCGAAATCCCTTGAGCTCGACCACCACGCGCTCGTTGCCCATGCCGTAACGCTCGTGCTCGCCGGCCATGCGAAACAGGTGGCGCTTGTCGTAATGCGTGATGTCGCCATCCGGACGCGCCCAGATGAGGCGGTTGAAGTACTCGCCGTCTTCGAGCACGGCCACGCTGCCCGTCACCACGCATTCCCGACGCTGCGCCTGCTCGGCCATCCAGGCGACGGTGGCGCTTTGCGCCATGGGCTCGGCCATTTCCCGGGAGTTCATGGTAAAACCCGTGGCGAACATCTCCGGCAATACGATCAAGTCCGTGTCGTCACCGGACAAGGTGCCCAGGCGCTCTTCGAGCAGTCGGCAATTGGCCTGGGGGTCTTCCCAGCGCAAGTCGGCCTGCACCAGGGTGGTACGCAATTCGCTCATGTCATTCCCCTCTCGGATCACGGACTCAGTCTGAAGGCCTGCGTGCCATGGCGGCAAGTCACCTTCACTCATGCTAGATTAGCGTTTTCCGCATCGGCGTCGCCGCCGCGTTTCGAGGACTTCATGGCCCAAGACGACTCCCGCTCACCACGCGTTGCCTCACCCCCCGACAAGGCGGCCACCAAAGGCGTGGTATTCGGCCTCACCGCCTACACCCTGTGGGGATGCTTTCCGCTGTTCTTCGCGATGTTCGACGGCGTTCCCGCCTGGGAGATCCTGACCCATCGCATCATCTGGGCCTGCCTGTTCCTGGTCATGGTCGTCACCTTGCTGGGGCGCTGGCAACCGGTGAAATCGGCACTGAGCTCTCCCCGGTCGCTGACCCGCGTGCTCGGTTGCGCACTCTTGATCGGCTTCAACTGGGGGCTTTACATCTACGCGGTGGAAAGCCATCAGGTCTTGCAGGCCAGCCTGGGCTATTTCATGACGCCCCTGATCAACGTGGCACTGGGCATGCTGGTGCTGCGTGAACGCATGTCGCGCCTGCAAGGCGCCGCGGTGGCCATCGCGGGCATCGCCATCGGCGTGCAACTGGTGGGGCTGGGCGGCCTGCCCTGGATCAGTCTCTGCCTGGCACTTAGCTTCGGCACCTACGGCCTGCTGCGCAAGCAAGTCACGCTGGACGGGCTGTCGGGCCTGTTCGTCGAAACCCTGATCCTGATGCCGCTCGGCTTGCTGGCCGTGGCCTGGTTCGAGTTCAGCGACCTTTCCCACTTCGGCGGCAGCGTTCGCAACACGACCCTGCTGATCGCCAGTGGCGCCCTGACGGCCCTGCCGTTGCTGGCATTCGCCGGGGCCGCGCGCCGACTGCGACTTTCCACTGTGGGGTTCTTGATGTACATCAACCCCACTCTGCAATTCCTGATCGCCCTGCTGATCTTCCAGGAACCGCTGAGTCCCCTGCAACTGGTCACATTCGTGCTGATCTGGGCCGGATTGCTGCTTTATTCGCTCTCCGCCTGGCATGGCAGACGCGGCAAGACATGAGGGAAGTAAAAGCGTAGCGGAGGGATCATCGACTAGAGTGAGTCCAGGTCCCAAGGAAACCCGTTTTAATGACGACGCGCCTCGTATTGGTGGGTGCCGGCCACGCGCACCTGCATTTGCTGCAACATGCCGACACGCTTCGTCGTGCCGGCTATCGCATCACACTCGTCGCCCCCAGCCGCTTCTGGTATTCGGGCATGGCCGCGCGGCTGTTGAGCGGCGCGCCACGCACCGAGTGCAGCCTGGATATCGCCTCGCTCAGCGTGCGGCACGCCGTCGAACACATCACCGCGCCCTTCGCCGCGCTGGAGGTGGACTCCCGCCATGTCCTGCTGGCCGACGGCAACAACCTGGCATTCGACGTACTGTCACTGAATGTCGGCAGCGACGTCATGCCACCCACCGCGAGCGGCGCCACGGTCGCGGCCTGGGGGGCGGCCCGCTATTGGCACGTCAAGCCCATCGAGCGCCTCGTTGCCTTGCGCCAGCACGTGCACGACGCGGCACAACGCCACCAGTCGCTGCACATGGTCGTGGTCGGCGGCGGCCCCTCGGGCGTGGAAATGGCCGCCAATCTGGCGGGGCTGAGCCGCCGCCTGGGCGTGCCCAACGACGTTCGCCTGGTCACACGCCACGCGCGCTTGCTGCCCGCCGCCCCGGAGGCCGCTGCCCGATGGGCCTGCCGCCAGCTCGCTCGGCTGGGCGTCGAGTGGCAGGGCAATCTGGCACTGGATGCCGGCGCGGCATGGCTCGACGCCTTGCCCACCGCCGCGGATGACATCGTCCTCGCCACGGGGCTGCGGCCTGCATACTGCGTCGCCGATCTGCCGCTGGATCTGGACGACAACGGCATTCGCATCCGAGCGACCCTGCAAAGCGAGAGCCATGACGAGATTTTCGCCGTCGGCGATTGCGCCTCGCTGATCGAGCAAACCTTGCCCAAGCGCGGCGTCGAGGGCGTGCGACAAGGGCCCGTGCTGCTGGACAACCTGGTCGCGCTGCAACGCGGGAAGCCCCTGCGCGATTACCGTCCCCCCGGGACCGCGCTGTCGATCGTGGATCTCCACGATACGGGACTCGCGCTATACGGCACGCACTGGTGGGGAGGTCGGGGACCCCTGCGGCTCAAGCGATACATCGACACGCGCTTCTTGAAGCGCTACCGATGAGGCATGGACGAGACGAAGGACGCCGCGGATCGCGGCGAGCGGCGGGAAGGCTGGAAGGACGACGCCGGCGGGAAGGAAAGAACCGCCGCCATCACACCTGCATGTTCATGACGTCTTTATAGGCCGTCACCAGACGGTTGCGGACCTGCTTGCCCATTTCGAACGCCACGCTGGCCTTCTGCATGTCGACCATCACGTCGTTGAGCTCCACGCCCGGTGCGCCGGCCTCGAAGGCCTCGGCCTGGGCATTGGCGCTCTGCTGCAGGCGATTGATGCGCGAAATGGCACTGTGCAGCTCGCCGGTGAAACCGCCGCTGCCCACCGCCGTGTTGACTTGGCTACCCGACGTTTGCCCCGCCTGGCTGGCCAGGCTCTGCATTTGTTGAAGCGCCTGGGAAAGGGCCGGTGCACTCATGATTGTCCTCCGCTGGTCGACACAGCTCTGGGATACGTTGACTGAACCCTATCAGCAATGTGGCAAACGCCATATCTGCAATTGGCACCTAAAATATCGGCTTTTCCTCCCTTTAGGGTTTTCTTAGCTCCACATAATAGCGGTCATCACACATACGCCTCGAATCGGAGCCAACCGACCGTGACGAGACGCCAAACGATGCGCAGAATTCTGGAGTTGGACACCCCCATGCTTGCCGCTGGAACGTTTCCGTGCCTACCCCGGCGCTGCCGGAGGATGACATGAGCACAGCAGCATCCTCCTCGACCGAGGCCAATCAAGGTACGTCCGGACAGCGTCAGGGCAACGCCGCCACGCCGTCGCTCGTCGACCGGTTGCGCGGCAATCCGCGTGTCCCGCTGATCATCGCCGCCGCGGCGAGCGTGGCGATCATCGTCGCCCTGCTGATGTGGGCGCGCGCCCCCGAATACCGCGTCCTCTATTCCACGCTCACCGACGCCGATGGCGGCAAGATCGTCTCCGAGCTCGACAGCATGGGCGTGCCCTACGAGTTCAGCCAAAACGGGCAAGCGCTTCTGGTGCCCGCCGATCAGGTAAACAAACTGCGCCTTCAGCTCGCCGAACAAGGCCTGCCGGAAGCCTCCGGTGTCGGCTACGAACTGATGGACGAGCAATCGTTCGGCATCAGTCAGTTCACCGAACACGTCAACTACCAGCGCGCCCTCGAAGGCGAGCTCGCGCGTACCATCGAGGACCTGGGCCCCGTTTCCAAGGCCCGCGTTCACCTCGCCATGGCCAAGCCTTCGGTCTTCGTGCGCGAAAGCGAACCGGCCAGCGCTTCGGTGATGCTCGACCTGCAGCGCGGCCGCGTTCTCGGCGAAGGTCAGGTGCAGGCCATCATGCATATGGTCTCGAGCAGCGTCTCCGAGCTGGCCACCAGCGATGTCGCCGTGGTCGATCAGACGGGACGCCTGCTGTCCCCGGCCAGCGATGGCAACGAGGCGCTCAATGGCTCGCAGCTCGACTATGTCGCACGTGTCGAGCGCAACTATGCAGAACGCATCGAATCGATCCTCGCCCCCATTCTCGGAGCACGCAACGTCAAGGCCGAGGTCTCTGCGCAACTGGACTTCTCCGAACGCGAAGGCACCAGCGAAACGTACGGCCCCAACCAGCCGCCCAACGAAGCCGCGGTACGCAGCGAACAGACGAGCATAAGCTATAGCGGCGACAACGACCTCGCCATGGGCATCCCCGGCGCGCTGAGCAACCAGCCACCGGGGACGGCCGCCTCACCCATCAACGCCTCCCAGGAGGACGACGCGGTCGACGGCGAAGGCGACACCGCACAAGGCAACGACGCGCAAGGCGATGGCAACCAGAACGAAGACGGCGAAGCCACGACCCAGGAAAACGCGACGCTGGGGCGGACGAGCCGCGATAACACCATCAATTACGAGGTCGACCGTACCGTCGAGCACGTTCAGCACGAGACCGGCACCATCGAGCGCCTCAATGCCGCCATTGTGGTCAATTACCGTGACGGCGTGGACGAGGACGGCAACCCCACACGGGTCCCGCTGAGCGACCAGGAAATCGCCAACATCCGCAGCCTCGCCCAGCAGGCCATTGGCTTCTCCCAGGCGCGCGGCGATCAGCTCGAAGTCGTCAACTCGCCCTTTGACGAGACGTCCGAGCAACGTCCCGAAACCCCGTGGTGGGAGTCTCCGCAACTCTGGTCACTGGCGACCACGCTGGGGCAGTACCTGCTGATCGGCCTGGTTGCCCTGTTCCTGTGGTTCAAGGTGCTGCGTCCGCTGATTCAACGCCAGACCGAGCGTCCCGCCTTCACGCCGGCCACCGCCGCGCCGGCAGGAGCCGCCGGGGGCGCCGAGGCCTACGCCGCCACCGCGGCCGAGGGTACCGGCGCAGAGGAAGAACCGCCGGCACCGCCACAGAAGCGCCGCGAGCGCCGCTCGGCCAGTTATGAACAAAACCTCCGTGACGTACGTGAGATTGCCCAGGAAGACCCGCGTCTCGTCGCCATGATCGTCAGAGGCTGGATGAGTTCCCATGAGTAAGATGAGTGGCGCCCGCCGTAGCGCAATTCTGCTGCTCTCGCTGGACGAGGACAGCGCCGCCGAGGTGTTCAAGTACCTCAGCAACAAAGAGGTCCAGGAGATCAGCCTGGAGATGGCCTCGCTGAGCCAGATCTCGCACGAAGAGATGGAAGAGGCCTTGAACGAATTCCACGACGAAATGGAACAGTTCTCGGCGGTCAATCTGCACAGCAGCGAGCACATTCGCACCGTGCTCACCAAGGCACTGGGCAGCGAGCGTGCCAACAGCCTGATCGAGGACATCCTCGAGACCACGGGCTCCGCTTCGGGCATCGACGCGCTGAACCTGATGGAAAGCACGACCGTGGCCGAGCTGATTCGCGACGAGCACCCGCAGATCATCGCCACCATCGTCATCCATCTCGACCGCAATCTGGCCGCCGACGTGCTCGAGCAACTAGACGAAAAGCTGCGCAACGACGTCGTGCTGCGCATCGCCACCTTCAGCGGCGTACAGCCCGCCGCTCTGCAGGAGCTCACCGAGGTGCTCGGCAGCATGCTCGACGGCCAGAACGTCAAGCGCAGCAAGATGGGCGGCGTGAGAACCGCGGCCGAGATCCTCAACCTGATGAACTCGTCCCAGGAAGAGCTGGTCATCGACGCTGTGCGTGCCCACAACGACGATCTGGCCCAGCGCATCATCGACGAGATGTTCCTGTTCGAGAACATCCTCGACATCGACGATCGCGGCATCCAGCTCATCCTCAAGGAGGTCGATACCAACTCGCTGGTGGTGGCCCTCAAGGGGGCGCAGGACGCCCTGGTCGACAAGATCACCCAGAACATGTCGCAACGCGCGGCCATACTGCTGCGAGAAGATCTCGAAGCCCGCGGCCCGGTACGCGTGTCGCAGGTGGAGGCCGAGCAGAAAGCGGTTCTCCAGATCGTTCGCCGCCTTGCCGACAACGGCGAGATCGTGCTGAGCGGAGGCGACGACAGTTATGTCTGACAAGCCGCTATCCGATGCCGTCATCCATACGCCCGACGAACAGCGCTGGCGCCCCTGGCGCATGGACGAACTGCCGCGCGAAGACGCCGGGGCCGGCGGCAAGATCGACAGCGCGCGACTCTTCGAGCAGCGCCGTCGTCAGCAGCGTCAGCGTCTCGCCGAGGAACGCGAAGCATTGCGTCGCAAGACGCGGGAAAGCGCGCATCAGGAAGGCTACGCAGCCGGCTACGAGGAAGGACGTCAAGCCGGCTACGAACAAGGGTTGCAGGAAGGACGCGAGGCCGGCGAGCAAGAAGCGCGTCGACAGCTCGACGCGGCCCTGGCGCCACTGGGACGACTGGCCGAGGACTTCCGCGCATCGCTGGACGCCCTGGACACCATGCTCGCCGATCAGCTCGTCGAGCTGGCCATGCTCACCGGCCGGCATCTCGCCGGCGAGGCACTGACCGCAACGCCTGAGCAGGTCGTTACCCTCGTGCGCCAGTTGCTCCACGAAGAGCCGGTACTGAATGGCCCCACCCAGCTGTGGCTGCATCCCGAGGACCTGGTCCTGGTGACCGAGCACGTGGGCAACGAACTCGAAGCCGCCGGCTGGACCCTGCACGAAGACGCCGACCTTCAACGCGGCGGCTGCCGGGCGGAAAGCGCCACCGGCGGGCTCGATGCCACGCTCGAAACGCGCTGGCAGGCGGCCCTCGATCAGCGCCGCAAGCGCCATGTCAGCCAATCCCAGGAGACGTCGGATGACTGAGACGCCGCTTGCCGACATGCCCAACGAGACCTCTCATACTGCTCAATGGCAACGCGCCCTGGGCAAGGTCTCGGAGCGCATCGAGGGGCTCGAATCGCGACGCCCCCACGGCAAGATCGTGCGTGCCACCGGCCTAGTGCTCGAAGCTACCGGCCTGCGCCTGCCTCTGGGCAGCGCCTGTCTGGTCGAGCTGGCCCAGCACGGGCATGTCGGCTATGCCGAAGCCGAAGTCGTGGGCTTCGCCGGCGACCGCCTGTTCCTGATGCCGCTGGGCGACACCCACGGCCTGGTTCCCGGGGCGCGCGTGCTGACGCTGGGCAATAACCGCCAGGATGCCGCCAGCGCGCGCCGCTTCCCGCTGGGCGACGCACTCCTGGGGCGCGTGCTGGATGGCAACGGCCGCCCGCTGGACGGCAAGGGCGCACTCGATCACGCGTCCCACGCCCCGCTCTCCACCGCCCCCATCAACCCGCTGGATCGCGCGCCGATCGACAACGTCATCGATGTCGGCATTCGCGCCATCAACGGCCTGCTGAGCGTCGGGCGCGGCCAGCGCATGGGCCTGTTCGCCGGCTCGGGGGTGGGCAAGAGCGTGTTGCTGGGCATGATGTCGCGCTACACCCAGGCCGACGTGATCGTGGTCGGCCTGATCGGCGAGCGTGGCCGCGAGGTCAAGGACTTCATCGAAAACATCCTCGGCCCCGAGGGCCGCGAGCGGGCCGTGGTCGTCGCCGCCCCGGCCGACGTATCCCCCTTGCAGCGCTTGCAGGGGGCCTCCTACGCCACGCGCATCGCCGAAGGATTCCGCGACGAGGGCCGCAACGTCCTGCTGATCATGGACTCGCTGACGCGCTATGCCATGGCCATGCGTGAAATCGCCCTCGCCGTGGGCGAGCCCCCGGCCACCAAGGGCTATCCGCCGTCGGTCTTCGCGCGTCTGCCCGGTCTCGTCGAGCGCGCGGGCAACGGCCGGCCCGGCGGCGGTTCGATCACGGCGTTCTATACCGTGCTGACCGAGGGCGACGACCAGCAGGACCCGATCGCCGATGCCGCACGGGCGATTCTCGACGGGCACGTCGTCCTGTCGCGCCAGCTGGCCGAAAGCGGGCACTACCCCGCCATCGACATCGAGGCGTCGATCAGCCGCGCCATGACAGCCATCGTCGAAGGCGATCACCAGCGCCGCGCACAACGCTTCAAGCAGTTGTTCTCGCGTTATCAACGCAACCGCGACTTGATCAGCGTCGGCGCCTATGCCGCCGGCCACGACCCGCAGCTCGACCGCGCCGTCGCGCTGTACCCGCGTCTCGAGGCCTTTCTTCAGCAAGGGATCGACGAACGCGCCGATGTCGACTCGACGCTCGACGCCCTGGCCTCGCTGTTTCCGGAGACGCGCTGATGCCATTCACCCTGCATTGCGGTAAGGAGGTCTCATGAACGCACGCTCCCCGCTGACCACACTCAAGGATCTTGCGCAGGATACCTGCGACCAGGCCGCGCAATCGCTGGGGCATTCACGGCGCAAGCTGCAGGAAGCCCAGCAGCGCCTGGATCAGTTGCTGACCTATCGGCACGAATATCGCCAGCGCCTGGAAAACAGCATGCAGCAGGGCATCGAGCCTGCCAACTGGCACAACTATCAACAGTTTCTGGCCTCGCTCGACCAGGCGATCGCCGGTCAGCGCCAGGCCGTCAACGATCAGCAGCGCCACCTCGACCGCCAACAGCAGGCATGGCAGGGTGAGCGTCGCAAGCTCAACACCTACGACACGCTGATCACGCGCCGTGACAACGCCGAGCAACAACGTGCGGCGCGGCGCGAGCAGCAACTCTTCGACGAAATGTCGGCGCGCATGACACGCCGCCAAGCGAACGACCGTGGCCTCGATGTCACAACGACCGATTCGTCCGCTTCCACTACCCGCTTTTGACGAGGCATGCACATGGATATTGCCCTGCTCAACACCCTTCAAGGCGGTAACCAAGCCTCCGCCACCACGCCCGGCAGCGCGGGAAGTCAGCGCGGCGGCAAGAGCGCCGACGACAACGCCTCGCCATTTGCCAGTCTGCTCGGCAAGGCCCGTGGTGCCGGCGATGCCAGTCAAGAAGGCGCTGTGCGCGAACTGGCCGGGAGCGCCTCCAAGAAGGATGGCAGCGACCTGCTGGCGACGGTGAACGCCCTCTTGCAAAGCGACGACGGCGCCAAGCTGCTCGACGAGTGGCTGGCCAGCGGCGACGCGGGCGAGCTCGATGCACTTGTCGAACGGCTGGCCTCACAGAGCGAAGCGCTCGGTGATGCCCTGCCGGATAGCGACGCACTCGACAATGAGGCGCTTGCCGCCCTGCTCGTCTCGCAGCTCTCCTCGTCGAGTGCCCAGAACACGGCCAGTGTCACCTCCTCTGCCACGCAACAGCCGACCAGCACCACTCAGAGTGCGCTGTCATTGAGCGACATCCAGCAACGCATGCTGCTCATCCAGCAAGCGGGCCAGGGAGGCAACGGCGACGCCTCATCCCGTCAGGATCTCATGGCGCGTCTTGCCAATGCCGCCTCCGGTGACAGTCAGGCCAGCCAATCCCTGACCCAGTGGCTGCAAGGCGCCCAGGGGCAAGCCAACCAGTCGGCCTCTCAGCTGCAGGGCAGCAATCAGCTCACGCCCTCGGCCGTCTTCGGTGCCAACCTGGTGCAACAGGCGCAGTCCGCCGCCAATGCACAGCGTGGTGACCTGCTCGCCACCCAGGGGGGCGATCGGAGCAGCCCCGACAACGCCTTGCTGACCGGACTGGGGAACGCCAACTCGCCTTCCGGCATGACGGGCAGCGCCGCCAACGCCGCGGGCAATGCGGCAAGCGCCACCCCGACCGCCACCTTGACGCCACAGGTCGGCATGAACGAATGGGGGCAAGCGCTGGGTCAGCAGGTCGTGCGCATGGCACAACGCGGCGACCAGCAGGTCGAGCTGCGCCTCCACCCGGCCGAACTCGGGCCGATGAGCGTCTCGCTCAAGATGGGCGACCAGCAGCAGGCGAACCTCCAGTTCTTCTCTGCCCACGGGGCCGTGCGTCATGCCCTGGAAGCGGCCATCCCGCAATTGCGCGAGGCCCTGGCCGACAGCGGCATCGCCCTGGGTGAAACCTCGGTCGGCGAGCAGGACCAATTTCAGCAGCAGTCCGATGGACAGCCGGGCCAGCCCTCACGCGAGGGCACACCCGGCCAGGCACTGGCAGGCAATGACACCGGCGCCGAGATGCCCAGCCTGACCGAGACATCGCTGCATTACGTCACTTCCTCGGGCATCAACCTTTATGCCTGAGCGTGTCTGCCGATAACCCGATGAGAGGCGTCCGCCAGCGGGCGCTTCGACAAAGCCCGAAGTGGCGTGCGTGAAGCTTCCTATTCGAGCAATCGAATGGCGGCCAACATCGCCATACTCGGTCCCACTCATTTACGTCGAAGCGAATGACAGAAACGATGGCCAAGTCTCAATCGGCAACTGACAAGCGCAGCAAGTCCCTCTGGTTACTGGGGCTTCTCATCGTATTGTTCTCGGTGGGTAGCTCCATCGGGGTCTACCTCTTCATGGACTCGCGCCAGCAAGCGTCGGCAAATGAAGAAACCACCGAACCCGAAGAGGCGCCCGCGCCCATTTTCGTCCAGATCGAGCCGTTCACGATCAATCTGCAAAGCGACGAATACAGCGACCGACTGCTGTATGTCGGCCTGTCGCTGAAAGTCGGCGACGAAACAACCCGGGCCTTTCTCGAGGAATACATGCCGGAGATCCGCAGTCGTTTGCTGATGCTGCTTTCCGGCCAGCAGGCCGACACGCTCATCAAGCCCGAGGGCAAGCAGCGCCTCGCCAACCAGATACTGGCGATGTTCGATGAACCGCTGACCGAGCCGCAGCCGTCCCTGGACGTCACCGGCGTGCTATTCTCCGAATTCATTGTGCAATAAGACGATATGTCCCAAGACGATCTGCTCTCGCAGGAAGAGATCGACGCCCTTCTCAAGGGCGTCAGCGGTGACGAGGATAACGCGCAGGACGAACGAGCCTCGCGCGAGGGGAAGGTGCGTCCGTTCGACCCCGCCAAGCAGCATCGCATCATTCGCGAGCGGCTTCATGCGCTGGACATCATCAACGAACGTTTCGCGCGTCAGTTCCGGGTCGCCCTTTTCAACCTGATGCGGCGCAGTGCCGACATCACGGTGGAAAGCGTCCGCTATCAGAGCTATAGCGAGTTTTCGCGGAACCTGCCGGTCCCCACCAATCTCAACTTGATCACCATGAAGCCCCTGCGCGGCTCGGCGCTGGTGGTCTTTCCGCCGAGCCTGGTGTTCATGGTGGTCGACAACCTGTTCGGCGGTGACGGCCGCTTCCTGACCAAGTCCGAGGGACGCGAGTTCACGCGAACCGAACAGCGCATCATCCATCGCATGCTCAAGATGGCGCTGGAAGGCTACAGCGAATCATGGAAGTCGGTCTATCCACTGGAGATCGAGTACACGCGCTCGGAACTGCAGGTGAAGTTCGCCAACATCACCAACTCGCCGAACGAGATCGTCGTCAACAGTACCTTCCATGTGGAGGTCGGCAATCTCTCGAGCGAGTTCAACATCTGCATTCCCTACTCGATGATCGAGCCGATTCGCGACATTCTCGCCAGCCCGCTGCACGACACGCATCCCGACGAGGAGCAGCAGTGGGAAGCGCGCATGGCGCATGAAATCCGCCACTCGTCCGTGGAGTTGACCGCCGACTTCGTCGACATCCCGCTGCGCCTGCGGGATGTGACCCAACTGTCGGTGGGCGACATCATTCCCATTGAGCTACCCGAGGCAGTGAATGTCAGTGTCGACGGCATACCCGTGATGACGTGCGATTACGGCAGCCAGAAATCCCAGCGCGCCTTGCGCGTCAGGCACCTCATCGAACACGGCTCGAGCCAAGTTGCAGCGAAGGATCCGAAAGATGACTGACCCCCAAAACCCAGACAAGAAAGGCACCGAGGACGAGTGGGCCGAGGCCATGGCGCAGCAGCAGGCCGAGGAAGGCAACGATGAGACCTCCGACGACGCGGAAGAGGACCTTTGGGCCGCCGCGATGGCCGAGCAGCAGGCCACCGAGGACGAAGCCAACGCCGAGGCGAGCGATCCCGCGCCGGACAAGTCCCAGGCGCAAAACGCCGATCACGAGGTGTTCAAGCCGCTCGACGAGGGCGCCTCGTCTACCACGCCCCGCGATCTCGACCTGATCATGGACATCCCGGTCAAGCTCAGCGTGGAGCTGGGCCGGACCAAGATCACCATCAAGCAGCTTCTCGAGCTCGCCCAGGGGTCCGTGATCGAGCTGGATGGCCTCGCCGGCGAGCCCATGGACATCCTCATCAATGGCTACCTGATCGCGCAAGGGGAAGTCGTGGTCGTGGATGACAAGTACGGCATCCGCATCACGGAAATCATCACCCCGTCGGAACGCGTCAAAAAGCTGAACAAATGAGTGTCGCCGATAGCGCCCGCGAAGCGGCCGTATCACTCGACGGTAGCGGCGACACCGTGATGGGCGCCGCCTGGATCGGCAAGACCGCGCTCTCCTTGCTGCTGGTCGTCGCCATCATCGTCTTCTGCGCATGGCTGCTGCGCCGCCTCACGCCGGGACGCCTGCGGGCGTCCCGTCATGTCAAGGTCGTGGCCAACACCGCCATTGGCCAGCGCGAGCGCGTGACCATCGTCGAAATCGAGGGCCGCTGGCTGGTCCTCGGCGTAGGCGGTGGCCAAGTCTCGCTGCTCAAGGACATGCCGGCCGCCGAAGACGATACGGCAGCGACGCAACCGTCGCCGGCCCCGCTGACCGGCAGCTTCGCGCAACGCTTTCGCCAGGCGCTGGCCCAGAATATCGGAGGCCGGCCATCCGCCACCGAGGATGCCGCGTCACGCAGCCAGCGCTCCCGGGACGAAAACGCACCGGACAAGGAAGCCGACCGATGAACGTCGCTGTCATGCTGCGTTGCGGACTCGCCGTATTGCTGCTGGCCTGGCCGGCCTTCGGGTGGGGGCAGGAAATTTCCGGCATCGTCAGCGAGCCCACCGGCGATGGCGGCCAGCAATGGTCGCTGAGCCTGCAGACGCTGCTGTTTCTCAGCTCGCTGGCCTTCCTGCCGGCGCTGCTGCTGGGCATGACCTGCTTTACGCGCATCATCATCGTGCTCAGCCTGTTGCGCACCGCGATCGGTACCCAATCGACGCCGCCCAATCAGGTGCTCCTCGGCCTGGCGCTCTTCATGACCTTCTTCATCATGTCGCCGGTACTGGATCGCGTGCACGAGCAGGCCTGGGTGCCCTTCTCCGAGGAGCGGATCAGCCTCGAACAAGCCCTGGAACAGGGCAGTCAGCCGTTCCGGGAGTTCATGTTCGGCCAGACCCGTGAAACCGATCTGGCGCTCTTCGCGCGCATGGCCGACGCCGATGAAATGCAAGGCCCCGAAGACGTCCCGATGCGTCTGCTGATACCGGCCTTTTTGACCAGCGAGCTGAAGACGGCATTCCAGATCGGGTTCAGCATCTTCATCCCCTTCTTGATCATCGATCTCGTGGTGGCCAGTGTCCTGATGGCACTGGGGATGATGATGGTGCCGCCCGCGACCATCTCGCTGCCCTTCAAGCTGATGCTGTTCGTGCTCGTCGACGGCTGGCAGTTATTGATCGGCTCCCTGGCCGAAAGCTTCTACATGTAAACGGCGGGCGGCCGTGTGCCGGCCACCTGCACGAGAACGACGCGAGGAGATTCCGCCATGACACCCGAGATGGTCATGGGGTTGGCGTACCAGGGCATGAAGGTCACCCTGATGCTGGCAGGCCCCCTACTCATGACGGCGCTGTTGATCGGCCTGCTGGTCAGCCTGTTCCAGGCCGCGACCCAGATCAACGAGATGACGCTGACGTTCATTCCCAAGATCCTGGGGGTGTTCGGCGCCCTGGTCGTCGCAGGCCCCTGGCTGATCCAGACCATCGTCGACTTCACGCGGGAGCTGTTCCTCAACCTGCCCTCGATGGTCAGCTGACGCCACATGGTACAGGTGACGTTCGCGCAGCTGCATGAATGGCTCACGCTGTTCTTCTGGCCGTTCGTGCGCATCCTGGCGTTCCTGGCGGCATCGCCGATCTGGAATCAGCACGGCGTGCCGCGCCAGGCGTCCGTGCTGCTGGGCGCCCTGATGGCCTTCGCCATCGGCCCCGCCCTGCCTCCCACGCCCGATACGCCCATCGTCTCGATCGGCGGCCTGGGCATACTCATCCAGGAGATGCTGATCGGCATTGCGCTGGGCATGGTCTTGCGCGTCACCATCGCCGTGGTGCAAGCCGCCGGCGAGTTCATCGGACTGCAGATGGGGCTTGCCTTCGCCACCTTCTTCACGCCGGGCGTCGGCAACAGCATGGTGCTGTCGCGCATCTTCCAGATGATCACGCTATTGATGTTCCTGGCCCTCAACGGGCACTTGATCGCCCTGGAGATACTCGCCAATTCCTTCCAGACGCTCCCCGTCGGCGGGCCGAGAGTCGACGGAAGCGCGGGCGAGGTCATTGCTCGCTGGGGCGGCGAGATATTCACCTCCGGCGTGTTGATGGCCCTGCCTCTGATCGTCTCGTTGTTGATCATCAACCTGACGCTCGGCGTGCTCAACCGCGCCTCGCCGCAGCTGTCGATCTTCTCGATCGGCTTCCCCATGACCCTGACCACCGGCGTGGTGCTGCTGATGACGCTCATGCCGGACCTGCTGCGCTTCCTCGAGATCCTGTTCAGCAACAGCTTCAGTACCATGCAGGAGGTGGTCCAGCGCCTGGGCGGTGGCTAGAGGGCATGCAATGCACGCATGACCCGCCATTGCCCCCACGCACCGCCTATGAAAGAAAACGCCACGTCCCAAGGGAGTGGCGTTTTCTCTGCCTGAACGTCGCGGCCCGATTCAAACCCGACGCATTCGGAGATGGCAGGCTCAGTTGAGGAACTGGAACAGCGACATCTGCTGAATGTCGGCGAAGGATTTCTGCGATGCCTGCAGCCCGACCTGGCTCAGCATGTAGTCGGAAATCGCCGTGTTGTAATCCAGATCGACGAGATCGGAGCGCGTCTGTTCGTAGGCGATTTCGCGGTTGCCGCCAACGTCGTCCAGCGCGTCCAGTTCGTTCATCCGCGCACCCACCGAGGCCCGCGTGGTCAGCACGTTGTCCAGCGAGGCATCCAGCTTGCGGCTCGCGGTGGACAACGTGTTATCCAGCGCGGCTTGATCGGCATCGGTCTCGACGGGCTGACGCAGGGCATTGATGGTATCGCCGATGGTCTTGAACAGGCTGGCCTGCTCCTGACTCATGTCGCCTCCCGGCGTGACGGTAAACGAGTCACCGGCCGCCGGCTCGCCCTCCAGCGTCAACGCCATGCCACCGAACTCGATGGTCTCGCCGTCGGTGTAGGCAACGTTCGTCTGGTCGGCAAACCCCGCCCCGGAGCTTGAAATGTCATAGGTACCATCGCCGTTGAAACTGATGTCGAAGGTCTCGCCGTAACCGGCGGCATCGGCATCGCGAACGTCAGGGCCGGAAAAGGTCACATTTCCCGTATTGCCCTCATCGGCTTCGGCGATATATTCGCTGCCCGCCGAGAAGCGCATGAATACATCGGTGCCGGTATCGCTGGTCTTCATGAGGCGTTCGGCATCGATCTTCTGCTGCTTGACGCCCTGATCGCCTTCATACGAGATGGTGTCGACAGCATCGCCCGCATCGGTACGCGAGAAGGCCTTGGCGTTGTCCTGATAGCCGCTGAACAGGTAAGTACCGTTGCCGTCGGTGGTATTGGCAAGCCCCACCAGCGTCTCGAACGCGCCCTCGAGATCGGACGCCAGCGATTCGCGATCGGCATCGCTCAGAGTGCCGTTACCGGCCTGCACGACCAGGGACTTGGCCGAGCCGATGGCATCGCTGACACTGTTGAGGACGCTCTCTTCCTGGCTCAACGAATTGCGTGCCGTCACCCGGCTGCTTTCCTGCTGCGCATTGACTGCCAGCGACTGCGACACGCTCACCGCCCGTGCGGCGGCACGGGGGTCGTCGGACGGGTTCACCACCCGCTTGCCGGACGCGATCTGCTGGCCGACGTCCATGAAGTTCTGCTGCTGGCGATTCATTGCCGAAACGCCCTGCTCGTACATCGTTACGGTGCTGATACGCATCTTCGCTTACCTCGTCACCACGCTGTGTCACCCAGCGTCGTATTGTCTAAACATCACGGCGTCGCCCGTGCGGCGACATCAACGCAACTGCAGGACCGAATCGAGCACCTGGGAGCCCACGTCGATGACGCGCGCATTGGCCTGGTAATACTGCTGGTAACGGACCAGGTTGGCGTATTCCTCGTCCAGGTTGACGCCCGATTCGGACTGCTGATACTCGCGCAGCTGTTCGGTCAGCCCCGACTGCGCATCCAGATTGACCTGGGTGATGTTGGTGGTGTTACCGACTTCATTGACCAGCGATGCGTAGGCATCGCTGATCGAAGAGGTTCCGCCGACCATCTTCTCGCTCTGCAGGTCGAGCAGATCCAACGCATTCTCGTTGTTGCCGCTACCGCCCCCGCTGCTCGCCGCGGCGATTTCCGCCCCCTCGGTGATCGCCACCTCGAAACCCTGCGAGGCCGTACGCGTGGGCTGCAGCATGAAGGTGTCGCCTTCCTGGGCGGTACCGGAAATATTCAAGGTCATGCCGTCAAGATCGACATCACCACTACCGTCCGGCGTCAGGGTCGTCGTGTCGCCATCCGAGAGACGCTCGGCCTGGTACTCGCCACCCGTGTAGGTGATTCGATAATCGCTCGAGGTCAGCTGATTCACGTCGCTGTACTCGGCGCTGATGGCACCGTCGCCGTCGTTCTGACTGTTGCTCATGACCCGCGGCGAACCGATCTCGAAAAAGGCCTCGCCGGCGTCGCCATTGAGGTCGACACCGTTCTCGTGCACGGCGTTGAACTCCGAGCCGAGTACTACCGTCATGCGGCCGAGCTGGTTCTGCACGCTGTCCAGCGTTTCGCTGCGAAACGACAGCAGACCACCCAGTTCGCCGTTCTCGAAGGCACTGTCATCGATCTGGTTGACGTTGCCCGCCGCATCCCGATAGGCGATCACGGTGCGCGACGGATCCTCGTTGGACTCCACCGCCTCGAGGTCGTAGCTCTGGGTGCCCGAGACCAGCGGCTGGCCGTTTTCCAGATTGATGTTGTAGGTGTCGCCATCCTGGATATTCAGGTCCGCACCCACCAGCTCATTGAGGTCGGACACCAGCTTGTCGCGCTTGTCGAGCAGCGAGTTGGGTTCCTCGCCGGACTTGGCTCGCGCCTGGGTGATCTGATCGTTGAGCTTGGCGATCTGGGTGGCGGTGTTGTTGATATCCGTCACCGTGCTTTCGAGCTGGCCATTGAGGCTGCTGCGCATGTCGCCGAGGTAGGAGTCGAAGGAACGGAACTGTGCCGCCATGGACGATGCCGAGCCCAGCACGCCCTGGCGGGCCGCCGGGTCGGATGCCGCGCCGGTGAGATCGTCGAGGCTGGAGAAGAAGTCCTGCACCAGCGGCGCGAGCCCGGCGTCGCTGTCGGCGAGCAGATCGTCGATCTGCGAGACCTGACTCTGATAACTCTCCAGCGCGCTTTTCTGGCTGTTGGCGTCGTTGTACTGCTCGGTGACGTAGCTGTTGAACTGGCGCTGCACTTCGTCGACCGACACCCCCGTGCCCGTCGAGCCGTTGCTGTAGCTTTCTCCCAGGATCGTCAACTGACGGTTATACCCTTCGGTATACACGTTGCTCAGGTTGTTACTGGTCGTCGACAACGCTGATTGGGCCGCGCTCAGGCCACTCAGGCCGATCGAGAAAATGCTCATGGCACCTATTCCTGGCTAGGGGCGCCGGGCATTACCAGGGGCATGCTCGGCACGACAAATGATGACTATGGAATCTATCGGCAGCGTCACGCACGACTTGAGCGAAAAACGCCATGACGTCAAAAAATTCCCGTGGGCATCCGCGATACATCATAGGGATCCGACGAACCGTTGCGTGTCGGCGCGCCACCTCGCGACTCGCTGACCTCGGCAGTGCTGGCCAGGGCCGGCCCGCTGGCAAGACGGTCGTCGATCTGCGCCATGACGGCGATCACCTTGTCGGCATAGTTCGGGTCGGTGGCATAGCCGCCGGATTGCAGAGCTCGGGCGGCGTTCTGCGGCGTCGAAGCCGTGACCACCCCGGCATAACGTGGATTGCCGCCGATCAACTCGGCGTAATCCTTGAACGCGGCTTCGAAGGAATCGTAGACACGGAACTCGTCGACCTGTTGGCGGGCACGACCGTCGACATATTCGGTGGTGGTGATGCTGGTGGCCTCGCCATCCCAGCCACCGGTCGCCTTGATACCGAAGAGGTTGTGGCTGTTGCCGCCATCGCGCGCGGGAATCTCACGCTCGCCCCAGCCGGTTTCCAGCGCCGCCTGGGCCAGGATCAACGACGCCGGCACACCGCTTTCGCGGGCGGCGGCTTCGGCGGGCTCATGCAGCCGCGACAGGAACGCCTCGACGTGCGGCGCCGCTCGTGCGTCCTCGATATCGGCACTCGACGGTGACATCTCGCGACTCGTCGCCACCTCCGACGGTGCGCTCGAGGACGAAGCGCCGGAAGCCGAGGTCACGGCGTCATCCCCGGGCCCTGAATCCTTGGAGGCGGCCTCGTGGGGCACGATCGGATCGCTCAAGACACGTGGCGTGCCGCGGGGAATCCCCGCGATCAGGTCGTTGCGCGTCACCTCCTCATCGCGCCCCACGAGGCCCCGCCCCTGAAGCTGCTCGACCAGCATGTCCGAGAGGCCGACGTGCCCCGCCATCTTCTGCGCCCACTGCTTGTCGAGCATCGAGGTATAGGTATCGGTCTCGTTGCTGCTCAGCAGGTCCGACTGCGGTATGGCGTCGCGCATGCTCTTGAGCATCATCTGCAGAAAGATCGCCTCGAATTGGTCCGCCGCCTGGGACAAGCCCTTCTCCGGCGACTGGCTCGCCGTGTGCTTGAGGCGCGACAACGACTGCACATCGAGGGCGAACTGATTGCTGAGTCCATCGACGCTCATCAGATGATCTCCAGTTCCGCATTCAGGGCACCGGCCGATTTCAGCGCCTGCAGGATCGACATCAGATCCTGCGGCGATGCCCCCAGCGCGTTGAGCGCGTTGACGACATCCATGAGATCGGCACTGGTATTGACCATTTGCAGCGCACCGCCCTCCTGCTGGATGGAGATGTCCGCATCGGGCACCACCACGGTCTCGCCCTCGCCCAGCGGGTTGGGCTGGCTGACCTGCGGGTTGGAGTCGATGGTCACCGAGAGATTGCCGTGCGCCACCGCCGCGCGGTCCAGCGTCACCTCACGGTTGAGCACCACCGAGCCGGTGCGCGAATTGACGATGACCTTGGCCGGGCCCTGGTTGGGTGTGACATCCAGATTCTGGATGCGCGCCATGAAGTTGACCCGCGAGTTGCTGTCGCTAGGGGCGTTGAGACGAATCAGGCGTCCGTCCATGGCAGCCGCCACGGGAGAACCGAAGTCCCGGTTGATGGCCTCGACCACGCGCTGCGCCGTGGTGAAGTCGGACTCGTTAAGGTAAAGGTCCAGGGTACCGTCGGCCCGCCCGAGCTGCAGGGCCACTTCCTGCTCGACGGTAGCCCCGCCCGGAATGCGGCCGGCGGCGGTGTGGTTGACCTGTACGCTGCTGCCGGCCTGCTGGGCACCGACCCCGCCGATCAACAGGTTGCCCTGGGCCATCGCATAGACGTTGCCATCCACCCCGCGCAACGGCGTCATCAGCAGGGTACCGCCACGCAGACTGTCGGCGTTGCCCATCGAGGAAACGGTGACATCCATTTCCTGCCCCTGGCGGGCAAAAGGCGGCAGTTGCGCCGTCACCATGACCGCGGCCACGTTGCGCAACTGCATGTTGGTGCCTTCGGGAATGCTCACGCCCAACTGCGAGAGCATGTTGATCAACGTCTGGCCCGTAAACGGCGTCTGCGTGGTCTGGTCGCCCGTGCCGTCCAGCCCCACCACCAGGCCATAGCCGACCAGCTGGTTCTCGCGAACTCCCGCGAAGCTCGCCAGATCACGGATCCGTTCGGCCTGCGCGGGAGCGGCACACAGGCCACACAACAACAGCACGCCCATCCAGCGCAGCAAACTTCTCATGACGTATCCCATCCTCATCAGAAAGGCGCAATGTTCAGCCAGAGACGCTGGAGCCAACCCATGTGCTGCGCCTCGTTGATATAGCCATCACCCACGTATTCGATGCGCGCATCGGCCACCTGCCCGGAAGGCACGGTGTTCTGCGTCGTCACCGAACGCGGATCGACCACGCCCGAGAAGCGGATGTACTCGGTGCCCTGGTTGATGGCGATGCGTTTTTCCCCGCGGATGCTGAGATTGCCATTGGGCAGGATGTCGACCACGGTTGCCGTCAGCGTCCCCGTGAAGGTGTTGCTGGCGCTCGCGCCACCGCTGCCCTCGAAGTCGTTCTCGCCCGAGACATCCAGACCGTTATCCTCGAGGAAGCTCATCAGGTCGGGGATCGTCTCCAGATCCAGCCCCATGCTGCCCTCGCGATTGGCGCTGGCCGAGGAATCCTTGCTGGCGCTGACATCCTCGTTGATCGTGATCGTGATGATGTCGCCGATCTGGCGCGGACGCCGGTCCTGAAAGAGCGGCTGATACCCGTAGCGCGCCTGATAGATCGCCCCGTTGGGCTGCGGCAGCGGTGCCTCGGGATAGCTCACCGGCCCGGTATCGGGGACCACCGACTCATGCGGCAACTGCGCGCACCCGCTCATGATCAACATCAGGAGCAGGCATAGCGCGCGTACCCCGCTTTTCACATCCATTCCCGTCACGACGCCACTCCTCACAGCTGCGTCAGGCGCGACAGCATCTGGTCGGAGGTCTCCACCGCCTTGCTGTTGATCTCGTAGGCACGCTGGGTCTCGATCATGCTGACCATTTCCTCCACCACATTGACGTTGGAGGTTTCCACGTAGCCCTGGTACAGGCGCCCCGCCCCTTCCATGCCGGGGATCAGGTCGTTGCGCGGGCCGGAAGCATCGGTTTCCTGGTAGAGGTTCTCGCCCATGCTCTGCAGGCCGGCGGGATTGATGAACTTGGACAGCGTCAGCTGACCGACTTCCTGCGCCGCCGTGTCACCGGGCTGGGTCACGGATACCACGCCATCCTGGGAAATCGAGACCGACAGCGCGTTCTCGGGAATCACGATGGGCGGATCGAGCGGATAGCCGCCCGCGGTGACCATCTGGCCGTTTTCATCGATCTGGAAGCTGCCGTCCCGGGTGTACGCCGAGGTGCCGTCGGGCATCTGCACCGCGAAGAATCCTTGACCGTTGATGGCCAGGTCCTTGGAGTTGTCGGTGTTCTGCAGGCCGCCCTGGGTGTGCAGCCGCTCGGTGGCGACCGGACGCACCCCGGTGCCCACCTGCAGGCCGGAAGGCAGCGTATCCACCGCCGAAGCCTGGGCACCGGGCTGGCGCACGTTCTGGTAAAGCAGATCCTCGAACACCGGCCGCGAGCGCTTGAAACCGTTGGTCGAGACGTTGGAGAGGTTGTTGGAAATGACGTCGAGCTTGACCTGTTGAGATTCAAGCCCCGTCTTGGCCGTCCACAGCGATCTAATCATGACTCTTACCTTTGTGCGGGCACCGCGCGGGCGATGCCGAGAATTCGATGGCGCGTGACGCGTCGAACGTCGCTACGCGTGAACCGCCGTTACGCCTGAACGGAGAGCAAGCTGTTGGCGCGCTGCGCGTTCTGGTCGGCGCTCTCGATCACCTTCATCTGCATGTCGTAGCGGCGTGCACCGTCGATCATCGCGACCATGGCATCCGTGGCGCTGACGTTGCTGCCTTCCAGTACGCCGGACTGCAGGCGCGCGTCCTCGTCCAGGGGCTGCGGCGCCGCAATTTCGGCATCCTCGCCCGGCGGCAGGCGGAACCAGCCGTCATCACCACGTGTCAGTGCCTGCAAATCCGGCGTGACCAGTTTCAGGCGTCCGACCGGCGCGATTTCATCGGGATTGGCACCCGCCTCGAGCACGCTGATCGAGCCGTCGGCGCCAATCGAGAACTCCGCGTCCGGCGGCACCACGATCGGCCCTTGCTCGCCCATCACCGGTTCGCCCTTGACGGTCAACATGCCGTCCGCATCGACCTGCAGGTCACCGCGACGGGTATAGGCCTCGCCGCCTTGCGGATCCTGAATGGCAAGAAACGCATCGCCCTGCATGGCGACATCCAGGCGCCGCCCGGTGGCGTTCATGTAACCCGGCGAGAAATCCGTGCCCGGCGTAGTGGCCGCGACAGAGGTGCGTGTCGCCAGACGGCCGTCGCCCTGCACCGGCACCGCGCGCATGGCGTCCAACTCGGCACGGAAGCCCGGCGTCGACACGTTGGAAAGATTGTGATTGACCACCGACTGCTGCTGCATCGCCTGGCTGGCGCCGCTGCCGGCGGTATAAATGATCCGATCCATGCTGATCGTCCTGCTCGACTCACAACGAATGAAGCCGGCCGAAGCGGCCGGCCGGCTTAGGCGTTAACGCAAGTTGGTGACCGTTTCCAGAATGTCGGACTGGGTCTGGATGGCGTTGTTGTTGGCCTGGAAGTTGCGCTGCGCGATGATCATGTCGACCAGCTCCTGGGTCAGGTCCACGTTGGAGGCCTCCAGCGTGCCCGATTCCAGGCTGCCCAGCTGACCGGTGCCTGCCTGCCCCAGCAGGGCCGCGCCGGACTCCTGGGTCGCCGCCCACAGGTTGTCGCCCTGAGGCTCCAGGCCTTCCGGGTTGCGGAAGTTGGCCATGCCGACGGTACCGACCGCCTCACTGTTGCCGTTGGAGTAATTGGCCAGGACTTCACCGTTCTCGGTGATTTCGACGCCCACGAAGGTACCGGAAGCATTACCGTCCTGAGCGAAGCTTCTCAACTCGAACTCGGAGCCATACTGAGTGGTACCATCGAAGTCGATATCAAAAGCCAGTGGAGCCGACCCGTTGCCCAAGTCACCGAAATTAAAATTCCGAGTGGTATCGTCTCCTGCAGGAATCTGACCATTTTCGTTAAAAGTTATGATCTGCGGCTGCCCAGGCCCATCATTCGTACCATCTCCATCCACATCGATATCTTGAGCCATCTCGCCATCAAGCGCAGTTCTTACCTCCCACTCGGTTTCACCAGCAGCATTAGTGCCAACCTTTGTGTAATACAGGCTCATATCATGCCCGACGCCCAGAGAGTCGTACACGGTACCGGCGTTGGTGACATAGGAGTAGGAATCACTGTCGCTTTGCGAAAACCCGACAGTTCCACGGTCGATCGTTTCGGCCTCTGCATCCAAGTTAAACTCTGTCTGAACGCCGGTATCAGTACCTGTAGCCTGAGCCCCCTGGCTGAACTGTGTGACCTGCAGCGGCTCGCCTTGCTGATCGGTCAAACGCGCACCCTGGGCATTCTCGAAGTAGCCGTCGGCGCTCATGCTGAGCTGGCCGTTGCGCGAGTAGGCCAGTTGTTCGTTCTGGGTGAACTGGAAGAAGCCGTCCCCGGCGATGGCCAGGTCGAGACCGCGGCCGGTGGTTTCCAGGCTGCCGGTACCGAAATCCTGAAGCTTGCCCGCGACGCGTGTGCCGAGGCCCTGGCTATTGGCGAAGATATCCGCGAACTGCACCGAGGAGCTCTTGAAGCCCACGGTCTGCGAGTTGGAGATATTGTTGCCGATGGTGTCCAACTGAGAGGAGGCCGCGTTGACCCCGCTCAATGATTGTGAAAAGCCCATTTTTCCTTCCCCGCGTTATAGTGGTATCGAATCGTGATCAAAGAATCTGGCGCACGTCTTCGAGCGCGACGCTATCGGAGGTGCCCAGGTCGAGGGTCGGCCCGTTGTCACCCGAGGTCACGCCCTGCACCAAGGCGTAGTTGAGCGGCGTGACGGACACCTCTTCGCCTCCGACTCTGGCTGTCATCTCGACGTTATAGGCCCCCTCGGCCACGGCATTGCCATCCAGCCCCGTGCCCGGCCAATCGAAGGACTGCACGCCAGACGGCACGTTCTCCTCGATACTGCGGTGGACGACCTCGCCGGAGCCATTGGTGATGGTGATCTCGAGTTCGTCGGCACCGGTTGCCAGTTCGGCGCCCAGCGGCGTGGCCACGACGCCACCGTCCTCGGTCTCGCCGACACGTACGGTGCTGCCCGGCACCATCACGCCCTGACCGATCAACGAGGAGGCCTGCAAGGTCTTGCCGGCATCGATCTGTTCGTTGATATCACCCAGCGAGTCGTTGAGCTCCTGGATGCCGCTGACCGTGTTGATCTGAGCCAGTTGCGCCGTCATGTCCGAGTTGTCCATCGGCTTCGTCGGATCCTGGTTCTGCATCTGGGTGATCAACAACGTCATGAAGCGGTTGTTGAGGTCCTCGGACGACTCCGCACCCGTGGTACGGGTCTCGTTCGAGGCATTGGCATTGGGCGTACCATTGATCGAGGCAAGCGTGTTACTGCCGATGACGGGGCTGGCCATGTCGCTCTCCGTTATCCTTGTCCGATGGAAAGTGTCTGTTGCATCAGTGACTTGCTGGTATTCATGACCTCGACGTTGGCCTGGTAGGAACGCGACGCCGCGATCATGTCGACCATTTCGTCGACCGGATCGACATTGGGCATGGCCACATAGCCGTCTTCATCCGCCAGCGGGTGCCCGGGGCGGTACTCCATGCGCGGTGGCGCATCGTCCTCGACTACCTCGGTGGCACGCACGCCGCCCAGTTCGCTGCCGCCCTGGGACTGCGCCTGAAACATCACGTGCTTGGCGCGATACGGCTCGCCATCGGGCCCGGCCACACTGTCGGCGTTGGCCATGTTGCTGGCGGTGGCATTCATGCGCTGGGACTGCGCGCTCATCGCCGAAGAAGAAATATCGAAAATGCTGAACATGGACATATCAGTTCCTTAGCCTTCCGGCTGCATGGCACCTTTGATGCCTTGGATCTTGCGCGTCAGAATCGTGGTGTTGGCCTGATAGCGCAGCGCGTTGTCGGCAAACGCGGCGCGCTCGCGATCCATGTCAACGGTGTTGCCATCCAGGCTCGGCTGCTCGGGAACGCGATACAGGAGATCGTGGACACCGCCACCGCCCGGCGCCTGAGCCGGGATGTGCCGCGCGGACGTCGTGGCGAGCGACAGGCCGCCTTCCCGACCGCCGCCGGTTTGCATGGCGCGATCCAGCTCCGCCGAGAAATCGAAATCGCGCGCCTTGTAATTCGGCGTATCGGCATTGGCGATATTGTTGGCCAGCACCTTCTGGCGCTCGTGGCGAAGGCCAAGCGCTTCCTGATGGTAATCCAGGTAGCCTGCAAGCTTGTCGATCATGCCCTGTGTCCCTGTCTCATCGCGTTCGTGTCGCGTGTCGTTCCCCTTCGCTAGACATGGGGAAATGTGCACGATGCAGAATAGCCGCGCCGCCGTCACGGCAAACGACTAAACAAGCCGATATTTGAGCGCCATTTCCGCCTTTGCTCGGTGTGCCGTCCCACTAGAATCAGGCCATCGACCATTCGCCTCGATTCTCGCTTCCGGTCAACGCAGGCGACTTCCCGTTCACTCAACTTCAGGCAGGGGCTCATGCAATGCAGCGCTTCCTCGGCAAGGCAGTTCGGGCACTTCCCCATGCGCGGCGCCTCAACGGGCGCGCGCCCGGCTTGCCGATGAAGGTGAAACGCTTGCTGGTGACGGGCTTGCTGATGGCCATGGCGCCCTCCGCGGCGCTTGCCGTGCCGGACGACCCCATCGCCCAGGCCACCCAGCGCTTTCTGCTGAGCCAGGCCGCCTCGCTGGGCGACGACGTCAGCGTCGAGATCAACAGCGACACCTCGCGACTGCCCGAATGCCAATCGCCGCAACCGTTCCTGCCTCGCGACGGCGTACCGCAGGGGCGTGTCATGGTGGGTGTGCGCTGCAGCAACGACCAGCAGGTGCGCTATGTGCAGGCTCGCGTCTCGGCCAGCGTGCGTTTCCTGGTGGCAGCCACCGCCATCCAGCGCGGCCAGCGCCTCAGCGCCGACATGCTCGACTGGGAACGCGCCGACGTCTCGCGCCGGCCTCGCAACGCCCTCGACGACCCCAGCCAGGCCATCGGCAAGGTCGTCATGCAGCGCCTCGTCAAGGGCATGGCCTTGCGTGGCGACAGGCTGCGTCAGCCGTATCTGGTACATCGCGGCGAGGCCGTGACGCTCATCGCCCGTGGCGACGGCTTCTCGGTGACCCGCGAGGGAGAGGCACTGAACAATGGCGGCAAGGGCGATGCGATACGCGCACGCATGCCCGATGGGCAGGTGATTCGTGGCGAGGTGGATGCGCAGGGAAGGCTCACGGTGCGCTACTGATCGCCATTCTCGATCGCCATGCCTGACCGCCTCCCCAACACGCGCTATAATGCCGGCGGCACGGTCATGACCCGAGCCATGTAAAGGCAGGTTCAAGACCGAGTGTAAAAAGATAGGGTCAATGCCTACAGTTTCCGCGAGTGTGGCCGATAGAGGGGTTAAGCCCGCGCTGCAAGAGAGTTCAATTTTGAAAATCTCCAATCTACATCCGCCGACGCAGACAACTCAGAGTGAGCAAGGGGACGCCGCCCAGCGCACACGCCGTGGCGATGACACCGCGCAAGCCAGTTCCCCGGCAAGCATCACCACGCTGAGCCAGAGCAACGAAGCCGATACCAGCCAGGATATCGATGTCGGCCGTGTCGCCGAGATCCGCCAGGCCATCAGCGATGGCCAGCTCGAACTCGACACCGGCAAAATCGCCGACGGCTTGATCGACAGCGTCCGCGACCTGCTGGGCGATACCGCCGAGCGCTGATACCACGGTACGACGCCAGGCACGTCGGATAGACGACGCTGTTTGCCCATGGGACACCCCACGGGCAAACCACCATGAGAACGGGACACCATTATGTCGCTCGCCGAAACGCTAGACCGCCAACTCGATGCCATGCAGCGCTTCGTGACCCTGCTGCGCGAGGAGCGTCAGTCCTTGACGCAAGGCGAGATCGACGGCCCCGAACTGGAACGCCTCGCCGAAGCGAAATCCCAGGTTGCCGCCGAGCTGGAAACCCTCGATGCGCAGCGCCGCGACGTCATGCGCGAGCTAGGCCACGGTGAGAGCCGCCAGAGCGCCGAACGTGCCGCGACCGAAGCGCAGCGCCTGGATAGCTGGCACCAGCTGCGCACCATCGGTGAAGAGGCACGCCAGCTCAACCGCATCAACGGCCTGCTGGCCATGAACCGCATGGAACAGAATCAGCGCATGCTCAACTTCCTCAAGGAAGCCGCCGGCAGCACTCTGTACGAACCCGATGGCCGCTCACGCCGACAAGGGCTCAACCGGATCAGCTCACGCGTCTAGGCGTCTCGCATCCCATCATTCCCGTACCTGCCGGTTTTCGCCCTCCCCGCACGCGACTCTCCATCCGTGATCGATCCCTTGTCCGGCCTGCTCCCTCCTCGCACCCGAGCCTGACATAGGCACGTTCAGCACCAGGATCGACATTGCCGCATCGCGCATGAGAAATCGCCGGAACTGCACCATAATGATGGCATGCTCATCGTCTGAGGGGACCCGACACCATGGACCTCGTCGCCGTTGCCTTGAGTCTGCTGCTGATCAGCCTCGCGCTACCCTCCGATCCCGCCAAGCCCTCGCGCACGCGCATGCCGCCCCTCAATCGTCCGCGGCATGGCACGCACTATCAGCGCCGCGCCCCCATGCCGCCACCACGTTGCGTTCATCGCCGCAACACGATCGATTACAAGGATTAACGCAGGTTATTGGCAGCATTTCAGCGTTAGGGTAAGGCGCGCACTTGGGTAATATACATCCGGAGACTACGCTGCATCCCAAGTCTAGTCTCTGCGTACAAAGCAATCTTTGCCCCACCCATCTGGCTGGGGCTTTTTTCGTTCTTGGTGCCGTCCTAAACGCCCTGGGCAACGTTATCCAGCCGCTTCAGCAAGACGTCCCGCCTTTCCTCCGCCATGAAGGCGGCTTCAAGCGCATTGCGCGTCATCGCCAGGAAGTCGTCCCGCGTCCATCCGAAGGCTTCGTGACAGGCGACATGATTATCCAGCATGCCGCCACCGAAGTAGGCGGGGTCATCGGAATTGAGGGTGACATTCAAGCCAGCATCCCGCAGGGCCGGCAATGGATGCTCGGCGAGCGTGGGCGTCACCTTGAGCTTGACGTTGGATAACGGACACACCGTCAGGGGAATCCGACGCTCGCGCAGCGTCGCCACCAGATCGGCGTCCTCGAGGCAGCGTACGCCGTGATCTATTCGACACACATCGAGTGTCTCCAGCGCTTCGCGAATATAGGCCGCGGGGCCTTCTTCCCCTGCGTGCGCCACGCCGGGAATACCCATGGCCCGCGCCCGAGCGAACACCTCGGCGAACCGCCCCGGGGGATGGTCGCGTTCGGCGCTGTCCAGCCCCACCGCAGCGATCGAGGCGTGCCAGGGAGCGGCCTGCTCGAGCACCTCCATCGCCTCGGCGGGATCGCGATCACGCAGAAAGCTCATGATCAACGCCGAGGAAATGCCATGCCGCGACTCGGCCTCCCGACACGCCGCCAGCAGCCCTTCGAACGGCGCCTCGAGCGGCACGCCACGCACAAGATGCGCCTGCGGGTCGAAGGACAGCTCGACATGCGCCACGCCGTCTTCCCGGGCGCGGTCGAAATACGCCATCGCCAGGTCGAAGAAGTCCTCGCGGGTGTGCAGCACGCCCATCCCCTGGTAATACAAGGTCAGAAACGACGGCAGGTCATCGAAGTCGTACGCCGCACGCACCGCTTCCACCGACTCGTAAGGCAGCGTCACGCCATTGCGCTCGGCCAGGGCGAACATCAACGCCGGCTCCAGCGTGCCTTCGATGTGCAGGTGCAACTCCGCCTTGGGCAACTCGCGCAGCCAGGCTGTCATCTCCGTGTCGCGTGTCGTCATCGTGTCACTCGCCTCGTGTTGTCCGGTCGGTCAAGCATGCCTAAAGCGCGTTGCGAAGCCAATGGGGGGAACTGGTCAATGAAATGCCCCGCTGTCATGTCGCCTCCCAACGCCTGACCGCCACCATGGAGACGAACTTGCCCTCCTCGCTGAACGTCAGGCGAAACACGCCCCGCGCTCCGTCCGGGGTGACGATGCGGCGCAGCGCCACGGCGGGAAAGCTGACCCGGCGGCCGTCCACGCTGGTGGCGATCACGGTTTGCATGGCGCCTTCGTAGTGGTAACGGCAGGTCTCGAGGGACAGGTCGAGCATGATATCCAGCGAGGGCATGGCGGGCAGGCACTCCAAATGGGCAGGCAGGGAACGGCACGGCACATGTTGAGACACATGCAAAAGATGCGGCACGAGTATACCCAGCCACGTCGCATGAAAAAATTTGCAATTCACCCTAAAGCGAATTCTTCCCGCGCCGATAGATGAGGTAACGGCCAACGGCGCCGTTGTGGCAAGCCCCGGTGTCACCGATCGGCAAGCCAATGGAGCCCAACAGAGAGGAAAGTCAAAATGGCAGTTATCAATACGAACATCACGGCCATGATCGGCCAGCAGAACCTGAGCCAGTCACAGAGCGCTCTGTCCACTTCCATGGAACGCCTGTCTTCCGGTCTGCGCATCAACAGTGCCGCCGACGACGCCGCAGGTCAGGCCATCGCCAACCGGATGTCCAGCCAGATCACCGGTCTGAGCCAGGCGCAGCGTAACGCCAACGACGGCATCTCCGTTGCCCAGACCACTGAAGGCGCCCTGAACCAGGTCAACGACAACCTGCAGCGTGTGCGTGAGCTGACTGTTCAGGCCCAGAACGGCACCAACAGCCAGGAAGACCTGAACTCCATCCAGGACGAGATCAACCAGCGTCTGGGCGAGATCAACCGTATCTCCGAAGAAACCAGCTTCAACGGCGTCGACGTTCTCGCCAGCGACCAGGAAATGTCCATCCAGGTCGGCTCCGAAGATGGCCAGACCATCACCATGAACCTGAAAGAAGTCAACGCCGAAACGCTGGGGCTGGATACTTTCAATGTGAATGGCTACGACGGTAGTGTTACCGACGTGGACAGCACAGGTGGCTTTACAATGACAGCTGCTGACAGTGGCGATACTATTACATATGACACAGGCGGCACCGCAAGCGGTACAGTCGCAACATCTGTCAATATCACCGATGGTGACGGAAATGCCGTCACAGGTACACTGCAGACCGATGAGTCTGGTAATTATTTCGTAACAGATAGTGCTGGTGACGTATTTGCAGTCAGTGATATCGAAGCTTTGAGCGATGGTAACGGCGACGGCACCGCTGATGATGCAGCTATCAACGTGACTGTCGACACTAGCTCCGCTCTCGGTGCAAAATCCGAAACACCGCTTGGTAAGCTCGACTCGGCAATTAGCGATGTTGATAGTCAGCGTTCCGAACTAGGTGCCATGCAGAACCGCTTCGACTCGGCCATCACCAACCTGAGCACCACCGAGACCAACCTCTCTTCTGCTCGCTCGCGCATCGAAGATGCTGACTACGCGGACGAAGTCTCCAACATGACCCGTAACCAGATTCTGCAGCAGGCCGGTACTTCCGTACTGGCCCAGGCCAACCAGCTGCCGCAGAACGCGCTGTCTCTGCTGGGCTAATCGCTCTCCAGCCAGCCACGTCAGTAATGAAGCGGGCCCATTCGGGCCCGCTTTTTTAGCGAAACACCAATCATCTTCTGCAAAACGCGCAAAAGCTTCCTTCCCAACAGCCTTTTCCTCTCTTTGATATTGCGGCATCGCTTTATAGTGGTTGCATTGATCACTGTCAAAATGCGACCCTTATGTCAAAGAAACGCAATCAACGTCACGCTAATACTGCTAGCGCACTCACCTTGACGCAGGCGCGCAAGCAAACCCAGCGCTTTCCCTCGGAACCTGTCAACCTGATTCAGACAGATCGTTAAAAATTAATGTCGATTTCGCTGCGGTATTGCTCGCCGCCGAGAGTGTCGGGAAGTTCACCACGCTATAGGGGGCCGGGTCGTCGTCATCGGGCTGTACCGGATTGATCGAGACACTGGCTGGTGGTATCGCCACCTTAGGGCGTCCACGTAGGAAGCGCTCGGGATGCGCCTCGAAGTTGTCATCGAGCGCTCGCTGGCGGATCTTCGCTACCTCGCGATATTGGCCGGTGAAGACCTGCTCCGGCGTGAAACCAGCCAGCCCGCTGTGATGGTGCCGCAGGTTGTACCAGTCGACATAGGCGCTGTGCCACTGCCGGGCATGGTCGATGCTCTCGAAGCGCCCGGGGTAGTCGGGTTGGTACTTGCTGGTCTTGAATTGGCTTTCGCTGAACGGGTTGTCATTACTCACCCTCGGGCGGCTGTGGCTGCACGTCACCCCCAGTTCTCCCATGAGGTCCAGATAGCTCCGGGCGATCATCGGTGAGCCTCGATCCTGGTGGAGCGTCAGCGCTCCATGCGGAATTCCGTAGCGATCCATGGCTTCCTGGAAGAGCTGTTGAGCTAGCGCGGCATTCTCCTTGTGAGAGATCATCCAGGCCACGATGAAACGGCTGTACAGATCCAGCACCACATAGAGGTTGAGATAGACGCCGCGACGTCGCGTGGGCAGTTTGCTCACGTCCCACGTCCACGCCTCATTGGCGGCCCTTGCCGTGATACGAGGCATGGCATGGTGTTGAGGGGCACGCTGAGGGCGGCGGTCACCGTTTTCCCTGGCCGCACGAAGCTGCCGGTACCAAGTGCTGAGCGAGCCGAGATAGATCCCTTGCTGCAGCAGGTCGTGGTAGATTTCATACACCGGCTGATCCCGGTAGGGCTCGCTATGCGCGATCTCAAGCATTTGCGCGCGCTCCTCGGCCGACAGGGCTCTGGGCTGCGGGCAGTGCCGGCGCGATGAAGATGCCCCGGTAGAAGGCTCATGGCGGCGTTTTCGCCAGGCGTACACTGTGCTGCGGTTAATGCCCAAGCATCGACAGGCCATCGCCAATGGAAGATGCGCCGGGCGCGCTTCGAGCACCGTGATCATGGTTCGCTCCCATTGTTCATGCGGTCGAGCATCGATAACGCTTTTTTTTGGAGCGATAGGCAGTCTTCGGCAGTCGAGAGCTTCTGCTGAAGACGGGCGTTCTCACGCTCCAGTGCCTCGATCTGCTTTTGCTCCGGGGTCTTACTCGGTTGCGGCCCCGGGGCGGTCTTGTGGAGCTTCTCCACGCCATTCTCGGCAAGCTCCTTGCGCCAAGTCGTCAGCTGGCTGCTGTACAGCTTTTCACGGCGCAATAGCTCTCCGAGCTCGCCATGCCGGCAGGCATCGGCTTCCGCCAGGATGCGAAGCTTGTACTCCGTCGAGAACTGACGGCGCGTGCGCTTCTCCAGCTTGGGATTCGGCGTGACCTGATGATCGGGCAGCTCGGTTGGCGGTTTAGGCATGATACGGACTCCTGAACCTCGGGCTCTGAGATCGAGTTTAACTCACTGAGCCGGTGTATGGATTCAGGTTGACACACAGGGCCCTCGGATCCCGATGCCTGGTTGGCACTGGGGCGCCTGCTTGCCGAGAAGAAAGAATGGGCAGAAGCGAAGGATGCGCTCGAACACGCACAAAGCCTGCGCCCAGGAAGCGCTGACCAACAAGCCTTGCTGGGCCATATTGTAGTGGTCAAGTGCTTTTGGCCACCGAGCTTTGAGCATTCCAGTAGTTCTTTTCTGCCAAGTTCGGCGGTATCCCATCGTTATGCTTGTGCGGCCTGAGGCTGCTGTAGTAACCGATCATATAATCAGTGACAGATCGCTTCGCCGCAGCGACATCGGGATAGCCGATCTCTGGTATCCATTCCGTTTTCAGGCTTCTGAAGAAGCGCTCTGTTGGGGCATTGTCCCAGCAATTGCCACGGCGACTGAGACTCAGCGTCATTCGGTAGCGCCAAAGCATCTGCCGGAATGCCCGGCTGGTGTACTGGCAACCCTGATCCGAATGAAACAGGATATTCCGTGGCTCTCCACGCGATTCGTAGGCCATGGTCAGCGCTTTCTTTACCAGCTCCGTGTTCGGCGATAGGGACAATGCCCACCCCACGGGTTTACGAGCATACAAGTCGATGACCACTGCCAGATAAGCCCAGCGTGCCCCTGTCCAAATATAGGTAATGTCGCCGGTCCATACCTGATTGGGCTTCTTTACATCGAACTCCCGATCAAGAACATTCGGTATATCCAGGTGTGGCTGATCAGCCTTCTTGTAGGCGTGCCTCGGCGGCTGCGAACTCATCAGCCCCAGCTGCTTCATCCGCCTGCTGGCCCGATAACGACTCAACTGTATTCCTGCCTGCGTGACCATTTTTGCAATGCTGCGAGCGCCGGCAGAGCCGTTACTGACGGTATGCGCCTCGACAACCTGATCCAGCAGCTTCTGCTCAGTCTCACAAGGTCTTCTATCCCGACTACGCCAAGCCCGGTAGCTACTGCGATGCACCCCAAACACCTGACACAAGTGCTGCACCGCGTAGCTCTCTTCAAGTCGCTCGATTATCGAGAATTGCTCAGGGAGTCCGACATCAAGAGAGCGGTAGCCTTTTTTAATATTGCCTTCTCTTCTTCCACTCGCCGCAGCTTGCGCTTCAGTTCCTGGATCTCACGCTGTTCCGGCGTCAGAGCCTCACCTTTCAGCGGCACCTTGCCTGCCCGCTCAGCGCGAAGCCTGCGAACCCAATACTCCATGGTGGATTTGCCAACCCCCATGGCCTCACACGCCGCCTTCAGCGTGTAGCCCTGGTCGACCACGAGCTGGGCCGCTTCCAAGCGAAATTCCGGGCTAAACGTTCTCTTCTTCGTCATCATCTGCACCTGATTGTCTCTGTGAGCCATCATACACTCAAAGTCAGGTGGCCAGATTCACTGTGCCACTACAGTTCCATTCTGGAACCGCTTGTCACTCAGCCCCGTATTCGACGACCAAGGCGACTGCACCCACTACATCGGCATCCAGCAGGACATCACTCGACAGCGTGAGCAAGAAGCTCAACTGGCCTACCAGGCGACCCACGATCTGCTGACCCACCTGCCCAACCGCACTGCATTCGATGAACGTCTGGAAGAAGCATTCGGGGTGAAAGGCAAATCGCTGGTGGTCATGCATCTCGACCTGGACGGTTTCAAAACGGTCAATGACGGGCTGGGACACCAGATCGGCAACCAGTTGCTGGCGGCGGTAGCCAAACGATTGCGCCAGACGGCTGGCGAGGCCAATACCGTGGCTCGCCTTACCGGTGACGAATTTGCCTTGTTATTGCCCCATCTCGATGACTGCCAGGCAGGGATCGACATGGCCGAGCGGGTGCTGGACGCCCTATCGACGCCTTTTCAGATTGAGGACAGGCCGGTTCATATCAGTGCCAGTATCGGTATCGCCTGCAATTGCGAACCCGTGGAGTGTCCCCACGAACTGATGCAGCAGGCCGGCCTGGCCATGGCCGATGCCAAGCAACAGGGCCGCAATACGTGGCACAGGTACCAGGGCAACAAGCAACGAGTCACCGAAGCCTCTGTACTACTGCGCCACGACCTGCACACGGCACTACGCGATGATCAGTTCGAGCTCTACTACCAACCCATCGTGGAGGCAGCAAGTGGACGCATCCGTGGGCTCGAGGCCCTGATCCGCTGGCATCATCCCGAGAGAGGCATGATTTCGCCAGGCGTGTTCATTCCGCTGGCCGAACAGACGGGCCAGATCATCCCGCTGGGGCGCTGGATATTGCGCCGAGTCTGTCAGGATGCCGCGGCCATGCATATGGAAGGTGGGCGTGTGGTACCGGTGGCCGTCAATATTTCGTCGCTGCAGTTCCGGCGCACAGGCTTTATTGAGGATGTGCAGCGGGCACTGGATGCTGCGTCGCTGTCTCCCGAGCATCTGGAGCTGGAAGTCACCGAGAGCGTGTTGCTGGACGGTGCAGAGCAAGCAGTCGAGCTGATCGACCAGCTCAAGGCAATGGGCATCAAGGTGGCGCTCGATGATTTCGGTACGGGCTTCTCCAGCTTGAGTTACCTGCGCGACCTGCCGATTCACAAGGTCAAGCTGGATCGTGCCTTCATCAAGGACATCACCACCGACCGCCATGACGCAGCCATCGTGCAGGGGATCATCACCATCGCACATCACCTGGATCTGGTCGTGGTCGCCGAGGGCATCGAGGAAGAAGAACAGCAGCAGGACCTGATCCGTCGACATTGCGATCTATTGCAGGGATTCCGTTTCGCCCGCCCCATGCCCAGAGAGGCGGTCATGGCACTGCCCGACCGGTTGCCCACCTTCACTGAGATCTGAGTGCTTCTTTCATGATCTCGTTAAGCCGTAGCATAGAATGCTCCTCATTTATTTAAGTACTGCTAATACATATTTGCAGGATCAATGCAGAAACGACGAAGCGCCACTCATATTCATGAGAAAGACTCTCATTTTATTTTAGACGCCTAAAGCTTCCTAAACTTTGATAAAAAGTCTAATGCCTTACGCTTTTCTTTCTATATGTCGGGTCCCGTGTGATTAACCACCCGCCTGGTAAATAAGTCAGGCCGTTTAGTCTGCCATTCTTTCATCATCGCAATAGGTGATTGATGGTGCAGTGCCTTCTGCGGGATGTGGTGATTGTACAGCCAGGTATAGCGTTTCAGCGTCTGTTCCAGGTCCTCGCCTGAGGCATAGCGCCGAGTCGCCAGCACGTCGCTGATGCGGCCGTTGAAGCGCTCCACCATGCCGTTCGTTTGCGGCTTTCCCGGCTTGATCAGGCGGTGTTCGATGTCATGTGCCTGGCACTCCTGGTCAAACGGATGCCGGCCGCTGGGCTTGCGCTCACCTGCACGTGTGAAGCGATCGGTAAAAGATTTGCCGTTGTCAGTCAGCACCGTCTGGATCTTGAAGGGCGCCTTCTCTTCCACCTGCTTCATGAACGCGCGAGCATCCTTCGCGGACTGACTGCTTCGGATCTCCAGATACACCCAACGCGTGGCGCGATCGATGGCGACGTACAGGTAGCGTTTCTGCTGCTCGTCGGGCATCCGAGGCAGGTGCTTGATGTCGATGTGCACATACCCCGGTTCGTAGTCCTTGAAGGGCTTGTGCCTCGGTTTCTCGTCATCTCCGATGTCCTGCCGAGCCAGTTCCGCCAGTGTCGGCACGCCGCGCCGCTGGAGCATGCGATGCAGGCCGGAGCGAGACAACCGGGAGTTCAGGAACTCACGCGCCACGACGAGGAGATCATCCAGGCCGAGGCGAAGGAATTCGCGTGCTGCGATCAGCACCTCCTCCTGCTCGGGCGTGAGCGTGGCCAGCAGGTTGTGACGCGTGTGCGATCGATCATGGACATCGTCACGGTAGCGCCAGCGCCGTATGGTCGCGGTGGCGACACCATACTGGCGAGCCAGCTCGCTATCCGTGATGCTGGAGGGCGCTGCCTGGATCTCGGCCCGGATCTTCGGTGTCGTGGTCGCTTGTTTATGCAGCTTGATGTCCATGAACTTGCTCCCGGATGAATTGCTGAAGAAGCTCTCTCGCTGCTAGCAGAGGATAACTTCTATAGGCGATCCGATCATCCGGGACCCTACATCTATACATAAAGGTATAGCCATATGCATCTCCAGTTGAATTTTCCTGCTGCATACAACCTTTGTCCTGCACAAGGCTTCAGGCTGGCATTAGCCGGCCCGGCGGTCTCAATGACCAAGTGCAACACCTGAGCCATCAGGTATCGTATTGCCATGTCACATTACTACCACCATCTCGCCCCTGAAGACCGAGCTGCCATCATGCTGATGCAGGCAAGCCATTCAATCCGCGCTATTGCCCGACATATCGGTCGAGCGCCCAGTACGGTATCCCGGGAACTGGCTCGGCATGCCATCAGGCCCAATCAGCGCTACGACGCCAGTCTAGCCGGGCAGCGAGCTCGATTGGCACGTCATCGATCACGTCGCCAGCCCAAGCTGCATCCCGGTGGGGAGCTGTTCGAACTGGTGGTGTATCTGCTCCGCAAGTACTGGTCACCTGAGCAGATAGCCCGCACACTGAGGGATATGTTTCCCGATAATTCCAGCCGTCGGGTATCGCATGAAGCCATCTACAATGCGCTTTACGTGATGCCACGCGGCACGCTCAAGAAAGAACTCATTGCCTGTCTGCGTCAGGGTAACGGTAAACGCCGGCCTCGGAGTCGTGGCAAGGATCGACGTGGCCAATTGCCGGACCTGGTCAGCATCCATCTGCGCCCGCCCGAGATCGAGGATCGTCTCATCCCGGGGCACTGGGAGGGTGACTTGATCATGGGGGCTGGCAACCAGTCAGCCGTCGGCACCCTGGTGGAGCGCACCACTCGCTTGGTGATCCTGGCGAAGATGGACGGCACCACGGCAACAGCGGCCTCCATCGGCTTCAGTGACAAGCTCAACGAGGTGCCACGTGAGCTGCGATTATCCATGACCTACGATCAGGGCAAGGAAATGGCGCACCATGCCGAGATTACCCAGAAGACCGGCACGGCGATCTACTTTGCCGATCCGCATAGCCCCTGGCAGCGAGGCTCCAACGAAAACACCAATGGCCTGCTTCGTCAGTATTTGCCGAAAGGGACGGACCTTTCTATCTACAGCCAGGAAGAGCTCGATGCTATCGCCGATTCGATGAATACCCGGCCCCGCAAAACGCTCGATTGGCGCACGCCACTAGAGGTCTACGCAGACGTGCTTAAGAAATCAGTCGCGGGGCCACAAACCCTTCAATAATAGTGTTGCGCTTGGAGCTTGAGACCGCCCCCTTTTTCTTAGCGCTTCAGCATCAGCCCAAGGCGAGATAGCAAGCCCGTAGCGGCACCTGCCCTGCGGCAATGGCATCTGCGAATGTCCGACAAATGATGATGACTGCCGCCCGCCCAGCCCTTGTGAAGAAAAGTCATGCACACCACTAGCCATCTGAATCATATATGATATAACGACTCTTGAAGGGCAACATCTGGCAGGATCGGCGGCCAGTATCTAGCCTTCTCATGTCCCTACGGCCCAAAAGCCAGCGCACAAGGAGAGTGTCGACCTGGGTGCTTCCATGCAGCAGGGTCATGAGGAACGAAAACAATTAATAAAGGTTAATTTTGATTAGACAAAAAGATAAGATTAATCTAAACCCAATCATCAGGGAGTGCGTCTTGCATCCCAGCAAAACTTCCTGATGCAATATTTTAATAAATGGCAGGTGCTCCATGCTGACCAAAGATAGTTCTGGAAACCATCTCGCCGGCGTGCTCCGATCACTGGTATCGAAAGAGCATACGGTGACTATCTTCTCAAAAAAGACAACACGCCCGCTCCAGGCCGACATTACTAACCTGGACCTGGAGACGGGCGCATTCGACCTTACGGTCAATTATGAAAAGCCCGATATCGACGCCTATTTCTATCAAGGAAATTTATCATTCGATATTGAGATCCCTGCCGCCTCTGAAGAAGAACTCTCGGAAATCTATAATTTCGAGAAGGTCAAGGCGAAACCGCTGAAGAAAGAACCCGGTGTCTACGAGATCAAGTGCCAACTCACGGATGAGCTTTTCGCACGCGAGTCTCGTGGCGCGGTACGCATCCCTTTCATTCTGGGAATGAGCGCTCAGGCAAACCTGGAGGTCTATACCAACGAGCTGATCATCAAGGGGCGTGTCCGCAACCTCTCCACGGGTGGCTGCATGATCGACATCGCGCTGGAAGACAGTCTTCCCATCTATGTCAAGCAGCGGCTGCCAGGAGTCACCATCAAGTTCCCGAACGGCGAATACTTTAATTCTCAAGGCTGCATACGCCATATGCGCCCATTCGGTAACGAAGGACATGCCGCGGTAGGCATTGAATTCGTCGAGGTGGAACGCGATATGGAGAATGCGCTTTATCGGCTGGTGTCCGAGTCGGAGCGCGAATCGGCGTACCGGGCCGGCGTCGAAGGGCGCGGTGTCAGTGAGTCACCGGTTTTCATTCCGCGCAAGAAGGAGAGCAGTATCCTGAAACACGATGCTCACAAGTCGACGGAGCCAGCCAACGCACCGCCCATGGTCAAGGGTGTCCGTTCGGTCGCACGCCAGCTGCAAGCGGTGTTGATCTTCATCAAGAACTGGAACTCGTTTCCCGAGGAAACACTTTACGACTGCACCGATTCGCTCATCTACCTGGTCAAGCAGGACCGCAAGGCACTGTTATACGCACTTTCCTATCTGCAGGATCAGCCCGAGTGGGTGCGTCATGCGGTTCAGGTCGCTGCCTACCTGGCGGACATGATGGTGTTGCGTGATCCACATTCGACCCAGTTGCGCGAAGCCGTGGCCGGCGCCTTGCTGCACACCATGGGCAAACCGCTGCTCATGAGTGAACAGCTGCCCTCGCTCAAGACCAATATGACGCCTCAGCAGAAGGCGATTCTACGCGGTCACGTGGAGAAGCTGCTCGAAAAGACCGATGCCTTGGGATGGCAGCCCAGCCCGGGATGTCGAGACATTATTGAAAATGCCAACGAGCTGCTCGACGGCAGCGGCTATCCTGCCGGCAAGACCGAGGACGAACTGTCCGAAGTCGTCAAAATGATCAGTGTAATCAAGGCGATCAATAAATATACCCACGAACGTAATGGCGTATCGCCACGTACGCCGCTGGATGCCTACCGCTGGGTACATGAGCATGGAAATCTTTACGACCGCACGATCATCATCGACTAGGCTTTGTACGAAAAGTAGATTTTGCTAGTTTCTTCTATGCCACAACAGCATAGGTGAGGTATGGCAGGACGCTACGAGATCTCCGACAACGGCTGGGCCCTTATCGAGGATATCGTGTCGCCACCGAAAACGACGGGGCGCCCCCGTCGCGATGACCGCCAAGTGTTGAACGGCATCTTCTGGGTCCTTTGCTCGGGGGCCAAATGGCGGGATCTTCCCGAGCGTTACGGCCCCTGGTCCACGGTATATGACCGATTCCGCCAGTGGCGTGATGATGGCACTTTCGATGCCGTGCTGGCGCACCTCCAGCTCCAACTGCGCGAGGATGGCCTGATGGACCTGGATACCTGGATGATCGACTCCACGTCCATTCGTGCCACACGGGCCGCCTCGGGAGGTGGCAAAAAGGGGGCTCGGACGAACCGGTAGACCATGCGTTGGGGCGCAGCCGGGGCGGCCTGACCACCAAGCTCCACCTGGTCTGCGATCGACATGGATGGCCGCTGACCTTCACGCTGTCACCGGGTCAAGACGCCGACACCCGCCATTTCATGCCCACGATGGAGACGATCCGCCTGCCAGGAAAGGCGGGGCGACCCCGCAAGCGTTGCCGCTATATCGTGGCCGACAAGGGCTACGACAGCGATGACTTGCGCCGCTACTGCGATCGATACCGAATGAAGCCGATCATCGCGCAGCGCAAGATGTATCGAAAGCCTCGTCCCGGGCTTCCCCGAGGGTTCGACAAGCCCAAGTATCGGGAGCGCAATGTGGTAGAGCGCGCCTTCAGCTGGCTCAAGGAGATACGACGAATTGCGACGCGCTATGACAAGCTGGCCCGTAGCTTTCGCGCCATGGTATGCCTGGCTTGCATAAGCCGCTGTCTACGAGCTGACTTTTCGTACAAAACCTACATCCAACAGTATGGATTGTACCCGATCGGCAGCCTGGCCAAGTTTTCGCGGGGCTTCCTCGCCTGGATCATGGATATCGACAACAAGGGAATGCCGATCCAGGTGCATGTAGTGAAGAACCTGTCATTCATTGACGCGAGTATCGACACGGTGCTTACTTCGACCGACTTCTCCCAGATCGGTCGGCTGGAGGGTATCGTCAATCCCAACGACTATACCGTCAGTCATAAATCCTGAGGCACAAGCGGCTATCGGTCATGGATACTAGGCACTGTCTTAAAAGTCGACGAGTGAAGGCCAGACCGGGGCGCGTAGCCAAGGCAAAAATCAGCGCAAACGGACCAGGCTGACGCACCAGTTTACAGGGGGTAAATGAGCATTTTGATCGGACTCGCGCCCGAGCTGGTTTTTAACGCAGCATGGCCGAGTGCAGACGGTTTTCAGACAATGGCTAAAGTTCTGCGGCCCCTGGCCGATAGCGTTTGAGTCAGCAGCCACGTCATCATACGGGCATCAACGCATGGTGTACCGCACAAGCACACGATGACGCGGCTGCCGTCAACTCGCTGTGAACGACGCTTGCCATTGGCAAGGCTTGGGTCAGCTTCGCTGGCCCTGTTTTTCTCACACTATTTACACGCATGAGCGTTCAAGCTTTATAGGTTCCACCATGTCGTCTCCCCGTACCCAAATTTCTGCCAGAGAGTTGACCGAGGAAATCGTGCCCCGCCTGGATCTGATCGAGAAGTTGATCAGCACGACACTGACCTCGCTGATCGAGACCACGGACTCGGCGGAAGAACGCGAGCGCCGAGAGGACCAGAAGCGCCGCTTCGAATTGATGCTTCTCTCCATTCGCATGAACGTCGCCAGCGTGACCCGCCGCCATGCCTCGGTGATTCGCGCCATCCAGAACGGCGACCGTACCGACTCTTCAATACTGCAACTGGACGAAAACGAGGCCATCGCGATGGATAACGCGAAAACCTTGTATGAACAGGTGAAGGCGCACACACGCACTTGATATTCTTGTAGTCATTGGTAGCAGCGCCCGACGCCTTGTTTTTTGGCATACTACGCTAAAAGATATTTCAACTTCTTTTACCATGGCGGCTTGAAGCGTATGCGATCGTTACTGCGTAGTCAGTTATTTCTCGTGTTGCTATGGATCATGGTCATGGCAACCCTCCCCTACACGACGTACAAGCTCTTGATGCTTCAGGGGGAGGCACCGGCGTTGCTGGCGGAACATGTCACGGCTCTGGTCATCGGCAACATCGTCATGACGGCCATTCTGATCCTCATGATGCTACTGGTAACCGCCGCACACTGGCAGCTTCGTCAACGCAGCGTATCGCGAGCACGCAGTGAGCGGCCGCCCCCCGACCGTCCGGCCCCTTCACGGCCCAAACCATCATCGCGCACCTCGCGGCCATCCGAAGCCGCCCCGGCCAGTACCGGCCTTCAACTGGTCGAAGTGGGTGCGGAAAGTCCGCTGCAAAGCCGTTTACCCATGGGCGCCATCGTCGTCTCGGTCAACGGCACCTCCGCCACATCGCTGGAAACGGCGGAGTCGGTACTCAAGCCAGGCGTCAATGAAATTGACTGGGTGGACGATGCCGGCAAGCGCAACATGGCTTACGTCATGGTGCGCGACGGCAAGCTTCACGCTGAGTTTCGCCCGGTCTGACGGAGCGCGACGAGAGACGTCGGGTGCTCACATGCATTTTTTTGCATGCGATGCTAAAGATGATCCCGCGACGGCCGATAACCAAGAAGCCACAGGGGAATCGAATCAGCAGGGAATGCGTTTGAACGTGGATATAACAAGCGTGGAGCCGACACGCCACCAAGAGAAACCACCAACGCGAGGCCCCCGATGACGCATATCGGTACCTTCATCACCGAGTCCGAGACCAGTGTGAAAGAAAAGCTCTCCCAGGCGCTCGAGACACTTCTCGAGCGCGACTCGCACCTGCTCACCGCTTCGGCGACGGAACGCTCACTCTCCTTCCGGCTGGGAATGTATCTGCAGCAGGCGTTTCCAGACTGGGACGTGGATATCGAGTACAACCGCTGGTCCGGCCCCTGCAAGCGCACCCGCCATATGACGACCGTCAGCCACACCGCTGACACCGACGCGCGCACCGCCTATCCCGACATCATCATTCATCACCGCGGCACGCATGAAAACCTGGCGGCCATCGAGGTGCAAAAGAGCACCAACAGTTTCGGCAAGCATCAGGACATCAAGAAGATTCAGTCTTACAAACGGGACAGTGGCTTCCATCACGCCATCTTCGTCGATATCGGCGTGGGTGACGATGCGGGTCGTACGCAGGTCGAACTGATGCCGTGATATACGACATCGAGCGCGTCGCCCACTGTGCCATGACAAAAAAACCCAAAAAGAACCATCACGACACGGGGGAACACAGCATGTCGTCGAACATACCCGAGTTTCCAACCAACAGCGGTCCGTCCACCGCACATATCACGCCCAATCCGTTGAGCGGCCGCCAGCGCCTGGACATGGCCTTGGCCCACTTGCGCCCCGAGTCGGCGACACAGGTCGCATCGCCCTCTTCGTCGCTCACCATGAGTGAACTCGCCGCGCCTATCCAGCGCGTCAATGAAGTGATGAGTGCCTACAATATCCAGTTCGAATTATCGGAATACGAGGGGCGCATCGTGACGCGTATCGTCGATCGCGAGAGCCAGGAACTGATTCGCCAGATTCCCAGCGAAGAAGTGCTGCGTATCGCCGAAGCCCTGGAGCAACGCCAGGGTCGCTTGATCGAATGGGAAGTGTGACCGTCGCACGATCAAGTGGCACTCAGGTCGCTTGCGGCGCATAACCGACGCGAAAGCCGCTACAGTGCCGGCATGAAACCCGGAATCGGGAGGCCATGCATGGCCTCCCCGGCGTCCCGTCTGCAGGTCTGCATGAGCCGTGCCTGCGTGCATACGCCGCAACGGCTGCCGGTGCGGGTGCCGGACCACCGCTTGCTGCGCTGTGCCAGCGACCGCACTTTCTCGGCGACCACGCCACGCCGCCACCAGGCCCCCGCTCTGCCAGCCAAACGCCAACCGCTGCTCCCACGAGTGCCGCAGGACTGTATCGGCCAGGCGACAACCACGTTGCCGGCACTTGGGATCATTCGGCCACGAAACGCAGGCGCCACATCGGCCCCATTCGCTTGCACACGGGGCGCGCACGTCTCACCATTAGCGGCCTTTGGAAGGTTTTCAGCATCGTGACTCTTTCTTGCGCGCTGTACCGCGTATAGAACTGTTTCGATCACATGAACACCTGTTTACATAAAAGTTCGCCCACATAAACAGGACCCGGATGCTCAAGCGTTACCTGCCCATTCTCGAGTGGCTGCCGCGTTACGATCGTCAGACACTCTCGCAAGACCTGTTCGCCGCCGTCATCGTGACGCTCATGGTCATTCCCCAGGCCCTGGCATATGCCCTGCTCGCGGGACTGCCGGCGGTGACCGGTCTGTATGCCAGCATGCTGCCGCTGGTGGCCTACACCGTCTTCGGCACCAGCCGCACCCTGGCGGTCGGGCCGATGGCGATCGTCTCGCTGATGACCGCCGCGGCGCTGTCCGGCATCGTCGCCACGGGAACCGTCGCCTACAGCGAAGCCGCAGCAACGCTGGCGTTTCTGTCCGGCGTCATGCTGATGCTGATGGGCATCTTTCGGTTGGGGTTCTTCGCCAACTTCCTGAGTCACCCCGTGATCTCGGGGTTGCTCAGCGCCTCCGGCGTGCTGATCGCCACCAGCCAATTGGGCAACCTGCTGGGCATTTCGATGTCCGGCTTCACGCTGATCGACCAGCTGGCCGGGCTGGCCCTGCACTGGCGGGACTTCAGCATACCCACGGCACTGATCGGCCTGGGATCGCTGGGTTTCTTGATGGTGATGCGTCGTGCGGGGCCGGTACTCAAGAGCTGGGGCCTCTCGGCCACGCTCAGCGGCTTCATCGCCAAGGCCGGGCCGATCATCGCCGTCGTCGTCTCCACCCTGCTGGTATGGGCGTTCGATCTGGAAGCGCAAGGCGTGGCCGTGGTCGGCGAGATTCCCCGTCATCTGCCGCCGATCGCATTGCCCTCGCTGGATCCGAGCCTGCTGAGCACCCTCTGGATGCCGGCGCTCCTGATCAGCCTGGTGGGCTTCATCGAATCAGTCTCGCTGGCGCAGATGCTCGCCGCCAAGCGCCGACAGCGCATCTCGCCGGACCAGGAGCTGTTCGCGCTGGGAGGCAGCAACCTCGCCGCCGCGTTGAGCAGCAGCATGCCGGTGACAGGCAGCCTGTCACGCACGGTGATCAACTTCGATGCCGGGGCACGCACGCCGGCGGCAGGCAGCTTCGCCGCGCTGGGCGTGGCGCTGGTGACGCTCTATCTCACGCCGCTGATCCACTTCCTGCCCATCGCCACGCTGGCCGCCAGCATCATCGTCTCGACCTTCACGCTGCTCGACGCGCGGGGCCTGAAGCGCACCTGGCGCTACTCGAAGCGTGATTTCGCCGCCATGCTGGCCACTATCGTGCTGACGTTCGTGGTCGGCGTCGAGGCGGGCGTCATGGCCGGGGTCGGCTTGTCGCTGGCACTGTTTCTGTACCGCACCAGCCGGCCGCACAGCGCGCTGGTGGGCCGCGTGCCCGGCACCGAGCACTTCCGCAACGTGGAACGCTACGCCACCGAGAACGACCCGCACGTGGCCTTGCTGCGGGTCGACGAAAGCCTGTACTTCGCCAATGCGCGTTATCTGGAAGATACCGTCTATGCCATGGTCGCCGAGCGTCCCGCGCTCAAGCACGTGGTCTTGATCGGCTCGGCGGTGAACCTGATCGACGCCTCGGCGCTGGAAAGCCTCGAAGCCATCAATGCTCGCCTGGAGGACTCCCGAGTCAAGCTCCACCTGGCCGAGGTGAAGGGGCCGGTCATGGACCAGCTCAAGCAGAGCGACTTCCTCGAGCATCTCACCGGCGAGGTGTTTCTCAGCACCTACCACGCCTGGGAAGCCCTGCGCGAGGAAGACACCGTAGTGACGCCGCTGGATGGCGATGACGCCTCCCGCCAGGATTAGCGTCGGATCCAGGCGAGGCTAGGCCTCGACCTGGGCCCTCACCTGCTCGACGATATGCGCGCCGATGGGAATCGCCGAGGTGGCGGCGGGCGACGGCGCGTTGCACACATTGACGCTGCGCCTTGTGTTCACGAACAGGAAGTCGTCGATCATCTTGCCGTCCCTGCCGACCGCTTGGGCGCGTACGCCGGCCGGATACGGGCGCAGATCGTCGCGCGTCAAGCCGGGGCAATACTTGCGGACCTCCTCGAGATAGCCGCCCTTCGACAGCGAATTCTTCATCTCGCGCAGGCCCGGCTTGAGATTGGCGCGCAGCACCCGGCGAATGCCGGGGTCGCGCGCCATCGACGCGATGTCGCCCAGCGAGATTTCGCGCTTGCGATAGCCTTCGCGCTTGAGCGCCAGCACCGCGTTCGGCCCCACGGTAACGGTGCCGTCGATCATCCGCGTGAGATGCACGCCGAGAAACGGCATCGCGGGGTCGGGAATCGGGTAGATCAGATGATTGACGATTCGATCGTGCTCGGGCGGTAACAGGTAATACTCGCCCCGGAACGGGCAGATGCTGAACTCGGGCGTCACGCCCAGCATGCGCACCACGCGGTCGGCCATCAGTCCCGAGCACGACACCAGATGACGCGTGGTGAAAGTTCCCTGTCCCGTGGTGACCACGACCTCCCGGTCGCGCTCCTCCAGGGCCGTGACCGGCGCCTGGTAACGTATCTCGCCGCCGGCGTTCCGGAACACCTCGGCCATCGTCGCCGTCACCTGGCGATAGTCGACGATACCGCTGGCCGGCACGAAGATGCCGCCCTGCCCGGTGATGTTGGGCTCGCGCTCGCGGAGTTGATCGGCGTCGAGCCATTCACGCTCCAGCCCGTTGGCCGCGGTGCGCTCCCACAGCGCCCGCATGCGCTGCATTTCCACCTCGTTGGTGGCGACCAGCAGTTTGCCGCAGCTCTCATAGGCGATGCCGTGGGTGTCGCAGAACGCCTTGGTGGCGCGATTGCCTTCCAGGCAAAAGCGCGCCTTGAGGCTGCCCGGCGTGTAATAGACGCCTGCATGGATCACCCCGCTGTTGTGGCCGGTCTGATGGCAGGCCGGCCCGTCCTCCTTCTCGACGAGCAGAATGCGCTTGTCGGGATAGGCCTCGATGAGCTGCATGGCGGTGGACATCCCCAGGATGCCGCCACCGATGATGATGAAATCGTACACCACATTCTCGCTTCTATAATCTCGCTTCGGGGTTCGACGCCTGACAGCCTGCGCAACGCCCGCGCCTCGTTCAAGGCGCACGCTGCGCCCGGCGCCCTCAGGTGTGCCTGGGGTTGGCCAGCGTCTGCCGGTGCGTGAAGTAGCCGCGCTGGCGCATCAGTTCGCGGCGCAATTCCGGGTGCGGCGTGAAGCGGTCGCGGCCGTGCAGCCAGAAGTGATTGTTGATGAGCAGGAAGCTGCCCACCGGCACCGGCACGGAAAGCCGCGCCTCGCAGCTTTCCAGCGACTCGGACAGCTCGCACAGCCAGTTGCCCTCCTCGAAGTCGCGCGGCTGCACGAACTGATCGATGTAGGACATCACCGGACGCCCCTCGGCATCGACCCCGAACACGGGATGATAGACATCGTGGCTGACGTTCTTGCTGGGCGGCGCCGCCCAGCGCATGTCACGACGCGCCAGGGGATGCGTGTAGAAGCGTTCGAGATCCGCCCAGTCGTCGAGGTGAAGCAGCAGAGAATCGCCGCCCTCCATGTGCTGCTCGTCGATCTTCATCATCAGCACGTAGTCGGTGTCCTGCTCGACGAAGGTGCCGTCGTTGTGCAGCTCCATCACCCGATGCGGCTGACGCAGGTAGCTGTCGGACGTATCGACGTTCTTGACCACGAAGCGCGCGTAATACTGCCCGCTCATGGCGTCGAAGTTGGAGCGGCCCATGCAATGCGCGACGGCCGTGGCGAACTTGACCATGTCATCGGCCTGCGCGACGTCGTCGAGGCCTTGCGGGTTGACCAAGATCCCGCCCGTGCCACGGTCGGTCATCGTTTCGACAAGCAGCGGCTGCAGGGTGTTGGCGCACAGGTCGTCGAGGATCTTGGCGACGCGGAATCGCAGCATCGACTTGTATTCCAGCGCCTGGACCGGCCACTCGGCGGTCGCCTCCCGAAACGCCGTGACGGTCGCCGCATCGAAGGTCAATGTCAGCAGCCGTGATGACTGCGGCGAAGCCTCGAGCGTGAAGCCCCGGAGTGAGATATCGGTATAAAAATGCGACAGCGCGTTCATGACAACCTCCAGCATGGTCCCGTTGGCCTGGCCCGCCTTGCGGATGCAGCGAGTCAGCGTGAATAAAGCTTATGCTGAAAATATCTACATTTTCGCTAAACGTCAAAATTAAACCGAAGCCTCGCACGTCATCCCACAACGTCTCCCCGGTCGTGGCCTTGTCCGGTATCATGCAAGGGCATTTTCAGGGAATCGCGTCATGACCAGCGCCAGTCCGCGCCCCAATCTCGCCATCGCTGCCTACCGACAACTCAAGCGCGATATCATTCGCGGCGTCTACGCGCCCGGCGAAAAACTCCGCATGAGCCATCTCAAGGAACGCTACGCGCTTGGCGTTGGCCCGATGCGCGAGGCGTTGTCGCAACTGGTCGGGGAGCGCCTGGTCACGGCGGTCAGCCAGCGGGGCTATCGCGTCGCCGAGATGTCGATCGAAGAGCTCGAGTCACTCTACGATGCCCGTGCGGAACTGGAGGGACTGGTGCTGGAACTGGCCATCGCGCGCGGCGGCGACGACTGGGAAGCCGGTATCGTCGCCAAGGCGCACGCCCTGGCCAAGGTGGCCGAGGTACACAGTGCCGAGGACATGCTCGATGTGTGGGATACGCGCCACCAGGCGTTTCATAGCGCCATCGCGGCCGGCTGCGACTCGCCGCACCTGTTGCAGGCACGCACCTGGTTATTCGATCAGGCCGAGCGCTATCGTCACCTGTGGCTGTGCCAGACGGTGTTCTCCGCGGAGGCACTGGACGCCAAGCGCCAGGAGCATGCCGCACTCACCGACGCCATTCTCGCCCGCGACACGCCCACCGCCCGCGCGATGATGCGCGAACATCTGATGTCACCGGTGCCGATCATCAAGGAGGTCATGCAGCAGCGGTGAACGACCAGGCACGATCGCAACGCGGCAAGGCATCGCGCCGGTGGGCGAACATCAACACACTGCGCCCGTCGAGCCAGGTGTCCAGGCGCTCGGCGACGATGCCGGCGGTCGCCTCGTCGAGTCCCGCCAGGGGTTCGTCGAGCAACACCAGCGGCGCATCACGCAGGATTACCCGTGCCAGGGCCACGCGCCGCGCCTGCCCACCGGACAGCTGACGCCCGGCCTCGCCCACCCAGGTCTCGAGCCCCTGGGGCAGTTCACGCGCCCAGCCATCCAGGTCGACGATCCACAGTGCCTGCCACAGGGCCCGTTCGATCGCTTCTTCCCCCAGGCCGTGGTCGACCGGCAACCCCAGGCGCAGGTTGTCGGCCAGCGACGCATGAAACAGCTCGGTATGTTGCGTCAGGTAGCCAAGCCGGGCCCGCAGCGCCACCGGCGCAAGGTCGCGCACATCTCGCCCGGCCACACGCACATGGCCGTCGCTGGGGTCGAAGGCGCGGGCAACGAGCTGTGCCAGGCTCGACTTGCCACTGCCCGAGGGGCCCAGCACGGCCAGCCGCTCCCCGGCGGCCAGCCGCAGGTCGAGATGCGCAAGCGCCGGCGTGCTCTCCATGCCCGGGTAGCGCAACGACACGTCGTCGAAGACCACTTCCGGCGCCTCGCCCGGCGCCAGAGGCCAGGCATGGGTGCCCTCCTCCACGGACGACAACGCGGCCTGGTCGTTAAGGCGTGCCGCCGCCTGACGTGTCGCGCCCAGTTGCACGAAGGCCGCCGGCAGCATGGCGAGGCCTTCGTTCAAGGCCAGGACCGCCAGCGGCAGCATGCTGGCCACCGGCGCCGACAGCTCGCCAGCGGTGAAGGCGAGCAGCGCCAGGCACAGAATGCCCACCCCCGCCCCCTGCACACCGAGCGTGACCAGCGCGCTGCCGAGGGCGGCACGCCGTCCCAGCCGCCGCTGATCGTCCAGCAGGCGGCGCTGGGTGGTCTCCAGCGTCCCGCGATGCGCGCCCAGCGCCGCGAAGGCCCGCAACTCGGCCAGCCCCTGAAGATGTTCCAGAGCACGCACGCGCAAGCGCTCGAGCGTCTCGATGCGCCGCGCGCTGGGTCGACGGCCCGCCAGGGCCATGCCCAGCGTGATCACGCCCCATAGCGGCAACAACACGGCGAGCAGCACGATCCCGAGCCGAGGCAACGCCAGCGCCAGCACGCCCGCCACGCCGAGAATCGCCAGCAGCCCCACCAGCGGCGGTGCCAATAGGCGCAGGTAGAGATTGTCGAGCGCATCGATGTCGGCCGTCAGGCGATTGAGCCATTCCCCGGCACGGTAGCGCGCCAGTTCACGCCCGGGGAGACGCGCCAGCCCGGCGAAGGTCCACCCACGGATGTCGGCGAGCAGACGCAGCACGGTATCGTGATTGTAGAGACGCTCGGCGTAGCGCGAGGCGGTGCGCCCCACGGCGAACAGGCGAATGCCGCTGCCGGGCGTGAAGACATCCAGCGTCGCCGCCACCCCGGCCGCCAGCGCCATGCCGGTCAAGGCCGTCGCGGTGATGAACCAGCCGGAAAGCGTCAACAGGCCGATCGCGAACGCCATGGTCGACAGCATCAGCAGCGCGCCGATCGCCAGGCGCGTGCGGCGCTGCGCCATCACGCGCAGCCAGGGGCCCAGCGCCTTGAGACCCGCTCCCGGGCTGCGTGACGTCGGCATGCGCGGTTCCGTCATGATGGCACCTCCGGCGTAGCGTGGGTGGCACGGGGCGTCAAGCGTCCCGCGTCGAAGCCAAGCACCCGGTCGGCCATTCGCATCACGGCGGGGTGGTGCGTGGCAATCACCAGCGTGCGCCCTTGCGCCACGAGCGTCGCCAAGCCCTCGATCACCAGGCGCTCGCTGTCGGGATCGAGACTGGCCGTGGGCTCGTCGAGCAGCACCAGCGGGGCATCGCTGAGAAACACCCGGGCCAGTGCCAGGCGGCTGGCCTGCCCACCCGACAGCCCCAATCCGCGCTCACCGAGCGGCGTGTCGAGTCCCTCAGGCAAGGTGGCCAGCAACGTGTCGAGCCGGGCCGCCGCCAGCGCCTCGCGCAACTGCGCGTCGCTGGCCTCGGGCGCGACCAGTCGCAGATTGTCGGCCAGCGTGCCCTGCATCAGAAACGGCCGCTGATCGAGCCAGGCGAGTCGTGTCGGCTCGCGCAGCGCCACCTGGCCGGCCTCGGCGTCGATGAAGCCGGCCAGCAGTTGCAACAGCGTCGACTTGCCGGCCCCTGAGGGCCCCACCAGGGCAATCACCTCGCCATCGGCAATGGTCATGTCCAACGGCCCCAGCACCCGCCCTCGTCCGGGATGCGACACGACCACGTCGCTCAGCCGAGCACGGGGCGAGGCGTCCCCCGTCAGGGACTCGACGGCGCCGCGCGGCGGCGACTGGGCAAGCAGGTCGCGCAACCCTTCGGCGGCACCCAGAGCACTGGCACGGTCATGGTAGTGCTGCGCCAGCAGGCGCAGCGGCTGGAAGAAGTCAGGCGCCATGAACAGCAGGAACAAACCGCTGAACAGTGTCAGCTGCTCGGCCGGACCGAACTGGATGTAGCCCAGCAGGCCGAAGCCGATGTAGATCGCGATGACGGCGATGGACACCGAAGCGAAGAACTCCAGTACCGCCGAGGACAGGAACGCCACGCGCAACGTTTTCATGCTCCGCCGTCGGTAGTCGTCGGCCACCGCGACGACCTCGTCGGTGGCCTGCGGTGTGCGGCCGAACAATTGCAGGGTGGTGAGTCCGCGCACCCGATCGAGAAAGTGCCCCGCCAGACGTGTCATGGCCTGGAACTGCTGCTCGTTGAGGCGCTGCGCCCCCATCCCCACCAGCGCCATGAACAGCGGAATCAAGGGCGCCGCCAGCAGCAGAAACGATGCCGCCAGCCAATCCAGCCAGAACGCCACGCCCAGAAAGAGCAGCGGAACCACCACCGCCAGCGTGGCCTGGGGCAGATAGCGCGCGACGTAGCCTTCCAGCGCTTCCACCTGGTCGACCAACTGGCCGGCGCTGCTCGCGCTATGCCGCTCGGCCAGGCGGACCGGCCCCAGGGCGGCGAGATGATCGAGCAGTTGCCCCCGAACGCGCGCCTTGACCCGCAGTCCGGCCTCCAGACCGCAGGTCTCCTGCGCCCACTGCGCCAGCGCGCGCAGGAGCACCGTACCGCCGAGCCCCGCCGCGTATGGCCAGAGCGAGGTCAGCGTCGCATCGCGCGCCACCACAGCGCTGATCAGCCATGCCATCAGGCCGAGCTGGACCAGCGTCAGGACACCCACGGCGAGCCCCGCGGCCACGGCGAGCGTCAGCCAGCCACGCACGTCGCGCGCTTGCTCGGCCAGCCACCGGCGCGATGCCCGCGCCGGGGAAGCCGATGAAGAAGACGTTGAACGAGAAGCTGACATGATGGCTCAGTGGTAGCCTTCGCCGACCCGGACCTTGCCGCGGAACACCCAGTACGACCAGGCCGTGTAGGTCAGGATGATGGGAACCACGAACAACACGCCGACCAGCAGGAAGAACTGCGACGCAGGGGCTGAGGCCGCTTCCCACAGCGTGTAATCCGGAGGAATGACGTACGGCCAGCGGCTCACCAGCAACCCCAGGTAGGTGAACACGAACATGCCCAGGGTGAGCAGGAAGGCCAACAGCTCGCGCCCCTTGCGATTGGCGGTGTACACGCCGACCACGCAGGCCAGCGCCAGCGCGGGCAGCAGCCAGATCACCTGAATGTGGTCGAACCAGCGTTCCCAGACGCCCGGGTCGATCCACGGGGTCCACAGGCTGACGATGGCGAACACCACAACCACGCCGACGAGCAGCCTGGGCACCAGCCCCCGCGCCCACTCGCGCACGTGCCCTTCCGACTTCAGCACCAGCCAGGTCGCCCCCAGCAGCGCGTAACCCGCCACCAGGCCGAGACCGGTGATCACCGAAAACGGCGTCAGCCAGTCCAGCGGTCCGCCGGTAAAGACTCGGTTGGCGGTCTCGAAGCCCTCGATATAGGCCCCCACCACGGCGCCCTGGGCGAAGGCCGCCACGAACGAGCCGCCGGCGAAGGCCGCGTTCCACCAGGTCCGCGTGCGGCGCGACTTGAAGCGGAATTCGAAGGCCACGCCGCGGAAGATCAAGCCCGCCAGCATCAGGAACACACCGATGTACATCGCCGGCAGGAGAATCGAATAGACCAGCGGGAAGGCGCCGATCAGTCCCGCACCGCCCAGCACCAGCCAGGTTTCGTTGCCGTCCCAGACCGGTGCGACCGAGTTCATCATCACGTCACGCGCATCCTCGTCCGGGGCAAAGGGAAACAGGATGCCGAGTCCCAGATCGAAACCGTCCATGAGCACGTACATGATGACGCCGAAAGCGATGATGACGGCCCAGATCAACGAAAGGTCGAACATATCCATGGCTTAACTCCTGCTCGGTGCGCGGTCGTCGCGCTCATCGTCGAAGGGAACGTGGGCGGCGGACATGGGCCGCGCCGGCCGATCGTGGCTATCCAGCTCGTCGGTCTCGTCACGCTCGTCGAGCCCCTGGCGGATCACCTTGCACAGGTAATAGACGCCGGCGTAGAAGATCACGGCGTAGACGACGATGTAGCCCAGCAGCGTGAACAGCACCATGCCGCCGCTCAACGAGGGCGTGATGGCATCGGCGTAGTCGAGCACGCCATAGATCAGCCACGGCGAACGGCCGGTTTCGGTCACGAACCACCCCGCGACCACCGCCACGAACGGAGCCAGGCTCATGCCCTGCAGACCGCGCAGGAACCAGCGGCTGCGGTAGACGCGTCCGCCCTTGCGCAGCACCAGGCCGGCCACCGCGAAGGCGATCATCAGAAGCCCCAGCCCCACCATCACACGGAAGCTGAAGAAGGTGATCCATACTGGCGGCTGCTGCGCGGGCTCGAGCTGGTCGAGGCCCGGCACGACGCCGTCCGGGTCGTGACGCAGGATGAGACTGGCGCCGTTGGGAATGCCGATCTCGAAGCGGTTGGCCTGCAGATCCCGGTCGGGCAATGCGAACAGCAACAGCGGCACGTTCGACTGGGTTTCCCAGTTGCCTTCCATCGCGGCGATCTTTTCCGGCTGATGCTCCAGGGTGTTGAGCCCATGTTCGTCGCCGACGTAGGCCTGCAGCGGCGTCAGGATCAGCAATAGCCACAGCGTCATCGACAAGGCCCGCTTGTGAGCGTCGACATCGCGCCCACGCAGCAGGAACCAGGCACTGACGCCGGTCACCACGAAACCACCGGTCAAGAACGCCGCCAGCGCCATGTGCGTGAAGCGATACGGGAACGACGGGTTGAAGATGGCCTCGACCCAGGAAGTGACGTGAATCACGCCCTCGCGAATCTCGAATCCTTGCGGCGTCTGCATCCAGCTGTTGGTGGCCAGGATCCAGAACGCCGAGATGAAGGTGCCCACGGCGACCATCAATGCGGCGAAGAAATGCACCGCCGGCGAGACTCGGTGGCGACCAAACAGCAGCACGCCCAGAAAGCCGGCCTCGAGGAAGAATGCCGTGACGACCTCGTAACTCAGCATCGGCCCGATGAAGTTAGCGGCCATCTGAGAGAAGTTGCTCCAGTTGGTGCCGAACTGGAACGCCATCACGATGCCCGACACCACCCCCATGCCGAAGACCACGGCAAACACCTTGGTCCAGAACAGCCCGAGGCGGTCCCAGACACGATTGCCGGTGGTGACGTACAGGCCCTGCAGCACGGCGATGTAAGAGGCAAGCCCGATCGTGAAGACCGGGAAGATGGCATGAAAGGAAACCACGAATGCGAACTGCAATCGCGACAGGAGAATCGGATCTAGCGCCATGGCTGACTCCTTGAAGCCCACGTAGTCGAATTGTCATCGGAAATCGCCGGCGGTCGATGCCGCAGCGCCTGGCCACCGCGAACGTCACCTGGCTTGTCTTAACAACGGTCTTGACAACAGCCTTGACAACGGTCTTGACGACGCCTGCCAATCACGCGGGTGACGCCGCAATCTGGACGTTGTTCTTTCGCCTCCGATGCCCTTTCATCGTAGAGGCTTTATGTAGTGTTAAAAAGCGCCATGGCGGAGTTTATCGTGTGTCGCGTTGCCGCAAGGCAAATTGTCGCATGTGCGTCTTTGTCGCGATTTCGACCTTCATGGAAATGACGCATGGCCCCCTGCGGACACGACGTGTCCATAGCGTAGGCAGGTGCCTAGAGTATCGCCATGTTCTCGCGCGCCTGATGCGTTGGTCTAACGGAGAACGCCATCCTGCTTTGGTAGGGTAAGCGCACCACAACAGCGCATCGTGAGTGCGGTCCATGCCGCACTCACTACCAACAAGGATCACTCATGAACGCTATCTGGATTGCCCTGTTCGGCGCCGTGTGTTTCGTGATGGGCTATCGTTTCTATTCGAAGTTCATCGCCGAACGCATTTATCGACTCGATGCCGACTTCCAGACGCCGGCGCACACCTATCGCGACGGCGTCGACTACGTGCCCACCAACAAGTGGATTCTCTGGGGCCACCATTTCACGTCGGTGGCCGGCGCGGCGCCCATCGTGGGGCCTGCCATCGCGATCTACTGGGGCTGGCTGCCAGCCATCCTGTGGGTCGTGCTGGGGACCGTCTTCGCCGCCGGGGTGCACGATTTCGGCGCGGTGGTACTCTCCAACCGCCACAAGGGCCATTCGATCGGCACGCTGGCCAACAAGCTGATCGGACAGCGCGCCAAACTGCTGTTCCTGTTCATCATCTTGATCCTGGTGTTGATGGTCAACGCGGTCTTCGCCTGGGTCATCGCCAAGCTGTTCATCACCTTCCCGGCCAGTGTGCTGTCGGTCTTCATCCAGATCCCGCTCGCCGTGTGGATCGGCTACCGCGTCTATCGCCATTCGGGCTCGATGCTGCTGCCGTCGGTGATTGCACTGGCCGTGATGTATGGCGCAGCGCTGCTGGCCAGCGAGATTCCCCTGCTGCAGATCGATCTGGTGAGCTGGTTCGGCGGTGCCGAGGCGCCGGTCGTGGGTGGCTTCAACGGCACCTCGATGGCCTTTCTGGTGTGGATCGTGGTGCTGATGACATACGTCTACATCGCCTCGACGCTCCCCGTCTGGAAGCTGTTGCAGCCGCGCGATTACATCAATTCGCACCAGCTCGTGGTCGGCCTGGCGCTGCTGTATCTGGGGCTGCTGTTCGGTGCACCGGAAATGACCGCCCCCAGCGTCAACGGCGAAGCGGACATCAGCTGGTACCCGCTGCTGTTCATCACCATCGCCTGCGGGGCGATTTCCGGCTTCCACGGCCTGGTCGCCTCGGGCACCACGTCCAAGCAGCTCGACAAGGAAACCGATGCCCGCATGGTCGGCTACGGGGGCGCTCTGGGTGAAGGCATGCTGGCGATGATCGCGATCATCGCGGTGGGCACCCTGTTCGCCTCCGGTACCGATTTCACCGCGACGTATTCGAGCTTTTCCGCCGCCGGCTCCAACGGCCTGGGCTCGTTCGTGAAAGGCGCTGGCCAGCTTGCCGGCAATCTGGGCATTCCCGAGCACATGGGCTCGACCCTGGTCGCGGTGATCGTGGTGAGCTTCGCCGCCACCACGCTCGACACCGCCGTGCGCCTGATGCGTTACATCATCGCCGAGCTGGGCAACGAGTACGGCATGCCGGTGATCGCCCGCAAGCACGTCGCGACCAGCATCGCCGTCATCGCCAGCGCCGCGCTGGTCATCCTGCCCGAAGGCCCCAACGGCTTCGGCTCCGGCGGCTACCTGCTGTGGCCGTTGTTCGGCACCAGCAACCAGCTGCTGGCCGGCATCACGCTGATGCTGGTCTCGGTATGGCTCAAGCGCCAGGGCCGCCCGGTGGTCTTCACCCTGGTTCCCATGCTGTTCCTGCTGGTCATGACGCTGTGGGCCATGGGGCAGCAGGTGATCTTCACCTGGTCGGGCTTCGGCGATGCCGACCGCAACCTGCTGCTGTTCACCTTCGGCAGTCTGATCATGGTGTTCACGCTGTGGATCCTGCTCGAGGCGTCGCGAAGCTTCCGTCAGGGTGACCCGGCCGCGCAGCAGCAACCGCTGAGTTCCGATGAGTCACGCTGATGACGACGGTTCCGTGATCGCCCTGTGGCGATCACGGTTGCGCCGCGCGATCCAGGGTTACGACGCGGTCCTGAGCTTGCCGCACCGGCGCGAAATCGCCCGGGAGCTTCAGGATGAGGAGGACCTCTTCATGCTGCTGTGCTTCTGCGACATGATGGGCATCCCCAATCCCGTCAGCGACATGACCCTGGAGCTCTACCCGCACATGCTCGAGCGCTTCCATGAATGGCACCAGCGCCAAGGCATGCCGCGTTCGCCACTGGATGGTTTTCGCTGCTGCTGAGCGGCACCGATGACGCGTGGCACAACCGAGGAGAGATAGCCGATATGGCCAAGAGCCTTTTCTTCGGCGGCAAGGGCGGGGTCGGCAAGACCAGCTGCGCCACCGCCTACGCGCTTGGCTGCGCGGCGGCCGGCTGGCGCACCCTGCTGGTCTCCACGGACCCGGCGCACAATCTGGCCGACCTGTTCGGACGCGCGCCGGGGCCGACCCCCACACGCATGCAGGCCGGCCTCGATGTCGTCGAACTCGATCCCGACCACGAAACGCAACGCTACCTGGAGCAGGTCAAGGCCACGCTGCGTCCTCTGGTCAGCGGCGAGCGCAGCGCGACGGTGTTTCGCCAGCTCGATCTGGCGCGGCACGCGCCCGGCACCGAGGAAGCCGCCCTCTTCGATGCCCTGGTCGGCCTGTTGCTGGATACCGGCGAGAAGTACGATCGGCTGATCTTCGACACCGCCCCCGGCGGGCACACGGTTCGCCTGCTGGCGCTCCCCGAGATCATGGGCGCCTGGGTGGAAGGCTTGATGCAACGCCGCCGCAAGGTGCGCAGCGACTACAAGGCGTGGCTGGGCGACGGCGAGGTGGTCGACGATCCCATTCAGGAAACGCTGATGCGTCGTCGCGGACGCCTCGCCGCCGCCCGCGAGCACTTGACCTGCCCTGCACACTCGGCGGTGATCCTGGTCGCCAACCCGGAACGCCTGCCGGCGCTGGAAACCGCGCGCACCCGCGAGCTGCTCGAAAGCCATGGCCTGCACGTCGGCGCCGTGGTGATCAACAAGTGCCTGCCCGCCGAGGTCGACAGCCAATGGCTCGCCAACTGGCGCGAGGAACAACGCCCCTGGATCGAACATCTCGAGGCGTCTTTCCCCGACCGCGAGCGCATACGCATCGACCACCAGCCCCATGCGCCCGCGTCCTGCAGCGACCTAGCCCCACTCCAGGAGGCGCTGGGCCGGCTCGCTCCCTGGCATGACCACGCCTAGCGCGTGCCGATCACGGACATCACCAGCCACGCCGTATAGGCGATGAACGTGCCCAACAGCAGAGCAGCCTCCAGGCGGTTGATACGCCCCTGGCCTTTCCAGCCGATGCCGAACACGGTCAGCGCCAGGGTCAGGCCCGCCATGACCGGCCAATCCCGCACCAGGACCGCGCCATCGACGTCGATCGGATCGATGACACCCGCCAGTCCCACCACGGCGAGGGTATTGAAGAGATTGGAACCCACCACGTTGCCAAGAACGAGGTCGTGCTCGTTCTTGCGCACCGCACTGATCGAGGAAGCCAGTTCCGGCAGCGACGTGCCGATGGCGACCACCGTCAACCCGATGACCAGATCGCTGACCCCGAATGCCGAGGCGATATCCACCGCCCCCCAGACCAACAGACGTGAACTGACGATCAGCAGGACCAGGCCCACCAGGGTCCAGGTAATCGCTCGCTTGAGCGTCATCGCCTGGGTATCGAGGTCGGCCGTCGTATTGTCGGCGAGCGTGTCACTGCCCTGCTGCCGGCCGCGTATGATGCTGTAGGTCAAGAAGGCTGCCAGCATTGCCAGCAGCAGTACCGCGTCCCAGCGCGACACGGCGCCGTCCTGAAGGCACCAGAGCGATGCCAAGGTCACCAGCATGAGCAACGGCAACTCCTGACGCAGCACTTGCGAGTGCATGATCAACGGGCTGAGCAGGGCCACGAACCCCACGATCAAGCCGATATTGGCGATGTTGGAGCCATAGGCGTTGCCCAACGCCAGGCCAGGGTTGCCTTGCCAGGCGGAAAGCGCCGACACCATCAATTCCGGCGCCGAGGTACCGAGTCCGATGACCACCATGCCGATCAGCAAGGGCGACAATCCCAGATGACGCGACGTCGCGGCCGCGCCATCGACGAAACGGTCGGCACTCCATACCAATACCGCCAGCCCGAGAGCGACGGCGATGATCGCCATTAGCACGATAAAATCTCCTTGCAGCTGTATAGGGAATGTGTCGGCGCACGCCGGGGGTTCCTCCCCCGGCACCGCCGACGTCAGGCTACTGACAAACATACGCATGTGAATGTACGCTGTTCGCTGCCTTGACACGCCTGATCGTCGATCCGCGTCGCCACACGCCACTCTAGATACCAGGCATTGAGGCAAAAGCATAGCGGAACGACAACGCTGCGAGTTGCTCAAGTTGCTATAGTAGCGTGAGATCGATGGTACCGGCGGTAGGCAATCGATCAACACTCGAGTCCCCTTCGGGACTGGTGCGTTTGAGCCAACGGCTCATGCCACCACGCATCACGACCGACACCCTGGAATATCAACGCGAGACTCAGCTTGGCCGATACGTTTTCGTCACAGACCGCTCATCCAGCTCGCGTGCCGCACGTGGCGACGACACGTCATTCGCGGCGGCGTCTGCGCGCCTGTCACGAATGCGATCTACTGGTGGCATTGCCGGCGCTGAAGCCCGGCCAGAAAGCGGACTGCCCCCGCTGCGAGCACACCCTGGCCGTCCGCCATCACAAGCCCGCCGAGCGCAGCCTGGCCCTGGCCATCGGTGCGCTCATCATGCTGCTGCTGTCGGTAGCGTTCCCTTTCGTCAGCTTCGAGGCCCGTGGCGTCAGCAACCGTATCGAGCTGACCGAGACCGCCTCGACGCTGGTCGGTTTCCATGAGCCGTTGGTGGCAATCTGCGTGCTGCTGACCGTGATCATTCTGCCTACGGTCTATCTGTGCGGCGTGATGTGGCTCTCGCTGGGTCTGCTGAGCCGGCGATTCCTGCCGCATTCGCGGGGTGTCGCCCGGGCGCTGAAACACCTCACCCCCTGGATGATGGCCGATGTCTTCGTCATCGCCGCCCTGGTGAGCCTGATCAAGGTAGCGGGCATGGCCGAGGTCAGCCTGGGCCTCTCTTTCTGGACGTTTTGCGCCTACGCCCTGCTCTTGCTGCTGACGACGCAGTCCCTCGATACCGACTGGATGTGGTTCTCGCTGGCCAGCGAACCCCTGGCGCCGGCGGGCGCACGCCCGGGTGAGCCGGCATCGCCGCAGGGGTTGAGCGGTTGCGCCACCTGCGGCCTGGTCAATCGTCTCGATGCCAACGGACGCGGGCACTGCCGACGCTGCGGTGAATCCCTTCACGCTCGCACGCCCCGCAGCCGTCAGCGCACGCTGGCCCTGCTGCTCGCCGCGGTGGTGATGTACATACCGGCGAATCTGTACCCGATCATGACCACCACGTCGCTGGGCAACAGCTCCCCCTCGACGATCATCAGCGGGGTCATGCTCTTCCTGCAGCATGGTGATATCCCCATCGCCGTGATCATCTTCACCGCCAGCGTGGTCGTGCCCATCGGCAAGATTCTTGCGCTGGGCTGGCTGTGTTACGCCGTCCGCCACCGGGGCGAACCACTGCGCAATGTCACGCGCGTTCGCTTGTATCGCATCACCGAATTCATCGGCCGCTGGTCGATGGTGGATGTCTTCGTGGTCGCCATCCTGGTGGCATTGATACGCGCAGGCGAGCTGATGTCGATAGCGCCCGGCCCCGCCGCGCTCTCTTTCGCCTCCGTCGTTGTCCTCACCATGCTGGCCGCGATCAGCTTCGATCCCCGCATGATCTGGGACGACCTTCCCGAAAAACCGAGGCGACGCGGGATGCCCCGCATCGCCGCCCTCGCTTCACCACGCAAGGAACCCGACGATGCCTGATGCCCCTCTGCGCGCGACGCGCCACCATCGCCGGCGGCTTTCGCCGATCTGGATCGTACCGCTCGTGGCGGTCCTCATCGGCGCATGGATGCTCTACGACAATCTCTCAGGGCTCGGCCCCACGATCACCCTGGAGATGAAAAACGCCGAGGGCATCGAGGCCGGCAAGACGTTGATCAAGACGCGCAACGTCGAGGTCGGCCGCGTCGAGGATGTGACGCTCTCCGAAGACATGTCCCACACCATCATCACGGCCCGCATGAAGCCCGATACCGAACGCATGCTGAATGACGAGGCGCGTTTCTGGGTCGTCAAGCCGCGTATCGACCGGGAAGGCATCAGCGGTCTGGGCACCGTGCTCTCGGGGGCCTATATCCAACTGCTGCCCGGCAACGGCGAAAACGACCAGCGTGAATTCGAGGTACTCGACCAACCGCCTGTGGCGCCGCCCGATGCGCCGGGCATTCGCGTCAACCTGGTCAGCCAGGTAGGCAGTTCACTGCGCGCCGGCGACCCCATCACCTATCAGGGGTTCACCGTCGGGCGCGTGGAGAACACCGAGTTCGATCCCGAAGAAAAGGAAATGCGCCATCGCCTTTACATCCAGTCGCCTTATGACGTTCTGGTCACGGACACCACACGCTTCTGGATCTCGTCGGGTGTCGACGTGCGCCTCGACTCCCAGGGCTTCCGGGTCAATGTGGAATCCATGGAATCGCTCATCGGCGGCGGCGTGACCTTCGGCGTGCCGGAGGATGTCGCCATGGGGCATCCCGCCGAATCCGAGGCGACCTACCAACTCTTCAGCGACGAGGAAAGCGCGCGTGAAGGGACCTTCGACCGCTACCTCGAATACGTGCTGCTGGTCGACGACACCGTACGTGGCTTGAGCCGAGGCGACTCGGTCGAGTACCGCGGCGTGCGCGTGGGGACCGTGGAAGCCGTGCCCTGGCGCTTCTCTGCTCCCCAGCCGGATACGCTGAACCGTTTCGCGATTCCGGTTCTGATTCGCATCGAGCCACAGCGCTTCGACGACGCCATGGCGAATTTCGACGCCGAGGACTGGCGCGCCCGCCTCGAACGCATGTTCGAGCACGGCCTGCGCGCCACGCTCAAGGCCGGCAACCTGCTCACCGGCGCGCTGTTCGTCGACCTCAACTTCCGCGACGACCCCGAGCCCTACGAAGCGCTCACCTTCGAGGGCAAGACGGTGTTCCCGACGACGTCGGGCGGCTTCGCGCAAATCGAGCAGAAAGTCTCTAACTTGCTCGACAAGCTCAACGAGCTCGAGGTAGAGCCGATCCTCACCTCGCTGAACGATACCTTGACGACGACACGCGCCACGATGCGCAAGGTCAACGACATCGCCAACTCCGTGGATACCTTGCTGAACGACCCGGCGACCCGCGAGCTGCCGCAGAACCTCAATGAGACGCTGCGCCAGACCCGCGATACGCTGCAGGGCTTCTCGCCCGACTCGCAGGGCTACCGTGAACTCAACGACACGCTCTCGCGGCTCGAGTCGCTGATGCGCGACCTGCAGCCCGTGGTGCGCACGCTCAGCGAGAAACCCAACGCCTTGATCTTCGACCGTGAAGAGACACGAGATCCACTACCGAGGGCCCCAAGCCAATGACCATCGCCGCCTTCGAAACACCCCGTCGATTGGCGCAGCGTGCTCGGCACGCTGCGCTGCTGGGCGCCGGCGCACTGGCGCTCTCTCTCGCCGGTTGCGCCACGCAGGGCACCGAGGACACCCGTTACACACTGCCCGACGATCCATTGTCCGACGACAGGGCCGCTGCCGAGGCCGTCGGCGACTTCGACGGCAGCGTATGGCTTTCCCCCCTGTCCCTGACGAGTTATCTCGACGATCAGGGCATCGTCATGCAGCTGGACGACATTCGCATCCACCAGGCACGTCACCATCTCTGGGCCGAGCCGCTGGACAGTCAACTCATGCGGCAGTTGCGCGAACGCCTGAGCGCCGCCTTGCCCGAGGCGGATATCCTGCGTCGCGGGCAGACCGCACAGGCGGCGTCGCCGGCCCTGCATGTCGACCTCAGGGTGGAACGCTTCCAGGGGCGTGATGACGGCATGGCCGTGGTCGGCGGAGACTGGCGCATACGCGATGCACAGGATCGCACGCTGTCACGCGAGAGCTTCGCGATCGAGCGCCCGCTCGACAGCGACGGCTACCCCGCGCTGGTCCGCGCCCTCGGTGGCGCCTGGGACACGCTCGGCGAGCGCCTGGCCGAGGCGCTGACGGAAGCCGGTACGCGTGCGACGAGCGACTGATGCCGCATGACGCTTGAGTGGTTATAAGCAGGGTATCGTTTATAGCGGGATGATCCTTGTACTCATCCCGCCAGGCCCCCATTATCCCATCCGCCATGTTCCAACCACGAGACATTTCCCCTCATGTGCCGCTCACGGATGCCGGAAGCCGAAGCCCAGGAAGCCGAGCGCGTCGCCGCGCTGCATCGGCTCGGCATCTACGAAACGTCCTGCGATCCGGAGCTGAACCGGCTCATGACCATGATCGGGGAACTCTTCGACGTTCCCTGCGCCATGATCAATCTCGTCGACCGGGAACGGACCTGGTGCCTGGCGAGTTCCAGCGACCTCGCCGCGCCGCCGCGTCGCGAGGATTCGCTCTGTGCCTTCACGGTGGATCATGATACGGCGTTGTTCATCGAGGACATGCGCGATGCCGATGGGTTTCGCGAACACCCACTAGTGAGGGAGGCACCTTTCATCCGCGCCTTCGCCGGCGAAAGAATCCTGTCGTTGAGCGGCCATCTGCTGGGCACGCTGTGCCTGGTCGATATCCGCCCACGGGTTTTCGACGCCGAGAGCCGGCAACGCCTGGCCGACCTGGCCAAGCTCGTCTCGCTGCGTCTCAACCAGCGCCTGATCGACGAGCAGCGCCACACCGCCGATGTGATGATCGCTCAGCAGACGCAACTGCTCGACCATCTACCGGACGGGATCGTGCTGCTCGACGACCGCCGCGTCGTGCATTACGCCAACGCCGTCGCCCAGCGCCTGCTGGGCGACGTCTCTCACGACGTCAAGGGCTGTCCCTTCGACACCCTCGTCGCACAGCCCGAAGGGCACGATTTCGCCACGGCGTCACGTACCGGCTTGCCGCTCGAGATTCATGCGCTGCCCGTGTTTCAGGGCTTTGAAGCCTTGCAACTCGGCGACCGCGCCTCGCTCGTGAGCACGCACCAAGCGCTGCAGCGCTTGCGCAGTCTGGTGGACGCCTGGCCCGACGGTGTGCTGATCTGCGATTTCGACAGTCTGAGCATCGTGGAATGGAACACCGCCGCACGTCATTTGCTCGGCACACAGACGTCAGCGCTCGAAGGCACCCGTCTTCCCCAGTGGTTCCTGTCGGGCGACCGGCGCACGCTGCAGCGGCGCATGCGCACGGAGCTCGATGAAGGCGGCGGCACCCTGCGCCATAACGCTACGCTGCACAACGACACCCCGGTGGAGGTCACGCTGGTGCCGATGCAGGACGCCAGCGAGACATCGTTGATCGTCGTCCTGCGCGATCGCAGCCCCTACATCCAGCATCTGCGCACGGTCAAACGCAAGCTCGCCAAGGCCGAGGAAATGATCAGCCAGGATGCCCTGACCGGCCTGCTCAACCGCTTCGGTTTCAAGCAGGCCATCGACGCGTTCATGGTCGAGGCCGAGCGCGGCGTCCCCTTCGCGCTGCTCATCGCCGATATCGACCATTTCAAGGATATCAACGATACCTATGGCCACCAGCTAGGCGACGAGGCGCTCAAGATCGTCGCCAGCCGGCTTGCCGAGCAGCTTCGTGATGGCGATGCCGTGGCACGTTATGGCGGCGAGGAATTCTGCATGCTGATGACGGTTCCCGAGGACCGGGTCGTGGAAGTGGCCGAGCGAATCCGGCGGACCGTCGCCGCCACGCCCGTGACACTCGATGACGGCAAGGAACTCGCGCTCACGATCAGTATCGGCGCGACGTACCATACCCCCGGCCTGGACGAGGACAGCATGTTCGAACGCGCCGACGAAGCGCTCTATGAAGCCAAGGAGTACGGACGCAACCGTACCGTCATGCTAAACGCCGCAACGCCCAGGGCGCGTGACGAAGAAGAGTGACGACGAAAGGGTGACGACAGCCAGCGCCTTGCGGTAGAAAAGCTCCGGCGCCGAATCGGTGACCCGGAGGCGATGCCACTAGGCCGCCAGCCGGGCACGCAGCCTGGCGACCGCCTGGCTATGCAACTGACACACCCGCGACTCGCTGACGCCCAGCACGGCGCCGATTTCCTTGAGGTTGAGCTCTTCCTGGTAATAAAGGCCCAGCAAGAGCTTTTCGCGCTCGGGCAGGTGCTCGATGGCCGCGACGAGATGCGTGCGGGCATCGCCTTGCAGCAAGGCATCGTGAGGCGTGGCCGGCGCCGTGTCGCCACCGGGGGGCTCGCCCAGTTCGGACACCACATCGTCGAATCCCAGCAGATAGCCGTTGTTGGCATCCAGCAGCAACTGGTGATACTCCTCCACGCTCATCCCCAGCGCGTTGGCGATCTCGCGCTCGTCCGGGGCGCGCCCCAGGGTCTGCTCGAGCTTGTGCACCGCCTGATCCAGGGCACGCGCGCTGCGCCGCACGCTGCGCGGCATCCAGTCACGGCTGCGCAGCTCATCGATCATCGCGCCACGCACACGCTGATTGGCAAAGGTGGAAAAGCTCGCCCCTTGCGTGGCATCGAAACGCTCCAGCGCATCGAGCAAGCCCACCATTCCGGCTTGAATCAGGTCATCGAGTTCGACACTGGCCGGCAGACGCACCTGTAGCGCCAACGCATGACGCCTGACCAGCGGCATGTATTGCTCGAGCAGTGCATGTTGGTCGATTTTGCCCTGTGCCGTATACATCACTTTCGCCTCGGATGTTCGGATCGGCGCGTAGCGCGACGCTCCCGCATGCCATTATTGAGGTTACGGACCACCCCACAAGGCGGGAATAACCACCGCTTGAGGGGCCTTTTCCCGATTTTGCCCTGCTCGCCCGGGCTCAGCGGTAGTTCACGATCAACTGCACCCGGCCAATCCGGATGCTCGAAGATGCCGTTTCATCACGTCGGAAACGCAGCACGAACGGCACATCGGCCGGCAGCCCTTCGAAACGCCGGGTACCGCCACGCCCCGACGCCAGCGCCACGCAACGCCGGGGGTGGCAGAGCCAGGCACGTACCGCTTGCCGGTCGGCGGACACTTCATAGCGCCAGGAGACCCGGGTGATGCGTCCTCCGGCGACGTTCTCCGGCGCCGGGGAACGCAATTCGGCGGTGGATTCCGAACGCCCCGGCGTCGTCAGCAACGGGCCACGCGGCAGAGTCACCGCCCAGCTGCCGGCCTCCGCTGCCAGAGCGGGGGCAGCGTTCATGCCCGGCAACGCCAGCATGCCCATCAGGATAAAGATCGCCATCAAGCGACCGCCGCCATGGCGACACCGGGCCCTGGGCGACGTCGACCACGTCATCTCGTGCCACCGGACTCGGTCATGGGCAAGGTCTGGGCCAGCCAGTCGGCCGGGTCGATGAACAGCTTGATTCCCAGAAAACGCCGTGCCGCGTCCACCAGGTTATCCAGCGGCATGTCCTGGGAGGCCGCCGGGTCGCGGATGATCAACAGGGGGGGCAGACGCTCGCGCTGGGACCATTGCTTGAGGTCGCGATAAGCGCCCTGCAATCCTTCCGCCCCGGGCGCCACGCCGATCCCCCAGTACGGAGAGGAACGTTGCGCCGATGACACCTCGCCCAGCGCGAGGGGGAGCGTCTCCCAGGCCAGGCCACTGAGTGCCGAAAGACGTTCGCAGGTGGCATTCACCGCCTGGGGCGTGGGTCGCCCGATGGTCACCAGGCTGGCCTTGTCGCGACGTTGACTGGCGTAGGCGCGCAGGCCCGCTGCTTGATCGTTCATCGCCGTCCTCACTCATCCGGGGACAGCGCCACGTGCGCCGTCAGCAGATGGATCGACCCCGCCAGCAAGGTGTCGGGGCTCATGCGCTTGCGTTCCCCGGCCAGGCGCCGCACCAGCGGACGCGTATCCAGCGCCCAGCCCGCATCGCTCAGGTCCAGCCGCAACGCCAGTGCCGCCAGTTGCGCGGCCAGGTAGACGCGCAGCTCGCAATCGAGCGGCGACACGCCCCCCAGTTGCTGCCAGGCCGACCGCATCAAGCGCGGCAGGTCGTCCTGCTCGGTCTGCCGATAGATGAAAGCGCGCATGTCGATATCCAGCGCATCGCCGACCTGCCCCAGCCAGTGATAGACACCGCGCTGCCGTCCGTTCTCGGGGTCATGTGCCGTGGCGACCCACAGGCTGAGCGTCGGCGCCTCGTGCCCGGACAAGGCCACCGGCAAGCGGGCCAGCGTGACGCGTCGCGGACGCCCACGCAGGCGACAGACATGCTGGCCGCAGGGCTCGGCGAGAGAGGCAAGTTCGCCGACCGCCAGACGCTCACCGGCATGCCAGACGCGCTGTTGCACGCGCACCCGCGCCAGCCAGGGGCTCTCGGAATCGTGCAATTGCTGCCGGACATCGCTCTCCGGGACCCGGGCGAACACCACCCAGTGGCTGCCCAGATGACGACGCGCCAGAGTCAAGCGCTGGGCGTCGGACGGCGGCCAGCGATGCAGCGGCCAGGCCAGCGGCAAGACATCACCATTGGCATCCAGCGGCAGCATGGGCGGTACCCAGTCCATGCCGCGAGGCTGACCGCCGGACCAGACCAGACCCGTGGCCTCGGCCTCGCGAACCGCCGCGATCATTGGCGGCGGCGCCAGGTGGCGTTCGAGCCAGGCCTGTTGCGCGGCCCGCGGCGCCTCGCGCTGTCGCCAGGCGTCGACCAGCGGCGTCATCCCGGGAACGGCCGCCTGCAGCGTTGCCATGACCCTTGCCAGTTGCTGACGCTGCGCCAGCAGGTCGCGAGACAGCGCCTGCACGCCCTGACCGGACGCGGAGGGTCGCAGTATGTCGGTCAGCACGTTTTCATCGTAGGTGAACGGCGACCCCTGCCCCACGGCCAGCGCTTCCTCCAGCAGGTCGGGGGCTTCGGCCAGACGAATGTCCTCGGGGACCCGCTGCCCATGAGACACGTAGTAAAGACGCAGCCGGTGACGCATGACCACATCGAGCACCGCCCCCAGCCGGGGTGCCTCGTCCACCTTGGTCAGCAAGCAGCCATAGAGCGGCGCCCCGGCATCCCGCGAGGCCCGCTGATAGGTCTCGACGACCTCTTCGAGCGTATCGCCGTGGCTGGCGGCATTGAGCAGCAGCAAACGCCGTACCGGCCGCGCGGCGCCACCGAGTCGCGCGATCTGCCCGGCGACGCGCTGATCGCGCTGACTCATGCCGACGGTGTCGACGATCACCATGCGCTTGCCCTCGAGGCGCGTCAGCAAGCCTTCCAGATCGTCCTCGTGATGGACCGCGTGCACATCGACGCCCAGCAGGCGTGCGTAGATACGCAATTGTTCGTGCGCGCCGATACGGTAGTCGTCGGTGGTAACGAGGGCGACATCGTCCCCCCCGAAGCGCATGACATAGCGCGCCGCGAACTTGGCGGTGGTCGTGGTCTTGCCCACGCCGGTGGGTCCCACCAGCGCGAAGACGCCGCCCTGCTCGAGCATCGATGCCTCGTCATCCAGGACATCCAGCCGGCTTTCCAGCTGGCGACGGCTCCAGGCGAGCAGGCCAGGGTCGTCGGGCGTCGCCTGGGAGAGCTCCTCCGGCAGGTCATCGAGCATTTCACGTACCAGGCGCGCACTGAAACCGGCGGTGATCAGTCGCTGGCGCAACACGCCTTGCACCCCGGGACGCGCGTTGCGGGCACGCGGCGTCTCGGCGATGTGCGACATCAGCAGCTCGCGCATGGCCTGCATTTCGGCGTACAGACGTTCTTGCCCCACCGGCGACGCGGCGTCGGCGGAAGACGTTTCGGCGGGGCGCGACTCGGCATGCTCGACCAGGGAGGCCTGCGCGTCTTCGGCCACGGCCACCACCTCGACCCCATCATCGACACGCCGGTTGGACAGGATCAGGGCGTCGTCGCCCAGCGCATCGCGCACCTGACGCATGGCCTCGCGACTGTTGACGCCCAGGAACCGCATCACGCTCATGAACGGGCTCCGATCGTGGTGGTGACACGCAAGGTACGGTCATCGGGAATTTCGGCGTTCGACATCACCACCAGATGGGTGATGCGCCGGCGCAGGAAGCGCGCCAGCAAGGCCCGCAGGCCGTGCTGCACCACCAGCACGGCCGGGTCGCCGCGCGCCTCCTGGCGCTCGACGGCGGATACCGCCTGCTCCATGAGCGTGTCGGCCAGCCCGGGCTCCAGGCCACCGCCGTTGCTCAGCGCCTGGGTCAGGACCTGCTCGAGGTTGGCATCCAGGCCGATGACGTGCATCTCCTGGTCGCCGGGGAACCACTGCTGGGTGATCGAGCGTCCCAGCGCGACACGCACCATGGCCGTGAGTTCGTGCGGATCGGACTGCTGGGGCGCATGCTCGGCCAGGGTGTCGAGAATCGTGCGCATGTCGCGGATCGAGACTTCTTCGGCCAGCAGGTTCTGCAGGATGCGCTGCATCGCGGTCAACGACAGTAGCTTGGGCACCACATCCTCGACCAGGGACTTGTTCTCGGCGGCGATCTTGTCGAGCAGTTGCTGAACCTCCTGGCGGCCCAGCATGTCGTTGGCATGACGATGCAGCAAGTGATTGAGGTGCGTGGCCACCACGGTGCTCGCATCCACCACGGTGTAGCCGTAGACCTGCGCGCGCTCACGCTGCGCCGAGTCGATCCATACCGCAGGCAGACCGAAGGCCGGGTCCTGAGTGGGCGTGCCTTCCACCTTGCCGGACACCTGACCCGGGTCGATGGCCAGCCATTGCCCCGGATGCGCGTCGGCGCGCCCCACTTCGACACCCTTGAGCGTGATGACGTACGTCGAGGCACCCAGTTCCAGGTTATCGCGGATATGCACCACCGGCGGCAGAAAGCCGACATCCTGGGCGAATTTCTTGCGCACGCTCTTGATGCGCCCCAGCAGCTCGCCCTGCTGACGATGGTCGACGAGCGGGATCAGCCGATGGCCGACCTCGAGTCCCAGGGTATCGACCAGTTGCACGTCATCCCAACTGGCCTCGGGCACCTCGGGCTGTGGCGGTGGCGTCTGCGGCGTTGCCGCCGAGGGGGCGGCCTCGCGCTGGTTGCGGCGCCACATCCACCAGGCCAGGCTCCCCAGCAGCACGGTGAACAGCAAAAAGACCAGGTTGGGCATGCCCGGCACCAGGCCCAGCAGGCCCATGACACCGGCCGCCAGCATCAAGACCTGCGGATTGTTGAACAGCTGGCTGATCAGCTGCTGGCCGACGTCCTGATCGGTATTGACGCGCGACACGGTGACACCGGCGGCGGTGGAGATTACCAGCGCCGGGATCTGTGCCACCAGACCATCACCGATGGTCAGCAAGGTGTAGGTATGCCCCGCCTCGGAAAAGCTCAGGCTGTGCTGGGCCATGCCGATCGCCAGACCACCGATCAGGTTGATGAGCATGATGATGATGCCGGCGATGGCGTCGCCGCGCACGAACTTGCTGGCCCCGTCCATGGAACCGTAGAAATCCGCTTCCTGGGAGATTTCCTGGCGCCGCGCCCGGGCATCTTCCTCGCCGATCAGGCCGGCATTGAGGTCGGCATCGATGGCCATCTGCTTGCCGGGCATGGCATCCAGGGTGAAGCGCGCGCCAACCTCGGCGATACGCCCCGCCCCCTTGGTGATGACCATGAAATTGATGACCACCAGGATCATGAATACCACCAGCCCGACGGCGAAGTTACCGCCGATCAGGAAGGCGCCGAAGGCCTCGATCACCTTGCCGGCCGCGTCGCCGCCCTCGTGGCCCTCCATCAGCACCACGCGCGTGGAGGCCACGTTGAGCGACAGGCGCAGCAGGGTCGAAAACAGCAGGACCGCCGGGAAGGCCGCGAAATCGAGAGGCTTCTGAGTGAACATGCTGACCAGCAACACCATCACCGCCAGCGTGATGTTGAAGGTGAACAAGAGATCCAGCACGAATGCCGGCAGTGGCAGGATCATCATGGCCAGGATCATGATGATCAACACGGGTCCGGCCAGGACCTTCAAACGGGTGTCGTTCAACCACTCACGACGCCCCCATAGCTGACTTAACGCATTCATGGCGTGTCCTTGGCTCCGGCAACGTTATGCTGGGAAGGGTCCAACTCATTCGGCACGGGCAGGTCGTGTGGCGTATCAGGCCAGTCACCTCCCTCCTCGCGCACGCGTTTCAGGCGATAGGCCCAGGCGAGCACTTCCGCCACGGCGGTATACAGCGTCGCCGGCACTTCCTGGTCGATGTCCACGTGCTGATGCAGGGCACGCGCCAAGGGCGGAGCTTCGAGCAGTGGCACGCCATGGGCCTCGCCGAGTTCTCGAATGCGCGTGGCGACCAGATCCGACCCCTTGGCCACGACCCGCGGGGCTTCCATGTAACTCCCCTCGTAGCTCAGCGCCACGGCATAATGCGTGGGGTTGGTCACGATGACATCCGCCTCCGGCACCTTGGCCATCATGCGGCGCCTCGCCATGGACTGCTGCTGGGCACGCATGCGCGCCTTGACCTGGGGGTCACCCTCGGTTTCCTTGTGCTCTTTCTTGATCTCGTCCTTCGTCATGCGCAGCTTCTTGGTGAAACTCCACAGCTGAAACGGCACGTCGATGAGCACCACGACGATGAGCATCGCCACGCATAGGGACAGGCACAAGGCGGCGAGATCCATGCCGCGCGCCAGGGCTTCGCTGAGCGGCAGGCTCATCAGGCCCAGCAGATCGCCGCGATTCAGCCACAGGAATGCGACGGCCACGCCGCCGACCAGCACCGACTTGGCCACGGCCTTGCCCAGCTCGGCCAGCACCTGCGACGAGAACATCCGCTTGAAGCCCTTGAGCGGGTTCAGCTTGGAGATCTGGGGCTGCAGCGCCTTGCCGGAAATCAACCAGCCGCCGAGCATGACCGGCGCCGTCAGCGCCACCACCGTGACGATGAGGAACAAGGGCAGCAAGGCCAGCAGCGTATTTTGTCCCAGGGTCCAGACGTGCGCCATCAAGACAGCGGTATCGAACGCCTCGGCACGCGAGAACAGGAACGATTGCTCCATGACCACGCCCATGCGGTCATAGAGATGCCCCCCCAGCGACCACAAAGACCCGACCCCCACGGCAAGCAGCATGAAAGTGGTCAATTCGCGCGAGCGCGCGACTTCGCCATCTTCCTTCGCCTTGTCGAGTCGTCGAGGTGTCGGGTCTTCTGTTTTTTCCTCGTCGCTATCCTCGGCCATGACCCTCTCTGACGTCGCAGCGTCGGGCGCCCCACGCCTGGACGAAAGCCCAGTCGCCGAACGGCCTGTTCATCGAATGCGAGCTATTTTCGAGGCAACGAGGAGAAGACGATCATCGGAATAGCGCCCACTATGCCCTGTTATTCAAGGCACGCGACGCCAAACGCTGCCGGCGAACCCCGGCAGCGTCGGGAGGAGGTCAGAATCCCAGGCTGTCGAGCAGATCGTCGACCTGGTCCTGACTGTTGACGACATCGGCGCCCTCGGGCTTGACCTGGGGCCCGTTGAGGAGCTCGTCATCACCTTTCTTGGTCTTGCGCGAGCGCTCGTCGGCGAGCTGTTGCAGCTCTTCCTTGTTATGGCTGTCCGGCGCGGTATCGATCAGCACCTGAACCAGCTGCTGCTCGATCTCACGGATGACGTCCATCATCTTCTTGATGACCTGACCGGTCAGGTCCTGAAAATCCTGGGCCATCATGATTTCGAGCAGCTGCGCGTTGGTCGCCTTGGTCTGGGTGGGCACGTCGTGCAGAAAGGCACGCGTATCCCTGACCAGTTCCTTGGCATCGTCCAGCTCGACGGGCGCGGCGAACCACTCTTCCCAGCGTCGGTCGAGCTGCTCGGCCCCCGTCTCCATGCGTTCCTGCAACGGTTGCGCCTGATCGATGGCGTTCAACGACCGCTCTGCGGCCTGCTCAGTCATGGCGGCGACGTAACTGAGGCGATCCCGTGCGTCGGGAATCGCTTCGGCCGCTTTCTCGATCTCTTTGTCCAGCCCCAGCTCGCGCATGCTTTCATGCAGCATGCGCGTCATCTTGCCGATCTTATGGATCAGATCGTCTGCGGGGGTGCCATCCGTGCTTTTCTCCGGCTCCGTTTCACCGCTCATGGCCTGCCTCCCTCGTGCGAACTTACTTGCCCAATTTCTCGAAAATCTTGTCCAGCTTCTCTTCCAGCGTCGCGGCAGTGAATGGCTTCACGACATAGCCGTTCGCCCCGGCCTGTGCAGCAGCGATGATGTTCTCTTTCTTGGCTTCCGCCGTGACCATCAGTACCGGCAGGTCGGACAACGCATCGTCCTGACGAATCTCCTTGAGCATCGAGAGACCATCGAGGTTGGGCATGTTCCAGTCCGACACTACGAATTCGAAGCCGCCGGCACGCAGTTTGTTCAGCGCTTCCTGCCCATCCTCGGCTTCATCCACATTGTTGAAGCCCAGTTCCTTGAGCAAGCTGCGCACGATACGCCGCATGGTCGGGAAATCGTCCACGACCAGAATGCTCATGTTCTTGTCCGCCATATATCCTCCGATTCACTAAAAGCTGACCCATTGACTGACAACTCCGCCCGGGTGACGCCCCATGGCGCCACCCGGCGTGCGGCATGCTTAGAATTCTTCCCACTCGTCCTCTTCGTGGGTGACCGGCGCGCGCTTGGCCGGCACACGCTGAGAGGCACCCTGCGCAGAGGCCGATGGCGTGGCGGACGATCCGGCGGACCTGCCGGCCGATGTATTGGCACGCGGCAACTGACGCGTGCTGCCGCCCGGCAGACGGAACGTGGACACCACGTCTTCCAGGCGCTGCGCCTGTTCCTCGAGCGACGCAGAGGCGCTGGAGGCTTCCTGAACCAGGGAGGCATTCTGCTGGGTCACCTGGTCCATCTGGGTCACGGCCTGGCTCACCTGCTCGATGCCGTCGCTCTGCTCCTGCGACGCCGCGGAAATTTCATCCATGATGTCGCTGACGCGCTTCACGGCCTGCACCACATCGCGCATGGTGGTTTCGGCATTGCCGACCAGCTCGGAGCCCTGCTCGATCTGCGTGGTCGAGGTATGGATCAGCCCCTTGATTTCCTTCGCGGCTTCGGCACTGCGGCTGGCCAGGTTACGCACCTCGCTGGCGACCACGGCGAATCCGCGGCCCTGTTCGCCGGCACGCGCCGCCTCGACCGAGGCGTTGAGCGCCAGAATGTTGGTCTGGAAGGCGATCGAATCGATCATGCCGATGATATCGGAGATCTGCTTGGAGCTTTCGGTGATGCCCTGCATGGTCGTGGAGACTTCCTGCATGACATCGCCGCCGCGCCCGGCCGTGGTCGAGGCATCGCTGGCCAGTGAACTCGCCTGACGCGCATTGTCGGCGTTCTGGCGCACGGTGGAGGTCAGCTCTTCCATGCTCGACGCGGTTTCCTCGAGCGAGGCGGCCTGCTGCTCGGTGCGCGAGGACAAATCGGCGTTCCCGGAGGCGATCTCGCGGGCCCCGCCATGAATCGAGCCGCTGGATTCACGCACGGAGGTGACTGTCCCCACCAGACCTTGCTGCATGTCGCGCATGGCATTGAACAGGCGACCGATCTCGTTCTTGCCTCGCTCGGCGATATGGCGGGAGAGATCGCCCTTGGCGATGTATTCGAAGTGCTCGATCGCTTCATACAGCGGCTTGACGACCGCACGCACCAGCCCCATCCGCACGGCGATAGCCACGACAATGGCCAGCACCAACAATACGATGGACAGGACTTCCATCAGCCGGCTGTTGTCGGCATCCACCATGATGGCGTTGTCGACACGCGTCTCGGCGTAATCGATAAAGTCACGCACGCTGTTGTCGAGATTGCTCATCAGAGGGTTGATGCGTTGATCGTCCTCAGTACGCACGGCATCTTCACCCGCAGTCATCTGGCGCTGCACCTCGTCGTGTAAAGCGACAAAGGCTTCGCCGATGCGCGCCGCATATTCTTCTCCGGTATCAGTCTTGGCTACCTCTTTGAACTGGTTGATGCGCTCACCAGCATTTTGCAGTGCAGACTCGATCTCATTTTGAAGCTGTTGCGCGCGCTCGGTGTCCTCGGCCTCCACCGCGTTACGGTAACTGGCCACCAGGGCGCGTGAGCGCACCAGGTTGAGCGTAGCGCGGTTGATGGTGTTGGTCTGCTCGAACCCGATGGTGCCGATGGTATCCAGCGCTTCGGCGCTTTTCTGGTTGGAATAGAACCCCATGGCGCTGATGATCGCGCACATGACGACCATGACGGTCAATGCGATCGTCAAGCTGGCCCTGACCGAAAGGTCGTTCAGCATTTTTCCCATGTCGTCTCCTGATGAGTTCCCTGGCGTCGGTTGCAGTGGTTGAATCGGTGATAAGTAAGGATTGCCCCGGTTTCTTGTCTAGGTCGCGGTCATACCCGCTGTGCGCGCCCGGAGGCTTCGGCGCGTTTCATCAGCGCAGCGGGGATCTCGGAGAGCGCGATGGTATCGATTGCCGCTCCCGCGACGATCGCCTCGCGCGGCATGCCGAACACCACGCAGCTCTCTTCGTCCTGGGCCAGGGTGTAGCTCCCGGCCTGACGCATCTCCAGCAAGCCCGCCGCGCCATCCCGGCCCATGCCGGTGAGAATCACGCCGATGGCGTTGCGCCCCGCGCTCTGTGCCGCGGAGTGGAACAATACGTCCACCGAAGGGCGATGGCGGTTCACGGGCGGCGCATCGTCCAGGCGTATCACGTAGTTGGCGCCCGAACGGGCCAGCTTCATGTGCCAGTCACCCGGTGCGATATAGGCATGGCCGGGGAGTACTCGCTCGCCGTCGACCGCCTCCTTGACCGTGATCCGGCAAAGCTTGTCGAGACGCTCGGCAAAGGATTTCGTGAATCCCCCCGGCATGTGCTGGGTGATCAGCACCGCGGGGCTGTTCGCCGGCAAGGGTTCGAGGACATGACGAATGGCTTCGGTGCCACCCGTGGAGGCGCCGATGATGATCACCTTCTCGCTCGACAGCAGCGGCGCCTTGAGCGGTGCCTTGTCCTTCGCCGGAGGCTGCTTGGCCACGGCACGGGGGCGCGAGCGCGCCGCCGCCCGAATCATGTCCGCGATCATTTCCGTGTACTCGAGCATGCCCTCGCGAATGCCCATTTCCGGCTTGGCGACGAAATCGACCGCCCCCAGCTCCAGCGCACGCAGGGTGATCTCCGACCCCTTCTGGGTCAGCGACGACACCATCAATACCGGCATGGGCCGCAAGCGCATCAACCGCTCGAGAAAGTCGAGCCCGTCCATGCGCGGCATTTCCACGTCCAGCGTCAAGACGTCAGGATTGGTGCGCTTGATCAAGTCACGCGCCACCAGGGGATCCGGCGCCGTGGCGACGACCTCCATGTCCGGCTGGCTGTCGATGATCTTGCTCATCAAATCGCGAATCAGCGCCGAATCATCGACACACAGCACCTTGATCTTGTTCGAGGTCAACGCCACTACTCCTTAATCTTCATGCACACATGTGACGCGGGGCCACGCGCGCCGCGCCTGTCGCCACGATGTCGAGCACGACACACTCATATAAATCTACTATCGGCCAGTACCATGTACGCTGAAGGGTCAGCGCGATAATTCGTACACGGTCTGCCCTCGCAGCCTGAAACTCTGGGTCAGGTAGGAGAAATTCTCCGAATGGCCGGTAAACAAGAGGCCATTGGGCTTCAACAAGGGCGCAAAACGCTCGAGGATGCGTGCCTGAGTTTCCTTGTCGAAGTAGATCATGACATTACGGCAGAAAATGGCATCGAAAGGCCCTTTTGCCGTCCAGCCCGATGCCGTCAGGTTGAGCGGCTGGAAGTCGACCATCGCTGACAGCTCCGGCCGCACCTTCGCCATGCCGGCGCGGGCGCCACTACCGCGTAGAAAAAACCGCCGGCGACATTCCTCGGAGACTTTTTCCAGCTGATCTAGCGAGTAGATGCCCTGGCGTGCCTTGTTCAAGGCGTCGGTATCGATGTCCGTGGCCAGTACCTCGGCCTGCTGTGCACGACTCCCCAAGGCCTCGCTGAGCGTGATAGCGATCGAGTAGGGCTCCTCGCCCGTCGATGCCGCCGCACACCAGATCCGCACGGGACCGCTCACCTGCTTGACATGCGCCGCGAGCAGTGGGAAATGGTGCGCTTCTCGGAAAAAAGAGGTCAGGTTCGTCGTCAGGGCGTTGGTAAACGCCTCCCACTCTGGCGACTCAGGATGTTGGTCCAGACGCGCCAGATAATCACTGAAGCGGCGCATACCATGCAGCCGCAGCCGCTTTGCCAAGCGGCTGTAGGCCATTTCACGCTTGTGCGACGCCAGCACGAGGCCGGCGCGCTGATAAATGAGCGTGCGTATCTTGTCGAAATCCGCCTCCGTGAATTCGAGGTCACGGTCGGCGGTTCCGAACAGGCCAGGATGTTCCTCCTGCGGCGCAGGAAACTGACGAAAATCGCTCAAAAGGATTCCCACTCCTCTTCATGTGCCGAGCGCTTGTCATGCAAGGCTCGCTGGTTATGGCCCTCATCGGACGCGTGCTTCGTCACCGCCTGCGCTTCCCGGCGCTGCGGTGCGGACGCCCCCTTGCCCTGACTGCGCCCAGGCGATGACGACGCTTGCGAGGACGGCAAGGCGCCCGAGGCCTTGTTGCGGCGCACGGTTTCGAAGCCACTCCCCGAGAGACGGAAGACGGCCACCGACCGCGACAGCTCGGTGACGCTTTGTTCCAGGTTCGCCGCGACAGAAGCCGTCTCTTGTACACGGCGAGCATTCTGCTGAGTCACATCGTCCATCTGCGTGATGGCCTGATTGATCTGTTCGATACCGCTGCTCTGCTCGTCGGACGCCGCGGTGATCTCATTCATGATGTCGTTGACACGCGTGACAGAGTTGACCACCTCTTCGATGCTGTTCTCGGCCTGGCGCACCAGCTCCGTGCCGCCTTCGACTTCCTTGGTCGAATTGTCGATCAGCTCACGGATTTCCTTGGACGCCTGCGCACTGCGACTCGCCAGGTTGCGCACCTCACCGGCAACGACGGCGAACCCGCGGCCCTGCTCGCCGGCCCGCGCGGCTTCCACGGACGCGTTCAAGGCCAGGATATTGGTCTGAAAGGCGATCGAGTCGATCATGCCGACGATATCGGCCACCTGGTGCGAACTGTCGCGGATGCGTCCCATGGTGCTGACCACCTGCCCCATCACCTCGCCGCTCTGGCGCACCGTGTCGCTGGCAGTGCTGGAAAGCTGGCTGGCCTGGCGCGCGTTATCGGCATTCTGCTTCACCGTGGCGGTCATCTCCTCCATGCTCGACGCGGTCTGCGCCAGTGACGCCGCCTGCTGCTCGGTACGCGAGGAAAGATCTTCGTTGCCCTCGGCGATATTGCGCGTCGCCGGCGTCACCACCCCCACGTTGTCGTTCACTTCCTTGACGATGTTGCCCAGGCTGCGGCGCATGGTATCCAACGCACGCGTCAAGCGCCCGATCTCGTCCTGCTTGCCGCCCTTGAGGGTGGCCCCCAGGTTGCCGGCTGCGATCTGCAGGGAGAAGTCGAGCGCTTCACGAACCGGCCGCAACGTCGAGCGCACCGTGAAGATGCCCAGCAGCACCAGCAAGACCACCCCTGCGATCAAGACACCAGCCTGCCACATGAGCATGGTCTGCTGTGTCTCGGAGGCCTCGTTGGCCATTTCCAGTGCGGCGCTGCGTTTTTCGTCGACCAGGCCGTTGAGGAGATCGCTGACTTCGCCACGCTCGCCCTGCAACACATCGTTGTAGGCGACATAGGCTTCGTAGAAATCGCCCGCGTTGAGCGTGTCGAGCACGACCTGCATGCCATCGTTCAGATAGCGCTGGACGGCGGCATCGAATGCCTCCGCGGCTTCGGTATGATTGTCGGGGCGGCCCTGATAATAGGCATTCCAGGTCTTGTCGAGGCGAGCCATCAATGCCTTCGCCTCGGCCGTCACCGCCTCCATGTCACCCGACATCGGGTTGCTCACCGGCTTGTCGACCAGTTCGCGACCGCTCGACATCAACTGGTCGATTTGCTGCAGACGTGCCACGTCTTCCAGCCCTTGCTGGGACAAGTCCTGCAGCTTGGCACCCGCACCCTGCAGGCTCACCATCGAGAGTGCACTGCTGACGGCCAGCATCAGCACCGCAACCACCACCATGCTCACCAGGCGGCCCTTGAAGGTATTGACCCTGAGGCGCTTCAGGCGCGCCAGCAAACCGGTATGCTGAATCGCCCCGCGCTCGAGCTTGACCCCGCGGCGCTTGCCCGCGGACAAGGCGGCATAGGTACGCTCCGCCTCGGCACGGGCCTGGGCGGAGGGTTTGACACGCACCGAGGTATAGCCGACCACTTCGCCGCCCTCGAAGATCGGCGTCACGGTCGCATGCACCCAGTAGAAGTCACCGTTCTTGCAGCGGTTCTTGATCACCCCGCTCCAGATTTCCCCTTTCTTGAGCGTCGCCCACAGGTTCTCGAATGCCGCCGGCGGCATGTCCGGATGACGCACGATGTTGTGCGGCGATCCCACGAGCTCGTCATAGGTGAAGCCACTGATCGCGACGAAGGCCGGGTTCGCGTAGGTGACGACCCCTTTCACGTCCGTGCGGGACAACAGATAATCTTCATCCGCGAGCTCATGCTCGCGCTGGGTAACGGGCTGGTTGTTGCGCATGATGCGGTTCCCTGGTGCTCTGTTTTTATTGATTTATGCCGCGACGTCTCTCGGCGCGGCCGCTAGTGTCGTTATTTGGTTTGCTGCTCGACCAGTGCCATCTCTTCGCTGGTCAGCAGCTTCTCGATGTCCACGATGACGAGCATGCGATCCTCGAGGCTGCCCAATCCACTGAGGAAGTCGGCGGAAAGCGTCACCCCGAACTCGGGGGCGGGCTTGATCTGATCCGACGACAGCGTCATGACATCGGAGACACCGTCGACGACGATCCCCACGATGCGGTCGGCGACATTGACCACGATCACCACGGTCTGCCCTTCGTACTCGACCTTGTCGAGATTGAACTTGATGCGCAGATCGACGATGGGAACGATCACGCCACGCAGGTTGGTGACGCCCTTGATGAAGTCAGGCGCATTGGCGATGCGCGTCACGTTTTCGTAACCGCGAATCTCCTGCACTTTCAGGATATCGACGGCATACTCTTCACTGCCCAGCGAGAAGACCAGGTACTCCTGACTTTGGGTGTCGATGGCCGCCTCGGCAGCCTGGGTCATGTCACTCATGAAACTACGTCCTCCTGGCGTGATACGGTGTTTTCAGCGTGCTTGGGAGCGCTGGAGCGCTGACGATGCAAGCGGTTGACGTCGGCGACGTCGAGGATCAACGCCACGCTGCCGTCCCCGAGGATCGTCGCCGCGGAAATCCCCGGCACCTTGCGATAATTGGTTTCGAGATTCTTGACCACCACCTGTTGCTGACCGACCAGGTCGTCGACGAGCAAGGCATAACGGCGCCCCTCGGCTTGCAGAATGACCGCGATGCAGCAGGTCGGATCCCGCTCGGCTCCCTGGATGTGCAGGATGTCGTGCAAGGCGATCAGGGGCAGATATTCGTCACGCACCTTGAGCAGCTTGTCGTCGCCGGCCATCGAATAGATGTCGTCATGACTCGGCTGCAGCGATTCGAGTACCGCCGACAGCGGCAGGATGAAGACTTCCTGCCCGCTCTTGATCGACATGCCGTCGAGAATGGCCAGTGTCAGCGGCAGCACCACACGGGTCGTGGTGCCCTCGCCGGGCCAGGACTGGATCTCGACGTGGCCGCCCATGGCCTGAATATTGCGCTTGACGACATCCATGCCCACCCCGCGGCCGGAGACGTCGCTCACCTGGTCGGCGGTCGAGAAGCCCGGCGCGAAGATGAGCTGCCAGACCTCGTCGTCGCTCATGCTGTCGGACACGGCCAGACCGTTATGCGCCGCCTTGGCCAGGATCTTGTCGCGGTTGAGGCCGCCTCCGTCATCCTTCACCTCGATGAGGATGTTGCCACCCTGATGCTGCGCCGACAGGGTCAGCTTGCCGGTGCGCGGCTTGCCCACCGCTTCGCGGGCATCGGGCATTTCGATACCGTGATCGAGACTGTTGCGCACCAGATGAGTCAGCGGGTCGATGATGCGCTCGGTCAGGCTCTTGTCGAGCTCGGTGGACTGTCCCTCGGTGACCAGCTCGATATCCTTGCCCAGCTTGCCGGTGAGATCCCGCACGAGACGAGGAAAGCGGCTGAACACATAGTCCATGGGAACCATGCGGATCGACATCACCGACTCCTGCAAGTCGCGGGCATTGCGCTGCAGCAGGTTCATGCCGTTGACCAAGGGCCCATGCGCGACCGCGTCCAGCTCGCTGGCGGTCTGCTCGAGCATCGACTGGGTGATGATCAGCTCGCCGACGAGGTTGATGATCTGATCGACTTTCTCGACGGGCACACGGATCGTCGCCGACTCGGCGCCGGCCTTTTTCTTGGCCGGCTTCTTGTTCGCCGGCTCGGCCTTGCCGGGTGTCGCCGGCGCACTCTCGGCCGGCTGTTTTTCGGCCGGCTTGTCTTCCCGGGGCTGAGACGCGGTGTCTTCCGCCGGGGGCTCCGGCATGTCGGCGGCGGGCGCCGCGGACGTTTCGGCACTGCCGGGGGCGGGTATCGCGGTGATGCTCAACTGCTCCGGCTCGACGATGAAGCACATGACGGCTTCGATATCGTCACGGCTGGTGGCACTTTCCAGTACCACTTCGTAACGCGAGGCATCGCCATGCTGTTCGTTGATGGTGCCCAGGTTGCCCAGCTCTTCGACGAGCAGCTCACGATCCTTGTCGGATACGTTCAACAGCGCCACTTTCAGCCAGCCACTGTCTTCCGCCGCCTCATCCACAGGCTGCTCGGTGTCGGGAGTGGCGGCGGCGTCCTGCTGCGCTGACGACGTCTCGTCGCCAGCGTCACCGGCGGCGGGAGCGGCATCCGCTTCGCTGTCGCTGCCCACGCTATGCCCGAGTTCTTCCAGCGCCAGCTGTTTCAGCGTCTGGCAGATACGAGCGTAGGCCTCCGGGTCCGGTTCGGCGCCATTGCGATAGGCATCAAGCTGGTCGTGAAGCATGTCCTTGGTTTCCAGAAAGAGGTCGACGATATCCGTGCGCAACTTGAGCTCGCCTTGCCTGGCGTTATCCAGCAAGTTTTCGAGCATGTGCGTGGTTTCCTGGAGCACGCTGAACCCGAACGTCCCCGCACCCCCCTTGATCGAATGCGCGGCACGGAAAATGGCGTTGAGCTGTTCCGGGTCCGGCTCATCGACATCCAGTTCGAGCAGATGGCGTTCCATGTCGCCCAAAAGCTCTTCGGCCTCTTCGAAAAAGGTCTCGTAGAATTCGGTTATATCCATGCTCTTTCCACGTGATCGTGATCGTTAGGGAAACACTGCATAAATGCCCGTGCGAGCGAGTCGCTGCGTTGTGTGGTACTCGAACGCTCGCCTACCCCCCATGTCATGTCTCGCATGCCGCGCCCCCTTCGTCTTGCGCCTCGTCTCGCTCGCCGCCCTGTCAAGCGCCCTCAGGGCGATGACTGATCTTGCCCTTCACCGCCTCCGGCGGTGCGCTCGTAGACTTGGGGAAGCGCGTTGTGCATCAGCGAGTTGGCACCCTGCGTGGGTGATAGCGTCGCGTCTTGCGTGCTTGCCGCACTGTCTATGACGCCCTCCGGGGTCGACGCCCCCGGCGCACCTTGATCGCGTATCTGCTCGGCGGCACGCTCGGACAGCACGACGATGCTTATACGACGGTTGACTGCATCGCTCGGCTGCGTGCCTTCGAGATTGACACGCGCCCCCATTCCCGAAACGCGCAGCAATTTGCTGGAATCGAGCCCTGCGGCCACCAGGGCCCGACGCGAGGCATTGGCTCGGTCGGCGGACAACTCCCAGTTGCTGTAGCCCTTTTCCCCGCCGGCATAGCGCAGGTCGTCGGTATGTCCGGTCAGGCTGATGGCGTTGGGAACGTCATTGAGCTCCGGCGCGAGCGCCTGCAGCAGATCGCGCATGTAGGGGGCAAGACGCGCGCTCCCCAGCTCGAACATGGGCCGCTTGTCGGTATCCACGAGCTGAATCCGCAACCCCTCGGGAATGAAGTCGGTGCGCAGCTGGGAACTCATCTGACGAAGATTGGGATCCTCTCTGACTTCGCGCTCGAGCCGCTCGCGCAACGCCCGCAGGCGACGAATCTCGTCGCTCGGCCGGGACTGCTGGCGAATGTCCAGGCGCCGTCGTTCGCCTTCCGAGAAGGTGGGATCCGCGCCCCCGCCGGGGATCGCACTGGTACTGGCGGTAGACTTGTCTCCCCCGGTCAGTGCCACCGCCAGGGGCGTGCGAAAATACTCGGCGATGTTGTCGAGCTCGTTCTTGGGCACCATCGACAGGATCCAGAGCACGAGAAACAGTGCCATCAATGCCGTCATGAAATCGGCGTAGGCAATCTTCCAATTCCCTCCGTGGTGCCCCTTGCTGACCACCTTCTTGCGCTTGACGACGATCGGACGACGCTCGCTCATGCTTATCCCGTCCCGGTGCCGCGCGTGGAACTACCCTCGGAGCGCACATGCTCCTCGAGCTCGGTGAACGAGGGACGCTCAGCCGTGAACAATGCCTTGCGCCCGAACTCCACTGCCAACTGCGGCGCCATGCCGTTGAGGCTGGCCATGAGCGTCACGCGGACGCACTGCAGCATCTTGATCGCCTCGGTGACCTGCAACTGCAGACGTTGCGACACGGGAAGCACGAAGCCGTATGCCAGCAAGATGCCCAGGAAGGTCCCCACGAGTGCCTGCGCGATCATCTGCCCCATCGCGGCCGCCCCCTGGTCGGCGGCTCCCAGGGCATGCACCACGCCCATGACGGCCGCGACGATGCCGAACGCCGGCAAGCCGTCGCCGACGCTATGCAGGGCGTGCGCCGGGATTTCCGCCTCATGCTGGAAGGTATCGATCTCGTGCTCCATGAGCGTATCGATCTCGAAGGGATCCATGTTGCCGCTCACCATCAGACGCAGGTAGTCGGTGATGAAGGCCATGATCAGGGGGTCGTTGGCTATCTTCGGATAGTCCGAGAAGATGGCACTGTCCTCGGGGGCGTCGATATCACGCTCGATGGCCAGCATGCCGTCCCGCCGTGCCTTGGTCAGCAGGCGGTACTGCAGCGCCATCAGTTCCATGTACATCGTCTTGTTGTATTTCGTCGTGCGCTTGAGCTTCGAGAACGTGCGCAGGGTCGCCTTGATCGACTTGCCATTGTTGGCCGCGATGAAAGCCCCGACGGCAGCCCCGACGATCATGAGAATTTCGGATGGTTGAAAGAGTGCGCCGAAGTGGCCGCCGACCAGGGTATAGCCGCCCCCGATCGATGCGATAACAACCAAATAGCCGAGTAGAATCAACACAGCAGAACGCTCCTAGCGACATGCATGACTGGCCCGTTGATATCCCTATCGGCAGGAAGCGACGCGGCTTGAATGAAAAAACGTAAAAGCCTCGCGTCGCTTCCGGTCGCCCTCTCGGGGGATCGCTCGAAGATGGCGGCCTTACATGCCTCTGGCGACCAGCCCGCGCCCCGTCATGCTATCCGGCTCATTCAGGGAAACCGGAGTGCGTGGCGTCGCCGCACGCTCTTCCTGGCGTTTTTTGCGCGTCTTTCCGGCACGCGAGGGGGGCTGGCAGATTCCGCATACGAAGTCCTGGTCCGGGCTGTGTGCGTGCGCCACGAAATGTCCACCGCAACTGGTGCACGCGGACAGCTGCATCATGCCGCTCTCGAAGAAGCGGATCAGCGTCCAGGCTCGGGTCAGCCCCAGTACCGGTTCGCTCTCGTCGAGACTCACCTGCTCGAGGTACAGGCGAAAGGCCTTGACGAAGGCCGACATCCGTTCGCAACCGCAATCTTCGAGAAGACTCCAGTAGATGTTGTAAAACAACGATGAATGAATGTTCCCTGAATCCGTGATGCCGGCGTCGACACTTTCCCTATCGCCGTCAGCGAGCATTTTTTGACCTCCGATTCCGTCTCAACCGCCGAATGCATCTCTGCCATGGCCAACCATAGCGGCATCGGCCGGCGACGATGACCCGTTTGCTCATGCATTGCTACCCGCCGGGTACGGTGATGCTGGCTGCCGGTGACCGTCAGCCCTCTGCGTGGTGCCTTTGTCCGACAGACGATCAGCATGGCGTGCCTCGGGGATAGCGCAGGCGGCTTCGCAAGGTGTTCAACACCGTCATGCGTCCGATGTCCTGCCCGAAGTCGAGGATGATCTGCCGCGCCTTGTGAATCACGAGCGCCGCACGATGCACCAGTTCTTGTAGCACGGTGCGGATCCGGCGCCGCTTGGCGGGATGGCGCACCGGGCTCAGCTCGCCGGTCATGCCCAGCTGCCCCATCAGCCGCAGGATGTTGTAGGCCAGCTGGGCGAGGTGCAGGATCAGATCGTTGGTGGCGAACTTGCCCGACGGCAGCCGCTCCAGGTCGAGATCGGTCTTGATCTCACTGTGGAATTGCTCGTGGGTGGCATGCGCCTGGTAGCGTTTGATCACCGCCTCCGGCGCCTCGTCCAGGCTGGTCCACCAGCCTTCCAACTCATAGTCCGGTTCGAGCAGCAACTGGCCATCGCGATCGGCGGTGCGCTCTACCAGGCGCATCACGCGTTGGACGACGTATTCGGTCTTGTTGTCGTCGTGGATCGAGACGGTCTGCGGCCACAGCGCCTGGCGCTTGCCAGGACGCAGCTCTTCCCAGTAGTCCGCCGCCACAGCCAACCAGGTATCCTGATCCGCCGTGGCCGAGCCGCGCGGGTTCCATTTGACGACATAGTCGAGCCGGCGCCCCTCGTCGGCAAAGACCTGGCGTTGCTGTTCGAGAAGCGCCAGGTGCGCCTGGCTGTCGAAGCCGCTGTCCTCGCGTAACAGGATCGGTTGCTTGGTCAGGCCTTGGGCGCGAGGCAGTACCCGCTCCAGGAAGGCGTTGCTCTCCTTCATGGTGTGCTGCTTGCCAGGCCGCAGTTCCAGACCCAGGCACCACCCTTCGTTGCCCAGATAGGCGGCGATCGGGGTGTAGCCATCGACCTTCTGGTAGGTCCGCGAGACGCCTTCCTTCTTCGAGTTGCTGTTGTCCATGACGAAGGTGTCGATGTCCAGGCAGACGTGCGTCGTCTCGGCGGTGATCGGTGCTTCGATCAGTGACAGCAGGGTCGTGGACCAGGTGGCGGTGCGCGCCTGCAGGTCGTTGGCGGCAAGTTTCTCCAGCCGCTGTCGCAGCGTCGCCGCGCTCGGCACCTTCTGCAGGGTCAGCAGTTGTTGGAAGGGCTTGTCGCGGCGGAAGTTCTCGACAGCGTCATAGTCGCTCATGCCCAGACACAGCAGGCCCAGGTAGCTCTTGATCACGTCACTGGTGCGCATGCCCAGCGTGGTGGGGAAGCGGCTGTCGATGCTGTCGACGCCAGCGATCTCGAAGCATTGCCCGATGATGGACAGCCCGGCGTGGCTGGTGAGGGTGCGGCGACTGGCGCGGAACTTGACGTTGGGCATGGCACTATCTGGGTGAATGGCGATATTCGCTATATTGCCATGCAGTTCAGTAGGTTAGAAGCATTCCTGGGGGCCGGTCTCACGGATTCAGGTGTTCGGCAGCCAGGTAATGAACCAGTCGGTCGAAAACGGCAACATGCCCTTGGGGGGCGACATGCCACGCACTTCCTTGTAGAGCTTGATCAAACGGCCGCGACTCAGGTCGGTCTCGGTCTCGAGCACCTGCAAGCGTGCCCCGAGGTCAATCAATTCGATGGCGAGCTGCACTTGCAGCATCTCGCCGACCAGGCTTTTCTCACTCACGACGCTACCCCTCAGTTCGAAGAGACGGACGGGCACTCGCCACGTGCGCTCGCCATCAACAGGGCAGCATGCGTCTGCCCCAACCCCTGCTCGCGCTGATTGTGCGTCAGCTTGCGAAGTTGCTCGGGCTCGTCATAGCAGAGCCGGCACAGCAGTTGATTAGTGCGTGAGAGTTGCGTGAGCTGCTTGATCGACAGGGACGCGATGAGGTCCGCCATCTCGTCGTCGATCTTGAGGCGAAAAAGCGCGGTGGTGCGATCTTCGCTGATCATGCGCTGCGCGAGCAGCAGGTAGGACAGGTTGATATCTTGGATATCATCCAGAAGGCTATCGGTTTCCATAAAGTTTCCCTGCGTACGACGTTATTTTGGTGAAGGAGACTTCTTTGGCCTCTCTCCGGTGAGTCGCTTCTCTTGGCTGACTCGATTCTTACCGTCGCATCATTTTGAGACGTTTTTATGAAAAGATTCAACATCTCCTACAGGAAGACCAACAAAATATTACAAAAAAGGGATGAGGCCGCCCACACAGGAGTACGATGCTGCACCACAAAAAAGCATGAAAGCGCCCTAGCCATCGGCCTGTTGACGGAATCAAAGCCTCTATGACGAAACTTATAATTAGTCCGTTACCGTTACCGGGTGCGTCAATACGTCGCAGACGTTCGTGGAAACTAACGCGAACCGGAAAGCGCCGACTCGGCCAGGGAAGCCTGCTCTCGTTCCAGGTCATAGACCCAGGCCAGCAACTCGGCAATCACCTGATAGAGGGTGGGGGGAATTTCCGCATCCATGTCGACCTGCATCAACAGCGCCACCAGCTCAGGCGCATCGTGCACGAATATGCCTTCGTGCTTGGCCTTCTCGACGATACGCTCGGCCAGTTCGCCATATCCCTTGGCAACGACGACGGGCGCGGCCGAGGCATCCTGGTAGGCCAGTGCCACGGCACGCTTTCTATCATCGCTGCGCTCACTCATGGCCTTCCTCGCTCGTCTCATCGGTGGCACGCACGTCGATCACTGCCTGGACCCCCAAGGCATCGAGACGCCCATGCAAGGCCTCGGCCTGCGCCGACAAGCGCTCCAGCGTCTCGCTGCGAGGCGCCGAGAGCGACAGGGAGAGACGCTCGGCCTTCAGCGTCATGGCGATATGAACATCCCCCAGGTGCGGCAGGGAAATGTTCATTTCGCTGTGCCAAGGCGCGTTATGGCGTTGCTGGGCGCTTTCCTGACCCGCTTCGTCACGCTCGCCACCTGCCCACTGCTGCAACGTCATCGCCATCATGATCCCCGGCCACAGCATGCCTTCCCAGCGAAGCGTCGGCGTGACCAGCATCTCGAGCTGATGACGCACCACCGACTGCAGGGTCTCGCTCTGGTCCGCGCCGAGTTGCTGCCATGGCGAGGATGTCGTGGCCCCCTGCTGTGATTGTGCCTGTGCCTGGGAGGGAACGGCGGCTTCCGCTCGCGCCGCCGCCTCGGGCAGGCTCGCCGAGCCGAAGACACGAGGCGCACCGGCCACCGGGCTTGCCGATGGCACCGGGCGCAGCGTGGTAATGGTCGCCAGGGAGTCGGCCACGTTCATGCGAGGCATGGAAGGCGACCCGTCGGCTGCACGCCCCTCCGCGCCCGATCCGGGCATTGCAGCGGGAACCCCGACGCCTGCTGACATACGTGGCATCAAGGCCATTTGCGGCTCGCGCGATAGTGCGGCCGTCGACCACTCCCCCTTGAACCAGCGCGCCAGGTGCGACTCGTAGAACACCCCGCTTTGCTGAATGTTTTGCTGCAATTGGGCCGCCAGCACGCGCGGCGATGTCTGCCCGGCTTCCAGCAAGGGTTGGGAAGACACGATCGATGACTGCGGTGCGGGAAAGCGCGCCAGTACATCGGCGATGGTGCGCGCGGCGGCACTGAAATGCGTGGCGGCGGATGCAGGAGACGAGGACGGCTCGCCCCCCCTGGACAGACCCGCGCCCTGTTCGAGGGGCGCCTGGGGGCGCGTCGGCGTGAATTCGGCCTGGGAGGCACCGCCTTGCTTGAGTCCGCCGCCCTGGGTGAACGCCTCGATGGCATTGCCGGGCAGCATCGGCTTGACCGGCTCGGGCAGATCCCGTGCCGCGGGGGTATCGACACGCTGCCCCAGCACCTGATGAAGCAGTGTGTCGATGATGGGATTGATGCCGCTCACGTGCGGCCTTCAGTGCCCGGCGAGGGGCGCATGCGTTGCGACAATTTTCCTTGCCCCTGGTTGTAGGCCCGCATCAGTGCCTGCTGGCGCCGCGAACTGCCGATCAACTGCGACAGTTCCTCGCAACGCGCATCTAGGCGCTCCCGTATGGCGCGATCATGCTCGAGAATCTCCTCAAGCAGCTCAGCACAATGCCGGCGTTCCTGTTCCGTGAGACGGTCGGTCTCTGGCTCGCGCCGCAGCTTCTCGACATCCGCCACGAACCGGGCACGCTGCTGGATCAGTGCGTCCCACTCCTGCTGATTCGCGCTTTCCAGCATGGCCCGCGAACGCACCAGCATGTCCGCGTACAGGTCGAGACGGCCGGACGCATCGCTCATGTCAGGCTCCATCCACTTGCGGACCGATCTCGCGCCAGGCAGAGCCGATGTCGTCGAGCAGGCGTGCCGCTTCATCGAGCGCGGCCTGATCGTTATGCCGATTCGCCTTCATCAGCAGGCGGACGACATAGTCATACAGACTCTCCAGCCGCTCCGCGAGTTCACCGCCCTGCTCACGATCGAGCGCCGCCGCCAGACCATTGTTGACGATGTCCATGGCCTTGGAGATCGACTGTCCCTTGGCAGCGATGTTGCCATCTTCCATGTGAAGCTTCGCCGCCCGAATGGCCGCCTGGGCGCCATCGAACAGCATCACGATGAGTCGATGGGGGCTGGCAGACATCACCCCGGACTCGACACCGACACGGGCGTATGCCTGGGCCCCGCGCATCATGTTCATGTTAGCTCCCCTCACTGATTCAGTTGTGCGTTCAAGCTGTTGAATTGCTGCGTCAGATACGAACTGGTCGAGTTCATCTGAGCGACCATGGAGTCCAGGTCGGCGAACTGCTCGCGATAACGCGCGATGGTGGCATCGATCGAAGCCTGCATGCTGGTATAGCGCTCATCCACACGCTCGATACTGGTATCGATACCGCTGGTGGCGACGTCGAGCGAGCCGCCCTCGTCAAGCATGTTGCCCAGTGCCGCATCCAGTTTGGCGGCAAAACCGTCGGTGCCGTCGGCGCCCTCGAAGAACGCGCTGACACCGCGGAGATTGCCTTCGACCGCCTCGTCGAGGGCGTCATCGTCGACCTCCAGCTTGCCTTCGACGGTCAGCGAGATACCCAGATCGCCGAGCAGGCGGTAATCGCCGTCGCCGACATTGCCCATGGCATTGCGCAACTGGGACTCCACCCCTCTGAGCGTGGAATTGCCGAGCAGCTGGCCGGCCTTGCCCGACTCCGCATCGAAGGACGTCAGGCTGGCCATGGTGCCCTGCAGGGAATTGTAGGCATCCACGAAGTCGTTGATGGATGCCTTGATGGCCTTGTCATCACGACTGAGCGTCAACGCATCGCTCGTCCCGGTCTCGTGGGTCGCCTGCAGATCGAAGGTCACGCCCTGAAGCGCACCCTCGACGCGATTCGAAGCACTCGTGATATCGATGCCGTTGACGCTCAACTGGGCATCTTGGGCAGCCACGGTCTGACGCATGTCGCTGGCGGTGGGATCCGCGGCGTCGAAGCCGAACGCCGCCTGCAGGGTCGCATCCGTGGACGAGATGCCGATCTGATTGGCTTCTCCGGTCTCGGTCGAGGTCAGCACCAGGCGCTGGGGCGTGCCGCTGCCATCGTTGACGATCGAGGCACTGATGCCGGCATCCTGATCGTTGATCGCGTCGCGCAGACCTTCCAGGGTGTTGTTGTCGGCGTCGAGGGTGATCGAAAACGCCTCCTCGCCGATGGTGAACGCCAGTTCCCCTGTCGCCAGCTCGGCGTCCTCCGCGAAACCGCTCGAGGCCAGCGTCTGGGACTGGGCCAGGGCACTGACTTCCACCTGATAACGGCCGGGCACGGCAGTACTGTCCGTCGACACGGTGACGGCCTCACCCTGCATCTTGCTGCTCAGCGCCTGAAACGTCTCGGGTTTCCCAAGCGCCGTCGCCGACTCGCGCAGGGACTCGAGGGCATTTTCCAGTCGCCCGAAGGCCGACAACTTGGCCTTGTAACTTTGCTTTTGGTCGCTAATCGGCTCCAGCTTCGCGCTTTCGGCCTCTTTCAGCTGGTCCAGCAAGCCACTCAAATCGAGCCCGGAGCCCACCCCCAGGGAAGTAATCGTTGGCATGACACACCCTCACTGAACAGGTTTATCTTTTTACCATGAGGCCCGTCGACGCTATTGCCGAAAAGACACGCTTTACGGGCTTTGTTCGTACATCGGCACGCAGCACCGAAACTTTAATCCGATCGACTTCGTCTTTCATCGGGTACGTGCGTGCAGGCGAGCCCGCCCTGGCGCTGGCATTGTCACGGTCCGATGAGCGATGATGGGAACCTTGACCCGACTGCAAGGAGCCTCAGCCACGATGGATTCGACATCGCTTTTCGCCGACTATGCCCGCTGGCAACGTTTTCAACAGCAGGATCAGCTTCATCGCGAGCATAAGGCGGCCGTACGCAAGCTGGCAGAATCCGGCGCAATGGCATCGCGTGTCGCCGAGGCATATCGCAGCATGGCGGAAAAAGGCGCGGCGGAAGGCGCCTGCTATCGCACCCTCTTCCTGCGTCAGCGTCCGCATGGCGAATCGCTGGCCTGCGAGGGCTGGCTCTTCGTGAGGCGCGTGCTCGCCGAGGGAGGCATCACGCGTGTGCGCGGCACGTTGCTGGAAAGCTTCACGCTGGAGGACGGCGCCCTCACGCCGGGAGACAAGCCCGCCCTCAAGGTCACGCTGGATATTTACGACGAGATTCTCGTCCAACGCACCATGAAGATGGGATGCCGCATCGACCGTCAGGACGATCAGCAGGACACCCATTTCATCACTCTGCTCGACAGTGTGCGCGGCGACCTTCGCGCGCACATGTAAGCCACGCCCGCCAAGTACCCTGCCTGCACGGTTACCGGCGCTTGGCGGGCCCGTTACCGAGGGCAACTTACCATGACATCTCGTACTCCGCGTTTCTATGACACGCTTCCTCTGGCCTCGCTGGACGGCGTCAGCGGCATCGCGCAGCCTCCCGCTGCCAGCCACAAGCTGACTCTGGACAGCCCGGCCGTGCGCCTGCTGACCGACTTCACCGCGCAACGCGCCCAGACCATCCTGACGTCCAACACGACCGACCAGGCCCTCAACGTCATGAAGCAGGCGGGCGTACGGTTGCTCATGGTCATCGGCCCCGATGGGCGCTTCACCGGCGTGGTCAACGCTCGCGAGCTGGTCGGTGGCCGCAAGATCACCATCGCCATGCAGCAGCACGACGTGCCGCGCGAGGAAGTGACGGTCGACATGATTCAAACGCCCCGCGCGCAACTGCACTCCCTCTCGCTGGAACAGCTGGAGAATGCTCGCGTCGGCGATCTGGTGGAAACGTTGAAGGCATTCGGGGATCAACACGTGCTGATCACGGCCGTCGATGACGGGAAGACCATCATTCGCGGTCTGGTCTCGGCTTCCGATATCAGCCGTGCGCTGGGCATCGATCTCGAGCATCCTCCCGAGGCGCGCAGCTTTGCTGCCATTTGCCAGGTCATCCTCGGGCACGACCTGTAAATGCGAATGACGGCCCCGCGCGATGGCATGACCATCGCTCGCGTTCACTCGACACTCAGCGCAGGAGCTGGACATGCTTGACTGGTTGCGGGATCGCCTGGCACCGAGACGCGGCGTCGCCATCTGGGTCATCAAGCAACTCGACGAGACCACCCTGCACTTGTGCGGTGCCGGCATGGCGGAAGGCACGCTGCGACCGTCGCGTCGCCGGCGCGCACTCGCCGAAGGCCGTTTCGTGGGTCCCATCCGCATCGGCGATCACCACGACGTGCTGCATTCCGACCTCTTCGCGCGGCTGCCGCTGCGTGAAAGCCTGCGTCTGATCGACGAACAGCAGGCGGAGTATCAAGGTCGACGATTCCGCGTTTCCTGGGTACCGGAGCGGTGCTGGCGCTTCGATGGCGTCCTGACCAGCCATCCGCAACGCAGCGATGGTCAGCTGCTCTTCGTGAGTCACGAAGACGTGGAAGCGATACGCGCCAAGACCGCATCGCGCGAGCCCGATACCACGACCGACGCTCCCTCCCGCGGCTGGACGCTAGCCGACAAGGACGATAACTAGGTATCATCGCGCGCTCATTCGCTTGCGTGCCGGGATGCCATCGCCATGACGACTGCCAACACCATTCTTGTCCTGTATACCGGGGGCACCCTCGGCATGATCGAGAGCGCCCACGGCCTGCGCCCCGCCGGCGACTTCGAAGCACGCCTGCGCCTGGCGATCTCGCGCTTGCCGGCCTCCCGTGGCGATGGCATCCCTCCCTTCGAGATGCTCGAGTACGCAACGCCCATCGATTCGAGCAGCGCGACACCCGCCGACTGGCAGCGACTGGCACGGGATATCGCCACACGGCATGCCGACTACGCAGGCTTCGTGGTTCTGCATGGCACCGACACGCTCGCCTGGACCGCCTCGAGTCTGGCCTTCCAGCTGCAGGGCATCGACAAGCCGGTGGTCGTGACCGGCGCCCAGAAGCCGCTGGAAGCGCCAGGCAGCGATGCGCTGGGCAACATCGAGACGGCCCTGCGCTTTGCGGCACTCCCCGGCCTTGCCGAAGTCACCGTCGCCTTCGCGGGCAAGCTCATGCGCGGCTGCCGCAGCCGCAAATGGGACACCCACGCCTTCGACGGCTTTGCTTCGCCCAACTGGCCACTGCTTGGAGAATGCATCGACGGCGCTCCGGTCTTGTACCCCTCGCGGCTGTTGTCGCCGAGCGGCGCGCCCCGCTTCGAACTGCCCTATCTGTCGACGGCGTCGTCGGTCGTGCGCCTGGCGCTGTGGCCGGGCATCCAGGCCCGTCAGGTCGCGACCCTGCTCGACGAGGACAGCGTGCGGGGTGCCGTGCTCGAATGCTGGGGCAGCGGCAACATGCCCGACGACCCGCACCTGGCGGGGGCCCTGGTTACCGCCAGCAGCGCCGGCAAGCTATTGGCAGTGGTCAGCCAGTGCCCGCATGGGCCGGTGGCCCTGGAGACCTATGCCAGCGGCCAGGCACTCGGTGATGCCGGCGTGCTGGCCGGCGACGACATGACCCCCGAGGCAGCCTTCACCAAGCTCACCCATGTCCTGGCACAACCGCTGACGGATGCACAGCGCCGTCATCGCTTCCTCAGCCCACTGTGCGGCGAACGCAGCGCGCTTGCATGACACGGTTCGCGGGCGCCGCCCGAGCCGCTCAGGAAGACGCGACGGCCTGATCCGCAACGACTAGCCGGCGAACGGTGTGCCGGTTACACTATGCGCGCTTCGTCCGGACCGGATCCCGGGCGTATTTCCCAGGCGTGCCACCACACGCTGGGCGCTATAAATTCTCCGCTCAGGACAATGCCCCATGTCGGACCTTCCCCGTCATTCTCCCCGGCGCCAACACGCCGGGGAAAGCGCCGTTACCGCCATCACCTCGCCCGAAGACACCACCAAGGCCGTGGTCATCTATTCCGGCGGAATGGATTCCTACACCGTACTTCACCGCGCGCTGCGCGCCGATTTCGAGGTGCACGCGCTGTCATTCCACTACGGTCAGCGCCACTCCCGCGAACTGGAAACCGCCCGTGATGTCTGTCAGCGACTCGGCATCGCGCATCAGGTCGTCGATATCCGTGCCATTCACGGATTGATCGGCAACTCGGCCCTGACCGACGCCACCCAGACCATGCCCGACGGCGACTACGATGCCGATAACATGGCGGCCACGGTGGTTCCCAACCGCAACATGATCCTGCTCTCGCTGGCCATTGGCCATGCCGTCAATATCGGCGCCAACGTGTGTTTCTACGGCGCCCACGGCGGCGACCACGTGCTTTATCCGGATTGCCGCCCCGAGTTCGTCGAGCGGATGAACGATGTCGCGGCCATCGCCGACTTTACCCCCGTGCGCATCGCGGCGCCCTATCTGCACGCCAGCAAGGAGGAGATTCTCGCCGATGGTCTGGCGATGGGTCTCGACTACGCGCAGACCTGGACCTGCTATCTCGGCGCCGAGCGCTCCTGCGGTCACTGCGGCAGCTGTCGTGAACGTCTCGCGGCCTTCGCCGCCCAGGGCGTGACGGACCCTCTGGTCTATGCCGATGCGGGAGCCTCTGACTGATGTACAGCGTCAAGGAAGCGTTCTATACCTTGCAGGGCGAAGGTGCACGCGCCGGACGGGCCAGCGTCTTCTGTCGCTTCACGGGGTGCAACCTCTGGTCGGGACGGGAACGCGATCGTGCGCAGAGCCGTTGCCGTTTCTGCGATACCGACTTCGTCGGCACCGACGGGCAGAACGGCGGACGCTTCGCGGACGCGCATGCCCTCGCCACGCACCTGCACCGACTCTGGCCCGGCACCGACGACACGGCCGCGACGCCCTATGTGGTCTTCACGGGCGGGGAGCCGCTGCTGCAACTCGACACGGCACTGATCGCGGCGATGCATGCCCATGGGTTCGAGGTCGCCGTCGAAACCAACGGGACGCTGACACCGCCCGACGGCATCGACTGGCTGTGCGTGAGCCCCAAGGGCGACGCACCGTTGAGAATCACGCAGGGCGATGAACTCAAGCTGGTCTATCCCCAGGACGACGCGCCGCCGGCGAATTTCACGCATCTGGACTTTGCGCATTTCTTCCTGCAGCCGATGGATCTCGCGCCCCGCGGCGGGCAAGGCACGACCATGACGGATACCGTCGCCTACTGCCTCGACCATCCGCAATGGCGCCTCGCGCTGCAAACCCACAAGATCGCGGGAATCGACTGATGACCCTTTTCGTCAATCATCTCACCCACATCGATGCGTCGCTGTGGTCGCCCGAACACGGGCTGACGGGCGTCAGCTGGCATGTCGATGCCGAGCTCGACGGCGAGCTCGGCCCCGATGGCATGCTGTTCGACTTCGGCGAGGTCAAGCCCTGGATCAAGTCACGCCTCGATGCGGGGCTCGACCACACCCTGCTGGTACCCACCGAGGCAGCGGGCATCCAGGTCGTCGACTGCGCCGAAGGCCTGTGCCTGCGCACGCAGTTCCCCTACCGCATGGAAGTCCGTGGCCCCCGGCAGAGCTTCACCCTGCTCCCCTGGCCAGAGATCACCGCCGATCGTCTGGCCATCCATCTGTCGAGCGAGCTGAGCCGTCGGCCACCGGCCAAGGTCGACACGATCCGCCTGCGTCTTCGCGACGAAGAGATCGAGACTGCCGCCTATACCTACAGCCATGGTCTCAAGCATCACACGGGCAACTGTCAGCGCATCGCCCACGGCCATCGTTCGCGCTTGCATATCTGGCGCGACGGACGGCGCGATGCCGCTCTCGAAGCGCAATGGGCGCAGGCACTCGATGCCAGTTACCTGATCCACGACGAGGACCTCGACACGCCGTTCGACGAGCAGCCCCTGGACGAGCTGAGCGTTGCCTACCAGGCCGCTCAGGGACGCTTCTCTCTCAAACTCCCGCGGCAACGTTGTCATCTGCTGTCGACGCCGACCACCATCGAGCACATCGCCGCCTGGCTGGCCGACACCATCGCCCGCGATACCGGCAGCCGCATCCGCGTCCAGGCCTTCGAAGGCATCGACAAGGGGGCCATGGCGGATGCCATGCCACCAGCGACCACGCACGACGACGCATGACGAAGGAGGCTCGCATGTCCTGCCGCGCCGGCTGTGGCGCTTGCTGCATCGCCCCCAGCATCAGCTCTCCCATTCCCGGCATGCCGGATGGCAAGCCGGCGGGAGTGCGCTGCATCCAACTCGATGACGATAACCTCTGCCGCTTGTTCGGCGACCCGCGGCGTCCCGCCGTGTGCCACGCCTTCGAATATGACCGGGCGGTTTGTGGCGACGCCCGGGAACAAGCGCTGGTGATCCTCCAGGAGCTGGAGCACCAGACCGGCTGACCGCTTCCCGGCGTGTCCAGGGCTGATCTCCCGCGGCATCGTGACGGCCACGACAACATAAAAAAAGCGCGGCTCCATGAGCCGCGCTTTCATTTGCCGCCTTGCAGGCGAGCGTCTAGTCCCGTTCGATCTCGGCGTCTTCGCGCAGTGACTCGGTCAGCCCTTGAATCGCCGCCTGTGCACGCAGGCGTTCCGCCATTCGCGCGCTGTTGCCAGCTTCTTCGGCATCCCCATCGCGTACCTGCGTCAGCTCGATGATCGCGACGCCGGCGTCGGTCATCGCGTGTCCGTAGGTCTGGCCATCGTTGGGATGCGGCAAGCGGAAGGCCTGACGCAACACGGGCTCGGGCGCCGCGTCTCCCCGGCGGGTTGCATCGTCGACCTGCTGCCAGTCGAGGGACACCGCATCGCCGTTGCGGAGTGATGCGACGAGACGTTCGGCACGCGCTTCGAGGGCCTCGCGCGTCTTGACCTCGCGCGTCGCTTCACGCACACGCTCGCTCACTTCATCCAGCGACAAGGTCGTGGCCTCACGATGGTCGACAACGCGCAATACGGCGCGGCGCTGGTCGTCGAGCTCGATCACATCGCTGTTATAGCCATTCTCGAGCACGTCCTCGCTGAATGCCGCATCCATCATGCCCGGCTCAGCCAGCACCCCCTCGGCACTGTCGGCGGATACCCAGTCGCTGGTCTGCACATCGAGCCCCAGCTCATCGGCGACGCTTTGCAGATCGTCCGCGGCGTAGCTGCGATCCTCGAGTTGCTGGGCGCGCTCATTGAAGGCGTCGCGGGAGTTGTCGAGACGAACCTGCTCGGCGAGCTCGTCGCGCTGCTCGTCGAAGCTCGGCATGTCGATATCGGTGACCTTGATCAGATGCAGGCCATCGCCACTATCGACCACAGAGGAGACCTGGCCCTCCTCCAGCGAGAACGCCGCATCATCGAAGGCGTCGCCGAAAAAGCCGCGGTTGATCACGCCCAGGTTGCCGCCCTTATTCGCCGTGGTCGCGTCATCCGAATACTCGGCTGCCACATCGGCGAAATCGGCACCGTCGGCGAGCTGGCCTTGCGCTTCTTCGATGCGTGCCATGGCCTCGTCCCGCGAACGTTCATCGCCGTAATCGACCATGACATGCGCCACTTCGCGCGGCGCGTCCTCGCGCTCGGCAGCGTAGGCATCCCGCAGTTGCTGCTCATCGACGTCGACGTCCTGAGCCACGTCCTCCTGATTCAGTACGACATACGCCACCTTGACCTGTTCGGGACGCTGGTACTGATCCTGGTGCGCCTCGTAATACGCCTGCATGTCGCTCTCGGTGACCTCGACCGGTGCTTCGAGATCGTCGGCCGTCAGCGACGCATAGCGGAAGTCACGCGTCTGATTCTGCAGGGCTTGCAGACGCTCGGCTTCTCCCGGCAGCACGAACGTGGAAAGTGCCACCCCTTGCTGCAGCTGCTGACGCTTCATGTCACGACGCAACTCGCGACGAAACGACAAGGGGGTGTACCCCGCGCTGGCAAGACGATTGGAGAAGAGCTCCTGGGAGAAATTGCCCTCGGAGTCCTGGAATTCGGGGCGACTGACGATGAGCTGGTCGATCTGCGCATCGGAGAGGTGCATGCCCCCCTCCTCGGCATATTGATCCAGCAACTCCGTGGTGATCATCTGGTCGATCACCTGCGCGCGGAGTTCGCGCTCCTGCTCAGGGGGCACTTGGCCGGAACGAATGCCACGTTGCACCTGCAACTCGACCGCCTGGCGCTTGATCGGCTCGCCGTTGACGGTCGCGACATCGTCGCTGCCTGAGGTGAAGATCCCGACGAGGGACTCGGCCCCGAAGAGCGCGAACGTCACGATGATCGCACCCACGATCATTTTGGCGACCCACCCCTGAGAGCCTTCTCGAATTCGTTGCAGCATGCTTGCCTCGACGTGATGGAGATTCTTGAAACCAGAGCGGATTATACCGGCATCGAGTGTGTCCCGGTCAAAACGGGCTCACATCTCGTGCACCTGCCCCCGACACGAAAAAGGCGCATCGCTCACGCGATGCGCCTCCTTGGGTGGACCGAACCGACACGACATATCACTTCAGACACGGCTTACGTCATGCGTCACGCTCATGGCGATCGCCCCGGCCCCACTCGAACCGGTCTTAGTTGACCGAATCCTTGAGCGCCTTGCCGGCCTTGAACGTCGGCACCTTGGCGGCGCTGATTTCGATCGTCTGCCCGGTCTGCGGGTTGCGGCCAGTGCGCGCGGCACGCTCTTTGACAGAAAATGTGCCGAAGCCGACCAGCGCGACGGAGTCGCCCTTCTTCAGACTATCGGTGACGGTATCGACCATGGCGTCGAGCGCACGGCCTGCAGCCGCCTTGGGAATGTCGGCAGATGCAGCAATGGCTTCGATCAGCTCGGACTTGTTCACACTTCACCCCTTGACTGTTTCGGTAATGACTGGAAATCGGCGCGAAACTTCCACTGCCTGAAGCGTCACAACAAAGGCTGGAATTTATAGCAATGCCACGAAACTCTTGTCAAGAAAGCTTCGCGCCGAGCCGCGCCATGCGCGGATTCAAACCGCGTCATGGCCGCTAAATTCTGTCAATGCGTGCTGATATTGGAACGCGTCGGTTGGCTGGTTTCCGCTAGGGATTCACCGCTTTCCACCTCTGCTTTTTCCACCAGCGCCGCGTCGAGAACTTCATCAATCCATTTGACGGGCCGGATATCCAAGGCATCCTTGATATTGTCCGGCACTTCCTTGAGATCCCGGCGATTTTCCTCCGGTATGAGCACCGTCTTTATACCACCACGTCGCGCCGCCAGCAATTTCTCCTTGAGCCCGCCGATCGGCATGACCTCGCCACGCAGGTTGACTTCACCGGTCATGGCCACGTCACAGTGCACCGGACGCCCGGTGTAGGCCGAGACCATCGCCGTCACCATGGCGATACCCGCACTCGGCCCATCCTTGGGCGTGGCGCCCTCGGGGACGTGAATGTGGAGGTCCTCTTTCTCGAAGCGCTCGGGATCGATACCCAGCGCTTCGGCGCGTGCCCGCACCACGGTATGCGCCGCACTCACCGACTCTTTCATCACATCGCCGAGCGAACCGGTCTTGTTCAGGCGCCCCTTGCCCGGGGAGACCACCGACTCGATGTTGAGCAGCTCGCCCCCCACCGATGTCCAGGCCAGCCCCGTGACGCGCCCGACCTGGTCTTCCTTATCGGCCAGGCCATAACTGTAGCGACGCACGCCGGCATAAGTCTCGATGTCCGCAGCCGCCAGCAGTTGCGGACCTTTCGCACCTTGCTGCTTCTCGGCCTCGACACGTTCGCGCAGCACCTTGCGGCTCACCTTGGCGATCTGGCGCTCCAGCTCACGAACGCCCGCCTCGCGGGTGTAATAACGCACCAGCTCGAGCAGAGATTCGTCAGAGAAGCTCAGCTCGTCCTCCTTGAGCCCGTTGGCCTTGAGCTGCTTGGGCACCAGGTAACGCTTGGCGATGGCGAGCTTTTCGTCTTCCGTGTAACCGGGCAGGCGAATGATCTCCATGCGGTCGAGCAGCGGCTCCGGGATGTTCATCGAGTTGGCGGTGCAGATGAACATGACGTCGGAGAGGTCGTAATCCAGCTCCAGGTAATGGTCGCTGAAGGTATTGTTCTGCTCGGGGTCGAGTACTTCGAGCAACGCCGACGAGGGGTCGCCGCGATGATCCATGCCGATCTTGTCGACCTCGTCGAGCAAGAAGAGCGGGTTGCGTACCTCGGCCTTGCTCATGCGCTGAATCAGCTTGCCGGGCAGCGAGCCGATGTAAGTACGGCGATGCCCGCGAATCTCGGACTCGTCGCGGATACCCCCCAGCGCCAGGCGCACGTAACGCCGGTTGGTCGCCCGTGCGATCGACTGACCGAGCGAGGTCTTGCCGACCCCGGGCGGGCCCACCAGGCACAGCACCGGCCCCTTGAGCTTCTTGACGCGCTTCTGCACGGCCAGGTACTCGAGGATGCGCTCCTTGACCTCTTCCAGCCCGTAATGGTCCTCGTCGAGCACCTTCTGGGCATGCACCAGGTCATGCCGCACGCGCGAGCGCTTCTTCCAGGGTACCGCCACCAGCCAGTCGAGGTACGAACGCACCACGGTCGCCTCGGCGGATGTCGGCGCCATCATCTTGAGCTTGCCCAGCTCCTGGCGCGCCTTGTCGGCCGCTTCCTTGGGCATGCCGGACGACTCGATCAGCTGCTCGTACTTGTCGGCCTCGTTGGGCGCGTTCTCGAGCTCGCCCATCTCCTTCTGGATGGCCTTCATCTGCTCGTTGAGATAGTACTCGCGCTGGGACTTCTCCATCTGGTCCTTGACCCGCGAACGGATGCGCTTTTCCACCTGCAACAGATCGATCTCGGACTCGATCAAGGCCATCAGGTGCTCGATGCGATCGCGTACGCGATCCATCTCGAGCAGCTCCTGCTTGTCGCCGATCTTGAGCGACAAGTGCGCGCAGATCGTATCGACCAGGCGGCTCGGGTCCTCGATGCCGGACAACGAATTGAGGACTTCGTTGGGCACCTTCTTGGACAGCTTTACATACTGCTCGAACTGATTCAGCAGGACCCGCACGAGCGATTCCTGCTCGCGCTCGGTCAATGCCTCGCTCTCGCGACGCGTGGCCTCGGCCGATACATAACCGGACGCGTCCTCGTGGACATCACGAATGTCGGCGCGATAGTCACCTTCGATCAATACCTTGACGGTGCCGTCCGGCAACTTGAGAAGTTGCATGATCTCGGCCACGGTCCCGACATCGAAAAGGTCGCCGAATTCCGGATCGTCCTGACTCGCCTCACGCTGGGCCACGAGCAAGATACGCTTGTCGTTTTCCATGGCCGTCTCGAGCGCGCGAATCGATTTCTCGCGCCCCACGAACAGCGGAATCACCATCTGCGGATAGACGACCACGTCCCGCAGCGGCAAAAGGGGAAGACTTAAGGTCTGTTCAGCGTTCTGCTCCATCGCAGACGTTCCTCAACAAAATCGGTGGATGGGCCGCGAGACGGCACTAATGCCTGGGAAATGGGGGCGCATCCCATGCGATGCAACCGTGCAGCCCGTCGGTTTCATGGCGCGGCGGTAGGTTCAATACGAAAAGGGGGCCCTCAGGCCCCCAGGATGGCTCGACCGGGCATCAACCGTCCTTGCCGGCCACCTTGCTTTCTTCCTGCTGGGAGTAGATCAGAAGCGGCTCGCTGTCGCCGGTAATGACCGAGGCATCGATCACCACCTTGGTGACGTCCTCCAGCGAAGGCACCTCGTACATGGTATCGAGCAGCACGGACTCCAGAATCGAGCGCAGCCCGCGCGCACCGGTATTGCGTGCCATGGCCTTGTGCGCCACGGCGCGCAGGGCATCCTCGCGGAACTCCAGCTCGACGCCTTCCATCGCGAACAGATGGACGTACTGCTTGATCAACGAGTTCTTGGGCTCGGTGAGAATCTGGATCAAGGCTTCTTCGCTGAGCTCGGTCAGCGTGGCAATGACCGGGACACGCCCCACGAACTCGGGAATCAAGCCGAACTTGACCAGATCCTCGGGCTCGACGCCAGCGAGGATATCCCCCATCGCCTTCTCGGAGTCCTTGCTCTTCACCTCGGCATTGAAGCCGATGCCACCCTTCTCGACACGATCGCGGATCACCTTCTCCAGACCGGCGAACGCGCCCCCCACGATGAACAGCATGTTGCTGGTATCGACCTGCAGGAATTCCTGCTGGGGATGCTTGCGGCCGCCCTGGGGCGGTATCGAGGCCGTGGTGCCCTCGATCAGCTTGAGCAGGGCCTGCTGCACGCCTTCGCCGGATACGTCACGAGTGATCGAAGGATTGTCGGACTTGCGCGAAATCTTGTCGATCTCATCGATATAGACGATGCCGCGCTGCGCCTTGTCGACATCGTAATCGCATTTCTGCAACAGCTTCTGGATGATGTTCTCGACATCCTCGCCCACGTAGCCGGCTTCGGTCAGGGTCGTCGCATCGGCGATCGTGAACGGCACATTGAGCAGCCGGGCCATGGTCTCGGCCAGCAATGTCTTGCCGCTGCCGGTCGGACCGATCAGCAGGATGTTCGACTTGCCCAGCTCGACGTCTTCCGACTTCACGTCGGCACGAAGACGCTTGTAGTGATTGTAGACCGCCACGGACAACACGCGCTTGGCGCGATCCTGACCGATCACGTAGTCGTCCAGCGTATTGCGGATCTCGCGCGGTGCCGGCAGGCGTTCTTCATCGCCCTCAGCATCGGCTTCCAGCACTTCTTCGCGAATGATGTCGTTGCATAGATCGACACATTCGTCGCAGATGTAGACGGAAGGACCCGCGATCAGCTTGCGCACTTCGTTCTGATTCTTGCCGCAGAACGAGCAGTACAGCAACTTGCCGCTCTCGTCTTTGCCTTTGCCGTCAGCCATTCGCGTACCTCGTCATAGCGGCATCCCTGACGGGCTGCCGGTAATAAATGCATGTCTCGCTATGAGTCATCAAGTGTCATCAGACGCTATCAGGATACGGGGCGCTTATCCAGCATGGCATCGATGAGGCCGTACTCCACCGCCTGCGTGCCATTCATGAAATTGTCGCGATCCGTGTCCCGAGCCACCGTTTCCGCATCCTGACCGGTGTGCTTGGCGAGGATCTCGTTGAGCTGCTGACGGATGTTGAGAATCTCTTTGGTATGGATCTCGATATCCGCGGCCTGGCCCTGGTAACCGCCCAGCGGCTGATGGATCATCATCCGCGAGTGTGGCAGGCAGTAACGCTTGCCTGCGGCACCACCGGCAAGCAGCAATGCCCCCATGCTGGCGGCCTGTCCGACACATACGGTCGACACGTCCGGCTTGATGAACTGCATGGTGTCGTAGATGGACATCCCCGCCGTCACCGAACCTCCCGGTGAATTGATGTACAGGTGGATGTCCTTGTCCGGGTTCTCGGATTCGAGAAACAGCATCTGCGCCACCACCAGATTGGCCATGTAGTCTTCCACCGGGCCAATCAGAAAGATGACACGCTCTTTCAGCAGGCGGGAATAAATATCATAGGCCCGCTCACCACGCGCATTCTGCTCCACCACCATGGGGACTAGACCGCCGGCGTTGCTGATATCGAACTCATTGCCCATTGCGTGGCTTCCTTAATCCGATGACTGATTGCTTCAGTGACTAGAGACCCGGCCGTAGCCGGGTCCAGGCACTTGCGACGGCATGCGCGAAGGGGTTCAGGCGCTGGTCTCTTCCTGCGCCTCTTCTTCCGCACCTTCCTGCTGCTGTGCCGCCTGCAGGGCTTGCTCGTAGGACATCTCGACATCCTTAACCTGAGCCTGCTCCAGCAGCTTGTCAACTGCCTTGTCTTCAAGAACCGAGGACTTGATCTGGTTCTTCATTTCGTCGTTCTTGAGGTAATACTCGATCACTTGTTCGGGCTGCTGGTACTGCTGCGCCAGCTCCTCGACACGCGCCTTGATCTCGTCGTCGCTTGCGTCGAGTTCATTGACCTTGACGACCTCGGCCAGCAACAGCCCGACCTGCACGCGCTTCTTCGCCTGATCGGCGAACAGTTCGTCCGGCAGCTGGGAGACGTCGAAGTCCTCGCCGAGGCCGAACTGCTGCGCGGCCTGGCGCTTGAGTCCCTGGGTCTCCTGCTGGATCAGCGACTGCGGGACCGGAATGTCGTTGGCCTGCTGCAATGCTTCCAGGGCCTGCTGCTTGACGCGATTGGTCACGGCCTGGGAAAGCTCGTGCTCCATGTTCTTCTGCACGTCGGCGCGGAACGCGGCAACTCCACCTTCTTCGACACCGAAACGCTTGATGAATTCATCATCGACTTCCGGCAGCTGCTTGCCGGCGACCTTGTGCACCTTCACCTTGAAGGTGGCTTCCTGGCCCGCCAGATGCGCCGCCTGGTAGTCCTCGGGGAACGTCACCTTGATCTCGAGCTCGTCGCCGGCCTTGGCACCCACCAGCTGCTCTTCGAAACCGGGAATGAAGCTGTTGGAGCCCAGCTCGAGCTCGTGACCTTCGGCGGCACCGCCTTCGAAGGGTTCGTCGCCCAGGTAACCTTCAAAGTCGATGGTCACCTGGTCGCCATTGGCCGCCGCACGATCGACCGCTTCCCATTCGGCATGCTGGGTGCGCAGCGTTTCGATCATCTGATCGACGTCGGCCTCGGTCACCTCTGCCTGGGGACGCTCGATCTCGGTGTTTTCGATCGAGTTGAGCTCGAATTCGGGGTAGACCTCGAGCGTCGCGACGAACTCCAGGTCCTTGCCGTCTTCATCGACGGTCGGCTCGACCTGCGGCGATCCCGCCGGGTTGAGGCTCTCCTGGGTAATCGCCTGCACATAGTGCTGGCGCATCATTTCGCCCACCACCTCGTTGCGGACTTCTCGGCCGAAACGCTGGCGAACGACCGTCAGCGGAATCTTGCCACGCCGAAAGCCGTTCAGCCGCACGTTCTTGGCGGTTTCCTGCAGACGGGTAGCCACGGCTTGATCGACCTCGGCAGCCGGCACTTGGACGGTGACGCGACGTTCGATCTGGGAAGTCGACTCAACGGAAACTTGCATGAATGATCCTCTACCGACAGGGGGCGTTCTGAAAATACGTATAAGACGAGGATTCTATGAATCCCCATTCGCGCTGGCAAGCGCATTGCGTGGTTTATGGGGCTACAAGGCCCATCTTACAAGGGAAACGGGATGAAAAAAGCACGTCAAACGTCGCAATGGCGATATCGACGAGCAGCTCTTGGCCACACGGATGCAACGCACGCGTATCGACCGTGATCGACAGCAACGAGACGAAGGAGAAACGAATGAAGCACGAAAGGAAGGTTGTCATCGCTGGGGTGGATGATGGGGATCGAACCCACGACCACCGGAGCCACAATCCGGGGCTCTACCACTGAGCTACATCCACCACGACGATAGACTGCGTGACATTCGAGCTTGGGGTGGATGATGGGGATCGAACCCACGACCACCGGAGCCACAATCCGGGGCTCTACCACTGAGCTACATCCACCATGACTCGACACGCAACGGGCAATGCCCTTCATCGACAAGCACGCGACATGGCGCGCCCAGCAGGACTCGAACCTGCAACCTACGGCTTAGAAGGCCGTTGCTCTATCCGGTTGAGCTATGAGCGCCTTGATGTCACGCCGGCACAGGCTCAACCGAGAACCGATCCTCTAAAGGATCCGGATGCTGGTCGGGGTAGAGGGATTTGAACCCCCGACATCCTGCTCCCAAAGCAGGCGCGCTACCAGACTGCGCTATACCCCGTCGCCCCGAGACCGTTTGGGCAAGGCCAATCGAGCCCGTCGATGCGCAGCGTATTGTACGCATCTTCCTTGCCAGGTCAAGCCCTTACGCCTCCCTCTTCGCCAGGGGCGCGGCAAGGATACATTGACTGCGCCTCCCAGCGTGCGAAAATTGCGCCTCTTTTAACGCCGCCCGACACCGGGCCTAGCAAGCCAAAGGAACGAGTCGATGACCGCTCAGTTGATCGACGGCAAGGCGATTGCCGCTAATGTCCGCGAACAGGTATCTCGCCAGGTCCAGGCACGCCGCCAGGAAGGCAAGCGCGCACCGGGGCTCGCGGTCGTCCTCGTCGGTGAAGACCCCGCCTCCGAGGTGTACGTTCGCAACAAGCATCGCGCCTGCGACAAGGCCGGGGTGCACTCGGTGCAGCACAAGCTGCCGGCCGACACCACGCAGGCCGACCTCGAGGCGTTGATCGACTCGCTGAATGCCGACCGCAGCATCGACGGCATTCTGGTCCAGTTGCCACTGCCCGACCATCTCGACGCCCGCCCGATTCTCGAGCGGATTCGCCCCGACAAAGACGTCGATGGCTTCCACCCTTACAACCTCGGCCGACTCGCTCAGCGACTGCCGGTCCTGCGCCCCTGCACCCCCAAGGGCATCATGACGCTATTGCAGGAAAGCGGCATTCATGCGCGCGGCCTGGACGCGGTCATCGTGGGCGCCTCCAATATCGTCGGCCGCCCCATGGCCCTGGAGCTGATGCTGGCCGGCAGCACGACCACGGTCTGCCACCGTTTCACCCGTGACCTCGAATCGCACGTTCGGCGCGCCGATCTTCTCGTCGTCGCCGTCGGGCGGCCGGGACTGGTCAAGGGCGAATGGGTCAAGGAAGGCGCCGTGGTCATCGATGTGGGGATCAACCGTCAGGACGACGGCAAGCTCGCCGGTGACGTGGAGTTCGCCCCCGCCGCGGCGCGCGCCAGCTACATCACGCCCGTGCCGGGGGGCGTGGGGCCCATGACGGTGGCTTCCCTGCTGGAAAACACGCTGTTCGCCGCCGAACTGCACGACGGCATGCACGCCTAGCGCACAGGCGTTACAATGAACGGCTACATCCAGTTCGAGAAAGGAGTGGAGAGATGAGCGACAAAGAAATGAACGTCGAGAGCTTCAACCTCGACCATACCAAGGTCAAGGCACCCTATGTACGCCTGGCCGGGATCAAGACCGGCGATCACGGCGATGCGATTCACAAGTACGATCTGCGCATCTGCCAGCCGAACAAGGCCCACATGGAAATGCCCGCCCTGCATTCCCTGGAACACCTGATGGCCGAATTGTCGCGCAACCACACCGACAAGATTCTCGACATCAGCCCCATGGGCTGCCAGACCGGCTTCTACGTCACGCTGATCAACCACGACGATTACGACGACGTGCTCGACCTCATCGACAAGACCCTCAACGACGTGCTCGTCGCCAAGGAAGTGCCGGCCTGCAACGAGATGCAGTGCGGCTGGGCCGCCAGCCACAGTCTCGAAGGCGCTCAAGCCCTGGCACGCGACCTGCTGGCCAAGCGCAATGAATGGAACCAGGTGTTCGCCTGATCGATAGAGGGATCACGCTCCAAATGCGCAAGATTGCCATCATCGGTGCCATGGCCGAGGAAGTCGAACGCCTCGCCTCGCATCTGGAAAACCGCCAGACCCGCCAGCATGCCGGCTCGACGTTCCATTCGGGCCACCTGCATGGCGTCGAGGTCGTCATTCTGCAGTCGGGAATCGGCAAGGTGAATGCCGCCGTCGGCACCACGCAACTGCTCGAGGTCTATCAGCCGGATGCGGTGATCAACACCGGCTCGGCAGGCGGCTTCGGCGTCGACCTCGAGGTCGGCGATGTGGTCATTTCCAGCGAGGTGCGTCATCACGATGTCGACGCGGTGGTGTTCGGCTACGAATACGGCCAGGTCCCGCAGATGCCGGCCGCTTACGCACCCGACCCTCATCTGGTGAACGTTGCCCGCGAATGCATCGAGGGACTCGGCGAGCTGCGCGTCGCGGAAGGCCTCATCTGCACCGGTGACATCTTCATGGCCGACAAGGCCGCGGTCGACCAGGCCCGCGAACGCTTTCCGAGCATGCTGGCCGCGGAAATGGAAGCGGCTGCCATCGCCCAGACGTGCCATCTGTACGACTGCCCCTTCGTGGTCATTCGTGCGCTGTCCGATATCGCCGGCAAGGAGTCGGACCTCTCCTTCCAGGCCTTCATCGAGAAAGCCGCAACGCACTCGGCGATGATGGTCGAAGCCATGGTCAAGCGGCTGGGCACTGCGAGCTAAGAATGCACCTTCCCCGCGATGACGGGTGACAGCGACAAGGCAAAGAAAGGGGAGAAAAGGGTCTTTGCCAAGACCGCCAACAGCCTTGAGATGCAAAAAAGCCGCGATCACGGATCGCGGCTTTTTTGCGTGGGGACAAAGGCACTGCCCGGTGGCGGTCAGTCGCCCTCGACGACCCAGGTCGTACCGTCGCGACCATCCTTCAACACGATCCCGAACGCCGCGAGCTCGTCGCGAATGCCATCGGCGGTGGCGAAATCCTTGGCTTTCTTGGCCTGTGCCCGCGCCTCGATACGCGCCTCGATGTCTTCCTCGCTCATCGGCAACCGGCCCGCGCCCGCCTGCAAGAAACCTTCGGGGTCCTGGCCGAACAAGCCCAGCACACCGCCCAGCTCCTTGAGCTCATGCGCCAGGGCCGGCGCATGCGCGGGCGCCTCCTGCTTGGCGCGATTCAACTCGCGCGCCAGATCGAACAGCACCGCCAGTGCCTCGGCGGTATTGAAGTCATCATCCATCGCGGCGATGAAACGTTCGCGATACCCCGACTCCACCTCGCCGGCCACCGGAGCGACTCCCTGGAGCGCGTTGTAGAAGCGCTCCAGCGAACGACGCGCGTCGCTCAAGGCATCCGGCGCATAATTGATCGGGCTGCGATAATGGCTTGCCAGGAGCAGGTAGCGCACGACTTCCGGCGCATGCGCTTCCAGCACTTCCCGGATCGTGAAGAAATTGCCCAGTGACTTGGACATCTTCTCCTGATCGACCCGCACCGCTCCGGCATGCATCCAGGTGTTGACGTAAGGCCGACCCGTTGCCGCCTCGCTCTGCGCGATCTCGTTCTCATGGTGCGGGAACACCAGATCCGGCCCCCCGCCATGAATGTCGAAGGTATCGCCCAGGCAGCAGGTCGACATCGCCGAGCACTCGATATGCCATCCCGGCCGCCCATCGCCCCAGGGTGACGGCCAGCTTGCCTCGCCCGGCTTGGCCGCCTTCCACAGCACGAAATCCAGGGGGTCTTCCTTGGCGGTCTCGACCTCGACACGCGACCCGGCACGCATGTCATCGAGGTCGCGATTGCTCAGCTTGCCGTAGCCCTCGAAGCGGCGCACCCGGTAGTACACGTCGCCGTTGGCGGCCGGATACGCGTACCCCTTGTCGATCAGACGCTGGACCATGGCGACGATGTCATCGACATGCGCCGTGGCACGCGGCTCGCGGTCAGGGCGCAGCACGCCGAGGCGGCCCTCGTCCTCATGCATGGCCGCGATCATGCGCTCGGTCAACGCCGCGATCGGCTCGTCGTTTTCCTCGGCACGCTTGAGGATCTTGTCGTCGATGTCGGTGATATTGCGCACATAATCGACCTCGAAACCACGCCAGCGCAGGTAGCGCGTGATCATGTCGAACGCCACCATGACGCGGGCATGCCCGATGTGGCAGTAGTCGTAGACGGTGATACCGCACACGTACATGCGCACCCGCCCCGCGTCGAGCGGCGTGAACGTTTCCTTGCGTCGCGTCAGCGTGTTGTAGATCTGCACGGCAATCCCCTCTCAGCCTTTCTTCTGTGCCTTGGCCCAACCATCCTTGAGCCCGACCGTACGATTGAATACACGCTTGCCATCGTGACAGGCGTGACGGTCGGCACAGAAGTAACCCACGCGTTCGAACTGGTAGCGGCTTTCGGGCTCGGCCTCGGCCAGGCTCGGCTCGGCGTAGCCTTCGACGATACGCAGCGATTCGGGGTTGAGATGCTCGAGAAAATCACCGTCGCGGTCGCGATCCGGCGCCTCGACCTGGAAAAGGTTGTCGTAGAGGCGCACCTCCACCGGCACGGCATCCGCAGCGCTCACCCAGTGAATGACCCCCTTCACCTTGCGCCCCTCAGGGTTCTTGCCCAGGGTGTCGAGATCGACGCTGCAATGCAGCTCCTGCACCTCGCCCTGGGTGTCCTTGATGACCTCGTCGCAACGGATCACGTAGGCATTGCGCAGACGCACTTCCTTACCGGGCGCCAGGCGGAAGAACTTCTTGGGCGGCTCCTCCATGAAGTCGTCCTGGTCGATCCAGATCTCGCGCGTCAGCGGCAGCTGACGCACGCCCATGTCGTCACGCGCCGGATGCCCGGCCACCTCGAAGGTCTCGCGATGATCTTCGGGCAGGTTCGTCAGCACCACCTTGAGCGGCTTGAGCACGCACATCGCGCGCGGCGCGTTATCCTCGAGATCGGAGCGGATCGCGTGATACAGCATGGCGATATCCACCATGCCGCCGTCGGCGCGCGTCACGCCGATCATCTCGCAGAACTTGCGCAACGACGCCGGCGTGTAGCCCCGGCGACGCATCCCCGAAATCGTCGGCATGCGCGGGTCGTCCCAGCCATCGACGAGCCCCTGGTCGACCAGCAGCTTGAGCTTGCGCTTGGACGTGACCGTGTGTGCCAGATTGAGACGCGCGAACTCGATCTGACGAGGCTTGCTCGGCACCGGCAGATTGTCGAGGAACCATTCATAGAGCGGTCGATGGTCCTCGAACTCCAGCGTGCACAAGGAATGCGTGACGCCCTCGATCGCATCCGACTGCCCGTGCGTGAAGTCGTAGGACGGATAGATCTTCCACTTGTCGCCCGTCTGATGATGGCGCGCGTGGCGCACACGATAGAGGATCGGATCGCGCATGTTGATGTTGGAGGCCGCCATGTCGATCTTGGCACGCAGGACCTTCTCGCCTTCGGCGAACTCGCCTTGACGCATGCGCTCCAGCAGATCGAGGTTCTCCTCGGGCGACCGGTCGCGATAGGGACTCGGCGTGCCGGGTTCGGTCAGGGTGCCGCGATACTCGCGAATCTCGTCCGGCGACAGATCATCGACATAGGCCTTGCCTTCGCGCACCAGGTGCTGCGCCCAGGCGTAGAGCTGGTCGAAATAATCCGAGGCGTAACGTACCGCCCCGTTCCACTCGAACCCGAGCCAGGCGATATCGGCCTTGATGGCATCGATGTACGCTTGTTCTTCCTTGGCGGGGTTGGTGTCGTCGAAACGCAGATGGCATTGACCGCCAAACTGCTCGGCAAGCCCGAAATTCAGACAGATCGACTTGGCATGACCGATATGCAGGAAACCGTTGGGTTCCGGAGGAAACCGAGTGACGATGGTATCCTGGCGACCGGCCTCGATTTCCTCGCGAACCTGATTGCGGATGAAGTTCGGGGCGGAGTGGCTGTCTACGCTCATGGGCTGTCTCAAAGAACCTCTGTTCGTTCGCGGAGTGACCGGAGGGCGCATCGAAGCATCGGCTGGCGCCTCGACACGGTTTCGCCCGCGGGTGCAAAGCCGCTATTATAGCGCGACGCCAGCGCGCGACGCCAAGTCACGCTCAGTTCTCTTGCCAGGATACGCCCATGATCGTTCTGCAAACCAATTACGGCAGCATTCGCCTGCGCCTCGACCATGACAACGCCCCGAAGACCGCTGCCAATTTCGAGCAGTACGTGCGCGACGGTCATTACGACGACACCCTGTTCCATCGTGTCATCGACGGCTTCATGGTGCAGGGCGGCGGCTTCGACACCCAGTTCGAGCAGAAGCCCACGCGCGCGCCGATCGACAACGAGGCCGACAACGGCCTGAAGAACGTCAAGGGCAGCGTCGCCATGGCGCGCACCCAGGACCCGCACTCCGCGAGCGCACAGTTCTTCATCAACGTCGCCGACAACGACTTCCTCAACCACCGCGACAAGTCCATGCAAGGCTGGGGTTACTGTGTCTTCGGCGAAGTCGTCGAGGGCATGGACGTCGTCGAGAAGATCAAGAACGTCCCCACCACGCGCCGCGGCATGCATGCCGACGTACCCGCCGAAGACGTCATTCTCCAGCGCGCCTACGTCGAAGACTGATCGTTACGCGTCGCCGTGCCCGCGGGCACGGCATCGCCCTTCCGCTTCCTTCTCGCCACGTTCACGAGGACGCCAGCACGATGACCACCCTGCTGATTTCCGACTTGCACCTCCATACGGGCCAACCGGACATCACGCGCGGTTTCCTGGATTACCTGGAACGCGACGCACGTCACGCCGACACGCTCTACCTGCTTGGCGATATCTTCGAGGCCTGGATCGGCGACGATTATCTCGGTGACCTGGAACGCCAGGTCATCGAGGCACTGAGGCGTCTCAGCGATGCCGGCACCCAGCTCTATTTCATGCACGGCAATCGCGACTTCCTGGTCGGCGAGGACTTCGCCGCCGCCGCCGGCGCCACCCTGCTCGACGATCCCTGTCTCGCGACGCTCGGCCGTCAGACGGTGCTGCTGATGCACGGCGACAGTCTCTGCACCGGCGACGAGGAATACATGAAGTTTCGCGCCATGGCACGGGACCCCGAGTGGCAGGCCCAGATTCTTGCCTTGCCCATCGAGCAACGCCTGGAGCTGGCCAAGAGCCTGCGCATGCAATCCTCGGATGCCAATACGCAAAAGGCGGATGCGATCATGGACGTCACGCCGGCGGAAGTCGAAGCGATCATGCGCGAGCATGGCGTGAGCACCCTGATCCACGGCCACACCCACCGACCGGCGGTACACGAATTCACGCTCGACGGCCAGCCCGCCCAGCGTATCGTGCTGGGTGACTGGCGCCCCGGACGCGGCTGGGAGGTACGCGTCGAGGGTGACGCCCCCCCACGGCTGCGTGAATTCGCGTTCCAGGTCCGCGCCTGAGAAAACCCGGCGCCCTCTTCACGGCCTCAATGCTGGGGCTCGCCGAGCACACGGTCGAGTTGCGTGCGCCAGCGCACCAGCATCGGCGCATCGCTCAACGCCACCTGCCCCAGCAAGCGACGAAAACGCCGACGCACGTCATCGTCATGCGCATCGATCAACGTCAGCCATACTTCGCATGCGTAGAGCTGGTGGTGGCGATTTTCCTGCTCGCAGGCCACGCGATAAGCCTCGGCCGCCAGACGACGCACATCGTCCGGCGCATGCCCGAGGGCATGACGCGCCCGCACCATCTGCAGCGTCAACTCGGGCAGGTAAAGCGAATTGCGCTCACGCGCCATGATCAGGCATTGGTCCAGATACTCTTCCGCGCGCGCGTCGTCATGCAGTGCCAGACAGGCGTCGCCATACCACAGCAGCGCACGCTGATAACGGTCCTGCCCCGTGGCCTCGGTAACCTGCTCCATGCTGTTCTCGATCAGCGTCAGCCCCTCGGGATCGCCGTTCATCGCCTTGCACCAGCCGAGCGCACTTTGCGCCGCACAATGCCAGAGCTGCAGATCCGGCGTCGAGGTCAGCTCGAACGCCCGCTCGGCACGGGCCCCGGCCAGGTGGACGTGTCCGAGCTGGCGATACAGCGCCGCCGCGAACACCAGCGACATCGCCAGAGAACCGGGATGCTTGATCGACTCCGCCAGGCGGATCGTTGCCTCGATCTGTTGCTCGGCACGCCGGTAATCGCCGCGCAGGCATATCGCCCAGGCGTGATAGCACGCCGCCGCCACCTGGGGATGGTCGGAGAAAGGAAGCCAGTCGAGCACCATCGGCTGATGCAGCGGGTCGATTTCCTCGAGATGCTCAAACGCATGGCGAATGCGCCCCGCCCAGTACTCGCAATTGGCACGCGCATAATCCGCCAGTCGCTTGTAGCGTGGATCGCTCAGGCACTCGGCCAGCTCCGACAGGCGTGCCGTCAAGGCAAAGGCATCGGCATGTGCATGACGCTGGCTGCATCCGACCCAGAGTCCCCAGGTCACCAGGAACGACAGTTCGTCGTCGGGATCGTCGTCCCCGGCGCGCCGCGCCTCCAGGGCACCCAGCAGATCCTTGGCACGCACGAAGCTTTCATGGGCAGTGGGCGATCCATGACCTTCCAGCGCAAAGGCGGCTTGCCCGCGCACCGTCAACAGGCTGATATGGCGCTCTTCCTGAGCCGTCAAGTGCTGCAGGCACGCCAGCCCCGCATCGGCCATGTCGAGTGCCGTGCGATTGGCACTGAGCTTGAGAGCGGCCCGCGCCGCCAGTTCGAAATAGCGCGCCGCCCGGGCATGATCGCCGCTACGGCGCAGATGCGAGGCGAAGTATCCCGGATGGCGCCCTATCAACGCCGGGAAACGCTCTTCGATGAGCGTCACGACCTGATGATGCAGGCGCTCCCGGACGTCCCTCGGGCAGGACAGATACGCCGCCTCCTGAAGCAGCTGATGGACGAACTGATAATCGAACGGACTGTCGCCGTGACATGGCTCGATGATCTCCAGGCGCTGCATGTGGGCGAGCACCTGCTTGAGTCGCGTGTCTCCCAGGCCGGTACATTCGCGCAGGAAGGCCACCCGAAACTGACGACCGACCACCGCGGCGACGTGCGCCACGTCGCGGTCGGCGTCGAGCTGCTCGATACGACTTGTCAACAATCCCAGCAGGCCCCGGGGAAGCTCATCCACCTGGACACGTCGTCCCTCGCGCCGGTCCATGTCGAGGCGCCGGCAGATCTCCTGCAGGTACAGCGGCACGCCGTCGCAGCGCTCGATGAGCTGGCTGCGCAGCCGGGGCGTGATGTGCAAGCGATAATGCCTGGCCAGCTGCATCAAGAGTCGCGACGACTGCCCGCTATCCAGCCGTCCCAGCACGACATGCTGATCCCAGTTGAGCCGCACGGGCAGCGCATCGGGTCCCTGGTGGCTGGCCACCAGCATGAAAGGCACATTGATGGGCAACCGCGCCTGCAACGCCAGCAGCACCTTGAGCGAGGGTTCGTCGAGCCACTGCAGATCGTCGATGATCAAGGCAAGCGGACGTTGCGCGGTGAGGCGCTCGATCAATTCATGCAGCAGCTGCGTCACCGCATCGAGGCTGTCGCCCACTTCCTCCTGGCCACTGTCGCTCAACGCCTGGAACAGCGTCGCACGCCGGGCGTCGTCCAGGCCGGGCTCATCGGCCAGCCACGCCTCCAGCGTGGCTGCATCGAGTTCGCGGTCCAGGTGCCAGCGCAGCAGGGCACGCACCACGCCATAGGGCGTCTGGGTCGACAGGCGCGTCATCGGCTGCCAGCACATCGCCACTTCCTGGCTCTGCTCCCACTGTCGAAAGCTCACCAGCAAGGCCGACTTGCCCATGCCCAGGGCCCCCTGCACCAGCACGCTCTGGCGCAGCCCGATCACCACCCGCGCCAATGAGTCGCGCAACTGACGCAGCGCCGTTTCACGGCCGATCAAGCTGGGGGGCGTTGCATCACGCCCCCCTTCGTCGATACCCAGAACCAGGGCCCGCAGGTGCACGCGGCCATCCGCCGCCAGCAGGCGCGTGGAGAGACGTGGCTGCAAATCCAGTGCCGGCGGCATGTGCTGGCTCGCCTCTTGCGATATCACCAGCTCACTGCCCTGCGCCGCGCTCATCAGCTCGAGTGCCGGCTGGGTCACCTGCCCCAGGGGGTCCGCCAGACGGCGTTCGGGTAAATACAACCCACGGCCACTATTGAGGCCCGCCGCCAGTTCGAAGCGCGGTGCAGCCCCACCCCCCGTCCAGTGCCGCTCGACCTCGTCGGGCAGCTGACGACGACAATGCTCGTAAAGCGCGACCAGCTCGGCCAGTTGATGCGCCGGCCCGTGGGTGCCGAAACAGGCCAGCCCCAATCCGCCCGTGGCGCCCGGCAGCCAGAAGCCCCCCAGCAGATGGCATTGACGCTCCAGCCAGCGCATCAGCTCCACTTGCAGCAGCAGGCAGGCATGCCCCTGGGCACGCTCCTGCCAATCGCCATGCAGCTGCAGGCGGATCGCCATGACCGAGAGCTGCCGGTAGTCGATTTCCTCTTCACGAATCGGCGCGCTTTCCAACGCCACGGCCCGCGAAAAAGCCCCCTGGGGAGATTCGGGAGTCACCGGCGAAGCGCCATCGGACCAGTAACGCGCCAGTTGCAGGAACTCGGGCTCCGGCTGCTGCCCCGACAGCGCCAACAACTCGAGGTAGGCGTTGAATTCTTCGTGTGCGGCGGCACTTTGCCCCTGTTCGGCCAGCTGTCGCACGCGCCGCTCGTGAAACGGCCCGTACCCCGAGAAGCGGCTCACCAGCTGGCGGAGCACCTGATCGGACACCACCTCGGCGGTTCCCAGCGCCTGTTCGATATAGGCGATCACTCGTTGCCGCCATTCGCTGCGCGTCTTGAGCAGCCAGCGCTGGAACTCGCCGCATTGCGGCAAGTGCAATTCTTCCACCAGGTCGCCACGGTACAACGACAGCAACTCGTCGACGATGGCGATGTCGACGGGGCCCTGAAGCAACGCTTCCAGGCGCCGGACATCGAGCTGCCAGTGGTCCCCGCAATGCAACTCGATGCTTTGCCGGGACACGCTCAGCGCTCGGTCGGCCTCGTCGCCCAGGCTCTGGCGCAGGCAATGCAGGGCGTGGCGCAGGTTGGTACGCCCCGAAGAGAGTCCCTGGTCGGGCCACAGCATTTCCGCCAGCCCGGCACGATTGACGGCCTGCCCATTGAGGAGCAGGTAGACCCATAGCGCCTTGACCTTGTCGTAGCTGAACTGGGTCAGCGTCGTTCCGCCCAGCGTCATCGAGAAGTGCCCGAAGAGCGTCAACCGGGGCGGTGCCAGGCTGTCCTGAGTCATCGTCGTCATACCCTGGTTAGGCCGGTGTCCCGGCGAGCCCCTCAGGCCGCTGCCGGAACGCCGCTATGGAAGCGAAAACAGGCATCCGGTGCCTCGATCAACTCGCGCTCGCGTTCGGCGAAGAAGGCGATGCGGGGACCGATATCCTGGGTGGCGTATTGCGTCGCCAGCGCCAGATAGTCCTCGTAATGGCGCCCTTCCGACTTAACCAGAGCGCGATAGAACTTGGCAAGCTCGTCGTCCAGAAAAGGAATCAGCCGTGCGAAGCGCTCGCAGGAGCGCGCCTCGATGAAGGCTCCCACGATGAGGATGTCGACCAGGCGCTCGGGGTCGTCGCGGCGCACGTGGCGACGCAGGCCCTCTGCGTAGCGCGAGGCGCTGAGTTGCCGATAGGTGATGCCGCGGTCGCGCATCAGCGTCACTACCTGCTCGAAATGCAGCAACTCCTCGCGGGCCAGTTGCGACATCTTGGTCAGCAGGTCGGTATGCCCAACATAGCGGTACATCAGGTTCATCGCCGTGGACGCGGCCTTCTTCTCGCACTGTGCGTGGTCGATGAGCAGCAGCGTGGGATGCGCCAGGGCCTCATTGATCCAGGCATCCGGTGTCTCACAGGACAGGAAACTCTGCAGTTCCCGGGGCAGCAAGGCGTTTGCATCAGTGGACATGGCGTTCTTCTATCAGATGGACGGTCGTGAGAGTCAAACGGGAGGTTCGGTGGGCGCCGTCGTCAGACGCAGGCTCGCCTCCTGCATCAGCGCCTCGTTCAGCGCCGCATACAAGGCATCGGGCGCGAGATGTGCGACGCTGGCATGACGCCTAAGCCCATAACGGCTCAGGTCCTGCATCCGGGTACGACCGACACGCAGCAGCTCCACGGCGCGTGACAGCGCGGGCTGATCGGCCCGAAAGCGGATTCGGTGACGAACCAGCTGCGCTTCCAGGCACGCCGGATCGTCGACATGCAAAAACCGCGATGCCACACGAGCACGCAGCGTGTCCAGCGCCAGCATGCGCTGTGTCCGCGAATCGGCATCCAGCGCGAACCAGTCGCGGATCTCCTCATCGGTGCGCTGGCAGCCGCGACATACGTGATCGCCGACGGTCGTCGAGCACAATCCCACGCAGGGCGACTGAATGCGTTGCATCCCGCTCCGATTGCTGGCCATCATCCCTCCCGTTTACCGAGCGCCCATGGTAGCGCGACCGCGGCGCCTCGGCGACCGTCCCGCATGCCGACACAGCCTTTGACCATCGTCTCAGCCCCGTCATCAGGGGCTTGCTTAACATTGTCGACAGTTTCGAGTAGAATCCCGCTGCTTATTGAGACCGGTGAAACCTGCACCAGGTCGGTGGGGAGGCGGTGACGGCCGAGCGCCTGCCCATGACTCGCCGCCGCCCTGGTTTCGATGACTGATGAGGGTCCCCAACGTGCTTGAAGCCTATCGCCAACATGTCGAGGAGCGCGCCCAGGCGGGCGTTCCGCCAAAGCCGCTGAACGCCGAGCAGACGGCTGCCCTGGTCGAGCTGCTCAAGAATCCGCCCGCCGGCGAGGAAGAGGCCATTCTCGACCTGCTGACCAACCGCGTGCCGCCGGGCGTCGACGAGGCCGCCTACGTCAAGGCCGGCTTCCTGACCGCCATCGCCAAGGGCGAGGCCGAGTCCCCGCTGATCGACCGCGTCCACGCCGTCAAGCTGCTGGGCACCATGCAGGGCGGTTACAACATCGTCTCGCTGGTCGAGCTGCTGGATGACGACGACCTGGCCCGCGAAGTCGGCGAGCAGCTCAAGCACACCCTGCTGATGTTCGATGCCTTCCATGACGTGGAAGAGCGTGCCAAGGCCGGTAACGCCGTGGCCAAGGAGGTCATCGCGTCCTGGGCCGAGGCCGAGTGGTTCCTCGCAAAGCCCAAGCTGGCCGACAAGATCACTCTGACCGTGTTCAAGGTGCCCGGCGAGACCAACACCGATGACCTCTCCCCGGCCCCGGATGCCTGGTCGCGCCCGGACATCCCGCTGCATGCCAACGCCATGCTCAAGAACCCGCGCGACGGCATCGAGCCGGTCGAACCGGGCGTCACCGGTCCGCTCAAGCAGATCGAGGAAGTGAAAGCCAAGGGCCACCCGGTCGTCTACGTCGGCGACGTGGTCGGCACCGGCTCCTCGCGCAAGTCCGCCACCAACTCCGTGCTGTGGTTCTTCGGCGACGACATCCCCAACGTGCCGAACAAGCGCGCCGGCGGCTTCTGCTTCGGCGGCAAGATCGCCCCGATCTTCTTCAATACCATGGAAGACTCCGGCGCCCTGCCCATCGAGATGGACGTCGAGAAGCTCGAGATGGGCGACGTCATCGACGTCTACCCGTATGAAGGCAAGGTCTGCAAGCACGGCACCGACGAGGTGCTGACCACCTTCGAGCTCAAGACCCAGCTGCTGCTCGACGAAGCCCGTGCCGGCGGCCGCATCCCGCTGATCATCGGCCGCGGCCTGACCGCCAAGGCCCGCGAGTCCCTGGGCCTGGCCCCGTCCGACGTCTTCCGCAAGCCCGAGCAGCCGGCCGACACCGGCCGCGGCTTCACCCTGGCCCAGAAGATGGTCGGCAAGGCCTGCGGCATGGACGGCGTGCGTCCGGGCATGTACTGCGAGCCGAAGATGACCACCGTGGGTTCCCAGGACACCACCGGTCCGATGACCCGCGACGAGCTCAAGGATCTGGCCTGCCTGGGCTTCCAGGCCGACCTGGTGATGCAGTCGTTCTGCCACACCAGCGCCTACCCCAAGCCGGTCGACGTGGAGACCCACCACACCCTGCCCGACTTCATCATGAACCGCGGCGGCGTCTCGCTGCGCCCCGGCGACGGCATCATCCACAGCTGGCTCAACCGCATGCTGCTGCCCGACACCGTGGGCACCGGCGGCGACTCCCACACCCGTTTCCCGATGGGCATCTCCTTCCCGGCGGGCTCCGGCCTGGTGGCCTTCGCCGCCGCCACCGGCGTGATGCCGCTGGACATGCCGGAATCGGTGCTGGTGCGCTTCAAGGGCAAGCGTCAGCCCGGCGTCACCCTGCGTGACCTGGTCCACGCCATCCCCTACTACGCCATCCAGCAGGGCCTGCTGACCGTCGAGAAGTCCGGCAAGAAGAACGCCTTCTCCGGCCGCGTGCTGGAGATCGAGGGCCTCGAGGACCTCACCGTCGAGCAGGCCTTCGAACTCTCCGACGCCTCCGCCGAGCGCAGCGCCGCCGGCTGCACCATCACCCTCTCCGAGGACAGTGTCAGCGAGTACCTGAAGTCCAACATCACCCTGCTCAAGTGGATGATCGCCAACGGCTACGGCGACGCGCGCACCATCGAGCGCCGCATCAAGGGCATGGAAGAATGGCTCGAGAACCCGAGCCTGATGCGCGCCGACAAGGACGCCGAGTACGCCGAGGTCATCGAGATCGATCTCGACCAGCTCAGCGAGCCGGTGCTGTGCGCCCCGAACGACCCGGACGACGCCCGCCTGCTCTCCGAGGTGGCCGGCCAGAGCATCGACGAGGTGTTCATCGGCTCGTGCATGACCAACATCGGCCACTTCCGTGCCGCCGGCAAGCTGCTCGAGAAGCAGCCCGCGGGCAGCCTGAAGACCAAGCTGTGGCTGGCGCCGCCGACCAAGATGGACCAGCACCAGCTCACCGAGGAAGGCTACTACGGCATCTACGGCCGTGCCGGCGCGCGCATGGAAATGCCCGGCTGCTCGCTGTGCATGGGTAACCAGGCCCGCGTCGCCGCCAAGAGCACCGTGGTGTCCACCTCCACGCGCAACTTCCCCAACCGCCTGGGCGATGGCGCCGATGTCTTCCTGGCCTCCGCCGAGCTTGCCGCCGTGGCCGCGGTGGAAGGACGCCTGCCGAGCGTCGACGAATATCGCCGTTACATGAGCGAATTCGACGCCATGGCCGGCGAGATCTATCGTTACATGAACTTCCATGAAATCGAAGAGTTCCAGAACGCGGCCTCGAACGTGATTCCGGTCGCCGAGGAAGCCTGACCACTCGTCTCCAATGCTCGCCTGTTGAGAAAGAGTGCAGGTCACCGAAACGCCCCGCCGATGCGGGGCGTTTTTTTGAGCCTGTCGCCATCCGGCAACGCCCGAGTACGTTTTTTAACACTGTTCGCCTTGCGAGCCAGCGCGCGAGACGCTTAGATATGAAACGCTCGTTCGCTTCCCCATGCCGCTCGGCATGATGCGAGACGGCAGGACGGCACGACATTCGGCAGTCTTCCGCCGCCCTTTCGGGACGGCATGCGAGGGCCTGGTGCAATGTTCCAGAATTCAAGGAGAGTTTCATGACCATCAAGACGCTGCTGGCGGCCTCCGTGGCCACTTCCACATTGTTCGTCTTCACTCCCAATGCCATGGCAGCGCCCAACCCCGAAGGCCTGTATTTCGGTGTCGGGACCGGCTTCAGCTCGCTGGAGAACGATGACGACGACATCGACGATTTCATCGAGTCCGGCAGCGAGGATTTCGATGTGGACGATGACGACAACACTTTCAAGGGTTTCGTGGGCTATAACTTCAACCGCTACTTCGCCACCGAAGCCTTCTATTCGGATCTCGGTCGCGTCGAGCTCAAGGGCAACGGCACCGCCAACACCGATCTCGAATCCGAGGCCTACGGTGTCAGCCTGGTCGGTAAATTGCCCATCACCCAGTGGTTCGAGCTCTTCGCCAAGGCGGGCATGGCAAAATGGGAAACCGACATCGACGGCAACCTCGGCGGCGCCAGCACCGACCTTGAAGACAACGATGGCGTGGACCCCGTGTACGGTGCCGGCGCACAGTTCAACTTCAAGCCCTTCCTGGTCCGTGCCGAGTACGAACGCTACGACTTCGACAGCGACTATCAGATCGACTCGTTCACGGCCTCCGTGGGCTGGCAGTTCTAAGAAGCCCTCAGGGTTTCTCGCAGCGATCGAACGCCGGGCAACGTCCCGGCGTTTGTCTTTTTACTAGCGGTCATACCCCCAAGGCAGCACTGGCCTGCCATCCTTGGCGTGGCATGATGGCATCTACGCTTTCCTGACGACTAACCGCAAGGAGACAACATGCCTTCCATGATCGTCACGCCCGATATCTGCGATGCCTACCCGGACGTCAAAGTTCTCGAACCGTTGTTTTTGAACCTCGGCGGACCCGATGCCTTTTACGGCCCGGTCCGCACGGTCAAGTGCTTCGAGGACAACTCGCGCGTCAAGGAAGCCGTCGGCGAACCCGGCGATGGCGCCGTGCTGGTGGTCGACGGCGGCGGCTCGCTGCGTTGCGCCCTGCTCGGCGACATGCTCGCCGCCAAGGCCGCCGACAATGGCTGGGCCGGCGTTGTCGTCTATGGCTGCGTGCGTGATGTCGACGTGCTCAACGACACCGCCCTGGGGGTGCAAGCCATCGGCACCCATCCCCGCAGGAGTGAAAAGCGCGGCGAAGGGCAGCGTGACGTGACGGTCACCTTCGCCGGCGTCACGATCGCGCCGGGGCAGTGGCTCTACGCCGACAACAACGGCATCGTGGTTGCATCGGAGGAGTTGACGCTAGACGGTTGATAGCAGGCGAGTTGCCAGCGGCGCAAGACGATGCGAGGCTGACGGCGCCGCAGTTCGAACCAAGGAGTCGTCATGCTCGCCACCCGCACGCTGCTGGGTGACATTGCCTCGCAATTGCGCGCCCAGGGACGGGCGCTGCTGGTCTTCCACCTGTTCTTTACCGTCCTGGCCACGGCAGTTCTGGTACCGCTGACGACCTGGACCCTGGCCGGCCTGCTGCATGCCTTCCAACAGCCGGCGCTCAGCAACGCTCAGATCGCCGAGATGGCGCTGTCGCCGCTGGGTCTGGCGTGGGGCCTGGTGGCGCTGGGCCTGAGTTTCCTGCTGATATTCCTGCAGCAGGCCGGCATGATGCGCTTGCTCGCTCTCTCCGGCTCGGGACGCTATCACGCATCGATGAATGCGTTGTGGCAAACCGGCAAGCGCTTGCCGGGCATTGCCGGGCTCACCTTTCTGCAGGTCGGCGCGCATCTGCTACTGCTCGTCCCCTTCGCGCTGCTCATCGCCACGGCCTATGACCTTCTTCTGGGCGAAGCCGAGTTGTACGTGATCATGCGCCTGAAGCCGCCGGCCTTCTGGTACTTCGCATCGATCGGGAGCAGCCTGGGCGCCATCGCGCTGTGGTTGCAGGCCTGGCTCTATGCGCGCTGGTTCCTGGCGCTTCCGGCGCTGGTGCTGGATCGGCTCACTCCCGTTCAATCCCTGGCGCGCAGCCGCGAACTGACCCGGGGCCGTCATGCCCGCATCACGGCCCTGGCACTGGCCTTCGCGTTCGGCGTGGCGGCCTTTCCCATCGCCTTCAGCCTGCTCTTCAATGCCCTCGCGATGCCGTTGATCGAGCACCTGCCGGATCGCATGTCGCTTCTGATTCCCGTCATGCTGATCTATGTGGCGGTATACAGCGTGCTGATCATCGCCATGACCTTCCTGGGGGTCGCAGCCAACAGCCTGCTGGTGATCAACCTCTACCACCGCCTCGGCGGCAGCACACTGGCGCTCGATGACCTTCCCGCACCGGCACGTTCGGGCTGGTGGGCCTGGACGGCGGAAGCCGTGCTGCTGATCTTCGCGCTGGTGCAAGCCGGCTGGGTCCTGAGTGACTTTCAACTGCGCGACGACGTGCGCGTCACCGCCCATCGCGGCAGCTCGATCGCCGCCCCCGAGAACACCCTGGCCGCCATGCGCCGGGCCATTCAGGAAGGCGCCGACTACCTGGAGATCGATGTCAGACAACTGCGCGACGGCAACGTCGTGCTCTCCCACGACCGCAACCTGAAGCGCCTGACCGGCCGGGACCTGGACATCACCGTTCTCACGCTGGCGGAAACCCGCGACATCGACATCGGAAGCTGGTTCGACGACGCCTTTGCCGACGAGCGCCTGGCGACCCTCGACCAGGTGATCGGGCTGGCGCACGGCAAGGCACGCCTTTACGTCGAGCTCAAGCCCGCCCCCGGCAACGAAACCGATCTCATCGAGGCCGTCGTCGAACGCTTGCGGCATCATGGCATCGCCGACAGCGCGGTGGTCGCCTCGCTTTCTCCGACGATCATCCGCGATGTCGAGGCATACGCTCCCGACATCGACACCACGCTGTTCGTTCAATTCCTGTTGCCCGGCGCGCTGGCCGCGACGCCTGCCGACAACATCGGACTGCGGCATACCCAGGCCAATACCGATGTCGTGCGTCTGGTCCAGAACAGCGGCCGTGAGCTGCATGTATGGACCGTCAACGACCCGCGCGAGATGTCACGCTACATCGACATGGGCGTCGACAACATCATCACCGACCGCCCCGCGACATTGATCGACCTGCTTACCGAACGCGCCACGTTGAGCGACGGCGAGCTGCTGCTGGTCAAGCTGCGCAACTGGCTGCACCACTGACGCATCGCCCGAAATCGAGTAGGAGGGGAAGTTGCCTCCCCCGTCCTCTCACACCACCGTACGTACCGTTCGGTATACGGCGGTTCATGAACAACGACTAAGCCCTCTTAACCGTATCGAGTACCGAAATCAGGCCCAGTTGATCGAACCACTTCTTCGGCAGGGCCTGATTCATGTGCGAAGCGCCGGCATTCCACCAGTGACCTCGCCCATTCCCCGCTGACTTCCTGGCACGGGGCTCGTCCAACCCTAGCGCCAGGAGTTTCCGACGCCGGGTGCCTGGACGTTTCCACTGCCGCCAAATCACGCAGCGCAAGCGTCGGCGTACCCATTGATCCAGCGCTTCCAGGGGACGCTTCACATCGACGAGGCTGAAGTAGCTGGCCCAGCCGCGTAGGACGGGGGCCAACGCCTCGGTGACTCGCCGGATGTTGTGCCCCCTGCCACGCTTCAGGATCTCCCGGACACGCTGCATCAGGCGCTGCAAGCTGGCCTGGGTCAGCGTCAGCCGTGGCAGCTTGTGCCGAGTCAGCGTGTACCCCAGATAGCCTCGCTGCCAGGGGCGATCCACCGCGCTTTTGGCATGGTTGACCATGAGCCGAAGTGAGTTCTCGAGATACTCACTCAGGCTGGCCATGACGCGCTCACCCGCTCGCCGACTGCGTACATAGATCTGCATGTCGTCGGCGTAGCGGCAGAAGCGGTGACCGCGGCGCTCCAGTTCCTTGTCCACGTCATCCAGCAGGATATTCGCCAGCAGCGGGCTCAGCGGTCCGCCCTGGGGCGTCCCCTGTCGGCGTGGCGCGGCCAAGCCGTGCTGGAACATCCCGGCTTCCAGATAGCGACGGATCAGGCGCAACACCCGCTTGTCGCGGACGCGACGCGCGATCCGCGCCATCAGCAGGTCGTGGTTCACCCGGTCGAAGAAGGCTTCCAAGTCGAGGTCGACCACCCAGCGGTGGCCGGCAGAAACGTGAGCCTTCATGGCCGAAACAGCCTGCTGAGCACTGCGCCCGGGGCGATAGCCGTAGCTTGATGCGGAAAAGCCCGGATCGAAGATCGGCGTCAGCACCTGCAGCAGCGCCTGCTGGATCAGCCGGTCGGTGACCGTGGGAATGCCGAGCTGTCGGGTCCCGCCCTTGGGCTTGGAGATCTCGACGGCCCGGACTGGGCTGGGGTGGTACTCGCCGGCCAGCAGCCGCTCGTACAGCGCCGACCAGTGCTGTTTCAGGTGGTCGGCCAGCTGGTGCACCGTCATGCCATCGGCACCCGGCGCCCCTTTGTTGGTGACCACCCTACGGTAAGCCCGCGCCATGTTGGCCTTCTCTACCACGGCTTCCATGAGCGGGGCGGGCTCCGCTTTCGTCCACGATGACGACGCCGGGACCGTCTCGACGCCCACCGGCTGGGACGCGGGGTTCCACCCCGGCCCCTCTGGGTGGGTGGCGGTGTTAGCGCCCATTGCTGTCTTCATGATCAATCCTCGAGACGTCATCGCCTACTCGCGGTTCTTCATGTTCGGCCCTTGGTGCCGAGGTGAACCGGCCCTTACTATGGCCTTGGCTGACGTCTGATGGCCCCTCCCGTCGCCTTTCGACGCCGGTAGCACTGTGGCAGACCACCAGACCTCCCAGGGTAAGACGCGCGACCTTCCCGCTTATGCCTGTCGGATGTACGTCATGGCGTTTCGTGCAAGTACCGGGCGTTGGTGATCGTTGCCACCTCACCCCGCCAGGACGCCTCATATCCGCTTCCTGTTCGTCAGGCCAGCGTTTTGCCTCGGGCTTCCTTCAGATTCTCCCTCGCAGAAGACACCCTTGCCGTCGGCTAGTACTTCCCCTTGCCGGGCGTACAGGGGACTTTCACCCCCAAGTCATCCCGAGGCACCACCCTCGGGAACAGCGCCAGTCTGGCGCTGCGCGCCATGCCTGGCGCACAACGAAAAGAGCCCCGCCGAAGCGGGGCCCTTTCCATGACCGAGCGTCGAAACGCCAGCCAATGCTACCTACGCATCACTTGCGCATGGAACGCTCGAACATGCGATCCATTTCGGCACGGTTGCGCTGAGTCGCTTCGAGAGCGGCCTGCGCGTCACGCTGAGCTTGCTCGGCAGCGTTCATGGCCTGCTGAGACATGCTCTTGGCTTCAGCCGCATCGGCCTGCGCCTGATCGATATCGCTCTTCATCTGCTCCTGGTTGGAAGCACAACCAGCCAACACGGCCAGAGAGCCGGCGGCGACTAGAAGCTTGAGCGTGTTCTTGCTGTTGGACAACATCTGCGTTCTCCTTGAAAGCCTTTCTGTGTGTGGTGATGAAGCCCTGATACATCAGGTCCCTCATGTACCGCTCACAGGATAATACGAATACCACTAATATCGCCAATATCAATTGCCTGCGAGGCGTTAAATTTTCCCACGCTGCCCATGACAAGGCGATCCAGAGACGACCATCCGTCGCCAAAATGCCACACCCATGATGCCGATTTGCGTCATTTTACCCGCCAGGCAGCGATAATGTGTCGTTACACGACAGGTCGGAAGAATCGCGACGTCTTGACGTTTCCCCCTCGCTTACTGGCGACACGGCCCCGCCGATGTCATGCGGCATCTGCCACGCGCAGAGCCACCATGAAAAGACCCTGCATGCGGACATGCAGGGCCGAGACTCTCATGCGCGGCGTGATGACGAAGACGTCAGTCGTCCTGCCATACGGCGTTGGCGATATCCACGACGTGGCGCAGCTTGTCCCACTGCTGGGCCTCGCTGAGCAGGTTGCCTTCCTCGGTGGAGGCGAAACCGCACTGCGGGCTGAGGCACAGTTGTGACAGCGGTGCATGGCGCGACGCCTCGGCAATCCGCGCGCTCACGGTATCGGCCGGCTCCAGCTCGCCGCTCTTGCTGGTGATCAGCCCCAGCACCGCCTGCTTGTGCCCCTCGGGCAGGAAGCGCAACGGCTCGAAACCACCCGCACGCTCGGTATCGTACTCGAGGAAATAGGCATCGACATCGACACGCCCCAGCAGCGTCTCGGCTACCGGTTCGTAGCCCCCTTCGCTGATCCAGGTGGAGCGGAAGTTGCCACGGCAGACGTGCAGGCTGACATGCAGATCATCGGGCCGTCCCGCCAGGGCGTGATTGAGCACCTCGGCGTAGATATGCTGCAGTCGATCGGCATCCTCGCCCCGCTCGCGTGCCGCCGCCAGTTCCTTGTCGGAGCAGAGATAGGCCCAGACCGTGTCGTCGAGCTGCAGATAGCGACAGCCCGCCGCGTGGAAATGCGCGACCACGTCGCGGTAGGTGTCGGCCAGATCGGCGAAGAAGGCATCCAGGGAGGGATAGACGCTGCTGTCGATATTGCGGCGACCGCCACGGAAGTGCAGCACGCTGGGACTCGGCAGCGTCATCTTGGGGGTCGCCTTGTCGACCGTGCCCGCCAGGAAGCGGAAGTGGTCGAGCATGGGGTGAGCCGGGTCGAAGCCCAGCTTGTCGGTCACCCGCACGGCACGGGCCTGGGTCTGACGTCCCTGGAACTGAATGCCCTGCTCCGCGTTGTAGCCTTCCACGCCCTTGAGGTCCTCGAGAAAGTCGAAGTGCCACCAGGCGCGACGAAACTCGCCGTCGGTCACCGCCTTGAGGCCCAGCGCCTCCTGCTTGGCGACGACACGGCGGATTTCCGAATCCTCGACCGCGCGCAACGCGGCATAATCGGTCTCGCCGTCGTGAAATCGGCGCCGCGCCTGCTTGAGTTCCTCGCTGCGCAACAGGCTACCGACGGTGTCGGCACGGAAAGGAGGCTGATACTGGCTCATAGCGATTCTCGACTCTTGGGCTCGATGGTTAGGGCGCTCACTTTGCCGGGCAAGACGCGGCATGACCACTGCATATTCCTCAAGTGATCATGAATGACGTTCATGACCACCGACACGATAACGCCCGGTCCCCTGCAAGGGAACCGGGCGTCGTCGAAGCAGGGAAAGCCCCTCGGCGTCTTGTGTCGCCTCAGTGCACCGTCTCGGGCGCCTCCGGCGTCTCTTCTTCCTCGCCGTCCCAGAGGCGGGTCCGGGTGATCGCATGATCGATCATCTGGCGCGCCACCTCGAAGCGGCTCTGGCGCAACAGGTCCAGCGCCTCCTCCGAGAAGCGGATGCTGACCAGCGGTTCGCCGTCGCTTTCAGAGGGACGGAGCACGACTTCGCCGTCGGCAAGCTCGACGATTTCCAGAATCGCGGTATCGGACACGCTACATTCTCCCGTTTGCACCAATAAAAAACGACCAGGGCGATCGCCATGGTCGTTTCTTTTCATTGCCCCTAGGATACCACCGCCGGCGCACGGCGTCACCACTCCTCGCTGGTCTCGCGCCATTGAGCGAGCTGCGCCTTGAACGCGCGAAGGCATGTATCGAGCTGATCGGAGAGGGCCCCGTCCTGGGCGGTCGCGATCAGGCCCTCAGCGCCGCCATGGCGACGCGCCGCCCCATCCACAGCGTGCAGCTCGTCGAGCCTGGTCAGCAGCACCGCCAGCCAGCTGTCGTCGCGCCGCGCCAGCTCACGCATCTGCACGAGCGCGGCCAGCGCCGGACCGCCGTCGCTCAACAGCTCCCGCCAGTCGTGGCGCGGCAGTTGGGCGTGCTCGGTCAACTCGCGCAGCGCCGCGTTGAGGGCCATCTCCAGCGTGGCCAGGGCGCCTTCTTCATGGGCCATGCGACGGGCAGCGGCGTGCTCGTCGTCCTTGACCTCGGCGCCGAGCAGCAGCTCGACGTGATACAGCAGTTGGTTGGTCCGCCCGCGCGGTGTCATTTGCGCTTATCCTCGACTCGCCATTGGCCATCCTCGTACTCGGCGCGCCACCCGCTCGCCTTGCCGTCGCGCTCGCTCATCACGTACTGGCGCTTGGTCTTGCGCGAGAAGCGGATCTGGGCGTCGCGGCCATCGGGGTCCTCGCTCGGCGCGTCGAGCAGGAAATGATACTTCTCGGGCAACTCGTCGCGATGCGCCTTGAGCTCCTTGACCAGTGGCGCACGCGTTTCCCGGTTCTTGGGAAACTGGCTCGCGGCCAGGAACAGGCCGCTGGCGCCATCGCGCAACACGTAATGGTCCTCGACCTTCTGGCAGGCCAGCTCGGGCATCGGGATCGGGTCCATCTTGGGCGGCGCGACCTCGCCATTGCGCAGCAACTTGCGCGTGTTCTTGCAGTTCTCGTTGGTGCAGCCGAAGTACTTGCCGAAACGCCCCGACTTGAGCTGCATCTCGCTGCCGCACTTGTCGCATTCGATGGTGGGCCCGTCATAGCCCTTGATGCGGAATTTCCCCTGCTCGATCTCGTACCCGCTGCAATCCGGGCTGTTGCCGCAGATATGCAGCTTGCGGGTCTCGTCGATCAGGTAACTGTCCATGGCGGTGCCGCACTCCGGGCAACGCCGCTTGGCACGCAGCGCTTCGGTTTCCGCTTCCTCGTCGGCGTCGGCCGCCACCGCTTCGTCACCGGCGATGAGGTCGATGGTCGTCTTGCAGCGCTCCTTGGGCGGCAGGTTATACCCCGAGCAGCCCAGAAAAACGCCCGTGGAGGCCGTGCGGATCTGCATCTTGCGACCGCAGGTGGGACAGTCGATATCCGTGGGCACCGGCTGATTGGGACGCATGCCCTCCTCGGCCTCGGCATGCTCCAGCTTGGCCTTGAACTCGGCGTAGAAGGCATCCAGCAACTCGCGCCATTCACGATTGCCGGCGGCGATCTCGTCGAGATGGTCTTCCATGCGCGCCGTGAAGCCATAATCCATGAGATCGCTGAACGACTCGACCAGGCGATCGGTAACGATATCGCCGAGCTTTTCGGCGTAGAAGCGGCGATTTTCCAGCTTGACGTAGCCACGGTCCTGGATCGTGGAAATGATCGACGCATAGGTCGACGGACGCCCGATCCCGCGCTTTTCCAGTTCCTTGACCAGGCTCGCCTCGGTATAGCGGGGAGCCGGCTTGGTGAAGTGCTGCTGCGGATCGAGCGCCTGCAAGGTCATCTCGGCCCCTTCCTCGAGGTCGGGGAGCGACTGGTCTTCCTCTTTCTTGCCCGCAGGCTTCATCACCCGCGTGTAGCCATCGAACTTGAGCACGCGGCCGCGCGCCTTGAGCTCGAAGCCCTCGGCCTCGATGGTCAAGGTCGTCGCCAGATACTCCGCCGGCACCATCTGGCAGGCCACGAACTGGCGCCAGATCAATTCGTACAAGCGCTGGGCGTCGCGCTCCACCGCCAGGTCGTCGCCGGCCTGCGTCACCTCGGTGGGACGGATCGCCTCGTGCGCTTCCTGGGCGCCATCCTTGCTGGCGTAGCGATTGGGAGCGTCGGGCAGATAGGATTGGCCGAAGCGCTCGCCGATGAAGGCACGCGCACTTTCCACCGCATCCTGGGACAGGTTGGTGGAATCGGTACGCATGTAGGTGATGTACCCCGCCTCGTAGAGACGCTGCGCCAGGGTCATGGTCTTCTTCACCGAAAAGCCCAGCCGACCGCTGGCGGCCTGCTGCAGCGTCGAGGTGATGAAGGGAGCGTTGGGCTTGGAGCGCGTCGGCTTGGTCTCGCGCTCGGTGATCGTCAGCGCTGCGTCGCGCAGCGGCGCGATGCGCTCGAGCGTTTCCTGCTCGGACGTCGGGCGGAACGCCTTGCCCTGGTGACGCGCCACCTCGAACCGGATGGGAGTGTCCTCGCCCGAGGCGGGCAGGAGGTCGGCGTGAACGTCCCAGAACTCCTCCGGCACGAAGGCGCGAATTTCGCGCTCACGCTCGACGATCAGACGCACCGCCACCGACTGCACGCGCCCCGCCGACAGGCCGCGAGCGATCTTGCTCCACAACAGCGGCGAGAGCATGAAGCCCACCACCCGGTCCAGGAAACGACGCGCCTGCTGGGCCTCGACCCGGGACAGATCGAGGTCGCCCGGCGTCTTGAAGGCCTCCTGAATGGCGTTCTTGGTGATCTCGTTGAAGACCACCCGCCGATAGCGCGAGGCATCGCCGCCGATGGTCTCCTGCAAGTGCCAGGCGATCGCCTCCCCCTCGCGGTCAAGGTCGGTCGCGAGATAGACGGCGTCGGCCTTCTCGGCGAGCTTCTTGAGCTCGGCGACGACCTTTTCCTTGCCCGGCAGCACTTCGTAGTTGGCTTCCCAGCCGTGCTCGGGGTCGATCCCCATGCGGCGCACGAGCTGGTTCCAGTGTTTCTGCTTCTTGTAGACGGCCTTCTCGTCGGGCGACATCTTGCGTGTCGCCGCCGCCTGGCGTGCCCGTTCCTTGGGATCGGTTGCGTTCTTGCCGGATCCGCTCGTCGGCAAGTCACGGATGTGTCCCACGCTCGATTTCACGACGAAATCGTTGCCGAGATACTTGTTGATCGTCTTGGCCTTGGCCGGCGACTCCACGATGACCAGTGACTTACCCATAACGCTCCACTCAAATGGCCGACGCCGCATGGCGCCGGCAGTAATGTCGTGGCCGGGAACCGCCCGGCGAAAAATGCGCCTACCCTACCTTAGCGCCTCGTTGCGCGCCAGTATGTTGCGACATGGCCTCTGGAGCCGGGCAGTTGCCCGTGTTTACCGAGCCAGCCAGCAAAACACTAGTCGGCATTGCTTGCCGTCGGCAAGCCCAACGCTGCGGACGAACGATGGCGCGTGCCGGCGTCGTCATCCACGCTATTCACGAGCCGATGGCATGACGTGCCTGTCATATAAAAGGTGATAACCTGCAGATGACTGCCCGGTCGCATCGCGCCTGTCGAGTCGATGAGGCACAATGTAGTAAAATAACCACATGGCGTGCCGAGAGCCGTCCCTTATTTTCACGAGGCCAAGGAGAATTCCATGCAGAATGCGTTTCACGGTCCGATTCGCCGCACCAAGATCGTCGCGACGCTGGGGCCCGCCAGCGATCGCGAAGGTGTCCTGGATGCCATGATCGCCGCAGGCGTCGACGTGGTACGACTCAACTTCTCCCACGGCTCCGCCGATGACCATCGTCGGCGGCTGCTCGCGGTGCGTGAAGCCGCCGAACGCGCCGGCCGCACCGTTGCCGCGCTGGGCGATCTGCAAGGCCCCAAGATCCGTATCGCACGCTTCCAGGAAGGCGCCGTCACCCTCGAGCAGGGACAGCCCTTCATCATCGACGTTTCCCTGGAGCGCGATGCCGGCGACGCGAACCGGGTCGGCTGCGACTACAAGGACCTGGCCGACGACGTCGCGCCCGGCGATGTGCTGCTGCTCGACGACGGGCGGCTGGAACTGCAAGTCAATCGCGTCGATGCACCGGCCATCCACACCACGGTCAAGGTCGGCGGCAAGCTTTCCAACAACAAGGGCATCAACAAGCAAGGCGGTGGTCTGTCCGCGGCCGCCTTGACCGACAAGGATCGCGAGGACCTTCAGACCGCCATCGATATCGGCGTCGACTATCTCGCCGTCTCCTTCCCGCGGCATGGCGACGACATGCGCCTGGCACGCGACCTGCTCGGCGAAGCCGGCAGCCATATCGGCCTGGTCGCCAAGATCGAGCGCGCCGAGGCGGTGGCCGACAACGACACCCTGGACGACATCATCCGCGCCAGCGAGGCGGTCATGGTGGCGCGCGGCGACCTGGGCGTGGAAATCGGCGATGCGCAGCTGATCGGGGTGCAGAAGCGCATCATTCAGCATGCGCGCAGCCTCAACAAGGTCGTGATCACCGCGACGCAGATGATGGAGTCGATGATCGACTCGCCACTGCCCACCCGCGCCGAGGTGTTCGACGTCGCCAATGCGGTCCTCGACGGCACCGACGCGGTCATGCTGTCCGCCGAAACCGCCGCCGGCGACTACCCCGTGGAAACCATCAAGGCCATGGAGCGTCTTTGTCTGGGCGCCGAGCGCGAGCGCGCCGCGCAACAATCCCAGCACCGCATCCACGAAGGCTTTACGCGGGTCGATGAAACCGTGGCGCTCTCGGCGATGTATGCCGCCAACCATCTGGCCGGCGTGTCCGCCATCGTGTGCATGACCGCGACCGGCTACACGCCACTCATCGCCTCGCGCATCCGCTCCGGGCTGCCCATCGTCGCCCTGGCGCACACCGCCATCGCCCAGCGCCGCATGGCCATCTACCGTGGCGTGGTCTCGTTGCCCTTCGACACCCAGGGCATGCCCCCCACCGCCTTCAACCGGCACGCGGTCGATCGTCTGGTATCACTGGGCATCGCCAAACAGGGCGATCACGTCATTCTGACCCGCGGCGATCACATGAACGCCCACGGCGGCACCAACACCATGAAGATCATCCAGGTAGGCGACGACATTGACTGAGCAACGGCCTCGCCGGCAAGCCACGCGCACGCTGCCGGCACGCAAGCGTATTGCGCTGATCGCCCATGACGGCAAGAAGGCGGAACTGCTGGCGTGGGCGGAGCGCTGGCGCGACACGCTGGCCCGTCATGACCTGGTGGGAACCGGCACGACAGCGCGGCGCGTCGCCGAAACGCTCGGCCTGGAGGTACATGGGCTGATGAGCGGTCCCCTGGGGGGCGATCAGCAGATCGGGGCGCGCATCACCGAGAGCCGCCTGGACATGCTGGTGTTTTTCTGGGACCCATTCGCTCCCATGCCCCACGATCCGGACGTCAAGGCCCTGCTCCGCCTCGCCGCACTGTGGAACCTTCCGGTGGCGACCAACGCCGCCAGCGCCGACTTCATCATCACCTCCCCGCTGGTCGCGCAGGAGGTCACGGTGAACGTGCCGGATGCCAATGACTGGCTCGCCACGCGCCGCGATCCCTGAGCCGCAATGCGCCGCATGCCGGAACCGACCGGCATGCGGCGATTTCACATGCCAAGGGGGCGTTTTCGGGTTACGCTGAATATTGCAGTGCAGCAATTCGCGACCAGGAGCGCCCCCATGTTTCCCATGCAAGCCGCTTGGCTGGACGCCGCCAGCCCCGTCCTCGATCCCTTCGGCCTGATGCGGGCCACCCAAGCCTATTGGCAGGACACCTTCGAACGCAGCGTGCTGTACTGGGACGTCATGCGCCAGCGCGGCAATCAATATCTCGAGCACATGGCGCAGACCAGGCCCAATGTCCTGGGCTTCGACGCCGAGGTCCTGATCGACGGCCGCGATCTGCCGCACCCCGTCAACTATGAACTGATGCGCATCCTGCCGCCGGAGGGCGTGACGCTGGACCCGCTCAAGCGCCCGTTCGTGGTGGTCGATCCGCGTGCCGGCCACGGGCCCGGTATCGGCGGCTTCAAGCCGGACAGCGAAATCGGCGTTGCCATGCGCGCCGGCCATCCCTGCTATTTCATCGGCTTTCTGCCGTTTCCGATGCCGGGCCAGCACGTCGAGGACGTGGTCGACGCCGAGGTCGCCTTCCTGCGCGAGGTGGGAGCACGCCATGCCGGCGAGAAGCCCGTGGTGATCGGCAACTGCCAGGCAGGCTGGCAGTTGATGATGGCCGCCGCCCTGGCCCCCGACGCCTTCGGCCCGATCCTGATCGCCGGCGCTCCGCTGTCCTACTGGGCCGGGGAACGCGGGCGCTATCCCATGCGCTACACGGGCGGGCTGCTGGGCGGCAGCTGGCTGACGGCGCTTGCCGGCGACCTGGGCGACGGCCTGTTCGATGGCGCCTGGCTGGTACAGAACTTCGAGCGTCTCAACCCCGCCAACACGCTCTGGGCCAAGCAGTACCGGCTGTATGCCGATGTCGATGACGAGAGCGCGCGCTATCTGCAATTCGAACGCTGGTGGGGCGGCCATATCGTGCTCAATGCCCAGGAAATCCAGTACATCGTGGACAACCTCTTCATCGGCAATCGCCTGAGCACGGCCCAGTTGATCACCCGTGACGGGCGCCGCATCGATCTGCGCAACGTGCGCTCGCCCATCGTGGTGTTCTGTTCGCAGGGCGACAACATCACCCCGCCGCCCCAGGCGCTGGGCTGGATCTCCGACCTGTACGACGGCGTCGAAGACATCGTCGCCCACGAACAGACCATCGTGTATTGCGTCCACGACTCGACAGGCCACCTGGGCATCTTCGTGTCGGGCAGCATCTCGCGCCGCGAACATGCCGAATTCACCGCCAACATGGACTATATCGACGTCCTGCCGCCGGGCCTCTACGAAACGGCCATCACCGCGCGCGACGGCGAGGAGACGACCGACGGCGACTATCTGCTCGAATTTCGACCACGCGGGGTCGACGATCTCCAGCCTCTGGTGCAACCGCGTGAAGACGACGAACGCCGCTTCGCCACCGTGGCCCGCCTGTCGGAAAGCGGCCTGGCACTCTATCAGCACTACGCCCAGCCCTGGGTGCAGCTCCTCATGACACCCGAAGCCGGGCGCTGGTTACGCCGATTGCATCCGATCCGCCTGGGCTACAAGCTGCTCTCCGATCGCAATCCGCTGATCGCGCCCGTCCCCGTGTTCGCCGAGCACATCCGCCGCCATCGGCAGCCTCTCGCCGACGACAATCCCCTTCGCCAGTGGGAAGGCATGCTGGCAAGCGTCATCGAGAACGGCCTCAAGGCCTATGGCGAATGGCGTGACCGCACCGGCGAGCGCCTGTTCCTGGATATCTACGGGCAACCCTGGCTGCAGGCCCTGGCCGGCATCGGCCCGGACCAGGCACGCACACGCCCGCACCCGGGGCGCCTGCCCGAACACCGCCAGTTCCTGCAGATGCGCCGCGACGCCCTGCGCGAGCGTATCGCCGTGGGTGGCGTGCGCGAGGCCATCGTCCGCGCCCTGATCTATATCCTGGGCGGCGCGCCGACGACCGACGAGCGCAACTTCCAACGCCTCAAGGCAACCCGCGAGGAGCTCGGCAAGAGCCTGGACCTGCATCACTTCAAGATGCTGGTGCGCGAACAGTTCTTCATCCTCAAGCTCGACGTGCGTGCCGCGCTCGAGGCGCTGCCCACGCTGATTCGCCGCGACGGCGACACCGACATCGAGGCCCATCTGGCCCATATCACGCATATCCTCGATGCCAGCGGGCCGCAGAGCGAACAAGTGCGCACCCGCTTCGCACGCGTCAAGGCCCTCTTTGCGCGAGCGGCGGCCTAGCACGACATCGCCCCGCCACCGCGAATGCTTCCCGACGGGGAAACATCGCGGATGGCGGGGCGAAGCGCTCGCAGCGGCCGCGGATCAGGCGATCTCGACCAGTACCTCGCCCGGCGTGACACGGTCGCCCTTGGCGACGTGTACCGCCTCCACGGTCCCCGCGACCCGCGCCTGCACCTCGGTCTCCATCTTCATCGCCTCGGTGATCAAGACCGCCTGGCCTTCCTCGACGCGATCCCCCTCGGCGACCAGCACATCGACGATGTTGCCGGGCATGGAAGTGGTGACGTGGCCGGGCTGCGAAGCACGCGCACGCCCCGAGGTCTCGCCGCCGACGAAGGCATCCTTGGCCTCGAAGACGACCTCCTCCGGCATGCCGTCGAGCGTCAGATACACCTGACGCTTGCCACCGCTGTTGCCGCCGACCCCGGTGATCTGCACTTCATAGGACTCCCCGTGCACGTCGATCACGAACTCGGTGGGCACCCCTTCGGTGACCGGCCGATTGGCATCGCCGGCGGCGGCGGGTATCGGCTCCGTGACCAGCGTACCGTCGCGCCGTCCCTGGAGGTAATCACGTCCCAGCTCGGGGAACATGGCGAAGGTCAGCACGTCTTCCTCGCTGTCCGCCAGCTCGCCGACCTCCTTCGTCAGACGCGTCATCTCGGGAGACAGCCGATCCGCGGGGCGCCCTTCCTCCACCGGCGAGTTGCCGATGGCCTGACGGCGCACGTCGGCATCCACCGCCGCCGGCGGATGGCCGTACCCACCCTGCAGATAACGCTTCACTTCGTTGGTGATGGTCTTGTAGCGCTCGCCGGTGAGAACGTTCATCACGGCCTGGGTACCGACGATCTGCGAGGTCGGCGTGACCAGGGGCGGATAGCCGAGATCGGCGCGCACCCGCGGAATCTCGTCGAACACGTCGCGGATCTTGGAAAGCGCGTTCTGCTCCTTGAGCTGATTGGCGAGGTTGGACATCATGCCGCCCGGTACCTGGTTGATCTGTACCGAGACGTCCTCGCGGGTGAACTCGCTTTCGAAGGCGGCATACTTCTGTCGCACGCCGCGGAAATAGTCACCGATGTCCTTGAGGGCCTCGAGGTCCAGGCCGCTGTCGTACTCGGTGCCCTGGAAGGCGGCGACCATGGATTCGGTCGAGGGATGACTGGTCCCCCCGGCGAATGCCGAGATGCAGGTATCGATGTGCCGACAGCCCGCCTCGACCGCCTTGAGATGGCAAAGCGGCGCCAATCCGGAGGTGGCATGGGCATGCAGGTGAACCGGCACGTCAACGGCCTCGACCAGGGCGGCCACCAGCTCGCTCGTGGCATACGGCGTCAGCAGCCCCGCCATGTCCTTGATGGCGATCGAATCGGCGCCCATGTCGACCAGTCGCTTGGCCTGATCCACGTACATCGCCAGGGTATGCACCGGGCTCACCGTATAGCAGATCGTGCCCTGGGCGTGCTTGCCGCTGGCCTTGACCGCACGCATGGCGGTTTCCAGGTTGCGCAGATCGTTGAGCGCATCGAAGACGCGGAAGACGTCGACGCCGTTGTCCGCCGACCGGGCGACGAAACGCTCGACGACGTCATCGGCGTAGTGCCGATACCCCAGCAGGTTCTGCCCGCGCAGCAACATCTGCAGCGGCGTGTTGGGCATCGCCTCCTTGAAGGCGCGCAGGCGCTCCCAGGGATCTTCCTTGAGAAAGCGCACGCAGGCATCGAAGGTCGCACCGCCCCATACCTCAAGCGAGTGATAGCCGATCGCATCCAGCTTGGCACAGGCAGGCAGCATGTCCTCGGTGCGCAGACGCGTGGCGATCAAGGACTGGTGGCCGTCGCGCAGCACGACATCGGTGATTTTGACCTGGGAAGATGACACGGCATTCATGAGGTATCTCCTTAAAGACCGGCGTGGGCGGCGATGGCGGCGGCAATGGCCAGGGCGACTTCCTCGGGATTGCGCTTGACCGAGTAATTGAGCAATTCGGGATGTCCCGGCACGAAACCGGTATCGAAATGCCCGCTACGAAAATCGGGGTGGCGCAGAATCTCCTGGTAATAGGGTGCGGTCGTCTTGACGCCTTGCAGGCGCATGTCGTTGAGGGCCCGGATGCCGCGATCGAGGGTTTCTTCCCAGCTCATGCCCCATACGATCAGCTTCAAGCACATGGAGTCGAAATACGGCGGGATCGTATAGCCGGTGTAGATCGCGGTATCGGTGCGCACCCCCGGCCCTCCGGGGGCGTAATAACGCGTGATGCGTCCGAACGACGGCAGGAAATCGTTCTTGGGGTCCTCGGCATTGATGCGGAACTGGATCGCATAGCCGTGATGACGGATGTCTTCCTGGCGGTAGGCCAGCTTCAGGCCGGCGGCGATGCGCAGCTGCTCGCGCACGATATCCACGCCGGTGATCGCCTCGGAAATGGTGTGCTCGACTTGCACTCGGGTATTCATTTCCATGAAGTAGACCTCGTTGCCCTTGACGAGGAACTCCACGGTACCGGCGTTTTCGTAGCCAACCGCGCTGGCCGCGCGAACCGCCATCTCGCCGACGTAGGCCCGTTGTTCGGGCGTCAGCTGAGGGCTGGGCGCGATCTCGATGAGCTTCTGATTGCGGCGCTGGATCGAGCAGTCGCGCTCGAAGAGGTGGATGACGTTACCGACGCTGTCGGCAAGGATCTGCACCTCGATGTGATGCGGCTCGACGACGCATTTCTCCATGAACACGTCGGCACTGCCGAATGCCTTGGTCGCTTCGGAAATCACGCGTTCCCAGGCCTGCTCGAGCTGGGCCGGGGTGTCGCAACGGCGAATGCCGCGCCCCCCGCCACCGGAGGTGGCCTTGAGCATGACCGGATAGCCGATGGTGTCGGCCAGTGCCAAGGCCTCGGCACAGGTCTCGAGATTGCCGTCCGAGCCCGGCGTCACCGGCACGCCGGCGTCGCGCATCGCGGCGCGCGCCGCCGTCTTGTCGCCCATCCGCGCGATCACGCTGGCGTCCGGCCCCACGAAGGCCAGGCCGGCGTCTTCGCAGATGCGTGCGAAATCGGCATTCTCCGAGAGGAAACCATAGCCGGGGTGGATCGCGTCACAGCCCGTCTCGCGGGCCAGGTCGACGATGCGCCGCGGATCGAGGTACCCCGCCAAGGGGTCTTCGCCCACGAAATGCGCCTCGTCGGCGCGCTTGACGTGCAGCGCGAAGCGGTCGGGCTCGGTGTAGATCGCCACCGACCGGATGCCCATTTCGGCGCAGGCGCGTACAATGCGTACAGCGATTTCGCCACGATTGGCGATGAGAAGTTTCTTGAACACCGTCTGCCCTCCGGTTTCAGGCGCCCTGCTAATCGACGATTAGCGTGGCGTCCGTTTAGGGTTTGTACGAAAAGTCGACGAGCGAAGGCAAGACAAGGCAAAAATCGGCGAAAGAGCGGAGTTTACGGAGTGTAAATGAGCATCTTGAGCCGATTTTTAACGCCGTATTGCCGAGCGCAGACAGTTTTCGTACAGAGCCTAGGTCGTAGCGTGCTTGTTATCCGTCCTCTCACGCTACCCACCGAAGGACCAATAGAAAAATTGATATTTTTTTGCCAAGCTATAAGCAATAGCTTATGACCACGCCGGGGGCGTCATGTCGCGACCCAATCTGCTCAATCGTCTGACCTTTCGCCAGCTGCAGGTCTTCCAGGCCGTGCACCGCCAGCAGTCCTACTCGCGGGCAGCCGAACAGCTCGGGCTGACCCAGCCGGCGGTCAGCGCCCAGATCCGCCAGCTCGAGCAGGCCCTCGAGCAACCGCTGTTCAAGTATGCGGGCAAGACGCTGCATGTCCTGCCCGCCGCGGATGCGCTGGCCGCCTCGGTACAGTCGATCTTCGGCCAGGTCTCGAGCCTGCAGATGGAGCTCTCCGAACTGGCGGGCACCATCCGCGGCGAACTCAATCTCGCCGCGGTGAGCACCGCACAGTACGTGGTGCCTCACATCCTGGCACGCTTTCGCGCCCGTTACCCGGAGGTGCAGGTGCGCCTGCGCGTCTGCAATCGCGGCCAGGCCCTGGAGCGTCTCGCCGAGCGCCGCGACGACCTGGTGATCATGGGCATGGTTCCCGAGGATGCCAATCTCGCCTTCATGCCGATCCTCGATAACGAGATGATTCCCGTGGTGTGGCCCGGCCACCCGCTCCTGACGGCCGACGCGCCCACGCTCGAGGACTTCACGCGCTACTACGTGCTGATGCGCGAGCCCGGCTCGGGAACGCGTACCGCCTTCGAGGACTTCGTCGCCCGCGAGCGCGTCTCGCTGCGCCACACGCTGGAGCTCGGCACCAATGAAGCCATCAAGCAGGGTGTCATGGCGCATCTTGGCGTTGCCGTGCTGCCGCGCCTGGCGGTACAGCTCGAACTCGCCTCGGGACTGCTGGCCTCACCGACGCTGCCGGGCTTTCCGCTGCGCCGTTCGTGGTGCACCGTGCATCCCAAGGACCGCTATCCCACGCCCGTGACCGAGCTCTTCCTGCGTTTCGTCAGGGAACTGCTGCCGGAGCTGAACGCCCATTTCAAGGCACCGCTGGTCCCCGCGCCCGGCCCCAGCTTCGCCTGCACGCCCTGATCCGCCACTGCCGCCCTTGACTCCAGTGCTGACGGCCCTCACCTAGGAGGGCAACGTCATCCCGTTCGATTTTCCACGGAGTCAATCATGCAAGCGATCACCACGACCGGTCAGCCCCAGGCCGCCCCCGAAGAAGCCTTCGAGATTCGCCAGCGCGAGACACCCACGCCCGGCGATCAGGACCTGCTGGTGCGCATCGAGGCCGTCTCGGTCAACCCGGTGGACACCAAGATACGCCAGGGTGCCTTCCTGCCCAGCGACCAGCACAATGTGCTCGGCTGGGACGCCGTGGGCCGGGTGGAAAGCGTCGGCGCCGGCGTCGAGCACTTCGCACCGGGAGATCGCGTGTACTATGCCGGCGAGGTCGAACGCCCCGGCTGCAACGCCGAGTACCAACTCGTCGATGCGCGCCTGGCCGCCAAGGCACCTCAGCAGTTGAGCGTCGAGGAAGCGGCCGCCATGCCGTTGACGTCCCTGACCGCCTGGGAGGCCCTGTTCGACAAGCTCAAGCTGTCTCAGGGCGCTGACACCCATCGCGAGCAGACCTTGCTGATCATCAACGGTGCCGGCGGCGTCGGCTCGATCGCGATTCAGATGGCGCGGCAGCTCACCGGCATCAAGGTCATCGCCACGGCTTCCCGCGACACGTCCGTCGAATGGTGCCGGCGCATGGGCGCGCATGAAGTGGTCGACCATCACGACCTCGTGGCGAACATGCAGCAGGCCGGCCACGAGCAGGTCGACTACATCTTCAATTGCCACGATATCGGCGACCACTGGGACAACATGGTGTCGCTCATTCGTCCCCTGGGTCATATCGTGGCCATCGCCGAGACCCAGAAACCCGTCGATCTCAATGCCCTGCAAGGCAAGGCAGTGACGTTCAGCTGGGAATTCATGTTCGCCCGGCCCCTGCACGGTGCCGATATCGCCCATCAAGGGCAGATCCTGGCGACGCTGGCCGAGCATTTCGACGCCGGCCGCCTGCGCAGCACGCTCAGCGACATCGTCGGCCCGCTGACGCCGGCCAACCTCGGCGAGGCGCACCGGCGCCTCGAGACCGGACACACCACCGGCAAGCTCGTGCTCAGTGCCATGCCCGCCGCCTGACGCCCAGGCTCGACCGGCCGCGCGGCCGGTCGAACTGTCCAGAATGACGCCTTGTGTGGTATCTTTGGCGCATGAATACACGCATCGTCATGCCGTGCCAGGCTACCCGGAAAACGCCGCCCGGCCCCCTTTCCGATGATGCCGTGGTCGCGCCGTCTCGGCGCCGTCGGCCGGCTTGCAGAGAGGCTCACGCTAATGAGTGATACCCCTTCCCAGCGCATCACCAGCGGCAAGAAATATCGCAACGATCAAGGCATCGCCGCCATCAAGGACGGCATGAAGTCACGCGAGCCCTCCGAAGGCGGCGTCGGCGGTCGCAAGCCCCAGTGGCTGCGCGTCCAGATGCCCGGCGGCGAGCGTTTCGAGGCCGTCAAGCGCAACGTCAAGGAACACCGGCTCAGCACCGTTTGCGCCGAATCCCATTGCCCCAACATGGGGGAATGCTGGAGCAACGGTACCGCCACCATCATGTTGATGGGATCGGTCTGCACTCGTGCCTGCCGTTTCTGTGCCGTCGACACCGGCAACCCGCGCGGCTGGCTGGATCACGAAGAGCCGGCGAACACCGCAGAATCGGTGGAACTGATGGGCTTGCGCTACATCGTGCTGACTTCGGTGGACCGCGACGACCTGCCCGACGGCGGTGCCGGCCACTACGCCGCCTGCATCCGCGCGATCAAGGCGCGCACCCCCCAGGTCGCGGTGGAAGCCCTGACGCCGGACTTCGATGGCGTGCCCAGTGCCATCGAGGAAGTCGTCGACTCCGGCCTGGAGGTGTTCGCTCAGAACGTCGAGACCGTGGAACGCCTGACTGGCCGGGTTCGCGACCCGCGCGCCGGCTACCGCAAGACGCTCGATGTCCTGGCGCATGCCAAGCGCCATCGCCCCGAGGTGATCACCAAGACCAGCCTGATGCTGGGGCTCGGCGAGACCGAGGAGGAGATCCTGCAGACCTTCGACGACCTGCGCGAGATCGGCGTCGATATCGTCACCCTGGGGCAGTATCTGCAGCCGACACGCAATCACCTGCCGGTGGAACGCTGGGTCACCCCCGAGGAATTCGAGCACTATCGCCAGCAAGGCCTGGCCAAGGGCTTCATGGAAGTGCCCTCCGGCCCGCTGGTGCGCTCCAGCTATCGCGCGGATCGCGTGTTCGAGAAAAACAACCTGGGCCTGGCGGAACCCGCCACGGTGCCCGGTCAGGCCTCGGACCCCGACCGCATCGCCGCCGTCAACATCGGCTGACGCACGCCACCTCCGATAGCATCGACAACGCGAACGGCCCGCAGTGGTACCAGTCCACTGCGGGCCGTGTCGTTGAAGGCTGCGCACGGCGCGGTCAGGCGGGCACGGTATCCATCGGCGTCAGTCGACGGCCGAGTTGCCGGGCCAGGCATTCGGCCAGTTCGAGTGCCACGGCCTCGCACCCCGGACAATCGTCGACGAGATCGGCAAGACGTGTCATCGCCATGCCGGCATGGCCGCAGGGGTTGATACGCTGGAAGGGTGACAGGTCGCCATCGACGTTGAGCGCCACGCCATGAAAGCTGGCGCCGCGACGAATGCGCAGCCCCAGCGAGGCGATCTTGGTCTCGCCCACGTAGACCCCAGGCGCATCGGGGCGCGCCCGGGCCGTGACGCCATGCGCGGCCAGCAAGTCGATGACCGCCTGCTCGAGCGCGCTGACCAACTCGCGCACCCCCAGCTTGCCACGACGCACATCGATCAGCGGATACAGCACCACCTGCCCCGGCCCATGATAGGTCACCTGCCCGCCTCGATCGGTGGCCACCACGGGGATGTCCCCGGGCATGAGCAGGTGCTCGGCCTTGCCCGCCTGCCCCTGGGTGAACACCGGGTCATGTTCGACCAGCCAGAACTGATCGGGGCTGTCGGCATCGCGCGTGTCGGTGAACTCGCGCATGGCTTGCCATACCGGCACATAAGGGCGCCGCCCAAGGCGATGCAATTCGATCGGGGGAAGCCCGCGCTCGGCGGCCATCACATCACCATGTGCACGCGTCCAGTCGCCTTGAGCGAATGGAACAATGCATTGAGCTGCTCATGCCCCGTGGCCCGGATGACCACGCGCACGGATTGAAAACGACCGTTGCGACTATCGACCATGCGCACGCTGCTGCGGTCGAACCCTGGCGCATGCTGTTCGACGATATCCAGCACGGCGGCCTTGAAATCGGGCGCCGCGTCACCGACGATCTTGATGGGATACTGACAGGGAAACTCGATTTTGGGTGCGTCCTGCGACGCCCCTTGCTCGGTAGGCGAAGTCTGTTGCATGGGTAGAACGGCCTCGTATGGGCTCGGCATGATATGTCCGAGTATTCTACTCAACCTTACCGTGACGACCAAGGGTGGCGCCGACCCGACGCCACCCTCCGCTGGATCAGTCGAAGAAGCCATAGACGAACTGCAGGATCTTGTCCCAGATCCGCTTGAAGAAGCCGCCCTCGTCGATCGACTCCAGCGCCACCAGTGGCCGCTCGTCGAGCACCTCGCCGTCCAGCATGATCTTCAAGGTCCCCAGGCGATCGCCCGCGCTCACCGGCGCCTCGATGGTTTCGCGAATGTCGAGCTGAGCGTTCAGCTCGTCGCTGCGTCCACGGGGCACGGTCAAGTAGACATCGTCGGCGACGCCCAGACGCAACTCGTCCTTCTCGCCTCCCCAGATGCGGGGCGTGTTGAGCACGGCGCCACTTTCGTAGAGACGCTGCGTCTCGAAGAAACGGAACCCGTAGCTCAGCAGCTTCTGGGTTTCCTGAGCTCGCGCTTCATCGGAGTCGGTTCCCATGACCACGGCCACCAGGCGCGTACCATCCTTCTCGGCGGAAGCGACCAGACAATAGCCGGCGGCCTCGGTGTGCCCCGTCTTCAAGCCATCGACGCTCGGATCGCGCCATAGCAGGCGGTTGCGGTTCGGCTGGCGAATGTCGTTCCAGGTGAAGTACTTTTCGGAATAGACCTCGTAATGGTCGGGATAGTCCTTGATGATGTGCTGAGCGATGACCGCCAGGTCGTGCGCCGAGGAGTAGTGGTCCTCATTGGGCAGCCCGGTGGGATTCATGAAATGCGTTTGCTCGAGATTCATCCGCGCCGCCTGCTGATTCATGAGATCGGCAAAGGCGTCCTCGCTGCCCGCGATATGCTCGGCCAGCGCCACGCTGGCATCGTTACCCGACTGGATCACCACGCCCCGGAGCAGATTGTCGATGCTCACCTTGCTGCCCGGATTGAGAAACATCCGCGAGCCGCCGGTCCGCCAGGCGTTTTCGCTGATCGTGGCCTCGTCGTCGCCACTGATGTTGCCGGCATCGATTTCGCGCTCGACGATATAGGCCGTCATCATCTTGGTGAGACTGGCCGGCGGCAGTTCCTTGTCGGCATTGTGCTCGACCAGGATCTTGCCGCTATCGGCGTCCATCAATACCCATGCCGACGCCGCCAGCTCCGGCGCGGACGGTACCATGGAAGATGGTACCGGCGACGGTTCCGGTGGATTCTGGGCATGTGCCGTTGGCGCGAGGACGCCGATACATAGCGTGACCAGTAGAACAACGCGTAACAGTGACGATTGAGCGAACACTCTCATGACAACATTTCTCGCTAAGCGGGGTTACTCGGTAGCGGAAACCACAAACGGCTGGTCAAATCCCGCCGCCTGCAATTCCGCTTTGATGGAATCGAGTTGCGAAGTATCACGCACAGGGCCTACCTGGACGCGATACAATGACGCCTTCCTGCGTATGCGTACGGGACGCGATACTTGTGCTTGCAAGCGCTTTTCCAGCGCCTTGGCCCGAGCCGCAGAACTCAGTGCTGCGACCTGGACATACTGCATGCTCCCCTGACGCTTGGTGACACGACCTTGTCCAGGCGCTTCAGCAACCGGGGCTTTATTCTCTGCTTTTTGTACTGTGCCTTGAACCGGTATGCCTGCAGCCGCCCTAGCCATATCCCTTTTGCCAGGTGAGGACTTAGTGCGCTTATGCTGCTCGGCCCACTGCCTAGGGTCAATAGCTTCAACGCGCACATGCCCCGTACCGGCATCGAGAATCTTGAGGCGCGCCGCCGCCGCATAGGAGAGGTCGATCAATCGATCGCCATGAAACGGGCCTCGGTCATTGATCCGCACGATAACGTCACGCCCGTTGTCGAGATTGGTCACGCGCGCATAGGTCGGCAGCGGCAGTGTTCGGTGGGCCGCCGACATCTTGTACATATCGTAGGGCTCGCCACTGGCGGTGTCATACCCCTGGAACTTGGTGCCATACCAAGAAGCCTTGCCTTCCGCCTCATAGTCACTGGCGTCGGACAAGACATGATAGGTTTCACCCCACACCTCATAAGTGGCGCGATTACCGCTCTCGGCCAGCGGCTCGACCTTGGGAACCGCATCCGGCACCTGAGACACATCCGGTGGCGCGTCCGGATACGCGTCATTTTGCTGCGCATAGCGGCCACTACGGTCACTCGCACAACCTGCTATCAACAATATCAAGGCACACGCCAACACCCCACCGACTCGCATCAATCCACCTCGTCTAGAGATGCCTGAATACGCGACGCAAGCTCGGTGACGGCCATCGCATACAGATAGCTGTGGTTATAACGCGTGATGACATAAAAGTTGTCGTGTCCCAGCGCGTAACGGTACTCGCCCGACTCGAGTGCCAAGGATAAGGGAATGACATTTGATATCTCGAGCTCACCACGTGGATACACGCCGGCATCGGCCAACCGCGATACTTTTGCGTAAGGCTCACGCGTACGGTTGAAGTCAACCGATTGTGGCGGCGTAGCGGGACCATCGGCAGGCGTCACCACAGGCGCGCCCCGGCGCCATCCATGCTCGGCGAAGTAATTGCCCACGCTACCGATCGCATCCACGGGATCGTCCCATAGATCCCGCCGTCCATCGTCATCGAAATCGATGGCATAAGCGCGATAACTGGTCGGAATGAACTGCGGGTAACCCATGGCACCGGCATAAGAGCCTTTAGGGGCCTCCGGCGAAATCCCCTGATCCAAGGTGATCTCGAGGAACGCCGCCAATTCGCCACGAAAGAACTCGCCGCGTGAAGGGTGATGAAAAGCCAGCGTCGCGAGCGAGTCGAGTACGCGATGCTTTCCCTTATACTGGCCATAGCGCGTCTCGACACCGATGATCGCGGCAATGTAGGCAGGCGGCACGCCGTATTCGCGTTCGGCACGCGCGAAGGCATCACGATGCTCACGAATGAACGCCACGCCTTCTTGAATACGCTTGGGCTGCACGAAAATGTCGCGATATTCGTGCCAACTCAAGCGACGCTCGGCTGCCCCTTGCATGGCGTCCAGCACTTCCTGGCGAAACCGGGCGTGCCGCAATGCCTGAGTCACGTCATCGCGAGAAATGCCACCTCCCGATACGTCATCGACCCACGCGCGGATATCAGCGTGCGAGGCCGGATCGAATTCCTCGGCTGCATGCGCCGACGGAAACAGGACCATCCCGCACAGCAACAACGCTACCGGGGAGAGCCCTCGCCAATGGGACCGTGCACTATTCCATTTCATCAGGCTCTTACTCCTTGACCCTGGGCTGTCGTCGCTTCCTTTCCGCGTCTCGCCCTACCTAGCGCGGCAACAACCGTCGGTGGGTATGAACGGACATGAGGATACCGAAACCGACCAGCAAGGTCACGCTGGACGTGCCGCCAAAACTGACCAGTGGAAGCGGCACACCGACGACGGGCAGAATGCCGCTGACCATGCCGATATTGACGAAGACGTAGATGAAAAACGTCAGCACGATGCTGCCCCCCACCAGGCGTCCATAGGTGTTCTGCGCGGTATTGGCGAGAAACAGTCCGCGCCCCACGATCAGGACATAGAGCGCCAGGAAGACCAGCATGCCGATCAGCCCCCATTCCTCCCCCAGTACGGCGCCGATGAAATCGGTATGGCGCTCGGGAAGAAATTCCAACTGAGATTGAGTCCCCAAGCCCCATCCCTTACCGAAGACGCCGCCACTGCCAATGGCCGTTTTCGACTGGATGATATTCCAACCGGCCCCCAGCGGATCGCTTTCAGGATTGAGAAAAGTCAATACGCGTTGGCGTTGATATTCGTGCATGTTGAACCAGAGCAATGGCAAGGCAGATGCAAGCAGCACCGCCAGTAAGCCGATTACCCGCCATGACAGGCCCGCAAGAAGGATGACGAACACCGCCGCGCAGGCCACCAACAATGACGTACCCAGATCGGGCTGACGCATGATCATCATCACCGGCACACCGATGATCAAGGCACAGACCAGCAGATCGCGCATGCTCGGCGGTAACGGCCTCTTGTAGAGGTACGCCGCGACCATCATGGGCACCGCCAACTTCATTAGCTCGGAAGGCTGAAAGCGAAGCAACCCGGGAATTTCGAGCCAGCGCTGCGCCCCCATGCCGATATCGCCCATGATCTCAACGGCGAGCAGCATCGCCACACCTAGGCAGTAAGCCAGGGGCGTCCAGCGATACAAGGTGTCTGGAGCAAACTGAGCGATCACGAACATGGCCAGCAAGGCCACACCGAAACGCGACGCCTGCCCCAGCGTGACGGCGAGACTCATGCCACTGGCACTGTACAATACGACCAACCCCGCTCCCATTAGGCTCAGCAGCAGCAAAAGCAGCCAAGGGTCGAGATGCAGGCGTGACCAAAGGGAACGCTTGCGCCCCATGCCATCCGCCGGTGCCCGACTGAAGCGACGCCATTCAAGTCCCTTCAACTTCGACGTCCTCCTTGATGAGTTCTTCGGCTTGATGGGTGTTCTCGTCATCGGACAGGAGCCACTCGTCTGCCAGAGCGCGAGCCAGACCCGCTGCATGCGAACTACCGCCCCCGGCATTTTCGACGATCACGGCGATGGCTATCTGCGGGTCGTCCACCGGCGCGAACGCCGTGAACAAGGCATGGTCCCGCAGGCGCTCCCTGAGTTCATCGGCATCGTATTTCTGATTTTGCCCCAAGGAAAATACCTGTGCCGTGCCCGATTTGCCGGCCATATCGTATTTCAGCCCTTTCCCGATGTGGCGCGCAGTGCCCTCTCTACCACTGACGACTTTTTCCATGCCGTTGAACACGTCATCCCACCAGACATCCTTATCGAGCTTCACGTCAGGCTTGGTATTCTTGAAAGGCGGTTCGACCGAGGTCTCACCGACGCGCTTGGCCAAATGTGGACGCACCCAATCCCCACGGTTGGCCAGCGTTGCCTCCGCCGTTGCGAGCTGCAACGGCGTCACCATCCAATAGCCTTGCCCGATACCCGCCGAGAGCGTTTCACCGGGATACCACACTTGGCCGTATTTCTCGCGTTTCCACTCACGCGAAGGCACGGTCCCCGATGAGGCTCCTTGCACATCCAATGAGGTGACTTCCCCAAACCCGAACTTGTACATGAAGCTGGATAAGGCATCGATGCCCAAGCGATGTGCCATGGTGTAAAAATAGGTATTGTTGGAAACGGCAAGCGCGCGCTCCAGATCGACACGACCATGCCCCCAACGCAACCAATTGCGGTAACGGCGCGTCCCATTAGGCAGTTTGTAATACCCGGGGTCATAGATAACTTCCTGGGGCGTTACAACCTCGTTCTGGAGCGCCGCCAAAGCTTCGAATGGCTTGATGGTGGAGCCGATCGGATACTGGCCGCGCACGGCACGATTGAACAAGGGTAAATCGGGGTTTTGTCGCAGCGCACGGTAATCCTCATATGAAATACCGGTCACGAACTTATTGGAATCAAAGCCCGGCGCAGAAACCATCGCTAGAATGTCGCCGGTTTGGGGCTGAATAGCGACGATGGAGCCACGGTGATTCCCCAGCAGTTTGTAAGCCAGCTTTTGCAAGCGCGTATCGATGGTCAGCGTCACATCCTTACCTGGATCTGGCGGCGTACGCTCGAGCTCACGTAACACGCGACCACGGGCGTTAGTTTCCACCTTACGCAGACCGGCCTGCCCATGTAGCGCTTGTTCGTATTCTTTCTCGATACCGGTCTTGCCGATATAGTGCGTGCCTGCATAGTTACCGCTGTCGAGCGAGGCAAGTTCTTCCTCATTGATCCGTCCTACATAGCCCAGCACATGCGACATGATCTTGGGATTGGGGTAGTGACGCAGCCATTGCGCCTCGACCTCGACCCCCGGGAGCCGATAACGGTTGACAGCCAATCGTGCAATCTGTCGTTCACTCAGATCGCTCATCAGCAGGGCCGGCTGATAAGGTCTCTGGCGTTGCCGCGAGCGCTTGCGAAACGTCTCGACCTGCGTTTCGTTCAGCCCGAGAATACTCACTAAACGCTCGAGTGTGGCGTCGATATCCTCGACCCGCTCACGCACGATGGTCAGGTTGAAGGTCGGACGGTTCTGGGCTAACGGCTTCCCCTGGCGGTCATAGATAAGTCCCCGTGTCGGGGGTAGCGGCTCGACACGCACGCGGTTGTTCTCTGAACGCGTGGCGAAGACATCATGCTGGACGACCTGAAGATAAAAAAGACGAGCCCCTAGACCACCGGCCATCAGCAATACGAACAGAGCCGCCATTAGTGAGCGGGCCCGGAATAAACGAACTTCTCGGGCGGTATCCTTGATTGGGTCGCATCGTTTACGCATGGGTCCCCGATAACAGGCGGGAAGGTGGAAAGTAACCGCTGAGCAGGTATCGAGCCCCGCTACTCATCGGTGATAGGGATGACCAGCCAGCAAGGTCCAGGCGCGATAAAGCTGCTCGGCCAGCAGAATACGTACCAGTGGATGAGGCAGCGTCAATGCCGAAAGCGACCAGCGCTGTTCGGCGCGCGACAGCAAGCGGGGGTCGAGCCCGTCCGGCCCGCCCACCAGCAGAGCCACATCGCGCCCGTCCTGCCGCCAATGATCGGCATTGGCGGCGAGGCGCTCGGTACTCCAGTGCTGCCCGTCGACGGCCAGCGCGATGACACGCTCCTGATCGCGCAGCTTGGCCAGCATGGCATTGCCCTCGCCCTGGATCGCCCGCGCCACGTCTGCATTCTTGCCGCGTTTGCCGGGCGCGATCTCGACGATCTCGACGCTGAAATCCCGCGGCAGCCGCTTGAGATACTCGTCGACGCCTCGTGTCACCCAGTCGGGCATGCGCGTTCCAACGGCCAGAACGCGGAGTTTCATCCACGCACCCCGCCCAGCGCCTCCTCGGCAACCGCCCCATCGCTGGGAAGGTCGGACCACAGACGTTCGAGATCGTACAACTGACGCGTCTCGGGCAGCATGACATGCACCACGAGTTCGCCCAGATCGACCAGGACCCAGTCGCTGCCCTGGCGCCCCTCGACCCCCAGGGGACGATAGCCGGCTTCCTTGACGGACTCGACCACGCTCTCGGCCAAGGCCCCCACGTGTCGGCTCGACGTACCGCTGGCTACGATCATGGTATCGGTGACGCTGGTCAGCGAAGCAACGTCGAGTTCGGCAACATCGCGTGCCTTGAGTTCCTCGAGCGTGTTCATTACCAGCGTTTTGAGTGCTTCGGTCTGCATAGCTCCTCGTTCATGTGTCGTCGCCCTGCTTGGGCAAGGTCGCATTCTACCGCGCTGCCACCAAACCGCCAGGGCTCACGATAAAAAGCCGTGTCGGCGTCCCGAGGGCCGCCGCGACGGCGCATTGTCAAGCGTAAAGCCCGCGCGCCAGGAGATCGCGCTCCACGGCCTCGGGCACTAGATAGCGGATGCTGTCGCCACGGCGCAGCCGCTCGCGTATCGACGTGGCCGAGATGGCCATGCGCGTGGGCAGACGCAGCGCCAGCAGGGATCCGGCTGGCGCCTGCATCAGGGTCTCGACATCCGACACCTCGCGCCCCGCCACCAGTTCCTGCAAGGCCGGCGCCAGAGGACGGTCGTGATCGGGTCGGTCGATGACCACGATGTGCGCCAGGTCGAACAGCCGCTGGGGCTCGTGCCATTCGGCCAGATTCAGGTAGGCATCGTGGCCCAGCGCCATGACCAGGCGTGCCTGCGGTCCCAGCTCTTCGCGCAGCGACGCCAGGGTGTCGGCGGAATAGGACGGCCCGTCCCGGGTGATCTCGCGGTCATCCACCGCCAGACCGGGCGTATCGCCGATGCCAAGCGCCAGCAAGGCCGCGCGCCGCTCGGCACTCACGCCCGGCGTCGCACGGTGAGGAGGCACGCGTGCCGGCACCATGTGAACCCGATCCAGCTCGAGTGCCTCGCGCAGCTCGACGGCGCTTCGCAGATGCCCCATGTGCACAGGGTCGAAGGTTCCGCCGAGCATGGCCACCCGGGCCGGACGCGCCTCAGCTGCGCACATGGCCGTCGCCGTACACGATGTACTTTTCGCTGGTGAGGCCTTCGAGTCCGACCGGGCCGCGGGCATGCAGCTTGTCGGTGGAGATGCCGATCTCGGCCCCCAGGCCATACTCGAAGCCGTCGGCGAAACGCGTCGAGGCGTTGACCATGACCGAGCTGGAATCCACCTCGGCGAGGAAACGCCGGGCATCGGTCACGCTCTCGGTCACGATGGCATCGGTGTGGTGCGAGCCGTAGGTATTGATATGCGCGATCGCCTCCTCCAGGGAGTCGACCACGCGTACCGCCAGAATCGGCGCCAGGTATTCGGCATGCCAGTCATCCTCGGTGGCAGCCACGGCATCGGCCAGCCAGGCTCGCGCCCGTTCACAGGCGCGCAGCTCGACGCCCTTGCTCGCATAGAGCCGAGCCAGCTCGGGCAGCACCCGCGGGGCGGCGTCGGCATGCACCAGCAGGGTTTCCATGGTGTTGCAGGGCGAATAACGTTGCGTCTTGGCGTTGTCGGCGATCGCCACGGCCTTGGCATCATCGGCCGCCCTGTCGACGTAGACATGGCATACGCCGTCGAGATGCTTGATCACCGGGACCCTGGCGTCGCGCGAGATGCGCTCGATCAACCCCTTGCCGCCACGCGGCACGATCACATCCACGTACTCGGGCATGGCGATCAGCGCTCCCACGGCCGCGCGATCCGTGGTCGCCACCACCTGCACGCAGGCAGAGTCGAGATCCGCCGCCGCCAAGCCCTGACGAATGCAGTCGGCGATCGCACGGTTGGATTGAATCGCCTCCGAACCACCACGCAAGATGGTGGCATTACCGGACTTGAGGCATAGACTGGCCGCATCCACCGTGACATTGGGACGCGATTCGTAGACGATGCCGACCACGCCGAGTGCCACGCGCATCTTGCCGACCTGAATGCCGGAGGGGAGATAACGCATGTCGCGAATCTCGCCGACGGGATCGGGCAAGGCGGCCACCTGGCGCAACCCCTCGATCATCGCATCGATGCGCGCGGGGGTGAGCGCGAGGCGGTCCAGCAGCGCCTCGTCGAGGCCATTGGTACGCCCTGCCTCGAGGTCGCGGCGATTGGCCGTCTCGAGTGTCTCTCGGGCGGCGTCCAGGGCCTCGGCCATGGCGTGCAGGGCTCGGTTCTTTTGCGCCGTCGTGGCTCGCGCCAGCATGCGCGACGCATCACGCGCCTGCTCGCCCAGCGCGCGCATGTAGGCCTCGACGTCGGCGATCTCGGGAGCGGAAGTTTCAAGGGCCATGCGAGCAGTCTTCTCCTAGGTATCCGGTGGGAAGCACATGTTTTGCAGCGCTTTCCGGAGCATGACGACAGGTGAACAGCGGCTATACTGCCGGCACCGTTGGGAAAGGAATCACTATACGGCACCATGCAGCGCAAATACAAAACTCCCCTGGCAGGGCTTTTCCTACTGGGCGCGGGGCTGCTGGCCGTGATCGTCTGGCAGGAATCGGACCCCATCGCGCAAGCCTTGCTGGCCCCCTCCAGCGTGCTCCTGGCACTCCTTGCCTGGCACAATCTGACACCGCGCGTCTGGCGCCTGGTGGTGCCTTGCTGCGCCCTGCAGTTGGCGGGACTCCTGTGGCGCGCGCCCCTCGACTATGCCATCGGCCTGTGGGTGTGGCCGATGCTGCTGCTGCCACCGCAGCCCCGGGCGCTGCGTGCCTGCCTGCTGGTGATGGCAGCCTTCGGCTGGTGGCAGGTCCAGTCGACCCTGGCCGCCCCCCAGTCCTTTCTCAGCGGCATGCTGCTGAGCGGGCTGATGATCCTGGGCCTGGCGCGGGCCGCTGAACACACGCACCTGCGCCAGGAGCTGGAGAATCGCCACCGTCTGGCGCCGGGAAAGGCCTTTTGGTCGCTCAGCCGCTTGCGTCAGGACATCGAAATCGAGTGGTCGCGGCGCCAGCGCGAGAATGTGCATGTCGAATTGCTCGTCATGCGTCCACGGCAACGTGGGTACAGTGCCCGGGAACGTCTCGGCGAGTGTCTTCCTGCCCTGACCCGCGCCTTCGAGGGCTGTTACCGCGTGAACTCCCATACCTTCGGCGTAGTGCTGGTATCGCCCGATGCCCAGCATGCCGTGCAGCGACGTGACGCGCTCATCGCGGCACTCCCCATGGAATGCCGGGTGCGCGTGGCCGCGGTGACACCCGATCTCGACCCGCTGGCGCTCGGCCACGCGCTGGCCATGCAGACGGACAGCCTGTATCTGGCTCGCGAAGAGGAGTCCGATCATGCCTGAGCGACGCTTCCCGGCACGCTTCCAGATCCTGGCATATGCCTGCGGCACCCTGCTGCTGCTCAGCCTGACGCTGTGGCATTACCTGATGGGACACTACGCACGCATCCTGCCCGCCGCCATTCTGGCCACCCTGGTGGCCGGCGCCGCCTTGCTGACGCAAAGACGTTACCTGCAGCGGGGCTCTGCCTATATCGTGCTGATCAGCGGCTACCTGGCCATCGCCGTGGAAGCTCCCTATCTCGGCACCTCGATCAGCCTCTGGATGGGCGTTCCGCCGATACTCACCACGCTGCTGCTGCCGCCCGGCGCCGCTCTGCTGCTCAACATGCTGCTCGCACCGATGTGGCTGCTGCTGATCAGTATCGCATTGCCCGCACCTGTCAGCGGCACGCACTACGTCACGCTCGTGGTCATCTCGATCCTGCCGCTCGGGTGGTACATGCAGCAGTCCCGACTACTGAAATCCACCGACCATCTCGATACACGAAACGGTATCATTTCGCGTGACACTCTCAGTGAGCGGCTCGTCGCCGAGGTCGAACGGGCCCGGGCATTGAACCAATCGCTGAGTGCACTGGTCATTCATCTGCCGCAGGTGGACATGGCCGACGAGCAGTTCGGCCAAACCACGCGGGACATGCTGTTGATGACCTTCTGCCGTATCGTGCAACGCGGGTCGCGACGCGGCGATGCACTCGGCCAGCATCAGCACAATGTCTTCTGGCTCCTGCTGGCCAATGCCGGCGAGGCGGGGGCACTCATCGTCCGGGAGCGCTTGATGCAAGCACTCGGCGAGACACGACTGGCCGAGATCGGGGCGATTCAAGCCCAGATCCGCATTTGCCAACTGGCCGATGACGAGAGCGCCGAACGCTTCGAGCAGCGCCTGATTTCACGCGGCCTCAACTTGCTGGAGCCCGATACTTGAATCCGACCGAGTGGTTGTACCAACTCTCGCCATCCCCCTCGTTGCTGCTCTCCATCGTCCTGCTCGTCGCGCTGTGCGAATCGCTGGCCGTGATCGGGTTACTGGTACCGGGCATCGTGCTGCTCACCGCCGCCGCATCGCTGGCCGGCCATCAGCATCTCTCGCTGCCGCTGCTGCTGGCGGCCGCCTTCGTGGGCGCAGTGGTGGGCGATGGCCTGAGCTTCTGGCTGGGGCGCCGACAGCGCGAACGCGTGCCCCGCCTGTGGCCGTTCTCGCGACACCCGGAATGGCTGGCGAGAGGCATCACGTTCTTCAAGCGGTATGGCGACCTTTCGATTCTCATCGGACGCTTCGTCGGTCCGGTAAGGCCCATCGTGCCGCTGGTTGCCGGCATGATGCACATGTCGACGTGGCGCTTCGTGGCAGTCAATATCGGCTCGGCCCTGCTGTGGGCGCCCGCCTACCTGCTGCCGGGGTACCTGCTGGGCCACTCGTGGGATCGCTTGATCGACCTGCCGCCCAGCAGCGAACGCTGGCTGTTGGCACTGGCCACTCTGCTGGCCGTGCTGGGCGTGGGCTTTTCCTGGCTGCGCCACCAGCTCGGTCGCGAGGGACGGCTCTACAGGCGACTGGCACAGGCATCGCGCACACGCCCTTGGCGGCGCCGTGTCTGGCTCACGCTGAGCGCCGCCCACCCGCGCAACGAAATTCCCCTGGCCTCTCTGGCGCTGTTGATCGGCAGCCTGATCGCCCTGTGCGGCTGGACGCTCTGGGTGCTCGAGCACCCCGACACCTCCCTGCCCATGGACCGACAGTTGCGCGCACTGCTGGCCCCGCTGGCCGACGGCTGGCCAGGCGACGTCAGCACCTTCATGGCACTCAGCGGCGATGCCCTGGGCGTGACCGCGCTCAGCCTGCCGTGGCTGCTCTGGCTGCTCGTTGCCCGGCGTTTTGCCGCCTTCTTCCACATCACCGTGGCACTGGGGGGCATCGGGGTCGCCAACACGCTGTTCAAGTACCTGGCCGCCCGGCCGCGTCCCGAGACGCCCGACTATCTCGTCGGCTCGTTTTCCTACCCCAGCGCGCACACTTCCACCAGCGTGGTGCTGCTGGGCCTGACGGCGGCCTTCATCGCCGAGGGGCTCCCTGGCAGGCAGCGTCTGTGGGCCTACTGGGGCGCCATCCTGGTCTGTCTGCCCATGGCACTGTCGCGCCTGATTCTGGGCGTGCACTGGGTCAGCGACCTGATCGGCGGCGCCCTGCTGGGCCTGGTGGTCTGTGCCTTGACGCGATTGAGCTATCAGCGCTTCGTGCGCGCACCGCTCACGTCCTGCCCATGGCCGTGGCTGGCAGGGGCCTCGCTGCTGCTGCTGACGATACGCATCATCTGGCTGCCCTATGTGTGATGCCTGATTCCCGCGTGCACCGGGACACTCAGCCCAGTGCCAGCCAGATACCGACCCCGACCATCAAGCTGCCGGCAATGCGATTCAGCAACTGGACATTACCGCTGCGGCGCAGGAAGCGGCTGGCCGTGCGCCCGCCGCCGGCATAGATCAGCAGACAGGTCAGTTCCAGGGTCAGGATCACGCCGACCAGCGCGACCAGTTGGGGCGCCAGCGGACGGCCGGATTCCAGGAAAGGCGGCAGCAAGGCGATGAAGAATGCCCAGCCCTTGGGGTTGGCGACCGCCGTGACGAACCCCTGAACGATCAACTGGACCCGCGATACATCGGGCACCGCGTCACTCGCCTCGGGGATCGCCAGGCGCCCTTTGGAACGCCACATCATGACACCGAGATAGATCAGATAGGCGCCGCCGACCCACTTGAACACGGCGAACACTTCCGGGTAGCGAAGCATCAAGGTGGCGACCCCGACCACCGCCGAGACCGCCACCAGGCCAACGCCCACCAGCTCGCCGAGCATCATCCACAAGGCGCGCCGCACCCCGATCGTCATGCCCAGCGTCATGGAAAGCGTCATGCACATGCCCGGGGTCAACGACACCATGAAAAACGTCGGCACGAAGACCGAAAGCAGCGACAGGCTGATCATGTGGCTTCCCCCCAGCGCGGCATCAGAGCATGCGCAATGCCCAGTTGATTGAGGATGCGCGCCACGATGAAGTCGATCATGTCGTCGAGCGTCTGTGGGCGGTGGTAGAACCCGGGGGCCGCGGGGAGTATCACCGCGCCCATCCGGGTCAGCGTCAGCATGTGCTCGAGATGAATGGCCGAGAACGGCGTCTCGCGCGGGACGAGGATGAGCTGACGCCGTTCCTTGAGCGCCACGTCCGCGGCGCGCTCGATCAGGTTGTTGCTCGCGCCGGTGGCGACCGCCGAGAGCGTTCCCGTCGAACAGGGGCAGATCACCATGGCACTGGGCGCACCGGACCCCGAGGCCACGGGCGCCATCCAGTCCTCCCGGGCAAAGCAGCGAATCTGGCCCGGCGCGGCACCGCTTCGCTCCCGCAGCGCCTCGCTCAAGCGCTCGGGGTTCGACGGCAAGCTCTCGTCGGTTTCGGTGGCGATGACCATGTGCGCGGCCTTGGAGATCAGCACCAGCACCTGATGCCGCGCCGCCACCAGGCAGTCGATGAGCCGCAGCCCGTACTGCGCCCCGGATGCCCCCGTCAACGCCACGGTGACAGGCGCTTCGAACATTGCTTCATCCGCCATGCCGGGCCTCCAGTGCCGCCAGCAACTTTTCATGGATACCGCCGAACGCCCCGTTCGACATCACCACGATCCGGTCTCCCGGACGCGCCTCGGCCACGATGGCCGCGACCAGGGCCGGCATCTCGTCGCTCACCGTCGCCGGCACCGGACAGGCCGCCGCAAGCGCCTCCAGCGACCATTCGACCTCCGGTGGCCGATACCACCAGACGCGGTCCGCCGCCGCCACGCTGTCCGGCAAGCGCTCGCGCATGCTGCCCAGACGCATCGTATTGGAACGCGGTTCGATCACCGCCAGCAGCCGCCCCGCGTCGGTCGCCGCTGCCAGCCCCTCGAGCGTGGCGGCGATGGCCGTGGGATGATGGGCGAAGTCGTCGATGACCTGAATGCCGCCGACCTCGCCTCGCACCTCCTGGCGTCGGCGCGGCGATTCGAAGCGTGCCAGCGCCGCCGCCCCTGCCTCGAGGGCGACACCGCAGGCCGACGCCGCAGCCAGGGCCGCCACCGCGTTGGCGACGTTGTGACGCCCGCTCAGCGCCCAGTCGACGTACGCGACGCGCTCGCCATGACGCACCGCGAAGCGACGGCCATCGGCGCTTTCCAGCCGCCACTGCCATGAGGCGTCGTCGCTGGCACCGAAACGCACGACGGGGCTCCAGCAGCCTTGCGCCAGCACGCGCTCGAGGGCGGGCTCGCCCGCCGCCACCACCAGCTGTCCTTCCCCGGGGACGGTACGCACCAGATGGTGGAACTGACGCTCGATGGCGGCCAGGTCGGAAAAGATGTCCGCGTGATCGAACTCGAGATTGCCCAGCACCGCGATATCCGGGCGGTAGTGGACGAACTTGGAACGCTTGTCGAAGAAGGCCGTGTCGTACTCATCGGCCTCGACCACGAACGGCGCCCCGGGCTCTCCCAGTCGCGAGGACACGCCCAGATTGCGCGGCACCCCGCCGATCAAGAACCCCGGCGCCTGGCCGGCCGCCTCCAGAATCCACGTCAGCAGACTGGCGGTCGTGGTCTTGCCGTGAGTGCCGGCCACCGCCACCACGCGCCGGCCCGGCAGCACCTGCTCGGCCAGCCACTGCGGTCCCGAGACGTAGGGCAATTTGGCATTGAGCACGGCCTCCACCTCAGGGTTGCCGCGCGACAATGCATTGCCGATGATCACGAGATCGGGACGCGGCATCAGGTTGTCAGCGGCATAGCCCTCGCAAAGGGCGATGCCCGCCTCTTCGAGCTGAGTGCTCATCGGCGGATAGACGTTGGCATCCGAACCGCTGACCTGATGTCCGAGCGCCTTGGCCAACCGCGCCAGACTCCCCATGAACGTACCGCAAACCCCTAGAATATGGACGTGCATCTGAGCCTCCTGCCATGATGCGGCGAGCCTAGCATGGCGCCGCGCGACCCACCAGCCGAGCGCCCTGGCATAGGCATCGACCGTCGATGTCGGCTATCATTCGCTCATTCATGCGCCCAGACCCAGGAGCACCACAAGTCCCATGGCCCAGCACAATGCCTTTTACGCCCAGTCCGGTGGCGTCACCGCCGTCATCAACGCCAGCGCCTGCGGCGTCATCGAGACCTGTCGTCGCCATTCGGACAAGATCGGCAAGGTCTACGCCGGCCACAACGGCATCATCGGCGCCCTGACCGAGGATCTCATCGACGTTTCCCAGGAAAGCGACGAGGCGATTGCCGCACTGCGCCATACGCCGGGCGGCGCGTTCGGTTCCTGCCGCTACAAGCTCAAGGACATCGAGACGCACCGCGCGCAATACGAGCGCCTCATCGAGGTGTTCAAGGCGCATGACATCCGCTACTTCTTCTACAACGGCGGCGGCGACAGCGCCGATACCTGCCTCAAGGTGTCGCAGCTCTCGGAAAAGATGGGCTACCCGCTGACCGCGATTCACGTTCCCAAGACCGTCGACAACGACCTGCCGATCACCGACAACTCTCCCGGCTTCGGCAGCGTGGCCAAGTACATCGCCACCTCGACCCGCGAAGCGGCGCTGGATATCGCTTCCATGTGCGCCACTTCCACCAAGGTGTTCGTGCTCGAAGTGATGGGCCGTCATGCGGGCTGGATCGCCGCAGCCGGCGCCCTGGCGGGCAACGGCGAAGGCGAGCCCCCTCACCTGGTCATCTTCCCCGAGCTCCCCTTCCAGCGCGCCCGGGTCATGCAGCGCGTCGACGAGGCCGTCAAGAAGTACGGCTATTGCGTCATCGTGGTCTCCGAGGGCGCCCGTTACGAAGACGGCACCTTCCTCGCCGACGCCGGCAATACCGACGCCTTCGGCCACCGTCAGCTGGGCGGCGTGGCGCCGACGCTCGCCGGCATGATCAAGCAGGACCTGGGCTACAAGTACCACTGGGCGGTGGCCGACTACCTGCAGCGTGCCGCACGCCATCTGGCCTCCAGAACCGACGTCGAGCAGGCCTATGCGGTGGGGCAGAAGGCCGTCGAGCTGGCCCTGGAAGGCAGGAATGCCATGATGCCGACCATCAAGCGCGTCAGCGAGACGCCCTACGAATGGCGCATCGACGCGGCGCCGCTGGCCGAAGTGGCCAACAAGGAGAAGTTCATGCCCCGCGACTACATCCGCGAGGACGGCTTCGGCATCACGGAGGCGGGTCGCCGCTATCTGTCACCGCTGATCCAGGGCGAGGATTTCCCGCCGTTCGAAAACGGCCTGCCCAAGGTGGCCAAGCTCGACAAGGTCAAGGTGCCGCGCAAGCTGCCCGCCTTCGAGCTCTGAAGACAGACACGCCCCTCCAGGACGACGCCCCGGCATGGATCATGCCGGGGCGTCGTCGTCTTGCCTGGCGAGGCATGTCTAGTGGTGGGCTCGATGGGCAAGCCGGCAATGCCTCACGATGAGGTCACCTCGTCCCAGCGCGGCGTGCCATCACGCAGCGGCACACGCTCGCCATCGGGCTTTTCGTCGAGCCTGACCTCGTGCGACTGGCCGTCCACCCGATACCGAACCTTGAAGCCCACCGTTTCGCTCTGCGTGTCGTTGACGGTTTCGCACCGCCGTTGCGTGGTCATGTAGGTATCGCCGTCCTGCAGGCGCTCCTGCACTTTGTTGCCGGCATAGCCGCCGCCGAGTGCACCGGCCACGGTCGCCAGCGTCTTGCCGCTTCCCCCGCCGAACTGATTGCCGACCACGCCACCCACCAGGCCGCCAATGGCCGACCCGGCCAGCTGATGCTCGTCCTGCACGGGGCGCCGCTTGGTGACGGTCACGTCGCGGCAGACCTCACGGGGCACCTGCTGCGTTTCGACGATGGGCGCGACATCGACGATGTCGGCATACTCGGGGCCGGCATTTCCCTGCTGGTAGGCGCCGATCGCGACGCCGCCGGCGATCCCCAGTGCGGCAATGGCACTGCCAATGATGATGGGCTTGTTCATCTCTTGCCTCCTTGTATTCACGCGAGCCACGGGCACCCCGCCGACCTCCTGTCGGTGGCCTGGTGCCCGGGCGCCTGGCTGTCGCGTCCACTCGGCAAGCGATGCATGACTGAGACGAAAGAAATGTTACCCGAAGTTAACGTCCAGCGGGAGCCCGAAAGGGTTATAGAACAGCGTTTTCACATTGTCTGCGAAATTGCCGTCATGCCGTTGCCATCCGGCGACGGCACCTTCCTTTTCAGGGATCAGGACGTGGCAGACGCGCCGTGCGGGCCAGGGCCGCAAACGGGACACGCCGGGTCGCGACCGACATTGAAGCGTCGCCACTCTCCGCTCAGGCCATCGAACGTGGCCAGGCCGCGATGTGACTCACCGACGCCGGCGAGAAGCTTGATCGCCTCGAGCGCCTGAAAGGTGCCGATGATGCCCACCAGAGGGGCGATCACGCCGTTTTCGGCGCAGCGCAGCGCTTCGTCGTCACCGTCCTCGCCGTAAAGGCAGGCATAACAGGGCGAGGCCGCATCACGCGCATCGAAGACCGCCAGCTGACCCGAGAAGCGAATCGCCGCGCCGGATACCAGCGGCGTTCGCGTGGCGACACAGGCACGGTTGATGGCATGGCGGCTGGCGAAGCCGTCGGTGCAGTCGAGCACGACGTCCGCCTCCGTCACCGCACGCTGCAGCGCCTCCCCCGCAAGCCGCGAGGCAATGACGTCCACCTGGCAGGCCGCATTGAGCCGCCGCGCCGAGACCGCCGCCGACTCGGCCTTGCCACGGCCCAGATCACGCTCGTCGTGGGCGATTTGACGCTGCAGATTGGACAATTCCACCACATCGTCGTCGGCGATGGACAGGCGCCCCACCCCGGCGGCGGCGAGATACAGCGCCACGGGCGAGCCCAGCCCTCCCGCGCCGACGATCAAGGCATGCCCCGCCAGCAGGCGCTGCTGCCCCGCCACATCGAACTGCTCGAGCATGATCTGGCGGCTATAGCGCAGCAGCGCGGTATCGTCCATTTCCGTCATGACATTCATCACCTTAGTCGCGCGCAGCGCCCGGGGGCGCCGTCATGTATCGAGCCGCTCGATATCGGGCACATGCAGCGAGACCTCTTCCTTGACTTCTTCCATCACCACGTAGCTCTTGGACTCCTTGACACCGGGCAGCGTCAGCACCACGTCGCCCAGCAACTGGCGATAGGCCGACATCTCGGGAATGCGGCACTTGAGGATGTAATCGAACTGGCCGGAGACCAGGTGGCATTCTTGAATCTGCGGCAGCTTGGCCACGGCCCGGCGGAACTCGTCGAATACCGCCGGCGACTGCGTTTCCAGGCTGATCTCGACGAACACGAGCAGGTTGGCCTTGAGGGCCTTGGGATCCAGCAGTGCCTTGTAGCCACGGATGATGCCGGCCTTTTCCAGACGCTTGACACGCTCCAGGCAGGGCGTGGTCGACAGACCCACCCGAGAGGCCAGATCGACGTAGGAAATGCGGGCGTTGTCCTGCAGGCAGCGCAAAATGTTGAGATCGATGCGATCGAGCGATCGGGTCTTGGCTTTCATTATATTGTTGTTCCGAGACGTTGAATGGCAAAGGAAATACCCGCGACGGCACCGGCGGCATCAAGCGGCCGCCAGGCGTCGGCACCGTCGAGTGCGAGGCGTATTACTACCACATTCGCCGCCCGCGCCTCCAGACGCGCCGCGCCTTCCTCCACGCGCATCGAGTCTGTCCCCACGTGCGTCGAATCAACGAGCGCCGCGCCCCGCCGCATCGGGCGCACGCCCCAGAGTGACGCGCTCGCGGGCCCCGAGGTCCGCGACACTGGCGACATCGCGATAACCGGCACTCGTCAGGATCTCGCGCACCCGCGCCGCCTGCGTCATGCCGTGCTCCATGGCCAGCCAGCCGCCCCCAGCGAGATGGGCCCGCGCGGTCAGCGCGAGGTGACACAGGTCGGCAAGCCCGGCGTCTTCCGCCACCAGGGCCGAGCGGGGCTCGAAACGCACGTCGCCCTGGGCGAGATGCGGGTCGTCCTCGGCGATATAGGGCGGGTTGGCCGCGATCACGTCGAACGTCTCGTTGCCGAGGGCAGAGAACCAGTCGCTGACCAGGAAGGTGGCGTTGCTCAGTGCCAGGCGCTCCGCATTGGCCGTCGCCAGGCGTACGGCGCCGGGTACCTTGTCGACCCCGACGACATGCCACGCCGGTCGCTCCGAGGCGAGCGCCAGCGCGATGGCACCCGATCCCGTGCCCAGATCGAGCGCGCGCCCGGTGGCATGCGGCATGCGAGCCAGCAGCGCTTCGACCAGGCATTCGGTGTCGGGGCGCGGAATGAGCGTCGTGTCGTCGACACGCAGCACGAGCCCCCAGAATTCACGCTCCCCGGTCAGGTGCGCCACGGGATGCCCCAGCGACCGCGCCGCGATCAGGGCGTCGAACCGGGCCCATGCCGGAGGCACAATCTCGCGGTCGCCCCAGGTATACAGCCAGGCTCGCGTGACGTCCGCGGCATGCATCATCAGCACCTCAGCGTCCAGACGCGGCGTGGGGCTCCCCGAGGCCTGCAGCCGCATCGTCGCGCGTGCCAGCAAGGCATCGAAGGTCATCACGAGGCCTGCAGGGCCGACAGTTGCTCGGCCTGGTACTCGTGGATCAAGGGATCGATCACCTCGCCGAGCTCACCCGCCATCACGTCGCCGAGCTTGTAGAGCGTCAGATTGATGCGATGGTCGGTAATGCGCCCCTGGGGGAAGTTGTAGGTACGGATGCGCTCGCTGCGGTCCCCCGAGCCCACCAGCGAACGCCGCGTATCGGCCTGCTGCTGGCGCTGTGCGTCCACCGCGGACTGCTTGAGGCGAGCCGCCAGCAGCGCCATCGCCTTGGCCCGGTTCTTGTGCTGGCTGCGTTCTTCCTGGCACTCCACCACCAGTCCGCTCGGCAGGTGCGTGATGCGAATCGCCGAATCGGTGGTATTGACGTGCTGACCGCCGGCCCCGCTGGAGCGAAAGGTATCCACGCGCAGATCGTTGCTGTTGAGTTCCACCTCACCGACGGCGGAGGCCTCGGCCATCACCGCCACGGTGCACGCCGAGGTATGAATGCGCCCCTGGGACTCGGTGGCCGGCACCCGCTGCACGCGGTGCGCGCCCGACTCGAACTTGAGACGCGCATAGACATTGTCACCGCGTACGCGCGCGATCAGTTCCTTGTAGCCGCCCTGCTCGCCATGACTGGCATTGATCACCTCGATGCGCCAGCCGACCTTTTCGGCATATCGCGAATACATGCGAAACAGGTCCCCGGCGAACAGGGCTGCCTCGTCACCGCCGGTGCCGGCGCGAATCTCGAGGAAGACGTTGCTGGCATCGTCGGGGTCCCTGGGCACCAGCAGGCGCTTGACGTCCGCATCCAGCGCCTCGAGACGCGCCTGCGCCTCCCGCCATTCTTCCTCCGCCAGCTCGCGCATCTCGGGATCGCTGTCCTCGCGCATCTGCTCGGCGGCCTCGAGGTCGTCCTCGGTGCGCCGATAGCTGCGCCACGCCTCGATCAGCGGCTCGAGTTCGGCGTACTCGCGTGAATAATCGCGAAAGCGCGCCTGATCAGCGATCACGTCGGGCTCGGCCAGCAAGGCGGCGAGTTCTTCGAAGCGTTCCTGGAAGCCATCGAGACGTGTGCGCAGAGTCGCTTTCATGCAGAGTCCTGTGTCGATGCGGCCGGGTCGATCAACAGGGTATCGGCCGCCTTGAGAATATCGTGTCGTGCCTCGCCCGACGCTTCACGCAAGCGCAGGGTGGGACCATGCAGCAACTTGTTGGTCAATTGACGTGACAGACGCTGCAAGACCTTTTCGGGATCCTCGCCGCGCGCGAGCTGCGCCAGTGCCTGACGCTCGGCCTCCTCGCGCAGCGCCTCGCCCTGCTCGCGGTAGCGCCGGATCAGATCCCCGGCACCCCGCACGCGGCGCTCGTGCTGCCAGTGCTGAATGCCATGCTCGATCAGGGACTCGGCCTGGGCGGCGGCCACGGCGCGTTGCTTGCGGTTTTCCTCGATCACTTCCTGCAAGTCGTCGACGCTGTACAGGAAGACATCGTCCAGCTCGCCCACCTGGGACTCGATATCGCGAGGGACGGCGATGTCGACCATGAACATGGGGCGATGACGACGCTTCTTCAGGGCACTTTCGACCATGCCCTTGCCCAGGATCGGCAGCGGGCTCGCCGTCGAGGAGATGATGATGTCGGCATGCGCCAGGGCCTGGGGAATCTCGCCCAGGGAAATCGCCTCGGCATCGACTTCGTGGGCCAGGAGCTCGGCACGCTCGCGGGTACGATTGGCCACGGTCAGCCCCCGGATACCCGCTTCGCGCAGGTGCCGGGCCACCAGCTCGATGGTCTCGCCGGCGCCGATCAGCAGCGCACGGGCGCGGCCGAAGTCATCGAAGATGTGGCTGGCCAGGCTGACGGCGGCATAGGCCACCGACACCGGGTTTTCGCCGATGCCGGTCTCGCTGCGTACCTGCTTGGCGACGGAAAAGGTGTGCTGGAACAGGCGCTCCAGTTCGCCCCCCAGCCCCGCGTTGTCACGCGCGAGCTGATAGGCTTCCTTGAGCTGCCCCAGGATCTGCGGCTCGCCCAGCACCATGGAGTCGAGGCCCGCCGCGACACGCATCAGGTGCCGCGCCGCCTCGCCATCGAGGTAGTGGTAGGCGCTTTGCATCAAGGTTTCCGGCGGCAGCGCGTGGAAACGCCCCAGCCAATCGAGCACCTCGCGCTCCCCTTGCGAGTCGGTCACGCAATAAAGCTCGGTGCGGTTGCACGTCGACAGTACTGCCGCTTCGTTGACGCCGGGCAGCGACTTGAGTTCGGCCAACGCGCCCGCCAGCTCGGCCGGCGTAAAGGCGACCTGCTCGCGAACCTCGATGGTCGCGGTCTTGTGGTTGATCCCCAGGGCGAGAAGCGTCATGAAATCACGGTCATCACATCGGTCTATCGGCAGCGTCCGGCCTTTGCGTTCGGGCGCGGCGGACAATGTGGGGGCGACGAAGCCGGAATACCAGCCCCGCCCAATGCGCTGCAGGATCGATATCCTAGCATAGGCGTAAGACATTTGGGCATGCCGGGACAAGATGTCGCGAGCGACCGGGTTCCCGGCCGAAGCGCTTTGCCCCGCCTGGCCGAGCCGGTATGCTGATGCTTTCCGATGCAAACTCGAGGATGGCATGCGCACACGCTTGACTCTGGCCACCACCCTGGCGTTGCTGCTGACGGGCTGCCAGCACGCGGCGACCACGCCCGGCGCCATCCCGCTCGAAGACCCCATGGAAAACGCCCCACCGGTGGCTCGCGGCTTCGACGCCGAAGGGCTCTCGACACTGTTGCTGGCCGAAATAGCCGGCCAGCGTGGCGACTACCGCCGAGCGGCTCGGGGTTACCTGGAGGTCAATGAACGCTACGGCTCCGTCGCCCTGGCCGAACGCGCCACGCTCGCGGCGCGTTATGCCAATGACAGCGCCCTGCTGGAACAGGCCGCGCTGCGCTGGCAACGGCTCGCCGACGATGCCACCACCCCGCACTACGTACTGGCCAGCCTGGCGGTGCAACGCGGCGACTGGGAAACCGCTCTGGCGCAACGCCTGCGCATCGCCGCTCGGGAGCCCGACGCCGAACTCGCCGCCCTGGCAGAACTGGCCATCGAGGACGATGCCGATCTGGCACCGCTGCTGGCAGACCTGCACGACTTCATCGACGAGCATCCCGACCATCTCGACGCTCAGCTGGCCACGGCACAACTCGAGGCGGCGCAGGGCGACATCCAGGCAGCCGACGCCCGGCTCGCGCGCCTGTCGGACAACGCCGACGCGCCCGCCGACGTATGGCTGACCCGCAGCACGATTGCCCTGCACCGTGGCGCATTGAGGGACGCACGTCGATATGCCAGTCAGGGGCTGCGCCAGTTTCCCGACGACAGCCGCTTGCGCCTGACGCTGGTTCAGGCACGCCTGGCCGACGGCGAGATCGCCGCCGCCCACGACGATGTCGAACGCCTGCTGGCACGTCACGACGATACCGCCTCCTTGCGTCTGGCTCTCGCCCAGATGTATCTCGACGCCGCGCAACCCGATGGCGCACGGCGCCTTCTGCTGCCGCTGCTCGACCGCGACGACACCCCGCCCGCCGCTTACCTGATGCTGGGCAGCATCGCCGAGCGCGCCGGCGAGACCGACAACGCGCTTCTTTATTACCGCCAGGTGCCCAGCGGCGATGGCTTCATCGAAGCGCGCGCTCAGGCCGCCAGGATGCTGGTCGCCGACGACCGCCCCCAGGACGCCAGCGCCTTCCTGCGCATCGAGCGCCTCCGTCATCCCGATCAGCGCGTTCCCTTGTTGCGCCTCGAGCTGGACGTGCTCGATGCCCAGGGTCGGCAGGAACGCGCCGACCGTCTTCTCGACGAGGCCCTCGCCAAGACGCCCGACGCCACCGAGCTTCGCTTTCAGCGCGCCATGCGCGCCTATCGCCAGGGCGACCTGCAGGCCATGGAGGCCGATCTGCGGGCAATCATCGAGCGTGAACCGGACAATGCCGAGGCACTCAATGCGCTCGGCTATACCCTGAGCAACGACATGGGGCGCCACCGCGACGCCCTGCCGCTCATCGAAAAGGCGCATCGACTCGAGCCCGACAGCCCCGCGATCCTCGACAGCCTCGGCTGGGTCTACTTTCATCTCGGTCGTGCCGCCGACGCCCTGCCCTATCTGCGCGAGGCCTATCGCGGCCAGCCCGATCAGGAAATCGCCGCGCATCTCGCCGAGGTGCTCGCTGCTACCGGGCAACGCGATGACGCGCGCGACCTGATAGAGGAAGCACAGCGCCGTTTTTCTCCGCATCCGCTCATCGACGAGCTGTTGCGTCGCCAGCCTGAACTCGCGCCGGACGACACGGCACCGGATGCCGCCGATTCGCCTCACGACAAGGAAGCCGACTCATGAAGCACGTCTCGTCACCGCACCCTTGCGCCGCCATTGCCTCCGCCCGTGTCTGGCTGGGCCTCGTGCTCGTCGCCTTGCTGGCGGGCTGTGCCAGCCAGGCGCCCAGTCCCGATCAGTCGCGTGACCGCGGCGACTGGGAGGCGCAGATCGAGCGCCTGCAGACACTCGACGCCTGGAGTCTCGCGGGCAAGGTCGGGCTTCGTACCAATGAAGGTTCCGAAAGCGCCAATATCGACTGGCAACAGCGCCCGGACACGTACCGCATCCTGATCAGCGGCCCCTTCGGCGCCGGCCGCACCCTGCTCACGGGGCGCCCCGGCGCGGTGACGCTGACCAATGGTGAAGGACGTTTCGAGGCCGAGACACCGGAAGCCCTCATGGAGCATCAACTGGGCTGGTCGCTGCCCATCTCGGCGCTCGACTACTGGGTACGCGGCCTTCCCGCCCCCGAGGGCGGCGAGCGCATCGAGCACGATGAACAAGGCTTCCCGCAGCAGTTGCGTCAGTTCGGATGGACGATCGAATATCGGGACTGGACACGCGCCGACACGCTGTGGATGCCGCGCCGGCTGGTCATGACCTACGGCGAGCTGCGCGCCACTCTGGTCGCCAACCAGTGGCAGCTGCTGAGCGATACATGATGCAACGCCTCAGCCTGCCGGCGCCCGCCAAGCTCAATCGCATGCTGCATATCGTGGGCCGCCGTGCCGACGGCTACCACGAGCTGCAGACACTGTTCCAGTTTCTCGACCGGAGCGACATGCTGCACTTCAGCCCCCGCGATGACGGCGCCATTCACCTGGCCCCGGCCATCGCGGGCGTCGATCACGACGCCAACCTCATCGTGCGCGCCGCCCGCCTGCTGCAGCACGCAAGCGGCACGCATCAGGGCGTGGACATTCACCTCGACAAACGGCTCCCCATGGGAGGCGGCCTGGGCGGCGGCAGCTCCGACGCGGCCACCACCCTGCTCGCGCTCGACCGCTTGTGGTCGCTCGACCTGGGGCTGCCCCGTCTCGCCGAGCTGGGTCTCACGCTCGGCGCCGACGTGCCGGTCTTCGTGCGCGGGCACAGCGCCTGGGCCGAAGGTATCGGCGAACGCCTTACGCCGGTGACGCTCGACACCCCCTGGTTCGTGGTCATACACCCGGGCGAGGAAATCGCCACGCCCGCCGTGTTCGGGCACCCCGAATTGACACGCGACACCCCGCCGATTAGTATGGCGCGCGCACTGCGAGGGGGAGCCGAACAGGGGCGCGCCTGGCGCAATGACTGCGAAGCCGTGGTGCGACGCCTCTCGCCGGACGTCGCACATGCGCTCGACTGGTTATCGGCCTTCGGTCCGGCCATGCTCACGGGAACAGGCAGTTGCCTTTTCTGTCCCTTGACGAGCGAACGGCAAGCCGATAGGATTTTGCGCCGTGTTGGCAGCCACTGGCATGCGTTCAAGGCACGCGGCTGCAACACTTCTCCCCTCCATGACGCTCTGGGCATTCACGACGAATGGTCACCCATGAGCCAATACGGGGACGCCTGAAATCGGCATCGTGTTCTATGTGGATAACGAAACGAGTCGATGGTTGCTGGGGTATAGCCAAGTGGTTAAGGCACCGGTTTCTGGTACCGGCATTCCCAGGTTCAAATCCTGGTACCCCAGCCAATTCTTCAGGGCGCCCGACGAATTCCACTCCGAGATCCTCCAAGACTCCAAAGGTGGCTGCGCGTGTCTAAATTGATGGTGTTCGCGGGAAATGCCAATCCCGAACTCGCCCGCAAGGTGGCCGAAAGCCTCGACAACCGGCTGGGCCATGCAACCGTCGGTCAATTCAGCGATGGTGAAATCGCGGTCGAGATCAACGAAAACGTTCGCGGCAAGGACGTCTTCGTACTGCAGTCCACCTGCGCACCGACCAACGACAACTTGATGGAACTGATTCTCATGGTGGATGCACTGCGTCGTGCCTCCGCCACGCGAATCACCGCCGTCGTGCCGTATTTCGGCTATGCTCGCCAGGACCGCCGCGTGCGCTCCGCGCGCGTCCCGATCTCGGCCAAGCTGGTCGCCGACATGATGGTCAAGGCCGGCGTCGACCGCGTCATGACCATGGACCTCCACGCCGATCAGATTCAGGGCTTTTTCGACGTGCCCGTCGACAACGTCTATGGATCGCCGATCCTGCTCGACGACATCGAGCGCCAGAATTACGACGATCTGGTGGTGGTCTCCCCCGACGTCGGCGGCGTGGTGCGTGCCCGCGCCATTGCCAAGCAGCTCAACGCCGACCTGGCGATCATCGACAAGCGTCGCCCGCAGGCCAACCAGGCCCAGGTCATGCACATCATCGGCGACATCCAGGACCGCACCTGCGTGGTGGTCGACGACATGGTCGATACCGCCGGCACGCTGTGCAAGGCCGCCGAAGCGCTCAAGGGTCATGGTGCGCGGCGTGTCGTGGCCTACGCCACGCACCCCATTCTCTCGGGCCCCGCCGTCGACAATATCGTCGGTTCGGTACTTGACGAACTCGTCGTGGCCGATACCATTCCGCTTTCCGAGACGGCGTCCCGCAGCGGTCGCATTCGCCAGCTCTCGGTCGCCGGTCTGATCGCGGAGGCCATCCGCCGCGTCAGCAACGAAGAATCCGTCAGTGCCATGTTCCACTGAGGCGATGCATCGCTGAAAAGAGTGATGCGTCACCGGGAACATGCACGGATACGCGGGCCGCGAGGCCCTCACGGAAACGGCATCGCCTGGTCGCGGGCGGTGCCGATTTCCTTACATAACCTATGAGGTGACAATCAATGTCCCAATTCACTCTATCCGCCGAGGTTCGTCACGACCTGGGGAAAGGTGCGAGCCGCCGCCTGCGTCGTGAGAACAAGAAAGTCGCCGCCATCATCTACGGTGGCAGCAAGACGCCGCAACCGATCACCCTCGAAAAGTCCGCCTTCTACAAGGCCATCGAGGATGAAGCCTTCTTCTCGTCGGTGATCAACATCGACCTCGAAGGCCAGTCGGAACAGGTCATCATTCGCGACATCCAGCGCCACCCGTACAAGGCGCTGGTGACGCATGCCGACTTCATGCGCGTCGATGCCACGCACGAAATCACCATGAACGTCCCGCTTCACATCAACGGTGAAGAAGCCTGCAAGGGCGTCAAGGATGAAGACGGCGTGCTGCACGTGCTGGCCAACGACGTCGAGATCAGCTGCCTGCCCGGCAAGCTGCCCGAATACCTCGAAGTCGACGTCACCAACCTGGGTCTGGGCGAGACGCTGCACCTGTCCGACCTGCCGCTGCCGGAAGGCGTTTCCCTCGTGGCCTTGAGCCATGGCGAGGAACACGACTTCGGCGTGGTCAGCGTGACCCGTGCCGACACCGGCACCGAGGGTGACGAGGAAGGCGGCGAAGAAGCCACCGACGAAGACGGCGAGAAGTCCGAGTAATCGGCCTTACCAGGTGCCCGCATGAGTGACGTCAAAGCGATTATCGGCCTGGGCAATCCAGGCACCGAATATGATGCCACGCGACACAATGCGGGCGCCTGGGTCGTCGAGGCCCTGGCGCGGGACAGCCTGACGCCGCTGCGTGCCGAGCGCAAGTTCCTTGGTCAGTACGCCAAGGTTCGCTACGCCGGTCACGACGTTCACTTGCTGGTGCCCAGCACCTACATGAACCGCAGCGGCAAGGCTGTCGCCGCGCTTTGTCAGTTCTTCAAGCTCACACCCGACGAACTGCTCATCGCCCACGACGAGCTGGATATCGCTCCCGGCACGGCACGCTACAAGCACGGCGGTGGTCACGGCGGTCACAACGGCCTGCGCGATACCGTCAGCGCGCTGGGCAACGACAAGTCCTTCCATCGCTTGCGCATCGGCATCGGCCATCCCGGCTCGGCCAAGCAAGTGGTCAATTACGTTCTGGGACGCCCCGGCAAGGCGGAACGCGCCGCCATCGATGCCGCCATCGACGAATGCCTGCGGACCCTCCCCGACGTTCTCGACGGTAACTGGGCAGGCGCCATGAACCGCTTGCACAGCTTCAACGCCTGATCGCACCCGCCTTTCGCGGCGACCTCGTCTCGCCCATGGCCCAACGCCCGTCTGCCGGGTAGAATGCAGGCCACGTTCATCACGCCTTCTCGCATACGATTCAGGAAGATCCCATGGGTTTCAATTGCGGTATCGTCGGCCTTCCCAATGTCGGCAAATCCACGCTGTTCAATGCCTTGACCAAATCGGGAATCGACGCCGAAAACTTTCCTTTCTGCACCATCGAACCCAACGTGGGCATCGTGCCCATGCCGGACCCGCGCCTGGACAAGCTCGCAGCGATCGTCAAGCCGGAAAAGGTGATCCCGACGACCATGGAATTCGTGGATATCGCCGGTCTGGTCGCCGGGGCATCCAAGGGGGAAGGCCTGGGCAACCAGTTCCTGGCCAATATCCGCGAAACCCAGGCGATCGCGCATGTCGTGCGCTGCTTCGACAATGACAACGTTATCCACGTCGCCAATCAGGTCGATCCGCGCGCCGATATCGAGACCATCAATCTGGAGCTCGCCCTGGCCGACCTGGATACCGTGGAACGCGCCATCCAGCGTCTGGCGCGCGTGGTCAAGGGCGGCGACAAGGACGCCATGGCCACCAAGGCCATTCTCGACCGCATCCAGCCGCACCTCGCCGAGGGCCAGCCGCTGCGCAGCTTCGGCCTCGACGCGGACGAGACGCGCCAGCTCAAGAGCTTCGGCTTCTTGACCCTGAAGCCCACCATGTACATCGCCAACGTCAACGAAGACGGGTTCGACAACAACCCCTACCTCGACGTGGTCAATGACATCGCGCGCGAGGAAGGCGCCGTGGTGGTCCCGGTGTGCAACCAGATCGAAGCCGAAATCGCCGAGCTCGACGAAGAAGAACGCAGCGTCTTCCTCGAGGAGATGGGCATGGAAGAGCCCGGCCTGGACCGCGTCATCCGCGCCGGCTATGACCTGCTCGGCCTGCAGACCTACTTCACCGCCGGCGTGAAGGAAGTCCGCGCCTGGACCGTCAAGCAAGGTGCCACCGCCCCGGAAGCCGCCGGCGCGATTCACACCGACTTCCAGAAGGGCTTCATTCGTGCCGAGGTGGTCGGCTACGAAGACTTCGTGGCCCTGGGGGGCGAGCAAGGCGCCAAGGACGCGGGCAAATGGCGTCTGGAAGGCAAGGATTACGTGGTCGCCGACGGCGATGTCGTGCACTTCCGTTTCAACGTCTAGGTGACGCCACGCGGCGGAACATGCGTTCGTGTCGACGATACAGTTGACACATCAGGGAGTTATGCGTAGTATACGCCCGCATTGAACGGCTACGTAGCTCAGTTGGTTAGAGCACATCACTCATAATGATGGGGTCCCCTGTTCGAGTCAGGGCGTAGCCACCAAGATACGAAAAAGCCCGTCTCGAGTCAGGGCGTAGCCACCAACCAAGATACGAAAAAGCCCGTCGACACCTGTGTCGACGGGCTTTTTTCATCTGGAAGACCCGGCGAGACTGCCCCGGGCGCCCGTCCTCGGCCGGGCGCCGCTCTCTTCGGCTAGTCCAGCTCGGTGCGATTGACGAAGGCCGTCAGCGCGCGGATCAAGTAATCGGCATCGCGGCTGCCGGCGGTTTCGCGAATCGAGTGCATGCCCCACTGCGGAATACCGACATCCAGCGTCGGCACCCCGAGCTCGGTGGCGGTGATGGGCCCGATGGTACTGCCGCAGCCCATGTCGGCACGCGTCACGAAGGTCTGCACGGGCGTTCCTGCCTCGCGACAGATATCCCGGAACATGGCCGCTGTCGCGCTGTTGGTGGCATAGCGCTGGTTGGCGTTCACCTTGATCACGGGCCCGCCATTGATCGCCGGGCCGTGGTGTTCGTCGTGTTTCTCGGGAAAGTTGGGGTGCACGGCATGGGCGTTGTCGCAGGAAATCATGCGCGAGCCCTGGATCAGACGCACCCAGCCATCTTCGCCGCCCTCGCCCAGTTGCGCATGCACGCGACGCAGCACGTCTCCCAGGAAGGGGCCCTGGGCACCGCACGCACTGGCACTTCCCACTTCTTCGTGATCGTTGGCGACGAAGAGCGCCCCCTGTCGCCCGTCGCCGGCCAGCAAGGCCTCGATACCGGTGAAGCACGACAGCAGATTGTCGAGGCGCGCACTGGCGATGAGCTCCCCTTCGATCCCGACACGCGACGGCCGCTGCATGTCGTAAAGCGAGAGTTCGTAATCCATCAACTGAATGTTCTCCAGCCCATGCTGTTCGTACAGCCAGCGCTTGAGCCAGCGCTCGAGATCGGCTTCGCCACCGCCTTGCAGCACGACCGGCAGCATCTGCGTCTGGGCATTCAGGGCACGTCCGTTGTTGGCCTCGCGATCCAGGTGGATAGCCAGGCTGGGAATGATCGCGACGGGACGATCGACATGCAATAATACGCCCTGCAAGCGCCCATCCTCGCGTCGTACATGGATACGCCCGGCCAGACCCAGATCACGGTCGAACCATGGCGCCAGCAGCGCACCGCCGTAGACCTCGACGCTCAACTGCAGCCAATCCTTCTTGGCCACCACGGGTTGGGGTTTCAAGCGCAAACCCGGGCTGTCAGTATGCGCCCCGATCATGCGCAGCCCGCTCAAGGGGTCCGTCGGCACCTGCATGGCGATCAATGACGACGCGTTGCGCGTGACGTAGAAACGATCGCCGGGCGCCAATTGCCACGCTTCGGTTTCCTCGAGTCGCCGATACCCTGCCTGTTCGAGCCGCCGAGCCATGTTGTCGACGGCATGCCAGGGTGTGGGCGAGCGCTCGAGAAAATGCAGTAAACGGTCAAGGGTGGGGGCGTGAGCCATGGCGTTCCTCGGAGAAGTGTCTGTGACGGATGATACAGACTGCTACAATGCCAGTCCGGTCTGAGAAAACTCAACTCAAAGAGCCGGCAATCTGGGGCCTGTTGACATTTCATGCACGGCCGCGCCGGAGCCATGTTTGTGCGGGGCAAGGCGTGAGGAGCGTAGTTTGGTCATTCCAAATGAACGACGAATAACGCAGCACCGTGCAAAAACTGGCCCGGCCCTTTCGCGCTGAAACGTCAACAGGCCCTAGGAACGAACGAGAGTGTACATGAAACCGGGAGTGCTTGATTGATGAGCCTGTTTGCAGCCGCTCGGCGCGCGGCGATCTTGTCACTGTTGCTGGTGGTGTGTACCCCGGCCTTGGCCGAGGGCCCGACACCTACCGACGAACAGCGGCAAGCAGCGGCGGAAGTCGCTGAATCGCTGCGATATGGACATTACGCCGATATCAACCTGGATGATGAGTGGTCGTCGAGAGCGTTTCAGCGTTATCTCGATGTACTGGACCCACAACGCGCCTATTTGTTGTCGCGGGACATCGACGACTTTCAGGACCTCGAGACCCGCTTCGACGAAGCGCTCGACAACGGTGAACTGGAGCGCGTCTACGCACTTTACGCCCGTTATCAGGAGCGCCTGGAAGCCCGCCTCGAATGGTTGATCGACCGTCTGGAAGACGGCATCGACTACGACTATCAAGGCAACGAGCGACTGGCGCTGGACCGCGAGAACGAAGCCTGGGCCAAGCACCAGGACGCGCTCGATCGGCTATGGGAAAAGCGCCTGAAGAATGCCGCCCTGACCCAGTCCCTGAGCGCCCCGGACGACGAAGACGATACGGACATCGCCGAGACACTGCGCGAGCGGTATGAAAATCAGTTGTCGCGCGTCGAGCAGACCAATGCCGAAGACGTGCTGGTGCTGTTCCTGAGCGCCGTCACCGGCACCATCGATCCGCACACCGAGTATCTGTCTCCGAGCCAGAGCGAATCGTTCGACATCCAGATGAAGCTCTCGCTGGAGGGCATCGGAGCCCTGCTGCAAAGCGAAGGCGAGTACGTCAAGGTTTCCAGCCTGGTGCCGGGCGGCCCCGCGGACAAGAGCGACGCCCTGCAGCCCGCGGACCGTATCGTCGCGGTCGGTCAAGGCGAGGACGGCGAAATGGTCAATGTCGTGGGCATGCGCCTCGACGAAGTTGTCGACCTGATCCGCGGTCCCAAGGGCTCCACCGTGCGCCTCGACGTCATTCCCGCCAAGGCCGTGGACGTGACGCGTACGCATACCGTGCGTATCACGCGCGACACCGTCAAACTGGAGGACCAGGCCGCCAGCAGCGAGGTCGTGACCGTGACCCGCGACGGCGAGGAGCACAAGATCGGCGTCATCGACGTCCCCACCTTCTACGTCGACTTCGATGCCTGGCAGGCCGGCGACAGCGACTACCGCAGCAGCACGCGGGACGTCGCCAAGGAAATCGACAAGCTCAAGGCGGAGAACGTCGAAGGCATCGTGCTGGATCTGCGCAACAACGGCGGCGGCGCCTTGCAGGAAGCCAATTCCCTGGTCGGCCTGTTCATCGATCGCGGCCCCACGGTTCAGGTCCGCGACGCCCGTGGTCGCATCAACCTGTATGGCGACTCGGACAGCGGCACGCATTACGACGGGCCGCTCAGCGTCCTGGTCAATCGGCTATCGGCTTCCGCTTCGGAAATCTTCGCCGGCGCGATCCAGGATTACGGTCGCGGCCTGGTCGTCGGCAGCCAGACCTTCGGCAAGGGTACCGTGCAGACGCTCAATGACCTCAGCCATGGTCAGATCAAGCTGACCCGCGCCAAGTTCTACCGTATCACCGGTGAAAGCACCCAACTGCGCGGCGTCGAACCCGACATCGCTTTCCCCAGCCTGATCGGCAAGGACGACATCGGGGAAAGCGCGCTCGACAACGCCCTGCCCTGGGATCAGGTGCGCGCCGTGCAATACCGTCAGTACGGCACGCCCCAGCGCTATCTCGCCACCCTGCGTGACAAGCACGAGGCGCGTGTTCAGCAGAACCCCAACTTCGTCTATCTCGAGCGTGAAGCCAGGCTCGCCAAGCGCCTTCAGGAACAGCAGACCAGCATCAGCCTGAACCGGGAACAGCGCCAACGCGAGATGGAAGCCCAGGAAGCCGAGCAGCTGTCGCTGGAAAACCAGCGCCGGCGGGCGCTGGGCCTCGAACCGCTGGACGAGTGGATCGATGCCCGCGAAAGCGCCGAGGCGTCTTCGGCGGAGGATGCTCCGGAGTCGGATGACGCGTCAGCAGAAGACGACGAACCGGTCGACCGCGCCCAGGTCGTCGAGGCAGCGGAGATCCTGCTGGATTATGCCCACCTGCAGGACGCAGCCTGACCCGTCTGGTTCGGTCCGGCCGCCAGCACGCGGACGCCCGAACCTGTTTCAGAACCTATTTCAGAACCTGTCTCATCGTACTCTCCTGCCGCCGGCGCTCGCCGGCGGCATTTTTTTAAACAGGCCCTTACCGGGCTTGGCCTGAGGCCTCGATTCCAGTTAAATAAGAAAAACCTAATTACTGGATGCCTCGACATGTCGCGACAACCTTCGTTTATTGACGGTTCAGGCATGCGTCCCGCGCCACTCCGAACCGCAGCCTGGCTGAGAGCGTGTCTGCTGGTCGGCCTGAGCACCCTCGCCATGCCCGGCTGGGCGAGCGCGCCACCCTGCCCCCAGATGACGCCCAAGGCCATGCAGAACGACTACCAGGCCCTCGACGCTCGGATCGCACGCTGGGATCGCGCCTACTACCGACAGGGACAGCGCCTGGTCGACGACGGCACCTACGACAGCGCCAAACGCCGGCTCGCGCACTGGGCGGAGTGCTTCCCCTCGCTCGCGAAGCCATCTGTCAACACGCACGAACCCACGGGGGCGAAGCATCATCCGGTCGCACAGACCGGTATCGCCAAACTGCCCGACCGCGACGCCGTTGCCGACTGGGTCGCACGTCAGGACGATCACCCGCTGTGGGTGCAACCCAAGGTCGACGGCGTCGCCGTGACTCTGGTCTATCGGCATGGCCGGCTGGCAGCCGCCATCAGCCGCGGCGATGGCGTCTCTGGCCAGGATTGGTACACCAAGGCGCTGCATATCGCGGCGATTCCCTCGCACCTGCCGGCAGATGCCCCGCCGCTGGTCATACTGCAAGGCGAGCTCTACGCCAGGCGCACGGCACACCGGCAATCGCGCGACGGCACCGACGGTGCACGCGCGCGGATCGCCGGCCTGATGGCACGCGACACCTTGACGGATCGTGAAGGCAGTACGATCGGCCTGTTCGTCTGGGCGTGGCCCAACGGGCCCGACACCATGCCCGAACGCCTGGAGACGCTGGCCCGCTGGGGATTCAGCGACGTCGCCGAGATGACGCATGCGGTCGCCACGGCGGAAGATATCGCCGCCTGGCGCCAACGCTGGTACCGCCATGCACTGCCCTTCGCGACCGATGGCGTCGTCGTCAAGCGCGGAGACCGGCCACCGGGAAGCGACTGGCAGGCCTCGCCGCCGGACTGGGCAATGGCTTGGAAGTACCCTGCGCGCAAGGCGCTCGCGCGTGTCGATGCACTCGAATTCTCGGTCGGTCGCACCGGGCGCATCGCGGTCGTCGCCGAGCTGGATCCGATCCTCCTGGGGGACAAGCGCGTGACCCGCGTCAGCCTCGGTTCCTTGGCGCACTGGCGACGCACGGACGTCCGCCCCGGCGATCAAGTACGCCTGCGCCTGGCCGGGCTCACCATCCCGCAACTGCAGGAGGTCGTGGTCCGTACTCGGCCGCGACCGCAGGTCGACGCTCCCGAGGCAGACCAATACGATCGCCTTTCCTGCCTGCGGTTCACGCCCGCATGTCGCGATCAATTCCTCGCGCGTCTCGAGTGGCTGGGCAGCGACGAGGGGCTAGACTTTCCCGGCATCGGTCCCGCGACATGGAATCAACTGGTGGATGCCGGCCTGGTCAAGGGGCTTCTGGACTGGCGAACGCTCGATACCGCAGCCCTTGAAGCCTTGCCCGGCGTAGGCAAGAAGACCGCCCGGGCCTGGCAGCGGCATTTTGCCCTCGCCGACACGCGCTCTGCGGTGCGCTGGTTACGTGCCCTGGGCGTTCCCGCCGTGCCTCGACAAGCACTGACCGATGCCCTCGAGCGATACGGCATGGCCGGACTCGGCACTCTCGCGCCATCGGACTGGCGTGACTACTCAGGGATCGGCGAAACACGTGCCATGCAGCTGACGCGCTTTTTTCGAGACACGGACATTCGGCACTGGCTGGCGTCACTGGAAAGCACGAGAGCGCTTCAGAAACGACACGGGGCAAACACAAGGAACGAGCAGAAAGGAGACGTACGGAGGGTCGATGTCAAGCAGGACAATGGTACCACTTGGCTCCCCGAGCAGGACTCGAACCTGCGACCCAATGATTAACAGTCATTTGCTCTACCAACTGAGCTATCGGGGAACATGCGTGATGTGACTCGGCGGGAAGTTGGCTCCCCGAGCAGGACTCGAACCTGCGACCCAATGATTAACAGTCATTTGCTCTACCAACTGAGCTATCGGGGATCGCCGAGTGCGCGATCCGGTTTGGCTCCCCGAGCAGGACTCGAACCTGCGACCCAATGATTAACAGTCATTTGCTCTACCAACTGAGCTATCGGGGAACGATGCCGGAGCACGCGGCGTAGTATACGGATTCGATCGCCAGCGTCAAGGCTGAAAGTGAACTCCTTCCCGGAAAAGACGCCGCAAGCCTCGAACAATCCCGTTGCGAAACAATGGTCTGCACATGCGTCATGCACGACGAAGACAGTCGAGGCGTGCCATCCAGGAACGCAATCGAGAGGAATGCGGAACGACGCCTGACGGAAAATGATACCGGGAAGCAAAACCGCGAAAGGAAGGAAGTGGTGGCTACGCCCTGACTCGAACAGGGGACCCCATCATTATGAGTGATGTGCTCTAACCAACTGAGCTACGTAGCCACGTGTCGCTGCGCTAAACGGCTTCGCGACGGGAGCGAATTATGCACATGGGCTTGCCCGTTGGCAAGCCCATGGCAATGGGCGAGACGCCTCGATCAGCTGTCGATGTCCAGCGCTTTCTTCACGGCCGCCAGCCCGGGCTCGCCTTCGACGGTGGTCACGCCCTGGAGCCACTCGTCGAGGACGGACGGGTTGTTCTGCAGCCAGGTGCGCGCCGCATCGCGCGGATCCTCGCCGTCGTCCATGATGGCGCCCATGATCTCGTTTTCCATGGACAGCGTGAAGCTCAGGTTGTTGAGCAGCTCGCCCACGTTACCGCAGGCCTCTGCGTACCCGGCACGCGTGTTGGTATACACGGTCGCGCCGCCGAGGTTGGGACCGAAGTAGTCATCGGCGCCTTCCAGATAGGCCATCTCGTAGTTGGTGTTCATCGGGTGCGGCTCCCACCCCAGGAACACCATCCATTCCTCGCTCTGGGTGCGGGAGTTGAGTTCGGCGAGCATGCCCGATTCGGACGAGTCGATCAGGCTCCAGTCGCCCAGCCCGAAGGCATCGTCATCGATCATCTGCTGGATGATCTGATTGCCGTCGTTGCCCGCTTCGATGCCGTACAGGCGGCTATCGAACTTGTCCGCATGCGCGTCCAGGTCTTCGACCGAGGTCACGCCGGCATCATAGACGTACTGCGGCACCGCCAGGGTGTACTTGGCCCCCTCCAGGTTGGCGCCGAGACGATCCACCTGTCCCTTGTCGATATACTCGTCGCTGATCGAGGCCATCGACGGCATCCAGTTGCCCAGGAACACGTCGAAATCGCCGTTCTTCATCCCGGCGTAGGCCACCGGCACGGAGACGGTGTCGGACGTCGTCTCGTAACCGAGCCCCTCGAGCACCTCACGGGTCAAGGCGGTGGTGGCGGTGATGTCGGTCCAGCCGACTTCGGCGAAGCGTACCGGCTGGCAGCTTTCCGGCGTATTTGCCATGGCCAGGGGTGAAAGCAATGTAGTGGCGCCCAGCAGCGCGATCAAAGACGTCTTGTTAGACATGCGATTCTCCCTTGCGTTGATGTTGATATAGTCATTGAATGACGATTCAATAACGTATTTTTATGCTAAATGAATTCGGCAATTCTTTTCCACTATGGATTTCATTTACCATAGGAAAAGGTAGCAGATTTTTTATTGATTGAACGTTCAATAAAAACATTCCATAATGAGGTGGACGCCGGGTGGCACATGCACGGCCGCCACACCCGTCAGCAGAGGAGAAAGCCAGGTGCCCAAACTCGGTATGCAGCCAATACGTCGCCGTCAGCTCATCCAGGCGACACTGGAGACCATCGACGACGTCGGCCTGGCGGATGCCACGATCGCTCGTATCGCCAAGCGTGCCGGGGTATCGGCTGGCATCATCAGCCATTATTTCGGCGGCAAGGACGGGCTGCTGGAATCGGCCATGCGCCAGATTCTCTGGGATCTCGGTGACGCCGTCGCCCGACGCCGGGCACAAGGTGTCGAAAGCCCGCGTGAGCACATTCGTGCCATCATCGACGGCAACTTCGACCGCAGCCAGGTCAACAAGACCGTCATGAAAACGTGGCTGGCGTTCTGGTCGGTCAGCATGCACCGCCCCGATCTGCAGCGCCTGCAACGCGTCAACGACCGATGGCTGTATTCAAACCTCTGCCACCATTTTCGACGCTGCCTGCCGCGACCCGAAGCGCAGCAGGCGGCGCGCGGCCTGGCCGCGATGATCGACGGACTTTGGCTGCGTGGTGCCTTGGCGCCGCAAGGCATCGACGTCGACCGCGCCCGGCAACTGGCCTATGACTATGTAGAAGAGCAGCTCGCTCGGTCCACTAGTCATGCGCCGACCGATGCCTGAGCGGCATGCCCATTTTTCACTTTCACGATGCGGGAGGCCCCATGGCCACTTTCGAGACACAGAAGCTCTATATCGGTGGACGACTCGTCGACGCGACGTCGGGCGAGACCTTCGACACGATCAACCCGGTCGATGGCAGCGTACTGGCCAGCGTCCAGCAGGCCGCACAGGCCGATGTCGACCGCGCCGTCGCCTCGGCCCGCGAGGGGCAGCGCGTCTGGGCGGCCATGAGCGGCATGGAGCGTAGCCGTATCCTGCATCGCGCCGTCGCCCTGCTCCGCGAGCGCAACGACGAACTGGCGCGCCTGGAAACGCTGGATACCGGCAAGCCGATCAGCGAAACGCAAGCCGTGGACATCGTCACCGGTACCGACTCGCTGGAATACTATGCCAATCTGGCGCCCTCCATCGAAGGCACCCAGGTCCCGCTGCGCGAAGATTCGTTCTTCTACACGCGCCGCGAACCGCTGGGCGTCATCGGTGCCATCGGGGCCTGGAACTATCCCATCCAGATCGCCTGCTGGAAGTCCGCGCCGGCGCTGGCGGCGGGCAACGCCGTGGTGTTCAAGCCCAGCGAGGTCACCCCGCTGACCACCATGAAGCTGGCAGAGATCCTGACCGAAGCCGGCCTGCCGGATGGCGTGTTCAATGTCGTGCAGGGCGACGGACGCGTCGGTCAGATGCTCACCAACCATGCCGACATCGACAAGATCACCTTCACCGGTGAAGTCGGAACCGGCAAGAAGGTCATGGCCGCCGCCGCGGGATCGACGCTCAAGGAAGTCACCATGGAGCTGGGCGGCAAGTCGCCGTTGATCGTCTTCGAGGATGCCGACCTGGAACGTGCCGCCGACGCCGCGATGATGGCCAACTTCTACTCCAGCGGCCAGGTCTGCACCAACGGCACTCGCGTCTTCGTGCAGCGCTCGGTGCAGGCGGACTTCGAGGCCAAGATCAAGGAGCGCGTCGAGCGCATCAAGGCCGGCGATCCGCTGGATCCAGCGGTCAACTTCGGTCCGCTGGTCAGCTTCGAGCATCTCGAGAAGGTCCAGAGCTATATCGACCTGGGCAGCCAGGAAGGCGCTCGACTGCTGGTGGGCGGCGGTCGCTGGAACCAGGGCAATGCCGCGGGCATCGATTGGTCCAAGGGTGCGTGGGCCGCGCCGACGGTCTTCACCGATTGCCGCGACGACATGCGCATCGTGCGCGAGGAAATCTTCGGACCGGTGATGTCGATCCTGACCTTCGACGATGAAGAAGAAGTGATCCGGCGCTCCAACGACACTTCCTACGGCCTTGCCGCCGGCCTGTTCAGCGAAAGCCTGAACCGCGCGCATCGCGTCATTCATCGTCTGCAGGCCGGCATCTGCTGGATCAACACCTGGGGCGACTCGCCGGCGGAAATGCCGGTGGGCGGCTACAAGGAGTCGGGCATCGGCCGTGAAAACGGTCTCTCGTCGCTCGATCAGTACACGCAGATCAAATCGGTACAGATCGAAATGGGGCCCTTCCCCGCCGTGTTCTGATGCAGCGTCCGTGGCCGGTGCCAGCCGGCCACGGATGCATTCCTGTCTTTCGTTCGACCACGTGAAGGAGGGCCGCTCATGACACAGGCTCGTGAATACGACTACATCATCATCGGGGCCGGTTCCGCCGGCAACGTACTCGCCACTCGCCTGACCGAGGATCCGGACGTCCAGGTGCTGCTGCTCGAGGCCGGCGGTCCCGACTACCGCTTCGACTTCCGCACGCAGATGCCGGCGGCGCTGGCCTACCCCCTGCAGGGCAAGCGCTACAACTGGGCGTTCGAGACCGACCCCGAACCCTACATGAACAATCGCCGCATGGAGTGCGGACGCGGCAAGGGCCTGGGCGGGTCGTCGTTGATCAACGGCATGTGCTACTTGCGCGGCAACGCGCTGGATTACGACAACTGGGCCAAGATACCGGGCCTGGAGGACTGGAACTACCTGCAGTGCCTGCCCTACTTCAAGCGCGCCGAGACCCGCGACATCGGCCCCAACGATTATCACGGCGGTGACGGCCCGGTGTCGGTGGCCACACCCAAGGAAGGCAACAACGAGCTCTACGGCGCCTTCATCCGCGCAGGCATCGAGGCCGGCTATCCGGCCACCGAGGACGTCAACGGCTATCAGCAGGAAGGCTTCGGCCCCATGGACCGCACGACGACGCCCAACGGACGTCGTGCCTCCACGGCGCGCGGCTACCTGGATATCGCCAAGCAACGCCCCAACCTGACCATCGAGACGCACGCCACGACCGATGTCATCGAATTCGAGGGCAAGCGCGCCGTCGGCGTGAGCTACGAGCGCAAGGGACAGGCTCAGCGTGTTCGCGCACGCCGCGAAGTGCTGCTGTGCGCGGGCGCCATCGCCTCGCCGCAGATCCTGCAGCGTTCCGGCGTGGGCAATCCCGAGCATCTCAAGGAATTCGACATTCCCGTGGTGCACGAGCTGCCGGGCGTCGGCGAAAACCTCCAGGATCACCTGGAAATGTACATTCAGTACGAGTGCAAGAAGCCCATTTCGCTGTACCCGGCGCTCAAGTGGTACAACCAGCCCAAGATCGGTGCCGAGTGGCTGTTTTTCGGCAAGGGCGTCGGCGCCAGCAACCAGTTCGAGGCGGCCGGCTTCATTCGTACCAACGACCAGGAAGAGTGGCCCAACCTGCAGTACCACTTCTTGCCGATCGCCATCAGCTATAACGGCAAGAGCGCGGTGCAGGCCCACGGCTTCCAGGCCCACGTCGGCTCCATGCGCTCCATGAGCCGCGGTCGCATTCGCCTGACATCGCGCGACCCCAAGGCCGCGCCGAGCATCCTGTTCAACTACATGTCCCACGACAAGGATTGGCAGGAATTCCGCGACGCCATTCGCATCACGCGCGAGATCATCGAGCAGCCGACGATGGACGAGTATCGCGGCCGCGAAATCTCGCCGGGGCCGAATGTGCAAAGCGACGCCGAGCTCGACGAGTTCGTGCGCCAGCATGCCGAGACCGCCTATCACCCCGCCGGCTCCTGCAAGATGGGCAGTGCCGATGACGCGATGGCGGTGGTCGATGGTGCGGGACGCGTGCATGGCCTCGAAGGACTGCGTGTCATCGATGCCTCGATCATGCCCGTGATCGCCACCGGCAACCTCAATGCGCCGACGATCATGATCGCCGAAAAGATGGCCGACAAGGTTCGCGGTCGCGATCCGCTGCCGCCGGCCAAGGTCGACTACTACGTGGCCAACGGTGCGCCGGCCCGCCGTCGGGCGTGACGCCTTCCGCGCCGTGAACCGCTGTCCCCACACCCGATGCCTCGGCATCGGGTGTCTTGCACTATCCTTCCTTATTTCTTGCCCATCAGCCGCTTAGGCTCCGTACATCGTTCGCCCGAACTCGTCGCCCGGGGGAACCTCTCGTTACAATGCGGTCAATAATGCGGTATTCGCCGTTCCTCCGTCTGCGCGCGGACTGCCCCGGACACCGCCACGCCACTGCAAAAGGATCGAACCCTCGCCATGTCACACTCGCCTGCTCGTCACTCCCGCCGTCTCTGGGGCCTTCTGCTGGTCGTCGTGCTGGTCGCGCTCGCCGTGTGGTGGGTGACCGATTGGCGGCGCAGCGCCCCCCAGGGCGAGCCACCGGCAGACGCAGCGCGCAACGGCGGCACGGCCGTGGCCGCCATCGCCGCCCAGCGCGGCGACCTCGCAGTCACGGTCGGGGCGCTGGGCACGGTGCGCTCGCTGGCGAGCGTGGCCATACGCCCGCGCGTGGAAGGCGAGCTGCTGGAAGTGGCGTTCGAGGAAGGCGAACACGTCGAGCAGGGCCAGCTGCTGGCCACCATCGACCCGCGCGACTACCAGGCACAACTGGCCGCCGCCCAGGGGCAGCTGGTTCAGGATCAGGCCCAGCTGGCCTCGGCACGCGACGATCTCGAACGTTATCAGACCCTGGTCGAGCGTCAGGCCGTGGCCCGCCAGGAACTCGAGCAGCAGCGCCAGCTGGTACGCCAGTACGAAGGCGCCGTCGCCAGCGACAAGGCCAATATCGACAGCGCTCAGGTACAGCTGGATTACACCCGCATCACCGCTCCCAGCGACGGTATCATCGGCATCCGCAACGTCGATCCCGGCAACCTAGTCGCCAGCGGCGACGACGACCCCATCGCCACGCTCGTCCAGCTCGATCCCATTTCCGTGGTGTTCTCGCTGCCCAGCCAGTACGTTCCCACCCTGCGCGAGCAGCTCGACGCCGGGGACGCGCCTACGGTCACGGCGACCACGGTGGGTGGCGAACGACTCGAGGGCCGACTGACCAGTCTCGACAGTCAGGTCGACACCGCCACCGGCACCGTGCGGCTCCGGGCCCGCTTCGACAACGACAGGGGCCGTCTCTATCCCAGTGCATTCGTCGATGTGCGCCTGACGGTTCGCACGCTGCATGACCGTGTCATCGTGCCCGAACCGGCGGTACAGACCGGCCAGGACGGCCTGTTCGTCTACGTCGTCAACGACGACGATACGGTCAGCCGGCGCGATGTCGAGGTGAGCGCCAGCGAGAATCATCGCAGCGCACTGGTCAGTGGCGTGGCGGCGGGCGAGCGCGTGGTGGTGGACGGCATCGACAACCTGAGCGACGGTGCCGCGGTCCGCGTGGTCAGCGATGCCCTGCCCGGTGAATCCCGCGACACGGCGACCGGCGACGCGGCGGCTCGGGACGCATCATGAACCCATCGCGTCTGTTCATCCTGCGTCCGGTCGCCACCTCGCTGGTGATGCTGGCCATCCTGATTGCGGGCGCGCTTGCCTATCGCCTGTTGAGCATCTCGTCGCTTCCCGAGGTCGACTTCCCGACCATTCAGGTCACCACGCTCTATCCCGGCGCCGGCCCGGACGTCATGCTGTCCCACGTCACCGCACCGCTGGAAGACGAGCTCGGCGAAATCGCCGGCCTCGATGCCATGAGCTCCACCAGCACCGGCGGCGCGTCGTTGATCACCCTGCGCTTCGGGCTCGACAGCGACCTCGGCGTCGCCGAGCAGGAAGTCCAGGCCGCGCTCAATCAGGCCGACACCCTGCTCCCGGACGACCTTCCCCGGCCACCGAGCTACAGCAAGGTCAACCCCGCCGACACGCCAGTACTGACACTCGCCGTGACCTCCGACAGTCTGCCGCTGACCGAGGTGCATGACCTGGTCGATACCCGCCTGGCACAGAAACTCGCTCAGATCGGCGGCGTCGGTGAAGTCCGCCTGGCCGGCGGCAACCGCCCTGCGGTGCGCATCGACGTGGACGCACGCCGACTCGCCGCGCATGGCCTCGACCTGGCCGGCGTGCGTAATGCCGTGGAAAGCGCCAATGTCAATCAGGCCAAGGGCACCATCTACGGGCCGTATCGCGCCTACAGCATCGATGCCAACGACCAGTTGACCTCGGCGGCGGGCTATCGCGATCTGATCCTCAAGTACGAGAACGGCGCGCCCCTGCGTCTGAGCGATGTGGCCAGCATCGACGATGGGGCGGAAAACGCGCAGCTGGGCGCCTGGGCCAACGGCAAGGGCGCGATCCTGATCGATGTTCTGCGCCAACCGGGTGCCAACGTCGTCGGCGTGGTCGATGACATCGAACGCGCGCTGCCCACGCTATCGGCCAGCCTGCCGGGCAGCGTCGACGTGGAGATTCTCAGCGACCGGACCACCACGATCCGCGCCGCCGTGGAGGACGTCCAGTTCGAACTGATCCTGGCCGTCGGGCTGGTCATCATGGTGACCTTCCTCTTCCTGCGCAATCTGCCGGCGACCCTGATTCCCAGTCTCGCCGTGCCGCTGTCGCTGGTGGGCACCTTCGGCGCCATGTACCTGGCGGGCTTCAGTCTCAACAACCTCACGCTGATGGCACTGACCATCGCCACCGGGTTCGTCATCGACGATGCCATCGTGGTCCTGGAGAACATCACGCGCTACCTCGAACGCGGCGAATCTCCGCTGCAAGCCGCCCTCAAGGGCTCGCGCCAGATCGCGTTCACCATTCTCTCGTTGACGGTATCGCTGCTCGCGGTTCTGATCCCGCTGCTGTTCATGAGCGGCGTGGTCGGCGTGCTGTTTCGCGAATTCGCCATGACGCTGGCGATCTCCATCGTCATTTCGGCATTCGTCTCCCTGACCCTGACGCCGATGCTGTGCGCGCGCTGGCTGCGCTCGCATGACGATGCGGTCGACGCCGAGCGACCGCCCCTGGATGACGAAGCGCTGGTCCGCAGCCGGCAAGGGCTCTTCGGCCGGCTCACCCGGGGCTATGAACGCGCCCTGGACGCGGTACTGCGCCACCAGCGTGCCACGCTATGGGTCGCCCTGGGCACGTTCGCGCTGACGGCGGTGCTCTTCTGGCTGGTGCCCAAGCAACTCTTTCCGGTCCAGGATACCGGTACGCTGCGCGGGGTCACCACGGCCACCCAGTCGACGTCATACCAGGCCATGGCGGCCCGTCAGCAGGCGCTGGCCGCGCGTCTGATGGACGACCCCGCAGTGGCCAACATCGCCTCGAGCGTGGGTATCGACGGCACCAACACCACCCTCAACGGCGGGCGCCTGCAAATCGACCTGGTCGATCTCGGGGCACGCGATGCCAGCCTCGACGCCATCATCGCGCGGCTTGACGACGCCGCCGCGGATGTTCCCGGGATCGACCTGGCTCTGACGCCGGTACAGGACCTGACGCTGGAGGACACCGTCAGCCGCTACCCTTACCAGTTCGCCCTGACGCAAGGCGACCGCGAACGCCTGGCCAAGGACGTCGCCGCCATGACCGAGCGTCTCCAGGATTCGCCGGCCATCGCCCATGTCGCCACCGACCTGCAAAACGCGGGACGCAAGCTCGAGGTCAGTATCGACCGGGAACGCGCCAGTCGCCTGGGCGTATCGGTGGCCGACATCGACGACGCACTCTACGATGCCTTCGGCCAGCGCCTGATCTCGACCATCTTCACGCAATCCAATCAGTACCGCGTCGTGCTGGGCGCCACGCAGGCCAACGCCGAGGGGCCCGAGGCCCTGGAGCGGCTCTATGTGAGCGGCAGCGATGACGCCATGATTCCCCTCTCGAGTCTGGTCAGCGTCGAGGAAGCCCCCACCGCCCTGTCGCGCCAGCGGCTCAACCAGTTCCCCTCGGCGCTGATGTCATTCGCACCGGCCGCGGATCATTCGCTGTCCGAGGCTTTCGCCGCCGTGGAAGCCGCCCGTGACGACGTGCTGGCCGCCGATACCCGGCTCGATTTCCGCGGTACGGCCCTGGCGTTCACCACCTCGACGCGCGACACGCTATGGCTGATCGCCGCGGCCATCGTGACCATGTACATCGTGCTCGGCGTGCTCTATGAAAGCTATATCCATCCATTGACGATTCTTTCCACCCTGCCCTCGGCGGCCATCGGCGCGCTGCTCGCCCTCATGCTCAGCCAAAGTGCCCTGGGCATGGTCGCCGTGATCGGCATCATCCTGCTGATCGGCATCGTCAAGAAAAACGCCATCATGATGATCGACTTCGCGCTCGAGGCGCAGCGCGAGCAAGGCATGTCCGCCGCACGCGCCATTCATAGCGCCGCATTGCTGCGTTTCCGGCCGATCATGATGACCACCTTCGCCGCCCTGCTCGGGGCACTGCCGCTGATGCTGGCCAGCGGCTACGGCGCCGAGCTGCGGCGGCCGCTGGGCATGACCATGGTCGGCGGACTGTTGCTCAGCCAGTTGCTGACGCTGTTCACCACGCCCGTGATCTACCTCTTCTTCGACCGGCTCGCCGAGCGCTGGCACGACCGCCGGCAACGCCGCGAACGCACGCACGGAGCGAGCTCTTGAGCGTTTCCAGCCCCTTCGTGAGACGTCCGGTCGCCACCACGCTGCTGGCCCTGGGCATCGTGCTGCTGGGCCTGCTGGCGTACCAGCGACTGCCCGTGGCGCCGCTGCCCAACGTGTCGTTCCCCACCATCGTGGTCAGCGCCAACCTTTCCGGCGCCAACCCGGAAACCATGGCGTCCACCGTGGCCACACCGCTGGAGCGTTCGCTGGGCCGCATCGCGGGCATCTCGCAGATGACCTCGAGCAGCTCCGACGGGTCGACGCGCATCATCGTGCAATTCGATCTCGACAAGGACATCAACGTCGCCGCACGCGAGGTCCAGGCCGCCATCAACAATGCCCAGCCCCTGCTGCCCAGCGGCATGACCAGCCGACCCAGCTATCGCAAGATGAACCCGGCGGCGGCGCCGATCATGATTCTCTCGGTGACGTCGGACACCTTGCCCACCAGCGAGCTCTACCGGCTCGCCGACGAGCGCATCGCCCCGCCGATCCTGCAGGTGCCCGGTGTCGGTGACGTCAATGTCGGCGGCAGTTCCTCGCCGGCGGTACGCGTGTCGCTCGACCCGCGTCGCCTCGAGCATGCCGGCGTCTCGCTGACGGCCGTGGCCAATGCGATCCGCAGCGCCACCACCAGCACGCCCACGGGCTTCGTGGCCTCGCCTGCCAGCCGCTGGGAGGTCGACACCGACTCGCAGCTCATGCGCGCCGCGGCCTTCGAGGATCTCGTCGTGGCTCGTGGCGAGGATGGCGCCGTCATGCACCTGGGGGACGTCGCCGACCTCGAGGACGGCGTGGAGGACCGCTACAACGTCGGTTTCCAGAACGACCAGCCCGCCGTGCTCCTGGTGATCAGCGCCAGCAGTGGCGCCAATGTCATCGAGACCATCGCCGGCATTCGCGAGCGCATGGCGACGCTCGAAAGCCAGTTGCCGCAGAGCGCGTCGCTGAGCGTGCAGCTCGATCGGGCACCGGGCATTCGTGCCTCGCTGCACGAAACCCAGCTCACGCTGATGCTGGCCATCGCGCTGGTGGTGCTGGTGGTGTTCCTGTTCCTGCGCAATGCCCGTGCTACCTTGATTCCCAGCCTGGCGATTCCGGTCTCGCTGATCGGCACCTTCGCGATGATGCATGTCATGGGCTTCTCGCTGGACACGCTGTCGTTGATGGCCTTGATCGTGTCGATCGGCTTTCTGGTCGACGATGCCATCGTGGTGGTCGAAAACATCGCCCGCCACATCGAGCGCGACATGCCGCCCTTGCGTGCCGCGCTGCAAGGGGCGCGCGAAGTCGGCTTCACGGTGACCTCGATGAGCGTGTCGCTGGTCGCGGTCTTCGTGCCGCTGCTCTTCTTGGGCGGGTTCATCGGACGCATGTTCTTCGAGTTCGCCATGACGCTGTCACTGGCGGTACTGGTCTCGCTGGTCGTCTCGCTGACATTGACCCCCATGCTCTGCGCGCGCTGGTTGCGTCCCGTTCGTCGGCGTCGCACACCGGGGTGGGAGCGAGCCCTGCTCGCTTGCGGACGAGGCGCCCAGCGCCTCTACGACCGCAGCCTGGATGTCGCTCTGCGTCACCGCCGGCTGACGCTTCTCTCGCTGGTCGGCGTCATCGTGCTCAATGGTTATCTCTACGCCGTCGTGGACAAGGGGTTCATTCCCCAGCAGGACACCGGTCGGCTGATCGGTTTCGTACGCGGCGACCAGAGCCTGTCGTTCGATGCCATGTCGGACAAGTTGCGCACCATTCGCGAACGCCTGGCCAGCGCGCCCGAGGTCCACAGTGTGCTGGGCTTCATGGGCGGACGCGGCGGCGGTGCCTCCGCCACGCTCTTCGTCACGCTGAAAGACGGGCACACGCAGGGCACGCAGGCGGTCGGCAATCGCCTGGCGGCCTCGGTGGGCGACCTGCCCGGGGTCAGCACCTCGATGATGGCCCTCCAGGACATCCGCATCGGCGGTCGCCAGAACACGGGCACGCAGTACGAGATCACGCTCAAGAGCGACGATCTCGAACTGCTCGATACCTGGTCGCGACGGATCGGCGATACCCTGCGCGGTCTCGAGGGCCTGACCGGGGTCGACAGCGACAACCAGGGCGAGGGACAGGCCGTGGAGCTGGTCGTCGATCGCGATACCGCCCGCCGGCTGGGCGTCGACATGCAGGACGTGGACACCCTGCTCGGCAACGCCTTCGCCCAGCGCAGCATCGCCAGCCTTTACGATGCCGATAGCCAGCGCTACGTGATTCTCGAGGTGGATGCCGACCATCGTCAGGCGCCGGAAGCCATCTCGCGCCTGCATGTCATCAACGAAGCCGGCGACTCGATCCCCGCGTCGGCGTTCAGCCACCTCGAGCAAAGCACCAGCCCGGTCAGCGTCAATCATCAGGGCCAGTTCGCCTCGTCCACGGTGTCGTTCAATCTGGCGGAAGGCGTTTCCCTGGGCGAAGCGACCGAGCGGATCCGTCAGGCGGTGAACGACCTGCGCCCCCCGACCGCACTGCAGGTGGATTTCGAAGGCAGCGCGGCGACCTTCCAGAGCGGCATGCAAGCCATGCCGTGGCTGATACTGGCCGCGCTGGTCACCGTCTACCTGGTGCTGGGGATTCTCTACGAAAGCTACATCCACCCGCTGACGATTCTGTCGACGCTGCCCTCGGCAGGGGTCGGCGCCCTGCTCGCGCTGATGCTACTGGATACCCCGTTCACGCTCATCGCCCTGATCGGCATCATCCTGCTGATCGGCGTGGTCAAGAAAAACGCCATCATGCTGGTCGACTTCGCGGTGAGCGCCGAGCGCGAACGCGGCCTCGACGCGCTCGAGGCGGTCCGTGAAGCGGCAATGGTACGCTTTCGTCCGATCATGATGACCACGCTGGCCGCCATCCTGGGCGCGGTGCCCCTGCTGCTGGGCACCGACGAGAACGCCGCCCTGCGTGCGCCGCTGGGCATCACCATCATCGGTGGTCTGATCCTCAGCCAGGTGCTCACGCTCTACACCACTCCCGTGGTCTACCTCTACCTCGACCGGCTGCATCGTCGCCTGCGGCCCGCTCGCCTCGACGCGACGCCAAACGAGGCACCACCGGCATGAGTCGGGCAGCGCTGCCTGTCTTGGGCGGGCAGCGCTGCATCATCTTCCACCTTGGATGACTAGTCGCGACGCGATGAGTGCGCTAGGCTGAATTCAAACGCTCGTTAGAATTCATTCAGGGAGAGTCCGCATGTTGGAACTACTGCTCATCATCGTGGCACTGGCAGGCCTCGTGTGGGTCATGCGTCGCGAGGCGGGCGCCTTGCCGGCGCTCGGGGTGCTGGCGGTCCTCGGCCTCATCGGCGTCGTCTTCGGCGCGGTGACGGCCGGCATCCTGCTGTGGCTGGGCGCCGCCGCCGTCGCGGCATGCGGATTGCCCACGCTACGTCGCCGCTGGCTGACCCCGCGGCTGTTCGCCGCGTTCGACAAGGCCGCCCCCAAGGTCTCGGAAACCGAGCGCACCGCGCTGGAAGCCGGTAGCGTGGCCTGGGATGGCGAGTTGTTCTCGGGCCGTCCGCAGTGGCAACGTCTGCTGGACTTTCGCAACGCCGGCCTGAGCGAGGAAGAACGTGCCTTCGTCGATCACCAGTGCTCGGTGGCCGCCGGCATGTGCAACGCCTGGGAGATCGCCCGCGAGCGCGCCGACCTGCCCCCCGAGCTGTGGGAATACCTCAAGCGCGAGGGATTCTTCGGCATGATCATTCCCAAGCGTTACGGCGGGCTGGAATTCTCCGCCAAGGCCCAGTCGGCCGTGCTGCAGAAGCTGGCGGTCAACGAAACGCTGATGGTCACGGTGGGCGTACCCAATTCGCTGGGGCCGGGCGAGCTGTTGCTCAAGTACGGGACCGAGGAACAGAAGAATCATTACCTGCCGCGCCTGGCGGACGGCCGCGAGATTCCCTGCTTCGGGCTGACCGGGCCTCGGGCGGGAAGCGACGCCACCTCGCTGCCGGATGTCGGTATCGTCTGCCGGGGGCAACACAATGGCCAGGAGGTCCTGGGGCTCAAGCTCACCTTCGAGAAGCGCTGGATCACCCTGGCTCCCATCGCCACCGTGGTGGGTCTGGCGTTTCGCATGTTCGACCCCGACGGCCTGCTCGGCGATACCTCGGACCTCGGCATCACCTGCGCGCTGATTCCGCGCGACACCCCGGGGATGGATATCGGCCGCCGCCATCATCCCATCGGCAGCCCCTTCATGAACGGGCCGATTCGCGGCAAGGACGTGTTCATCCCCCTGGAGTGGATCATCGGCGGGCCCGACATGGCGGGTCAGGGCTGGCGCATGCTCGTCGAATGCCTCTCCGTGGGACGCTGCATCACCCTGCCTTCCGGGGCCTCGGGCATCGGCCGCTATGCCGTGGGCTGGGCCGGCGGTTTCACCCGTATCCGCCGCCAGTTCAACCTCCCCGTCGCCGACATGGAAGGCGTGCAGGAGCCCCTGGCACGCATCGCCGCCCACGCCTATATCGCCCAGGCGGCCGTCATGCAGACCGCCAATACCATCGATCACGGCGTCAAGCCGGCGGTTCCCTCGGCGATTCTCAAGAGCCAGTTGACCGAATTCCAGCGCAGCATGCTGGCCGACGCCATGGACGTGCACGGCGGCCGCACGGTGACGCTGGGTCCGCGCAACTATCTGGGCATCGCCTACTCCGCCAACCCGGTCTCGATCACCGTGGAAGGCGCCAACATCATGACCCGCAACCTGATGATCTTCGGCCAGGGGGCGATACGCTGCCATCCCTATGTACTCGATGAGCTGGCCGCCAAGGACGACAATGATCTCGCCGCTTTCGACAAGGCCATTTTCGGACACGCAGGCATGGTGTTCGGCAATGCCACACGGGCCTTCACGCAAGGCCTGGGAATCGGCAAGTCCAGGGTCCCCTTCGACGAGGTCGCCGCGCCTTACGCCCAGGAAGTCTCGCGCCTGGCGTCGGCATTCGGGCTGTGCGCCGATGCCGCCATGGCCAGCCTCGGCTCGGGGCTGAAGAAACGGGAAATGCTCTCGGCGCGCCTGGGCGACGTGCTCTCGAACTTGTATCTGGCCTCGATGCTGATCAAGCAATGGCATGAGTCGGAGAGCGTCGAGCACGAAGCAGCATTGATGCATTACAGCTGCCGCACCCTGCTCTATCGTGCCGAACAGGCCTTCACGGAACTCTTCGACAACCTGCCCAACCGCGCGCTGGCGATGACGCTCTCCGCCGTCGCGCTACCGCTGGGGCGTCGCTGGCACAAGCCACAGGACCGGTTCACCCGCGACATCGCACGGGCCATTTCCACCGACAGCGCCTTGCGCCACAAGTTGACCGCCGATACCTGGAACACCCAGGAAGCCGGCCAACGCGACAATCCGCTGGCTCGCTACAATACCCTGCTCGCCGACAGCGAACGTGCCGAACCGCTCTACCGGCGCATTGCCAAGGCCTACAGCCAGGGAGAACTGCCCGCCGAGGCCCTGCATCCCGAACAGCGTGTCGAGGCGGCCTGGGAGGCCGGCCTGATCGAGGAAGACGACGCCATCTTCATGCGGCGCTTCGAGCGCGAGGTACTGGACATGCTCAGCGTCGACGACTTCGCCTTCGACGCCTTCGCCACCGACAAGGACCGTGTGGTCTGGCACACGACATAGCATGAAGGGCGCGCGACCGCACCTCGATGAGGCACGGTCGCGCGGGATGGCTCTTACCGCAACGGCGTCACGCGTACCGGCGCCGTGCCGGCCTTGATCATGCCAAGACGCTCGGCTGCACGGCGCGAAAGGTCGATGACTCGACCCTCGGTAAAGGGACCTCGGTCGTTGATGCGTACCGTCACTTGCCGGCCGTTATCCAAGTTGGCAACACGCACACGGGTATCGAACGGCAACCGTCGATGCGCGGCGGTCAATGCCTGGGCATCGTATGGCTCGCCGCTGGCCGTGCGCTGGCCCTGATAGCGATCATGATAATAGCTGGCCTGACCGCGCTCTGAGGTCGCACCGGCGGACGTTGCGTCACCATCGGTGGCGCATCCCGCCAACGCCACCACGGCAACCGTCCCGCTCACGACCGCCATCAGCCGAGATATACGACGCCACATCAGGGTAGCAATACCGTCGAGCCGGTCGTCTGACGTCCCGCCAGCGCTTCCTGTGCCTTGGCCGCATCGCGCAGCGGATAGCGGTTGGCGACATCGATGGTGACCTGGCCGCTGGCGATCACCTCGAAGAGTTCCGCGGCCATGGCCTCGAAACGTTCACGCGTGTCGGCGTAACCGTTGAGGCTGGGGCGCGTCACGAACAAGGCGCCCTTCTGATTGAGGATGCCGATGTTGACGCCCTCGACCGGACCGGACGCATTGCCGAAGCTCACCATCAGGCCGCGTTTCTGGAGACAGTCCAGCGAGGTTTCCCAAGTGTCCTTGCCCACCGAATCGTAGACCACCGGCACCATTTCACCGCCGGTCAGCTCGCGAACGCGCTCGACGACGTTCTCGCGGGTATAGTCGATGGTGGCCCAGGCGCCATTGCGCTTGGCCAGCTCGGCCTTTTCCGGCGACCCCACGGTGCCGATCAGCTTGACGCCGAGTGCCTTGGCCCATTGGCAGGCGATCGAGCCGACGCCGCCCGCCGCCGCATGAAAGAGGATCGTCTCGCCTTCCTTGACCCGATACGTCTGGCGCAGCAGGTACTGCACCGTCAGCCCCTTGAGCATGGCGGCAGCGGCCGTCTCGTAATCGATGGCGTCGGGCAAGGCGACGACCTTCTCCGCCGGCAATACATGCTGCTCGGCATAGGCGCCGAGCGGGCCCTGGGCGTAGGCGACGCGATCGCCCGGCGCGAACATGGTGACACCCTCGCCCACGGCGTCGATCTCACCGGCCCCTTCGGTGCCCAGCCCGGAAGGCAAGCTGGGCGCCGGGTAGAGGCCGGTACGGAAATAGATATCGATGAAATTCAGCCCCACCGCGTGATTGCGAACGCGAACCTCGCCCGGGCCGGGTTCGGCGGGCGTCACGTCGACGTACTCCAGTACCTCGGGGCCACCGGTGCGTGCGAATTGGATACGCTTGGCCATGCATGATTCCTTATGAAGCTAACGGGTTCAGGCCTTCATCCAAGCGCCGAACGTGCGCCGGGTCAAGTCATCCAGACGACGACCTTCGCCCAATGGACCGGCCGGCCATGCCGACCGCCGCCACGTGCCCGCGATGTCACACTTGCCCGTCGAAGCGCTCCAGCCCCGCCAGGAAGCGCGCCTTGTACGCCTCGAAGGTCTCGGGTTCACGCTTGAAGGTCTGCACGATGGCCTGGGCGTTAAAACGCAGCGGCTGCGTGAGGTCAGCGGGCTCGACCTTCTCGTGCTCCGAGCTCAACCCCAGGCGCACGCCGTCCGGCATGTCCAACCAATGCGCGATGCCGCAATCGCGAAAGAAGGCCTCGCTCGTGGCGTCGTTGGCATGCACACGCAGCGGAGCCCGCATGGCCATCTCCCGGACCAGCTGCTTTACGTGCGTGTCATCGCCCCCGTCCTCGGGCGCCGACAGCAGCGTCACTTCCATGCCCTGACCTTCGATATCCGAGACCAGCAGCATCATGGCGAGGATCCGCTGTCGGTCGTCCGCCAGCGCGAACAGACGCGCCGCGTCCTGCTCGAACAGCACGCCCGAAATCCCGGTGAAGGTCACCAGCGGCGTCAAACCGGCGTCCTGGCCGTACACGTTGGCGCAAAGCCGGGCGAGACACGCTTCGCGACTCTCTGGATTCTTGACATGAATGACTTTCATCGATTGCTCCGCCAGTCGGGGCGCCACCTGCCGGCACAAGCGCCAGGGGCGGGGATGGAAAGTGCGCAGACTACCATACCCCCCTGTGTCCTCTCATCGTGTCATGGTCATCCGGATGTCAAGAAGACGACCTAGACTGAGCAGGAAGATGCCCGCACAGACGGCCTGTCCAGCACCGTGCGCTGCGATGCTATGCTGTCGTTTCGATGCCGCGCCGATCGTGCACGGGACGCGGTGATCGGGCATGGTACGCAAGGCGTAGATAACATTGGCACTTCGTACCCGCTCGGCGACGTCCATCGGCCATTCGCGAGGTCAGTTCCGACATGTCAGTTCCCGTTCCCGATGCCACGCCCCGCTCCCGGGCCACCGTGCAATACGAAACGCCCCGCGCCGCGATACACGGCCCGTCACTCGAGCTGCCACGTGCCATCGCCCACCGCGGCCTTTCCGCACGGGCGCCGGAAAACACCCTGGCGGCGGTGCGTGCGGCCCATGCGGCCGGCTGTCGCTGGGTGGAACTCGATGTGCAACTGCTCGGCGACGGCACGCCGGTCATCTGGCACGATGCCGGCGTGCGGCGCTGTTCCAACGGACGTGGCAAATTGCGGCGTCTCGATATCGAACGCGCACGGCAACTGGACGTGGGCAGCTGGTTCAATCCCGATTTCCGTGACGAACGCATGGCCACGCTCGATGACATGCTGGCGCTGCTCGCGGCCTGCGACATGGGGCTCAACCTCGAGCTCAAGATCAGCTACAAGCACGATCCCGCCGCCCTCGCCGAGACGGTCATTCCCCGCGCCCTGGCCGCGCTCCCCCCCTCGCGGCTGCTGGTCTCCTCGTTCGACCGTAACGCCTTGCGCAGCGCACGGCGCCAGGAAGCCGATCCGCACCGTCTGCGGCTGGGGCTGCTGTACGACAGGTTGCCAAGGGGCTGGCTAGCGGATGCCGAGGCCCTGCTCGCCAGTAGCGTGCATCTCGACTGGCGCAAACTGAAGCCCGGCGCCGTCGCCGCCGTTCACGAGGCCGGCCTGCAATTGCTGTGCTACACCGCCAACGACCCCGCCACTTTCCTGCCGTGCTGGGAATGGGGCGTCGATGCCGTGATCAGCGACGATCCTACCCTGTTCGCCTCGGCGGAGAACCTTGGCATCGTCTAGTCGCTGAAAAGCGCGCAAAGCGCACGGCAAATGCACGCTTTGGTCGCGCGAGGCGCGCGTATCATGCGTCATGGAGGCCTTTGGCCAAATCGCTTTACCGCTTTCATGCCGCTCGTGCACCGGACAATGCCCATGAACCCGTCGACCCTGATCGGCATCGCCGCCAGCGTATTGCTGCTTGCCACCGTCGTGCTCTTCACCGCGCAAACGCCCAGCAGCTTCTTCAACTTCCCGGGGCTTGCCATCGTCATCACCGGCACGCTCGCCGCGACCTTCATCAGCTACCCCATGCGCGAGGTGGTCCGCGTCACCCGTCTGGTGGGGCTGGTCTTTCGGCGCGAGAACAGCCGCATCGACGAGGACATCCAGACGCTGGTCTCCATGGCGCGCCACTGGTTCCGTGGCAACATCCGCGCCATCGAGGCCGAGCTCGAGGACACGCGCAATCCATTCCTGCGTACCGGCATCTCGCTGGTCATCGCCAACACCCAGGACGACGAGATTCATGACGTCCTGCGCTGGCGCATCGCGCGCATGCGGGCGCGGGAGTACGCGGAATCGCAGATCTTTCGCACCATGGCGACCTATGCGCCGGCCTTCGGCATGCTCGGCACCCTCATCGGGCTGATCAACATGCTCGAAGTCATCAACGGCGGCGACCTGACGGTCATCGGCCCGCGCCTGGCGGTAGCCCTGATGTCGACGTTCTACGGCATCCTGCTCGCCAACCTGCTGTTCAAGCCCATCGCCGTGAAGCTCGAGCGCCGCACCGAGGAACGTCTCATCGAGATGCACATGGTCATGGAAGGGGTCATGCTGGTCGCCAAGCGGCGTCTGCCCTCGTTCATCGAAGACACGCTCCACTCCTTCATGGCCGAGCATCAAGACGAGATTCGCGGGCCGACACCGCGCACCGACGCGCCCGACGCCGATGCCCGCAAGCAGGAGGAAACGGTGGCATGAGCCGAGCGAGTCATCGCTACGCCATCGACGCCGGCGACACCCTGCTCGCGCCCGTGCACGCCTCGAACGACGAGGGGGGCGGCTGGCTGATGAGCTATCTCGACATGCTCACGCTGCTGATCACGCTGTTCGTGCTGCTGCTGGCCTTGACCGGCAACGACGACAGCGCCGCCGAAGAGGCACTCGCGTTCCCGGTGCTGGGTGTGCCCACCTTGCAGGCGAGTGCCTGGTCGCCGACCTTCTACGTGCCGCCACGCTCGGACAAGCGCTACGTGCCGCCGCGTGACACGACGTTCTATACGCCACCGCCGATGCCGCCGCGCCCGCCACGCATGATCATGGTCAACCCGGCCCCGGCCGAGGCCCTGGTCGAGAACGCCAAGGCCGCCGCGCGCGAACCGGCCGGCGTGCGGCGCCTGCCGAACACGCTCAAGCCCTTCATCGACGGTGTCGTGGTGACGCAGAGCGCCCAGGGGCTGAATTTCCGCATCGAGAATCACTTGCTGTTCTCGAGCAGTCAGGCCGACCTCACCGACGAGGGCCGTGCGGTGTTGCGTCAATTGCTGGATTCGTTGCGCGCCTTCGATGGCGAGATCACCATCGAGGGGCATACCGACAGCCGCCCCATCGCCACGGATCGCTTCCCCTCCAACTGGGAGCTTTCCACCGCACGCGCCACGGCCGTCCTGCGCTTCCTGGTCGGCGAAGGGCTCGACAGCGAGGCGCTGCGTGCCGTCGGTTACGCCGATACCCGTCCCCTGCAGAGCAACGACAGCGCCGAGGGACGTGCCGCCAACCGCCGCGTCGAGCTGGTCCTGCACGAACCCGAGCCGTCCGACGCGCCGTAAGCCCGTCGAGGCACCGCGCCCGCATGACGTTCGCGCGGCGTCTCGATGCTGTTAAAGTACGCACCCTTGGGTCAGGTCGGCAGGGCCGACCCATGCGCGCCGCCCCCCGAAGCGCTTGCCGCCGAGCGCCGACCTTGCTGTCACGGCCGCACTCGTCCGTCCCTCAAACCCAGCATTCAGGAGCCTTCGATGCAAACCCTCATGGGGCTTGTCGGCGTGATCGCCGTCCTACTGATCGCCTTCGCCCTATCCGAGAACCGACGCGCCATTCGCTTGCGCACCGTCGGCGGCGCCCTCGCCATTCAAGCCGGCCTGGGCCTGTTCGTGTTGTACATCCCCTTCGGTCACAGCGTGCTGCTGGGCCTGACGCACGGCGTGCAATCCGTCATCGACAGTGCCCAGGCAGGCATGGATTTCGTCTTCGGCGGGCTGGTCAGCGATACCATGTTCGAGGTCTTCGGCGATGGCGGTTTCGTCTTCGCCCTGCGCGTCTTGCCGATCATCGTGTTCTTTTCCTCGCTGGTCGCCGTGCTGTATTACCTGGGCATCATGCGCTGGGTCATCAAGCTGATCGGTGGCGCGTTGCGCAAGCTGCTGGGCACCTCGCGCACCGAGTCGCTCTCCGCCGCGGCCAATATCTTCGTCGGCCAGACCGAGGCTCCGATGGCCGTGCGCCCCTTCCTGTCACGCATGACGCGCTCCGAGCTGTTCGCGGTGATGGTCGGTGGTCTGGCCTCGGTCGCCGGCAGCGTGCTGGGCGGTTACGCCGCCATGGGCATCTCCCTCGAGTACCTGCTGGCCGCCTCGTTCATGGCGGCGCCCGGAGGGTTGTTGATGGCCAAGATGCTGGTGCCGGAAACCGAGCGTCAGGCAGCCGACCTGGAAGAGGTCATCGACGGCGAAGACGAACAGGCGCCCGCCAACGTCATCGAAGCCGCGGCCAACGGCGCGGCTTCCGGCGTGCAACTGGCCATCAACGTCGGCGGCATGCTGCTCGCGTTCATCGCGCTGATCGCGCTGGGCAACCAGATCATCGGCGGCATTGGCGGCTGGTTCGGCTATCCGGAACTGACCCTCGAACTGCTGCTCGGCTACCTGTTCGCACCGCTGGCGTTCTTGATCGGCGTGCCCTGGGCGGAAGCCATTCAAGCCGGCAGTTTCCTCGGCCAGAAGCTGGTGCTCAACGAGTTCGTCGCCTTCGCCAATCTCGCGGCCGATCCCCAGGCGCTGAGCGCCCATTCCAAGGCGATCGTGATCTTCGCCCTGTGCGGTTTCGCCAACCTCTCGTCCATCGCCATCCTCATGGGGGGACTCGGCATGATGGCGCCCAACCGGCGCAGCGACATCGCCAGGATGGGGCTCAAGGCGGTTGCCGCCGGCACGCTCTCCAATCTGATGAGTGCCGCCCTGGCAGGGCTGTTCCTCTCGCTCTGAATCGCCGCTCACGCACCCGCCGGTCGCGCCCGACGCGACCGGCGTTTGACTTGCCCGGCACCGCCAAGCAGAATCCCCGTCCGTCGAGACCCAGGTGCTCGGGAAACGGGTGAGAATCCCGTACTGCCCCCGCAACGGTAATCGCGTGTCGACAGAAACCGCCGCTGCCCGATCGCAAGCGGCCGCCACTGCCTCTCGTCGCGGCAACATGTCGCCGACGAAGGCGGGAAGGCGTTTCTGTCCGGCGTCGGCATGGCCGACCGCCAGCGCGTCAGTCCGGAGACCGGCCTGCGTCTCAGCACTGGCTGATGCGGAGGGCTTCGCCAGTGGCGACCGTTGCATTCACGCCGTCCAGGCGACGCGGCGGCGTCACCTTCTGTCCTCCTCATCGCGTAACTCGTTTCTTACGCTGATGAGGCGTTTTTCCATGTTGCATAAAAAGAACCTGCTGTGGCTCGCCCTTGTCGTGGCGGGCGGCGCACAGGCGCAGGGCGATCAACGACTATCCGATCTCCAGGTCACCGCCAACCGGCTTCCCCAGTCGCAGAGCGATGTCCTGGCCAGCACCACCGTCATCGACCGCGATGACATCGAGCGCAGCCAGGCCGGCTCGATCATCGACCTGCTGCAAGGCCGTGCGGGCATCGAAATCGCTCAGAGCGGCCCGCCGGGGACGCTCTCCAGCCTGTTCATGCGCGGCACCGAATCCGACCACAGCCTGGTGCTGGTCGACGGCGTGCGCATCAACTCGGCCACCAGCGGCGGCGCCAGCCTGGAGATGCTGCCGCTCGAGGCCATCGAGCGCATCGAGATCGTGCGTGGGCCGCGGGCCGCCGCCTATGGCGCCGATGCCATCGGCGGTGTCATCCAGGTCTTCACCCGGCGCGGCGCGGCCACCGGCACGCAAGGCGGACTCAAGGCAAGCGCGGGCAGCAACAGCACCCAACGCCAGAGCGCCTGGGTCGCTACCGGCGACGACGACACCCGCCTGAACGCCTCGCTCTTTCACCGCGACGGGGACGGCTTCAACGCCACCCAGGCGGACGACAGCGGCGAGCGCGACGGCTTCGAGCGTGCCGGCGCGCAACTGGGGCTGTCGCATCGCATCAACGACGACGTCGAGGTGAGCGTCAATGCCCTGCGGCAGAACTTCGAGGGCGAATACGACAATTGTGGCTTCGGCTATTCACCTGGCTGCGAGGACATGCAAACCAAAGGCTATCTGCAGTCCTTTAGCGGCCAGCTCGATGTCCAGCTCCAGCCGGACTGGCAGATGCTGATCACCGCCGGCCATTTCGATGAACAGCGTGAGGAGCGTGACGAAGGCACTAGGACGACTCTAAGCGAATCGCATCGCAATGAGGCAGGCATTCAACACCGCTTTACTCGTGACAATGGCATCGATGTCATTGGTGTCGACTACCGTCAAGACAAGATCGATTATCAGGATGAAGTCGGCGGGAATAGCTATGAAAAAGATAGCCGGGAGAATTACGGACTCTACGGCATGATGCAGCGCACTTATGGCGCCCACGAGCTTTCCGGTTCCTTGCGCTACGACGATGACTCCCTGTTCGGCGATAAGACTACCGGCAGCTTGGGATATGCTTATCAACTAAGTACCAGCCAACGCATAGGTATTTCCTACAGTACGGCTTACAAAGCCCCGAGCTTACAAGAACTTTATGGACCCGAAAGCTGGGGCGCCAATCCGGACCTCAAGGCGGAAGAGTCTAAGAATATCGAGGCATTTTGGGCATTTGATCAAGGGCCTTGGCGCTCACGAGTCACTGTCTTCCAGAACCGTATTGATAACTTGATCACGACCGTCGGCCAATATCCGAACTCTATCTATCGCAACGTCGACGAAGCCCGTATTCGCGGAGTCGAACTCAGTGGTGGTTGGCAAGCCGGCGGCTTGACGCTCAGTGCCAGCCTCACTCACCAAGATCCCGAGGACCGGCAAACCGGCGAGCGCTTGCAGCGTCGTGCCCGTACCTTCGGACGAATCGACGCCGACTACGCCCTGGCCGACTGGTCGTTCGGTGCCACCTTGCGCTCAGCGGGCGACCGGCGAGACACCCAAAATGCCTCTCCCTACGGTGAAACGCTAACCGCCGGCTACGGCGTGGTCGATCTGCGCACCGCCTGGCAGGTCACGTCGATGATCGAACTCTCGGCCAAGGTCGAGAACGCCTTCGACAAGGAATACCAGTTGGTCGACGGCTACAACACCCAGGATCGCTACGTGGAAGGCGGCGTGACGCTGCGCTTCTGATTGGCGTCCTTCCACGCAGTGCAATGCATGCGCCCTGCCCCTTTCCGGGGTGGGGCGTTATGCTATCCGCCTCACGTCCCCTTCCGGAGCATGCCCATGGCACTCAGCAAGACCCAGAGCAGTTTCTATCGCCGCCTGTACGTCGCGCATCTGATCGCCGACGGCACGGCCAGCGTCCCGGCGCTGATCGAAGCCACCGGCATGCCGCGTCGCACCGCCCAGGACACCGTCAACGCTCTGGTCGAGCTGGACATCCACTGCGAATTCGAACAGCAACCCGGCGCCAGGCATCATATCGGCCGTTACGTCATCCGCGACTGGGGGCCCATCGACCCCGCCTGGGTCGCCGCGCACGCCGAGCGCTTGCGCGAAGCCCTGGGCTACCCGCCGCGCGGATAACGATATCCGGAGCGTCGCATGCCACCAGCGGCTTGAACGTACAGGCCAGACGCCTATACTGGCTATAAATACAGTATAGATAACCCGACCATGACGACGCCCAGTGACCGCTCGCGCGCCCGCAAGGGGCGTGGCGCGACCTTCGATCCGCACAATCGGTTTTCGCCCACGACCAGCGATGCCATCGACGACGGCTGGTGGCAGGAAGACGCACCGACCCGGCTGGCGACGGAAGTCCGCGACGAGCCGGCGAAAAGCGCGCTCTCCTGGAACCACTCGCCGGATCTGTCCTTCGACCGCTCGCTGAACCCCTATCGCGGCTGCGAGCACGGCTGCATCTATTGTTTCGCACGACCCAGCCATGCCTACTGGGACATGTCACCGGGACTCGACTTCGAAACCAGGCTGATCGCGCGAACCGGGATGGTCGAGCGGCTGCGTGACGAACTGGACAAGCCGGGCTATGTCTGTCGGCCGATCAACCTGTCGGGCAACACCGACTGCTACCAGCCGCTGGAAGCGGAGCGCGGCACGACGCGCGCGCTGCTGGAACTGCTGCTGGACACCCGCCACCCGGTCACGCTGGTGACCAAGAGTGCCTTGATTCTGCGCGACAAGGCCTTGCTCGCCGAAATGGCCGAGCACCGCCTGGTGCGCGTCTTCGTCAGCCTGACCAGTCTCGACGATGATCTGAAACGCACTCTGGAGCCCAGAACCGCGTCGCCGCGCACGCGCCTGAAAATCATGCGCGAGCTCGATGCGGCGGGCGTCCCCGTGGGCGCACTGATCTCGCCCGTGATCCCGGGACTCACCGACCACGAACTGGAATCACTGCTGGAAGCCGCCCACCAGGCCGGCGCCCGTACCGCCGCCTGGATGCTGCTGCGCCTGCCGCACGAAGTGGCCCCGCTGTTCGAGGCCTGGCTCCAGGAGCATTATCCGCTGCGGGCGGCCAAGGTCATGAGCCTGATTCGTCAATGCCGCGGCGGCGAGGACTACGATGCCCGCTTCGGTCATCGCATGCGCGGCGAGGGAGTGTTCGCCCAGCTTCTGGCACAGCGCTTTCGCACGACCTGTCGACGCCTGGGCATCGGGAGCCGTACCGAGATGGGACTCGACACCGGCGCGTTTCGCGCCCCGCATGCCCAGGGCGACTTGTTCGGCTGAGCGGGTCGCCGCAAGGCATGCTCAGGAGGCATCCTGGAAGACCATCGCCACACCCGCCCCGTACAGCAGTACCAGGGCCACGCTCTCGAAGCCGATGCGTGCCGGACCGTGCTTCTCGCGACGCACCAGTCCCAGCAGCAGGACGGCCGTCATCAAGACCGAGAGCGCGATCCACAGCAGGGTCTGGTCGGAGACCGCATGATAGATCGAGCCATCGCGGTAGGCGACGTCCGAGGCGGCGGCGAACAGGGTATCGAAGGCGTTGCCGCCGATGATGCCGCCCACCGCCAGGGTCAGCGCGCCACGCTTCACGGCGGCCACGGCGGTCACCAACTCGGGCAACGACGTCGCGACCGAGGTCAGCAACACCCCCACGGCGGTCTGGCTCATGCCCGTTTCTGCCGCCAGGGTCGTGGCCGCTTTTTCCATCACCCAGCCAGAGATGCCCAGCAGCAAGGCCAGGACCACGAACGCGCCCCATAGTCGCGTCAACGAATGGCGCCTGGCCTCGTCATCCGGCGTATCCTCGCGGGTTTCGCGCGTGCGTCGGGGCATCCACATCGGTTCGCTGCGGACCTCGTCGATGATGCGCAACCCGTACACGTACCCCAGCAGCAGGATCGGCGTAACGGGATGAATGCTCCACAAGGTCCATTCCGGCGAGAAACTGGCCACCAGCAACAGGCCGAGCAGGCACATCAGCAGCGTGCCCTGGGCAAGATTGCCGATGGACGCCGCCGCATGCTCGAGGTTGATGCGCCGCAGCGCCACATCGGCGACGGTGAGGAACAGCGTCTGGACGGCGATCCCGCCCACGGCGTTGCTCATCGCCAACTCGGGTTGCCCCTTCCAGGCCGCCGTGACCGACAGCACAATGCCGGACAGCGAGGTCGCCATGCCCATCAGCACGGCCCCGGCGATCGCCTCGCCCATTCCGGTGCGGTCGGCGAGCGTGTCCACCACGCCGGTCAAGCGCGTCCCGACCAGTCCGATGATCAGCGCGCATCCCGCTAATAGCGCCACGCTAAGTGTCAAGCTCATATCACTCTTCCCTGAGACATTTGCGCCCTACCCTAGCGGAGCCTGGCGCGGCTGGCTATTGCCCTCGTCAACGCTCGACGTTATCCGCCACCAGCGCGGCAACAAGGCCCGCACCCGTGGCTGGTCGAAGCGATCATCGATCAAGTGGATCGTGCCTCGATCCTCGCGCCCGCGAATGACACGCCCGGCGGCCTGGATCACTTTCTGGATACCGGGGTAGAGATAGGCGTAGTCGTAGCCGGCGCCGAACATCGTCTGCATGAAGCGGCGCCGCTGCTCGTTGACGGGATTGACCTGCGGCAGTCCCAGCGTGGCGATGAAGGCACCGACCAGCCGCTCGCCGGGCAGGTCGACCCCCTCGCCGAAGGCCCCACCCAATACCGCGAACCCCACGCCCTGCCCGTGAGGCGTGAAACGTGCCAGAAACGCGTGCCGCGCCGCTTCATCCATGCCGCGCGACTGCTGCCAGTGCGGCACTTCGGGATGATGTTCGCGCAGTTGCGCCACCACGTCCTCCAGGTAGGCGAAGCTGCTGAAAAAGGCCAGATAATTGCCCGGGTGACGGGCATAGGTCTCGGCGATCAACGCCGCAATGGGCGTCAACGAGGCCTGACGCTCGTGAAACCGGGTCGAGATGTGTCGCGCGATGCGCACCTCGAGCTGATCGCTGGCGAAGGGCGAATCCACTTCCTGCCACACGCTGTCCCCGGGCAGCCCGAGCAAGTCGCGCTGATAGCGCGACGGCGTCAGAGTGGCCGAGAACAGCACGCTGGCGTGGGCTGCCGCGAAGCGAGGTGCCAGCATCGACGCCGGCACGAGATTGCGCAGGCTCAAGCGCGCATGACGCAGGCCGCGTGCGCCCTGGCGCAGGGTGATGTCACAGACGAAATGCCGGTCGAAGCGCTCGGCGATGCGGGCCATCTTCAAGGCATCGAAGTAAAAACGCTGCAAGGTCGGCGACAGCGTGTAGGGCGGTTCGCTCGCTACCTGGCCAATGGTGCCGATCAGCCGATGGAGCGCCGACAGCCAGTCGCCGGGGATCTCGGGCAACGGGCAGTGCTCGGCCTCGCACTCGCGCCCCAGTGCATTCCATTCGCGATTGAGCTGCTTGAGCGCGGCGGTGACGCCGGCGGGCTTCTCGCGTATCAGGGCACGCAGATCTCCCTGATCGAGCGTGGCGCTGTACATGTCGCGCGCACGCTCGACCAGGTTGTGCGCCTCGTCGACGAGCACGCCAAGGCGCCAGTCATTGGCCTGGGACAAGGCATGCAGCAGGCCGCCGGTGTCGAAATAGTAGTGATAGTCGGCGACGCTCACATCGCTCCAGCGCGCCATTTCCTGGCCCAGATAATACGGGCACACGTCATGGGACAGCGCGATCTCGCGCAGACGCGCACGATCCCACCAGCCGTGCTCGATCACCGCGCGACGCGCGGCGGGCAGCTTGTCGAAAAACCCCGCCGCCAGCGGACAGGACTCGCCGTGACAGGCGCGGTCGGGATGCTCGCATGCCTTGTCGCGGGCGGTGAGTTCCAGCACACGCAGCGGTGTCGGCGCGACAAGCGGTGCCAGTGCATCCAGCGCCAGTTGGCGGCCGGGCGTCTTGGCGGCGAGATAGCACAGGCCATCGAGCCGTTGCCGGGGCATGGCCTTGAGCATCGGAAAGAGCGTGCCCAGGGTCTTGCCGGTCCCGGTGGGCGCCTGGGCCAGCAGGCAACGCCTGGTGCTGGCCGCCTTGTAGACGTTTTCGGCCAGTGCGCGTTGCTCGCCTTGCCAGTCCGCGAACGGAAAGCGCAAGGTCTCGAGGGCCCGATCGCGTGCCTCGCGATGCGCCGTTTCACGCAACGCCCAGTCGAGAAACGCCTCGCAGTGGGTCACGAAGACATCGTACAGCGCGGCGCGGCTCATGCGCTGGACGAGCGGCGTCTCGACCTGGCGGGCGACGTCGAAATACACCAATGCCAGCTCGAGCGTCTCGAGCTCGTGCGCCTCGCACAGCAGCCAGCCATAAAGATGCAATTGCGCCCAGTGCAGATGCCGGTGGTTCTCCGGCTGACGCGCCAGGTCGCCGCGATGCGTCTTGATTTCCTCGAGACGCTGGCGCCGCGGATCGTACCCGTCGGCACGCCCCCGCACGCGCAATCGATGCCCCGACGCGCTCCGGTAAAGGCCGCTCAAGGAAATTTCGCGCTGGTAGTGTGCCTCGCGTCGCGCGGCGACTCGCGCATGGCCTTCGATGCCCTCTTCCGCGCTGGGCGAGGGCGTGAAACGCAGGTCGAGGTCGCCGCGCTTGGCCGTGAAGTCGCACAAGGCGCGTACCGCCACGGTGTAGTCCGCCGCCGTGGTCATGACGCCCAGGTCACATAGCAGACATCCACCGGCATGGCGTGCCGCGCGCAGAACGCCAGCCAGCGGCGCTGATTGTCCTGCAGGCGATCCCCGGGGCCCTTGACCTCGATCATGCGGTAGCGTTGCTGGGCAGGATGAAACTGGATCAAGTCCGGCATGCCCGCCCGATTGGCGCGCACGTCGCGCAGCAGGCGCTCGAACCAGAGGCGCAGGTGCGCCGCGGGCAGGCATGCCAGCGCCAGTTCGAGCAAGGTCTCGCTCAATGCCTCCCAGTGCACGAAGGGCGACTCGAGCCCCTGCTTGTCCCGGTAGGTGCGCCGAATCACCGCGCGATAGCCCTGTTCGCCCTCGGCGACGTCGAGCCGTGCCAGGCAACGCGCAAAGAGCGCATCCCGGCGTGCGGCGAACTCCGGCCGCAACAGGTCGGCTGGTGCGCTCTGGAAGGGATGAAAGAAGGCACCGGGAATCGGCGCGAAGATCGCCTCCCAGCAGAGCAGACCGAACAAGGCGTTGATCAAGGTATTCTCGACGTAATGCACCGGCGATTCGGGGGACGACAGGCGTTGTGCCACGGCCGCTTCCACCGAGGTCGCACGGGGCAGCGTCAACTCGAGGTGCGTGGGCGCGGTCACGGACGGCGCCGTCGGCAACGGCAACGAGAGGCGGCGATGCAGGCGCGGAAGCAGGCGGTCGAGCTGCTGGCGCTCCGCCTCGCTTTCCGGCGCCGCCTCGGCCTCGCGTGCCAACGCCAGGGCCTCCTCGTGCCGCGCCTGGCGTTCGAGCATGCGCAAGCGACGTCCCCGTGCACCGGGATGGCAGCTCTGCGCGTAGAGCCGCGCCGCCTCGTCCAGGTCGCCTTCCCGCTCTCGGGCCTGGGCCAGCAGGAACAGCAGCTTGCCGCGACGCGTTTCCAGCCAGGGATTGTCGGCCACCGGTGCCGGCAGCGCCTCGACCAGAGCCGCGACCGTCTCGCCGGCATCGAAACGTTCGCGGCAGTCGTGAATTCGCAGGTAGATGTCGATGTCCTCGCGACGCGGAAAGGCACGCGATGCCGGTGTCAGTGCCACCCGCTCGAAGCGACGCACACCGAGATCGGCCAGCACGAACTCGCTCCAGCCTTGGCGCAGGTTGCCGAAGAACATCAGTCGCAACCGATCGCACAAGGGCATCCGTGTCATGCGCCATACGCGAAACGCGGCCTCGGGACACCACGCCGAGAATGGGGCTTCGCCGATGTCGGCGGCCGCCAGGGTCGCCTGCATGTCCGTCTTGCGGTCGCCGCGCTTGAGGCCATGCGCCTTCAGGCAGGCGCCCAGGTGACGCCCGACCTCGGCCTTGGTCAACATCCCCAGCACCTCCGACACCGGCAGCACGGGATCGCACTCCAGCCACCCCAGCGCCATCAAGGGAGCCACGGCGGGGTCGAGCGTACCGATTTCCGCGTAGTCGAGGCGATCGTCGCGGAAGAGCTCGCCCTTGCGCATGACCATGCGCACCCACAGCGCCTGGGCCGGTTCGGGCAGGGCGTCGAAATGCGACATGAACGTCCGCTCGTCGGCACCGAGAAGATCCTCGTAGCACGCCCTCACCCAGCGCAGGGCGCTGCGGAAGTTGTGCAGATAATAGAGCGGATCGTCGCTCGACGCGGGACGCGGCGGGAGAGGCATGGCTGTCATGTCGCCATCATAGCAATCCTCGTCATGGCGCCCCAAGCCTGTCCGCGTGACACGCGACATCGCGCCGCCCCGCTCCCCGGGCCAGGCTTTGATATACTGCCGTCACGCATGCAACGGACGAAAGAGCCCATCGTGAAAGACGCTTCCTCTTCGCGCGACGCGACACCGCGACGCGCCAGCAAACCGGGTTGCCTGGGCCTGATCGTCGCGGGTCTGGCCTTCATCGTGCTGGTCTATGCCATCCTGATCTATTTCATCAGCCAGGGCGGCACCGCCGAGGACGAGGCCCGCGAGGAGCATGGCATCGCGCAGTGCTGGCAACGCCTGGCCCGCGACACCCTCGACGCCCGCGAACGGCGTACCACCGAACAGCGCTGCCAGGAAATGACCGAGCAATTCGAGGTCAAGTACGGCCATCCACCGGCGGTGACCCAGCCTCCGGCGTCGTAGCCGCGGCCACGCGACGCCGCGCGCGCTGCGACGCGCCATTGCGGACCGACCAGCGCAGCACCGGCACCAGTCGGCGAACGCCTGCGCGCACGCTGCGACGCTGCCAGCTCGGCATGTCGCGGCCGGCCATCTCGGCCGCCCAGACGGGCAGCAGATCGATCCCGGCGCGCATGGTCATCGCCACCACCGGACGCAGCATGGGATGCGGCGCCTCGGCGTGCAGCAAGAGCCGAAATACCTCGGCGGTACGCGCGTCGTAGCACAGACATGGGCGCATCGCGTCGAGATAGTCCGCCACCTCGTCGCGGCAGCGCGGGACATCACGTGCGCCCAGCGCTTCGGCGACCCTCGCCACTTCGGCGTAGTAGCGGTCCTGGTCGGCAAGGCTCAGGTCGGGGTTGCGATAACGCAGATGCGCGGCGAGAAAGCGACTGACCTCGGCGACATGCACCCACGTCAGCAAGGCCGGGTCGTTGGCGGCGTAAGGACGGCCGTCGGGCGCGACGCCTACCACTTCGTCATGAATGTGCCGCACCCGCTCGATGAGACGCTCGGCATCCACGGTGGACGCGAAGGTGGTGGCGGCGATGAACTGGCTGGTGCGGCGTAGACGGCCGAGCATGTCATCGCGAAAGCTGGAATGGTCCCAGACCCCCGCCAGGGCCAGCGGATGCAGCATCTGCAGCATCAGGGCACCGATTCCTCCGCACAGCATCGAGGTGAAATCGCTGTGTACCCGCCAGCAGACGCTCTGCGGCCCGAACAGTCCGGGGTCCCCCGGCGGCCGGTCGTAATCGATGTCGCCCAGGGCCATGCCGGTCACGCCCATGATCTGACGCTCGATGCGCCGTCTTATCGCTTCCATCGCATCCTCCCGATCCCCCTCGCGGTGTCTTCCGACACGCCACGGCATGATATAGGGCATGCGACCAGGAGATCGCATCCGAACCGTCGGCATCGCCGTCGACTTTTCAGACAGTGCCTAGGGTATAGTGGAGCATGGCGTCATGTCTTGCGCCAGGCGGGGTATCGGCCCGTCCCGGGCGCCACTGTCACACCGCTGACACGCAACCGTCACACCTCGCTGCCAAGGTGCCCCACGCGCCACTTGCCGGGAGATGCCTCGATGAGAATGCTAGCCATCTACAGTATCAAGGGTGGCGTGGGCAAGACTGCCTCCGCCGTCAACCTGGCCGCCCTGGCGAGCCAGGCCGGCTATCGCGTGCTGCTCTGGGACCTCGATCCGCAAGCGGCCACGACCTTCTACCTGCGTGCCAAGCCCAAGGTGCGGGGCGGCGTGGACAAGCTGGTGAAAGGCAAGGCCTCCTTCGACAAGGTCATTCGCACCAGCGAAACGCCCGGGCTCGACCTGTTGCCGGCATCCTTCGGCTCGCGGGAGCTGGATCACCTGCTGGAAGACCGCAAGCTCAGCCGGTTGCGCAAGATTCTCAAGCCCGTTCACGACGACTATGACCTGGTGATCCTCGACTGCCCACCGAGCATTTCCACGCTTTCCGAGCACGTCTTCTCGAGCGCCGACGCCCTGCTGGTGCCGGTGATCCCGACGACGCTTTCGCTGCGTACCCTGGAGCAGTTGCGGGAGCACCTCGACGACGTCGACCACGCTTGCCCCGTGTGGCCCTTTTTCACCCTCGCCGACCGGCGCAAGAAGCTGCATCTCGACGTCATGGCCACCCTGAGTGAAGACTGGCCCTTGATGATGACGACAACCATTCCTTACGCCAGCGCCGTCGAGCGCATGGGCCTCGAACGCGCCCCCGTCACGCAGTTCGCCCGCAGCTCCACCGCTACGCGAGCGTATCGCGGCCTCTGGCAGGAACTCGAACAGCGCCTGTAAGCACGCTCGTCCTCCAGGGGCTCGCACATCGGGCCCATGAGCGGTCGCATTACGGCCGCGAGCGCGGTACGTTGCGGGTTTTGCCAAGGACATCACCATGACCGACGATCGCCAGACCCGCCACCGCAACGCCATGCGCAAGCTCAAGTCGCATGTCGACGAGAAAGTCGCCGCCGCCACCGAGCAGCGCGGCCTGCTGCTGGTCTTCACCGGCAACGGCAAGGGCAAGACCACCGCCGCCTGGGGAACGGTCACCCGGTCACTCGGCTACGGCTATCGCGTCGGCGTGGTACAGTTCATCAAGGGCATGTGGGAGTGCGGCGAGCGCGAACGCCTGGCGGATGACGCCAACTTGAGCGTGCACGTCATGGCCACCGGCTTCACCTGGGACACCCAGAACCGCGAGGCCGACACCGCCGCCTGCCAGGCGGTATGGCGTGACGCCCTGACCTTGCTGCAAGACCCCGATGTCTATCTCGTGGTCCTCGACGAGATCACCTACATGCTCAAGTTCGGCTATCTCGACATCGCCTCGGTGCGCGAGGCCATCGCCAATCGACCGAGCGAACAGACGGTGATCGTCACCGGCCGCAATGCGCATCGCGAACTGCTCGACATGGCCGATACCGTCACCGAGATGCAGGAAGTGCGCCACGCCTTCAATGCCGGCGTTCAGGCACGTCGCGGCATCGACTACTGAGCCGCCCGGTCAGGACGGTGGCGTCGCCCGCTCGAGCGCCCGGCAGACCTGCTCGACGCCCTGGATCAGGCGCGGTCCGGGGCGACTGATGGCATCGGGATCGAGAGTGTACAGATGGCCCTCGCGCACCGCCGGCAGCAGGGTGTCGTCCTGCCAGGCCTGCTGCCAGTCATCGTCCGGCGCGGCCGCGAGAATCACGTCAGGGCGCGCCTCGATCAAGGCTTCGCGACCGATTTCAGGCACCAGGACCCGGCGGTCCGCGAACAGCGGCTCCCCGCCGCAATGGCGAATCGCCCGGGTGACGATGTGGCCGTCGCCCAGCGTGGTCAGCGGGTGGCGCCCCAGTTGATAGAACACGCGCGGCGTTTCGGGCAGGCGTTGCCGAGCGGCCGCGAGGCGTGCCTCGAACGCCTCGGCCGCACGCGTGCCTGCCTCGGCGTGACCGGTCAGACGCCCCAGGTCGCGCAGGTCGCCAGCCACGTCGGCGAGTCGCCGCGGCTCGCTGGCGTAGACCGGCACGCCCAGCGCCTCGAGGCGCGTCACCACGCTGCGCGGCGTGCCACTGCGCCAGGTCACCACCAGGTCCGGCTCGCGCGCCATGATGGCTTCCAGGGCGATGCCTCGGTAACTGCCCACCCGAGGGATGTCCCGCGCGGCGCGTGGAAAATCGCTGCCCTCGAGGGCCCCCACCACGCGCTCGCCGGCCCCCACCGCGTACAGCAGCTCCACGATGTGCGGCGCCAGTGCCACGACACGCTCGGCGGGCGCCGTCAACGCCACCGTACGGCCCGCGTCGTCGTCGACTTCGAGCGCTGCCATCGCCGACGCACTGAAAAGCGACGCGACGCTGAACCATGCGAGCATCACGACATGTGCAAGAAACGGGGAAAGACGCGGCAATCTCACGACTCCATTAGCCACTGACGAACGCGCAGGATAGCATGTCCCGATGGGTCGCTCGCCCGGGCAGCGGCCCGATTTCTCACCGCGACAGGAGGTTCGTATGACACGCAAGGAATTCCGTCTCCCCCTCGTGGCCACCGCGCTTCTCGGCACGCTGCTGGTCGCCACCCAGGCGCAGGCCAAACCGGGGCCGCAGGCACCGCACGAGCTGCACGTGCAGGCCCAGTCGACTCTCAACGTGGCGCCGGACATGGCCCGCCTCAATGCGCGCCTCTGGGAGCGGACCCCCGCCGTGGCACAGAGCGAGGCCGGCAACGACGCCCAGGCGCTGGGCGATGCGCGTGAGCGACTGGAATCGCGCACCGGTGATCTGATTGACGCCCTGGAGGACGCCGGCGTCGAAAGCCGCGACATCCAGGCCGGTTCGCTCAACGTGCGCCCCGAGATCATGATCCAGCCCCAGGGCGACGACGACGCCGAACCCCGGGTACGCACCCAGGTCGAGCGTCCCGTGAGCGTGACGATTCGCGACCTGGAACACCTGCCACGCATTCTCGATGCGCTGACCGCCGCGGGCGTGGACGCGCTGGACGGCGTGGAATACGACCTCGCCGACCGCGATGCCGCCAGCGACAAAGCGCTGACCCAGGCACTCGAGCGCGCCCGGCAGAAGGCCCGATTGATGGCCGACACCCTCGAAGTCAAGCTCGGTCGTGTGGTGCGCGTCGAGGAAACCCAGGCACCCGACTACACGCCTCGCCCCATGATGATGCGGGCCGAGTCCGCCGACGCCAAGGCCGCGCCGCAGTATCGGGCCGGCGAGATCGGCATCGACGCCGGCGTCAGCGTCACCTGGACTATCGAAGACGGATCCTGACGAGGCGCGCGTCAGTTCTCGACACGCAGAAGCCCGGCCTTGGCCGGGCTTCTTCATCTGTCGTGCCTGTCTGTGGGGCCGCGTTCAGCCAACCAACTGGCGCCTGACGCGCGGGCTCAGCATCTCACCGAGCACGGTGATGGCCACCAGCACCGCGAGGAACCACGGCCACTGGCTGCCGATATCGATGCTCATCACTCCCAGCGCATCGATGAAGATCAGCACGATGCCCAGAGGACTGACGTAGCGGACCATCAGCAGCCACAAGGCATGCTGGCGCCTGGAGAGCCGCAGTTCGTCGCGGAAGATCTCGTCGCGCAGCAGGAAGCCGGCCATCAGGCAGAGCCCCAGACCGCCCAGCGGCATCATCCAGCGCGAGGTCAGGTAATCGAGCCAGTCGAAGACGGTCTTCCCGGCGAGCGTCCAGTCGGCACCCAGGTTGAAGGACAGCATGGCCAGCGTGCTCAGCAACCAGAGCACGATGCCACTGCTCCATGCCGCACGCTTGCGACTCATGCCCTTGCGCTCGGTCAGCCAGGCCACGGTGGCCTCGATCATCGACACGGCGGAGGTCAGGGCCGCCACGCTGAGCATCACGAAGAAGATCACCTGCAGCACATTGCCCAGCGGCATCTGCTGGAAGGCCAGCGGCAGACTCATGAAGATCAGCCCCGGCCCGCTGGCCGGATCCATGCCGTTGGCGAAGATCGCCGGAAAGATCGCCAGACCGGCCATCAGCGCGATCAGCGTATCGCAGATCGCCACGGTGAAGGTGGTGCGCGCGATGGACTTGCTGTCGGGCAGGTAGGCCCCGTAGGCCATGATCGCCCCCGCCGACAGCGACAGCGTGAAGAAGGCATGCCCCATCGCCGCCAGCAGACCAGCGCTGGACAGCTTGCCCACCTCGAAGGAGAACAGGAACGTCACCGCCTCGCCGAAGCCGCCGGAGAACATGGCGTAGACGATCATGGCCAACAGCAACAGCACCATGCCCGGCATCATCCAGCGCATGCTGCGCTCGATGCCTTCCTGCACCCCCTTGCCGACGATGAACATGGTCACCACCGTCACCAGCGTGCTCCACGCCCCCAGCGTCAGCGGATTGGCGTTGTTGGCGCCGAAGATGGCCGCCATGTCCTCGACGCTGCCGCCCTGCAGGCCGCCGCTGATCGCCTTCCACAGGTAGGCAAGCGACCAGCCGGCGACGACCACGTAGAAGGACAGGATCATGAACCCGGCGAGCATCGACATCCAGCCGAACCCGGACCAGATCTTGCCGCGACCGGACTCCTGCGCCACGCGCTTGACGGCATCGATGGGACTCCCGCGCCCGCGCCGCCCGAAGGCAATCTCGGTCATCATCGCGGGGATCCCGATGCACAGAATGCAGGCCAGGTAGACGAGCACGAAGGCGCCGCCGCCGTACTCGCCAGTCATGTAGGGAAACTTCCAGATATTGCCAAGGCCCACTGCCGAGCCCGTCGCCGCCAGCACGAAGCCCCAGCGGCCGATCCAAAGATTTTTGGGTTGCTGTCTTGCCGTCATGGTTCACCTGAAGGGTTATTTTTGTGGTTCATGCAGCGCGGCGCGAGCACTTGCCACCGGGCGATTCTACCGTTTTCCATCGACATTTCGCGAACCGCGTCCGCCCGAATCGCGACGGCGAGGCAATCGCTGGAGCCCATTGCCGGCGTATGCGAAGCTGATCCCCGGACCCGGCGCATCACTTGCATCGACAGCCCAGGAGGTCGCATGACACGCCAATTCGCCATTCTTGGACTCGGCTATTTCGGCAGCACGGTCGCTCGCGAGCTCAAGCGGCATAACAATCAGCTACTTGGCGTCGATCGCGACGAGTCTCGTGTCGACGCCATGGCCGAGCACCTCGATCACGCCGTCATCGCCGACGTCACCGACGAAAAGGCGCTCGCCGAGCTGTCGCTGGAGGACTACGACGCTGTGGTCATCGACGTCGACGGCAACCTCGAGGCCAGCGTGATCTGCACCCTGCACGCCAAGGAACTGGGGGCCCGCGAAATCTGGGCCAAGGCCCACTCGGACGCTCACTACAAGCTGCTCGACCGCCTCGGCGCGGACCATATCGTGTACCCCGAATACGACACCGGCATCCGCGTCGCCGAAAGCCTCAATTATCATGCCATGGTCGATTTCATCCGTCTCGGCGAACGCGAGTTCATCGTCGAGATCGAGGCGACCGAACGCCTCACCGAGCACTGCGCCACCGTCTCGCAGCTCGATATCGACGAACGCGCCCTGTGTCTGGTGGCCATCAAGCGAGGCGACGAGGTAATCCGCGCGCCCGAGCGCACTACCGAGCTGGCATGCGGCGACCATCTGGTTCTGATGGGGGATCTCGCCGCACTGCGCGAGCTGGGCAACAAGCTATGACAACACTTCGCCGCCGCGCCCCGAGTGCCGCACGGCTCCACGGGGCGTATCCATGAGTTTCTGGCAACGCCTGTCACGCCCCTGGCGACATACGCCACACGGCCGCGTACTGCGACTTTCGCCGCCGGAAACGCTATTGCTGGGTTTTACCCTGCTCTGCCTGATCGGCGGCGGCTTGTTGCGCCTGCCCATGGCCGCGACGATAACGCTCGACTGGCAGGAGGCGCTGTTCACCGCCACCTCGGCGGTGACGGTCACCGGGCTGGCGGTCGTCGATACCAGCGCTTTCACACCGTTCGGCCAGGCCGTGCTGCTGGCCTTGATCCAGATCGGCGGACTGGGGTTCATGACCTTCGGGGCTCTGACCCTGCTGCTCATGGGGGGCCGCCTCCCCCTGCAGCAGCAGAACCTGGTGCGAGAAGCCCTCGGTGAAACCTCGTTGGGCGAACTCTCGCAACTCGTGCGCCTGGTGGTGGCCTTCGCCGTCCTGGTCGAGGCAGTGGGGGCGGGACTTCTCGCGCTGCACTGGGTCCCCGAGCTCGGCTGGTCGCGCGGTTTGTGGGCCAGCCTGTTTCATGCGGTATCCGCCTTCAACAATGCCGGCTTCTCGCTGTGGCCCGACAGCCTGACGCGCGACGTCGGCACGCCGCTGGTCACGCTGGTCGTCAGCAGCCTCTTCATCGTCGGCGGCCTGGGTTTCGTGGTGATCAGCGACATTCGCGAAAAGCGGCGCTGGGGACAGTTCTCCATGCAGACCAAGATCGTGCTGTGCGCGACCCTGGCCATCAACCTGGTCGCCATGGCGGCGATGGCGGCGTTCGAATGGCACAATCCCGCAACACTGGGCGGGCTGGAAAGCCTCGGCGACAAGCTGCAGGCGGCCTGGTTCCAGGCCGTGACACCGCGTACCGCCGGTTTCAACAGCGTCGATACCGCGGCCATGTCCGACGCCTCCTCGCTGCTCACCATGCTGCTGATGTTCATCGGTGGCGGCGCGAGCTCCACCGCCAGCGGCATCAAGCTCACCACCTTCATCGTGCTGCTGTTGGTGGCCCGGGCCTTCCTGCGCGGCACGCAGCCCACGGCCTACGGGCGCGCCATCGGCGAACAGACGGTGATGAAGGCCGTCGCCGTGGCGCTGGCCGGGGTGGCGCTGGTGTTCGTGACGCTGCTGGTGCTGTGCATCACCGACGGCCGCCTCGCGTTCCTCGATCTGGCCTTCGAGAGCGTCTCCGCCTTCGGCACGGTGGGGTTGTCGCGCGGCATCACCAATGAACTGTCGCTGCCCGGCCAATGGATGCTGATGCTCACCATGCTGCTCGGCCGTGTCGGACCGCTGTCGCTGGGATACTTCCTGGCCACGCGGCGCACGCGGGGAATGCGCTACGCCGAGGGCCACATCCAGATCGGCTGAGATACCGGCTCGTGGTGCCACTGCCGTTGCCCGCACGCGGGCGACGGCAGGCGAACGGTTGCAATATTTCCATGATTGTTCAAATATAGAAGCGTCATTTTTCGATAGTCGCGACGGACGCCTCATGCTGCTTGCCCTGCCCATCTTCATCGCCACGCTCATTCTCGTCATCTGGCAACCGCGTGGCCTGGGGATCGGCTGGAGCGCAAGCGCGGGCGCGTTGATCGCGCTGCTCACCGGGGTCATCCACCCCGCGGACATTCCCGCCGTGTGGTCGATCGTCTGGAATGCCACCTTCACCTTCATTGCCATCATCATCACCAGCCTGCTGCTCGACGAGGCCGGCTTCTTCGAATGGGCGGCCTTGCATATCGGCCGCTGGGGCAACGGCCGGGGGCGTCGTCTGTTCGTCCTGGTGGTACTGCTCGGTGCCGTGGTCGCGGCGGTGTTCGCCAACGATGGCGCGGCCTTGATCCTCACCCCGATCGTCTTCGAGATGCTCGTCGCCCTGGGCTTCAGCGCCGGTGCGACACTGGCGTTCGTGATGGCCGCCGGCTTCATCGCCGATACCGCCAGCCTGCCGCTGGTGATTTCCAACCTGGTCAATATCGTCTCGGCGGACTATTTCGATATCGCCTTCGGCGAATACGCGGGCGTCATGGTGCTCGTGGACATCGTCTCGGTACTTGCCTCGCTCGGCATGCTGTACCTGTTCTTTCGACGTGCGGTGCCCTCGACCTATGCCCTCGGCGACCTGCGCAAGCCACGCGAGGCCATCCGCGATCCGGCGGTCTTCAAGGCCGGCTGGTGGGTGCTGGGGCTCTTGCTGGTGGGCTTCTTCGTGGCCGAACCGCTGGGCGTACCGGTCTGCGTGATCGCCGCCATCGGTGCGTCGATCCTGTTCGTGATCGCCCAGCGCGGTCATCACATCCACACCCGCAAGGTGCTGCGCGACGCCCCCTGGAACATCGTGGTGTTTTCGCTGGGCATGTACCTGGTGGTATATGGCCTGCGCAACGCCGGACTGACCGACATGATCGCCGGCGGTCTGGAATGGCTGGGCGGGCATGGCCCCTGGATCGCCACGCTGGGGACAGGCTTCATCGCAGCCGGGCTTTCCTCGGTGATGAACAACATGCCCACCGTACTGGTGGTCGCCTTGTCGATCGATGCCAGCGACGTCACCGACCTGACCCAGCAGGCGATGATCTATGCCAACGTCATCGGCAGCGACCTGGGCCCCAAGATCACGCCCATCGGCAGTCTCGCCACCCTGCTGTGGCTGCACGTCCTGGCGCGCAAGGGCATGACCATCGGTTGGGGCTATTATTTCCGCGTGGGCATCGTGCTTACCGTCCCCGTGCTGACGGTCACCCTGCTGGCACTGGCTGCCTGGCTACAGTTTCTCGCGGCATGAAGCGCCAGCCCCGGAATCAGCAACGGCCGGTGTCGTCCGGCAATCGGCACTGCTCGGGGCGATCGTCACAGCAGTGCGCGGTCAGGTAATCCACCAGGCCGCGCATCCGGGAGAAATCGGCACGGTAGTGGACATGCCGGCCATGTGCCTCGCCATGCACCAGACCGGCGTGCGCGAGCTCCTTGAGATGGAAGGAGAGCGTCGAGGGCGAGACCCCGAGGGCCTCGGCGATATCGCCGGCGAAGGCACCGTCGGGACCGACCCCCACCAGGTGCCGAAAGATCGCCAGTCGCGTGCGCTGCGCCAGCGCCGACAAGGCCTTGAGAGCGTCATTCGTTTCCATATTTGCACAACGATAGAAGTTACGTTGACCCGACTATCCCACACAGGAGTCGTTCATGCACGACCTTCCCAATCTCGACACCGCATCTTTCGCCGTCCCCGACGGCGATGCGCTGATGGCGCCCCGACTCAGCACGCATCCACCGCGCATCCTGCTGCTGCATGGCTCGCTGCGTGAACGCTCGTTCAGTCGTCTGGTCAGCGAGGAAGCCGCGCGTTTGCTCGTTGCCATGGGTGCCGAGACACGATGCTTCGATCCGCGCGGCCTGCCCTTGCCGGACAGCGAGGACGCCTCGCACCCCAAGGCTCAGGAGCTCCGCGAGCTGGCGCAGTGGGCGGAAGGCATGGTGTGGTGCTCCCCGGAGCGTCACGGCGCGATGACCGGCATCATGAAGGCGCAGATCGACTGGATTCCGCTGGCGCTGGGCGGCGTCCGCCCGACCCAGGGCAAGACCCTGGCGGTCATGCAGGTCTGCGGCGGCTCGCAGTCCTTCAATACGGTCAACCAGCTACGCATTCTCGGTCGCTGGATGCGCATGCTGACCATCCCCAACCAGTCGTCGGTGCCCAAGGCGTTCCTGGAATTCGGCGACGACGACCGCATGAAGCCCTCGCCGCTCTACGACCGTATCGTCGACGTGATGGAAGAGCTGGTGAAGTTCACCTTGCTGACACGCGACCGCAGCGACCTGCTCACCGACCGCTACTCCGAACGCAAGGAAAGTGCCGAAGAGGTATCTCGGCGCGTCAATCAGCGTGGCATGTAGCCTGGCACGTTCATCGAAATGACATGGATCTCGGGCATATTCGTCTAGCCATATATCCCACGAGGCTGACCCATGAGCAAAAAACGCGTTCTCTTTCTCTGCAACGCCAACTCGGCCCGCTCGTTGATGGCCGAAGCCCTGCTGCGTCACATGGCCGGACAGCGCTTCGAGGCCTACAGCGCCGGCGTCGAGCCCGATGAGCCGCAGCAGGCGGCGCTGCAGGCACTCGCAGAGCTAGGTATCGATACCACGGGGCTGGCCAGCAAATCGCTGGAGGCCTATGCCGGCGAGCATTTCGACAGCGTGATCATCCTCTGTGAAAAAGCCCAGCAGCACTGCCGCGACTGGGAAGGCAACACCGACGAGCTGCTGTTCTGGGATATCCTGGATCCGCGCCTCAATCCGCGTGACGGCGCCTATACCCAGACCCTCGAAGAGATTCGTGGCCGCCTGCGGCTATGGTTGAGCGTTCAGTCCCGGGAGGCCTGAGCCAGTGACCACGGCAGTGCTGACCCCGGCGGCCTTGCACCGCTGTCTCGCCGACGAGACGCGCTTGACGTTGACGCTGCTGCTCTGCATCGAACCCGAGCTGTGCGTCTGCGAAATGACCGAGGCCCTGGCGGCCCCGCAGCCCAGGGTATCGCGTCATCTGGCCTACCTGCGTCGTGCCGGCCTGCTGCGCGGTCGCCGCCGCGGTGCCTGGATCTACTATCGCCTCGAGCCGACGCTGCCCGAATGGGTCTCGACCATTCTCGAGGCCTCGCGCGACGCCGCGCCGCCGGAGGTCATCACGGCTCACCGACGACTCGCCGACGCCGGCACCGCCAGCCGACGTCAGGCGGCTTGCCACGCCGAGCCCAGGCCGGCCCTCTTTTCCTCCACGTCAGGAGACATCGCATGACATTACGCATCGGCATCAACGGCTTCGGGCGCATCGGACGCCTTGCCCTGCGCGTCCTGTGGGCGTCGCGCGCGACGCAGCCGCTGGAGATCGTTCGCATCAACGATCCCGGCGGCGACGCGGCGACCTTCGCCCATCTGCTGGAATTCGACTCGGTCCACGGCCACTGGTCTCCCGGCACGGGCATTCGCGCCGAGACGGATTCGCTCGTCATCGACGACACCCCGATCATCTTCAGCACCCATCGCGATCTCGCCGACAGCGACTGGTCCCGGTGCGACGTGGTGATCGAAGCCTCGGGCGCCATGACCAAGGCCGCCAAGCTGCAGCCCTACCTCGATCAAGGCGTGCCGCGCGTCGTGGTCTCGGCGCCGGTCAAGGACCCCGAGGTGCTCAACGTGGTGATGGGCGTCAACGATGGCGATTTCGCTCCGGCGCGACACCGCATCGTCACCGCGGCCAGTTGCACCACCAACTGCCTGGCACCGGTGGTCAAGGTGATTCACGAAACCTTCGGCATCCGCCATGGCTCGATGACCACGGTACACGACATCACCAATACCCAGACGATCCTCGATGCGCCGCATAAGGATCTACGCCGTGCTCGCGCCTGTGGCATGAGCCTGATCCCCACCACCACGGGCTCGGCCAAGGCGATCACAGCGATCTTTCCCGAGCTGGAAGGCAAGCTCAACGGCCACGCCGTGCGCGTGCCGCTGGCCAACGCCTCGCTCACCGACATGGTCTTCGAACTCGAACAAGCGGTCACGGTCGACGCGGTCAACGGCGCGCTCGAAGCCGCGGCCGAAGGCGAGCTGGCCGGCATCCTGGGTTACGAGGCACGCCCGCTGGTCTCCATCGACTATCGTACCGACCCGCGCAGCGCGATCATCGATGCTCCGTCGACGATGGTGATCAACGAGATCCAGGTAAAACTCTACGCGTGGTACGACAATGAGTGGGGCTATGCCAATCGTACCGCCGAACTGGCCTTGAAAGTCGGCAACGCCCGGGAACCAGCACGATGACGACCCTGCAACGCCTGCGCGCCCTGCCCTTCGAAATACGCCAGTATCTGCTGGTCACGGGCAATTATTGGGCCTTCACGCTGACCGACGGCGCCTTGCGCATGCTGGTGGTGCTGCATTTCCATCAGCTTGGCTATTCGCCGCTGGAAATCGCCCTGCTGTTTCTGTTCTACGAGGCCTTCGGCGTGGTCACCAACTTCGTCGGTGGCTGGCTCGGCGCCCGCCTGGGACTCAACCGCACCATGAACCTCGGTCTGGGGCTGCAGCTGGTCGCCCTGGGCATGCTGCTGGTGCCGGCCTCGGCCTTGACGGTGCCCTGGGTCATGGCCGCCCAGGCGCTCTCGGGGGTCGCCAAGGACCTCAACAAGATGAGCGCCAAGAGTGCGGTCAAGGTGCTGGTCCCCAAGGACAGCAGCAACGCCCAGGGCGCGCTGTACCGCTGGGTGGCCATCCTCACGGGGTCCAAGAATGCTCTCAAGGGGGCCGGTTTCTTCGCCGGCGGCCTGTTGCTGACGCTGATCGGTTTCCAGGGCGCGATACTCGCCATGTGGGGGATGCTGGCCGTGGTGCTGGGGCTTTCGCTATGGCGTTTGCGTGCCGACCTGGGCCGCCAGAAAGCCAAGCCCAGGTTCCGCGAGGTCTTCTCCACGTCGCGCGCGGTCAACGTTCTCGCGGCGGCACGCCTGTGCCTGTTCGCCTCACGCGACATCTGGTTCGTGGTGGCATTGCCGGTGTTCCTCTACGATCAGCACGGCTGGAACTTCTGGAGCGTCGGCATTCTGATGGCCGTCTGGGTGATCGGCTACGGTGGCGTTCAGACCCAGGCCCCGCGCATCACGCGACACCTGCACGGCGATACGCGCAGCATCACCGTCATCCTGGCCGCGGCGCTCGCCCTGCTCCCGGCCCTGCTCGCCCTCACGCCGCTGGCGACCACCGTCACCTGGCTGATCGCGGGACTGCTGGCCTTCGGCATTCTCTTCGCCATCAACTCGAGCTGGCACAGCTATCTGATCGTGCGCTTCGCACGCGCCGAGGGCGTCTCCATGGACGTGGGCTTCTACTACATGGCCAATGCCATGGGACGTCTCGTCGGCACGGTCCTCTCCGGCTGGGTCTATCAGGCCCATGGCTTGGCGCCCTGTCTGGCGGTGTCCGCGGCGCTGGTCGCCGCCAGCGCCGTCCTGGCGATGGGTCTGCCTCGACAAAGGCAGTGATCCCGTTCAGAGACCGGGGGAGGCATGGCCGGCGGTTCGTCTGGCCTGGTCGACAGTACACCACACGATAGATTTTTCATGGGGTTTGCCATCTATAAAAACTATCAACTCGGTAGCGTGCAAACGGTGTCGATAACGTATAATGTTCGACTAGCCTAATAGCAGAGCGAAAAAGCCAAAATAAGCTTCCACCCCCCACTGGAGGCACGAGCAAGAGGAAGAATTGCAGTGAACGCTCCACTCAAGGAAACCGACACCACCAACGTGCTCGAACAGCACAAGAGCTACCGCTTCGTCACCGACCTCCTGGCCCGCGCCGATATCCAGATCAACGGCCCGCGCCCCTGGGACATGCGCGTCCATACTCCCGAGGTCTTCGACCGGGCGCTCGCCGAAGGCAATCTCGGGCTCGGCGAAACCTACATGGCCGGCCTCTGGGACGCCGAACGCCTCGACGAATTCTTCTTTCGGCTATTGCGTGCCAACATCAACAAGGCGGTACAGCCATCGAAGCTGGTCTTTCACGCCCTGCGTGCCAAGCTCACCAACCTGCAAAGCGTCAAGCGCGCCTGGAAAGTCGGCGAAGCGCACTACGACCTGGGCAACGACTTCTACGCTGCCATGCTCGATCAGCGCATGACCTATACCTGTGGCTACTGGCACGACGCCGAGACTCTGGATGCCGCGCAGGAAGCCAAGCTCGACCTGATCTGTCGCAAGCTGGATCTCAAGCCCGGCATGCGCATTCTCGACATCGGCTGCGGCTGGGGCAGCTTCATGGCTTACGCCGCCGAGCACTATGGCGTGGAGTGCGTCGGCCTCACCATCTCGCGCGAACAGGCCGACTACGGGAAGTCCTTGATGAAGAAGGGGCTTCCCGTGGAATTTCGGCTTCAAGACTATCGCGAGATCGACGAGCAGTTCGACGCCATCATCAGCATCGGCATGTTCGAGCACGTCGGCCGCAAGAACCACCGCGAATACATGGAAATCGCTCACCGTTGCCTCAAGGAAGGTGGCCTCTTCCTGCTGCATACCATCGGCAAGAATGTCCGTGAGAGCACGCCGGACCCGTGGATCGACAAGTACATCTTCCCCAACGGTGACCTGCCGTCCATCGGCCAGATCGGCGACGCGGCCGGCGGCCTGTTCGTCACCGAGGATCTGCACAACTTCGGCGCCGACTACGACAAGACGCTGATGGCCTGGTGGGAAAACTTCGAGCACCACTGGCCGCAATTCCGGGATCGCTACGGCGACGAGTTCTACCGCATGTGGCGCTACTACCTGCTGTCCTGCGCCGCGGCCTTCCGCGCCCGCGATATTCAATTGTGGCAGTGGGTGCTCGCCAAGCCTGGCGTGCTCGGAGGGTATCGACGCATCACGGCGTAAGTACCGCTTGCCGCCCCCGGCGTTCGGCAAGAACCGGCAGCAAGGTGGCGCGAGGGCCTTGCTGCCTCCCCCAACAACCGCCCACGAAAAAGGGCGCCGCAGCGCCCCTGAAACAATCGTCAAGCGTCTCCGCCATCAACCGTAACGGCCGGTGATGTAGTCTTCCGCCTTCTTGGTATGCGGGTTGGAGAACATCTGCTTGGTGGCGTTGTACTCGATCATCTCGCCGAGATGGAAGAACGCCGTGTAATCCGCCACGCGTGCCGCCTGCTGCATGTTGTGGGTGACGGTCACGATGGTGAAGTCCTTCTTCAGCTTGTCCATCAGGTCTTCGATGGTCGCCGTGGAGATGGGGTCGAGTGCCGAGGTCGGCTCGTCCATCAGGATCACGTCGGGGCGCACGGCGATGGCGCGCGCGATGCACAAGCGCTGCTGCTGACCGCCGGATAGCGACGTGCCCGGCTCGTGCAGCTTGTCCTTGACCTCGTTCCACAGCCCCGCATCGCGCAATGCACGCTCCACCAGCTCGTCCTGATCGGCCTTGCGGCTGACCATGTCGTGCATGCGTGGCGCATAGGCGACGTTCTCGTAGATCGACTTGGGAAACGGATTCGGCTTCTGGAATACCATGCCCACGCGACGGCGCAGGGCCACTTCGTCCATGCCGCGGGCATTGACGTCGTGACCGTCCATTTCCACCAGTCCCTTGATGCTCACCGAGTTGATCAAGTCGTTCATGCGATTGAGACAGCGCAGGAAGGTCGACTTACCGCACCCCGAAGGGCCGATCAAGGCCGTGACGGTATTGGCGAAGATGTCGATGCTGATGTCCTTGAGCGCCTGGTGGTCGCCGTACCACAGGTTGAGGTCGCGCACGCGCACGCTCAGGTTTTCCTCGACGTTCTCGTTGCGCGTCACCGGCTGCCCCTTGTCGGGCGTCGGCGCCTGGGTATAAGGATCACGCGCGGCATCCTTGGAAGCCGTGGGCGGATCTTGCTGAGTCTGAAAGTTCTGCAGGGTCGTGTCGTTCATGGCGATGATGTCCTGTCTGAAGTCGCTTACCAGCGGCGTTCGAATTTGTTGCGTAGCCAGACGGCGAGAGCATTGAGAAAGATCAGCACCGCCAGAAGCACCAAGATGCCGCCCGCCGTCTTCTCGGCAAAGGCGCTGTTCGGCTCGCTGGCCCAGGTGAAGATCTGCGCCGGCATCACCGTCGAGGCGTCCGTGATCGATATCGAGGCATCGGGAATGAACGCCACCATGCCCACGATGATCAGTGGCGCGGTTTCCCCCATGGCCTGTGCCAGACCGATGATCGAACCGGTCAGGATGCCCGGCAGCGAGACAGGCAACACGTGATCGCGCACGACCTGCCAGCGTGAGCAGCCCACGCCGAAGGCGGCATGACGAATGCTGTCCGGCACACTGCGCAAGGCAGCGCGTGTCGAAATGATGATCACCGGCAGCGTCATCAGTGCCAGGGTCAACCCGCCCACCAGTGGCGAGGAACGCGGCACCCCGAAGAAGCTGATGTAGATCGCCAGCCCCAGCAGACCGAACAGGATCGACGGCACGGCCGCCAGGTTGTTGATATTGATCTCGATGAGCTGCGTCAGGCGGTTGTCGGGCGCGAACTCCTCGAGATAGACGGCCGTCATCACCCCGATCGGGAAGCACACCGCCATGGTGACCAGCATGGTCATCACCGTGCCGATGGCCGCCGAGGCGATCCCCGCCAGTTCCGGCATCTTGGAGTCACCGGTGGTGAAGAAGGTGGTGTTGAACTTCAGCGCCGCGCGCCCGTCCTCGACCAGGGCCTGGAGCGTTTCCTTGTCGGCGGGACGCAGCCGATCCTCGTTTCCCTTGAGGAACTGATCCACCCGGCTGTCGGCGATCACCCATCGGGTCTGGGTGGTGCCCATCAACTCCGGGTTGTTTTCCATCTCGCGCGGCAGGGAGCGGAAGAAGCCGCGCGAGATCAGCGGGCGCACGTCCTCATCGACGGCCGCGAGCGGCAATTTCTGGGACTGCTCGTCGTAGCTGACCTCGACCTGCAGCTGCGCCTGCTGAAACGCGGGCCACCCTCGCACCACCATGTCGGAAATGAACACGACGAGGAATGCCGCCGACAGGATCAAGGCGCCCATGGTCATCCATTTCATGCGCGCCGAACGCCGATGGCGTTTCTTGAGCTGCGCGGAAATTTCTTCGAACGATTGGCTCATGCTCTCGACCTATCGGATTACAGGTTGTTGACGCGGTACTTCTCGCGGAAGCGGCGAATCATGAACACCGACACCACGTTCAGCGTCAGCGTCACGACGAACAGCACCAGCCCCAGGGCAAAGGCCGAGAGTGTCTGGGCGCTTTCGAATTCCTGATCGCCGGTCAGCGCCGCGACGATGCTCACCGTCACGGTGGTCATGTCTTCCAGCGGATTGGCGGTCAGGTTGGGACGCATGCCGGCCGCCATGACCACGATCATGGTTTCCCCCAGCGCGCGGGACACCGCCAGCAGCGAGGCCGAGATGATCCCCGGCGCGGCGGCGGGCACCACCACGTTGCGCACCATTTCCCCTTTGGTGATGCCCAGCGCCAGGGCCCCTTCCCGCAGGCTGTTGGGCACGGAGTTGATGACATCGTCGGACAGCGAGGAGATGAACGGGATGATCATGATGCCCATCACCAGCCCCGGAGCCAGGGCATTGGAGTACGAGGCATCGAGCCCGAACAGCCCGGCGATATCCACCACCAGCGGCGCCACGGTCAAGGCCGCAAAGACGCCGTATACCACGGTGGGGATCCCTGCCAGCACTTCGATCACCGGCTTGGCAGCCTTGCGAATGCGCATGGGCGCGAACTCGACCATGTAGATGGCCGCGCCCAGACCGAAGGGAATCGCCACCAGCATGGCGATCAGGGTGATCATGAAGGTGCCGGCGAAAAGCGGGATCGACCCGAACTGCGCGGCACTGCCCCCCTCTTCGCCGCGACCGGCGGCGGAAAGGAAGCTCGCGCCGGGATTCCAGGTAGTGCCGGTCACGAAGTCCCAGAAGCTATGCATCTGGAAGAAACGCAGGGCCTCGGTGATGATCGACAGTAGAATGCCCAACGTGGTGAGAATCGAGATCATCGCCGCGGCTGCCAGCAGCTTGCGAATGACCCCTTCGATGGCGCGTCGCGCATGGAAGTCGGGGCGTACTTGACTCAGCCCCATGACCAGGCCGATCGTCGCAATGATCAGGCTCGCCGACAACAGATAGAGCGTGGGGATCTCCGCCCCCATCAGCAACAGGGCAAACGCCCCCAGGGCGCTGACCAGAAGTGCTGGTCCGGCGGTGGCGAGGACCGCGAACCAGGCGTATTGATCCGGCTGTGCATGCATCGCCGTGCCCGTGGCACGAACGCGCGAGGCCTTGGCGCGGCTCAGGGTGAAGGCAACTCCCCCAAGCACCAAGAGTACCGCGCAGAACAGCAGGAAGACGGTATTCGTCGTCATGTCGGTCTCTCAGGATAACGTTGCTCCCGGTGGGAGCCATCAACCCCGTAGGGCTCGTCACGCAAATGGGCCGGCAGCAAAAGCCGCCGGCCACTTCATCGGACCGCTTACGGCCTTACTTCAGGTCGCTGAGTTCGAGACTCTCGCGATTTTCGACATCACTGCGCGCCTGCTCGCGTGCGTCCTCGGGCAGCGGGATCAGACCCAGGCCCTTGAGGTAGCCCATCGGGCTGATCATCTGCTCGCTCATGAACAGGTCGACGTAGGGGTACATGGCCGGCACGCTATCGGCATGCTGGTTCTTAACGTAGAAGAAAAGTGAGCGCGACACCGGATATTCACCGGAGCTGATGGCTTCGGGCTCGGGTTCCACACCATCGATGCTCGCGGCGGTCAGGGAGTCGGCGTTCTCTTCGAGGAAGGAATACCCGAAGATACCGAATGCCGTGGTGTTTTCCTGGAGACGCTGAACGATGAGGTTGTCGTTCTCGCCGGCGTCGACGTAGGGGCCGTCCTGACGGATGTCGGTGTAGCCTTCACCGCCGTAGGCGTCCATCTCTTCGGAAGCGGCTTCCATCACCAGCTCCTCGAAGGCATCACGCGTGCCGGAAGTGGTCGGCGGACCATACACCATGATCTCGCGATCCGGCAGCGAGGAGTCGATATCGCTCCACTTGGTGTAGGGGTTGTCGACCAGTTCGCCGTCCTGGGGCACCTTGGCGGCCAGCGCGAGGAACAGCTGCTCACGCGTGAAGTTGACCGGCTCGTTGGTGTTGGACTCGGCGAACGCGATACCGTCGTAACCGATCTTGGCTTCGGTGATGTCGGTCACGCCGTTTTCCTGGCAACGCTCGAACTCGGAGGGCTTCATGCGGCGCGAGGCGTTGGTGATGTCCGGCGTGTCCAGCCCGACCCCATTGCAGAACAAGCGCAGACCGCCGCCGGACCCCGTGGATTCGATGACGGGTGTCGGGTAATCGGTGGTCGCGCCGAACTCCTCGACGACGTAGCTGGCGAACGGATAGACGGTGCTGGAACCGACGATGCGTAGCTGCTCGCGTGTTTCGTCCTGCGCCTGGGCAACGCCTGCGACGCTCATCACGGCAGCGGCCAACGCGGTAGTCTTGAGGATACGGTTCATGCGGGTAACTCCTGTCGATGAGAGTGTTCAACCTTCGCGACACCTAAGATGCCCAATGAAGATGACAGCTTCATGACAAAAGATGACGAATGTCACTCCGAGTTACGTCGACGCGTTGCGCCCCGTCTACCGTCCGGTCACTGCCCCTTCTTCCTCCTGAGCCCCCAAGGCTCGACCGGCCAGTACCCGCACGCCGATATTGCCCAGCACGGAAGCGCCCAGCATCGTCAGTACCGTCGGCCAGGCACTGGCGATCTCGAAGGCCCCCACCAGCATGCCGGCGAAGGCACCGCTGGAAAATTGCAGACATCCTTGCAGCGCCGTGGCCGTCGCGCTCATGTTCGGGAAGTGATCGAGCATCGAGGACATCGCGTTCGGTGCGATCAACCCCTGCATGCCCACGAACACCACCATCAGCGGCGCGACGCTGTAGATCGAGTCCATGCCCGACAGGATCAACGCCACCAGGGCCACCCCGGCACATAACTGAATGCCCAGCCCCACCACGAGATTCTGCTGCGGCGTGCGTTTCTTCAACAGATAGATGTTGAGACGGTTGGAAGAGGCCATGACCAGGATGTTGGCCCCGAACACGAACGGATAGACCGCCGCCGAAATGCCGTAATGCTCCATGTACAGGTACGGCGAACCGGTGATGAAGGCAAACATCCCCGCGAACGACATCGACACGGCGCAGATGTAGCCCATCGCCTCGCGATGGCGAATGACGCTGGCATAGTTGCGCAACACCTGGCGCATCGACGGTGCGTCGGGATCGCGCCCATGGGTCTCGGGCAGGCGCGTGCCCAGAAAGAACAGCAGGAAGGCAGCATACAGCGCCAGGAACAGAAAGATCGACTGCCAGTTGAAGAATCCCAGCAGCACGCTTCCCACCGTGGGTGCCACCAGCGGGGCGAGCATCAGGATCATCGCCATGGTCGACATCACCTTGGCGGCCTCGCGTCCGCTGAAACAGTCGCGCACGATGGCCGCGGAATTGACCACGCAGGCCCCGCCTCCCAGAGCCTGGACGAAACGCAGCCCCCAGAGCGTTTCCAGCGACGACACCTGCATGATGGCCAGACTGGCGACCAGAAACACCACCAGCCCGGTCAACAGCACCGGACGCCGGCCAAAGCGATCCGACAGCGGGCCGCACAGCAGCTGGCCGATGGCGAAGCCGAACAGGAACACGCTCAACGACAGCTCGGTGTGATGCACGCTGGCGTTTACCGCCTCGGCGAGCGTCGGCATGGCGGGTAGATAGGCATCGATGGCGAAAGGCGCCAGGGCGGTATTGGCCGCCACCAGCAGCGCCAAACGTCGCGCATTGAGTCGAGTCACGACATCTCCTGAAGAACGTACAGAGTCGTGCCGGCTCCGACGGGGCCGGCACGCCAACATGAAGAAGGCTAACGGCTAGTGCGCTCATCATAGCCGATAACGCTCTTTCTGGGGACCGAGCGTCGCGGCGGTGTCCACAAATCGCAACAATCGCGCGCCATCATGGCGGCCGTCTCGCCTCGTGCGTCCGCATCGCGAGGCCGATTTTCGTCGCCTTCAAAAAAGACTACAGGGACTGACACCATGCGCGTTTCTTTACCTCGTCGCCTACCGCCCTTGACGATCCGCGGCATCAGCATGCTGGTGCTGGGCGCATTCAGCCTGATGGTGATTGCCGTCGGGCTACTGGGGGGATATGCGCTGCATGTCGGCCAGAACGCCTTCGACACGCTCGATCGCCTCAACGTCGAGCGCACCACCATTCTCGATGACGTCTATGTCGACACATTGCGTGCCCAACTGGCCATGAACCGTGCCGCATCGCTACTCGAGCGCCCGTCGTTCGATCCGCCGGGGCCGGTCATCGATGAGGCCGAGGCCTTGATGACCCGAGCGCAGGAAGCCTTCGAACGACTCGAGCCCGCCGCCGCCTCCCCGGCACTCGAGACGCTGAGCCAACGCTTTCATTCGCTGGTCAATACCGGCATGTCACTGCAGTTGATGCAACTGCAGGAAGCCAACGAGCGCCTCGCCGCCGGCGACAGCACGGCGCGCGACCTGAGCGGCTACCGCTCCGGGCAGTCGCGCTTGCACGACATGAACGCCGCGTTCATGGAAAGCGCCGATGCCTTCATGACCGCGAGCCAGCAGCGCGGCGCGACCCTGGTGGATGATTTCGGCGTCATGGCCGATGGCCTGCGCATGCTGATCGGCGCAGCCATCCTCGCCTCGCTTATCGCCATCGCCCTGGTCATGTGGGGCATGACACGCCATGTGGTGGTCCCTCTCAACGGTCTGCTCGAGCATTTCGAGCGGATCGCCGAGGGGCGGCTGGAACGCCCTGTCCACGCACGCGGGCAACGCGACGTCCGGCGTCTGTTCGAGGCCCTCGACGGCATGCGACAGCGTCTTGCCGCCAACGTCGGCGAAGTGCGCGCCAGCAGCCAGACGATCCATCGCGACACCCAGCGCATCGCCGAGGACAGCCAGGCCCTGGCCTCGCGGACCGAGCGACAAGCCGCCGCCCTGGAAGAGACCGCCGCGAGCATGGCACAGCTGACCGCGACCGTGGGACGCAACGCCGAGCATGCCGAACGTGCCGTGACCCTGGCCGCGACCGCCTCGCACTCCGCCGAGCGTGGGCAGGAAGCCGTCTCTCAGGTCACCACGACCATGGAGAGCATTCGCGCCGGCTCGCGCCAGGTCGAGGATATCGTCGTCATGATCGATTCACTGGCGTTCCAGAGCAACCTGCTGGCGCTCAACGCCTCGGTCGAGGCGGCCCGTGCCGGGCAGCATGGACGAGGCTTCTCGGTGGTGGCCAATGAAGTGAGGCGCCTCGCCAGCCAGAGCGCCGAGGCCGCGCGCGATATCCGCACCCTCACCGATAACGCCCGGCGGGATGTCGAGGCCGGCAGCCAGCGCGTCAAGGAAACGGGAACCACCATCGGCGAACTGGTCGCCTCGGTGGAGCAGACGGCCCAGCTCATGCGTGACATTGCCGACGCCAGCCAGGAACAGCATCAAGGCATCGCACAGATCGATCGGGCGATCGAGCAGCTGGAACAACTCACCCAGGGCAACGCCGCCATGGCCACGCAGGCGACCCACGCCGCCACTACGCTGGGTGAGGAAACCACACGGCTGCATGCCTCGGTGCGCGAGTTCGTCCTCGACGAGGACAGCGAATACGTACCGCGCGAACCGGTGTCAGACGAGACGGAAACGGCCTCTCGGTGGCAGGACGAGGCGACACCGGCCCCAGCGCTGGCCGCCGCCACCTGAAGGTGATCATCAGCGAGGACGCATCACCCGGTCCGGCGACCGATACGCTCAGTGATGCGTCCGGGAGCAATCCTCGCCGGGCTTCTGCGCTTCGAGCAGATCGACCAGGGGCTGGAATTCATCGCGATTGTGATCGCTCATGCGCATCAGAATCCGGTGCGCCTCGAGGATGCGCTGCTGCATGCCCTGCTCATCCGCCCTCACCTGCGGCAACTCGCGCAGGCTCGCCGGCTCGGTGAGCGGTGCATCGAGCAACGTGAAGTAACGCGAAAACCCCATGACATCCAGCATGCGCCGCACATCGGGATGCTCAGCGACGATGGTCGGCGGCTGTTCGAGCCGCCCTTCCACGGCCATGGCCACCTTGGCCAGAAAGCCCAGGGCGGTGGAGTCGACATTGGTCGCCTCGCGCAGATCGATCATCACCGCGGCCAGGCCGGGGCTGTCGGCCACGCGCTGCGCCTGCTGATCGAGCGTGGCACACAGCGTCAAACGCACGTCACCACTCAGCTTGAGCACGAATACACCGGCGTTGAACGCCGCCTGAATACGCCCCTCATGCATGATCGAATCCGCTCAAAGTCATGATGGTGAGATCATCCGGCAGTTCGTCGCCCAATACGAGTGCATCTTTCAACGCATCCACACGGGCGCACTGGGCGACGCGCTCCTTCAACGCAACGAGGCGTTGATCGAGGGTATCGCCCGCCAGACATTCCAGTATGCCGTCCGAGCACAGCCACAGACGAAATGCATCGGGCAAGGCATAACCGTAAGTGGGGAATTCGACATGCGGAAACAACCCCACCGGCGGCCCTTCTCCCGACAGCACGCTGACCTCGCGACCCACTTGCAAGAGCGGCATCGGCATCTGCGCGCCGAGCGAATAGTGGAGATAGTGACGCTCATGGTCAAGCACCCCGGCGAAGACCGTGGCATGCTTGCCGATCCCCGTCTCCAGCAGCTCACGATTGAGCTCGGTCAGGCACTGCGCGGGGAAGTCGCTGGCGTTTTGCTCGCGCCATTGCGACAACCAGCGGTTGCTGAGGTACTTGAGCAGTACGGTGACGAACGCCGACGACGCCCCGTGCCCCGAGACGTCGACGAAGTAGAAGAAGCTGTAACGCGCATCGCAGCGCTGAAAGTCGAGAAAGTCACCCGATAGATACAGCGAAGGCGCCAGCCAGTACTCGGCGGTGACATCGTGGCGCGTCACGGGATTGGCGGGCAGCAGCTTGCGCTGGATCTGCCAGCCGGCCTGCTGATCGAGACGCAGCATGGCCAGGTGGGTTTCCAGGCTTTCGTTGAGTTCGGCCAGGCGCTGACGATCGCGGGCGTATTCCTGAGCCAGCCGATGATGCTCAATCGAGCGTCCGATCAGGCGTCGCAGCACGTCACCATGACACTGCGGCTCGACCAGATAGTCGATCAGCCCGGCATCCACCGCCTGCAGCAGGTCGCCGTCGAAACGCGTCTCGCTGATCACGATGGTCGGCCAGCGCGCCGCCAGCGCGGCCCAGTCCTGGCGCGGCACGGCGCGCACATGCGCCACCACCAAGGCCACCTCCGCAGGCAACTCCTCGGCATGAGCCGCCGCCAGCACGGCGAAATGTCCCTGGCCAATGAGGCCGGCCAGCGCATCCCGCGATGCGCCGGGCTGGTCGAGGAGACCGATCAGGGTACGAGAGTTGGCCATGCGGGGCCTCGGGGTCACTCGGCGAAGGCGTCTTCGTCGTATTCGAAATCGTCGCCGAAGTCACCGTCGGCGAAGGGATCCGCCCCCGTTTCGCCGTCGTTGACCTCGTAACGCCGGTTCTGCAGATACGCATCGCGGATGAAGCTGTAGCGGTCGCCCCGAATCAGCTCCTCGCGGTCGAGCAGCCCCGCCCGCGTATCGATGAGATCGATGAACCTCAGGCCATAGCGTACCTCGTCCTCCTCGACATACGTCACCGGATCGGTGTACCAGTCCACGGGCAGCCCCGAGGTATGGCGCAGCGTCCGACCACCGAGCACCGGCAGCACCACGTAGGGGCCTTCGGCGACGCCCCAGGTGGCCAGGGTCTGCCCGAAGTCCTCTTCGCGCTCCACCAGGCCCATGCGCGAGGCCGGATCGAGGATGCCGCCCACCCCGAGGATGGAGTTGATCACGAAACGGCCGGAGGCGATGCCGGCATTGGCCCACTTCCATTGCAGCACACTGTTGATCGTGGTGCCGACCTCGCCGAGGTTGCTGAAGAAATTGCCCACCCCGGTCTGAACCGGATCGGGCGTCACGTAGTCGTAGCCCTGCGCGACGGGTTTCAACGCATAGCGATCCAGTGTGTCATTGAACGCGAACACCTTGCGGTTGTAGCTTTCCCACGGATCGTCGGGATTGCCCTGCGTCTGCCCCTGGCTGGCACAGCCGCTCACTGCCGCCGCCATGCACGCCACGGCCAGCCACTTGGTCGTTTTCATCAAGCCTTCACCTTACGCAATATCACATTGCCCGCACTGTAGCCCGCTCCGAACGAACAGACCACCCCCACATCGCCTGCGACCAGATTTTCCCGATGCAGATGGAAGGCGATGATCGAGCCCGCCGAACTGGTGTTGGCATAGCGGTCGAGAATCACCGGTGCCTCGGCCAGGCTCGGTTCGCGGCCCAGCACACGCCGCGCGATCAGATCGTTCATGTGACGATTGGCCTGGTGCAGCCACAGCCGCTTGAGGTCGTCGGGGGTCAGCCCCTCGGCGTCGAGGTGTTCGCCGATCAGGGACGCGACCAGCGGACAGACGTCCTTGAACACGCGCCGCCCGTCCTGCACGAACAGCTTGTCGGAGACGAAGGCCGGGTCCCGGTCGACGGGATGGTCGGTCACGCGGTCGAGAAAGCCGAAATTGTTGCGGATCGCGTTCGAGAAGCGTGTCGCCAGGCGCGTGCTCACGACGTCGAAACGCTCTTCGGCGCAGGCCACGTCGTCGGCTTCCAGCAGCACCGCTGTGCAGGCATCGCCGAAAATGAAGTGACTGTCGCGATCCCGGAAGTTGAGGTGCGCCGAGCAGATTTCCGGGCTCACCACCAGGACTCGCTTGACGCTGCCGGCACGGATGGCGTTGTTGGCCTGGTCGATGGCGAAGGTGGCGCTCGAGCACGCGACGTTCATGTCGAAGGCATGTCCCTCGGCGCCCAACGCGGCCTGGAGCTCCACCGCCACCGCGGGATAAGGACGCTGCAGGTTGGAGCAGGCCACGATCACCATGTCCAGCGCGCCGGGTTCGACCCCCGCGGCAGACAGCGCCTGGCGCGCCGCGTCGAGTCCCATCTCGGCCTGCAGGGAGAGTGCATCGTCGGCCCGGGGCGCCAGGTGCGGACGCATGCGGTCGGGGTCGAGAATGCCCGATGCCTCCACCACATAGCGACTCTGGATGCCCGATGCCTTGGCGATGAACTCGCTGCTGGAATGCTCCAGCGGCTGACGCCATCCGTCCTCGATCGCCTCCTGGTAGCGCGCGTTTTCGCGATCCACCCAGGCATTGAACGAGGCCACCAGCGTGGCGTTGTCGATGGCGTGTGGCGGCGTGTAAAGGCCGGTACCGGTAATGACCGCGTGCGTCATGAGCGTGCTCCGTGATGCGCTTGTTATGGTGTCGTCGATGCCCCGTTCGCGGGGCGGTCATCTGGCGCGCGAGGTCACCGTCCCGTGAGTTCCGTCCAGCGACGCTCCAGGCGCTTGGCCGAGACCGGCGCCAGCGTGCCCAGTTGCTGGGCAAACAGCGAGACACGCAACTCTTCCAGCCACCAGCCGAACTCGACGAAGCGCGGGTCACGCCGCCCTTCACGCTGATCGGCCTCGAGGCGCGCGCGCAATCGCTCTTCGAACGCATGCACCTGCTGCATCGCCATTTGATCGCGGGCCCGCTCGCGCGGGGCCTTCTCGAGCCGGATCAACGCCGCCTGCATGTAGCGCGGATACTGCTCGAGCCATTCCTCGGCATCGCTGACGAAGCCGGGATAGACCAGGCGCGCCATCTGGGCCTTCAAATCACTGTAGACCAGGGCGAGGGACAGGTTCAGGTTGCCCTTGAGGGCCTTGGTGACCTCGAGATGCCCTTCCAGCGCTTTCTGCAGGGTCGCGACCCGCTCCTCGGCGTGCACCACCAGCTCGCTCCGCGTGGCCTCGATGCGCGCTTCCAGGGACTGGCGGTCACGCGGCAACGGGTCCACGGCAACGACCTGCAGGAACACCGCCTCGACCAGATCGTCGACGAGCTGCGTCTTGCTCCCCACCTTGGCGAACAGCAACGCGCAGCGATCCAGTCCCTTGAGTTCGCGCGACAGGTAACGAACCTGCTCGGGCAGGCGCAGCATGGCCGCACGCTTGACGCCATGGCGGTGCGCGGCATGCGCCTTGTCGGGATGATCGAACGACTCGATGGCCAGGCTGTCACCCCGGTCGACCAGCGCCGGGTAGGCCTCGACGCGAATGCCCGCCTGCTGGGTGGAGCGCGATTCGGGAATCGCCTGCTCCGGCAGCTCGGCCAGCGCCTCCGCCGTCGGACCGCTCGCCGCCAGCGCCCTGGCACCCTGGCTGGCCGCTTCGTCGAAGCGCTGCTTGAGGGCACCGAGGTCGCGCCCTTCGCCAAGCACCTCGCCATCGTGCGCCACCACGCGCAGGTTCATGATCAGGTGCGGCTCGAGCTGATCCGTGCGCCAATCGTCGGCGCTCAGGCGCACCCCCGTGCGCCGGCGCAGGAACTCGCCCAGGGCCTCGGTCAACGGGCGCTCGTCGGGCACCAGGGTGGCCAGGGCCGCATCCACCCAGTCGGGAATCGGCACCACCTGCCGACGGATCGCCTTGGGCAACGTCTTGAGCAGTGCGATGCACTTCTCTCGCAACAGCCCCGGCACCAGCCACTCGAGCCGTCCTTCGGGCAGCTGCGACAGCATGGCGGCCGGTACCGTCAGCGTCACGCCATCGTCGGACTCGCCCGGTGCGAAATGATAATCCAGCGGATAGCGCACGCCGTTGTGCACCAGCTCGTCGGGATAGGCCTGCTGGGTGACTTCCTCGGCATCGCGCGCCATCAGGGTGGCACGCTCGAGCTTGAGCACCTCGGGCGCTTCTCGTTCGGCTTGCTTGCGCCAGCGCTCGAAGCTGCGCGCGCCGGCCACGTCCGCCGGCAGCCGGGCATCGTAGAAGGCGAACAGCGTCTCCTCGTCGACCAGGATATCGCGCTTGCGGGCACGATCCTCGAGTTCTTCCACGTCGTCGATCAGGGCACGATTGTGCTGGAAGAAGGCCGCCTGGGTGCGGTACTCCCCTTCCACCAGCGCACGCCGGATGAAAAGCTCCCGGGCTTCTTCCGGCGCCACCTTGGCGTAGTCGATGCGCCGCCCGGTGACGATCGGCAGACCGAACAACGTCACCTGCTCGAACGCCACGACCTGGCCACGCTTCATCTCCCAGTGCGGTTCGCTGTAGCTGCGCTTGACCAGGTGCGACGCCATGGGCTCTACCCATGCCGGCTGGATGCGCGCCACGTCGCGCGCATAAAGACGCGAGGTTTCCACCAGCTCGCCGGCCATGACCCACTTGGGCGTCTTTTTGGCCAGCCCCGAGCCGGGATGAATCATGAACTTGCGGTTGCGCGCGCCGAGGTATTCGCGGTTTTCCTGCAGCGTGCCCAGGTGCGAGAGCAGCCCCGACAACAGCGCCTTGTGCAAGCGCTCGCCATCGACGCGCGGACGCGCCGACGCAGCGTCGTCCTCCTTGGGCGGCAATACCGCGCTGGAGGGCTCGAGTCCCATGTCACGCGTCAGCTGCTTGAGCTGGCGGAAGGTGTCATGCCACTCCCGCAGCCTCAGGTAGCTGAGATAGTTGTCACGGCACCAGCGCCGCAGCTGGTTGCCGGAGAGGGTCTCGCGGGCCTGCTCGACCCCATGCCAGAGATTGAGCCAGGCCATGAAGTCCGACTCGGGGTCCTGCCACTGGCGATGCTTCTCGTCCGCCGCCTGGCGCTTGTCCGCCGGACGGTCGCGCGGGTCCTGCGTCGACAAGGCGCTGACCACAATCAGTGTCTCGCGCAGGCTGCCCTGCTCGGCACCGGCGAGTGCCATGCGTGCCAGGCGCGGGTCGATCGGCAGGCGGGCCACGCGACGCCCGAGCTCGCTCAGGCGATTGTCGGCGCCCACGGCCCCCAGTTCATAGAGCAGACGATAACCGTCCTTGATGAAGCGCGAATCCGGCACGTCGACGAAGGGGAAAGCCTCGATGTCGCCGAGCTTCAGCGCCAGCATGGAGAGAATCACCGAGGCCAGGTTGGTACGCTGAATCTCCGGCTCGGTATACGTCGGCCGCGCCAGGAAGTCCTCTTCGCTGTAGAGGCGGATGCACACGCCCTCGCTGATGCGCCCGCAACGCCCCTTGCGCTGGTCGGCGCTGGCCTGACTGATCGGCTCGATGGGCAGGCGCTGCACCTTGGCGCGATAACTGTAGCGGCTCATGCGGACCAGGCCGGGGTCGATCACGTAGCGGATGCCCGGCACGGTCAGCGAGGTTTCCGCCACGTTGGTGGCCAGCACGATGCGGCGTCCGGCATGCGGCTGGAACACGCGATTCTGCTCGGCATTGGAGAGCCGCGCATAAAGCGGCAGGATCTCGGTACCCTTGAGGTCGGCGCGGCGCAGCGTGTCCGCCGTTTCGCGAATTTCCCGCTCGCCGGGCAGGAAGATCAGCACGTCGCGGGGCCCGCTGTACCAGCGTCGCTCGCGCTCGATGGTCTCGACTTCTTCCACCGCATGCAGAATGCCCTCCTGCAAGGTGCGGTCTTCCTCGTCGTCCGCATCGCGCACCAGCGGTCGATAGAACACGTCCACCGGATAGGTGCGCCCCGAGACTTCTACCACCGGCGCCGGCTTGCCGTCGCGCCCGAAGTGGTGGCTGAAACGCTCGACGTCGATGGTCGCCGAGGTAATGATGATCTTGAGGTCGGGCCGCCGCTCGGTGAGGCGCTTGAGATAGCCGAGCAGGAAATCGATGTTGAGGCTGCGCTCGTGCGCCTCGTCGATGATGATCGCCTCGTAGCGCATCAGATCCGGGTCGTTCTGCGTCTCGGCGAGCAGGATGCCATCGGTCATCAGCTTGACCAGGGTGCGCTCGTCGGTCTGATCGGTGAAGCGCACCTGGTAGCCGACCTGCGCCCCCAGCGGCACGTCCAGCTCCTCGGCGAGGCGTGTGGCGACGGTGCGCGCCGCCAGCCGCCGTGGCTGGGTGTGGCCAATCAGCCCTCGGCGCCCCAGCCCCAGCTCGAGACACAGCTTGGGGAGCTGGGTGGTCTTGCCCGAGCCGGTCTCGCCGGCGACCACGACCACCTGGTGAGCGTCGAGCGCCGCCAGCAGATCCTCGCGGCGTTCGACCACGGGCAGGTCATCGGGATAGCGCAACGTCAGCGGTTGCGCGCGCCGCGCCGCCAGCTGCTCGCGCGAACGCGCCAGACGGGCTTCGATGTCGCGCAACGAACGGTCGATGGGTTTACCGCTGCGCGCGCGCCCGTTCAGCTTGGCCAGGCGGCGCCCCTGTTCGTGGGCATCGCGCAGCAGGCAGTCGTCGAGTTGCGCGCGCAGACGCGCCAGTTGATCGCGGGAATCGCTCGTCGGTGTCGTGCTCAAGGGCGCCTCATGGAATCAGCAAAACGGCTCGCCCTCGGGGAAGGCGAGCCGACGATTGTAACGCCAAGGCCGACCTCGCGCCTATGTCGTATCCTGCTCGGATACCTGCGCCTGGGCACCTTGCGAGTCGCGCAATTCGCGACGCAGCACCTTGCCGACGTTGGTCTTGGGCAACTCGTCGCGGAACTCAATGAGCTTGGGCACCTTGTAGGCCGACAGTTCGCGCTTGCACCAGCCGCGCAGCGTTTCGGCGTCCAGCGCCTCGCTGCGGCTCACCACGAAGAGCTTGATCGCCTCGCCCGTGGCGTCATCGGGCACACCGATGGCCGCGACTTCGACCACGTCCTCGTGGGCGGCCACCACATCCTCGACTTCGTTGGGATAGACGTTGAAGCCGGAGACGATGATCATGTCCTTCTTGCGATCGACGATACGCACGTAATCGTCCTCCTGGATCACGGCGATATCGCCGGTACGAATCCAGCCCTCGTCATCCATCGCCCTGGCGGTGTCTTCGGGACGCTGCCAATAGCCCTTCATCACCTGAGGCCCCTTGACGCAAAGCTCGCCCGGCTCACCCCGCGGCACGTCCTCGCCCTCGGGGCCGATCACCTTGATCGAGGTGCCGGGCACGGGCTTGCCGATGGTGCCCAGCTGGATGCCGTCCGGCGGGTTGACGCACACGATGGGCGAGGTTTCGGTCATCCCGTAGCCTTCCAGCACCGCGCAGCCGGTGACTTCCTCCCAGCGCTTGGCGACGGCCTTGGTCAGCGCCATGCCGCCGGAAATGGTCAGCTTGAGGCGCGAGAAATCCAGCGCTCGGAAATCCTCGCGCTGACAGAGCGCGTTGAAGAGCGTGTTGAGCCCCACGAAACCGGTGTACTCGGTCTTGCGCAACGTCTTGATGAAGCCGTCGATATCGCGGGGATTGGGAATCAGTACGGTATGGTTCCCCGTCACCATGGTGAACAGGCAATTCACCGTGAACGTATAGATATGGTAGACGGGCAACGGTGCGATGATCGTCTCGCGGCCTTCCTCGATCAGTCCGGCGATCATCTGCCGGGTCTGCAGCATGTTGGCGATCAAGTTGCGATGCGTGAGCATGCTGCCCTTGGCCACCCCCGTGGTGCCGCCGGTGTACTGCAACACGGCAATGTCGTCACCGTGGCACGTCACGGCCTCGCTGGTCCGGCCATGGCCCTGCGACAAGGCCGTGCGGAATCCTATGGCATCGGGCAATGAATACCGCGGTACCATCTTCTTGAGGTGCTTGACGGCGGCATTGATCAGCGCGCCCTTGGGGAAGCCGTGCATGTCGCCGAGCTCGGTGACCAGGACATGACGAATATCGGTCCGGGGAAGAATGCGCTCGAGCTTGTCGGCCATGTTGGCGAGAATCAAAATGGCCTTGACGCCTGCATCCTGAAATTGGTGCGCCATTTCCCGTTCGGTATACAGCGGATTGGTGTTGACCACCACCAGCCCCGCACGCATGGCGCCGAATATCGCCACCGGAAATTGCAGCACGTTGGGCAACTGAATGGCGATCCGGTCGCCCGGCTCGAGATCGGTCTCGTGACTGAGCCAGGCCGCGAAATCCCGCGACAAACGCTCGAGTTCCGCATAGCGCAGCGTTCGCCCCATGCACGTGAAGGCCGGCTTGTCGGCAAAGCGCCGGCACGCCTCGGCGAATACCTCGTTGACGGAGGAGAACTCATCCATTCCTTCGAGAGGCGGACCGGAAACGACCGGCGACATGGCGTGACTCATCGTGTATCTCCGCTGACCAGGGGTCGACTTCATGGTGCCGACATTTATTATTGATGCTCGAGCCGCGGTGATATCGAAACCTCACCGCTGTTCGCGATCCGTCTCTTTACAAGATAGGGCCACGTCGACATATCCACCAGGCCCCTCGACGTGCATCATGAAAGACTGTTCGACAATATTCGGACAATCGTATTCGACGGGACGTTCCCGTTATAACAGGACGCCCCGCATTAAAACAGACGATTAAAACTATCGTTCAATACCAAGGTGCCTCGTGAGAAGGCGCCGCGCCACAGGAGCACTCATGGCCGCCATTTTCGAAGACAACAGCGCCAGCATCGGCAAGACGCCACTGGTACGGATTCGTCGTCTCACGTCGCATCCGCGTCTGTACGCCAAGATCGAGGCCCGCAATCCGGCGTTTTCGGTCAAATGCCGCGTCGGCGCCAACTTGATCTGGGATGCCGAGCATCGCGGCTTGCTAACGCCCGGCAAGGAAATTCTCGAGCCCACGTCGGGCAATACCGGCATCGCCCTGGCGTTCGCCGGCGCGGCGCGAGGCTATCCGGTAACATTGACCATGCCGGCCTCGATGAGCCTCGAGCGACGCAAGGTCCTCAAGGCACTGGGCGCCACGATCGTCCTGACCGAGCCCGCCAAAGGCATGCAGGGCGCCGTCGACAAGGCCAATGACATGCTCGCCGCCGCGCCCGAGCGTTATTACATGCCACAGCAGTTCGAGAATCCTGCCAACCCGAGCATTCACGAGGACACCACCGGTCCCGAGCTGTGGAACGACACCGACGGCAAGCTCGACGTCCTGGTGGCCGGCGTCGGCACGGGCGGTACACTGACCGGTGTGTCGCGCTACTTCGAGGAAACCCGCGCCCGACCGTTGCTGTCGGTGGCGGTGGAACCCGCCGAGTCACCGATCATCGCCCAGGCGCTTCGCGGCGAGATAATCCAGCCCGCACCGCACAAGATCCAGGGCATCGGCGCCAACTTCATTCCCGCCAATCTGGATCTGGGGCTCGTCGACCGGGTCGAGGGCGTCACCAGCGAAGACGCCATGGCCATGGCGCAACGCCTGATGCGCGAGGAAGGGATTCTGTGCGGCATTTCCTGCGGGGCCGCGATGGTCGCGGCACTGCGGCTGGCCGACGACCCCGCCTTCGCCGACAAGGCCATCGCCGTGGTGTTGCCCGACAGCGGCGAGCGCTACCTGAGCGGCCCACTGTTCGAGAACGTGTTCACCGAGCAGGAGCTCACCCCCTGACGCCCCCGCATGGCTCGTGCCGCACGCATGCGCCCCGGTATCGTCACCGGGGCCATGAGAGGGTCACCAGCGGTACGTGCGTCATGCCCTAGACGTGCGGTTCGCGGCGACGCCGCCGACGGCGCCGGGCACGCCGGCGCATGACCGACAGTACCACTACCGCCAGCAACAGCGCGGCCAACGCCGCCCAGGTCGCCGGACGCTTGGCATAAGGGGCGACATGCGGCTTCAACGCCTGCCATTCATCACCGGCCTTGTGCCATAAAGCACCCGCCATCTCGCTCAGGTTGCGCTCGCCCTCCTCGGCGCTTTCCGGGCGTTCCTCGCCGGTGTCCGGCAAGGCCTCCGCTGACGGGGCGGCACCGACATCGGCGCCGGAAAGCCCGATGCGCGCATCGGGATTGAGGCGCAGCGCGGGAAGGCGAATCGACCAGGTACGACCATCCAGCGTCACCTCGAGCGTGAGTTCCAGCGGGACCGACTGATGCGGATCGAGGTCGGGCAATGCAATGTGCCATGTCTTCGGCCCGACCGGTTCCACGTCCAGCGACTCGCCCAGCACGCTCGACGACACCCGGGTGTTATCGGCGTCGAGTCGCGGGTGCTGGGCCTCGAGGATGACCGTGGTGGCATCGTCGTTCAGGGAAGCCGCCAAGGGAGGGATGACATTGACCCCCTGAACGCGCTCGCGCACGCGCGTGGGGCCTTCGGCGGTCACCACCAGACGCGCGTTGCCCTCCTGCTCGGGCGCCGGCAGGGTTCCGGTGAAATGGCCGTCCTCTCCCGCGGTCAGCGTCGTCGACGACAGCGTCGCGTCGTCCAGATCGCGCAGCTCGGCGCGCATCCGCATGCCCTCGGGCATGGCATCGCCCACGAGTGTCTCGCCCTCGCGTGACAACCAGGCCTCGAGCGGCGTGTCGAAGCCGAGGTACAAGGACGTCGGCATGGTCTCGGTGCGCAACGTCAGCGGCGACTCGACGGTGACCCGACTGTCGCCGCCCACCTGGCCTTCGACATGCCATTCCCCTGCAGCGGGATCGGGCACCCGGATCAGGTCGTAACGCGGCATGCTCTGCCAGAGAATGTCGTCGGGATGATCATCGCGGGTGTAACGCTCGCCATCCGGGCCCACCAGCGTGGCACCGGGCGCGTCCTGGTCGTGGAACAGCAAGGCGTTGAAACCGTCAACCTCGGGGTCGATGTCGAAGCGGCCGTCCTCCAGCGGCACCCGGTCGCTGGGCACGATGCGCTCGAGGACATCGAGAAAGGCGCGCAGCAGTTCTTCCGGCGTCTCGGCCACTGCTGCCAGGCCGTCGGTGGACTGCGACACGCGCTCGAGCAGGTCGCGGTCCACATTGCGCGAGAGTGCAATGGTATGCACCACCACGTCCTGAGTGGCCAGCTCGGGCGCCAGCGAGGCAATCAAGGTCTCGCGCGAGGCCGCATCACGCTTGCGCTTCACCTCGCCGCTCCCGGGCAGGTCGACCATGCCATCGGTCAGCAGGATCACGTGGCGCTTGCCGCCCGCTGCCTGGCTGGCCTCGCGCAGCGCCTGCTCGATATCGGTGAACTGCTGGTAATCGACCAGTTGCGGCGACAGCGAGCGCGCACGCCGCCGCCACTCGGCATCCACCTTGCCGTCGGGCAAGGGGTTGCGCACCTGCGTACCGAACGTCCAGACCGAACCGCGCGCCTGAGACGGCAGCAGCGCCGCCGCCAGCTGCAGCGCCGAGGCACGCAGGTTGGCGGGATCGTTGGCCTTCATGCTGCCCGAGACGTCGAAAATCATGCGCACATCCGGGGGCGTCGCGTCTTGCGTCCATCCCGGCGACGACATCAGACCGCCGACGCATACCAGCAATAAGGCGAACAGCGCTCGCATGACCCTTCCTTATTCAATACCGCTTTTTTTGGTGATGCTATGTTGTCAGCTACGGCGTTGTCGGTGCCCGCCTCAGTTGAGCACTGGCTCGCGACGCTGCGGCGCGTCGTCGCCACGCGAGGCCTCGCGCCTGCCGCCATGCGAGGTGCCACCGCTGTCGCCGTTGTCGCGACGCCGGCGCCAGACCCACAGCAATGCGCCCAGCACGCCGCCCAGCGCCATGCCGATCAACAGGAGCGGCGTGGCCACCGCGAGCTGGCCGCCATCGCCCTGCAAGACGCCCACGGCGGTCACGACGACGGCCGGCGCCAGGCCGGAATAATGCTCGCCTTCCTCCAGCAAGGGCGACGTGAACGGCGCCACGGCCCACAGCATGCCCGCGACCACGCCGGTGACGACCCAGCGCGGCAGGCGCGGCAAAAAGCCCACGCCAAGGTAGCCGGTGACCAGCACCAGCAGCGATAATACAAGGTAACTCAGCCACAATTGTGGCAGGGAATCAGAAATCAGCATCGCGTCCTCTCGCGTTCGATCTTTCCTCGACATGGTACACCGCTGCACATGAAAGCACAGCCGCACATCCCTGCGCTTCACGACGCGACACAACTCTCGCCGGTGGCACGCTTCCAACGCAAGGAAGATCCGGACTGGCACTGGCTGGAAAACCGTGACGACCCCGAGGTCGTGGCCTTTCTCGAACAGGCCAACCAGGAATTTTCGCAATGGTCCGCCCCCCTCGCACCGCTGGTCGAGGCGCTCTATTCCGGCCATCTCGCGCGACGCGAACTGGCCGTCGAAGGACTCGGCACGCCGCTCGACCATTACACCTACTGGAGCGAGACGGCCCGCGACGCCGACTACCCCGTCTGGTGGCGTCACCCCAATCAGGTACCGTCACGCCGCGAATGCGTGCTCGACCTCCAGGCACGCGCCAGCGAGCAGACCTTCATGGAACTGGGCGATATCGCCATCGCCCCCGATGAACACTGGCTCGCCTGGACCGAGGACACCAGTGGCGACGAGTATTTCACGCTCTTTCATCGTGCGCTGCCCGATGGCACGCCACGGCGCCTGCTGACCGACATCGGCCCCGAGCTGTGCTGCGCCGAGGACAATCGCACCCTGTTCTTCACCCGCTACGATGATACCCAACGCCCTGACAGCGTCTGGCGCCTGGACATCGAAAGCGGCGAGATCGCGTGCGTCTTCCGCGAGACGGACCCCGAGTTCTGGGTCGGCGTGGGCAAGACGCGTTCGCGTGAATGGCTGGTGCTGGAAACCGCCTCCAAGGACACCTCGGAATGCCATCTGGTGCCTGCCGCGCACCCGCATGTGCCACCGCGCTGCGTTCGCGAGCGCATCAAGGGCATCGAATACGCCCTCGAGCACCGTCCCGGGCACTTTTACATCCTGCACAACCAGGACGCACCGCACTTCCGGCTCGATGTCGCCGACGAAACGGCGCCCGATACCTGGCATCCGCTGGTGGCGCACGATGCGCAGTTGACTCTGGAAAGCATCGACGCCTTCGCCTGGGGACTGGTCATCACCGAGCGCGATCATCGCGAAGCCCAGGTCCATCTCAGCGTGCTCGACCTCGACGCGCCGGTGCCGACCCGACGCCGGCTGCCCCTGCCCGAGGCCCCGTGCAGCCTGATGCTGGGCGACACACCGGATTTCCATACCCGCCTGCTGCGGCTGCACGAAGAGTCGTTCACCCTGCCGTCACGCTGGATCGAGCACGATCTCGACAACGATGCCCGCCGACTGCTCAAGGTCCAGCCGGTCTACGGCGACCTGCCCCCCGAACGGCTGGTCTGCCGGCGCGTGTGGGCAGAGGCACACGACGGCGAGCGAATTCCGGTCTCCGTGGTGGCGCGAGACGATCTCTGGGAACAGGGGCCCATGCCCACGCTGCTTTACGGCTATGGCGCCTACGGGGAAGTGCTCGATCCGTGGTTCTCGGTGGCACGCCTCGAGTTGCTGTCACGCGGTGTGGCCTTCGCCGTCGCCCATGTTCGCGGCGGCGGCGATCGCGGCGAACCCTGGTATCTCGCCGGCAAGCTGGAGCACAAGGAAAACAGCTTCCGCGATTTCCTGGCCGCACGGCATGCGCTGGTCGAACACGGCATCGCGGATGGCGAACGCATCGCCGCCTACGGCGCCAGCGCCGGCGGCCTGCTGGTCAGCGCCAGCCTCAATCTCGACCCCACGGCGTTCTGCGCCGCCGTGCTCGACGTGCCCTTCGTCGACGTGCTGCGCACCATGGAAAACCCGGACCTGCCCTTGACCACGGCGGAGTACAGCGAGTGGGGCAATCCCAGCGAGCCCGAGGCGCACCGGCGCATTCGCGATTACTCGCCACTCGACAACCTCGTCGCGCGGCCCTACCCCACTCTCTTCCTGCAGGGCAGCTGGCACGATTCCCGCGTTCCCTACTGGGAGCCGGCCAAGCTGTACGCACGCTTGACCGAGCTCGTCGCCCAGCTCCCCGCCGCCGAGCGCCGTCCCATCATGCTGCGCACCGACATGGCGGCCGGGCACGGCGGCGCCTCGGGCCGATTCAAGGCCTGGCACGACAATGCCCGTCAGGATGCCTTCATCCTCTGGGCACTGGGCCTCGCCGAGACTGCCGCCCCCTGACGCCAGAACGACGCCGGCCCCGCGGAGGCGGGGCCGGCAACTTTCTTGCAAGGCGTTGGTGCACGGACGCTCGTGCCTTCATACGGAGCGCCCTACTGACAGGGGATGATATCGATGATGTGATCCTCGAGGTCGTCGTCCGACACGTCACGCTCGCTGACCGCGAAATGCCGCACGCTCTTCTGCTTGCGATGCATGCGCGTGGCGTCCCCGGCGATCAAGGGATGCCAGGCGGCGAGCTTGCGTCCTTCGGCCAGCCGACGGTAGGCGCATGACGCCGGCAACCAGCGAAATGCCGACAGGTTGTCGCGCGTCAGCTTGGTGCACCCGGGCACGTGCTGGAAGCGGTTGTCGTAATCACTGCACCGGCAGGTGTCGGTATCCAGCAGCTGACAGGCGACGTTGAGCGTGGCGATGTCACCGCTTTCGTCATCCTCGAGCTTGAGCAGGCAGCAGAATCCGCAGCCGTCGCAGAGCGCTTCCCACTCTTCGTCGTCCAGCTCGTCGAGGGTGTGGCGTTCCCAGAAACGTTCACGCATGGCGATCAGTACCGTCCCTCGGTGGGCGCCCGATACAGGTCCAGCAGGTAGGACTCGCGCGCCGGCGGCATCTGCAGATAGAACCCCTGGGCCTCGATGGCGGCCAGCACGTCGCTCGCCTTGGCACGCGCCAGGGGCTTGTCCTCGCTGAGCATCAACACGGTCACCGGCACCGGCTTTCCGAACCGTTCGAGCAGTGCCTCGGGCACATCCGCCAGCCCGCGCGCACGGTCCACATACAGGTACATCTCGTCGCGGCGCGGGCTCTTGAAGATTTCACACAGACGTCTCGTCATCGTCGCAGCCTCTCAGTGGTCCGCCAGGGCCTGGGTGAATGCGTCGCCGAGCAGCGTGCCGCGCCATCCCTGGGGCAGCGACAGCGGCACCCCATCGAGGTCGGCCATCACCAGTGCCTCGAGATCACGGCGATTGGCGAGCACTTCCGGGGCGATGTCCAGACGCTCGGCCTCGCGGTTGACGACGCTCTTGAGCGCCTTGAGCCGTGACTTGAAGGCCGGCGACTGCGGTGCCGGCAAGGCACGCGGCAAGGCATCTTCCGCCAGGTGAGCGGCGGCCTGCACCATCTCCAGCAGGGCATCGCCGTCATGCTTGATCAAGGTCGGCCGGACACCTTCGACGGCCGCCAGTTGATGCCGATTGCGCGGCATCGCCATGGCGATCGCAAACAGCACCTTGTCGCTCGCCAGCCAGCCACGCGGCACGTCGCGCCGACGCACCTCGCCTTCGCGCCAGCGCGTCAGCGACTGATACAGCGCCAGCTGACGCGGCTCGAGACGCCACAACTGGCGGTGGCGACGGTACCAGTGCTCGTCGGCGTTGACGTCGCGACGATTGGCATCGCACAGACGTGCGCATTCTTCTTCCAGCCAGGCCAGACGTCCCTCCCTCATCAGGGCGTCGCGCTGTGCCTCCCAGATACGCGGCAGGTAGACCACGTCCAGCGCAGCGTATTGCAACTGCGCGTCCGACAGCGGGCGTTGCAGCCAGTCCGAGCGCGTTTCTTCCTTGGGCAGGACATCGCCCGTCCAATGCTCGACCAAGCGCTGATAACCCAGTGACGCCTGGGTGCCCAGCAAGCTCTGCGCAACCTGGGTGTCGGCGATGGGTGCGACACCGACCTCGGCCCAGCTTTCCAGTACTTCGAGATCCTCGCCGCTGGCGTGCAGCAGCTTGAGGGGGCCGGATGCGCTCAGCAGCACTTGCAGCGCCGGACTGGCCGAGACGGCCCGGGGATCGACCATGTAGACCGCATCGCCCCCTGCGTACAGCTGCACGAGCGCGGCAATGGGAAAGAAGGTCGATTCGCGATGAAACTCGGTGTCCACCGCCAGCCACTCGGCACCGGCCAGTGCGTCGCATGCGTCATCCAGCGCGCCGGGCGTTGCCACCCAGCGAATCTCGAAGTTCGGGGTCATCCCGTTTCCTTTATTGACGGTAAGGTTATCGGCGGCGCGATCAGCTCGACTCTTGCGCAAACGGCAGGCGACCATTGAAGGCACGGCTCAAGGTGCCGCCATCCACGTATTCGAGCTCGCCCCCCATGGGCACGCCGTATGCCAGGCGCGACAGCCGTACGCCGGTGCCCCGCAACTGCTCGGCGATGTAATGCGCTGTCGCTTCGCCTTCCACGGTCGGATTGGTGGCCAGGATCACTTCCTCGACACTGCCGCCCGCGAGCCGCTCATCGAGCTGATCGAGTCCGATGTCCTCGGGGCCGATGCCGTCCAGCGGCGACAAGTGGCCATGCAGGACGAAATAGAGACCGCGAAACCCGCCGGCCTGCTCGATGGCCAGCATGTCGGCGGGCGACTCGACCACGCACAGCAGGCCTTCATCGCGGCGCGCATCTTCGCAGATGCTGCATAGCGGCGTCTCGGCCAGCGTCCGGCAACGCTGGCAATAGCCGACGTGCTCCAGTGCCTCGCCCAGCGCGGCGACCAGGCGGCGACCGCCGTCACGGTCGCGTTCCAGAAGATGCAATGCCATGCGCTGCGCGGTCTTGGGGCCGACCCCGGGCAACACGCGCAGCGTCTCCAACAACTGATCGACGAGAGGAGAAAACGCCATCGCTTAGAACGGCATCTTGAAGCCCGGCGGCAAGTTCATGCCTTCGGTGGCTTCTTCCATGCGTCCCCTGGAGGTTTCCTCGACCTTGCGCACCGCGTCGTTGACGGCGGCGGCCAGCAAGTCCTCGAGCAGTTCCTTGTCTTCTTCCATGACCGAGGGATCGACATTCACGCGGCTGACGTCATGACGGCCGTTCATGGTGACCTTGATCATGCCGGCACCGGCTTCGCCGGTCACCTCGGTCTCGGCGATCTCCTCCTGGATCTTCTGCATCTTTTCCTGCATTTCCTGGGCTTGCTTCATCAAGTTGCCCATTCCGCCCTTCATCATGATCGTATCCTCAAGGGGTTTGACAATATCCAGGTCGCCGATGACGCCTGGCACGGCCTACCGCCGGACGGCGGCCTCGTCGCTCGGCGTGACGCTGCGCTCGAGCAGCTGAGCGCCGAAATCCTGTTCCAGCATCTGAATATGCGGGTCGCGGCGCAGGGCTTCAACCGCCTGGGCATGACGTGCCTGCGCCAGCCGCTCGCCTTGCGCACGCGGCGTTTCCCAGCCCTCGGGAATCGCCGCCACCGTGACGTTCAAGCGTCGGGCCACGCCCTGCTCGGCCAGCGCCTTGGTCATGCGCTCGACGTGCACGTCCGCCAGCATCGCCGACTGCGACGGGTCCAGACGCAACGTCAAGGTATCGCCGTCGTCCTCCTCGACGATGCAATGCGCCGCCAGGTTGCGTGTCAGCCCGCCCAGTCCCAGCGACGCGAAGCTGGCCAGCCAGCGGGCATGATCGAACGCCCCGGTGTCGGGCGTGGCGACGGCAGGCGCCTGTGCCGTGGGCGCCGGGGCGCCGGCATCCTCGGCAACCTCCGTAGCCGGCGCGTCGGGCGCGCTCGGCGGCTCGGGAGGAGCCGATATCTCGTCGGCGGGCATCTGGGCATCGTCGAGCGCCCAGGGGGGCGTGTCGTCCACGTCGACGGCGCCATCGGCATCCGCCTGGCGCTGCGCCTCGTCCTCGAGCGCGTCCTCGGCGGCGATCGCCTGGGCGTCGGCCACAGGCGGCACCGCCTCCGTCACCGGCGCGGCAGGCTCGGGGGGAGCGGCAGCGGCCGATTCGATGTCAGGCGGTGCGCTTTCCAGCGGCTCGTTGTCAAATGCCTGCGCTGCAAACGACTCGGATTCCAACGCCCCCGGGGCGGCTGGCTCGTCGGCGGGCGACGCAGACGATGCATCGGCACCTGCCGCGGCGCCATGTTCGCCCCCGGCGACGGGAGCCTGGGCATCGGGGCTCGGCGGCGGAGGGGTCAGTGCGTCATCGGCAGCGGGCGGTGGCGTATCGGCAGGCGACGGCTGACTCGGCGCCGCTGCGGGCTGGCCGGGCGCGTCCGCCGCCGGGGTGCTCGCTGCGGCCGCGCCTTCCGCCGCACCGCGAATCGGCAACGGCGTCTGCGGCGGCTTGGGCACGCCCTGGGGGCGGAACGCCAGCATGCGCAGCAGAGTCATTTCCAGCGCGGTGCGCGGGTCCGGCGCGCTTTCCATGTCGCCGCGCCCCTGCAGGGCGATCTGATAGTAGAGCTGCACGTCTTCGGCAGTAAAGCGTGCGGCCAGGGGCAGCAGGATATCGCGGTCGCCGTGGCTGTTGTCCAGCGCATCCGGCACCATCTGGGCGATCGCCAGGCGGTGGAAGATGCCCGCCAGGTCATCGAGAATGCCGGCGAAATCCGGCCCTTGCTCGGCCAGGCTGGCGACCTCCTGCAGCACGCGCGCGGCATCGATCTCGGCCAGCGCCTCGGCCAGCGCCAGCAGATGGCGGTGATCGAGCGTACCCAGCATCGCGGCGACATCGGCATGACGCACCTCGCCCTGCCCAAAGGCGATGGCCTGGTCGGTCAGGCTCATGGCATCGCGCATCGACCCATCGGCCGCCTTGCCGAGCAGCCACAAGGCCTGCTCGTCATAGGCCACCGACTCGGCCTGCAGAATATGCGACAGATGCCCCACCACGCGCTCGGGCGGCATGTTCTTGAGCGTGAACTGCAGGCAACGCGAAAGCACCGTCACCGGCAGTTTCTGCGGATCGGTGGTCGCCAGCAGGAACTTGACGTGGGGCGGCGGCTCTTCGAGCGTCTTGAGCAGTGCGTTGAAACTGTGCGTGGAAAGCATGTGCACCTCGTCGATGAGGTACACCTTGTAGCGCCCCTGGGTCGGCGCGTACTGCACGTTGTCGAGAAGCTCGCGGGTATCCTCGACCTTGGTGCGGGAGGCGGCATCGACCTCGATCAGGTCGACGAAACGCCCCTCGTCGATCTCCCGGCAGGTTTCGCACTCACCGCACGGCACCGAGGTCACGCCCTGCCGGCAGTTCAGGCACTTGGCGAGAATCCGCGCCAGCGTCGTCTTGCCGACGCCGCGCGTGCCGGTGAACAGATAGGCATGGTGAAGACGCCCCTGATCGAGCGCGTTGACCAGCGCGCGCGAGACGTGCTCCTGGCCGACCAGTTCATGAAACGTGCGCGGGCGCCATTTACGGGCCAGAACCTGGTAACTCATACCGTGAGGATGTCCTTGCAGATCGGGCCGATTCCCACGTGCAGCACCGAACGCTCGGTACGGAGGGAACCCATTGAAACGTCCATTCTAGCGGCTAGCGGAGACTTCGACGAGGGGCGAGCCAAGATGGGATCACTGGCGGCGACACGGCGGGAGGCGAGACGGGAGATGACCCGGCACGGGCCCAGAATGGAGGCAGCCCCGCCAGCCACATCCCGGCACACGCATCCACCACTACCGTTGCTCCCTTCCGGGCCTGGCGGGGTTCGCGGCTTAGCGTTGCGGGAGGACCGACGGGGCCACCACAGTGCATCCGGTTGACGAGCGTCTTGCCAAAGGTCGCCACCGAAACGTTCGAACATGAGGAAAACGCCATGCGCTTTCAATGACTTGCCTCGAACGCCGCAGCACTATAACAGCGTGTCCGCCGGTCGGCAAGGCATCAAACAATCCAACGCCCACTCGACATTATAGGCTAGGCTGGAAAGGCACGGCCCCTTCCCGCGTTCAAGGAGAATGACCATGGAAAAATCCCCCGACAAGGGACATATCGCGCTACTGGGCTGGAGCCTCAACGCCGTCGAAGCCGCCGAGAACTTCGACCGCCGCTATGTGGTCGTGGCCCCCGAGTGGGCGGAAGACTACTGCAAGGAACACGCAATCCCCTACGTGCCCTGGAATTTCGAGCGCCTCAACGACCGTTCGATGGAAATCGCCGAAACGCTCAAGGACATGGGCGTCGACGTCGCCATTCCCCTGTACGAGGAAACCGTCGAGTGGGCCGGGGCGATCAACTCGGTACTGCTCGACAATCCGCGCCTCTACGGCCAGGCCCTGCTGCTGCGCGACAAGGCACTGATGAAGCGCCGTGCCCAGCTGGGCGGCATCCGCGTGGGCATCTTCGAGGAAGCCCACGACAAGGAAGATGTGATCCGCTTCCTCAAGCGCGTCAACCAGACCCTGCTCAAGCTCGACGGCGACCCCAACGACCCGATTCACCTCAAGGCCTTCGACAAGGCGGGGTGCCTGGGGCATCGCGTGATCCGCACCCCGGACGAAGTCGATACCATCCCCGAGGAAGAATTTCCGGTGCTCATGGAGTCCCACCTCGATGGTTGGGAGTTCGCCGTCGAGGCCTGGATCCATGACGGCAAGATCCGCTTTCTCAACATTTCCGAATACGTGACCCTCGGCTACTCGGTGTTCGTCCCGGCGACACCGGAACTCGAGCAGTATCGCGAGTCGATCACCCGTCAGATCGAGAAGCTGATCAAGACCTTCGATATCGATTTCGGGTTCGTCCATCCGGAATACTTCGTCACCAGCGACGGAGAAATGTACTTCGGCGAGGTCGCCTATCGCCCGCCCGGCTTCAAGGTCTTCGAACTGCTCGAGCGCGCCTACGGCTTCAATGCCTACCAGGGCCTGATCCTGGCCTTCGACCCCAAGACCACCGAGCAGGAGATCACCGACTTCTTCCCCCGTGAAGTGGTCGACGCCAAGGGGGTCGCCGGCTGTTTCGGGGTCTATCCGCGCCGGCGCGTGGTCAGCCGCCTGCAGATGCCCGAGGAAACCGAGGATCATCCCTACTTCGAGTCCCATGAATTGACCGCGCCGCTCGAGGAAACCGTCACCAAGCGGACGGCCTTCGGTACGCACTGGGGGCTTCTGTACTTCTTCGGCGACGATCCCCACACCATGCGCGATCTGCTCAAGCGTCAGGAAGACCTGGACTTCTATGTATAATCGCGCCTGTACTCCTGGGCAAAAGGAGCCCTTGTGACGAGCCACGACGAACAAGCACCGGATGGCGCCAGGCTGGAGGCCGCCTTGGCCAAGCTCGACGAAGCGGTCGAGATTCTCGCCCATGCCCCCGATTTCGCCAAGCCTGGCAAGCTGCGCCGGGTCTTCGACGGCGCCCGCAAGGTGCTGCTGCAACCCGGCGGTGCCGCGGCCATCGAGCCCCGCGCCCAGGCGATCGAGGCCGCCGGCACCTTCGACGGCTCCGACTGGGCCAAGCCGCAGATCCTGGTGCCCTCGCTGACCGTATATTCGCTGAAGAGCGCGGAGAGCGACATCGTGGTGCTCGAGGCGCTCAGCGAACTACGCCTGCTCGCCGTGGCCCAGGGCCGTTACGCCCATGCGCTGATCTCCGCGGAACAGGCACACCACTACCTCACCCAGGTGCTGGCGCTCAATCTCGAGCTGTTGTTCAGCACGCCCAGCGAGGCCGAGCGCGAAACCCAGGGCCGTCTGGCACAGTTGACCCGCTCGCTGTTCGCACATCTGGCCGAGACCATCGGCTACGAACATGTGATCGACCAGTTGATCGACGAGATCTGGCGCATCCTGCAGCAACGCCCGATCCAGGTCGATGCGATCAAGCGCATGATCACGCAGATCGCCATCTGCCAGGCCGACCCCGACATCGACCTCGGAGCCAGCGGTCAGGGCGCCGACCGCCTGGTCAGCAGCCTGTTCGGGGCGACCCAGGCATCCCGCGAGGATCCCGGCGTCGCGGTCTACCTGGAGCGCCTGCAAGCGATGGACAGCGGCGCTCTCCAATACGAAGCCACCGGCTTCGCTCGCGCCATGCACGATACCGGGCTGGTCTCGGCCTATCATGCGGTACTGCTGCGCCACCTGCTCGACCAGGGGGACCACCTGCTGGCCGAGGCGCTGGGGCTGTCGGCCACCGGGCGCGACTGCCTGCTCTGCTACCGGCAGCTGGTGCAGGCGCTCATCGAGGAAAGCGTCTTTCCCGAGACGCCCCAGGCAGTGTACGGGCTGGCGCTGATGCTCGAACGGGGCATCCTCTATCAGCAGCCGCTCGCGCCCGCGCTGTGGCGGCAGATCAGCCTGCCGATCTCGTCCTGGTCGCAGGAACGCATCCGCATGGCCTATGGCGACACCGCGTCGCCCCGCGCGCGCCTGCTGGAGGGGGTGCTGTGCATGCTCGGACTCCCGCTGGGGGTCGGTCAGGGCAACAACCCGACCTGCCAGTCGGCGCGCGCGCTGTCGATATGGGCCTACAACGATCCCGACTACCTGTTGCAGATGGTGACCTGGGCGGCCCGCGACGACGAGATCGTCATGCATTTCGAGGGCATGCCGCTGTCGTCGATGGCCAGCCTGTCGGGCGTGGCCACGACCCTGCCCCTGGACCTCGATCCGGTTTCGCTGATCGTGGTACCGCACCTCGATCGCATCTATGCCGAGATGGGGCGGCGCTGCGCGGGCCGCGAAGGCGATCCCCACCGCTGGGTCAATCCGGAGTTCCATGGCTGGTGGGCCGGGCGCGGCTTTCGCATCAACGTCGACGTGGAAACCGGCCAGCTCCACGAGCTCGACGCGTTCCTGCGTCATTTCTATGCCAGCTATCACCCCTACTACAACGGCAACCAGCCGTTGATCCATCCGCAACCCGCCGGTATCGCGGTGACCGACAGCGCGGCACGCTTCATCGGCTGGCATGCCATCACCCTGCTGCGAGTCAACCTGGACCCCCAGGACGTGATGCGCGCCTATTTCTTCAACCCCAACAACGACAGCGGCCAGGACTGGGGAGACGGCGTCAAGGTCAGTACCGCCGGTTGCGGCGAGCGCTTCGGCGAGGCCTCGCTACCTTTCGAGCAATTCGCCTCGCGACTGTACATCTTTCACTACGATCCGCTGGAACACGGCGAGCTGGCCAACGTCTCCCAGGCCGAACTCGACCGGGTGATCGGTCACGTCTACCGCAGCTGGGGCGCCGACCGGGTCCCCGCCACCGAACTGCAGGCGCATTGCTCGCCGTCCTGACCCCACCAACGACAGCCGCCCCGAACGGGGATCCGTCCGGGGCGGCTGACATCTCGCTTGCGGTGGGATGCGAGCGGCTGTGTGCTTACTCGGCGCCTTGCTGTGCGGCATTCATGCGCCGCCGCAGAATCGGGCCGACGATGTACGGCAGCACCAGGCCGACGAAGGCCACGACCCACAGACCGATCGCCAGACCACTGCCCCACAGCGCGGTCCAGTCGCCATCGGCGATGTCCAGGGTGTGACGCAGGTTCTTCTCCATCTCCGGGCCCAGCAGCAACCCGAGGATGATCGGCACCATGGGAATTTCCAGCTTGCGCAGGAAGTAGCCGAACACGCCGAAGGCCACCATGAAGTACAGGTCGAACGCGGAGTTGCTGATCGAGTAGATGCCCACGAACGCCACCATGGTGACGATCGGCAGCAGGTACTTGGGCGGTACCGACAGCAGCTTGACGAAGATACCCACCAGGGGAATGTTGAGCAGCAGCAGCAGGAAGTTGCCGATCAACAGCGCCGCGATCACGCCCCAGACGATGTCGGCATTCTGGGTGAACATCAGCGGGCCCGGCGTGATGTTCATCGAGATCAGCAGCGCCAGCAGCACGGCGGTCGTGCCGCTGCCCGGCACGCCGAGAGTCAGCATGGGCACCAGCGCACCGCTCGAGGCCCCGTTGTTACCGGCCTCGGGACCGGCCACGCCGCGCGGATCCCCCTCGCCGAAGTAGCCCTTCTTGCCGACCACCTTCTTTTCGAGGGTGTAGCCGATGAAGCTGCCCAGCGAGGCGCCCGCGCCGGGCAGGACACCGGCAATGAAGCCGAGAATGCCGCCGCGGATGCTGGACGGCATGATCTCGCGGACTTCCTTGAAGGACAGCGTGAGCTTGTTGACCTTCATCGGTCCCTTGCCGCCACCGGCACGGTCCTCGATGAAGAACAGCAACTCGGAGATCGCGAACAGACCGACGATGGCGATGATGAAGTCGACGCCTTCATAGAGCTCCAGCACGCCGAAGGTGTAGCGCTGCGTGCCGGTGGAGTCGATGCCCACCGTGGCGATCATCAGGCCCAGGGCCGCGGCCAGTACCGTCTTGATGGGGTTCTTGCCGGTGATGCCGCCCAGGGTGGCGAAGGCCAGCACGAACAACGCGAAATATTCCGCCGCCCCGAAGGTCAGGGCGAACTTGGCCAGCAGCGGCGCCAGCAGGATGAGACCGATCGTGGCGATCAAGCTGCCCATGAACGACGCGATCGCCGAAATCGCCAATGCCTCGGCGGCCTTGCCCTTCTGGGCCATCGGGTAGCCGTCGAGACAGGTCATCATCGCCGGTTCGTCGCCGGGAATGTTGAGCAGTATCGACGAGATGCGCCCCCCGTACATGGCACCGGCGTAGACCGACGTCAGCATGATCAGCGCGGTTTCCGGCGGCAGCCCCAGCGTGAAGGCCAGCGGAATCAGGATCGCCACGCCGTTGGCGGGCCCCAGCCCCGGCAATGCGCCGATCAGGGTCCCGAGAAAGGCCCCGATCAGGGCGAACATCAGGTTGTGCGGCGCCAGGGCGACGCCGAACCCGTCGATCAGATAGCCCAGAGTTTCCATCAGCTTCCCTCCAGGACGCTAAACACGCCCAATGGCAAGGCCAGGTTGAGGGCGTAGGTGAACAGCAGGTAGACCACCACGCCGGCAACCGCGCCGGTCATGTAGGCACGCATCGGTGCCGCCCCCATGCGCCAGCACAAGGTGCCCACCGCCAGCAGCGTCGCGATGATGAACCCGAGCGGCTGGAGCAGCAGCGTGTAGGCGATCAGCACGGCCACGGCGATGACCAGCTCCAGCACGATACGCCCCTTGGGCCAGGCGTTGTCCGGGTCCGGCTTGACGATCAGATAAAGACTGGAAAGCGCCAGCACTACCGCAAGCACCTTGGGAAAAGTCTCGGGGCCGACCGACTCGGCCCCACCGAACGGTTCCGGAAACTGCGTGGCGCCCCAGCCGTACGCGACGGCCAGGACGAGCAGCAGCACACCGCAGATACGGTCGTTGCGTTGGGTCATTGCTTGATCAGCCCGATTTCCTTGGAGAGCGACTGAATGTCCTGGATCTGCTGATGGACGAATTCCTCGAACTCGGCACCGCTGACGTGGAACGGCATCAGGCCATTGTTCTTCATGACCTTCTTCCATTCGTCGCTGGCGTAGAGCTCATCGACGGCATCGACCCAGTACTGCTTGGCCTCGTCGGAGATGTCCGCCGGCATGTAGAAGCCGCGCCAGTTCGGGCCTACGGCATCGATGCCCTGTTCCTTGGCGGTGGGGATGTCGCTGAACTCGCCGGGCAGGCGCTCATCGGCCAGCACGGCCAGCACACGCAGGTCGCCGGATTCCATGAAGCCCTGAGCCTCGGTGATGTCGCCCGTGAAGGCATCGACATGACCGCCGACCACTTGAGTCATGGCCTCGCCACCATTGTTGTAGGACAGATACGGAATCCGGGGCAGGTTATCGACATCCGCCGCCTGCGCCGCGATCAGCACCTTGAGATGGTCCCAGCCGCCCTTGGCGCTGCCACCGGCGAACTTCACCGAGCGCGGGTCTTCTTTCAGGGCTTCCATCAGCTCGTTGAGGTTCTGGTACGGCGAGTCCTTGGAGACGGCGATCACACCGTAGTCGGCGCCGAGAGCACCGATCCAGTTGACCATGTCGGCGTCCAGCCCCTGGAACTGACCTTGCGCCAGGCGCGTGGTGGTCGCCGTGGAGGCCGCCACCAGCAGATGGTCGTCGCCGGCACGCTTGCTGACGGTGTGCGCGTAAGCGACACCGCCGCCTGCCCCCGCCATGTTGAGGGTCTGCACGCTGCCCGGCACCATGTCGAGCTCTTCCATCACGTTACCCACGCTGCGGCAGGTGAAATCCCAGCCGCCGCCCGGATCGGAGGGCGCGATGCACTCGACCTTGCCGGACGGTTCGAATGCCATGGCGCTGCTGGCACCCAATGTCAGCGCAGCGGCCATGACCAGTTTGAGCGGCGTCTTGAAAGCCATTGTTGTTATCTCCCTTGCACGAGATTGAAATGGGTTGCGGGCAACCTGACATTTACCTTACAGTTCTGTAAGGCAGAACATCGTTCCCTTGAGCGGAAAACTAGGCATGTCGGACACGAGCGTCAACGCTCAAGACGCCGTTCGCGACTAAAGTTGAATGCTGCCGTGCAGGCGGCACGAATCGCTGGAGAGTCCCGCCATGGCGCAGGATCGGGTGGAAGCCGTCGAACGCGCGCTGACGGTCATGGAAGCCTTCGATACACCGCGCGACAGTCTATCCCTGGCCGAGCTGGCCGACGCGACGGCTCTCTACAAGAGCACCTTGCTGCGTCTTCTGGGATCGCTGGAACGCTTCGACTACGTGCAACGCGACGGACGAGGACGCTACCGCCTGGGCACGACACCGGCGCGGCTGGGCAGACGTCATGCTCCCTCGCGTCAGCTCGCCGACCTGGTCATGCCCACGCTCGATGCCTTGTGCCGGCAAACCGGCGAGACCGCCGCGCTGCTGGCGCTTATCGGAGACGACGTCGAGTGCCGTCTGAGCGTGCTGCCGGAAAGCGATCTGCGCCACACGCTGCGCCCCGGCCAGCATTGGCAACGTCAAGGCGACACGCCTTCCCTGACGCTCCCCGGCGGGCGCATGCTGTGTCAGGCGCTGCCCGACACCGCTTACTGGTTGAGCCTTTCCGGCCCCCAGGGGCGCTTGCCCGCGCGCGAGGCGCGTCGCGCATTGCAGGATGCCGTGGCGCAGCTGCACCGCCATGAACTGCAGGATTATCCGCCATGACATCCGATACCATGCCTGCCCTGCTGCTCGTCGAGGACGACGCCCTGCTCGCCGGCACGCTGCACGATGCACTGGCCCTGGCCGGCTATCGCGTCGAGACACTCGAGGACGGCGACCGCGCCCACGCGCGCCTGGCCGCGCCGGGACACGGCCAGGCGCTCGTCTTGCTCGACCTCAATCTGCCGGGGCGCGGCGGCCTGGAGATCCTCGAGGCCATGCGCCGTCACGACCGCGATACGCCGGTGCTGATTCTCACCGCGCGGGGAGCCATCGAGGATCGCGTCAAGGGGCTCGACCTCGGCGCCGACGACTACCTGGCCAAGCCCTTCGCCCTGGACGAGCTGGAAGCCCGGGTTCGCGCTTTGCTGCGCCGGCGCCAGCACGATGACAGCCCCCAGTTGCACGTCGGCCCGCTGCATTTCGATGGCCTGACGCAACGCTTCACCCTCGACGGCACCCCCCTGGAGCTGCCACCCCGCGAACAACGGCTGCTGGTCTATCTGATGCGCCACGCGGGCGAGCCGGTGGAAAAGGGGCATCTGCTCACGCAAGTCTTCAGCGGCGACACGCTGGGCGACAACGCCATCGAGGTCTATATCCACCGCCTGCGTCGCCGCCTGGCGGCCTCCCCGCTCACATTGCGCACCGTACGCGGCCTGGGCTACGTGCTGGAAAGCGACACGCAGGAGCGCGACGGTGAATGAGTCGGCCACCCTGCCGAGCCTCTACCGCCGCCTGCTGGTCTGGCTGCTGGTGCCGATGCTGCTGCTCGGCAGTCTGGTGCTGGCCCAGGCCTACATGGCCTCTCGCGATACCGCCGATCGGGCATTCGACCGCCTGCTGGAAGCGGCATCGCTGGCCATCGCCGAGCAGGTCAAGCGTCAGCAAGGCCAGCTGTGGATGGACCTGCCGCCGGCAGCCCTGAAGATGCTGGCTTCCCAGGCCGAGGAACGCGTCTTCTACGCGCTCTACGATGCCAACGGCAATTTCATCAGCGGCAACGCCGAGTTGCCGGCGCTCGACGACACCGCCGCCGACATGCGTTTCGCCGACATCGAGTGGCATGACATGGCCCTGCGCCTGGGCATACGGCGGTCGCAGCTCGAGGGCTGGCGTAATCGCCAGCCCTTCGAGGTGCGCGTGGCCCACACCCGCGAGGGACGCGAGGCATTAACCCAATCGCTGTTCCAGGGCAGCATGCTGCGTCTGGTCGCCATGGCCCTGCTCGCCATCGGCGTGGTGCTGCTGGGGATTCGCATGGCGCTGATGCCGCTGACCCGCCTGCGGCGCGCCATCCGGGCCCGCGACCCGCGCACCCTGGCGCCGCTCGATCTGGCACTGCCCCGCGAGCTGGCCGAGCTGCGCGAAACCCTCAACGACTTGCTGGCCCGCATGCGTCGTGTCCGCGCCAACCAGGAACGCTTCATCGGCGACGCCTCTCACCAGCTGCGTACTCCGCTGGCCGGGCTCTCGGCACGCGCCGAGCTGGCCCTGCGTCAGGACGACCCGCGCGCCTGGCATGCCGCCCTGGACGTCATGCGCGGCAGTGCCGACAAGACCGCGCGCCTGGCATCGCAACTGCTCTCGCTGACACGTCTCAACAATCCCGAAGCGACTCCCGAAGCGGTGGCCATCGACCTCTGTCACACCGCCCGGCAGGCGGTTCGTGATGCCTGGACCCAGTGCCATCGCGACGGTATCGACCTGGGCGTGGAAGTGCCCGCGCATCCGGTGATGCAGCAGGCAGTGGAATGGCAGCTCGCCGAGGCCCTGGCCAATTTGCTCGACAACGCCCGACGCTATGGTGCCAGGCGCATCACGGTGCGCGTGACCGAAGGTCCCACGCGGCTCGAGGTCGAGGACGATGGCCCCGGCATTCCCGAGAGTCAGCGTCTGCTGGTGCTGCGGCCCTTCCATCGCGGCATCGAGGGCGGCCAGGGCTCGGGGCTCGGCCTGGCCATCGTCGACGGCATCGCCCGCACGCACGGGGCACGGCTCAGCCTGGCGCCGACCCATCCGCACGCCGAGCCGCCCGGGCTGTGCGTGCGGCTGCAGTTCAGCGAGGAGGGAACATCATGACGCCGTTACGCCGCCTGTGCGGACTGGCCGTGCTCGCCTGGACCGGACTCACGGCTTCCCTGGCCTGCCATGCCGATCCGCAGGTTCTGCACTACCCCGCCACGCAGGCCCCCGCGCAGCCCCTGGAGATTCACGGTGCGCTGGACAGCGACCTGATGGCACCGCTGCTGGCCGACTTCCAGGCGCGTCATCCCGAGATCGAACTGGTCTATCGCAACCTGACCACACTGGCGCTTTACCGCCGCTTCATGTCCGCGGACGCCACCTCGGCGGATGTCGTCATGTCGTCGGCGATGCCGTGGCAATACCAGCTCGCCAACCGCGGCTACGCCCAATCGCTCGACACCGCCGAGGCCCGTGCCTGGCCCCAGGCATCCCGCTGGCGACGCGAGCTGTTCGGCATCACCTTCGAGCCGGTAGTCATCGTCTACCGGCGCGACGCCATCGCGTCCGACGCGTCGCCGGACAGCCACGAGGCACTGCTGCGACTGCTCACCGAACAGCGCCAGCGACTCACGGGGCGTGTCGTCACCTACGATCCGTGGCGTAGCGGCGCGGGCTATACCTACGCCACCGCGGATTCGCACATGTCGCCGCGCTACTGGGAGCTGGTGGCCGCGCTGGGCGGCGTGAAGGCCGCCTTGGCCGATACCACCGGCGACATGCTCGACGGCCTGATCGCGGGACGCTACGACATCGGCTACAACCTGCTTGGCTCCTACGCCCGCGATGTCGTGGCCGACCACCCGCAACTGGAGATGGTCATCCCCGACGATTATGCCCTGGTGATGCAGCGGCTGGCGTTGATCCCCAAACGGGCGCCGCATCCGGAGACCGCCAGACGCTTCCTCGATTACCTGCTGAGTCGCCAGGGGCAGCAGGCAATACGCGACAAGACGCCGCTCGGCGCGGTACATCCCGACCTCGAAGGGCCGGAGACCGCCCATGGACTGCGCCGCGCGCTGGGCGACGCGATCCATCCGATCGCCATCGACCCCGGCCTGCTGGCCACGCTCGACGCTCTCAAGCGCCACTCCCTGCTCGAGCGCTGGCAACGCGAGTACACCCGCTTGAGCGACAATGCGCCCTGAACGCGGGCCTGCCTTCGCGCTATACTGCGACGCCTTTGCCGACTGACGCACCGGAGCCGACATGCCACGCCTCGATCAACTGCTGGTCATCCAAGGATGGGCGCGCTCACGCACCCGGGCGCAGCGCTTGATTCGCCACGGCCGTGTCACGCTGGTGTCCACGCAGACGCCGCGCGTACTGACCAAGCCCGGCGAAACGTTGCCCGACACCAGTCGTTTCGCGGTCGCCGAGGACCCGGAGGAGCGCTATGTCTCGCGAGCGGGGCTCAAGCTGGAAGGCGTTCTGGAGGCGCTCAACGTGCGTTTCGACGGCATGACGGTACTCGACGTGGGCCAGTCCACCGGCGGCTTCACGGACTGCGCGTTGCGCTTCGGCGCCGCGCGCGTGGTCGGTATCGAGGTCGGACACGACCAGCTCGCCCCGACACTGCGCGAGGATGCCCGTGTCACCTGCCTCGAAGGCGTCAACGCCCGCGCCCTGCCCCGCGAGCGGCTCGACGCGCTCGCCCCCGAAGGACTGCACGCCGCGGTCATGGATGTCTCGTTCATCTCGCAGACGCTGATCCTGCCCGAGCTGGCCGCCGTGCTGGCGCCCGGGGGCCAGTTGATCTCGCTGGTCAAGCCACAGTTCGAGGTCGGCCCGGGCAAGGTCGACGCCCATGGCGTCGTCCGCGATCCGGCGCTCTTCGCGGACGTCGAGGCGCGCATTCGCACCTGCTGTGCCGATGCCGGCTTCGCGATTCGTCACTGGCAGGAAAGCCCTCTGCGCGGCGGCGACGGCAACCGCGAGTTCCTGCTTCACGCGGTCATCCCCCGCCCCTAGCGGCCGCCGTCACCTCCGCCTCCGTCGGCATCCGTCCCGTCGCCGCTCGGGCTGCGTCCGACATCGACGTCCTCGATGCCGTCGCGCCGTGCCGGCCTCGCCGATACGGCGCCATCGCCAAGAGTGGCCGTCTCCTGGGGCCGGGAGCTCACCCAGGCCTGCCGCCCCGAGGCATCGTGCAGCCAGACGTCCATCTGGTTGAAGGCAATGCGAATGCCATGCTGATGGAACAGGGCATCGAGACGCCGGTTGATCTCGTCGCTGGCGTACAGTCGGTCCATCAAGTCGTTGACGAAGATGCGCAACTCGAAGCTGAACGCGGTCGCCCCGTACTCGAGACAGAATACCTGGGGCTCGGGGTCCTTGAGGACGCGCGGGTTTTCCACGGCGGCCTGGCGCAGCAGACGATGCACCAGCTCGAGATCGGAGCCGTGCGAGACGCCGTAGGTCAGCACGACCCGGGTGATGTTGTCGGATAGCGACCAGTTGATCAGTTGATCGGTGACGAAGGTCTTGTTGGGGATAATGATTTCCTTGCGATCGAAGTCCGTCACCGTGGTGGCACGAATGCGGATGCGGCTGACCGTACCGTGCAGGTTGCCCAGCGTGATGGTGTCGCCGATGCGTACCGGCCGCTCGAAGAGGATGATCAGGCCGGAAATGAAATTGGCGAAGATTTCCTGCAGTCCGAAGCCCAGCCCCACGCCGAGCGCCGCGACCAGCCATTGCAGCTTGTCCCACGACACCCCCAGTGTGCCCAGCGACACCACGACTCCCGTGCCCACGATGGTATAGGAGAGCAGCGACGAAATGGCATAGGCACTGCCCTGCTTGAGGCTCAGCCGCGACAGCACCATGACTTCCAGCAGCCCCGGCAGGTTGCGCGCCATCACCAGGGTCAGCGCCACCAGTGCCAATGCCATGAGCACATCGGCCACGGTGATCGGGCTGGTGGTCATCGCCTCGCCCTGACCACGCTCGATCTGCCACACGGTGACGTTGTCGAGATAGGACAACACGCCGAGCAGGTCCGCCCAGACGACGTACAGCACCAGCGTGAAGCCCAAGAACAAAATCAGCTTGGAAAGCCGCAGCGACTGCTGATTGACCTGTTCCATGTCCAGTGGCGGCTCCTCGACCACCTCGAGGCCGCTTTCGGTATCTTCCTTGGCCTGGGCACGACGCCGGGCCACCGCGCGCCGATACGCCAGGCGCCGTGCCGCCACCGCCAGGCCGCGCACCACCGCCGCCTCGACGAGAATCCACAGGCCGAGAATGTAGATCGAGGTGATGAAGCGACCGATCAGGCTCAACGCGGTGTATTCGAAGCCCATGATGATCAGCCCCGCCAGCACCAGCGGCACCGCCGCCAGCGCCAGTCCCAGCAGCAAGCGGAACAGCTTGAGGCCGAAAAACGGCACATGGGCGAGGATCAGACGCACCAGCACCACGCTCATCGTCACCAGCCCCAGCAGCAGAAACGACAGCGACAGCGGCCGCTCCGCCAGACGGGCTTCGTTGAACGGCGCCACATTGCTGACCAGGATGACCGGAATCAATGCCATGCCCAGCCACAGCAGCAAACGGCGCAGGCGCAGTACATAGGCCGGCGACCAGTGGAAATGGCGTGCGGCCACGCCGTCGGAGACCAGCAGGCGACGCGCCCAGGCCACGACGCCCCAGGCCAGTGCCAGTTGCAGCAACGCATCGCCGAGAACGACGGCGAACCCCTGCCCGCCGAGATTGAGCGTCCCGCCGGCGGCCGCCATCGTCAGGGGGCCGTGGGCGGCGAGCAGTGCGTTGAGCCCGATCGCCCGTGGCGTGTGCATCTGGGTATCGCGTTTCAGTCGCCCGATTTCCTCGTGCAGACGCAACAGCGAAGCCTTGATGCGCCGCCGCCACAGCAGCAGCGCGCCGGCCAGCAGCAGCAGTGGCAGCACGGCCAGCGCCCCGGCATCGGGGCGTTGCCACAAGGAAACCAGCGCCGTGCGCCAGTCGGCGGCCACCATGCGTTGCCCCAGAGTGGCGGGGAATTGCTGCAGCCATGCCAGATCCAGCGGACGCCCGTTGGCGACCCAGAACAATTGCTCTTCGATGGTGGCGCGCAGCTCCTTGCTGATTTTCAGCAACTGCTGCTGGTTGAGCTGCAGGTTGATGGCAATCGTCAGCAGGTTGCCGTATTCCTCGTCGAGCTGGTCGAGCAGCTCGCGACGCGACTCGAACAGCTTGACCAGCGCCTCGCGCAGTCCCGGCGCATCGTCGATATCGGCCTCGGCGAGACTGTCGTCGGCCAGCTGCTGGGGACGGCGCAGGGCATCGCGCTGCTGGGACAGGTCGAACTGGCGCAAGCGCAGGTCGGCAATGTCGTCCTGAAGACCACCGAGCGTTTCCACCTCGGGCAAGGATTCGCGCTGCTCGCGCAGGATGCGCGACAGCAGCAGGCTGCCGCGAATCGCCTCGATCTGCTCGTTGAGCGTGCGCTGAACCTGGCGCACACGGTCGAGCTGGGTGCGCGTCTCGATGCCTTCGCGCACCATGGCATTGGCGCGATCGGTGATATCGAGAAGTTCGCGACTCAAGTCACGATTGACCTGCTGCACCTGAGACAGCACCGGATGCCCGGCGATGGCCTCGGCGTCATCGCGGCCGACCTCGGCAATGGCTTTTTCCGACTCGGCACGGCGCTGCCGATCAAGCGCCGCCTGCAGTGCCGCCAGCTGCTGCTCCTTGAGCGCGATGCGCTTTTCCAGCACGTCGCGCTGCTGCATCGCCAGTTCACGCAAGCGAGTATTGTGGGAGAGCTCGCTCTGATTCCATTGCGCACGCTGCTCAGCGAGCGCCACCTCGACCCGGTAGCGGTCACGCTTGGCCTGGGCGGCCTCCGACTCGCCCTCCGCGTCGAGCGCGGCAAGCTGCGCCTTGCGGGTCTCGGCGCGCTCGCGCGCCTCGCTGATCGCCGCCTGAGCGCGTTCGGGCAAGGTCTGGGCACTGATCAACTGAGCGTTGACGTCGGCCAGACGCCCCTGCAATGCCTCGAGGGCTTCCAGGGCGTCGCCGGTGCGGGTCTGCAGGGCAGTCAGCGACAGCTCGTCGAAGTCGTTCGCGCTCGGTGTCGCCGTGTCGCCCTCCAGGCGCTGCAGCTCGCCGGCCAATGCCTGCGACTCCTGCGGCGCCCGCGCCGCGCGCTGCTCGAGTTCGCGCAGCTTGTCGTCGAGCGTTCGGAGCTCCTTGAGTCCTTCCAGCGCGGCCCGGGTATCCTCCAGTGCCGCGCGCTGATCGCCATCCAACTGCTCGATGGCCTGCAGGCGTTCCAGACGTGCCTGCAAGGCGTCGCGCTCGGGCAACGACGTCTGCGCGGCAGCGTCGCCCACTGCCCACAGCAGGCAAACCATCACGAATGCGATATAATGGGCAACACGTGTCCTGGCGCCCCTGTTCATGCATCGCCGGGGAAATCCTTGCCACGTCAAAAAACGACACCTGCGTCGGCACGCCATGCTGTTTCCTCGTCACCTAGCGATGCGCCGATTGTCGGCGCGTGACAGGACCTTGGCAATGTTGCGCACCGATATTTGCTTCGCCCTTTCGACGTGATAGAAACATTCACGATCACCCATGTGCCCGGTCGGCCAGGCTCGACGCGTCTTTCCGCTCGCCTCGGCATGACATGCGGTTCGGTCACAGCGTTTTACACTATCGACAAGGTATTCAATGACATGGAGTCACCACGCCCCTTCTTGCCGATGATTGCGCTGCTCACCCTGGCGCTTTCCAGCTCCGTTCATGCCGCCACCGAGTTGAGCGACAGCGAGCGCCAGGCCATCGAGGCGCGCGTGCAGACGCTGGAGACGGAACTGCGCGACCTGCGTCAGACGCTGGCCGAGGACGCCAGCGCGACGGACGCGGATGCCAGCCCGGCGGAACGCGAGGCGCAGAATCTGGAAACTCGCGTCGACAAGCGTCGCGAGCTCGAGCGCGAGTCTTCGCGCAACCCCCTGGCGGTGACCACCTACCGGCGCAACTACCTGCTGCCGTGGGCCTATAACGCCAACCCCGACCAGGATCGCTTCGCCGAAGTCACCGACGCCACCGATGCCGACAACACCGAGGTCAAGTATCAGCTGAGCTTCAAGGTCAACCTGATCGAAGACCTCTTCGACGACAACGGCGACGTGTACTTCGCCTACACGCAGCGCAGCTGGTGGCAGGCTTACAACTCCGAGGCCTCGGCCCCCTTCCGCGAGACCAATTACGAGCCCGAGGCGTTCATCAGTTTCGACAACAGCATGAGCGCGCTGGGCTGGACCAACACCATCAATCGTCTCGGCTTTGCGCACCAGTCCAACGGCCGTTCCGATCCGTTATCGCGCAGCTGGAACCGCGTCTACGCCGACATGGTGTTCCAGCGCGGTGAATGGGCGGTGAGCGTGGCGCCCCACTGGCGAGTCCCCGAGAACGAGGAAGACGACGATAACCCGGATCTCGAGGACTACATCGGCTACGGCGACGTCACGCTGGTCCGCGCCTTCGGTGATCAGGAAGTCTCGCTGCTGATGCGCGGCAATCCCGGCAAGAGTCATTACGGGGCGCAACTGGACTACTCGTTTCCGCTATTCGGCAAGGTGCGCGGTTACGTTCAGTACTATCACGGCTACGGCGAGAGCCTGATCGACTACGATCACATCAACCGTCGTCTGGGGCTCGGCTTCAGCATCAACACCTTCCTGGCGGGCATTCCCGGACTGGATTGACAGTGCGCAAAGTTGCGCGCTGTTGATGCAGCGCCGTTGCCTGCTATGCTAAGGACGCCATTAACTTGTCAGAGGAAGACACACATGACCATGCAGCCCACCGGCCAGCGTGAACGCGACGCCTCCACCGAGCAGCTCAAAGACGACCTGCGCCACCTGTCGCAAACCGTGGAGGAGCTGGTCAAGGCGACAGCAGACGATTCTCGCGGCCATATCACGCAAGCACGTGAGCGTGCCCAGCAGCGCCTCACCGAAACGCGCGCCAAGCTCGAAGCCCGCGGCGAAAAGGTATACGACAACGCACGCGATCAGATCGATCATTGCGACCGCTACGTACGCGACAACCCCTGGACCAGCATCGGCATCGGCACTGCGCTCGGGGTCGTCGTCGGCATGCTCATCGGGCGTCGCTAATGGCTGATCGCCAGGGACCGGCGGAGCGCGTCATCACCTCGGTGCGCCGATTGCTTGCCACTCTCGTAGCGACCGGCGAGACGCGCTTGCGTCTCGCCGTTCTCGAGCTGGAAGCCGAACGCGACCGCATGCTCAGCCTGTTGTTGATGGCCGGCGCGGCGTTGATCACCTTTTCGTTCGCCATCGGCATGCTATTGCTGCTGCTGGTGGTCATGTACTGGGAAGACCATCGCCTGCTGGCCATCGGACTGTGCTCGGCAGTGCTTTTCGTGATTGCCGCTCTCTGCCTGTACGGCGCCAAGCGTATCGCCAAGCGCCGGCGCCTGATGCAGTCCACCTTGAGTCATTTGGCACAAGACCGCCAAGCGCTGGGGGGTTCTCGTGAATCGTCGTGAACGTGCCGCTGAACTCGACTATCTCGAGGCACGCATTCTGCAGCAGCGGCTCGACATGGGGCACGCCCTGCACGAATGGCGCGATGCCACGGCGCCCATCGATCATGCCTGGCAGCGCGTGATGCAATGGAAAGTGCCGTTGATCGGCACCTTCGGCCTGCTCGCGGCCCAGGGCGCGCGACGCCCGAAGACCGCACGCTCCTGGCTGCGACGCGGCCTTTCGGCGGTATTGCTGGCCAATCGCGCGCGCGCCCTGTATCGGCTGGCACGCCGCTAGCGCCTTTCGCCATGCCCGTCAAGAGCCCCCGACATGGGGGCTTTTTGCGTTGGCAGCGTGTCACGCCAGGCACTCACGAGGCCAGCTGACGTGCCAGAATGTCCTCGACATCCTCGTCGTCCGGCGAGACATGCACGCACGGCACTCCGGCCTGGTCCAGGGCCTCGCGCGTCTGCGCGTCGAAGACGGCCAGGTCGTCGTCATGGCAGTAGACGACCGCCACCGCGCCATGACGGCGCGCCAGCGACGGCACCTCGCTCGGGTAGTAGACCCGCACGCCCTCCACTTGCGTCCCGTGATGCCACGGATAGTCATCGACCGCCGCCAGCGCGGCATAGCGGCGCGACCGGGCAAGCCGCGTGAGCAGACGATAATGCGCATAATCGAGCCCGCACACGATCACCGGCAGACGCTGCTCCGCCTGGCGCGAGCGCCCAGGCCAACGCCATCGACGCAGCGCCTGGACGACTCTGTCCCCGAGGTGTCGTGACATCGCCCTTCCTCCTCGCTCGCCCTTGTCGTCCGTCCGTGCTAGACCGCCTGCCCACAGGCCACGCCCGACGCCCAGGCCCACTGAAAATTGAAGCCGCCCAACTGGCCGGTGACATCCAGCACCTCGCCGATGAAACGCAAAGCCGGCAGCCCCTCCACCTCGAAGGTCTTGGAGGAAATCGCTCGCGTGTCGACGCCGCCCAGCGTCACCTCGGCGGTGCGCCAGCCCTCGGTGCCGGCGGGCTTGAGCTGCCAGCGCTTCAACTCGTCCTCCAGGCGCGCCACCTCACGGTTGGACAACGTCCCCAGCGGCACATCCGCCAGGCCGTGCCATTCGCACCAGGCCTGTGCCAGGCGCTTGGGCAGCCGTTCCCCCAGCCACGTCGCCACCCGCCGCTTGGGCGCGTGGTGTCGCATGGCGGTCAGTTCCCCGGCGACATCGACCTCCGGCAGCAGATCGATGGACAACGCCATGCCCGGTTGCCAATGACTGGAGGCTTGCAGCATGGCCGGCCCGGAGACGCCGCGATGCGTGAACAGCATCGGTTCGTGATAGCGCCCTTCGCCGGCCTCGACCGTCACCGGACAACTCACTCCCGCCAGCGACGCGGCACGCTCGCGCCATTGCGAGGTGAGCGTGAACGGCACCAGCGCGGCCCGGGTCTCGGACACCGATAGACCGAACTGGCGCGCCACGTCATAGCCGAAGCCGGTCGCGCCCATGGTGGGAATCGACAGGCCACCCGTGGCGATGACCACCGTGCCGGCGTCGATCGGGCCACTGGACGTGGCCAGGCGCATGCCTTCGCCATGGCGTTCGAGCGAGTCGACCCGGGTCTTGAGGCGCACCTCCGCCCCGGCCCACTCGCACTCGGTCAGCAGCATGGCCACCACCTGCTTGGCCGAGTCGGCACAGAACAACTGGCCCGGCGCCTTCTCGACATACTCGATGGCGTGGCGCTCGACGAGCTCGACGAAGTGACCCGGCGTATACCGCTTGAGCGCGGAGATGCAGAAGTGCGGGTTGGCCGAGAAGAAATTCGCCGGCCCCGTCGCCAGGTTGGTGAAGTTGCAGCGCCCCCCGCCGGACATGAGGATCTTCTTGCCCGCCTTGTTGGCATGGTCGAGCACCAGGACGCGGCGCCCCGCGTATCCCGCGGTCGACGCGCACATCAGTCCCGCCGCGCCGGCACCGATCACCACTACGTCATACGTCTGTGCCATCGTTGCGTCTCGTTCCAGGCAAAGGGTGGCATTCTAAGCGTTATGCGACACCTCGACGAGCGTGGCGCACCGACACCGGTGTACCGCGTCGAACGCAGGCCACGCCGCCGGATCCGCAAACGTGTAAAAAGCGTGCATCATGGCGCTCGAGCCAATGCGCACTTTTATCCGGCGCCCGGGTCGGATACAACGAGAGACATTCCGAAACATGCCAGCATGCCACTTCATGGCGAGAACGTCAGGCGTTACGCAGGCGCTGGCCGCGCGGTCATCATCGCACCGAGACAATAACGAGACATTATGCCCGTACTTTCGCTTCTTGCCGTGGCCGCCCGCGGCCGTCGTCGCCTGGGTGTGGCGCTGCTTGGCCTTTCGATACTGGGCAGCGCCAACGCACAGGACACCGAGGCCCGCACGTCGGTCATCGCCGCGCCCGTCACCACCACCGAGTGGAGCGATCCACTGGAAGCGCTGGGGACGCTGCGTGCCGACGAGAGCGTGACGCTGTCCGCCACCGTGACCGAGACCATCGCCGAGCTCAGCTTCAACGACGGTCAGCGCGTCGCGATGGGCGACCTGCTGATCCGTCTCGACGATAGTGCGGAGCAGGCCGAGCTGCGTGCCGCCAGGGCCTTGCGCCAGGAACGCGAGAACGCCGTGCGCCGCGCCCGACAACTCCAGGACCGCAACGTCGGCATCCGCGCCGACGTCGAAGATGCCCAGGCCCAACTGGCGCAGGTCAATGCCCAGATCGACGAGATACAGTCGCGCCTCGCCGACCACCAGCTGCGCGCGCCCTTCGCCGGCACCGTGGGGCAGCGCAACCTCAGCGTCGGCGCCCTGGTCACCCCGGGCACCGAGCTGGTCACCCTCGACAAGCTCGACCGCATGAAACTCGATTTCACCGTCCCGGCGACGTTTCTCGACGCACTCGCGCCCGGCATGTCGCTGAGCGCCACCACGGCCAGTTACCCCGAGCAGGTCTTTCGCGGCGAGGTCACCAGCATCGGCACCCGCATCGCCCCCGTATCGCGCAGCGTCAGCGTACGCGCCCAGCTGCCCAATCCCGAACGCATGCTGCGCCCCGGCATGCTGATGATCGTGACCCTGGAACGCCGCCCCCGCGACACGCTGGTAGTCCCGGAATCGGTACTCGTGCCCAGCGGCGAGCGCCAATACGTGATGCACATCGCGCGTGACGCGGACAATCGAATTCAACGGCGCCGCGTGGAAATCGGTGAGCGTCGCGCCGGCGAGGTCGAGATACGCAGCGGACTCCAGGCGGGCGACTGGATCGTCAGTCACGGCACCACCAAGGTGCGCGACGGCGACCGCGTCGATATCCTCGCCCTCGACGATGGCAGCCGCGAGATCAGCGACATCCTCGAAGCCGCCCGCGACGACGACTCACGTGGCGGAGAAAGCGACTGATGCGTCTTTCCGATACCGCCATCCAGCGTCCGGTGCTGGCGACCGTCTTCGCCCTGCTGTTGATCGCCTTCGGCCTGATCGCCCTCGAACGACTCCCGGTACAGGAATACCCGGCCATCGATCCCCCCGTGGTGAGCATCGAAACGAACTACCCCGGGGCCTCGGCGGATGTGGTGGAAACCCGCATCACGCAGGTGCTCGAGGACCGCATCGCCGGCATCGAGGGCATCGACCTCATCGAATCGACCAGCAGCGACGGCGAGTCGGAAATCGACATCACCTTCAACCTCGATCGCGATATCGAGGCAGCGGCCAACGACATTCGCGATCGCGTCTCCGGCGTGAGCGACAATCTGCCCGGGGAAGCCGAGCCCCCGGAGGTGGAAAAGGCCGACAGCAGCGACGACGTCATCATGTGGCTGAGCCTCACGGCGGAGGGCTACACGGTGCCCGAGCTGACCGACTACGCCAATCGCTACCTGGTCGATCGTTTCGCCACGCAAACCGGAGTGTCACGCGTGCGCGTCGGCGGCGGCAAGGAATACGCCATGCGCGTCTGGCTGAAGCGCAACGCCCTGGCCGCTCGCGGGCTCACCGTCACCGACGTGGAAGATACGCTGCGCGCCGAGAACGTGGAACTGCCCGCCGGCTTTCTGGAGTCCGACTCGCGGCAGTTCACCTTGCGCCTGCCGCGCAGCTTCGAAACCGCCGCCGACTTCCGTGACCTGGTCATCGACCAGGGCGACGACGGCTACCTCACGCGCTTGAGCGATGTGGCCGGCGTCGAGGTCGGCTCGGTGGAGGAGCGCTCGCTGTTTCGCGGCAACGGCGTGCCCATGGTCGGCCTGGGCATCATGAAGCAGTCCACCGCCAACATTCTGGAGGTGTCCCAGGGCGTCAAGGCGGAGATGGCGCGCCTCGAGTCGACTCTGCCCGACGGCATGCAGATGCGACTCAACTTCGACTCCTCGGTGTTCGTCTCCGGGGCGTTGCAGGAGGTCGTGGCCACGCTGTTCATCGCCATGGGGCTGGTCGTCGTGGTGATCTTCCTGTTCCTGGGCAATGTGCGCACCACCCTGGTACCCGCGGTCACCGTCCCGATCTCGATCATCGGCACCTTCATCGCCCTGAACGCCTTCGGCTTCACCCTCAATCTGCTCACGCTGCTGGCGCTGGTGCTGGCGATCGGCCTGGTCGTTGACGACGCCATCGTGGTGCTCGAGAACGTCCACCGGCGCATGCAGCTCTACGGCGAAACGCCACTCGTCGCGGCGTTTCGCGGTACACGCCAGATCGGCTTCGCGGTCATCGCCACCACGCTGGTATTGATCGCGGTGTTCGTGCCGTTGAGCTTTCTGCGCGGCGACATCGGCCGGCTGTTCACCGAATTCGCGCTGACCCTGGCCGCCGCCGTGGCGATCTCGTGCCTGCTGGCCCTGTCCCTGGCCCCGATGATGTGCTCCAAGGTGCTCGACCCCCGCATGCATGAAAGCCGCATCAGTCATGCCGTGCACACCCTGCTCGACGCCACCCAGCGCCTGTATCGCCATGTGCTGGTCACCCTGCTGCGCTGGCGCTGGGCATGTCTGGTGACGTTCGCCGCGCTGCTCGGCGCCACCGTGTGGTTGTTCGGCGAACTGCCCAACGAGTACACCCCGCAGGAGGACCGCGGCAACTTCTTCATTCTCGTCAACGGTCCCGAAGGCGCCACCTTCGACTACATGCAGGATTACATGGACGAAATAGAGGCGCGCCTGCTGCCGCTGGTCGACGAAGGCGAGATTCGCAACATCTCGGTGCGCGCACCGCGCGGCTACGGCAACATCGAGAACTTCAACGACGGCATAGTGATCGTCAGCCTCGCGGCATGGGGCGAGCGGCGCTCGGCCTGGGACATCATGGCCGACGTGCGCCGGCGCCTCGCGGACCTGCCCGGCGTCGAGGCCGCACCGGTGATGCGGCAGGGCTTCGGTGGGCGCATACAAAAACCGGTGCAATTCGTGATCGGCGGTGGTACCTACGAATCGCTGGTCACCTGGCGCGACCAACTGCTCGAACGCATTCGCGCAGACGAGGACTCGGGCCTGACCGCACTAGACAGCGACTACAAGGAAACCCAGCCGCAGTTGCGCATCGAGATCGACTACCAGCGCGCCGCCGCCCTGGGCGTGAACGTCGACACCATCGGCCGCACGCTGCAGACGCTCCTCGGCGGTCGCAGCGTCACCAGCTATGTCGACGATGGCGAGGAATACGACGTCATCCTCGAGGGCGAGCGCGACACGCAACGAAGTCCCAGCGCGCTGGACAACATCCAGGTCCGCTCCGACCGCAGCGGCGAACTCATTCCCCTGGCGAGCCTGGTGACGCTCAGCGACTACGCCGACGCCAGCGAGCTCAATCGTTTCAACCGCGTTCGCGCGATCACCCTGGAAGCCAACCTGGCCGACGGCGCGTCCATGGGCGAGGCCCTGGGCTATCTCAACACGCTCGCCGACGAGGTGCTGCCCGCCGATGCCATGATCGACTACAAGGGCCCCTCGCGGGATTACCAGGAGTCCAGCGGCGCCACCACCTTCTTGATGATCATGGGACTGCTGGTGGTCTTCCTGGTCCTCGCGGCGCAGTTCGAAAGCTTCGTGCATCCGCTGGTCATCATGCTGACCGTGCCCCTGGCGATCAGCGGCGCCCTGTTCGGACTGTGGCTGACCGGCCAGTCGCTGAACATCTACAGTCAGGTGGGCATGGTGATGCTGGTGGGGCTGGCCGCCAAGAACGGCATTCTCATCGTCGAGTTCGCCAATCAGCTACGCGACGAGGGCCGCGTCTTCCGCGATGCCCTGATCGATGCCTCGGTGACGCGCCTGCGTCCGATCCTGATGACCGCCGTCACCACCATGGCCGGCGCCGTGCCGCTGATCTTTGCCAGCGGCCCCGGTGCCGAGACGCGGCTCGTCATCGGCACGGTCATCTTCAGCGGCGTGGCCGCCGCCACATTGTTCACGCTGCTGGTGGTACCCGTCGCCTACGACATCCTGGCCCGACGTACCGGCTCGCCCAGCGATGTCAGCCGGCGCCTGACACGCGAGATGGAAGGAACGTCATGATGAGAGGAACGTCATGACAAAAAAGTGCCGCCGACAGCGTCGGCGGCATGACCAGCAGACAACGGAAAAAATTCGGAACACGGCGGGGGAAATAAAACCCCGGCCATCCTAGCCGGGAGTTTGCACGGCGCATCCCTCGCCGCACTTTCATACTAGGGCCTGCTCGGTCATTTGCCTGTCAGAGATCGCCGACACGCACTGTGCGCGAAACGCGGCACGCGCAGAACGGCCGTCAGACGAACTCCTCGGTATCGATGTCCGCCTGCTGGGCCTTGCTGTAGCGCCCACCCCTGACCTGATCGGGCGTCATCATCGCGTTCAGCCGGGCGAGCGACGCGTCGTCCAGTTGCCGCGTTTCCGCCGCCAGGTTCTCGCGCATGTGTGCGACATCGCGCGTGCCGGGAATGGGCACGATACCGGCCCCCTGCGCCATCACCCACGCCAGCGCCAATTGCCCCGGCGTCATCGACAGCGCCTCGGCAAGCGCGATGAAATCCGTCAGCAAGCGCTGGTTATGCGGGTAATGCTCGGCACTGAAACGCGGCATGTCACGGCGCATGTCACCTTCTTCCAGGTCCGCAGGATCCGCGACCGCTCCCGCCAGAAAGCCGCGCCCCAACGGGCTGAACGCCACCAGCGTGGTGCCCAGTTCACGACACGCCGCGAGCAGGGCGATCTCGGGGTTGCGCGTCCACAGCGAATATTCCGACTGCACCGCTGCCACCGGGTATTCGGCATGGGCACGACGCAGCGTCTCGGCGGAGACCTCGGACAACCCCACGGCACGAAGCTTGCCCTCTTCGACCAGCCGCCCCAGCGCCCCGACGCTCTCCTCGATGGGAACCTGGCGGTCCATGCGATGCAGGTAATAGAGATCCAGCCGATCGGTACGCAGACGCTGCAGGCTCGCCTCGCACTGGCGACGCAGCGTCTCGGGGCGACCGTCGATCACCTTGCGGCCGAGCGCCGGGTCGATCGCCATGCCGCATTTGCTGGCCAGCAGCAACTGATCGCGTCGCCCCTCGAGCGCCTTGCCCACCAGCGACTCGTTGGCGGTCGCGCCATAGAGGGTCGCGGTGTCGAAATGCCGATAGCCCATCTCGAACGCCGCCTGCAACGCTCGTACGCCTTCGGCTTCCGGCACCGGCGCCCCGTAACCATGGGACAGATTCATGCAACCGAGCCCGATGATCGGCGACGCGACTTCCTCGAGCAAAGACAACATGTTCGGCATGGAGAAATCCTTGTACGCAAAAAGAACACGACCGGTCGACGACCGGGATGACAGAGCCCCAGCTTAGCAAGAGAACGCCTTCCCGGGGTGCGCTGTCATCCCACACCGGAACGTGTCCGCTTTCCTGGCGCCAAGCCACAGGCTGACGCGCCATGCCCCCAAGACCGCCGCCCTCAGGAGCCGATCCTGTCTTATCAACATCTCACGAGTCAGAGACGCCCGCGCAATTGTCGCGATACAGATCGGCATTCGCGTCCAACGCCAATCGCTTGGTGGCACTGTTGTAATAGAAGGATCCGGACTCGCCGTTGGCAAGCGTGTAGTCACCGCATACGCCATAGCCCTTGTTGACGCGAATCGAGTGTGAAAGCTCGGCAGGCGTCTGACTTTGGTGTTCTTCCGCTATGGCCGTGGCGATGTGAGTATCACGTTGCGCCTCGGAATAGGCCTGACCACCGAAGATCAAGCCGGCAACGGCGAGAATGGCAACCACTGGAATCCATAGATTGTGCATAGCAGTGTCCGTTAAAGGCGTAGAACCTGGCGTCATGGCATAGCTTTTCGACCACAGATGCCGAGTGGCGGAGGACAAACGGGGCCTTGCTAGAAGCTCGAGGATCAGGTCGAGGGATTTTTTTCGTCTTCCTGCAGCTGCGAGCCGTACTCCACCCCATGCTTGTGTAGATAATCACGTATCAGCTGCCGCACGACTTGCGATGGCGTCAGGTCCTGTAAGGCACACAACTCCTCGAAGGCGCGTTTCTTCTGTGGGTCTATCAGCAATGTGAGGCGAGCCGTTTTCTTTTCCATGAGCATTCTCCTCTTTTATTAACATCAAATGTTAATGCCATGGCCTTCATGTCGCAATGCCCTGCGCTATTCCGAGAGCAGGTATGCGTCTACGTTTGCACCTGATTATAACTGCATGTTAATGTCATTAACATAATCATCCTTCCTCATACTCAATGCTCCGCTCGACACCACCATGGTGAGGGGCATGACAGCGAGGGGCATCGTATGTCACGCCAAAGGTTTTACGTGGACTTGCCCAGCATCTCTTCAGGACTTCGCACGGCATGGCGGAGCGGGTACGGCCTCGCCGATTTACGCAAAGATGTGATGGCTGGCCTCACCATCGGCACCGTGGCCGTGCCACTCTCGATGGCATTGGCGATCGCGACAGGTGTTCCTCCTCAGCACGGCCTTTACACAGCCATTGTGGCCGGGGCCATCATCGCGTTGACCGGCGGCTCGCGTTTCAATGTGTCAGGCCCGACCGCCGCTTTCGTCGTCATTCTGTTCCCGATTGTCCAGCAATACGGTCTCGGCGGATTGCTCATCGCCTCGATGATGGCCGGCATCATCCTGGTGGTCCTGGGGATTACCCGAATGGGCCGCCTGATCGAATTCGTGCCTTACCCTGTGGTTCTTGGCTTCACGGCCGGGATTGCAGTCGTCATCGCGGTCCTGCAGATTCCCGATTTCCTGGGGTTGAGCGTCGGACAGCTCGGTGAGCATTTCGTCGAAAACCTGGGGCGGATCGTCGCCTCGCTGCCCACGCTCGATCCTCTCGAATTCGGCATTGGGGTATTGGCTCTGATTGTCATGTTGCTATGGCCACGCTTGCATGTCCCCATTCCCGCGCCTCTTGTCGGGTTGATCGCGGGCGCTATCGCGGCTTACGCAGCCAATCAGTGGTTCGCCAGCGAAAGCGCACCGGCCGTCGAGACGATTGCCTCCCGCTTTACCTGGGAAGCCAATGGCGAGACGGGAACGGGGATTCCCCCGATAGCGCCGTCCTTCACGGCTCCCTGGCTGCTACCAGGTCCCGATGGCGCTCCATTGGAGCTGAATTTCGAGCTGATTCGAGCGCTGCTGGGGCCCGCCTTCGCCATCGCCATGCTAGGCGCCATCGAATCACTGCTATGCGCGGTGGTATCGGATGGCCTGACCAAGACCAAGCATGACCCCAACGCCGAGCTGGTTGGCCAAGGGCTGGGCAACATCGTAGCGCCACTCTTCGGTGGCATAACGGCCACGGCGGCTATTGCCCGGACGGCGACCAACATCCGCAGCGGCGGGCGCTCCCCCATCGCCGCGGTGGTGCACTCCGTCGTGGTACTGTTGGCCGTCATCGCGCTCGCCGGATTGCTGGGCCTCGTTCCCATGGCCGCACTGGCGGCGCTGCTGTTCATCATTGCCTGGAACATGAGCGAAGCGCGTCATTTCCTGCACACCTTGCGCTCGGCGCCTCCCGGCGACGCCGCCATCCTTGTCATCTGTTTCGGCCTGACCGTTCTGTTTGACATGGTCCTGGCCGTCGCAGTCGGCATGGGGTTGGCCGCAGCACTCTTTATCCGCCGCATGGCCTTGCTGACCACGACCGATCGCCTCGAGGCAGAACGGCACCCTGCCGTCACCGGGCTGCCTCCAGAAATGGCGGTGTACGAAATCAATGGTCCCTTGTTCTTCGGAGTGGCCGAGAAGGCCCTCACATCCCTTCATCGAGTGGACCGTCAGGTCCAGACCGTCTTGATAGACATGCGCAAGGTTCCCAGCATGGATGGCACGGCCATCGTCGCCCTCCAGTCGCTCATCGGCGAAATGCATCGCGAGGGAGTGGCTCTGATCCTGGTAGGGTTACCCACACGCATTATCGTCAAGCTGCGCCGTGCAGGTATTCGAAAAGTCGCTGGAATGCTGACCTACCGTAGCGACTTGCAATCGGCCAGAACCGTCGCGCTACGTTGGCATCACGAGCGACACGAAATGGATCGCAACACCGACTGAGGCATGACAATGAGTCAGACGATTGCAGTATTGAAGGGGGATGGCATAGGCCCCGAAATCATGGAGGCTACTCTCAGCGTCCTGAATGCACTGGACTGTGGCCTGCAATATGAATTTCTGGATGCCGGCCTGACTGCGCAGGAAACGCATGGACAGCCAATGCCCGCTGACACGATCGCAGCGATCAGACAACATCGCATAGCACTGAAAGGCCCCTTGACGACGCCGATCGGTAGCGGGATATCGTCCCTGAATGTCCAGCTGCGCCGTGAATTCGATCTTTATGCCAATGTTCGCCCTGCGATCAGTTTCCCTGGTACTCGCTCACGCTATGACAATATTGACCTGATCACGGTACGCGAGAATACCGAGGGTGCGTATCTCTCCGACGGGCAGAGCCTCTCCGATGATGGCGAGACGGCACTCTCCAGCATCCGAGTGACTCGCCGGGGCTCGGAGCGCATCGTGCGCCATGCCTTCGAACTGGCACATCAACGCAATCGGAAAAAAGTCACGGCCGTTCACAAGGCCAACATCATCAAGACCAGTTCCGGACTTTTCCTCGATGTCGCCCGTGAGGTAGCGAAAGAATATCCGGACATCGAGTTCCAGGAAATGATTGTCGATAACGCCTGTATGCAGCTGGTGATGAACCCTCACCAGTTCGACGTTATCGTCACGACCAATCTTTTTGGCGACATCCTCTCGGATCTCTGTGCCGGGCTGATCGGCGGCCTGGGGCTGGCACCGGGCGCGAACATTGGCACAGAAGCCGCTATTTTCGAGGCGGTGCATGGCTCGGCGCCGGATATCGCCGGGCAAAAGCTCGCCAATCCATGTGCACTGCTCTTGGCCGCTGCGGATATGCTCGATCACTTGGGCATGGTGGATAAAGGAGCCCGGATTCGTCGAACGATCCGGACGGTGCTGGAAACGGCTCGAGATCGAGTGACACCTGACATGGGCGGAACCGGGACTACCGATACCTTTGCCGAGGCTTTGGTCGCCCACCTGCATGACCGATAAGCCGCATGACTCTGATCGCAGCTCCTGAGACATCCGTTAGCCAAGGCTATTGGCATTCAGAGTCTGCATGCAGCGGATGAGCAGCGAGCCCCGGCTTGGCGCGCCTTTCCGGGGTGCGCTGTCACGCCACACGGTCGCGTGTCATTGCCGTGGTCTCCCTCGCCTATACTAGCTGCAGATTCGACGCGCCTCCGGCAGCGGCATGCGCATCAACGGCGTCACGAATCATGCCCTGGCGAACGGAGCCGCGAGCCTCATGAACACGCCCCACCGCAAGCGTCTTTTTACAGCCCTGATGCTCGCCGCCCTGGCGGGCATCGCCGGGATTGCCGCCTGGCAGACGCTGCGCCCCGGCGACGATGAGAACGCGATCGCGCGTGGCAACGGCCGCATGGAGGCGACCGAAATCGACATCGCCACCAAACTGGGCGGCAGGGTCGCCGAGATACGGGTCGGCAAGGGTGAATTCGTCGGCCCCGGCCAGATACTGGCCCGCATGGACACGCGTGCGCTCGAGGCGGAATCGCGCCAGGCTCGGGCCGAGCTGCAGCGCATGCGCAACGCCTTGCAGACCGCCCACGCTCAGGTGGCTCAGAGCGAAAGCACCAAGGCCGCCGCGGAAGCCGTCGTACATCAACGCCAGGCGGAGCTGACGGCGGCACGCAAGCGTCATGAACGCTCCCAGGCGCTAGTGCAGCGTCATTCCATTTCCCGCCAGCAGGCCGACGATGACCTGGCGGTGATGCAAAGCACGGAAGCCGCGCTGGCAGCAGCCCGGGCCCAGGTCGCGGCGGCTCAGGCGGCCATCGTCGCGGCCCGCTCCCAAGTCATCGAGGCGCAGTCCGCCATCGACGCCGCCGACGCCAATGTAGCGAGAATCCAGGCGGATCTCGATGACAGTCGGTTGCAGACCGACCGGCTGGCCCGGGTGCAATATCGCGTGGCGGAACCCGGCGAAGTCCTCGCCCCCGGGGGCAAGGTGCTCAACCTGATCGACCTGACCGATGTCTACATGACGTTCTTTTTGCCCACCTCGCAGGCCGGGCGCGAGGCACTGGGCGATGACGTGCGCCTGGTGCTGGATGCCGCTCCGGAATACGTGATTCCCGCTCGTGTCAGCTTCGTCGCCAGCGCCGCCCAGTTCACACCCAAGACGGTGGAAACCGCCAGCGAGCGGGACAAGCTCATGTTCCGGATTCGCGCGCGCGTCGATCCGCAGTTGTTGAAGGAGCATCTCGAACAGGTCAAGACCGGCCTTCCCGGCATGGCCTATCTCAAGCTGGCGCCCGACGCCGCGTGGCCCGCGTCCTTGCAGGTGAACCTGCCGCCATGAGTGAAGACCTCATCGCCCGGCTGCGCGGCGTCAGCCTGCGGTATGCCGCGACCACGGCCCTGGCCGACGTGGACCTGGACGTTCCGGCCCGGCGCATGGTCGGCCTGATCGGTCCCGACGGCGTCGGCAAGTCGAGCCTGCTGGCGCTGGTGGCCGGTGCCCGACGCCGCCAGCGAGGCAACGTCGAGGTGCTCGGCGGCGACATGGCGAACGCCAGGCATCGTCGCCTGACGGGACCGCGTATCGCCTACATGCCACAGGGCCTCGGCAAGAACCTGTATGCGACCCTGACGGTGCGCGAGAATCTCGAGTTCTTCGCACGTCTCTTCGGCCAGAACCAGGTCGAGCGAGAAGGCCGCATTCTCGACCTGACCCGCAGCACGGGACTGGCCGAGTTCCTCGAGCGCCCCGCCGGCAAGCTCTCCGGCGGCATGAAACAGAAGCTGGGCCTGTGCTGCGCGCTGATTCACGATCCCGACCTGCTGATCCTCGATGAACCCACGACCGGGGTCGATCCGCTCTCGCGCAGCCAGTTCTGGGAGCTCATCGCCCGTCTCCGCCAGCAACGTCCTCACATGAGCGTGCTCGTCGCCACCGCCTACATGGACGAGGCCCAGCGCTTCGACTGGCTGGTGGTCATGAACGAGGGCCGACTACTGGATACCGGCACGCCCCGGACCCTGCTCGAACGCACCCGCTGCACGACGCTGGAAGCGGCCTTCATCCAGTTGCTGCCCGAGGACCAGCGCCGCACGCATCAGCAGCTGGACATTCCCCCGCGACGCACCAACGACGAGACCGCCATCGAGGCCCATGGACTGACCAAGCGATTCGGCGATTTCACCGCCGTGGATCACGTCGACTTTCGCATCGCCCGCGGCGAGATCTTCGGCTTTGTGGGTTCCAACGGCTGCGGCAAGTCGACCACCATGAAGATGCTCACCGGACTGCTGCCTTTCGAGGCAGGCCAGGCCCGGCTGTTCGGCCAACCGGTGGCCCCCGACGACATCGCGCCCCGGCGGCGCATCGGTTACATGTCGCAGGCCTTCTCGCTGTACAGCGAACTCAGCGTGGGCCAGAACCTCGACCTGCATGCTCGGCTCTTTCAGCTGTCGGAAGACGACTACCGCCAGCGCCGCCCTGCGCTGCTGACCCGTTTCGACCTCGAGCACGTCGTCGACCGGTTGCCCGGACGCCTGCCACTGGGCGTCCGCCAGCGTTTGTCGCTGGCGGTGGCGGTGCTCCATCGTCCGGAAATCCTGATTCTCGACGAACCCACCTCCGGCGTCGACCCGATCAACCGCGACAACTTCTGGCATCAGTTGGTGCAGATGTCGCGGGAGGACGGCGTCACCATTTTCATTTCCACCCATTTCATGAACGAGGCCATGCGCTGCGATCGCGTCGCGCTGATGCATGCCGGCCGGGTGCTCGCCACCGACACCCCGCAGGCGCTGATCGCAAACCGAGGCAGCGATACACTGGAACAGGCCTTCATCGGCTATCTACGCGACGCCGCCTCGCCTGGCGCTTCGACCGGCGCCGCCCCCATGGCGCTTTCCGCCCCCGACTCGGCCACGAACGATACGCCGCCACCGCGTTTCAGTGGCCGGCGACTGCTCAGTTACGCCCGGCGCGAGAGCATCGAGCTACGCCGCGACCCGGTGCGGGCCACCATGGCGATGATCGGCACCCTCGTGTTGATGTTCATCATGGGGTACGGCATCAACATGGACGTCGATCGTCTCGCCTTCGCCGTGCTCGACCGTGACCAGACCACGACCAGCCAGCACTATGCGCTCAACCTGTCCGGCTCGCGCTACTTCCAGGAAAAGGCACCGCTGCAGAGCTATGCGGATCTGGAAACACGCCTGCGCAGCGGTGACATCAGCCTCGCGGTGGAAATACCGCCCGATTTCGGGAGGCGGCTCAAACGCGGCGACTCGCCCCAGGTGGCGTACTGGATCGACGGTGCCATGCCGAGTCGCGCCAATACCATCCGGGGGTACGTGGTGGGCATCCACGATGCCTATCTGCAGGAGCTGGCGCACGGCATGGGCACGCGCGCCGATAGCGGGCAGGTCGACATTGCGCTGCGCTATCGCTACAACCCCGACGTGCAGAGCTTGCCGGCCATGGTGCCGACGATCATGTCGCTGTTGCTGATGATGATTCCGGCCATGCTGACCGCGCTGGGGGTGGTGCGCGAGAAGGAGCTCGGCTCCATCACCAACTTCTACGTCACGCCGGTGACACGCCTGGAATTCCTGATCGGCAAGCAACTGCCCTACGTGACGCTGGGCCTGGTCAATTTCCTGCTGCTGGTGCTGCTGTCGATCCTCGTGTTCGATGTGCCCCTCAAGGGCAACCTGCTGACCCTGACCCTGGGCGCATTGTTGTACGTGATGTGCGCCACGGGGCTGGGATTCTTGTTCTCGACGCTGTTCAACAGCCAGATCGCCGCCATCTTCGGCACCACGATCGGCACCCTGGTGCCGGCGCTGCAGTTCTCGGGCATGTTCAACCCCGTGGCCTCTCTGGAAGGCGCCTCTGCCGTGATCGGACAGCTCTACCCCACCACCCATTTTCTGCTGATCTGCCGGGGCGTGTTCTCCAAGGCCCTGGGATTGGCTGACTTGTATCCCTACTTTCTGGCCTTGCTGGCAACGCTCCCCGTGCTCGGCGGACTCAGCCTCGTTGCCCTCGGCAAACAGGAGAAGTGACATGCCAAGGCCTGCCAACGTCCTGCATCTTGGCATCAAGGAACTGCGCGCGCTGTTGCGCGATCCGGCGATGATGACGCTCATCGTCTATGCCTTCACCCTCAGCATCTATGCCAGCGCCACCAGCGTACCGGAGATTCCACACCGGGCGGCCATCGCCGTGGTCGACGAGGACCGCTCGCCCGCCTCCGAGCGCCTCCTGGATGCGTTGCAAGCCCCTTATTTCCTCGCCCCGCAACGGGTCGCGCACGAGGAAATGGACGCCGGCATGGACGCGGGTCGCTACACCTTCACCCTCGACATTCCGCCCGGCTTCCAGCGCGACCTGCTCGACGGTGAAACGGTCACGCTGCAGCTCAACGTCGATGCCACCCAGATCAGCCAGGCATTCACCGGTGCCGGCCACCTGCAGCAGATCATTCACAGCGAGGTCGCCGCCTTCCTCGATGGGCCGGGCGCCACGGGCGAGCCGGCAGTGCAGGCGGTGATACGCGCGGCCTACAACCCCAACCTGATCGAGTCCTGGTTCGGTGCAGTGAACGACGTCATCAATCATGTCACCATGCTCTCGATCATTCTCACCGGCGCGGCGCTGATCCGCGAGCGTGAGCATGGCACCATCGAGCATCTGCTCGTGATGCCGGTCACGCCCTTCGAGATCATGCTGGCCAAGGTCTGGTCGATGGGACTGGTGGTACTGGTGGCCTCGACGCTGGCCTTGCATCTCGTGGTCCATCGCTGGCTGGGGGTGCCGCTGGCCGGCTCGTTCGCCCTGTTCCTGCTCGGCACCATGCTGCATTTGTTCGCCACCACCTCAATGGGCATCTTCTTCGGTACCGTGGCGCGCTCCATGCCGCAACTCGGGCTGTTGATCATCCTCACCCTGATCCCGTTGCAGATGCTCTCCGGAGGTACCACGCCCCGGGAAAGCATGCCGGCGTTCATCCAGGACATCATGCTCGTCGCGCCGACGACCCATTTCGTGATGCTCAGTCAAGGCATCCTTTTTCGCGGCGCGGGGTTATCGGTCGTCTGGCCCCAGTTCGCAGCCCTGATGGCGATCGGCACGCTATTCTTCACCTTCGCCCTATCCCGGCTGCGGAAGTCGCTGGGATGAGCAGGCAGGCACCGATCGTGATCGACATCAAGAAATACCCAGCCGAATGCCACTCAACGCGACTATCCTGTCAAGAGATACCCCAGGTGCCTGACGACCATGCAAGAACGAAAAACGAGACTGGAAACGCTGCGACTGGAGTTGCTGGAGCGCATTCGTCACTACGAGGCCCACCAGCACCGCACGAGTGGTGCCTTGGACAAGGATCTCGATGACCAGGCGCTGGAGGTCCGTAACGACGAGGTCATCGCGCGACTGGAAGACGAGGCCAGGACGGAGCTGGCCCAGGTGGAACGCGCTCTGGCACGGCTCGATACCGGCGTCGGAGATCATTGCGAGATATGTGGCGGTTTGATCGCGCCCGAGCGACTCGAGGCCTTGCCCTACACGACGCGGTGCATGAAATGCGTCAAAGAGTAACTTCCCAAACCAATTTCATTATTACTCTGATCCCGTAACGCAAAGCCTAAAAAACAAGAAATTTAACTTCATCAATAAAAAGGGGAAGCGCCCAACGCACCTCCCACGATGATTCACATCAATTTACGGCTATATGGTCTTCGACATGTTTGACCCCAGGCGCCGACCATGCAGCTCGTTCAGCGGCCTCCCTTTCCAGCCACGTACGCACCCGCCCTTCAAGCGTAACATCACCTTCGATGACCTTGACACTTATAGACTTTGCATCCAACTCGGCATCACGTTTGAATGCCTCTTCTATACGCCGCTGAATGTCAGAGGATGTGAAGTGACCCCCTCCACAGCTGCACAGGCTATAGTGCAGTCATCAGGAGGAGAAGATGAGCGACGACACCCCCATCAAGCGATGGACCGCGAAGCGCAAAGCGTCCGTGGTCATGGATATCTTCAAGGGCAAGACCACGGTCGCTGAGGTCGCGCGACAGCATGACCTCACCGTCTCCGAGGTCGAAGGCTGGATCGATGAAGCCCAGCGCAACATGGAGAACGGGTTCAAGGCCCGCCCCAAGGATATCCGCGAGCAATATGAGTCTGACTTGCGGGAAACCAAGGAGGCGTTGGGCGAGGCCCACTTGCAGATCTACGCACTAAAAAAGTGGCGTCGCCTGCTCGACGAGGACGAGAACTCGTAAGGTCGCTGCAGGCGGAAATGGCCCAGGAAGGCCGGGTGGTATCATTGGCCAAACTTTGTCGCTGGCTGGATTTCCCTCGGCGCAGTCTGTATTACCGGCCAAAGGCTCGGCCTCGTGTCGTGAATACGGACCTGACGGCCCGTGTGAAGCTGACGCTGGAACGCTTCCCCAGCTACGGCTATCGCCGGCTGGCGTGCGTGCTGGGCGAGAACCGTAAGCCGATCCAGCGCATCCTGCAGCTCAAAGGCTGGCAGGTGCGCAAGCGACCGCAGGGCTTCCGACCTCGCGCCAGACGCTTGCCGTCAGTCACCTCACGGCCAGATGAGCGCTGGGCCACGGATCTCACTCACGTGTGGTGCGGTAAGGATCGGCGGGCCAGCTTGGCGGTCATCATCGACTGTTGCACGCGTGAGATCCTCGGTTGGCGATTATCGGACAATGGCAGCAGCAAGACAGCAGAGGCCGCCTTGGAGGAAGCACTGGTTTATCGGCTGGGGGCGCTGGGACGCGTTCAGCAACCGCTGGCCCTTCGCTCCGATAACGGGCTCGTTTTCAGCAGCCGCCACTACACGGGCACGGTAAAGGCCTATGGCCTCACGCAGGAGTTCACGACGCCATATACACCGGAACAGAACGGGCTCGTGGAGCGCTTCTTCCGCTCCTTGAAGGAGGAGTGCATCTGGCTTCACCGTTTCGAATCGCTGGGCCAAGCCAGGGTCGTGATCAATCGCTGGATCCGGTACTACAACGAAGAGCGGCCACATCAGTCTCTGGACTACGTGGCACCCCGAGCACACCCCGCATTAACGGCGTAGGGTGTGCAGAAACCAGGGGGTCATTACAGGCGCCCCTAGACGCCGCCAAAGGCGAATGGCGGCGCGCAACGCGGCGAAGCCACCTTCGAGATCACCCTTGCCCACGAGCGCGCCAACATCTCCCCGAGTCGCCACTTACGGCCCGTGGCTTCAAACCAGATATCGACGCCACTCCCTGGCTGGTCAAGGAAGTGGTGGATTCACTCGATGACAACAGCTTTGGTACGCGAGTGCAGTGTGAGGTCAAAGGGGAAGAGCTCTAGGCCTGTTCCCCCTTCGCCTCGAGTGCAAGGCCCACGATCTCGGCCTGATGACTATACTTCGCCGTGAGCCCTCTCATCACAAGGGCGGCCAGGGAAAGACCCAGCACGAACGCCAGTGCCCAAACAGCTAGCCAATCGACGAAATTAGCCGCGTTGATTTTGTGACCAATGGTCCTCGATAAGACCTCAAAGCCGCCCACTCGATCCACAAGGCTCAGGGAGAGGAAAAGAAGCGAGAACGCGGCAGTTTTGGATCCGAAGAAGAAGCTCATGCGTCGCTCGAATCTAGATACCTTCGTCTCGAGCCAACGTTTTGTGTAGGAGAGAGTCCCCACGGGGAATTGCTTAAGGGATTCCACGATATCGAAATCGTGCTCAAACGCCTTTTCCAAGTCCCGGTATGTAATGCTCTTCCATCTCATGCAATACCAAACGAAGAGGACCAATGGCGATAACAAGGAAAGTAGAGCGAACAGTATGCTGGCTATTCCAATTCCCACGGCAAAATTGGCCATGGCCACCTCGAGCTCCCCGCACCATTTCTGATAAGCGGCAAACACCAAGAGGATCGCGAACAGACATGAGCCCAGCACAAGGGTGGCATTGGAAAAAGTCGAAACTCCTTGCTCGAAAGGTTGCCGGTGCCGGGATGGGCGATAGACCTCCATCCGCTCGAGCTCGGCCAGGAGGTGCTTGCACTGATCTAAGGACATGTGAAACTGAAAAACCGTGGTCAAGATGTGGAAGCGCGTGACGGCATCATGCGCTGATCATGGAATTATCTTCAAAAAGGGGTTGTTCCGTAGATGATTCCTTGCCTCCTGGATCACTTGCTCCTGCGACTCGACGCAAGGCTGGCATTTATCCACCCAGGACCTGCCGGGATGCAATACTTCCCACTTGGCGACACGCACTCCATCCTTGCATCTGAGCTAGTCCCGAGTGGCTAAGGGCTATAACATTCGCCTACCACTCAAAACACTTAGAAACACTACCGAAAGCCAAGGTCGCTGTCATTCCTAAATGAGCGGATATGCGACCAAACGGGGGTGGTGAAGACGAGGTTAGGAACCCAAGAAGTGAGGCGTGGTCCTTCCAAAAGGCAGGCACAAAAAAAAGCCGCTGATGGCTCAGCGGCTTTTCTAGATTCTGGCGGAGGGGGAGGGATTCGAACCCTCGAAGCCTTTCGACTTACGCACTTTCCAGGCGCGCTCCTTCGACCACTCGGACACCCCTCCGCAAATTGTCGTCCTGTCGGGTGGCGTTGACCATGTCCGTCAGAACGGCGCACATACTATCGAGCTAAGTGCTGTTTTGCAAGCGATTTTCCTTTTCGGCAGGGAATCACTTGAGTACCGCGTAGCTGCCCTGGGCTTCCATGCAGAGCGTGTCGCCACAGTAGACGCGCTGGACGAGGGTGATGCGCCCTCTCCCCTTCTCCGCCAGCGAGGCCTCCAGCCGGGCGATGCCGTCGGCTTCGAGAGGGAAACACTGCATGTGATAGTCCGTGGTGACGGGGGCGAGAAAACGCTGCTGGCCTTCGGCGATCACTACGTCTTGCGCCCTGCCCCGGGCGCGCAGCCACAGTGTCGTCCAGCACCAGCCGAGCAGCGTGGTCTCCGCGGCGAGCGCGCCGCCGAAGCCGGTGCCCTTGTCATTGAGGTTGGCATCCAGCGCGACTTGCCAGTGGAGCGTCGTCGCGTCCCAGGCGGGCGAGTGAATGCCGTAATGCGCGACCTGCGGGATCGCCTCTCGCAACCAGGCGAGAAAGTCCTCGAGGTCGTCTCCGTCACTGGCCTCGGGCAACGGCAAGCGGGGATGCATCACCCCCGGACGGCGTGGCGAAGCGTTCACGACCAGCGCTCGACGAAGTCGCTCGGATCGCGCTCGGGCAGCGGCTTGTGGCGCCCGCCCATCTGGCCGAGATACAGAAAGCCGACCAGTTCGTCGTCCTCGGCGAGGCCGAGGCCTTCACGCACCGTGGGGTCGAAGGCGTAGTGGCCGGTGCGCCACATGGCGCCCAGGCCTTGCGCCTGCGCCGCGAGCAGGATGCCATGCGCCGCGCAGCCGGCGGAAAGCAGCTGTTCGATACGCGGCACCTTGGGATGATCGGGCGTGACCTTGGCGATCACCGCGATGATCATCGGCGCACGCTTGGGCTTCTTGCGCGCGGCATCCAGGTGGCCGTCGTCGATGTGCGGATTGAGACGCTGCTCGGCCTTGGCGTACAGCTCGCCCAGCCGGTCGAGCCCTTCCCCGGAAAACTCGATGAACCGCCATGGCGTCAGGGCGTCATGATCGGGCGCACGCAAGGCGGCACGATACAGTGCATCCAGTTGATCGCGGTCGGGGGCGGGCGCGGCCAGTTTTCCCATCGAGCTGCGCTCGTGCAGTAAGGTCATGGCATCCATGAACATCTCCTTGGCCGTCTGAATAGGGTAATGATGTGCGGCCGAAGCCGCCGGTGTTCAATGCATGGCGTCAGTTTGCACGCTCACTGACGCGCCAGCCGGAGTGACGTGGGCGGCCGCTCGCCGGGCGTACCCCGCCAGGGGCTGATATCCAGCCCGCCCCGCCTCACGTAGCGCGCCATGACCAGCAGTCGCTCCGGCCTGGCCCGCGCCATGAGATCGACGAACAGATGCTCGACGCAGTGCTCATGAAAGTCCTGATGCTGCCGGTAGGAGATCAGGTACTTCAGCAAGGCCTCGCGCTCCAGCCGGGGGCCGCGATACCGAATCAGCACGCTGCCCCAGTCGGGCTGGCCGGTCACCGGGCAATTGGACTTGAGCAGGTGCGAGTGCAGCGTTTCTTCGACGATCTCTTCGCCGACTTCGAGCAGCTCAGGAGTCGGCGTGTAGTGCTCGATGCTCACGTCGAGATCGTCCAGGCGCTCGCCGGGCAACGCTCGGGGCATCAGGGCATCGTCCTCGACGCCGAACAGGGCCACCGCCACCGACGCGCCCGCCGCCTGGGCCAGGTCACGCTCGAGCGTGTCGATCACCGCCTCGCGGCTATCGAAGCGCGTCTGGTTGAAGCTGTTGAGGTACAGCTTCCAGGACTTCGACTCGATCAGCGAGGGGGAGTCGGCGGGCAGCCGGAACCGGGCCACGGCGACGATCGGCTTGCCCTTCGCGTCGAGCCAGGAAAGCTCGAAGGCGTGCCACTCGTCCTCGCCCTCGAACGGCAGCGCGGCATCATCGAGCCCCAGCGGCGTGCGGCTGGCCTGCCGGGGAATGGGAAACAGCAGGCCGGCGTCGTAGTGCTCGGGATACGCGGACTCGCGCCCCAGCGGCGCATGCTCGAGGGTTTCGTCACGTTCGCTCATGTCAGCTCCGGATCCCCTTGCCGCGGTCGAGCATCCACAGCCCCACCGCGAAAAACACGACGATGAAGATCGCGATGGCCACCAGCGCTCCGCCGACCGGGATGTCCGAGACCCCGAGAATGCCGTAGCGGAAGGCGTTGACCATGTACAGAATGGGATTGACCATCGACACGCCCTGCCAGAAGTCCGGCAGCATGTTGATCGAGTAGAACACCCCGCCCAGATAGGTGAGCGGCGTCAGCACGAAGATCGGCACGATCGAGATGTCGTCGAACTTGTGTGCCACCAGGGCATTGATGAACCCGCCGATGGAAAACAGCAGCGCCGTCATGATCACCACCCCGATGGTCACCCAGGGATGGTGAATCGAGAGGTCGGTGAAGAACATCGAGACCACGGTGACGATCAAGCCCACGGCCAGGCCGCGCGATGCACCGCCGATCACGAAACCGGCGAGAATCACCCAGTTGGGCATCGGCGAGACCATCATCTCCTCGACGCTGCGCTGGAACTTGTTGGAGAAGAAGCTCGAGGCCACGTTGGAGTAGCTGTTGGTGATCACCGCCATCATGATCAGGCCGGGCACGATGTAATCGATGTAGGGGATATCGTCCATGGGCCCGATGCGCGAGCCGATCAGGTTGCCGAAGATGATGAAGTACATGGTCATGGTGATCGAAGGCGGCAGCAGCGTCTGCGGCCAGATACGCATGTAGCGGCGCACTTCCTTGGTCACCAGGGTCCAAAGCGCGATCCAGGTCTGCCAGGCATTCATGAGCGCACCTCCACCTTGTCGGTGGACCGGCCGCTTTCGGCATTGGCGTGCTCGACCATCGACACGAACATTTCCTCCAGGCGGTTGGCGCGATTGCGCATCGAGACGATTTCGAAGCCCTGCGCGGAGAATTGCGCGAAGGCGTCGTTGAGGCGCTGGCCACGCTCGACCGACAGCGCCAGTTGCGTGGCATCGACACGTTCCACGCTGAAGCCTTCCAGTTCCGGCGCGGTCTCGACCGGCCGGGCCAGATCGAGCAGGAAGGTCTCGGTGTTGAGCTGGGCCAGCAGGTCACGCACGCTGGTGTTCTGGACGATATCGCCGTGGTTGATGATGGCGATGTTGCGGCACAGGCTCTCGGCCTCTTCCAGATAGTGCGTGGTGAGGATGATGGTGGTGCCCTCACGATTGATCCGCTGCATGAACTCCCACATGCTGCGGCGCAACTCGATATCCACCCCGGCGGTCGGCTCGTCGAGAATCAACAGGCGCGGGCGGTGGATCAAGGCACGCGCGATCATCAGACGGCGCTTCATGCCGCCGGAGAGCATGCGCGCACTCCCCTTGCGCTTGTCCCACAGACCGAGATCGCGCAGCAGCTGCTCGGCGCGCGGCTTGGCCTCGCGCATCGGCATGCCGTAATAGCCCGCCTGGGTCAGGACGATGTCCTCGACCTTCTCGAACTGGTTGAAGTTGAATTCCTGCGGCACCACGCCGAGGTGATACTTGGCCTTGGCGAAGTCGCGGTCGATATCGATACCGAACACGCTCACCTTGCCGGCCGTCTTCTGCACCAGGGACGAGACGATGCCTAGTGTCGTCGACTTGCCCGCCCCGTTGGGACCGAGAAGCGCAAAAAAGTCGCCTTCGGCGACGTCGAGATCGATGCCCTTGAGGGCATTGAAGCCATTACCGTAGACCTTGGTCAGCCCGCGGATGGACAGTGCTGGTTCTGCCATCTGGCGCACCCAATTCTTGATATTCGAAGAAAGCGTTACGAAGAAAATACTTTGCAAAGAAAGCAAATAGTGCGGGCATATCGTGAAAAATCAACGTCCCGCGATACCGGCCGTCCCGCCTGGCGCGCTCGACGCGTGACGTTCAACCGCTTGGACACCCCACATCACGGGCATTCGCTCTCATGCGTGGACCGCAAGGCAAGCATCGAGATCAAAAGCGAAACGACAAGAGTGGCGTCCCATAGGGGGTTCGAACCCCTGTTACCGCCGTGAAAGGGCGGTGTCCTGGACCACTAGACGAATGGGACGTAAATCGGGGGGGAGGTGTATTTGGAGCGGGAAACGAGATCGACGGGGCTGCCGTCAGTCGGGCTGGCGTTCCAGCTTGCGACCCTCGCCTACCATGAAGCTGCTACCAAATTTTGGAGCGGGAAACGAGATTCGAACTCGCGACCCTCGCCTTGGCAAGGCGATGCTCTACCACTGAGCTATTCCCGCATCACAATGACACCGTACTGCTGCCTCGTACTGACTGGAAGTGGCGTCCCATAGGGGGTTCGAACCCCTGTTACCGCCGTGAAAGGGCGGTGTCCTGGACCACTAGACGAATGGGACGCATTTTGGAGCGGGAAACGAGATTCGAACTCGCGACCCTCGCCTTGGCAAGGCGATGCTCTACCACTGAGCTATTCCCGCATTTCCAGCCACACGAGGTGAGTTGGCGTCCCATAGGGGGTTCGAACCCCTGTTACCGCCGTGAAAGGGCGGTGTCCTAGGCCACTAGACGAATGGGACGTGTCGTCACTCGCCTCGTCGAGGTGCGGCGTATATTACTGGGCACCCCCTTGGGTGTCAACCCTCTGTCTCGACACCCTTTTCTTGTCGCTGCCATGCCCCCATGTCATTGACCAGACAACGCCCATTCCCGTGGGCCCCGAAGCATGGCGTATCGCGGTGATCGTCACGATGACCGCGCCACAGGCAACAGGAGTCGACTATGAGCGAGAAAGTCCAGAAGAGCGAACACGAGTGGCAACAGCAGCTGACCCCCGAGCAGTATCGGGTGACGCGCGAAAAAGGCACCGAGCGCCCGTTCACCGGCGACTACCAGGTCTCCGACGAACAAGGCATCTACCACTGCGTCTGTTGCGGAGCGCCGTTGTTCGAGAACGAGCACAAGTTCGATGCCGGCTGTGGCTGGCCCAGCTTCGATCGTCCGCTGGCCGATGCAAGTGTCGAGGAGCATCTGGACACGTCACACGGCATGCGCCGCATCGAGGTGACATGCCGTCGCTGCGACTCACACCTGGGTCATGTGTTTCCCGACGGACCTCAGGACACCACGGGGCTGCGTTACTGCATCAATTCGGTATCGCTCGACTTCCATCCCGGGGAGTGATCTCTGGCGCGTCCCCTCGCCGATGAATCGCTCGCCCGAGGTGCGATTCATCGCGGCCGCCACTCCGCTAGCGGGCCTCGCTCTGCTACCATGGGCGGCCGTTTGTTGCGAGCTGGAGAGAGACGATGCTGGGTTGGTATCCCGGACACATGCACAAGGCCCGCCGCCAGATAAAGGAGGCGCTGCCGGAAATCGACGTGGTGCTCGAGGTCCTCGACGCCCGCCTGCCCTACTCCAGCGCCAACCCCATGCTGGCCGAACTGACCGAGCACAAGCCGGTGCTCAAGGTGCTCTCGCGGGCCGATCTGGCCGACCCTGAACAGACCGAGCGCTGGGTGGCCTACTTCAATGAGCGTCCGGACACCCGTGCCCTGGCGGTCACCACCACCCAGGCGCGCGAGCTGAAGCGGATTCCCGCCCTTTGTCACGAACTGGCCGGGCATGTGCGTGCCGACCGTGACGTGCGCGTGATGGTGATGGGCATTCCCAATGTCGGCAAGTCGACCCTGATCAACGGCCTTGCCGGCAAGAAAGTCGCCAAGACCGGCAACGAACCGGCGGTCACCAAGCGTCAGCAGAAGATTCGTCTGGATGGCCGCGTCGCCCTGATCGACACTCCGGGGGTGTTGTGGCCGAAGATCGAGGACCAGGCCAGCGCCTACCGCCTGGCGGCCAGCGGCGCGATTCGCGATACCGCCATGGAATACAGCGATGTCGCCATCGTCGCCGCCGCCGAACTGGCCAAGCGTTATCCCGAGGCCCTCAAGGCACGCTACAAGCTCAAGACGCTGCCCATCTACGCTCCCAACCCCGATGCCGGCAGCGTCGAGGCCGATGGCCCTCCACATCGCGACCTGCTGGCACTCGCCGGCTTCGATGGCCAGGCCATCGTCGAGGCCATCGCCAGCAAGCGTGGCGGCCTGCGCGCCGGCGGCATCGTCGACATGCATCGCGGCGCCGAGGTGTTGCTGCATGAGCTGCGCGACGGCAAGCTCGGACGCCTCACGCTGGAAACCCCGGACGACATCCCTCTCCCCGAGGAAAGCGACCCCGAGACTGCCACGGACGCACCGCCTTCCGCTTGAGGCCGCAGCCATCCGTCGCGCCTGATATCGCCTTGCACGAGGTGATATCAGGCGCGCGCCATTTGCGTGGCCCGCGCGCCACGGTATGCTAGGAAACGGCGCGGCAGCCCGCCCCGACGGTACGGAAACACCGCCTCCACCCCATCGGCTGCGCAGCAAACGGAAGCCCCATGGATACCGAGACCCCCATTCGGAAATCGCACAAGCTCGACAACGTCTGTTATGACATTCGCGGCCCGGTGCTCGACCACGCCAAGCGCCTCGAGGACGAAGGGCAACGCATCCTCAAGCTCAATATCGGCAACCCCGCGCCTTTCGGGTTCGAAGCCCCGGAGGAAATCCTTCAGGACGTGATGCGCAACTTGCCGACGGCACAGGGCTACTGCGATTCCAAGGGGCTGTACTCGGCACGCAAGGCGATCATGCAGGAATGCCAGCGCAAGCGGATTCCCGATGTAGGCATCGAGGATGTCTTCATCGGCAACGGCGTCTCCGAGTTGATCGTCATGGCCATGCAGGCACTGCTCGACGATGGCGACGAGGTGTTGATTCCCGCCCCCGACTACCCGTTGTGGACGGCGGCGACCAACCTCGCCAGCGGACGCCCGGTGCACTATCTGTGCGACGAGCAGTCCGACTGGGCGCCGGACTTGAACGACGTGCGCGACAAGATCACCGCGCACACCAAGGCCATCGTCCTGATCAACCCCAACAACCCCACCGGCGCCGTCTATCCGCCGGAAGTGGTCAAGGAACTGCTGGCGATCGCGCGGCGTCATGGGCTGGTGGTGTTTTCCGACGAGATCTACGACAAGATCCTCTACGACGACGTCGAGCACGTATCCACCGGCGCACTGGCCGACGACGACCAGCTCGTGGTGACGCTCAATGGCCTCTCCAAGAGCTACCGCTGCGCCGGCTTCCGCAGCGGCTGGATGATCCTGTCCGGCAACCGCGGCAAACAGCGGGCCGACGATTTCATCCAGGGCCTCAACATGCTGGCCTCGATGCGTCTGTGCGCCAATGTACCCGCCCAGCACGCCATCCAGACGGCGCTCGGCGGCTATCAGTCGATCAACGACCTGGTGCTGCCCGGCGGGCGGCTGCTCGCTCAGCGCGACATTACCTACGACAAGCTCAATGCCATTCCCGGCGTCAGCTGCGTCAAGCCCAAGGGCGCGCTTTACGCCTTCCCGCGTCTCGATCCCGAGGTCTTCAACATTCAGGACGACCAGAAGCTGGTGCTCGACCTGCTCCTGCAGGAAAAGATCCTGCTGGTACAGGGCACGGCCTTCAACTGGCCCTCGCCGGATCACGTGCGCATCGTCACCCTGCCGTGGGCCGATCAGCTCGGCGATGCCCTGGACCGCTTCGCCAACTTCCTGTCGCGTTACCGTCAATGAGGCGGCATTTGCCCGGGCCATGTCTGGCCTGGGCAAATCATCGTTCTTTCAACGAAAAACGATGTTTGCCTTGAAACCCGAGGCAAGACGCCGTATCTAATGGCCAACGAGAATCGACATACCCATTGTTGACTCACTGACTGAGGGAACCCACCGATGATGCGAATTCTGCTTTTCCTGGCGACCAACCTGGCCGTGGTGCTCGTGGCCAGTATTACGTTGCGACTGCTAGGCGTGGAACCCTACCTCAACGCCAACGGGCTCAACATGAACAGCCTGCTGATCTTCTGCTTCGTGATCGGCATGGCGGGCTCATTGGTGTCGCTGTTCATTTCCAAGTGGATGGCGAAGATGAGCACCAAGGCCAAGGTGATCGAACAGCCCGGCAACGCCACCGAGCGCTGGTTGCTCGACACCGTCGGCGAACTGGCGCGCGACGCAGGCATCAAGATGCCCGAGGTGGCGATCTTCCCCGCGCAACAGTCCAACGCCTTCGCCACGGGCTGGAACAAGAACGATGCCCTGGTCGCGGTCTCCGCCGGCCTGCTCGAACGCATGCGTCCCGAGGAAATCCGCGCGGTACTGGCGCACGAGATCGGCCACGTCGCCAACGGCGACATGGTCACCCTGGCGCTCATCCAAGGGGTTCTCAACACCTTCGTGATGTTCTTTGCGCGGATCGTGGCGCAACTGGTGGATAGCTTCCTGCGTCGCGACGACGAGGGCGGTGGCCTGGGCTTTTTCGGCTACATGGCGGTCGTGATCGTGGCGGAAATCGTCTTCGGCCTGGTGGCCTCGATGGTGGTGGCCTGGTTCTCGCGCTTCCGCGAATACCGCGCCGACGCCGCCGGTGCCAAACTCGCCGGCAGCGGCGCGATGATCAATGCCCTGGCGCGCCTCAAGGCCGAGACGCAAATGCCCGATCAGATGCCGGATACGCTGACGGCCTTCGCCATCACCACCGGACAGACACGCAAGCTGATGGAACGGCTGTTCGCCAGCCACCCGCCACTGGACGACCGCATCCGTGCCCTCAAGGAAAGCGCCTATCGCGAATGATCGCGGCAGGCTGCTGCGCAACGCAAAACACCCACCGGCCTGGAATGTCATCAAAAGGTCGGTGGGTGTTTTCATCTCGGCACGCCGCATGACGTCAGGCGACATGCGCCTTGCCACGTGCCGCTTGCTACTTGCTACTTGCTACTTGCTACTTGCTGGACAGCTTGACCTTGAAGCCGAAGCCTTCGAGGGCGTCGCGCAGGCCGCCCTTGTTCTGCTTGAGCTCGACCCGCAAGGTGGAAAACTCGCGACGCAGCGGATACTCGGCACGGTAGGCGTCGAAGCCCGTTGCCATGCCCATGCGCCGCCGGTAGCGGTCGAATGCCAGCATGTCGCGGCGTACGTCGTAACAGGCCCGCGTGCATAGCGAGAGCGCTTCCAGCGGCGGCGCCCAGGGCGTCAGCACGATCTTGCGCAGCCAGGGGTCGGGCTTGAGCTGCCCCAGCTTCTTGCGTGCCGGCAGCCCGAACTGACGCATCGCCGCCTGATAGACCAGCTCGGTGCCGCGCATCTTGCCGTCGATGCTGTGCCCGGCGATATGCGGCGTGGCGATGTCCACGAGGCCGTAGAGCGCGGGGTCGATGCCGGGCTCGTTTTCCCACACGTCGAGCACCACCCGCAGGTCGTTGGCGCGCTGCAGCCGCTCGCGCAGGGCCTGGTTATCGACGCAGGCGCCACGCCCGGCGTTGATCAGTACCGTGCCCGGCGCCAGGGCGTCGATGCGCGACGCGTCGAGCAGGTGCCGGGTCGCATGCTCGCCCTCCGTCACCAGCGGCGTATGCAGGCAGACGATCTCGGCCCGCTCGAGCAGCGCATCGAGCGACAGGAAATCCTCGCGCCCTTCCGCCTCGGCGCGTGGCGGATCGCACAGCAGGCATTCAACGTCGAGATCGTCGAGACGCTCCGCCAGGCGACTGCCCACGTTGCCGACCCCGACGATGCCGATGGTCTTGCCGGCCAGATGGAAGCCATCCTCCTCCGCCAGCAGCAGCAGGCTCGAGAGCACGTAGTCGACCACCGAGTCGGCATTGCATCCCGGAGCATTGGCGAACCCGATGCCCGCCTCGCGCAGGTAATCGAGATCGACGTGATCGGTACCGATGGTGCAGGTGCCGACGAAGCGCACGCGGGAACCTTCCAGAAGCGCCGCATCCACGCGGGTGATCGAGCGCACGACCAGCAGGTCTTGCTCGCGTACCGCCGCCGCGTCGATATCGCGGCCGGGCAAGCGGGTGATGTCGCCCAGCTCTCCGAAGAATTCGTCCGCCAGGGGAATGTTTTCATCGACCAGGATGCGCATGACCTTCTCTTTTCTCCCTTGTCCAAGTCCGGCGGCCGGTTACAATACGCGCAAGGCGCCTCTTGGCCGGTCACGGCCGCCCCGATACAGGCATCCGGGGCCAGCTTGCCGGTATTCGATAGTAGGCCCGCGAAAGATACGTCACAAGCCCGTCATGAGGTGGTGACGCATCGTCATGTTTCATCGCCGTCATCACGGCGCCACCAGGAGTTCGCGTGATCGTCCGCTGGGAAAGTGAACACGACTACGTCCTCGTGCATGTCCATCAGGACATGTTCGGTGACTGGATATTCAGCCGCGCCTGGGGGCAGATCGGCACCCAGTTCGGCGGTCTCAAGCACCAGCTGGCCGACAGCTACGCCCAGGCCATGACATGGCTCGAGGACGTCGCGCATATCCAGACCTCGCGCGGCTTCGCCAAGGTCTTCGAGGCGAGCGACGACTCGAGCCCCGAAGCCCAGGAAGCCATGCGCCAGCTGTCGCTGCTCGACGGCGCCTGAGCGCCGCCGAACCACACGACCTCCCTGCTACCGGCACCGCTCAGCGGTGGCGAATCAGGAAGCAGTGATGCAGGTCCGGACGCCGCGAGAAGTCCGGGTCGAACGTGCGTGCCGAGATGTCCTCCACCGCGAAGCGTTCCCCGACGGCGGCATCGAGCACGAAGCGCCGCTGGTTGTTGGAAAACACCAGCGTGCCGCCCGGCGCCAGGCGCGCCATGGCCAGCTCGATGAGCCGTGCGTGGTCGCGCTGCACGTCGAGCACGGCGTCCATCTTCTTGGAATTGGAGAACGTCGGCGGATCCATGAAGATCAAGTCGAACTCGCTGCCCGCCGTTTCCAGCCACCGCAGGCAGTCGTCGCGCACGACGCGATGCCGGCTCGGATCGAGGCGGTTGAGGGCGAAGTTGTCGCGTGCCCAGGCCAGGTAGGTATTGGACAGGTCGACGCTGACGCTGTCGCTCGCGCCACCCAGGGCCGCCTGCACCGTGGCCGTGCCCGTGTAGCAGAACAGGTTGAGGAAGCGCTTGCCGTCGGCCATTTCGCGCAACCGCCGGCGCACCGGACGATGATCCAGGAACAGCCCGGTATCCAGGTAATCGCGCAGATTGACCCATAGCCGCGCCGGGCCTTCGCTGACCTCGAACCGCTCGCCGCTGGCATCCTGCTTGGCATACTGAGCCTTGCCCGCCTGCCGGGTGCGCTGCTTGTAATGCACGCTTTCCGGACGCACACCCAGGACCTGCGGAATGACTTCCAGAGCGTCGAGCAGGCGACGCTGTGCCTGGCGCGGGTCCACGGAGCGCGGTGGCGCATACTCCTGCACGTGGACACGGTCGCCGTAGACATCCACTGCCAGGGCGTATTCCGGCATGTCCGCGTCATAGAGCCGATAGCAGCGCTCGCCGGACTGCTTGAGCCATTTCTTCAACCGCTTGCGGTTCTTTTCCAGACGGTTGGCGAACATCTGGGCCCCGTCGTTGCGTGGGCCGGGGCGGGACGTCGCCCCACTTGCTCCCTGCGGCTCGTCGCCTTCCGAGGACGTCTCGCGCTCGGTACGCTGCGCCACGACCGGGATCAGCAGCAGCTTGCAGTCCAGTGGCCCGTTCTTGAACGCATACTGCTTTTCGGCACGCAGCCCCGTGCGATGCCCCAGGTCGGGGTTGCCGGTGAACAGCGCCAGCTGCCAGCCCTCGAACTCGGCACGCAGGCGCTCGCCCAGGGCGGCGTAGATGGGCACCACCTCGGGGAGCTCGCCCAGGCGTTCGCCGTACGGCGGGTTGGTGATGACCAGCCCCGGCCCGTCGACGCCTTCCGGCCGCGTGAGTTGCGCCACTTCGGCGCCCTGCAGATCGATCAGGGCGGGAATCCCCGCGCGCATGGCGTTGGCCTTGGCGGCGGCGATCGCCGGCGGGCTCTGATCGCGCCCGTACAGCTTCGACTTCACACGACGACGTCCGACGTTGGCGCGCGCCTGCGCTTCGCGCTGGAGCTCCCGCCACGCGTCGGGGTCGTGCCCCTCCCAGGCTTCGAAAGCGAAATAGTCGCGCGACAGTTGGGGGGCAATGTCCGCCGCCATCAGCGCCGCCTCGATGAGCAATGTCCCCGCGCCGCACAGCGGATCGACCAGGGGCTCGCCCCGCCGCGCCCGAGCGGGCCAGTCGGCGCGCATCAACAGGGCCGCGGCCAGATTTTCCTTGAGCGGTGCGTGGCCAGCGTCACGGCGGTAGCCACGCTGGTGCAGGCTGCCTCCGACCAGGTCGAGCCCCAGCAGCAGACGCCCACGATGCAGGTGTGCATAGATACGGGCATCGGGCGTCTTGAGATCGACGGCCGGCCGCTCGCGCCCGGCCGCGCGCATCGCATCGACGATGCCATCCTTGACGCTTTGCGCCCCGAAGCGGGTATGACGGATATGCTCGGATTGACCGTGAAAATCCACGGCCAGACTGCTCCCGGCGCGCAGGTGTGCGCCCCAGTCCACCCGTCGCGCCGCCTCGACCAGGGCCTCGGGACGTTCGATGCCCTGCTCGCGCAGAAGACATAGCACCACGCGATTCGCCAGGCGCGACCACAGGCAGATGCGATACGCCATCGCCGTATCGGCCTGAGCATGGACGCCCGCCACGGTGGTGCCGGTCACCTCCGCGCCGAAGTCCGCGAGTTCATCGGCCAGCAAGCCCTCGAGCCCACGCGGACAGGCGATGTAGAGCGTCAAGGGTTGGGATTGCACGTCGTTCATAAAGTCGTCATCCCGGCGCCACGCACCGGTCATATTCCTGTGGTTTACATGGAACGTTTGGCTTATGCCAAATCGCTGGTCGACAAATCCGCGCCAACGCGCTAAAGATTAGAAGTGTAGCTACTGAAAACGCATGCGTTTCGTGTCCGGACGTCCCGGTTCATGGCGGTGATGGGTCCCCCATTGTCGGCATGTACTGTCAGATCTCAACAATAGGTTCTTGAAAGAGGCCATCCGATGAAACGACAGAAACGTGATCGCTTCCAGCGTGCTTATGTTCACGGATACAAGGCTGGCATGACAGGGCGCTCTCGCGATGACTGCCCAAGCCAGGACATCAACCTCCGCGAATACTGGATGAGCGGTTGGCGTGAAGGTCGCGGGGACCAGTGGGCCGGCATGACGGGGATTTCCGGCATCCACAAGAACCCCATGGTACTGTGATGAAAGAACCCTCGGTGGCACCTGGCTCAACGCCCCATTGACAGGTCCACGACAAGGCCCGCGACGCGGGCCTTTTTAGTTGCCATGCGTTGACCGCCATGCGCGCTCCACCACCGGCTTCCACGACGCCTTGCCATCCCGCCGTCATGTCAATGCCCGCGCGCACTCCCCCACCAGCGACGGCCCACGGTAGATAAAGCCGGTATAAATCTGGACGAGATCCGCGCCCGCCTCGCGCTTGGCCTTCGCCGCATCACCGCTGTCGATACCGCCCACGCCGATGATCGGCAGCGTCGGCAGGTGTCGGCGCAACTCGCGAATCACCGCATTGGAAGGCTCGAATACCGGCCGCCCGGAAAGGCCGCCCGACTCCTCGGCATGTGCCAGCCCCTCGACCGCGTCGCGCGCAATCGTGGTATTGGTGGCGATGACCGCGTCCACTTCATGGTCAGCCAGCGAACGCGCCACCAGCGCCACTTCCTCGGCCTGCATGTCCGGCGCGATTTTCACGGCCAGCGGCACCGTCCGGCCGTGGCTCTCGTCGAGGCGGCGCTTTTCCTCGCGCAGCGTCCCCAGCAACGCATCCAGATGCTCGCCGAATTGCAGGTTGCGCAACCCCGGCGTGTTCGGCGACGACAGATTGACGGTGACGTAATGCGCGTGGGCATGCACCTTGCGCAGGCACGTCAGGTAATCGTCCACCGCGCGTTCCACCGGGGTATCCAGGTTCTTGCCGATGTTGATGCCGATGACGCCCACGTACCGGCTCTTGCGCACGTTGTCGACGAGTCGGTCGACGCCGGCGTTGTTGAATCCCATGCGGTTGATGATCGCGCCGCGTTCCGGCACGCGAAACAGACGCGGCCTGGGATTGCCCGCTTGCGGACGCGGCGTCACCGTGCCCACTTCGACGAAGCCGAACCCCAGCGCACCCAGCGCATCGAGATGCTCGGCGTTCTTGTCGAGCCCTGCCGCCAGCCCCACACGATTGGGGAACGTCAGGCCCATGAGCGTCACCGGTGCCTCGACGCGTTCGCCGCCGAGCCATTTGGTCAGGCCGAGGCGATGTGCCCCCGACAGCGAAGCGAGTGCGAGACCGTGAGCGGTTTCGGGGTCGAGACGGAACAGTAGCGAGCGAGCCAGCGGGTACATGAGTCCTCGGGCGAAACGAAAAGCGGGAAACGGCGGGCGGCTAGTATAGCTCATGCGCATGCAAAAGCGCAGGGCCCGCCTCGCCATGCGGCGAGACGGGCCCTGCATCGACACTCGGGCGTCGCTTACGGCTGCGTGTCGAGCTGCTGCACACGCAACGTATAGTTGTTGACGCCACTCATCGCGGAGCCGAACTTCTGGCCCTTCACCCAGATGTGATAACGCCCGGGCTGCAGAGTGGTCTCGATATCGAAGTCGCCCTCGAAACCCTCGCCCGCATCGCTTGCGACGACATCACCGCTCTCGTCGAGAATACGTGCCTCGAGACGGTAGGTGCCTTCGTTGCCGGGGAAGGTCGAGCTGGTCACCGACACGGTGCCTGCCTCGGCGACATCGAAGCTGAGCACTTCACCGCGCTGACGAATCGCGATATCGGCCACGATTTCATCGAACGCCTGCGGCAGGTCCTCTTCGTCACCCGATTGCGCGGCAGCTCCATCATTATCGCTGCTTGCTGCGGCCCCCGATGACGCCGTGGCGCCGGCGGCCACATCGGAGGCTGCCTCGGTCGCTTCAGGGCGCGGCGCAGCGATGGTTGCCACGGCATCTTCGTCATCGACGAAGGCCGTAGTGCGACCATCCTTGCCGGGTCCGCCGAACATGATGCCGCCACCGTCGTCGACGCCGCTCTCATCGTTCGACAGCCGGTTGCCCTGGGCATCCAGACCACTGACGGTGACAACAAAGCTGTTGCCTCCCGTCTTTTTGGTGCCGAACTTCTGACCGGATACACGCAGCATGTAATCGCCAGGTTCCAGGCGCTGCTCCATGGTCAAGCCATCGTTCTGACCCAGCCCCGATTCCGAGGCAATTTCATTGCCCTGGGCGTCGAGCAGCGTCGCTTCGATACGATAGTCATCGGAGTCGCCCGGCAGGGTCGAGCTGCGGAATTGATAGCGCCCGGCCTTTTCGACGGTAAAAGGGTGCGTCTGCGTCCCACCGAAGAAAAAGCTCTGGCTGCGCGCGTCGGAACTCGACTGCAAGAAATCGGTAAGGTCGATCTTGGCCGCCGCTTCCTGAGCCTTCTGTTGCGCGGCGCTTTGCGCCATGGCCGTCTGCGCCGTTCCGGCCAGTCCCAAGGCCACAAGCATTGTGGTAATCACGCGATGATTCATGGGGCTTCTCTACTTGGCTTCGAACCTGAGTCGGGGCACAGCATATCAGAGACCTAAACGCCCATGCCTCTTTTGCAGGCTCGGCTGGGAGGAAAATTGTGCTGCCTTGTCGTCACGATGAGAGGCGATGCGCAAGCGACCGGCAAACGCCACGCCACGACGTCATGCCACCTTACCTGACGCTATCAGCCTCGCCAACGACGCCACCCCGAACATGGCGCTCGGGGTGGCGTGACCGGAGTCACCCCTCGCCGTTGCTCTCGGCGAGATCGACCAGCTCACGAATGGCCACGGCGAACAACGGGAAGCCGCCCTGAGAGCCCGAACGCACTTCGTCGAGCAGACCGCACCAGCGCTCGACCAGCCCGGCATGCCGCTCCAGCCACTGGTCGACGCGAGGCTCCACGTCACGCGGCGCGCCTTCCATCTTGAGCACACTGATGCTGAGCGCCAGTTGCTGGCGATCGAGGTCGTCGCGGAAGGTTTCGCGCGCCTGCGCCTGCCAGCTGTCGCGCACCTTCAGGGCATTGATCTGGCCGTTCATCCACGGCAGCTCCAGGCGATGACCGATCTCGTAGTAGACCTCGGCCACGCGCTGCACCTTCTCGTCGGTGGCCCGCGCCGCCTCGATGATGCCGAGACCGGCGTAGAGGCTGCCGGCCGCCGCGATAACGCTCGCCAGACGCTGGGGCACTCCGGCCTTTTCCAGCTCATCGCGGCGCGTATCCCACGTCTCGCGATCTTCGCCGCGCAGGCGCTTGCCGATGTTCTCCTGCAATTGCGTGACGCGCGGCGCGAAGTACTCGATGGCCTCCTGAATGCCCTGGCTGGTGCGGTGACGCAGGAACCAGCGCGTGGCCCGACGCAGCAAGCGCATCAGGTCCAGCATCATGCCGTACTGGACCTGGCTGTCGACCTGATAGTCGAGCGCCTCGATCTGCTCCCAGAGCCCTTCGAGATTGAAGCAGTCACGCGCGATGATGTAGGCACGCGCCACCTCGGCACGCGAGGCGCCCGTGGAATCGCGCAGACGCCGCACGAACGAGATGCCCATGTGATCGACCAGGTCGTTGGCGATCTGCGTGGCGGTGATCTCGCGCTTCAGGCGATGCTGATACATCTCGTCCGAGAAGCGCTCGACCAGCGTATGGGGAAAGGCGCGTGCCATGTGCCGCTGCACGTGCGGGTTGTCCGGCAGATCGGAGGCGATCAGATCGGTCTTCAGGGCACTCTTGGCATAGGAGATCAACACCGAGAGCTCGGGAAGCGTCAGCCCCTTGTCCGCATTGGCGCGCTCGATCAGCACCTCGTCGGAAGGCAGGAACTCCAGCTCGCGATCCAGGCCGCCCGCGGCTTCCAGTTCGTTGATGAAGCGGCGATACGGTCCCATGCCCTGCTGGCTGAGAATTTCCGACAGCGAGAGCGCCTGGGTCTGACGATAGTTGTCGCGCAGCACCAGCTCCCCGACTTCCTCGGTCATCTCCGCCAGCATCTGGTTGCGCTGCTTGTCGGTCATGTCCCCGCGCTTGACGATGTCGTCGAGCAGGATCTTGATGTTGACCTCATGGTCGGAGCAATTGACCCCGCCGGCGTTGTCGATGAAGTCGGTGTTGACGCGCACGCCCTTCTCCGCCGCCTCCATGCGACCGCGCTGGGTCAGCCCCAGGTTGCCGCCTTCGCCGACCACGCGGCAGCGCAGCTCGCCGCCATCGACGCGCAGGGCGTCGTTGGCCTTGTCGCCGACATCGGCATGGGTCTCGTCGGCGGCCTTGACGTAGGTCCCGATGCCCCCGTTCCAGAGCAGGTCATAACGCGACACGAGAATCGCGCGAATCAGCTCGTTGGGTGACAGCTTGCCGGCCTCGATGTCGAAGGCCTTCTTCATCTCGGCCGTGATGGTGATCGACTTGGCGTCACGCGAGAACACGCCCCCGCCCTTGGAGATCAAGGAGGTGTCGTAGTCTTCCCAGCTCGAGCGCGCCATTTCGAACATCCGCTGACGCTCCTTGAACGACGCCGCCGGATCCGGGTCGGGATCGACGAAGATGTGCCGGTGGTTGAAGGCGGCCACGAGGCGAATCTTGTCGGACAGCAGCATGCCGTTGCCGAACACGTCCCCCGCCATGTCGCCGATCCCCACCACGCTGAAGGGCGTTTCCTGGGTATTGAGGCCCATTTCGCGGAAGTGGCGCTTGACCGATTCCCACGCCCCCTTGGCGGTGATCCCCATCTTCTTGTGATCGTAACCATGCTCGCCGCCGGAGGCGAAGGCATCGCCCAGCCAGTGGCCATACTCCAGCGAGATGGCGTTGGCGATGTCCGAGAAGGTGGCGGTGCCCTTGTCGGCGGCCACCACCAGATAGGGGTCGTCATCGTCGTGACGCACGACGCGTTCGGGCGGCACCACGTCGCCGCCTTCCAGGTTGTCGGTCACGTCCAGCAGGGCGCGAATGAAGATCTGGTAGCAGGCGATGCCTTCCTTCTGCACGGCGTCACGATCGGCGCCTTCGGGCATGCGCTTGCAGATGAAGCCGCCCTTGGCGCCCACCGGCACGATCACCGCGTTCTTGACCTGCTGCGCCTTGACCAGCCCCAGCACCTCGGTACGGAAGTCCTCGTGGCGGTCGGACCAGCGCAGCCCGCCGCGCGCGACCTTGCCGCCACGCAGGTGCACCCCTTCGACACGCGGCGAGTAGACGAAAATCTCGAACATCGGTCGCGGCTTGGGCATGTCCGGCACCCGCGTCGGCTCGAGCTTGAAGGCGATGTAATCCTTGGGCTCGCCACCCTCGCGCTGCTGATAGTAGTTGGTCCGCAGCGTGGCCTGGATCAGCGCCACGTAACGGCGCAGCAGCAGGTCGTCATTGAGGCTGGCCACCTGATCGAGCAACCCCTCGATGCGGGCCACGCACTCGTCGACCTCGTCCTCGCTGGCGGTGTCGTCGGGGTCGAAGCGCAGTTCGAAGAGCGTCACCAGCTCGCGGGTGATCTCCGGATGGCTCGCCAGGGTGTTGGCGATGTAGTCCTGCGACAGCCCGAACCGCAACTGCTTGAGATAGCGGGCATAGGCGCGCAGCACGGCGACCTCGCGCCAGGCCAGGTTGGCACCGATGACCAGACGATTGAAGGCATCGCTCTCGGCATCGCCGGTCCAGATCCGCGTGAACGCTTCGATGAACACGTCACGCATTTCCTGCAGATTGACGACGCCGTCGCCACGATGCTCGAGCGTGAAATCGTGAATCCAGTAGGTCCGCTCGGGGCACTGGATATCGTAGGGACGCTCGCTGATCACCCTCAGCCCCAGGTTCTCGAGCACCGGCAGCACATCGGAGAGCGGGATGGGATGGTCGGCGTGGAACAGCTTGAGGTTGACCCCGTCGATGTTCTCCTCGACCAGCCGGTACAGGCTGAGGCTGATCGGCGCAGGCGCATCCAGCTCGCTGAGATGATGGATGTCGTAGACGGCGGTACGCGCGGAGAAGTCCTCGCGGTAGCTGCTGGGAAACGCCTCGCGATACTGCTGCATCAAGCGGTTCGCCTGCTCCTCGCCATAGCCTTCGACCATGGCCGACTGCAGGTCGTCGCGCCAGCTCCGCGACAGGGCCGCGATCTTCTTCTCGAGCCGCCGCACGTCATATTCGGCCGGGCGCTCGCCGTTGAAGCGCAGAATGAACTGAATGCGCGCCAGCACCGACTCGGAAAGGTAGGTGTTGAAATCGCCGAACGTGGCGTCGAGCTCCTCGCAGAGCATGTTCTGGATGCGCACGCGCAGTTCGGTGGAAAACACGTCGCGTGGCACGAATGCCAGGCACGAATAGAACTGACCGAAGCGGTCCTCGCGAATGAACAGCCGAACCTTGCGCCGTTCACGGATGTTGAGGATCCCGAAGACGGTACGCGCCAGCTCGTCGGTGTCGATCTGGAACAGGTCGTCGCGCGGATAGACCTCGAGGATCTGCGTCAGCTGCTTGCCGTTGTGACCCTTGGGATTGACGCCCGCCGCCTTGATGACGGCTTCGATCTTCTTGCGCAGCACCGGCACGTTGCGCGGCGACTCGTTGTAGACCGTCGAGGTGTAAAGCCCCAGAAAGCGCCGCTCGCCGACCACGCGGCCCTCTTCGTCGTAACGGTCGATGGAGATGTAATCCGGGTAGGCGGGGCGATGCACGCGCGCGTGGTAGGCGCTCTTGGCGAAGGACAACAGCTCCGGCACCAGCACGTACTGATCGTCCTCGATGCCCTCGTCGGTCGTGATCCGCTCGCGATAACGCGGCTGATCGAGCTTGAAGACGCCCAGCTCGCTCTTGGGGATCTGACGCAGGCGATCCTGGCCGTCTTCCTGCACCACTTCGTATTCGTCGTAGCCCAGGAAGGTGAAATGATCGTCGAGCAACCATTCCAGGAAGGCGATGGCTTCCTTGTGATCGTCGGCCTTGATCTGCTTGGGACGCTTGGCCTTGAGTTCCTTGAGTGCCTGACGCACCTGATCGCGCATGGGGTCGAAGTCCTCGACCGCCGCGCGCACGTCGCGCAGCACTTCCTCGAGGCCCTCGTGCAGGTCATCCAGGGTCGCCGCATCCGAGTGGCGGTCGACCTCGACCAGGATGATCGATTCGCGTGCCGACGGCGCATCCTTGGCCTCGGTCGAGGTGACACGCTTGAGGTGATGCTTGGCATCACGCTCCACCGCCAGCACGGCGTTGTGAATCGCGTGCACCGTCAGGCCGCGCCGGTTGAGTTCGATGCGCACCGAGTCGACCAGAAACGGCATATCCTCGTGGAGCACGGCCACCACGGTGTGCGGCGATTGCCAGCCGTGTTCCTCGAAGTCGGCGTTGAACACGCGCACCTTGGCATCGCGGGGGTCATGCGTCTGCATGAAATGCCATGCCGACAACGTGGCACCGTAGATATCGTCGAGGCCGCGCTCCGCGGCTTCCTCGAAGGGCGCCGAGGCATACAGATCCTCGGCAAACGCGGCGATCCGCTGCACTTTGTCCTGCGGCAGACGCTTGGCCAGTTGTTCCTTGAGCTGGGCGAGAAAGTCTTCCTTGCCCTCGATCGCGACGTGTTGCATCAAGCACCTCGGCTACGACCGGCCGCGTGTCGCGGCCAGTGAATGATCCTTCGGCGATGCATGCCTCTCCCGCACGCATCGCCACGGTGATACGAGCTTACTCCTGTCGCGCCCTCGACCCCACCGATGTGACGCTCCCTCATGGCGTATGCCGGTTGTGCATGGGGTCTCACGCGCGCGCTGCCGGCGCCCGGCGCTCCAGCAACACGCCGCATTCGCAATGATCGGTGTACGGAAACTGATCGAACAATGCGAAACGGGTCACGACATGCGTGGCACTCAATTGCTCGAGATTCGCCTCGAGCGTATCCGGGTTACAGGAAATATAGACGATGCGCTCATAGACCTTGAGCTGCTCGCAGCTGTGCGCATCGAGTCCGGCCCGCGGCGGGTCCACCAAGGCCGTGGTGAAGGTGTGCTCGTCGAGTGCCAGCGCCGCCACTCGACGCCCGGTCTTCTCGCCGGCCAGGGCGGCGCTGAATTCCTCGGCGGACATGCGCGCCACCACGGCATTGGCCACGGCGTTGGCTTCGAGATTGACGTTGGCCGACGCCACCGAGGTCCGGGAGATTTCGGTGGCCACCACGCGCCGGAAGTTCTCGGCCAGGGCCACCGTGAAATTGCCGTTGCCGCAGTAGAATTCCACCAGGTCGCCCTCGCGGCTCTCGCGGGTCACGTCCCGCGCCCAGCCTAGCATCGACTGGCAAATCGCGGCATTGGGCTGGGTAAAACTGTTTTCCACCTGCTGATAGACGAACTCGCGCCTCTCGACCTGCAGGCGCTCCCAGACATGGTCGCGATCGAGCACCAGGCGTTGCTTGCGTGCCCGGCCGATGATCGATACGCCCAGCGTCGTCTGCAGCGCGCGTGCCTCTTGTTCCCACGCCGCGTCGAGCTGGCGGTGATAGATCAAGGTCACGAGCGCCTCGCCGCTCAAGGTGGTCAAGAACTCCACCTGGAACAGCTTGCGCCGCAGCACGTCGCTGGCCAGCAGGGCCTCGCGCAACGCCGGCATGAGGGCGTTGATACGCTCGCTGGCCACAGGATAGTCGTCGAGGCGGATCACCTCCTTGCGCTTGGGGTCGCTCGGGTCGACCTCGAACATGGCATAGAACAGGTCATCGCCTTCATGCCACAGCCGAAACTCGCAGCGCTGACGGTAATGGCTCGGCGGCGAGGGAAAGACCTCCAGCGCCGGCGGTGAAAAGCGCGCGAATTGCGCCGTGACACGCTCGCGCTTGGCGTCGAGCTGGGCCTCGTAACGTTCGGGTTCGACGACGGGTACGGCCACGAAAACTCCTTTCAACGAAAACTCGCGGTCTCGCCCACGGCGATACCGCCTCATGAATATCAGCAGATCAAGCTCTGTCCGAGAAAACGTCGGGCAGCGACAGGGCGCGCGGCGCGCTGAAACCGTATTCCGCCAGGGCCCGCGCCAACCCCGGCCGGTGCGGCGCACTGGCCCAGCTCTCGCCCGCGCCGGGCATGTTGCACGGAGCGGGCGTCACCACCTGCGCCACACGCCGCGCGATGGCGTCGCCGGAGTCTATCCAGCGCACGTCACGCGGTGCCTGGGCCGCCAGCGTCTCGCGCAGCAGCGGGAAATGCGTGCACCCCAGCACCACGGTATCGAGGTCCGGCGCTTCCCATAAGGGCGCCAGGCTCGCGGCGATGACCGCCTCGTCGGGCGCACGACCGGCCAGCACCCGCTCGGCCTGCGCCACCAGCGGATCGGCGGCCAGCCGGATGACCGTGCAATGCGTGGCGAACTCGCCGATCAGGCGCTGCGTATAAGGACGCGATACCGTCGCCGAGGTCGCCAGCAGCCCGAACACGCCACTGCGCGAGAGCTGGGCGGCAGGCTTGATCGCCGGCACGGTGCCGATCACCGGGACCGTCAGGCTCTCGCGCAGCGCCTGTAGCGCCAAGGTGCTGGCCGTGTTGCAGGCCACCACCAGCGCGCACGCGCCGCTGGCCGCCACCGCCGCGCGGCACGCCGCCACGATGCGCGCGACCAGCCAGGCATCGGGCTTGGTCCCGTACGGCAAGGCCGCGTTGTCGCAGACATAGGCCAGCGCCGCGCCGGGCAGGCGCGCCCGCAAGGCCCCCACCACCGACAGCCCGCCGACGCCGGAGTCGAAGATCAGGATCGGCGCCGTCATGCGCGAGCCTCCGCAAAGTGTGCCAGCAAGGTGTCCACCAGCGCCCGCAAACGTGCGGGGATGAATTCACGCTCGGCATACAGCAGGTGCACGCTGATCGGTGCCACGCTGAAGCCGTCGAGAACGCGCACCAGGCGTCCGGCCTCGACTTCCGGTTCGCCCAGAAACGCCGGTTTGTAGACCAGGCCCATGCCGCGTATCGCGGCTTCGGTCAGGGCGCGACCGTTGTTGCAGGCCATGACCGGGCGAATGCGGACCCGATACGGCGCGCCCTCGACCTGGAAGTGCCAGTACTGCCCTTCGCGGGCCAGGCTGTAGTGCAGGCAACGATGCCCCCGCAGGTCGGCGGGATGCGTCGGGGTCCCGTGACGCGCCAGGTACGACGGCGCGGCATACACGTGGCGCGGCATGTCCATCAGCGGGCGCGCGATCAGGCTGGAGTCCTCCAGCTCGCCGATGCGCACCACCAGATCGAAATCCTCGGCCACCGGATCGACGCGCCGATCCTCGAGCACGACGTCGAGCATCACCGCGGGATGACGACACTCGAAGGCCTGCAGGGCCGGGATCAGCGCGCGCACCCCGAAGTCCAGCGGCGCGGAGAGACGCAGCTTGCCGCGCACCTCGCCACGCTGCTCGCCGAGGCCCGTTTCCAGCTCCTGCAATTCGTCGAGCAGGCGACTGGCGCCGTTGAGATAGCGCTCGCCCTCGGCGGTCAGCTGCAAGCGCCGCGTGGTACGCGTCAACAGCCGCCCCCCCAGGCTGGCTTCCAGCTTGGCGATCTGCTTGCTGACCATGGCGTTGGAGAGTTCCAGCTTGCGCGCGCCACCGGCGAAGCTCCCCGCGTCGACCACGGCACGAAAGATGTGCATCGCCTGCAGGCGGTCCATACGGCTCCCTCGTATCGACGTCTCGTAACGACTGTTCTTGACGACTTTTCGTAACGACTGTTCTGGACGAACGTGCTCGAAAACGTCTGCGCGCATTCTACCTGACCCGCCGGCCGGATGAGACGGTTCGGCTTGCCTCCGGGAGAGATACTGTTTATTTTTACAGTATCGACCATTTCGTTCGCGAGGCCCTGCCATGCCCATGACACCGATCGCGCCCGCGGCCTCACCGACGCCAGCCTCGAGCGAGGCGCTGTCGCGCGGGGCCAGTGGCTTTCCTTCCCCCGCCGACGACTACCGCGAGGCCCCGCTGGACTTGCATCGTCATCTGGTGCGGCGTCCCGCGTCGACGTTCTTCATGCACCTGGAAGGCGATGCCCATCGCCACGCCGGCCTGCATCACGGCGATCTACTGGTCATCGACCGCGCGATCTCCCCGCGCCCCGGTCATTGGCTGGTCGCGGTGATCGACGGCGAACTCAGCGTGCTGCGCCTCGAGCGCCGTCAGTCGCGGCTGTACCTCGCGCCGTCGCAGCCGCGCCTGGCGGCGCTGCCGTTCGATCCCGACGACGCTCGCCTGTGGGGCGTCATCTGCTATGTCATTCACGCACTGCCCGCCGAGGGCGAGGAATAGGCGCTCGTTCATGTTCGCGCTGATCGACTGCAACAACTTCTATGCCGCCTGCGAGCGCCTGTTCGAGCCGCGCCTGGAAGGCGTTCCCCTGGGTGTGCTGTCCAACAACGACGGCTGCGTCATCGCGCGCTCCGAGGAGTTCAAGGCGCTCGACATCCCGATGGGCATCCCGACCCACAAGATCGCCCCGCATCTGCGCCGGCGCATCGTGCTGAAATCCTCCAACTACACGCTCTATGGCGACCTCTCGGCACGCGTGCAGCAGGTGCTGGCACAGCAGGTTCCCACGCTGGAGCCCTACTCCATCGACGAATGCTTCCTGGATCTGCGCGGCATGCGCGAGGACTGGCACGCCCTCGGCGCAGCCCTGGTGCGCAGCGTGCAACGCCAGGTCGGCCTGCCGGTGTCCATCGGCATCGCGCCGACGCGCACCCTGGCCAAGCTCGCCAATCGCCAGGCCAAGACACAGCCGACACGCCCTCAGGTATGCGTGTGGCAAAGCGCCGACGCGCCCGAACTGGCAGCCCACCTGGCCCGGCTGTCGCCCCGCGAGGTCTGGGGCGTGGGCGAGCGCCTCAACGCACGCCTGGCCGGCATGGGCATCGTGACCGCCGCCGCCCTGCGCGAGACGCCGGACAGCGTATTGCGGCGGCGCTTCAGCGTGGTACTGGCGCGCACCGCCGCCGAACTCAACGGCCAGGCCTGCCTGTCGATGGGCGACCTGGAAACGCCACGCCGCAGCATCCTCTGTTCGCGCTCGTTCGGTCAGCCACTGCGCGACCGCGCCTCCCTGGCCGGCGCCTTGCGCCATCATTGCCAGCGCGCCGGCGAAAAGCTGCGGCGCGATGCCATGCAAGCCTCGGCCATCGGCGTATACATGCGTACCAACCCGCATCATGCCGGAAGTTTCCACCAGGCCTGCGAATGGGCGGCGCTGCCCTTTCCCAGCGCCGATACCCAGCAACTCAACCGCGCGGCACAACGCCTGCTCGCACGGCTCTGGCAGCCTGCGGCCTATCAAAAACTGGGGGTGATGCTCACCGAGCTGACGCCCCGTCGGCAGAGCCAGACGACGCTCTTCGACGGCGCCGAGCCGGCACGGCAGGAGGCGCTGATGCATGCCTGGGATACCATTCGCGCCCGCTACGGTCGCCAGGCGCTGACCCTGGGTCCGCAGCCCGCCGACGCTCCCTGGCAGATGAACAGCGCCTACCGTTCGGCCTGCTATACCACGCGCTGGGACGAGCTGCCTCGGGCACGCGCCAGGTGACAGGCTCTCATTGCATCAAGGAGCCATCCGCCTGTTCGTCGAGCCGAAACCCCTGAAGACCGATGTCATCCTCCAGAGCCAGCAAGTAATGCCGCAAGGCACGACGAGTGGCCTGCTCGCGAAGGCTATGGCGGACCCGGTCGGCAACCGCCTCGAAGGGCCTTTCACAACCTTCCTCACGGATATCGACGGTCACCAGGTGCCAGCCATAGCGAGACCCCAGGGGGCGACCGTGGAGACCTTCCGGCAAATGCTGCAGGGCGCGGTCCAGCTCGGGCACCGTCTGGCCGGGTACCAGCCAGCCGAGCTCGCCGCCCTGCTCCTTCGAGGGGCAGGCGGAATGGCGCTGGGCGAACTCGGTGAAGCGCTCGGGGCATTCGCTCAATTGCGTGATAAGCGTCTCACCCAGACGGTAACCGGTATCCCGGGCCTCGGCATCGTCCGGCGCCGCCGCCAGCAGGATATGCCGCACCCTGAGACGGGTGGGTTCGCTGAAGCGCTCGGCGTGGGCGGCGTGGAAGCGGCGGCAGTCGGCCTCGGAGGGCTCGGGGACTTCCAGCTCGCGCTCCAGTAGCGCGGCAATGGAGGCCTCGATATCCGACTCGCCTTCCACTGCCAGCCCCAACTGCCCGGCACGCTGACGCAGCAGCTCGCGCACCACCAGGGCACGGGCCGCCTTGTACCGAGCATCACCGGCGCTCTCCGCCGGATGATATTGCGTTTCCCGGGCGATGGCGGCCTCATCGATGGAGATCTCGCCGACCCGCACGGGGGCGAGACTGGCGCGCGCCGGAATCTGCTCGATAGCGATCTTCTGCATGGCTTAATCCTTGAAGTTCTTCTCAACCGTTCCGACGATCGGAAACGTTTCCGTTGGCAAGGCCCGCTTCAGCCGCGCTTGCGGACGACCTGATAACGCCGTCCGAGATACCCCAGTGGTGCGCTCCAGACATGCACCAGGCGAGTGAAGGGGAAGACCAGAATGATGGTCAGTCCCACCAGGATGTGCAGTTTGTAGATCCCCCCGACCTCGGCGAGATGCTCGGCGGCGCCTCCCTTGAAGAACACGATCGACTGCGCCCAATCCGCCAGCAGCAGCATCACGCCGCCGTCGAGATGGTGCATGGCGAAGGGAATGGTCAAGAGCCCCAGGCTAACCTGCACCATCAACAGCGCCAGGATGAAGATGTCGGCACGGCTCGACGAAGCGCGCACACGCGGATTGGTCAGACGACGGTGGAGCAGGATCATGCCTCCCGCCAGGCACATCACCCCGGCGATACCGCCGACCAGAATGGCGAGAACCTGTTTGTGTCCGGCCGAGATGAAGGGCGCGTAAACCCAATGCGGAGTCAGCAGGCCGACCAGGTGACCGACAAGGATGACGAGTATGCCGATATGGAACAGGTTGCTGCCCAGACGCATTCGCTTTCGGTCCAGCAGTTGGCTGGAACCGGCCTTCCAGGTGTATTGGCCGTGATCGAAGCGCAGCAGACTGCCGATCAGGAAGACGGTGCCCGCCACATAGGGATAGAGGCCAAACAACAGTTCGTTGAGATAATTCATGGCGAATCTCCTCGTGCCTGACGGGCGACAGGATCCAGGACCCTCACCGCTTCGCTTTGCGTCATCTTCTTGCGCTCGTTGAGTCTGCGTCCCTCTGCGGACTGCAGGGCGCAGTCCCGATCGGACTCGGCGGAGAAGCGCACTGCCTCTTCCTCCCAGACCGCATCCAGGGCGTCGGCGGTATGGTCCGGTGCTTCCCCCTTCGCTGTGTCGCGGTGGGCCGCGACATCCTCCTCTGCCCCGATCAGCGCCAGCAGTGCCAGGGGCACCAAGGCATGATCGGCATCGCGCTCCTCGAGACGGGCGGCGAGCAAGGCCAGAATATGGCGGATCTCGCCCAGCCAGCGGCCAATGTCGGCCTCCGGCCGGGTCGAGAGATACTCCAGGAACAGCGGCAGGTAATCCGGCAGCTCGCGGGCATCGAGTTCGAAACCGGCGGCGCGGTACTCGGCCAGCAGGTCGACCATGGCCTGGCCGCGATCGCGGGATTCGCCGTGGACGTGCTCGAAGAGCAGCAGCGAGGTGTTGCGTCCACGATCGAACAACGCCACGTACTCGGCCTGCAGATCCATGAGATCGGCATTCATCAGTCGCCGGCACCAGTCCACCAGGGCCGTACGGTGTGATGCCGATAATCGGCGCTCGGCATCGAGCACCTCGATCATCTCGTCGGCCGCGGCCTGGAGCGCTTCGCAGGGATAATCCAGCAGCCGTGCCAGCACGCGCAGGCTACGCATGCCACCGAGCGACGCCATCTCGGGAGCGGTATCAGCCATGACGGGCCTCCTCGGCTTGCGGATCATAGGTTTCCACCGGTCGAACCAGGGTGGTGGTCTGCTTGCGGCCTCCGAACAGGCTGGCGTCGCTGTCACCACCATGGCAGCCGTTGCCGAAGCTGAAGCCGCAGCCGCCGCGCTCGGGGAAGGCATCGACGGCCATCTCGCGGTGACTGGTGGGGATCACGAAGCGATCCTCATAGTTGGCGATGGCCAGATAGCGATACATGTCTTCTACCTGCGACTCGCTCAGCTCGACCTCGTCCAGCACGGCGGTATCCACCTGGCCTTCCACATGCTTGCCGCGCATGTAAATCCGCATCGCCATCAGACGCTTGAGCGCCAGCACCACAGGGGCCTCCTCGCCGGCGGTCAGCAGGTTGGCCAGATACTTCACCGGGATGCGCAGCGACTCGATCTTCGGCAGCACGCCGTCGTACTCGACCTGGCCGGCCTCGGCGGCAGACTGGATCGGCGACAGCGGCGGCACGTACCAGACCATCGGCAGGGTGCGATACTCCGGGTGCAGCGGCAGCGCCAGGCCCCATTCCATGGCCAGCTTGTAGACCGGGCTCTGCTGGGCGGCGGTGATCACGCTGTCGGCGACGCCGTCCTTGCGGGCCTGGGCGATCACCTCGGGATCGTGGGGATCGAGAAAGATCTCGCGCTGGCGATGGTAGAGATCCTGCTCGTCGGGCGAGCTCGCCACTTCCTCGATGCGGTCGGCGTCATAGAGCAACACCCCCAGGTAGCGGATACGGCCCACGCAGGTCTCGGAGCAGATGGTAGGCTGACCGGCCTCGATGCGCGGGTAGCAGAAGATGCACTTCTCGGACTTGCCGCTCTTCCAGTTGTAGTAGATCTTCTTGTACGGGCAGCCGGAGATGCACATCCGCCAGCCGCGGCACTTGTCCTGGTCGATCAGCACGATGCCGTCTTCCTCGCGCTTGTAGATCGCCCCGCTCGGACAGGACGCCACGCAGGTGGGGTTCAGGCAATGCTCGCAGAGCCGCGGCAGGTACATCATGAAGGTGTTCTCGAACTGGCCGTAGATATCGGCCTGCACCTGCTCGAAGTTGGCGTCACGACGGCGCTTGGCGAACTCGGTACCGAGAATCTCTTCCCAGTTGGGTCCCCACTCGATCTTGTTCATGCGCTGGCCGGAGATCAGCGAACGCGGCCGGGCCGTGGGCTGATGTTCGCCCTGCCTGGCAGTATGCAAATGTTCATAATCGAAGGTGAATGGCTCGTAGTAGTCGTCGATCTCGGGCAAGTCGGGGTTGGCGAAGATATTCGCCAGCACCCGCCACTTGCCACCGATACGCGGCTCGATATGGCCATCCATGCGGCGCAGCCAGCCGCCCTTCCATCTGTTCTGGTTCTCCCACTCCTTGGGATAACCGATGCCGGGCTTGGTCTCGACGTTGTTGAACCAGGCGTACTCGACGCCCTCACGGCTGGTCCAGACGTTCTTGCAGGTGACCGAGCAGGTATGGCAGCCGATGCACTTGTCGAGGTTGAGGACCATGCCGACCTGGGAACGAATCTTCATTTCACGGCCTCCTGCTCGTAGTCGTTGCCTTCGCCATCCAGCCAGTCGATCTTCTTCATCTTGCGCACGATGACGAACTCGTCGCGGTTGGAGCCGACGGTGCCGTAGTAGTTGAAGCTGTAGGACAACTGGGCGTAGCCACCGATCATGTGGGTCGGTTTGGGGCATACGCGCGTCACCGAGTTGTGAATGCCGCCCCGCGTGCCGGTGATTTCGGAACCCGGCACGTTCAGGATCCGTTCCTGGGCGTGGTACATCATTGCCATGCCGTTCTTGACCCGCTGACTGACCACTGCGCGGGCCGCAATGGCACCATTGGCGTTGTAGAGCTCGATCCAGTCGTTGTCCTCGACGCCGATGGAGCCGGCATCATCCTCGGAGAGCCAGACGATGGGGCCGCCCCTTGAAAGGGTCTGCATCAGCAGGTTGTCCGAGTAGGTCGAGTGGATGCCCCACTTCTGGTGCGGCGTGATCCAGTTCAGGGCAATCTCCGGATTGCCGTTGCTCTTGCTCACGGCGCCATCGGGCCCGGCCACGCTCACCGCCGCCTTGGTGTCGATGGGCGGGCGATAGACCAGCAGGCTTTCGCCGAAGGCACGCATCCAGGGGTGGTCCTGGTAGAACTGCTGGCGGCCGCTGACGGTGCGCCACGGAATCATTTCGTGGACGTTGGTATAGCCGGCGTTGTAGGAAACGTGCTCATCCTCTAGACCGGACCAGGTCGGGCTGGAGATGATCTTGCGTGGCTGCGCGACGATATCGCGGAAGCGAACCTTCTCCTCCTTCTTGGGATGCGCCAGGTGGGTGTGGTCACGCCCGGTGATCCGGGAGAGCGCCGCCCAGGCCTTCACCGCCACCTGGCCGTTGGTCTCCGGCGCCAGCGTCAGGATCATTTCGGCGGCATCCACGGCACTCTCGATCCGTGGACGTCCCTTGTGCGGACCGTCCAGCTTGCGGTGATTGAGCTTGCCGAGAAGCTCCACCTCCTGCTCGGTGTTCCAGCCGATGCCCTTGCCGCCGTTGCCGATGCTCTCGAGCAGCGGTCCCACGGAAGTGAAGCGCTCGTAGGTCTCGGGGTAATGACGCTTGACCTCGATCAGCGCCGGCATGGTCTTGCCGGGGATCGGCGCGCACTCCCCTTTCTTCCAGTCCTTTACCTCCACTTGAGCCAGTTCGGCGGGAGAGTCGTGCTGATGCGGCAGAGTGACCAGGTCGGTCTCCTCCCCCAGGTGTCCGACGCAGACCTTCGAGAAGGCCTTGGCGATGCCCTTGAAGATTTCCCAGTCGCTGCGCGATTCCCAGGCCGGATCGGTGGCTGCGGTCAGCGGATGGATGAAGGGATGCATGTCGGAGGTATTGAGATCGTCCTTCTCGTACCAGGTCGCCGTGGGCAGCACGATGTCCGAGTAGAGGCAGGTGGTCGACATGCGAAAGTCCAGGGTCACCAGCAGGTCGAGCTTGCCCTCGGGCGCTTCGGCATGCCACTTGACCTCTTCGGGCTTCTGACCGCCTGCATCGCCCAGGTCCTTGCCCTGGATACCGTGGCGGGTCCCCAGCAGATACTTGAGCATGTACTCGTGCCCCTTGCCGGAGCTGCCCAGCAGGTTGGAGCGCCAGATGAACAGGTTGCGCGGGAAGTTCCGGGGGTTATCCGGGTCCTCCGTGGCGAAGGCGAGCTTGCCGCGCTTCAGCTGGTCCACGGTGTAGTCGGCGGTATTCATGCCCGCTTCGGCAGCGGATCGGGCCAGGCGCAGCGGATTGGTCCCCAACTGGGGCGCAGAGGGCAGCCAGCCCATGCGCTCGGCACGTACGTTGAAATCGATCAGGCTGCCGGAGTAGTCGGCCGGGTTGGCCAGCGGCGAGAGGATCTCCTTGATCTGGAGTTTCTCGTAGCGCCACTGGGAAGAGTGACTGTAGAAAAAAGACGTGGAATTCATGTGTCGCGGCGGCCGCTGCCAGTCGAGGCCGAAGGCCAGCGGCAGCCAGCCGGTCTGCGGACGCAGCTTCTCCTGCCCCACGTAGTGTGACCAGCCGCCGCCGCTCTGACCGATGCAGCCGCACATGACCAGCATGTTGATCAAGCCGCGGTAATTCATGTCCATGTGGTACCAGTGATTCATGCCGGCACCGACGATGATCATGCTGCGCCCCCTAGTCTTGTCGGCGTTGGCGGCGAACTCCCGGGCGATGCGCAGGCACTGCTCGGCGGGCACGCCGGTGATCTTCTCCTGCCAGGCCGGGGTATAGGGCTTGAGCTGGTCGAAGGCAGTGGCACCATCGTCCTCTCCAAAGCCACGGTCGATGCCGTAGTTGGCGCACATCAGGTCGAACACGGTGACCGCGAGGACCTCGCTGCCGTCGGCCCGGGTCAGGCGCTTGGCGGGCAGGCTGTGGAACAGCAGCTCGTCACTGGCGCCCCCGCTTTTCACGTGCTCGAAGTGCTCATGGGCGATACCGCCGAAGTAGGGGAAGGCGACCTTCGCCACCTCGTCATGGGCTTCGGCCAGGGTCAGCAGCGGCTTGATCTCGGCGCCGTCGGCGTCCAGCGGCTCGAGGTTCCACTTGCCCTGATGGCCTTCTGCCTCGCCCCAGCGGAAGCCGATGGAACCGCGTGGCACGACGAGCCGGTCGCGCGTCTCGTCCCAGGCGACGGTCTTCCACTCGGGGTTGTTGCCCTGGCCCAGGCTCGCCTCGAAGTCGCTGGCGCGCATCTGGCGGCCCGGCGCGTAGCTGCCGTCTTCGCGGGCCTCGAGCTCGACCAGGAAGGGCATGTCGCTGTAGCGCCGCACGTAGTCGGTGAAATAGGCGCTGGGCCTGTCGAGGTGGAACTCCTTGAGAATGACGTGCCCCATGGCCATGGCCAGGGCGGCATCGGTGCCCTGCTTGGCGGAGAGCCACTCGTCGGTGAGCTTGGCCACCTCGGCATAATCCGGCGTGATGGCGACGGTCTTGGTGCCCTTGTAGCGCACTTCGGTGAAGAAGTGGGCGTCGGGGGTACGGGTCTGCGGGACGTTGGAACCCCAGGCGATGATGTAGCCGGCGTTGTACCAGTCGGCGGACTCGGGCACGTCGGTCTGCTCGCCCCAGGTCATCGGCGAGGCCGGCGGCAGGTCGCAGTACCAGTCGTAGAAGCTCATGCAGACACCGCCGATCAGCGACAGATAGCGGCTGCCCGCCGCGTAGCTGACCATGGACATCGCCGGAATCGGCGAGAAGCCGATGATGCGGTCCGGTCCATACTGTTTGGCGGTGTAGACATTGGAGGCGGCGACCAGCTCGTTGAGCTCGTCCCAGTCGGCGCGCACGAAGCCGCCCATGCCGCGGGCGCTCTTGTACTGCCTGGCCTTGGCCGGATCTTCGACGATGGAGGCCCAGGCTTCCACCGGATCGCCCTTGGCTTCCAAGGCCTCCCGCCACAGCTTGAGCAGAGGCTTGCGCACCAGCGGGTGCTTGAGCCGGTTGGCGCTGTAGATATACCAGGAGTAGCTGGCCCCGCGCGGGCAGCCACGTGGCTCATGATTGGGCAGGTCCGGACGGGTACGCGGATAGTCGGTCTGCTGGGTTTCCCAGGTGACCAGACCATTCTTGACATAGATCTTCCAACTGCACGATCCGGTGCAGTTCACGCCATGAGTGGAGCGTACGACCTTGTCGTGCTGCCAGCGCTGCCGGTATCCGTTCTCCCACTCGCGGTTCTCATCGCGCGTTTCACCGTGCCCGCCTGCGAAAGGCTCGGGCCGACGTTTCAGATACGCCAGGCGGTCCAGAAAATGGCTCATGGGGCATCTCTCCTCAGCGGCTCGGGTTCATGACGAGGCGGTCCGCCTGAAAGCGGATCTCGGCGTTGGCGCGTGTGTAATAAAACCAGGTCAGTCCCACGCAGATCGCGTAGAAGACGATGAAGCCGTACAACGCCAGCTCGGCACCACCGGTCAGGGCAATGGAGCTGCCGAACGTCTTGGGAATGAAGAAGGCACCGTAGGCGGCGATCGCCGAGGTGAAACCGATGGTCGCCGCCGACTCCTTCTCGCTCTGCTGGCGCTGGGCGTCCGCGTCGAGCGATGGCATCAGCCGCGCCACCTCCTGGCGGAAGATCTCGGGAATCATCTGGAAGGTGCTGGCGTTGCCCACCCCGGTGAAGAAGAACAGCAGCAGGAACATGGCGAAGAAGCCCCAGAACGCCCCCGGCTGGTCCTTGATGCCGAGGAAGAACAGCACGCCGGCCACGCAGGCAATCATCGCCGCAAACACCCACAGGGTGACTCGGGCGCCGCCGAAACGGTCGGAGATCCAGCCGGTGCCGGCGCGGGACAACGCGCCCACCAGTGGTCCCAGGAAGGCGAACTGCAGCACGTCGACCTCCGGGAACTGGTTGGAGGCCAGCAGTGGAAAGCCCGCGGAGTAGCCGATGAAGCTGCCGAAGGTGCCGGTGTAGAGCACGCACATCAGCCAGTTGTGCTTGCGCTTGAAGATCACCGCCTGATCCTTGAACGAGGATCTGGCGCTGGCGATGTCGTTCATGCCGAACCATGCCGCCACGGCACCGAGCAGGATGAACGGCACCCAGACGAAACCGGCGTTCTGCAGCCACATGCGCTCGCCGTCGTTCAGGGCCTGAGGCTCGCCACCCAGTGCACCGAACACTCCGGCGGTGATCGCCAGCGGGATCAGGAACTGCATGACGCTGACACCGAGGTTGCCCAGCCCGGCATTGAGCGCCAGAGCGTTGCCCTTCTCGCGCTTGGGATAGAAGAACGAGATGTTGGCCATGCTCGAGGCGAAGTTGCCGCCGCCGAAACCGCACAGCAGCGCCAGGATCAGCATCACCAGGTAGGGGGTCTCGGGGTTCTGCACGGCGAAGCCGATCCATAGCGCCGGCAACGCCAGCGAGGCAGTGGACAGCGCGGTAAAACGCCGGCCGCCGACGATCGGCACCATGAAACTGTAGAAGATGCGTAATGTGGCGCCGGACAGGCCCGGCAGCGCAGCCAGCCAGAACAGCTGGTTGGAGCTGTAGTCGAAGCCCACCTGGGGCAGCTTGGCCACCACCACCGACCAGACCATCCACACCGCGAAGGCCAGCAGCAGGTTGGGAATCGAGATCCACAGGTTGCGCGTGGCGATGCGCCTGCCCTTCTCGGCCCAGAAATCCGGATCCTCAGGGCGCCAATCCTGGAGCACGAAGCGGCTGGGCGTGGACAGCTCCGGCAGGTCGGTGACCTCGTGACCGCTGCGCCACTCCTGGCGACTGGCACGCAGGATCGCGTAGTGCATCCATGCCAGCGCCGCGCCGGAGACCACGAACAGCAGCATGAAGCAGCTCTGCCAGATGCCCACCACATCGTTGAGCATGCCGAAGGTCAGCGGCAGAAAGAAACCGCCCAGGCCGCCGACCATGCCCACCACGCCACCGACCGCACCGACATGCTGGGGGTAGTAGCTGGGGATGTGCTTGAACACCGCTGCCTTGCCCAGCGACATGAAGAAGCCCAGCACCATGATCAGCGCAATGAAGCCGATCAGATTGATGGCAAACGAGAATTCCAGGGTGTCGCGAACGCCTTGCACGCTGTAGTGGGTCGGCGGATAGCTGAGCAGGAAGCTGCATGCCACCGAGACAATCAGGGTCCAGTACATCACCCGCCGCGCCCCGTAGCGGTCGGAGAGCCAGCCGCCGAGGATGCGAAACAGCGATGCCGGGATGGTATACAGCGCCGCGACGATACCGGCGGCGGTAATGCTCAGGCCGTAGACCTCGACCAGGTAATGCGGCAGCCACAGCGCCAGGGCGACGAAGCCGCCGAAGACGAAGAAGTAGTACAGCGAGAACCGCCACACGCGCAGCTCGGCCAGTGGCGCCAACTGTTGCGTGAGTGGTACGGCAGCGGCACGCCGTCGCTCGCTCTGCGGATCGGTCCTGGCCAGCAGCAGGAAGACTATCCCCATCGCCGCCAGGCCCGTTGCATAGACCAGCGCCGCTCCTCTCCAGTCCAATGCCAGCAGCAGGAAAGGAGCACCGAAGTTGGTCACCGCCGCGCCGATGTTACCGGCGCCGAAGATGCCTAGCGCCGTGCCCTGCCGCTCGCGCTCGAACCAGGCCGAGGTGTACGCCACGCCGACGATGAACGAGCCGCCGGCCAGGCCGATCCCCAAGGCGGCAAGCAGCAGCATGGGATAGCTGTTGGCGAACGTCAGCAGGTAGACGCAGCCGGCGGTGACCAGCATCAACAGGCTGAACACCCAGCGCCCACCGAAGCGGTCGGTGAGAATGCCCAGAAACAGGCGGCTGATCGATCCGGTGAGCACCGGCGTCGCCATCAGCAGACCGAGCTGGGTGTCCGACAGCGCGAACTCCTGACGGATCTGCAAACCGAGTATGGAAAACAGCGTCCATACTGCAAAACACACTGTGAAGGCCAGCGTGGAAAGCCCTAGAGCACGACGTTGTTCATTGTGCGTGTTGGCGTTGGCCATCTCGTTGTCTCCCTGCGCCAGTCACATGGCATGCGCCATTCTCTGACAGGGAGGCAAAGGACTTTTTGATTTAGATCAAGTGCTCAATGATCGACAACGTCGAGCCAACGCCATGACGCATGCCCAAGACTGCCTCAATTCAATGGCGAGGGAGCCTCGCGGAACTCGGCATAAAGCGCCGGGTAAGCTTCCTGCAGACGGGCCAGCTCGGCTTCCGCGCCTTCGGGCATGGCTTTCGCCAGTTGATCCAGGTCGTCCTCGCCGAAATGTTCGCGAATCAGCGGGAACAACTCCTCGCGTTCACCGCGCAGGTAGGCACGATGCGACTCGAGATAGGCCTTGAGGTCCTCGCTGAACCGGTCCATCGGCACCACCGCGTCCATCAGGATCATGTCGAGATCCTGGGAAAGCCGGGCCAGACGGGCATTGAGCGCCCGGTAGTCCTCGGACAGACGCTGGCACAACCCGTTGGCCTCCGGCGCCCGTGTGTTCAACTGTTCGGTGCACATCCGTTCGAGCGGGGCGGTGAAGCCGCTCATGTAATCGAGAATGTAATCCACGACCTCGCGCATCATCTGGAAGTCGGGACGCTCGCCTTCCGCCAGCGTCTTCTGCTTGAGCTGCAACACGTGCAGCAAACGCGCCATGTTGGCATGGTCTTGGCGCAATTGGGTCAGCATGGGCATGGACAGGCCTCCTTTGCAGTCGGCGCGTGGCAGCGCGGGGTATCCGGCAGCCTATTTGCCAGTTTAGGCGAGAGTCCTCATTGACTCCCGCTCCCCCGATGGGAACAACACCCTACCGGGGCTCGAATGTTTTACCCTAGCGGGTATGACAGGATTACGCCTGTTGGCCGAAAGTCTAGATACGATTTTGGCGACTCGACTCACCCACGGTGGCATACACATGGACCTGTTCGCTTCATCCCAACCCGATAACACACCGCTGGCCTACCGGATGCGGCCGCGCCGTCTCGACGACTACGTCGGACAGGAAGCTCTGGTCGGCCCCGGCAAGCCGTTGCGCCGCATGGCGGAAAGCGGCGCGGTACGCTCGATGATCCTGTGGGGACCGCCGGGCGTGGGCAAGACGACCCTGGCCGACATCCTCGCCGATGCCTCGGGCGCCATGCTCGAACGTCTCTCGGCGGTGATGGCCGGCGTCAAGGACATCCGCGCCGCCGTCGAGCGCGCGCGCGAGGGGCAAGCGCGCGGCCAGCCGACGCTCTTGTTCCTCGACGAGATCCACCGCCTCAACAAGAGCCAGCAGGACGCCCTGTTGCCCCACGTGGAGTCCGGCCTGCTGACGCTGATCGGCGCCACCACCGAGAACCCTTCCTTCGAGGTCAACTCGGCGCTGCTTTCCCGGGCGCGCGTCTACGTGTTGCGCAAGCTGGAGACCGAGGACCTGCTGCGCGTATTGCGCCAGGCCCTGGCGGACACGGAGCGCGGCCTCGGAAAACGCCATATCGAGGCCGACGAGGGGGTACTGGAAACGCTGGCACGCTCGGCCTCCGGCGACGCACGACGCGCCCTGGGTCTGCTGGAGACCGCCTGCGACTTCGCCGAGCCCACCGAGGGTGGCGAGCGCCTGACCCTGCAGGCGCTGCACGAAGTGCTGGGGCACCAGGCCAGTGCCTTCGACAAGCAGGGCGACCATTATTACGACCTGCTCTCGGCGATCCACAAATCGATACGCTCGTCACGCCCCGATGCCGCGCTCTTGTACATCGCCCAGTTCACGCAAGGCGGCGGCGATCCGCTCGACGTGGTCCGCCGCCTCGCCGCCATCGCCTCCGAGGACGTCGGCAACGCCGAGCCCCGCGCCCTGCCGCTGGTGATGGCGGCCTGGGACGCCTATCTGCGCCTGGGCGATTACGAAGGCCAGCGCGCCATCGCGCATGCCGCGCTGCATCTCGCCATCGCCCCCAAGAGCAACGCCATCGACCAGGCCTGGAATGCCGCCAAGCAGTTCGTCGCCGCACACCCCGACTTCGAGGTGCCCACCTATCTGCGCAACGCCCCGACCAAGCTGATGGCGTCCCTCGGCCACGGCGAAGGCTACCGCTACGCGCACAACGAACCCAACGGTTACCCCGCCGGCCGGGCACACGACTGCTGGCCCGCGGAGCTTCCCGCGGCCACCTTCTTCGCGCCCACGGAATACGGCCAGGAAAAGCGCTTCAAGCAGATGCAGGCCTGGCGCGCCGAGCTCGACGCCCAGGCCGATGCATCGTCATGAGAGGGGTCATGAAAGTCGTCATGAGAGTGGTCATGAAAAGGCCCGCCGCCCTCAACGGCGGCGGCACATCTCGGCAGGATGACGCAGCTGGGTCAGCAAGTAGCGCTTGAGATCATCCGCCGCACCGATTTCCTCCAGCGCCGTCGCCATGCAGGCCAGCCAGGCATCGCGCTCCTCGGGGCCGATATCCAGGTGACGATGCGCCGCGGGGATGGCGATCGGCCCGAAACGCTCGCGATAACGGCTCGGACCGCCCATCCAGCCGATCAGAAACGTCGTCAGCTTGTCACGGGACTCGTCGAGATCGGCGGGGTGCAGGGCGCGAATTCCCCGCGCCTCGGGCAGGCGCTCCATGGCATCATAGAAGCGATCCACCAGCTCGCGTACCGCCGCCTCCCCGCCCACGGCGCGCAGCGTGCTGTCACCGACGCCGAATACCGGCATACTCAATTCGTCTCCTCTGCGCCCACGATACGCGCAATCCACTGCTGCTCCTGATCGAACTCAAGCGTTTCCCCCGCCAGCCGCTCGATATCACAATCACTTACCCACTCCTGATCGATACCCCGTGTCCAACCTTGCCCTTGACGCTGCCCTGCCTTACCCGTGGCCTGACTCAATGGGTGGCCGCCCCTTCCCTCCAACCGTTCCATCATCGGACCATAAAGTGCTGACAGGCGCATGGCCGGCAGATGCGTTTTCATGCGCAGATAAATCCGTAGCCCTTCGGGATCAAGGTCGCCCCAGTAGGTGATATTCGGTAGCTCCAGCAAATCCGCCAACACCATGGGGGACGGCATCTTGCCCACCAGACTAATATGCTGGGCATCCGAGAGCGCCTGACTCAGCGCGAGGCCATAACCAAACTCGCAGACCAGCGCAAAATGCATATCCAGTCCTACACGACAGGCAGCGGTAAAGCTTTGCGCATTTTCGATCAAGAGCACGCCCTGCGGCTCTACAGGAACATGCGCCAGTACCCGCGAATCCGATTGGGCAAAACGCGACGGCTCTATCCCGAAAGCACGTAACAGCTCATTGGGCAATACGGACAGCAATTTACTGCTTTCCAGTAAATAACGTGAACTGACCGTGTAACTCGTCAACGTATAGGCCGCGGGCAGAGCCCTCGCTAACGTCTTGAGCCCATCCACCAAACGCTGCTGGTCTTCACGTGACCATCCGGCCAAACATCCGTCCAGTGCCTGTCGCCAATGGCGCGCTTGTATTTCGTTGAGTGCCAAACCAGCATCGACATTGGGCAATGTCTCCAACACCTGCTGAACATAGCGCTCCGCCAACCCCACACGTGGGTTCAAGCCGAGGCGAGGGTCGAGCATCGCCTCTCCACCCTCGCCTTTGACGCTAAGAATGCCCGCACGATAAAGCTCCAATAGCGTCCGCTGTGCATACAGTTCGGCTTCGCACCAGCCATTCTTGACCATACGCTTTCTCAGCGTTGCTGCCTGCTGACTCGGAGGATGGGCTTTTCCCTGAAGCGCCTGTCGACGCCAATCGGCACTCATCTTGTCAAAGACATGCCGAGCCGCCTCACTCAATTCAGTCATTTTCGAATGCATTCATGGGCTCCTTCACGTGAATGCCGAACAGGCTGGCCTCGCCGGGCGCACGGCCGAGTGCTTCGGGCGCAGTGACCTGGCCGTCGCGCACCATGACGTGCCCGCCCTGCCCCTGGACACCACCGATCACGCTCCCCACCAGATAGGTGGGGAAGATCGCCGGGTCGTTTTCGTAGTTGGGGTTGTGAATCAGGCCGATCATCTGGAAGCGCCCGCGGGTGTTGCGCAGCGACTCCAGGGAGTCCTGGATGAGCCGGCGATGGGAGAGCTTCGAGAACAGGCCATCGAGCAGGATCACGCTCTCGCGGCTGGCCCGCGCACGGCGCTTGTGATGGCCGGGCAGCTCGCGCAACTCGCGCTCGATGGCAAACTCGGAGAGCTTGACCAGCCACATCAGCGACACTGCCTCGCGCTGCCCTTCCGACATGTCCTCGTTGAGCGAGAACAGTCGCCCGTGCGGACGAATGGCGTCGTGCTTGAGGCGAATCGACACCTCATGGAACAGGCCACGATAGATGCGCCGACGAATCTGACGCACCAGGTCGTCGTCACGGCGTCGGCTATCGCCTTCGCTCATGCCGCCATCGCGCTCGGCGCGGCGCTTGAGCGCGGCCTGATGCTCGTCGATGTCGGCCAGCAGCGTGGTGATCAGTTCACGCAGCGACTCGCCGTCGATCAGCGCGGCCTTGACCTCGAAGTAGGCGCCGCCCTCGCCATGGCTACGCGCCACGCGCTTGAGAATGTCCAGGTTGCCGGCGGCATCCGAGATGATCGAGCTCAGCCGCTCGACCAGCGTGCCTTCGATCTGCTCGCGCGAGGCATGCAGACGCGCCACGCGCTGGCGGTGCTCCTCGAGCTGCGTATCGAGCTGACCATGCAGCCCGGCCAGGTCGTCGAGGGCGTCGGCCGTCACGCCTTTCAGGGCCGCCAGACGAGCACGTTCGGTCTCGCTGAAGGCGCGACTTTCGGCGGCGGCTTCCAGCGCCTGGGCGAGGCGCCGCTCGAGACCGCGCACCGTCTTGTCCTGACGTTCGCGATTGCGGGCGCGCTCGCCCAGGTTGAGCTCCGCCAGGGCGTCGAGCAGGGTTTGCTGACAGGCCTCCAGGTCGGGAAGCGACAACGTCGCCGACATGCCCGCCTGGGCATGCCATGTCGCCAACGCGGCCTCGCGCGTCTCGTGCCGTGGGTCGTCGAGCGGCCAGTGACTCGCGGCGGCGAGATCGTCCAGAGCCGCCAGCCGCCGCGCCCATCCCTCGGGTAGTTCGCGCATCACGCCCAGCCAGGCGATGGCCAGCTGGTCGACCCACTCCATGGCCCGGCGCTGCTCGGCCAGCCGCGCTTCCACCTCATCACGTTCGCGGCGCTGCGCCTTGAGTCCCTCGCGGGCCTCGAGATACGCCCGCTTGGCCGCGGCGATGTCGCGCTCGAGCTTCTGGCTGCCGCCGCTGGCGTCGCGCACGTCGAGATAGGCACGCAGGCGCGAGAAATCGAAGCGCGCACGTCGGCTCGCCGTTTCCAGCGCGGCCTCGAGTTCTTCCTGCACCGCCTCGGCGGTGGCCATGAAGGCATCGCCGCCATCGGCCTCGAACTCGGCCAGGGCGCGCAATCGATCGCGTTCGCCATCGTCGAAGAGGCTGCGCCGCTCGGCATCGATCTCGTGCAGCCGGCGCGACACGGCCTCGTGATCGCGCTCTGCCTCGGCAAGCTGCTCGCGGATCTCGCCGAGTTGCGTCTCCAGCGTCTCCAGCCGCGCCTTCAAGGCTTCGAGACGCTCGATGCCACCGGCATCGGCGAAGCGCTCCGCGGCCAGCCAGGTCGCCCCGTGGGTCTCCAGCTCTTCCGCTGCTTGCTGCATCGCCGGACGGCAATCCGCGAGGTCGCGCTCGGCCTCCTCGAGTGCCGCCTCGGCCTGGGCCACGGCGGCCTGGCCGCCTGCCTGCAGATATCGCTGATAATCGTCGATGCAATTCAGTGCCGCCTCGGTCAAGCGCGGCGTCAGCTCCGCCTGACGGGCGTCGAGCTGCTGCTGGCGCTCGTCGAGCGTGGCCAGGGCCGTCTCGGCGTCCGCCTGTTGCGCCTCGCGGGCCTTGAGCGCCAGCGCGAAGACATCGCCATGCGGGTCGAGACGTTCGCATTCCGCCGCCAGGGCGGCCCGACGCTCGCGGTCGGCACTCAGGCGGCGCTCGGTATCGCGACGCAACTCCTCGAGATAGCGTGGGTCGAGCGCGGCCTTGACGGCCAGGGTTTCGCTGCCCTGCACCGCCCCCAGCGGTGGCTGATCGGCCTCGAGCAGAGCCGTCAGGCGTGCGCTCTCGAACACCGGCAACGCCAGCCCGGCGTCGATCAAGCAGCGCGCGGCGCGCTCCGCTTCGTCGTCTCCCGCCACCACCGGCGAAAACAGCAGGCCGGCGGCCTGGCTCAGCCAGCCGCGACGCCGTTCGCGTTCGACCTCGGCGTCGTTGAGCACCGCATGCAGGGGCTGCCAGGCGATCTCCGCGGCATCCAGGCACTGCTGGGCCTCGGCTTCCACCGCCCGCCGCTCGAGCGGATCGCCCGCCAGGCTGTCGAGATAACGCCGGCGCTCCTCGATGGCGTCATCCAGGGCATCGGCCTCGCTGAGCAGGCGCGGGTAGCGCCGCTGGGCATCACGCAGCCAGCGCTCGGGATCGGCCTCGAAACGCGAAGCGAAGTCACGCTGCGCCTGAGTCAACTCACGCAGACGCTGCTGCTCCTGCTCCAGGCGATGTCCTTCGTCATCCAGTGCGCGAGCACGCTCATACAGGGTTTGCCGCAGATGCACCGGCTCATCGTCGCCATGATAGTCGGCGTAACGCTGCGCTGCGTCATGCAGGGGGGCCAGGCGCGCCTGCTCTCGGCGGGCATCCTCGGCGCGTTGCTCGGCACCGTGACAGCGCGTTTCGAGTTCGGCCAGCGCCGTCTTGCGGCGCGTCCAGAAGCCGGTGACGTCCTCCTCGGGCCAGCCGTCGACGAAGGCACGCCACGGTGCTTGCCCCTGCTCGAGCAAGCCCTGCTCGCCGGCCAGGCGTTGCTGTTCGTCGCGCAGCGCCTCGGCCTGATGGCGCAGCGTCTCGCAACGCGACGCCAACGGCTCACGCTGGGCCTCGGCCTCGGCATGCGCCTCTTCGAGCACCTCATCGCGCGCCTGCTTTTCGGCCAGGCGCTCGCCGGGCGACACTCCCGGGGCCTGTTGCTGGAACTCGGCATGCCAGGCGGCGACCTGCTTGAGCTCGCCGATGCGTCCCAGGTGGGCGTTCAAGGCTTGGCGTGCCGACTCGGCCTCGGCCTTCGCCGCCTCGGCGGTGGCTTCGGGTGCCTCCAGTTCGGCTTCGTCGAAGAGCCCCTCGCTCAGCGCCTGGGTATAGAAGCTCTGGTTGTCGACGAACTCGCGTTGCTGACCTTCCAGGCGTTCGCGTTGCTGCTCGAGCGTCTCGAGATGCCGCTCGGCGGCCTGAATGTCGGCGCCCAGCTCGTCGCGGTAGGTCTGGTCGGCGATCACCTCCTCGCGGAAGCGGTTGCCGTCGCGCGCTTCGAAGACATCGGCGCCGGCATCCAGCGCCGCCAGGGCACGATGGCGCGCGGCATCGTCGTCGAAGTTCAGGGTCTCGGCCAGCCATTCACGCGCCGCGGTGAAGTCGACGTGACCGATTTCGCGACCGGCCGGCCAGGCGGCCTCGGGCAGATGCACCAGCCGCCGGTGGGCGTCGACCCGCGCGCCGCGCTCGGACAGCGCCTGACGAATGCTGCGCTCGCTGCCTCCCGAGAGACGCGCCAGCAGCCATAGCGAGACTCGCGGCCGTCGTGTATCACCACTGGCCCAGGCGAAACCACAGGGTATCGCGGCATCCAGCGTTTCGTCCTCGGCCTCGACGGGTGTCGCGGGAATCCCCGGCAAACCCAGCAGCGCCTGTCCGCCAAGCAGACACTCGAGCCCCTGGAAGCCGGCATCGAGGCGCTCGAGCTCGTCGCGTGCCGCCAGCAGGGCTGCGCCGTCGTCGCTCAGCGTCGCCAGCCGCGCGACCTTGTCCTCGGCACGCCGCTGATCGTGCTCCGCCTCCTCTAGACGGTGACGCAACTCGGTGATGTTGGTACCGGAGTTGAGGATCACCTCCTCGATCAGTTCCTCGCTTTCGTCGGTCTCGCCCCGCGTCGCGCCGGAGAGGATCTCCGGGGCCAGCACCTCGAAGAAGAAGGCCTGGTCCGCCTTCTCGCCGCCGCGCGGCTTGATGGCATTGAAGATCTGACTCTTGTCGGCACCGCCCTCCTTCTGGAAGGCCGCCAGCTGCGCCAGTTCCCGGCGCGAGACATGCGCGCCGACCGCGTCGAGCCATTCTTCGCGGTTGTGGGTCAGGCGCACGCCACGATTCGCCATGTCGGCCTTGACGTCGCTGTTGGCACTCAACGCCAGCTTGCCGTCGACGGTGTAATGATGAACGGGAATGTCTTCCAGGCGCCCGGCATAGTGATAAAAAGCGAGGCCGCTGCCGTCGCTGTAGCCGTAGAAGCCGAACACGAAAGTCTCGCCGGCGACTTCCTCGCCGGCGGCGGCGAGCATGTCGTCCTGGCGCTCGCTGCCGCTGCGGGTGCGGAATTCGACGCGCAAATGGGTCCAGCTACGCCCCTGGCCGGCCACCGTGGACGGCGAGCACTTGCGGCGCGTGCGCGAGATCAGGCTTCTGTCGCGGGACAGCAGACCGATCAGGGCTTCGGCCAGGGTGGTCTTGCCGAACCCGTTCTCCATGCTGATGGCGCTGGACTGACCGCGCAGATCGAGCAGCAGGTGACGCATCTTGGCGTCCCATGGCGAGGCGATATCGCCATGCTTGTTGAGCAGGTTGGCGACTTCGATGCGATTGATCACGCTCATGCCGTTTCCTCCGCGAGGCGTCCCTCGGCCAGCGCCTGGAGATGGCCCAATTGATGAATGCCGATTTGCTCGCACTCCAGGGCGCCAAGCAGGGTCTGCTGCCAGATATCGCCCGGCGAGGCGTCCTCGCCCAAGGCGCCGGACGCCTCGAGCAGGCCGGCGCGTACCTGCAGGTCGATGAAGGCCCGCACGCGGCGGTTGAGATCCTCGCCGCGCTCCTCGAGCAGCGCGCGGCTGGTTTCCGGTGCCGCCTCGCCCAGCGCGCGCAACGCTTCGAGTTGATCGCGCAGCAAGTCGAGCAGCTCGTGACTGGCGAAGGTCGCCTCCTGGTAACGGCTGACGTCGGAAAGCGCGCGGTTGTACCGGGTGTACAGCAGGGTATTCATGAGCAGCCACAGTTGCAGATACCACTGCGCCAGCTCGCTGCGGCTTTCCTGACGCAACTTGAGGGCCTCGAACACCGGCTGACGGGTATACAACGGGGGCTGTTCGAGCTCCGGATCCGGCAACAGCGCGTAATACCGCGACCCCGGCGCGATGCCCGGAAAGTCGCCCGCCTCGAACGTCTTGAGCCTCAGCCCCTGGCCGGCCAGAAAGTCACGCAGCGCCTCGCGCTCGAGATCGCTGGCATCGTCGATCAGCGCGCAGACATCGCGCTCGGAGAGCTGGCCCTCGCGCGCGGCGCGGCGCTTGCGGCCACCGCCCGGGACGCGTTCGGCGCTGCGGTAGCGCAGCAGGTAGGCGACGACCTCGCCCATTTCACTCATGTTCATCGTGATGCATCCTCGTTGACCGGGGACGTGCCCGCCGCCGGCGTGGCGACGCGCAAGGAAGGCGTGACGGCGGCCTGGACCACGCGGCCGTCGTCCAGTGTGACGTCGAAACCGCGGGCCTCGATCCCCACCCGCAGGTGGCTGTCGAGCAGCTCGGTGTCGACGAAGGTATTGAGCAACTGCGCCAGGCAGTCGTCTCCCTCGAACCGGTGCCAGCCCTCGGCCAGGGCCTCGGGCAGCGAGAGCGGCGCCTTTTGGATCCGGGCCCGTAGCGCCGGCCCGCGCGCCTCCAGAAAGCGTGCCAGCAGAGGGTCCTCGGGGGCCGCGTCCTGGGCTTCATCGAAGACCAGCGCGGCATGGCTGGTCTCGGCGCGCCGGGTCTCGAGCAATGGGGTCAGCGGTGCCAGGCGCGGCATGGCGACGTCGACGTGAAACGGCATCAGGCGTGTCACCAGTGCCTCGCTCATGCGTGGCGCGGGGGGCGCGGCCAGCAGACCGCGCGCCACATCGGCGAAGTCGACCACGCCCATCGACTGAATGCGCCCCTCGGCGATATCGGCCAGCAACTCCGATAGCCGTCGCGAGAGGTTCTCGATCGCCGTGAGCACGCGGCCGATGGCACTCGACAGCATGCGCAGATCCCATTCCTCGCCGTGACGTGCCGCCTCGCGCTCGCGCCAGTCGGCGAAGCGCTCCATCAAGCGTGGCGTGGAAAGCTGCGCGCGTGCGTCGAGCAGCGTCTCCTGAATGCTCGACAAGGCATTGTGATAGTGGCGCTCGTTGTCGAGCAACGCCGCCAGCTTGCCCTCGCGGGTGGGGTTTTCGCGCACCCGGCGCAGTTCCTGGGTCAAGGCGCGGATCGCCAGCAGGATCTGGTTGGTGATGTCGGGAATGCGGGCGAAATCGCCCCGCGCCAGGGCGGCCAGCACCTTGGCGGCGTCGTATTCGGAATACAGGAGGTCCTCGACCTGACTGGCCAGCGTCACCGCCTGGCGGCCACTGGCGGTCAGGCGTACCTGGCCGGTCTGGCTCTGCTTCTCGATCAGGGCGGTCCGCTTGGTGCTGCGCATCGCGCGGCGCGCCTCGGCCGCCTCCCCGGCATCCGGTTCCGGCGGCGCGGATGCATCGCGCACCTCCGGTGTCGGGGGCGCATCGCGAAAGTGCACTTCACTGGGCGTGGCGAGCAGGTTGACGACGAAGCCGAGGTCATCATGCGCCAGTTCGGGATAGAACTCGCGCAGGTGCGCCAGGCAGCGCGTCTGCGACACGAAGGCGCTGTTGGTCGCGAAGTCCACATCGAGCAGATAGTCCAGCAGCAAGCAGCCGAGGTCCAGCCAGTAGCCGTCGCGCAGGCCACGCCGGCTTTCCTGGCTGACGTGCACGAACGGCGAGCCGGGCTCATGGCCACTGTCATGTAGGTCGAGCAGCCGCGTGGTGGCGACGAGAAGCTTGCTCCAGGCGGTCATGGGTCGTTTCCGTGGGCAAAAGACGCATTATGCCAACAGCGAGCGCCATGGGTCATGTCCGTGGCGGCATGTCGTGTCGATCACGCACGGCATCGGCGGTCCGTGCGCCATCCCGACGGCCACAGGGTGTAAGATGTCGCCTCAATCGTGGCAAGGAGCACCGCATGGCCGACATCGACGACACCCTGCAACGCGTCTTCGGCTACGCCGACTTCCGCCCCGGCCAGCGCCAGGTGGTCGAGGCCGTGACCCAGGGGCGCTCGGCGGCGGCGATATTTCCCACCGGATCCGGCAAGTCGCTCTGCTATCAGCTGCCGGCGCTGCATCTGCCGCACCTGACCCTGGTGGTATCGCCGCTGCTGGCGCTGATGCAGGATCAACTCGAGTTCCTGCGCCGCCACGGCATCGCCGCGGCGAGCCTCGACTCTCGCCAGAGCCGGGAGGAAGCCTCGGCGGTGATGGACGGCGTCAGGCGCGGCGACATCCGCATCCTGATGATTTCGGTGGAACGCCTCAAGAACGAGCGCTTCCGCGCCTTCCTGCAGCGGGTACCGGTGTCGCTGCTGGTGGTCGACGAGGCGCACTGCTTGTCCGAGTGGGGCCACAATTTTCGTCCCGACTATCTCAAGCTGCCCGCCTATCAGCGTGAGTTCGCCATTCCGCAGGCGCTGTTGCTCACCGCCACGGCCACGCCGCGCGTCATCGACGACATGCGCGACAGCTTCGCCATCGACGCCCGGGATGTCGCCGCCACGGGCTTCTATCGTCCCAATCTCGACCTGCAGGTGCAGCCCACCGCCACCGAGCGCCGTCCCCGCGCCCTGGTCGAGTGGCTGGGGCCGCGCCTGGCCGCCTCGCCGCCCCAGCCCAGCATCGTCTACGTCACCCTGCAGAAAACCGCCGAGCAGATGGCGGCGTATCTGGGCAAGGCGGGGCTCGAGGCCCGCGCCTATCACGCCGGCCTCGACGGCGAGACCCGCGATGCCCTGCAGCAAGCGTTCATGAACGGCGAGATCAATTGCATCGTCGCCACCATCGCCTTCGGTATGGGCATCGACAAGGCCGATATCCGCAACGTCGTGCACTTCGATCTGCCCAAGTCGATCGAAAACTACAGCCAGGAGATCGGTCGCGCCGGACGCGACGGGCAACCCTCGAGCTGCCTGATGCTCGGCGGCCGCGACGCCCTGGGTGCGCTGGAAAACTTCGTCTACGGCGACACGCCCGAGCGCGACGGCATCGAGCGCGTCCTGCGGGACATCCATGACGCCGCGCCCCAGGGTCAGTGGGAGGTACGCCTGAACGCCCTCTCCCAGCACAGCAACATACGGCCGCTGCCGCTCAAGACACTGCTGGTGAGACTCGAGCTCGAGGGCGTCATCGCCCCGCGCTACGCCTATTTCGCCGAATATCGCTTCAAGTATCTGATCGAGCCGGAGGCACTGATCGAGCGTTTCAACGGCGAACGTCGCGATTTCGTCGCCGCCCTGATCGAGGCCTCGCCCAGAGCCAAGACATGGTGCGCGCTGGACCATGAGGCGCTCGATGCCCTGGGTGCCGAGCGCGGTCTCGATACCACACGGCGTCGCGTCATCAGCGCCCTGGAGTATTTCAACGATCAGGGCTTCATCCAGCTCGAAAGCAAGCAGATGACCGAGGTGTACGGAGTGCTGCAGGCCGAGTTCGATATCGCGGCGCTCGCGACGCATCTGACCGAGTATTTCCAGCGCAAGGAAGCCGCCGAGATCGAACGGCTGCAGGCCATGCTGACCCTGTTCGAATCGACGACCTGCCTCAGCCGCCGCCTGGCCGATTATTTCGGCGACCACCAGGCGCCCGAGCATTGCGGTCATTGTTCGGTATGCCGTGGCCACGTCGCCCGGTTGCCCGCGGACACCGCACGCGCACCGCTCGATCCCCGGCAGCTCGCGGCATGGTGCGCGCCGCTTCAAGAACGCCTGGCCACGCTGGCCGACGCACCACCGCCCAGCACAGACCTGCTCACGCGCTATCTCGCGGGACTCACCACCCCGCTGCTGACGCGCCTCAAGGCACGCCAGCTCGAGGGGTTTGCGGCGCTGGAAGACCGCCCCTACCGCGACATCCACGAGGCCGTGCGAGTGTTGTCCACGGATAACGCCCAGGCCGCCGGACGCTAGGCTCTCCTCGGCTTCGACCTCTACACTAGGGGACAGGTACAAGGCATACGGCTTTCAACGATCTGACTTTCAACGACCAGGAGACAACGTCATGAGCGAGCTTTCCGAGCTGAAATGCGAGGCCTGCAGCGCCGACGCTCCCACCGTCAGTGAAGCGGAAATGCATAGCCTGGGCGCCGATGTTCCCGAGTGGCGGATCGTGGAGCGCGATGGCATTATGCAACTGGAGCGTGAATTCACGTTCCGCAATTTCGCGCAAGCCCTGGCGTTCACCAACCAGGTGGGCGATCTCGCCGAGGCACAAGGCCATCACCCGGCGCTGATCACCGAATGGGGCAAGGTCACCGTCACCTGGTGGTCCCACAAGATCGGGGGCTTGCACAAGAACGATTTCATCATGGCCGCCAGAACCGACGAGGTAGCGCAGTCCAATGTTCGAGCAGATTGAACGCGTGCCCGGGGATGCCATCCTCGGGCTCATCGAAGCCTTCAAAAAGGATCCCAACCCCCAGAAGGTCGATCTGGGGGTCGGCGTTTACCGTGACGCTCACGGCAATACGCCCGTCATGCGGGCCGTCAAGGAGGCCGAGGCGCGGCTGCTGAAGAACGAGACGACCAAGAGCTACATCGGCTCGCATGGCGATCCGCGCTATGGCCAGGCGGTGCTCGAGCTGGTCCTCGGCGCGCAATCCCCGGTGCTGGCCGCCAATCGCGCCAGCGCGACCCAGTCGCCCGGTGGTACCGGCGCGTTGCGTCTGGCGGCGGACTTCATCAAGTCGCAGCTGCCCGGCAAGGGCATCTGGGTCTCCGATCCGACCTGGCCCAACCACCTGGGCATCTTTCATGCGGCGGGCGTCGAGCTGAAGAAGTATCCGTACGTGGATGCCGACAACCGCCTCGACTTCGAGGGCATGCTGAGCGCCCTGCAACAGATTCCCGAAGGGGATGTCGTGCTGTTGCACGCCTGCTGCCACAATCCGTCGGGCTTCGACCTGTCGCGCGAGCAATGGCAGCGCGTGCTCGAGGTCGTGCGTGAGCGCCGCCTGCTGCCGCTGGTCGACTTCGCCTATCAAGGCTTCGGCGATGGCCTCGATGCCGACGCCTACGGGCCGCGCCTGCTGGCCGAAAACCTCGACGAGGTCATGATCACCAGTTCCTGCTCCAAGAACTTCGGGGTCTATCGCGAGCGCACCGGCTGCATGATCATGATCGCCCGCGACAGCGAGCAGATGGAAAACGTCCGCTCTCAGATGGCCATCGTCGCCCGCGAGAATTACTCCAACCCGCCGGCCCATGGCGGCGCGGTCGTGGCCGAGATTCTCCACGACGAAGCACTGGCCACGGTGTGGCGCGAGGAGCTCACCGAGATGCGCGACCGCATCAATGGCTTGCGCCGTGACTTCGTCGAGGCACTCAAGCCCTATGAGCTGGACGAGCGCTTCGCGTTCATCGCCGAGCAGCGCGGCATGTTCTCCTACACCGGGCTGAGCCCGGAACAGGTCGACCGTCTGCGCGACGAATTCGGTATCTACATGGTGCGCTCCGGCCGCGCCAACGTCGCCGGCCTGTCGCAGGAAAACCTGCCCTACGTGGCCAAGGCCATCGCTGCCGTCGTCGGCTGACGACGACGCCGGTGACCGGCACGAAAACGCCCGGTGCGGTTCTCCGCATCGGGCGTTTTCGTTTCTCGCCTCGCCGCTGCACGACGTGGCGTACGGCTCAGGTCCGGACCTGCCGTCTGCGGATTGGCAGACGCATTGTCGCCCCCGCTTTCAATCCGCCACCTCGGGCAGCGTCTCCGAGCCGACCTCGTCCCGGAACGTCTCTCGCGTGACCTCGCCCGTGCCGTCATCGAGCCTTTGGAAGAGCTTGAGTTGGCCGGCCTGACGCGCCTCTTCTTCGCTAAGCACGCCATCCTGGTCGACATCCATCTGCCCGAAAGTCACCGCGTTACGGCGCTGATCGAGCGGGGTCTGCGCGCCCCCCTGCCCGAAACTGGCCTTGTCTTCGCCGACGCCGGTCGCCTCGTCGCCGATATCGCTCGCTTGCGTGGCCGGCCCGTTGTCGCTTTCGGATGACGCCGCATCCGTCTGGGCCAACACCGGCCCACTCAGTAACACCACCAGCGCACCGATTCCCCACCTGCGCCAGACAGCGGACATCGTCATCGCGGCCTCCTGTTCGCTTTCGTCGCTTTCCGCTTTCATGGCATCCCGGCTCACAGCAGGAACCGGGACGAATGCCAGCATTGGACAAGCGAAGCCCGCAGGGATTCCCCTGTCGACGAAATCACGCGGCGTAGCGGGAGACGTCCAGTCCGGTGGGGTCGATGGCGGGCCGACGCCCGGCCATCAAATCGGCGAGCAGATGGGCACTGCCGCAGCTCATCGTCCAACCGAGAGTGCCATGACCGGTGTTGAGCCAGAGGTTGTCGTAACGCGTGGCGCCGATGATCGGCGTCGAATCCGGGGTCATCGGGCGCAGCCCGGCCCAGAACTCGGCCTTGGCCGCGTCGCCGCCTTCGGGAAAGACATCGCGCACCACCATGCTGATGGTCGCACGCCGCTTTTCCAGCAGGCTCAGATCGTAGGAGGCCAACTCGGCGGTCCCACCGACACGTATCCGGTCGTCGAAACGCGAGATCGCGACCTTGAAGGTCTCGTCCATGACGGTGGATTGAGGCGCGCCTCCATCGTCGGTCACCGGCAGTGTCAGGCTATACCCCTTGACCGGATAAATCGGCAAGCGGATATCCAGGTCCTTGACCAGCAGCGGCGAGAAGCTGCCCAGGCACACCACATAGGCATCCGCTCGAAGAGAGCCCGCCGACGTGACCACGCGCTCCACGCGACCGGCCTGGCGTTCGATACGCTGAATATCCACACCGAAGCGGAACGTGACCCCCAGGTGCTCGCGACAATGCTCGGCCAGGCGTTGCGTGAACAAGTGGCAATCGCCGGTCTGATCGTCAGGCAAGTGCAGCCCGCCCACGAACTTGCCCGGCACGCGCGCCAGTGCCGGTTCGGCCGTCACCAGTTCCTCGGCACCCAGCAGCCGGTGACGCACGCCGCATTCACTCAACACCCGCATGTCCTTGCCAGCCGCCTCGACCTGCGATTCATGCCGGAAAAGCTGCAGCAGACCGCGCTGGCGATCCTCGTAGCGAATTCCCGTATCGCGGCGCAGCGCATCGATGCATTGGCGGCTGTACTCGGCGACACGCACCATGCGCTCCTTGTTGACGGCATAGCGCTCGGGCGTGCAGTTATTGAACATCGCCATCATGAAGCGTGCCATGGCAGGGTCGCGCTTGGGCTGAATCTTCAGCGGTGCATGCTCCTGGAACATCCACTTGATTGCCTTGCGCGGGATGCCGGGCGCCGCCCAGGGGGAGGAAAAACCGAACGACACCTGACCGGCATTGCCGTAGCTGGTTTCCATGGCGGGGGCCTCGCGACGATCCACCACCGTGACCTCGTGACCCTGGGTCGCCAGGTAATAGGCGCTGGTGACCCCGACGACGCCGCTACCGAGAATGAGTACCTGCATGGATGCCTCGCCTCTGTACTGAACGCGCTGAAAAGAAGCGCCAGTATAAGACGAGAAAACCAGTGGAATATTTTGTATTGACGCCATCACATGCTTGATGTGAACGAATTTTTTATGAAAGTCAGTCCTTGAAACTTAAAAAACAGTGTTTTGCAGAATCACTCCGTGGTAACCATGCGACGCTTCAGGGAGCGGCGGAAAATCCCCCAGGCCAGCCCCCCGGCCAGTACGTTGCCCAGGGCGGCGCCCCAGGCGACGCCGAAGACGCCGGCCAGCCATGCCCCAAGCGCCAGGCAAGGCAGATAACAGACGAACAGGCGCATGAACGACAACAGCATCGCACGCATCGGCCACCCCAGGGCATTGGAGGCAGACACCACGAGCATGCACAGCCCCAGCAGGCTGTAGCTGGGCAGCAGCCAGCGAATCAACATGGCGAGTTCATCGCGTATTTCCGGATTGCCCGACAACGCCACGGCCACCCAGGGCGCCGCCACGGCCATGACGATTCCCAGACCGAGCTGCCAGATGGCAGCGGTGCGTGCCGCCAGCATCATCAGCGCCTCGATACGTGGCCAGTCTCCCGCCCCGTAACAGCGCCCCAGCCAAGGTGGCAGCGACATGGTCAAGGCCAGTACCACCATCAACGACAACGTTTCCAGGCGGCTGGCGAGCCCCCAGGCCGCCACGGCGGTTTCGCCCAGTCCGGCCACCACCCAGGTCGCCAGCATCGCGGAAAGCGGAGGCATCAGCTGGCTGACCATCGCCGGGCCCGCGATGGTCACGAACGGACCGGACGACTCGCGTACCTCGCGACGCAGTCCATGACGCGCCAGCCAATCATGCGAGCGAAGACGCCGTACCAGCAGCCAGATGCCGATGGCGAACGCGAGTGCCGTTGCCCACGCCGCGCCAGGCAGCCCCCAGCCCGACCAGTCGCCGACACCGAAGATCAGCAGTGGATCCAGCCCCAGGTTGAGCAGGCTGGTGACGACCATGAGCTTGCCCGGCAGGCGGGTATCGCCGTGCGCACGAAACAGGCTATAGCCGAAATACAGTACTGCGCCCAGCCAGTTGGCCAGCAGTTGCGGCCCCCAGTAGGCACGGATCAGGGCACGCGTGGGCGTATCGGCCCCCAGCAAGGTGAACAGCGGCGTCTGCGCCAGCCACATGATCAGCATCAGCACTGCCATCAGCGCACTGCCGCCGAACAGAACGAGGGTACCCAGGCGTCGCGCACGCGCCATGTCGTCGGCACCGAGGGTTCGCGAAATCAACGCCGCAATGGCGATCCCCATCCCCACCTGCACGCCAATGATCAGAAACGACAGCGGAAACGTGAAGGACTGAGCGGCGAGCGGTTGCGTCCCGAGGCGGGCGATGAAGGCACTGTCGACGAGCTGGAAGCCCAGAAGCGCCAGAACGCCGATAGCCATGGGCCAGGTCTGCTGCCACAGCTGGCGGCGTAACGAGGATGTGGATTCCGTCACGGAAACCTCTTTGCGAATCAGCGTTCAAGGTATCAAACAGGGCGCCCCCGGTATCGAGAATACCGGGGGCGCCAAGCCTAGCAGAAAGCGTCCTCAATGGCGCCGGTCTTGCGCGTTCAGTCCCACTCGGGGGCAAAGTCCGGGTTGGCGATACGCTCGCCGCGATCCAGCGCGTCGATGCGAGCCATCTCCTCGGCACTCAGCGTGATCCGCATCGCCTCAAGATTGGACTGCTGGTGCGCCGGCTTCGTCGAGGACGGAATCACCACGATATCGCGGGCCGCCACCCAGGCGAGCGCGATCTGAGCCGGTGTCGCCTCGTGCACCTCGGCGATCGCCTGGAGTACCGGATCATCCATCACCTTGCCCACTGCCAGCGGCATGTAGCCCGTCACCTGCAGGCCCTTGTCCTGACAATGCGCCACCACCTTGCGGTTGGCCAGGTAAGGATGCACCTCGATCTGGTTGGTGATCAGATGCTCGCCGCCCGGCACCGACAGCGCCCGATCGATCTGCGCCACCGTAAAGTTGGAGACGCCGATGTCGCGCGTCAGGCCCTGTTCACGGGCCTGGTTCAAGGCCCCGATGTAGTCGGCCATGGGCACTTCATCATCGGGCGAAGGCCAATGCACCAGCGCCAGATCGACGTAATCGACCCCGAGCTGTCGCCGACTTTCCTCGAGGCTATCGAGCAATGCCTGCGGCTGCAGTTGATCCCACCATACCTTGGTGGTCAAGAAGATCTCCTCGCGCGGCACGTGGCTTTGCGCGAGCGCCTCGCCAACCGCGCGCTCGTTGCCATAGAACTGCGCGGTATCGATATGTCGATACCCCAACGACAGCGCCGAGGTCACGGCATCGATGACGTCCTGATCCTTGAGGCGAAAGGTACCGAGGCCGATACGAGGCAAGACCGTGCGTTGCGTAGCCATGCTGACTCCTTGTCATGCTGCGAGAAAGGCGCCTGGATACAACAGGAAAAAGTCATTAAGCGCCCTGTTTTACGTTTAGATCACGTGGGGCCCCCGCCATTGACTTTCAATACCGTTCACCCCCTAGATCATGGCGACGATGCGTCCCTTGCCGCCTTCATATGCCACACGGTAGAAATATAAAGTTACATTTTGAAAAGATTGCATTGCATGCCTCATTCATTCTATGTCCGCATGGTCATCGCGGCCGTCATGCCTTTCATGATCATGCTGACAGGCTGCATCACGCTCTACCAGGCATCCCAGGTGGAACAACGCACGGCACGCAGCGTCGCACAGACGCTGGGCGTGATCGCCGATGCCAATCACCTGATGCGCCTGTTCATGGATGCCGAGACCGCCCAACGTGGCTACGCGCTTACCAGAGACGGCGATTACCTGGCGCCCTACCAGCGGGCCCTGAGCATGTTTCCGCGCACCTTGAGAACCTTGCGTGACAGCACCGACATGGCGCTCTACGAAGCCAAGCAAGGCGGCCGCAATCGCCTGACGATCGCATCGCCGTGAACCGAACGACATCGCCCCGCCGAAGCGGGGCGATGTGGAAGACATCAAGAGCGGGCATGTCCCGTGGTTATTGGCGAATGCCCTCGACCACGAGGTACATTTCCACGGTGGAAGCCGTGGGCCCCAGCTTGCTGGTATCGATGCCGAAATCGGCCAGTGTCAGCGTCGTCGTGCCCTCGAAGCCATGGCGATATTCGCCCCAGGGATCATCGCCCCCACCGATATGCTCGACATCGATGGTGATCGGCTGCGTTTCGCCATGCAGCGTCAGGTTGCCCGACAGCTCGCCCTCACCGTCGCCGGTCGACTCGAAACCCGTGGACTCGAACGTCGCGGTGGGATACTCCGAGGCGTCGAGGAAGTCGTCGCTCAGGATGTGCTTGTCACGTTCGGCGTGTGCCGTATGGAGGCTGCTCACGTCGACCTCGACATTGGCACTGGAGGCTTCCGGCGCGTCGGGATCGTAATTGAACGTCCCCGTGAAGTCATCGAAGGTGCCCAGCACATAGGAATAGCCCAGGTGGCTGATCTTGAACTGGATGAAGGCATGCTGCCCCTTGCTGTCGATCTGGTACTCGGCGGCGTTGGCCTGAGTCATCGGCAACAGCGCGGCTGCGCCGAGGGCGGCACCGGTTACGGTATTGCGTAGCGTTTTCGAGAACATCGTCACCTCCTGAGGTGAAGGATTGAAGTGCCAACGCGGCGGAGCACCGCCACGCGTATCGGACTCATTGGCGTCGGGACACGCTCGGCCACCACATGCGACGCAGCGTGTCCCGACGATCGAGAAGATGATGCTTGAGCGCCGCCAGCGTATGTCCCGCGGCCAGCACGATCAGCGCCCAGGCCGCGTACCAGTGAACGTCGCCCGCCAGCGTCGCCTGATTGGGCAATCCACTGATCAGTGCCGGCACCTCGAAGATACCGAAAACACTGATTCCCTGCCCTTCGGCGGTCGAGATCAAATAGCCGCTCATCAACACCGTCAACAGCAGTACGTAGAGCAGCACATGCCCGGCATGGGCGAGCCAACGCTCCCAGCGCTCCCCCTGGGCCCTGGGAGTGGATTGGCTCAAGCGCCATGCCACACGCAAAAGCGTCACGCCCAGCAGCAACATGCCGAAGGATTTGTGCCACCAAGGGGCGAGCTGGTACCAGCTGTCATAGTAGCCGAGCCCGGTCATCCACCAGCCCAGTGCAAAGAGTCCTACCACGATCAAGGCACTCAGCCAGTGCATGACAATGCTGGCAATGCCCCACCCATGGATCGTGTTACGCCACATAGCCGCACTCCGCATGCTTTGCATCTCAGCATAACGGCTAGCGCGCGGAGCGCCAGAACGTCACGGGGAAAGGCATCATTAACCAGATGGAAACAATGGCCCGCATGAACGGGCCATTATGAGGAGAGATAACAAGGACGCTGCCAGCCGCCTTACCCTGTCAAGGCGCTCAACAGCAGCTTGGCGGTCGGCGCGCTGGACGCCGGGTTCTGGCCGGTGATCAGCAGTCCGTCACGCAACTGGAACGCCTCGAAATCCGTCGTCGAGCGCTCGTAATGCCCGCCCTTGCCCTTGAGGGCGTCCTCGACCAGCAGCGGCACGACGCCGGTCAGACCCACGGCCTCTTCCTCGCTGTTCGAGAAGCCGGTGACACGATGACCCTTGACCACTGACTGTCCGTCGACGCCCTGAACGTGCACCAGGACGGCCGGCGCATGGCAGACCGCCGCCACGGGCTTGCGCGCAGCCAGAAAGTCGTGGATCAACTGCTGAGAATGACGATCCTCGGTCAAGTCCCAGAGCGGCCCGTGGCCACCGGGGTAGAAGACCGCATCGAAGTCGTCGGCACGCATGGTGTCGAGCGGGTGCGTATTGGCCAACTGCGCCTTGGCCTCGTCGTCACCGTCGAAGCGGCGGGTCTCCTCGGTCAGCGCATCGGGCTGCGTGGACGTGGGATCGACGGGGGGCTGCCCGCCCTTCGGCGAGGCCAGGGTCACGTCGGCCCCTGCATCCTTGAACACGTAATACGGCGCCACGAACTCTTCCAGCCAGAAACCGGTGGGATTGCCGGTATCGCCCATGCGGTCGTGCGACGTGAGTACCATCAAAATCTTCATGCGAGCCTCCTTGGCTGAACGACATCGGTGTCGATACCTCCTAGATGGCATCGCCAAGCGCGACTTCAAGGCGCCACGCTCACTCGATGGCGACCTCTACTTCGTATCCGCCGAACTTGCGCAGATTCATCACGCCGGTATCGAGGATCAGATACTGCCCCTTGAGGCCCATTAGCCGGCCGCTGATCTCGGCCGTCTTGTCGAAATTGTGCGAGACCACCTTGCGTGGGGCCTCCAGCACCGGGTAACGCAGCGACACGGGGTCCAGCGCCAACGTGCGAATGGCGGTCTCGCCGAAACGCTGGCGCAACGCCGCCAGGCCGGGTGCCAGCGACGCCAGCAGGCGATCCCGCTCGGCAACCAGGTCGAGCGGTGCGACATCATCCTTGAGCATCGCCCGCCAATTGGTGCGATCCCCCACGGCCTCCTTGAACAACGTCTCGACCATGCCCGATTGCAGCCGATTGTCGACTTCGATGATCGGCAATGCCTGAATCGCACCCTGGTCGAGCCAGCGCGTGGGCAGTTGCGTCTTGCGGGTAATGCCTACCTTGAGCCCCGACGAGTTGGCCAGATAGACCACGTGGGGCTGGAAACAGTGCTGCTCGCCCCACGCCGGCTCACGACAGGTCCCCTGGTAGTAGTGACAGGTCTCCGGCTTGACGATGCAGGTATCGCACTGCGCCAGCGACTTGAAACAGGGGTAGCAGTAGCCCTGCGCGAAACTCTTGCGGGTGGCGCGTCCGCAATGCAGGCAATGAATCTGGCCGGTGTGCGTCAGTCGCACCCCCGCGCCCAGATGCACGTTGAGCGCGAGACGATGCTCACCGGCGCGCAGCGTGTAATGCGCCGGTGCATCCCCTTCGCCGGGAACGATGCCCATCTTGCGCAGCGTGCCACGAGCCGCGCTGACATCCGCCACATCGAACAGATCCCCCATCAGTTCATCCACTTGATGGCATCGGGCTCGCCCGGGTCGTCGCCGCTGCCGCAACTGACGCGATCGAGATGCCCCACGCGCTCGTGTTCGGGCACGCCATGGGCGATTTCGTACTTCATCACCGCCTCGAGACACAGCTCTGTCTGTTCCTGGGTGAGACGTCTGCCGTCCGGCCATTTCCGCAACGCGATCGCCTGCTTGAAACTGTCGTACATGGCCGGCGTCATCTGCGCCACCATCTTGTCGAAGGTCATATCACTCATGTTCCGTCTCCTTTCGCGGCACGTCCACCGGCCCACCAGCCCCAGGCCAGCCCCACCAGCAAACCACCGAGATGCGCCTCGTTGGCAACGTTGCCGAACCCGAACAGCCCCGCCATGTCGGTCATGGTGAATACCATCCAGGCCAGCATGAACACCACCAGCATTTGCGGCACGAAGAATCCACTGGCAGGCGCCCGTCGGGCCATCAGCCAGACATAGCCCAGCAGGGCATAATCGACGCCGGACATGCCACCGAACAGCACCGTGCCCGTGGCATACTGCGCCAGATTGGAGGCCAGCGCCGCCACGACGACGATCGCCGCAAGCCGCAGCGGCCCTTGCAACGCTTCGACCTGGCGTCCGAAATACCACAGCCACAGCATGTTGAATACCAGGTGCATCCAGCCGAAATGCATGACGGTCGGCGACAGCAGGCGCCACAGCTGACCGCTGGCGACCACGTCGCCCAGCGTGCCCACCATCAAGCGTCCCTGCGAAGGCTCCACCGGCACGAAGGTCAGCGCGGCCACCACCCGGTCGCCGAACAGCGCCATCAAAGCAAACACCGCGAGACACAGCGCGACGCAGGCCGCCGCCAGCGGAGCCTGTGAAAAGGCACTGCCGAACAGGCTTGTCGAGGGACGCTTGGGGGGTGACGCTGGACGCTCGGACAATGCGCCGCGGTGCCATTGCTCGATCAGGCGCGCGGCGTCGTCACGCTGGCGCGGATCGGCCAGCCACACCACCTGCACCGCCTCCTCCTCGGTCACCTGATGACCGATGCGGTGCGCCCACAGCGCGCGGCGCAGTGCGACGATGTCCTGTTGGCGAGGCAGTTCCAGCAACTTGTACATAAAGGGATTCCCTTTCATGACGCATGGCATGCGCCCAACAAGAAAAAGTCCGGCGGAGGGGGCCGCCGGACAAGAGCAAGGGATCATTCAAGGGAACACCTACTCTGACGACGCCCACCGCAATGAGTTCCCAATGCGGCGAAAATTTTTTCAATCTTTCCGCGATGCCTGCCAGACGCCCTACGCCAGCTCGATGTCGTCCGGGCGGGATCGCGCCGGTTCGTCGCGAGACACTTCGACCCACACGAAGCGGTTGGCATCCAGGCGCCGCTCTCCATCCCAGCGGTAGGCCACCAGGCGCCCATACTTCACCGCGCTGTAATCGAGACAGGCGATATTCGGTGCCGGCAGCGCCGGGATGCCCTCGCACCAATAATGGCCGATAAACAAGGGCGGCTCATCCGGGCCATAGTAAGGCAAGCGCCGACGCTCTTCCGCGCGCAGCGGCTGGTTTTCGATGCCGCCGGGCAGGTTGTCGGGCTGGAAGACCACGTCGCCATAGGTTTGCGGGTCGCGGGCCCAGAAGTGCGCGCGGAACGAACTGCGCGTGAAGCCATCGCCGGAATGGATCTTGAGCCCCGACGGCAACGGCAGATGCGGCCCGCGCGTGAGCCGGTCCATGACACGAAACGCGAACGTGCCCGGGCGCGCCGAATCGTAAAAGAACGCCTCGCTCATGCGCCCGTCGGGACATTGCTCGCGATATGCCGCGATCAACTCGCTGTCCCAGCAGGCGTGGACCACGCGCAGCCCATCGCGCTCGAGGCACAGCGGCATCGCCATGAACCAATCCAGGTAGGCATCCCACTCCTGGGGATGTTCGCGGAACTGCGCCAGCGTTTCGTTGATGATGCGGTTGTGGCGCGGCGAATGCTCACGCAGCCACTCTCCCGACCAGCCCGGGGGCGAACGACGACAATAGGCCAAGGCATTGTATTCGTGATTGCCCATCACGATATCCGCCTGCCCCGCTTCTACCATGTTCCAGGCGATGCTCAGCGCCAGCCGAATGCGTGGGCCGCGATCGATCAGGTCGCCGAGAAAGATCACCCGGCGGCGCGGATGGCGGTACACCCCCGCCTGCCGGCGATAGCCGAGCTTCTCCAGCAGCACGGCCAGCGATGCGCCACAGCCGTGAACATCGCCGATCAAGTCGTAGCCATCGAGGTCGTGGCGAGGCAATGTCATGTCACTCTCCCAACCGGCTGCTCCAGCCGAGCTTGGTGCGACAGGTCTCGAAGTAATTGTGTCCGCGTGGGTGAATCAGGGTCAGGCGTTCGCGCTTGCGACGCACGACCATGATGTCGCCGGGTTTGGACACCACCTGGGTCTGGCCATCGCAACTGACGTGGGGATACGCCTGATTGGTCTCGCCGATGTGAATCGTGACCTCGCTGGCGGCATCGACGACGATCGGCCGGCTGGAGAGAGTATGAGGGAACATCGGCACCAGAGTGATGGCCTCGAGGCGCGGGTGCACGATGGGTCCGCCCCCCGACAAGGCATAGGCGGTGGAGCCGGTTGGCGTGGCGATGATCAACCCATCGCTGCGCTGGCTATAGACGAACTGCCCATCGATGAACAGTTCGAACTCGATCATGCGCGCCGCCTTGCCGGGGTGGATGACCACGTCGTTGAGCCCCGAGGCTGTGCCCACCTGCTTGCCGGCGCGAAAGACTTCCGCTTCGAGCAGAAAGCGCTGCTCGCTCTCGAAATGGCCGTCGAGCACCTCGCCGATCCGCTCCTCGACGTCGTCCGGAGAAATATCGGTGAGAAACCCCAGGCGCCCGCGATTGACCCCCAGCACCGGCGTCTGGGTCTGGCACAGCACGCGTGCCGCGCTGAGCAGGCTGCCGTCGCCCCCCACCACGATCACCAGGTCGCAAAGCTCACCCAGGCGACTGCGGCTCGCCTCGGGGTAGCCGTGGTTGAGCAGCACCGTGGCGGTGCGTTCGTCGACGATCACATCGAGCTCACGGGTGCCGAGGAAGCGCAGCAACCGCTTGAGCGTCTCCACTGCATTGGGGCTGCCCAATCGCCCGATCAGGCCAATGGTCTTGAATGGCTGCATGAAAACGTCTCGTTGCCGGCATCGCGGCCCGTCATTATGCGGACTGGCGCTCGGGGGAGCAAACCGCGAGCACCCGCGACGCCGCCGGCCGGCGGCATGCGACGCTCAGGATCGGGGATCGTTGTACTGATCCGAGTCGGCACTCTGCACCGGGTGCAGCTCCCACCAATAGAGGTAAACGGCGACAGGTGATGCGAAAACGGTGTTCAAGATCATGAAGGCCACCAGCGCGGCCCATCCTTGTCCATCGACACCCCCGTAATAGAGCATCATGAACAGGATCCCGGCGACTCCCACGATGAGATTGATGATGACGATGGCGGCGAAGAACTTGATCAGGCCACGCCGTCTCCGACGGCGTTTCGCCGCGTCCGAACTGGCCACTTCCGATGACGTCATGAAGCGTCTCCCGTGAAAACGCGCTGGCAAGATAGGGCATGGCACCCCGACATCTCGACGGCTGCATGCACATGAGTATATTGTCCCTGGACGTGTTTTCGGCACAACCCCGCCCCCAGCGACGCTTTGACGCAGTGCCCGGGCGGACCGCGCTCACTTGCGAAGGCGTGACGCACATGGCACGCGAATGACACATTCCCGATGCGCCGACGGCGATACGACAGACAGATACGAGTGGGATTCACTCACCCATCCCTGGGTGCGCGATCTCGCCTGGCTGCTGCATGCCCCCGATCTCGTCGCCACTGCCTATGCCGGGCGACCGACACTCGCGGAACTCGGGCTAGAGAATAGCCCCTGCCGTCAGGCATGGTTGCGTGAGCTGGACATGGCACCAGAGAGGCTCGAGCCCTATCTGGGCGAATGCCCTCGCCGCCTGGGGCTTTACCACGAGCGTCTCTGGCACGCGCTGCTCGATCTCGCGCCGGCCACCCGGTTGCTCGCCACCAACCTGGTGCTCCACGCCCATGGCCGAACCCTCGGCGAACTCGACCTCCTTTACGTCGATGCCCAGGGGAGACCGGTCCACCTCGAACTCGCCATCAAGTATTACCTGGGGTTGCGCGACGGCCCTGGCGACGCCCGCGACCCCGCACGCTGGATCGGCACCGGCTGTGCCGACTCGCTGGCGCGCAAGCTGCATCATACCTTGCGGCATCAGCTACCGCTGGCACATCATCCCGCTTCGCTCGCGGCCTTGAAGGCGAATGGCATCGACCCGACATCTCTGGAACAGCGCATCGCCATGCCCGGCGTGCTGTTCTGGCCCTGGCCGCATTCGCTGCCGGCGCCTCGCCCCTCGCGACGGACCGCCCTGCAGGGGGGCTGGCTGCCATGGCGAGACTGGCCGGCATTGCATGGCGCCCTTCCCGACGACAGCCTGGGCGTCACGCTCCACAAGCCACATTGGCTCGCGCCGCCACGCGACGAACGGTATCGCCCATTGCCGGTGCTGGAGGCCGAATTGAGGGAGCATTTCGTCGTCGCGCCGACGCCTCGGCAATGCCATCTGACGACGCCCGACGGCACGCAGTGGCGTGTATTCGTCGTCCCCGACGACTGGCCACGCAGCCTGCCCTTGCCCCCCACCACGCAGAGGAGACGTTCGCATGCTGAGAATTGGGGAATTGGCCAAGCGTAGCGGCGTCAGCGTCGATACGCTGCGCTACTACGAAAAGGAAGGGCTGCTGCCGGACGCCCGCCGCGGCGATAATGGCTACCGGTACTATGCCGAGGACAACCTCGAACGTCTGCATTTCATCCTGCGTGCCAAGCGTCTGGGCTTCACTCTCGCCGATATCCGCGAACTGCTTTCCTTGCAGGTCGAAGCCGATGCCCACACTTGCGAAGAGGTCAAGCGCGTCGCCGAGGACAAGCTCGCCGCCATCGACGCACGCCTGGAGGAGTTGCACCACATGCGCCAGGCACTGGCGCACTTGACCGATGCCTGCTGTGGCGGCCCGCATGCCGCCACGCAATGTACCATCCTCACGGCGTTCGCCAACGGTGACGCCTCACCCGAGCCACACCAGCATCGGCATGCCGACTGATCGGTCCGCCTCAGGCGACCGCCGAGCCGCCGGGCGCATCGGCCAGCGTCAAGGACGCGAAGCTGTAAAACACAAAACGTCATGCCCGGTTTAGGGGTACGCCCCGTGAGTCCGAGCCCTCAGGCAGCGTGCGCCTGAGGCATCCGCCGCCGACGCCACCAGCCGTTGAGCATGAGTGCCGCCACCAGGATCGCCCCGCCCACGATCAGGCGAGGCACATCGGCATCGCGGTTCCAGATCAGCAGGTTGACCGCCAACCCCGCCGGCACGAGGGCATTGTTCATGACCGCGAGGGTCCCGGCATCGACCCGGCAGGCGCCCTTGTTCCACAGGAAGTACCCCAGACCGGAGGCGACGATGCCCAGCCACGCCAGCACGCTCCACTGCAGCGCGCTCGTCGGCATGGCCGTGGCGTCGCCGAACAGCCAGAATGCCGGTAGCGCCACGCACAGCGCGCCCAGATAAAACCATCCAAAGACATGACGGTGCGCCACCTCGCGGGGCAAACGAGGGGCCAGATGACGATACGCGACCTGCCCCACCGCGAAGCACAGGTTCGAACTCTGCACGACCAGGAACCCGAGCCAATACGCCTGGCTGACATCGGCATAGCGGATCACCGCCGCACCGCATACGGCAAGGGCGGCGGTGAGCAGATAGAATGGGGTGAAACGCCCCTTGAGAAGGTCGTCGAGCAAGGTAATGTAGAGGGGGGTGAAGATCGTGAAGAGCAGAACTTCCGGCACGCTCAGCAACAAGAACGACTGGTAGAAACCGATGTACATCAGGCCGAGTTGTACGGCCCCGATTGCCATCAGGCCCAGCACCAGGCCGACCGACAAGCGACGCGGGCGCAACCAGAACAGGAAGATGGCGGCAGCCAGGGCGATCCGCGTGAGCACCGCGAAGTAGCTATCGACCTGCCCGGAAAGGTATGCGCCGATAAGACTGAAGGAAAAGGCCCACAGGGCCGTGACACCAACCAGATACCCCATTATGGTAAACTCCGGGAAAGCAAAAAGTTGACTGCCATTATACGCCTGACACAGCGCTTGCCCAGCATTCGTCATCTCACCTTCACATCACGCTCCGGCACCGCTTCCGGTGTCGCCTGGTCCGGCCAAGGTCATGGCCAGGTCGAGGTAGACTCCCTCGCCAATGCCATCCGCTTCATCGAGCGCGGCCACTTCCTGCCGCGGGGACAATCGCGCGAGGTAGCGTTCCGCAATGTCTATCGCTGGGAGCTGCAGCCCGACAGGCTCACGCTGTACCACGAACGCCGTGGTCCCGAAAATGCGGTCCGTCTATTCGACCTCGTCGCCGACTCGGCGACGACACTGGTCAGTGACTCGCCCCACCTGTGTGGTGCGGACACCTACCAGGGCCGCCTAAGCCTGGAGGAGCACGGTTTCCGGCTCGAGTGGCGTATCGAGGGGCCGCGCAAGGATGAACGACTCGTCTACCATTACCGGCAAGCGAGTGCATGACGTACAAGGCACCTTTGCCATGTCGACTGGTCGAAGTGACATTGGCACGCTAGAATGGTTTGAGAACACTGTTTCCAAACAGCCACCACCCGCAACGGAGGTTGTCATGAAAGCTTTACTTCCCCTGGTCATGATCGGAGCCCTGGGCATTGCCGGTTGCGCCAACACCTCGCCCTATTCCGGCGATGTCTACCGCAGCGGACAGGCCGAAACGGCTCAGTCCGTGACATACGGGACCATTACCTCGGTTCGTCAGGTACAGATCCAGGCCGGTGAACAGAATGAAAGCATTCTGGGTGGCCTGGGCGGCGCCGTGCTCGGTGGCCTGCTCGGCAACCAGGTCGGGGGTGGCTCGGGGCGCACCATCGCTACCGCCGCCGGGGCCATCGGGGGCAGCGTCGCCGGCAGCAAGGTCGAGAATGCCGCCAACCGCACGAACGCCTGGGAGATAGAAATCCGGCGTGACAGCGGCGACTCCATCGTGGTGGTCCAGAAAGCCGATCGCGACTGGCAGGTCGGCCAGCGCGTTCGCATGGTCGGCAGTGGTGCCAATCTCAGCGTCGCGCCTTACTGAGGCGACATGCCAACCTGAGGCGACAGGCAAGCCCGTGTCTCGCTGACGAGGCGCGGGCGTTTTCTCCTGCCAGCAAGTTTCCCTATCCGCATCTGCTTACATACGCTATCGTATGTGACGTGATACGCCATGGATAAGGAACTGTCTCATGAATCGACTCATGACCTCAGGACGCGCGCTCGGCTGCCTCGCTCCCGCCTTTGCCATGACGGCATTCGCCGGGCCCGCCTTGGCAGACGGCTTGCTGACGATCAAAAGCGAGAACGATATTTTCGCTAGCGGCGAAGACGGCCATTATACCAACGGACTGGAAATCGACTGGTCGTTCACTCCCGCTGCACGCCATTGGACACGCGACCTGGCCGAGATCGTGCCGGGGTGGTCGGGTGCCAGCCTCGATAGCGTTGCCTATCGCGGCGGCCAGCAGATCTACACGCCCAAGGATATCGAGCGCTCGGACCTGGTCGAAAACGATCGCCCGTATGCCGGGTTGCTCTACGCCGGCATCTCGCTGTTCGACGATCGACAGCACACCGGCTGGCGCCAGGCGGACGACCTGCATCTCGATATCGGCATCGTCGGCCCCGCCTCGGGCGGCAAGGCGATACAGAAAAACTTCCACCATCTCATCGGTAGCGACGAGCCCGAGGGCTGGACGCATCAGCTTCATAACGAGCCGATCGTCAACCTCACCTACAAGCGCAGCTGGTGGTTGCAACGCTCGCTTGGCGCCCTCGATGTGGAATACGGGCCCAACGCGGGATTCGCGCTGGGCAACCTGTATACCTATGCCGCCAGCGGCGTCGGCCTGCGCATCGGTGACAACCTGCAACGCAGCGCCGGCATGCCCGCGGTGGCACCCGCGCAGAGTGGACGAAGCCATTTCGACCCCGGCCAGGGCTTCGGCTGGTACGCATTCGCCAGCCTGGAAGGCCGTTTCATGGCCCACAACCTGCTGCTGGACGGCAACACCTTCGAGGACAGCCATTCGGTGGACCGGCGGCAGTGGGTCGGAGACGCGCTTACCGGTGTCGCCCTGACGTGGGATCGCTGGCAACTCACCTATACCAGTGTATGGCGTACGCACGAGTTCGAAGCCCAGGAAGAGCACGATCAGTTCGGCTCGGTAACGCTGGCATTCTGGCTCTGAAAGACTCAGGCTCTAACGACGCTGTCTCCGAAACGGCGCAGCGCCGCATCGAGTAGGAGGGGGAGTCGCCTCCCCCGTCCTCTCACACCACCGTACGTACCGTTCGGTATACGGCGGTTCATGAAGAACGGCTAAGCCCTCTTGCCGTGTCGAGTACCGAGATCAGCCCCTGCTGCTCGAACCACTTCCGTGGCAGGGCCTGATTCATGTGCGAGGCGCCCGCATTCCACCAAGGACCTCGCCCATTCCCCGCTGACTTCCTGGCACGGGGCTCGTCCAACCCTAGCGCCAGGAGTTTCCGACGCCGGGTGCCTGGACGTTTCCACTGCCGCCAAATCACGCAGCGCAAGCGTCGGCGTACCCATTGATCCAGCGCTTCCAGGGGACGCTTCACATCGACGAGGCTGAAGTAGCTGGCCCAGCCGCGTAGGACGGGGGCCAACGCCTCGGTGACTCGCCGGATGTTGTGCCCCCTGCCACGCTTCAGGATCTCCCGGACACGCTGCATCAGGCGCTGCAAGCTGGCCTGGGTCAGCGTCAGCCGTGGCAGCTTGTGCCGAGTCAGCGTGTACCCCAGATAGCCTCGCTGCCAGGGGCGATCCACCGCGCTTTTGGCATGGTTGACCATGAGCCGAAGTGAGTTCTCGAGATACTCACTCAGGCTGGCCATGACGCGCTCACCCGCTCGCCGACTGCGTACATAGATCTGCATGTCGTCGGCGTAGCGGCAGAAGCGGTGACCGCGGCGCTCCAGTTCCTTGTCCACGTCATCCAGCAGGATATTCGCCAGCAGCGGGCTCAGCGGTCCGCCCTGGGGCGTCCCCTGTCGGCGTGGCGCGGCCAAGCCGTGCTGGAACATCCCGGCTTCCAGATAGCGACGGATCAGGCGCAACACCCGCTTGTCGCGGACGCGACGCGCGATCCGCGCCATCAGCAGGTCGTGGTTCACCCGGTCGAAGAAGGCTTCCAAGTCGAGGTCGACCACCCAGCGGTGGCCGGCAGAAACGTGAGCCTTCATGGCCGAAACAGCCTGCTGAGCACTGCGCCCGGGGCGATAGCCGTAGCTTGATGCGGAAAAGCCCGGATCGAAGATCGGCGTCAGCACCTGCAGCAGCGCCTGCTGGATCAGCCGGTCGGTGACCGTGGGAATGCCGAGCTGTCGGGTCCCGCCCTTGGGCTTGGAGATCTCGACGGCCCGGACTGGGCTGGGGTGGTACTCGCCGGCCAGCAGCCGCTCGTACAGCGCCGACCAGTGCTGTTTCAGGTGGTCGGCCAGCTGGTGCACCGTCATGCCATCGGCACCCGGCGCCCCTTTGTTGGTGACCACCCTACGGTAAGCCCGCGCCATGTTGGCCTTCTCTACCACGGCTTCCATGAGCGGGGCGGGCTCCGCTTTCGTCCACGATGACGACGCCGGGACCGTCTCGACGCCCACCGGCTGGGACGCGGGGTTCCACCCCGGCCCCTCTGGGTGGGTGGCGGTGTTAGCGCCCATTGCTGTCTTCATGATCAATCCTCGAGACGTCATCGCCTACTCGCGGTTCTTCATGTTCGGCCCTTGGTGCCGAGGTGAACCGGCCCTTACTATGGCCTTGGCTGACGTCTGATGGCCCCTCCCGTCGCCTTTCGACGCCGGTAGCACTGTGGCAGACCACCAGACCTCCCAGGGTAAGACGCGCGACCTTCCCGCTTATGCCTGTCGGATGTACGTCATGGCGTTTCGTGCAAGTACCGGGCGTTGGTGATCGTTGCCACCTCACCCCGCCAGGACGCCTCATATCCGCTTCCTGTTCGTCAGGCCAGCGTTTTGCCTCGGGCTTCCTTCAGATTCTCCCTCGCAGAAGACACCCTTGCCGTCGGCTAGTACTTCCCCTTGCCGGGCGTACAGGGGACTTTCACCCCCAAGTCATCCCGAGGCACCACCCTCGGGAACAGCGCCAGTCTGGCGCTGCGCGCCATGCCTGGCGCACAACGAAAACGCCCCGCACTAGCGGGGCGTTTTCCTCGGAACGATTGGCGGACGGATCAGTGAAACTTGACGCGGCGCATCAGCCAGCAGCCCACGCGCTTTCCCACCCAGAAAAACAGCGCCAGCAGAATCACCGTCAGGAGCATCGAAACCGGATTCACGATAAAGGTGGCCCCCAGCACGGCTAGTCCGATACTCCACACCCAGCGATCGTCGCTGCCCAGCTGCAGCATCGCGGGGATGCGGCGCATGACCATCTGTCCCAATGCACCATCCCAGGCACGCAGTGCGAGGAACAGAATCACGGCAAAGGCGATCAGCCAGATCAGCGTCACGGTCATGTTGGCCTCCTGATAGGCACGTCGATAATAACTCAATCGCGCCGACGCCGGTCGGCATATCGGCAAGAAGTGTGGACCGCATGGCAGGGCCGCGCGACCGTCGCGTCGACACCGCCCTTGCGTCGATGAAGGCAGGGTACCTTTGCCCCCCTGACCGCGCAACCGGCGCGACGACCTGTCGCAAGCACGCGCCGCGTTTCTTGTCGACCGTCAGGCACGGCATTGGTTCCCGCCCTACCTTGAAGCAGCGTCATGCAATCGCAAAGGCGCATGAAAACCCCTCGAGGCCCCTGACACACCTAGATGAGCACGTTACCATGGGTACCGACATACACCCAGAAAGGTCTTCAACATGCAGATTGCCCAGAATTCCGTGGTTTCCTTCCACTACACCCTCACCAACAACGAGGGTGAAGTGCTGGACAGCTCGGAAGGCCGCGAACCTCTGACTTACCTGCACGGCGCGGGCAACATCATTCCAGGGCTGGAAAAAGAACTGGAAGGCCGTCAGAGCGGCGAGAGCCTGAAAGTCACCGTCGAACCCGCCGAAGGCTACGGTGAAACGCAACCCGGTCTGATGCAGGAAGTACCGCGCGATGCCTTCCAGGGTGTCGACGAAATTCAGCCGGGAATGCAGTTCCAGGCACAGACTCAGGGTGGCCCGCTCATGGTCACGGTCACCAAGGTCGAAGGTGATACCGTCACCGTCGACGGCAACCATCCGTTGGCCGGCCAGACCCTGAATTTCGATGTCGAGATCGCGGAAGTGCGCGAAGCTTCCGAAGAGGAAGCCGAGCACGGTCACGTTCACGGCGAAGGCGAACAAGAGCAGCACTGAGCCGCTCTCCTTCAGCGTGACGATCGAACGGGCAGCCCAGGGCTGCCCGTTTCATGTCATGCCGCTGGCTGCACTGCTCCCTCGGGGCATGGCCGCAACCTGCCGGCATCTCCCCCCAGGGTCATCCCCTCTGCCGATCAGGGGACGAGCGCTCGGCCGACAGCAGGGCCCGGTACCCTCCCGCGACGCGCGTGGCAGTCGTCACCAGGCAGGCCACGGCAAACAGGGTTGCCAGGAGTGCAAACTCCTCCGGCCACAGACAGAACACCACGAAGGCGAGAATCGTCTCGGTCCCCTCGGTCAAGCCATCCAGATAATAGAACGCCTTGTGCTCAAAGCGCGGACGCTCCAGCCCGTGGCGAGTCGCGGCAATCGCGAAAGCCAGAAACGAGGAGCCGGTCCCCACGAACGCGAACAGCAACAGCGCCGCGGGCAAGGCATTGCGTTCGGGGTCGGCCAGGGCAAACCCCAGCACCACGGCCGCGTAGAACACGAAATCCAGCGCGATATCCAGAAACCCGCCGGCATCGCTCTGTCGTTGCAGGTGTCGCGCCAGGGCACCATCCAGGCCGTCGCAAAGACGATTGATGATGATCGCCACCAGGGCAAGCCCGTACATCTGACCAGCCAGTAACGGCAACGCCAGCATTCCCGCCGCGAAACCGCCCAGCGTCAACTGAGCAGGCCTGACATCACGCTGCCCCAACCCACCGGCCAGGCGATTGAGTGCTGGGGCTACCCAGCGCCCCGTCCATTTATCCAACATGCAGGCTCCTGCCCTTTTCCCGCGTATACTCGATGTATTGTCGACATCATCGACAAGCCATACCAAATCGACGTTCAGGAGAGTTTCCGATGCGCTTTTCCCTGATGACGTTCTGTGCACTGACCACGCTGGCACTCCTGCCTGCCGACCACGCCGAGGCCGAACAGCGCGAGGCCATTTTCGCCGGCGGCTGTTTCTGGTGCATGGAACCGCCCTACGACAAGCTCGAAGGCGTGATATCCACCACGTCGGGCTATATCGGTGGCGAGACCGAACGCCCCACGTACGAACAAGTCAGCGGTGGCAGCACCGGCCACGCCGAGGCCGTCAAGGTGGTCTTCGATGACGAGGTCGTCGACTACGCGACGTTGCTCGATGTCTTCTGGCACAACATCGACCCCTTCGCCGAGGGGCGTCAGTTCTGCGATGTCGGGGACCAGTACCGCAGTGCGATCTTCCCCCTCGATCAGCACCAGCGGCGTCTGGCCGAAGCCTCCAAGGAGGAAGTGGAAGCCCGCTTCGAACGCGACGTCAAGACACGGATCGAGGCATCGGCGCCGTTCTGGAAAGCCGAGGAGTATCACCAGAACTTCTACCAGAAAAACCCCGTACGTTATCGCTTCTATCGTGCCGGCTGCGGTCGCGACGATCGCCTGGAGGCTATCTGGGGCGATGCGGCCGGCACCCCGTGAACGATGGGGGCCCCTGACTCAACGCGCGGCACAGGCAGGCACTCGACGCTGTGGCGGCGACGATTGCCGCCCCCACCGTCTCATGCCGCGGCGCCGCGTTCGATCAACTGCCGTTCGCGGCGCCACAGCCAGGCCGCGACGCTCAGCGTTCCCGCCAGTACCAGCCAGGAGGCGGCGACCACGCCGCCCCACTGCCAGCGCGCCCAGAAAGGCTCCAGATACAACCCACCGAGGCTCGCCCCCAGATAGTAGAACACCAGGTATAGCGAGGAAGCGCTGCCACGCGCGCGTTGGGCGTGACGCCCGACCCAGCTCGAGGCCATGGAATGCGCCAGGAAGAAGCCCACGGCATTGACGGTCAGCCCGGCGATGATGGCGATCAACGATGGCATCAGCGTCACCAGCGAACCCAGCATCAGCGTCGTGATGCCCAGCATCATGCAGACGGGCTGCGAAAGCCGCTGCGCGACCCGACCGGAAAGGGCCGACCCCAGGGTGCCGCCGAGGTAGGTCAGGAAGATCAGCCCCAACCACTGGGAGGTCAGCGAAAACGGGGCCTCGCTGAGACGGAAGGTGACATAGCTGTACTGGTTGATGAAGATGAAGAAGTTGAACCCACCGATGAGATAGGCGGCAATCAGCCGGGGGTCGCGCAAGTGCCCGCCCATGTCGTGTACCGCCTTTCCCACCCGCAGCGGCGACGGCCGAAACTGCCTGGCGGGCGGCAGGGCTCGCCAGAAGATGCTGGTGCAGACGAGGCTCAGGCATGCGATGGCCATGAAGCTCGCATGCCAGCTCCAATGCTCGGCCACCGCGCCACCGATGACGCGACCTCCGATGCCGCCGAGCGTGTTGCCGCTGATATACAGTCCCACGGCCAGCAGCAGCGCCGGCTTGTCGAACTCGTCCCCCATCCAGGCAATGGCCACCGCCGGCAGCCCTCCCAGCAAGAATCCCTGCAGGGCCCGCAGGGCGATCAGACTGGCGAAGTTGGGCGCAAATGCCATGACCAGCGTGCACACGCTGGCCAGTACCAGCGTCACCCGCATGATGGCGGCACGCCCGATGGCATCGGAAAGCGGCCCGTAGAACAGCAGCGACAATGCCAGGGTCAGCATGCTCACCGACATGGCACTGCCCGCCGCCAGCGTCGAGACCTCGAAGCTCTCGCGAATGGCGGGCAACAAGGGCTGGGCCACGTATAGATTGATGAAGACGGTAAAAGAGCCCAGGCACAGTGCCAGGGTCGCACGCCACCAGGCACGCGTGCGCGGTTCGATCATCATGCCCTCCATTAGCGCAACATGATCGCGCGCAAAAGTGAGATCATGCCTCCGGCCGTCTCGAGGCACACAGCTGCGACACGCCGTCAGTGCTCATCAGCCCTCGTGCGCGGGCCGCTCGAGCCGTGCCGCAAGTTGCGTGCTCTCCAGCGGACGCCGTGACTGCCAGTAATGACGATTCCAATAGACGTTGTCGAGACGGGAAAGCTTGACACCCTGCGAGGTCGATGCGTGCAAGAAATAGCCATCGCCGACATAGACGCCTACATGGTTGTAGGGGCCGGGCGAGCGGAAGAACACCAGGTCGCCGGCCTTCAGCGCATCACGCGAGATGCGGCGGCCTTCCTGCATCTGCTGGTCGGTGGTGCGCGGTAGGGACAGCTGGAACGCATCGCTGTAGACGTGTTGCATCAAGGCGGAACAGTCGATACCACGCCGCGTGGTGCCACCGAGACGATAGGGCGTCCCCACCCAGCGTTCGTGCTCGGACAGCAAGGCCTCGCGTATGCGCGCCGGCGACACCAGGGCGCGCTGGACGTCGCTGGCACGGTACGTGGCGATAAGCGATTCGGGTCCCGTCATGCCATTCGCCGCTTCGCCGATCCGGGCGGCGGCCGACAGGGAAGACGGGTGTGCAGCAGGAGATTGCGGGGGCGTCGCTGCACAGCCGGCCAGTACCGACAACAGCAAGCCCAGCGCCATGATTCGAAGCATCCAAGCGACCTCATCATCACACGTCGTTCAACCTCGCTGGATGCCTCGGAGCGCTTGCACGAACGCAATGACGCGCCCTGCCACCTAGGCACTGCCTGGCGAGGGGGTCGCTGTGGTGGTGGCGCGTTTACAGGTGCCACCGCCAAAGCGGCCTAGACTCGATTCGTTGACGCCTCGCGCCACGGACCGGGCAGCGAGACCGTGACGATGATAGAGAAACTCCCGCCATTTGACGAGAGGTCTCGTCCTCATGAGATGCCTTGGGTCATCCATGGGATGCCTGCATGAGGCGTCAATGCAGCGTGCGGGCATCCCCCGGCAACGTGTCGATATGCAACGGCGCCCAATGCCGCGCGGGCGCGCCCGGAAAATCGAGACTGGCCCAGGCCCCGGCCAGGGGCGGCGCACCGCTCAGCCAGGCGGCCAGGGCCTCGCCGAAGCTCTTGAGCAAGGCATCGCGTTCCTCGGTTTCCCCCATGAAGAACGAGAAGCCCGCGTAGAGCCCCCGCGCATAGTCCCGCCAGCTCGCATAGTGCGCCCGCGCCAGTTGCGTGGCACGCTCGAGGAAAGCGTCGAATTCCGCCGCCGAGAGCCACTCCATTTGGCGGCCGGCGATGGCAAGATCGACGGTCTGGGCGACGTCCCACGCCGTCATGTCGATATCGTTGCATCCCGCCGCGTTTTCCTGAACACGACGCAGGCGCAGCAGATGATTGCGTTCGTCCTCGCTGCATTCATCGGATTCGATGATCGCGATCTCCTCGCGCAACCGTGCCGCATTCAATGTATAGGGCGCGTAGTTGATCAGATATTCCTGGCGGTCGCCGGCATCGATCAGAAAGTCCAGAAAGGTCTTGAGCGCCTCCGCCGACAGTAGCCCGTAATGTCCGTCGAGCCATTCCCGAAGCTCATCGCGCTCGCTGCGGCCCTCGGGAACCGGTGCGCCCCACACCGCCGCGTTGAGCGGCCCGACCAGCGCCAGGGAGGTGAAACGCGGCAGCGACAACCGCTCGCCGGGCTCCAGCCACGACCCTTGGTGCCAGTCGAGCCAATGAAAAGGGCTGCCGGGATCGTCACGGTGCCAGCGGATTTCCGCCACCAGGGAAGGCTCGTCACCTTCGGGCAATGCCGCCTCCCAAGTCGCCCAGGCATCGATCAATGCCTGAGGGCCAGTGTAGAAACGACTCAACACCCCGCGCAGGGATTCCGCCAACTCGTCCAGCGCCGCACGATCGTAGTCGCCGCTATCGGCACACATCATCAAATAGAAAGCGTACTTCTCGGCCATGAAGATGGTCGCCGCGTGGCGCGCGCAATGCTTCAATTCATTGCGCATGCGCACGGCCTCGGGATCGGCCCGACCGGTGGGCGTGTCGGTCTCGGGCAAGGCGCCATGGGCGGCATCGGCCGCCAGCTGGTTGAGGTGATGCACCTGCGCCGGCAACCACAAGCGCGACAGCCCTGCCACGCCCATGGCCGGATCGAGCCCCAGCATGTCATGAAGATACGTACGCGCATCGTCTTGGCGTTGGCGGTCCGGCGCCCGGTCGATTCCCTGACGATACGCCAGATCGGGTTCGCGCACCGACGCCAGTGCCATCACCCATTGCCATGCCGAGGCCCGCCACTTGCGGATCATCGACCGCGAGACGTCGCGCCGGGGGGCGTCGAGCAGTGTATCGAGCGGCACCTGCCAGGGACTGGAGGCCGCATTGAGCAATGCGCTCCAGTCGGCCGCGAACTCGGCGCGACGATCCACTCCCTCGAACAGGCTGCGACCGCGTTGGTACGCCTTGGCCACCGTGGTCCAGTCACGGTAGCGGCGCATCAGCAGATCCCCTGCGTGAGCCGCGAAGGTCTCGGCCTCATGCCGTTCGAGCCAGCCGGCGTTCCAGCCCGCGTAGGCCAGGTCGGCCAGACGCAACCAGTCCCAGGCCGCCCATTCCAGGGGCTCGCCACTGGACAGAAACGTCAGCATGACGTGACCGTAATCACGCGCCTCGCCCAGCGATGCCTGCCAGCGCCGCCGCACGGTTTCCCCCTGCGCGGTCAACCGCTGCGCGTCGAGATCCCAGGTATAGCGGTGCCCCTGCCCCCCCAGCCAGAGCAGCAGACGGATCAGCTCGTCCCGGTCGTCGATGCTCCACACCTCGGACAACCAGCGATGCACGTCGGGCCAATCGCGCGATGGCTCGCAAGTGGCGCTCAGCACGGGTGAAAACGCCGCACGCAGCCGCCACACCCCCGCCGAGCCCGAAGGCCAGGGCGGTTGGCGTGAAGCCGCTTGTGTCTCTGGCAGCCAGGTAGCGAGGACTTCCCAGGTGACGCCGGCCGACTCCTGCTCGAGTTGTGCCAGAGCCTCGCACGCCTGGAGAAAACCGTCGTCGCCTTGCGCCCAGTCGACCTGACCGCGCTCGCGACGCAACGCCGACAACCAGGCATCGAGCGAATCGTGCTGCGACTGTATATCGGCGGCCAGCCACGCGGCCCACGCCTGCGCTTGCGTTTCCTCCAGCCATCCGGCTGCGCCCGCCAGCGCCAGCAGTTCCAGCGCTTGAAGACGGCGCAGCGCCCCGCCCTGCCCCGGCAGGCAAGCCTCCACCAGACGCCAGCCCAGCTCGCCACGCTCACGCACGTCGAACAGCGCCATGCGCGCCTGCGCCGAGTCGGGCGACACACTCAACGGCTCGGGATCGAACGCCCAGCCGCACAGCACCAATTGCTGGGCCCACCAGGCTTTAAGGGGATCGATCAATGCGCACCTCACTCATGGCTCGGACATTCACGTCATAACGGCGCCATAGTGTACCGGAAAGATGTTCGTGTCGCCGATAACCGCGGCGTGGCATGAAAATCCCGATCGCGGGAAAAAGCACTGGACGTCACCCCGGCCGAGTGTTTTAAATAATGCACACAGCGTCAAGCAATACACAAACCCTGCCAGCCTGGAGAGCCTCCATGAGCCCACAGCATCCCGATATTCTGATCGACCGCGCCTATATTGGCGGTCAGTGGCGTGACAGCGAGCGCCGCTTCAAGGTAACCGACCCGGCCACGGGCGAAACGCTCGCCGAAGTCCCCGACCTGGGCGCCGCGGACGCCCGTGACGCCATCGCCGCGGCCGACGCCGCCTGGCCGGCATGGCGCAAGCGTGCCGCCAAGGAACGTGCAGGCCTGCTGCGCGCGTGGTTCGACCGCGTCATCGAACAGCGCGAAGCGCTGGCCCAGCTCATGACGCTGGAACAAGGCAAGCCGCTCGCCGAAGCACGCGGCGAGGTCACCTACGGCGCCAGCTTCATCGAATATTACGCCGAACAAGCCAAGCGCATGGCCGGCGAGACACTCCCCGGCCATGGCGCCGACAAGCGTATCCTCGTCATGCGCGAGCCGATCGGCGTGGTCGCCGCCATCACGCCATGGAACTTTCCGCTGGCCATGATCACGCGCAAGTGCGCGCCCGCCCTGGCGGCCGGCTGCCCCGTCGTGATCAAGCCCGCCGAAGCCACGCCGCTCACGGCGCTGGCGCTGGCCAAGCTGGCCGAAGACGTCGGCCTGCCGCCGGGTGTCATCAATGTGATCACCGCCGAAAAACCCGCCGAGATCGGCGAGGTGCTGACCACCGATCCGCGCGTGCGCAAGGTGTCCTTCACCGGTTCGACGCCGGTCGGCAAGCGCCTGCTGGCGCAATGCGCCGACACGGTCAAGAAAGCCTCCATGGAGCTTGGCGGCAATGCCCCCTTCGTGGTCTTCGACGACGCCGACCTGGATGCCGCCGTGGAGGGCGCCATCGCTTCCAAGTTCCGCAATGCGGGACAAACCTGCGTATGCACCAACCGCTTCCTGGTGCAGGATGGCGTGTACGATGCGTTCATCGCCAAGTTTGCCGCGCGCATCGAGGAGCTTCAGGTCGGCAACGGGCTCGAGGAAGGCGTGACGCTGGGGCCCTTGATCAACGCCGGCGCACTCGAGAAGGTCGAGGCACACATTCATGACGCCCAGTCCAAGGGCGCGCGCCTGGTCTGCGGCGGGAATCGTCATGCCCTCGGCGGCACCTTCTTCCAGCCCACGTTGCTGGCCGATGTCACCGAGGACATGCAGGTTGCTCGCGAGGAGACATTCGGGCCCCTGGCGCCGATCTTCCGCTTCAGTGACGAGGCACAGGCCATCGAGATGGCCAACGCAACCGAATTCGGCCTTGCTGCCTATGTCTATGCGCGCGATTATCGGCGTATCTGGCACGTCATGGAGGAGCTCGAATACGGCATGGTCGCCATCAACGAAGGCCTCTTGTCGACCGAACTGGCTCCCTTCGGCGGCATCAAGGAATCCGGGTTGGGCCGTGAGGGCTCACACCACGGTCTCGAGGAATACACCGAGCTAAAATACGTCTGCCTGGGCGGACTTTGACAAGGAGGCAAGCATGAACAACGCACAGCTCAACGAACTCAAGCAGCGCTATGTCGCCAGCGGCGCCGCAAGCCCGGCCGGCCAGTTTGCCGAGCGCGCGGAAAACGCCCTGATCTGGGACGCCGACGGCAATCGCATCATCGATTTCGCCGGCGGCATCGGTGTGCTCAACATCGGCCACCGTCACCCCAAGGTGGTTCAGGCGGTCAAGGACCAGCTCGACCGCGTGATGCATACCTGCCAGACGGTGATGCCCTACGAGGGCTACGTGAAGGTGGCCGAAAAGCTCAGCCAGCTCACGCCGGTGCGCGGTCACGGCAAGGTGATGCTGGCCAACTCCGGCGCCGAGGCGCTGGAAAACGCGGTCAAGGTCGCCCGTGCGGCCACCGGACGCGACAACGTCATCTGCTTCACCGGCGGCTACCACGGCCGGACGTTCATGACCATGGCCATGAACGGCAAGGTCGCCCCCTATGCCACCGATTTCGGCAGCATGCCGGGCAATGTCTTCCGCGCCCCTTATCCGGTGCCCTACCACGGCGTCAGCGAGGAAGATGCACTGCGCGGCCTGAGAATGACGCTCAAGACCGATGCCAATCCGCACAATACTGCTGCCGTGGTACTCGAGCCGGTGCTCGGTGAAGGCGGCTTCTATGCGGCCTCGCCCAGCTTCCTCAAGGCGGTCCGCGAGATCTGCGACGAGCACGGCATGCTGATGATCGTCGACGAGGTGCAATCCGGTTTCGGGCGCACCGGCAAGCTGTTTGCCATCGAGCACAGCGGCGTCGAGCCGGACATCATCACCATGGCCAAGAGCATGGCCGACGGCATGCCGATCTCCGCCGTGGTCGGTACCGACAAGGTCATGGATGCCTCCGGCGGCAACTCCCTCGGCGGCACCTACACCGGTAGCCCGGTGTCCTGCGCAGCCACCCTGGCGGTGCTGGAAGTCTTCGAAGAAGAGAAGATTCTCGAGAAGAGCCAGGCGCTGGGCGACAAGCTGGCCGAGCGCTTCGCCAAGTGGCAGCAGGACTTCGCCTGCGTCGACAACGGACGCAACCTGGGCGCCATGGCCGCCTTCGACGTGGTGTCCGACAAGGCCAACCACACGCCGGACGCGGACCTGGCCGGCGCGCTGTGCAAGAAGGCGCGTGAAAAGGGCCTGATCCTGCTGTCCTGCGGGCTCTACGGCAATACCATCCGCTTCTTGATGCCGGTGACCATCGAGGACGAGGTGCTTCAGGAAGGTCTGGGCATCGTCGAGGACTGCCTCAAGGAACTGACTCAGGCATAACGGGCCATCCTGAGGTCCATCGTCGAAGGGGCGCCATGCGGCGCCCCTTCGTCGTTTACGGTGCGCTTTCACGCTGGGGGATGGGACGATGTCACCCGCGGCAGCAGCCAGCGCTGCATGGCATTGCGCACGCGCAGCACGAACTGCTCCTGGAACATCACGCAGAACATCACGGTGAGCAGGAGAAACAGCGGATAAAACGCCAGCGAACTGTCCCCCGCCGCGTCGAGACATCCCCTAAGGTCACTCCCGCAGAGCGTGGGCTCACCGGCCCATACCCGCTCGATACGGGTGAAGATCACGAATAAGGGTACGTGCAGCGCGAACATCGGCAACGAGGCGCCCCCCAGGCGCGTCGCCAGGCGTCGCACACGCCGGCTGTCGGGCGTGCGCCACTGAGTGGCCAGCAGAATCAGCGCCAACTGCGCCGGCAGCAGCAGTCCGTTGTGCAGCACGTAATACCAGGCATGCCCCTGCCCCAGCAGCCATACCGCACCGATCACGCACCCCGCCACGAACGCTGCAAGGCCACAGCGCTGCATCGCGCTCAGCCATCCTCCCGCCGCCCGATAACGGGTGTACCACACGCACAACAGGATTCCGGCCACGAATTCGGGCAGGCGGATCAAGGGATTGCGATGCAGAATCCCGGTCTCCGGCATGCCGAAATCGGTCGTCGCGATCACCACCAGCGGCGGTATCAGGTAAAGCAGGTTGGTCAACAGCAGAGCCCGCCCCACACGGCGAAGACGAAACAGGCGCGGCGCCAGCCATGGAAACGTCAGGTAGAACGCCATCAACGCCGATATCGACCAGGATGGCGGGTTGAAGGTCAGGTAGTACGGGTTCCAGGCATGCAGCAAGGCGACATTGAGTCCCAGATTGAGCGCCAGTTCTCCGTTGCCCATGAAATGTTCCAGGGCCCCCGGTGTCTGGCCGAGATCGTTGTTGACGTCGTAGATGACGAAGCGCAGCGACATTCCGGCATCGTCCGGCGTGATCGCCAGGTACCCGATGAGTGACGAAATGCCGATGGCCAGCAGCAGGGAGCCGATGTGAATCGGATAGAGATTCGAAAACCGCTTGACCCAGAAGCTGCGTGCCGGTTCGCGCAGCTTGCGCTCGTTGTCCAGGTAGACGTGGGTCAGCAAAAACCCCGACAGCACAAAGAAGGTACTGGTCGAAAAGAAGCCGATGTCGGTCACGTAATGCGACCAGTCGCGGATCGACGGATAGGTATGCAAGGTGTGAAAGATAACGATATAGAGTCCGAGCGCGAAGCGCAGCCATTCCAGGCCGATGAAGCGCTCCTTCTGACTCGTTTGCCGTGCCTTTTCCATAAGCCCAAGTTCCTCGAGTGGCGCCTGAACGGCGGCGGCCACGAAAAACCCCGGCCTCTCGTCGAAGCCGGGGCCACACATTGTCGTGCTTTCGTCGCCAGCCAGGCGTCAGCTCTTGCGCACCTTGGCCACGACCCACAACAGAACGACGGCACCGATCACGGCCATGATTAGTGAACCGATGACATTGGTATGCGACAGGCCCAGCAGGCTGAAGAGAAAACCGCCGATCACGGCGCCCACGATGCCCACGCCGATATTGCCCAGCACACCGAAGCCGCCACCGCGCATGATCTTGCCGGCGATCCAGCCGGCCAGGCCACCGATGATCAGCCATAGAATGATGCTCATTGCCTCATCTCCTTCTTTCCTTGAAAGCTATCCGTTCATGACACACGACGGGGTGAATGTCGCCTCCAGCATAGCAGTTACCCGAACGAAACGGCGCATGGCGAAAGCCCAAGTCCGTCGCCATGCGCCGTTCACCCCGGCACCCGCCAGGATACTTGGCGAGGCGTGCCGAATTCGCGCCAATCCGGGTGCGCGTCGGCGGAACGCCACACACGATGGTGCAGCATCGACAGCAGCACCGGGTCGTCGAGGAACCGCAGTCGCGTGCTCGCGCCTATCCGCTCCGGATTTTCGCTCGCCACGTCCGTCACCTGCTCATCGCGGTGACGGCGCAGCGCCGACGACAGGCCATGGCGGCTCGTCGCCAACGCACATCCCAGCGCATTGGCGACGGGATCGACCACGACCTGCACGAAGTTGGGCGCGGCATCCTGCTGTCGGCGCATGCGCTTGAGATGGCGCACCATGCGCCGCAATACACGCGGCGGATGCGTTTCCTCTGGAATGCGGAACAGGCGCGCATGCTGACACCAGCGCCCCAGCGATACACGGCTGGAAAATACCGACACCGGAATCGAGAGCATCAGGGCTCCCACGATCGGCGCCAGCCACCACAGGAAGGTCGGCTCCATGTAATACACTCCGGCAGCCCATACGGCGCCGATCAGCGTCTGCATGCCATGGTGCCGCACGGCATCGCTCCATGGGGTATCGCTATTGTCACGCGAGGGCGAACGCCACTGGATGGCCCGCCCCATCAACGCGGTGAGCACGAAGCGTGTATGGAACAGCATCCTCACCGGCGCCAGCAGCATCGAGAACAGCGATTCCAGCACCATGCTCGCGAACAGCCGCGCCCCGCCGCCGAAGTCCTTGGCACCCTGGGAAATGGCCAGAATCACGCTGAGGACCTTGGGCAGGAACAGCAGGGTCGCCGTCGCCGAAAACAGCCCCACCGCCAGGGTCGGATTCCACTGCGGCCAGACCGGGAACATCATGCCGGGCTCGGGGAAGTATTGAGGCGTGCTCAGCGTATGCACCGCCAGCAAGGCCGTGGACAGGATCAGGAACAGACACCACAAGGGCGCCGAAATATACGACATGACCCCCGTCAGGAACACGGCGCGATGCACGGGATGAATCCCCTTGGCCAGGAACAGCCTAAAGTTCATCAGGTTGCCGTGGCACCAGCGCCGGTCACGATTGAGTTCGTCGAGCAGGTTGGGCGGCATCTCTTCATAACTGCCGTCGAGATTGTAGGCGATCCACACGCCCCACCCGGCACGACGCATCAAGGCCGCTTCGACGAAATCGTGCGACAGGATCTCGCCCGACAGCGACCCCTTGCCCGGCAGAGGCGCCAGCATGCAATGCCGCATGAAGGGAGCCAGACGAATGATCGCGTTATGCCCCCAGTAATGCGACTCGCCCAGTTGCCAGAAATGCAGTCCCGCCGTGAACAGCGGACCGTAGACCCGTGTGGCGAACTGCTGCATGCGGGCGTAGAGGTTCAGGCGTCCCGAGGCGCGTGGCGCCGACTGAATGATGCCCGCCTTGGGATGCGCTTCCATCAACCGCACCAGACGCGTCAGGCAGGCGCCGCTCATGACGCTGTCGGCATCCATCACCACCATGTATCGATAGTTGGCGCCCCAACGGCGGCAGAAGTCATCGATATTGCCGCTCTTGCGCTTTACGCGGCGTTGCCGCCGTCGATAGAAGACACGGTCGAAGGCATCCAGCTCGCGACATAGCGAAAGCCAGGCATGCGTCTCGGCGATCGCCAGGTCGGGGTCGAAGGTATCGCTCAGAATGAACAGGTCGAAGTGGCGTTCCTGGCCGCTGTCGCGCAGCGACTCGAGCGTGGCGCGCACGCCCGCGAACACCCGCGCCACGTCCTCGTTGCAAATCGGCACCACCAGTGCAGTGCGGGCCGTGTCGTCGATGGGCGCGTCTTCATGTACGTCGCGGGCGTCGATCGCGTAGCGGTCACGGCCGCGCAAGAGCTGGAAGAACCCCATCAGCGCCGTCCAGAACCCCGCGGACACCCAGCAGAACAGGAGCACGAACAAGGCCAGAATGGCAACCTCGAGCGCCTGCTTGCCCTGATAGGGCAACACCGAGCGCATGTACTCGGCAGCGACCAGGCTCTGCCCCACGACCAGCAGCAACAATACCTTGCGCCGCCACATGCCGACCTTCTGCCAGCGCGGCGTGGGCGAATCCTGCCGGACCTTGTGACGCCGCCGAAACCCGCGCCCGATCCAGTCACGGGTACGCTGCGCATAGCGCACGAAGGGATTGGCGGCCCAGGGTTCCGGCGCCAGGGGCGTACGCGCCAGCGGCGGTGCCGTGCACAAGCGCGTGATCCCGTGTGCATCGGTGGTGAGTACCTCGGGCGGTGCCAATGGACGTGCACTGTAGGCCAGCGACAACCTGGCGCCCACCGATACCGCAGCGGGATCGTCCGGCGGCGGCTCATGGCCACCGAGCCTTCCGTGCAGGGCTTCCAGGCCCTGCGCGTCGATGTCGCTGGCGAGCAGCGCTCGCCGAGCACTGCGGACATCCGTCTCCTGCGCCAGGCGCTCCAGATAATCACCCGCCACCGCGTTGGAGTCTGACTCAATCATTGGCGGGTAGCCGGTAGTACCAGGTTTCCGACAGGCGTTGATCGCCGTCCTTCAAGAAGGCGTGCATATCCAGAGGTTGGCCGTTGTTGCTGCGCTTCACACGCAAATACATCCGCCAGCCACCTGTGGCCTTGTTGGGCTCGACCCGACTTTCTACCAGCTCGCCGTTATCACCGATGTCCGTCTCGACCGCGATGTCGGCATCGCTTTCCAGCGATTCCAGCCCCGGCCCCTTGAAGTCGACGATAAACGCCAGCGACCCATCGGTCTCGCGCACCAGGTTGTCCTGACGCACTTCACCCCGCGAGCGGCGCGTCTGGTCGACCCAGGATAGGTCAGGGCTATGGAACTTGGCCTCGTGGGTGGTCCAGTACATCCGGTAATTGAATTCGAATGACTCACCGGCCTCGACCGCCCCTTCGGGCTTCCACATCGCCACGATGTTGTCGTTGGTCTCGTTCGGCGTCGGGATCTGAATCAACTCGACCTCCCCTTTGCCCCAGTTGCCCTGAGGCTCGATCCACACGCTGGGACGACGATCGTAGCGGTCCACCAGGTCTTCGTAATCATGGAAGTCGTGACTGCGCTGCAGCAGACCGAAGCCCTTGAGGGAGGCGACCTGCTGATTGTTGACCATCAACTGGCTGGGGTTGGCAAGCGGGCGCCAGGTCCAGCCGGGCTTGCCACCGCCATCATTGCCCTCGGCTTCGCCGTTGCCATTGTTGCCGGCTCCCCCTCCATCATGAATCAGCAAGCCATTGGCATCGTGAATGGCCGGACGGTAATTGAGGGAGTCGGAGGGCTGTGCGGGGCCATACAGGTACATGCTGGTCAACGGAGCGATGCCCAGTTTCTCCACGGCATTGCGCGTGAACAGGCGCGAGGAGACATCCACGACGGTGTCCTCCCCGGGCCGCAGCACGAAGCGATAGGCCCCCGTCAGACTCGGCGAATCGAGCAACGCGAACACGGTAAGGTACTGGCTGTCCGGATTTGGCTTGACCACCCAGAATTCACGAAAGGCGGGGAACTCCTCGCCGCTGGGCAATGCCGTGTCGATCGCCAGGCCACGCCCCGAGGTGCCATAGGTCTGATGGCGCCCCACTGCACGGAAATAACTCGCTCCCTGGAAGGCCATGACCTCGTCCATCACCTCGGCGTCGTTGATCGCATTGGTGACCTTGAAGCCGGCAAATCCGAGCCGCTCGAGATCCCCTTCGGGAATATCCAGATCGCCATAGTCGAAGTCGCTGGGGTCGAAGGACAGGTCCTGAACCTTGCCATCCACGATGGTGTGCATTGTCACGGCGCTATTGTAATGCATGCCTTCGTGGAAGAACTTCAAGTTGAAAGGCAGGTCTTCGCTCTGCCACAAGGCCTGGTCGTCCTTCATTTGAATCTGAGCATAGTCGGCGTATTCCAGCTGACTCAGCGATTCCGGCAAGCTGGACTCCGGCGCCTGATATCCTTGCTTGGACAGCTCTGAAGCCTTCTTCACCACGTCCTCGAATCCGAAGGCGAAGCACGTCTGCGCCGCGAAGACCAAACACATACCCAACACACCCGCCAGGGGCCAACGACAGCGGCGCGTGGCACTTGCCGTCAAACAATGTCGATTCGGTACACTCACATTACTACTCCCTTGCGGCTTTTCAGGGGCAGACCACCCCTTCCTATCACATTCTTCGGCAGGCGGCGTCACGCCAGCGAAGAGGAAAGTTACCAAAGAAGACACAGATTTCGATGAGACGAGCAGCCTCCATGCTCTCGAACACTGAGCTTAGCATTGCGGCGGGTCCGAAGGGAGCCCATGGTAGGCTTGGATCGCATTCGCTTAACCCCCAACGCTTGAATGATGACGAGAAGCGCGCATGTCGACAGCCAGACGCCCATTTTCCCCTACGCCCTCATCCCTCGATCTCCGACGGTGGGCCGCCGCCTTCGCCCTGCTGATGTTCGCGACCTATCCGCTGGTCATGGCCGACCGCCTCTATCTCGACGATATCTGGCGCAGCATGCATGGACAGCTGGGGTGGACCTCGAACGCACGCCCGCTCGCCGATGGCGTCATGATCGCGCTCAACATGGGCACACGCGTCGTGGATCTCGCGCCCTTGCCATTATGGCTGGGGTTGGCGGTGATCGCCGTGCTGCTCGTCATGCTGCGTCAAGTCTTCGCCACTTTTTCCACCGGTCACGCTTGGTGGGCCATGGCGTTACTTGCCCTGCAGCCTTTCTTTTTGCAGAACCTCTCCTATCGCTTCGACGCCCTTCCCATGGCGCTTGCCTTGAGCACGTCAGGACTGGCCCTGGCGGCCGGTGTGCTACGCCCCGGCCTGCCCGGTCTTGCCCTGGCGGCACTGAGCCTGATGGCCAGCCTGTGTTTCTACCAGGCGGCGGTGAGCGTTTACTTCGTCCTGCTGGCCTTCCACGTGTTGTTGAGTCTCGCCACTCACGGCACGCCCCGCTGGCGACTGCACCTAGGCTTGCTGAGCGTGGGGGGCGCGACCGTACTGATCTACAAGGGACTGTCGAACCTGTGGCTGGCCGGCGGCTATAGCCTGGCGCACAGCCAGATGGTGGCGCCCGGTTCGCTGCCCGGCCACGTATTCGCGCAAACGCTCGACTTCTGGCGTTACGCCGCGCATGTCCTGGATGGAGCACCGTGGTGGGGGCTGGCGATCATCGCTGTGGTTGCCGGCATCGGGCTATGCCTCGGTACCGCCCGCCCGCCACGAGACGAACACGCCCTGGCCCTTCCCTGGCGGTGCCTGCTCCTGGTCCTGATCGTCGCGCTGCTACCGCTCGGCGCTCTCGGCATCATGGCCACCCTTCAAGACCCCATATGGCGACCGCGCACCTTCATCGGCTTCGGCGCTCTGGCGGCCGGCACGCTCTTCTGTGCCGTCCTCGCCTGCGAACGGCACGGCCTCAGATGGCTGGGCAATGGACTGCTCATCGTCGTTCTGGGCGGGGCTACGGTCATCGCCTATGCCTATGGCAACGCACAAAACCACCAGAAACACTTCGAAAACACCATCTCGCAGCGCCTGATCGACGACTTGAGACGGCTCGAAACGTCGGGACCACTGGTCATAGTGGGCACACTGCCGCTCAGCCCCGCTACTGCCAACGCGATGAAAGCCTTTCCCATCCTCGATGAGCTGATGAAAAGCTACCTCGATGGCGGCGACTGGTGGGGATACCAAAACCTGTATCGCCTGGGCCTCCCCGAACGTTATGCCTTTCATGGCGGCAGCGAATTTCGGGAAGCATTCATTGCCCGTTGCGACACACTCGCGCCGCTGCAACGGCGCGGCTGGTATTCGATCTATCGCTGGCGGGAGGCCGTTTTCGTCGCCTTCGACGGCGGCTGTCCCGAAAAATGACGCGCTTGCAGCCGTCGTGAATCGAGTCAAGCAGACATTGAACCCTTAATGTCAGACAAATGGCGAATGGTAGTTTACTATTCGCAGACTAAAATTCGTCCCCACGATGCAATGATATCGACGCGGTCGTCGCGCCAAGGCCGACGATAGGTGCCGGGCATGTCGCCGGCCGTCTCCTCGTCACGACCATGATTCATGAGAGTCCAAGGATGCCTATTCCATGCATGCCCTGACCCTGATCTCGTTTCTTTTCTTCACCGGGCTCGTTGCCCTGATCACCTGGCTGATCACGCGGCGGGATGATCTGCGCAGCACACGCGGCTATTTCCTGGCCGGGCGCAGCCTGACCTTTCCGCTGATCGCCGGTTCCCTGTTGATGACCAACCTCTCCACCGAGCAGATGGTGGGTCTCAACGGTGCCGCCTTCACCGATGGATTGAGCGTCATGGCCTGGGAGGTGGTGGCCGTCGTGGCCCTGGTGCTGCTGGCGCTGTTCTTCCTGCCGCGCTTTCTGCGCAGTGGCATCGCAACGGTGCCGCAACTTCTGGAAATCCGCTTTGATCACGGCACCCAGTTGATCTGCAACATCATCTTCCTGATCGCGTATGCGGTCATCCTGCTGCCCATCGTGCTCTACTCCGGTGCCATCGGCCTGCAAGGCATGCTCGACCTGCAAGGATTGACCGGTATCGAATCCAGCAGCTTCCTGCTCTGGGCCACGGTATGGATCGTCGGGTTGATCGGCGCGGTCTACGCGCTCTTCGGCGGGCTGCGCACGGTGGCGGTGTCGGACACGCTCAATGGCGTGGGGCTGCTCATCGGCGGTTTCCTGATCGTGTTCTTCGCGCTCAATGCGGTCAGCGACGGCAACGGCATCCTCGCCGGCTGGGACATTCTCAACACCCAGCATCCCGAGATGTTCAACTCGATGGGACGCGAGGATCAGGCGGTTCCCTTCGCTACGCTGTTTACCGGTGTCTTCCTGATCAATCTGTTCTACTGGACCACCAATCAGCAGATCATTCAGCGCACGTTCGCCGCCAAGTCCCTGGCCGAGGGCCAGAAAGGCGTGCTGCTGACCGGTTTCTTCAAGCTTCTGGGGCCACTCTACCTGGTACTCCCGGGCATCATTGCCTATCACATGTATGCCGATCAGGGCATCCAGGCCGACAAGGCCTATGGCCATCTGGTCTTCGACATTCTGCCGCCGTACCTGACCGGTTTCTTTGCCGCGGTGATGGTTGGCGCCATCCTGTCCTCGTTCAATTCGGCACTCAACAGCACCACGACCCTGTTCAGCCTGGGCATCTACAAGGGCGTCATCAACAAGGACGCCGATGAGGCTCAGGTCGTCAAGGCGGGCAAGGTTTTCGGCTGGATCATGGCCATCGCCGCCATGATCATCGCTCCCCTGCTGGCAGGCCAGGAGAGTCTATTCAGCTACCTGCAGACGATGAACGCGATCTACTTCATTCCCATCCTCGCGGTGGTGCTGGTGGGCCTGCTCACCAAGCGCGTGCCGGCGGTCGCCGCCAAGGTCGGGCTGGTCGCGGGCTGCCTGTTGATCGCCGCAGGCTACTTCATACCGCCTTTCAACAAGATTCTCGACGTCACCAATCAGTATCACTTCGTGGCCGGTGTCTTCGTGCTGCTGATCGGCATCATGCTGATCATCGGCAAGGTCTGCCCGCGTGACACCGACTGGGTGCAGCGGGATGTCGAGGCCGTCGATCTGACGCCGTGGAAAGGCGCCTGGCCCGTGGGGCTGGTGCTGGTACTGTGCGTCATCGCCATCTATGCCGCCTTCGCCGGCTAGACGACGTTCGTGTGCCGAATGACGAAGGCCCGCGCCACTCACGGCGCGGGCCTTTTTCATGTTCACAACCGGGGGGAGTAAGCGACACTGTCGCTCTGCACACCGCATCGGCAACGCACGGCATTCACGGGTCACCAACGAACGAACGCCCGACCGGCAGTACCGGGCGGGCGTCTTTCACCCTCTCGGTGCGACGAACTCAGTCCAGAAACGGATTGCGCAGCACGATCGTCTCGTTGCGGTCGGGGCCGGTCGAAATGATATCGATCGGTACGCCCGTCTGTTCCTCGAGGAAGCTGATATAGGCACGTGCGTTATTGGGCAGATCCTCGATCCGCTTGACGCCCAGTGTCGACTCGCTCCAGCCCGGCAGGTCCTGATACAGCGGCTCGATGACTTCATAGCCTTCCGAATCGACCGGTGTATCGATGGTCTCGCCGTCCTTGCTGCGATAGCCGATGCAGACACGGATGTTCTCGAGCCCGTCGAGCACGTCGAGCTTGGTCAGGCACAGCCCCGAGACCGAGTTGATCTGCACCGCGTGACGCAGTGCCACGGCATCGAACCAGCCGCAACGGCGCGCGCGACCCGTGGTGGCACCGAACTCATGCCCCTTCTCCGCCAGATGGCGACCGAACTCGTCGAACAGTTCGGTGGGAAACGGGCCGGACCCCACCCGGGTGGTGTACGCCTTGGTGATGCCCAGCACGTAATCCAGGTACAGCGGACCCACGCCCGACCCCGTGGCCGTGCCTCCCGCCGTGGTGTTGGAGCTGGTCACGTAGGGATAAGTACCGTGATCGATGTCCAGCAGCGACCCCTGGGCCCCTTCGAAGAGGATGTTCTCGCCCGCCTTGCGGGTGTCATGCACCAGAGAGACCGTATCGCAGACCATCGGCCGCAGCTCTTCGGCGATTTCCATCGCCTCGTCGAGCACGCGCTGGAAGTCCACCGGCGCTTCGTGGTGGTACTGCGTCAGCACGAAATTGTGATAGTCGAGCACTTCGCCGAGCTTCGAGGCAAAGCGTTCGCGATGCAGCATGTCGCCCAGGCGCAGCCCACGACGCGCCACCTTGTCCTCGTACGCGGGCCCGATACCCCGGCCAGTGGTGCCGATCTTGGCGATGCCGCGCGCTTTCTCGCGCGCCTGGTCGAGACGCACGTGATACGGCAGGATCAGCGGACATGCCGGCGACAGACGCAGGCGTTCGCGCACCGGCACGCCCTTGGCTTCAAGCTCGCGAATCTCGTCCATCAGCGCTTCCGGCGAGAGCACGACCCCATTGCCGATCACGCACGTCTTGTCGGCGCGCAGCACGCCGGACGGGATCAGATGCAGGACGGTCTTCTCGCCGTCGATGACCAGCGTATGGCCGGCGTTGTGACCGCCCTGAAAGCGCACCACCGTGGCAGCGGATTCGGTCAGCAGGTCAACGACCTTGCCTTTCCCCTCGTCACCCCATTGGGTACCCAGTACGACTACGTTCTTGCCCATTGCTTTCGTCTCTCGATCAAAGGATCCGCCGTTTTACGCGAGCGGTTCGACCCGCCATTCGCCGTTCGATTCCACTAGCTGCCGATCGCAGCGCTGTTCGCGGGGCCCGACGCGCTGTCCGGGCAGCGCCTGAATGACACGCTCCCCGGATGCCCGCAGACGCGCGATGGCGTCTTCCAGCCCCGCGCGCTCGTCCGCCGGCGCCCAGATGCCATCACAGCGCGGGCCGCTTTCCTCCAGCGACGCCAGCAGTTTGAGGTCCATGGAAAACCCCGTCGCCGGACGGGCGCGCCCGAAGGCACGCCCCGTATCGTCGTAGCGCCCGCCCTTGGCCAGCGCCTGGCCGTACCCGGGCACATAGGCGGCGAACACCATGCCCGTGTGATACAGGTAACCGCGCAGCTCCGCCAGATCCAGATAGACCTCGGCCCGCAGGTGATTGTCGGTCACCGCGCGACACAGTGCCTGCAGCTCATCCAGGGCCGCCATGACGGCGGGTGGCGCCCCGGCGAAGACCTCGCGGGCCTGGTCGAGCACTTCCTGCCCGCCATAAAGACGCGGCAAGGCCTGCAGCATGTCGACCAGGGCGGGGTCGCTGACATCACGAGCCACCAGCGCATCGACATCGTTGAAAGCCTTGCGCTCGATGGCCTCGAAAAGCGCCTGCTCGCTTTCGGCACTCAAGGCCGCCGCATGCACCAGTGCACGATAGATGCCGATGTGGCCGAGTGCCAGGTGAACCTCGCCGGCCCCGGCCACTTCCAGGCCGGTCAGTGCCAGCCGCACCACTTCGATGTCGGCATCCAGGCCGGCATGACCGAACAACTCGACGCCGACCTGCGTCGGACTGCGACCGCCCTGATGCTTGTCCGCCTTGGCACGCAGCACGGTCGTGCAATAGCACAGCCGTGCGGGGCCGCTGCGCTTCAGCGAGTGCGCGTCCATGCGTGCCACTTGCGGAGTGACGTCCGCGCTGGCGCCCATCATCCGCCCCGACAGCTGGTCGGTGAGCTTGAATGTCTGCAGATCGAGGTCGGTGCCCGTGCCGGTCAACAGCGAATCCAGGAACTCGACCGTGGGCGGGATCACCAGGTCATAGCCCCAGCGGTCATAAAGATCGAGCAACGCACGGCGCAGTTGCTCCATGCGCGTCGCCTGCGGCGGTAGCACTTCATCCATGCCGTCGGGAAGCAGCCAGCGGTCAGCGATGGTCATCGTTCGGTCCTGCCAGAAATGAGTGGCGTGTTGCATATTGGCATCGTCACGTGCGGACGCGCCAAGGCATGGTGGAAACATGCCATGCCAGACAGTCGCATCGTGGCCTCGCCGCGCTCCCGCTTCGTGGGCACTCAGGCCGCGGACAGGCCACAAAAAAACCGGGCCTCGCCCGGTGTCAAGAGTCTATCACGTTTGGCCCCCGGGTGTACCCCGGGGGCCCGAGTGCCACTACGGTTGGCTTGCGTCGTCGTCGTTGCCGTCAGCCGAGCGGAAGTAGCGGAAGAACTCGCTGTCCGGGCTCAGCAGCAGCATGTCGTCACCCTTGTCGAAGCTGTTGCGGTAGGCTTCGAGTGAGCGATAGAAGTTGAAGAAATCTTCATCCTGCTGATACGCGTTGGCGTAGATCTGAGCGGCCTCGGCATCGCCTTGACCACGCAATGTCTCCGCCTTTTCGCGTGCCTCGGCCAGTTTCACCTGGCGCTCGCGATCGGCTCGCGCACGAATGCGCTCGGCCTGTTCCTGCCCCTGCGCGCGGTACTGGCGTGCCTCGGCGTAGCGCTCGGTGCGCATGCGCTCGAACACCGCCTGACGAACTTCCTGCGGCAGCTCGACACGCTTGAGACGAATATCCAGGATCGCCACCCCGACTTCTTCGCGCAGTTCCTCGTCCAGCGTCTGCTGAGGCTTCTGCAGCATTTCATTGCGGTCTTCGCTGATGATCTTGTTCACCTCGCGACTGCCGAATGCGTTGCGCAGGCTCTCGTCGACACGTGGCGCGATGAGGTTCTCGGCGCGCGCTGCGTCACCGCGTGTCGCCTGATAGAACAAGCTCGGATCGACGACCTGCCATTTGACATAGGAGTCGACGATCAAGGCATTGCGACGCGCCGTCAGAAAGCGGCTTTCGGTGCTTTCCAGCGTCTGCACGCGTGCATCGAAATAACGCACGGTGTTGAGAACCGGCCACTTGAAATGCAGGCCGGGCTGGATGTCGGATTCGACGACCTCACCGAAGCGCAATTTGATGGCCCGCTGCGTTTCCGTCACCACATACAGACTGGCACTTGCGAGCCAGGCCCCCACGGCCAGCAGTGCGACGATACCTAAGGCACGATTGTTGACCATGATTAACGACCCTCCCGCGAAATGCCGCCCGACTGGCGCTGACTGCTCGTGTTGTCGCTACCGGAAAGCGGCTCGTTCTGCACCTGCTGGGAGATCGATTCCAACTCCCGAGCCTCCTGGCTGTCACCGTTGTCGGCGTTCGACGAACGCGGCTGACGCAACTGATCGAGCGGCAGGTAGATCATGGAATTGTTTTGCGGTCCCACATCGAGCAATGCCTTGCGATTGTTGCCCAGCACGTCGCTCAACGTATCCAGATAGAGACGCTGACGCGTGACCTCCGGCGCCTGCTGATACTCGCCCAGCACCGACAGGAAGCGACTGGTCTGACCCTGTGCATCGGCCACGACCGAATTGCGATACCCGGTGGCCTCCTCGATGAGACGCTGCGCATTACCTTCGGTACGCGGTTGCAGCGCATTCTCGTAGGCACGCGCCTCGTTGATCAGGCGCTGACGATCCTCGCGCGAGCGAATCACGTCATCCACGGCTTCCTGCACTTCTTCAGGCGCCTGGGTGCTTTCGAGGTTCACGGTCTGCAAGCGCAAGCCCAACCCATAGGCATCCAGCGATTCCTGAAGACGCTTGGCCACCATCGGCCCGAGCTCTTCACGGCCGCTGAGCAACGAGTCCGGCACCGGCGGCGTCATGGTGATGACCGGCAGCTCGCTGGGATCGGTCACGGTTTCCGGCATGTCCGGCACCTCGCCGCCCTCGTCGATCTCCTTGACCTCCTCGACCTCCGTGGTACTGGTCAGCACGTTCTGCATGCCGCTCGCGCCCACCACGTGACGCAGCGTGGAATCGAGGGCATTGCGCAGGCTCTGCTCCGGATTGCGCACATTGAGCACGTAATCACGCGGATTGGAGACCTGATACTGTGCCGAGAGGCGTACCGTGACGATGTTGGTGTCGCTGGTCAGCATCGAGGCATCCTGACGGAACGAACGCACCTCGGTGACATTGACCATCGTCACCTGATCGACGAATGTCGGATTCCAGTGCAGGCCAGGCCCCACGGTTTCATGATACTCGCCGAAGCGCAGCACCACCCCGCGTTCGGACTGATCGACCCGGTAAAAACCGGAACCGGCCCAGATCACCAGAGCCAATACCGTCAGTACTGCCGGCAGTATGAAGGGGTTGCCCTTGCCGCCCGAAGCACCGCCATTGCCATCGCCGCCGCGCTTGCCGCGCTTGCCCATCAAGCGGCTCAGTTTATCCTGAAACTTCTTCAGCGCCTCGTCGAGATCCGGTGGGCCCTGGTTGTTACCACCATTGCCCCCTCCGCTACCACGGCGACCACCGCCACCGCTCCACGGGTCCTGCTGATTTCCACCACCAGGCTCGTTCCAAGCCATACGTCTTCTCCACTATGCATTGATTGCGATGCATCTCGCCGGGGACACCCATGACGGGCGCTGTCAGGGGCGTTCCCACTCCGGGCGATCGAGGGCTCCCGGCGGCAAATAATGTTCTGCGTTTTCACCGAGACGGGCCATTAACTGAAAGAAATCACGCCTAGGCAGACGAATATCCAGCAGGATTCGGCCCTGCTCGTCAAATTGTTCTTGCTGAACGGCATTCAACTCGTGCAACGCTGCGCGCAATCTTCCTTGTTCGGGCGCCAACGTCAAACCCGTTTCGAGCAGGTCCTCGGCCAGCAGCTCGCCGAGCGCTTCCTGCAACAGCTCGAATCCCCGGGCCTCGCGTGCCGAGAGCCAGACGATCCGGGGACGGCCATGCTCGTCGCGCTCCAGGCGCGGTGCCGTTCCCAGCAAGTCGATCTTGTTCATCACCAGCAATTGCGGCACGTCACCGGCCCCGATTTCCTCGAGTACCGTATCGACCTGCGCGACGTTGAAGTCCCGGTCCGGGTCGGCCGCGTCGATGACGTGCACCAGCAACGACGCTTCGGCGGCTTCCTGCAGCGTGGCACGGAAAGACTCCACCAGCTTGTGGGGCAAGTGGCGGATGAAACCGACGGTATCCGCCAGCACCACCGGGCCGACGTCCGCCACGTTCAGGCGCCTCAGCGTCGGATCGAGCGTGGCGAACAACTGATCGGCAGCGTACACCTCGGACTCGGTGAGTGCATTGAACAGTGTCGACTTCCCCGCGTTGGTATATCCCACCAGGGAGACACTGGGAATTTCGGCCCGTGCCCGTGCACGCCGATTCTGATCGCGCTGCGTGCGGACTTTTTCCAGGCGCTTGTGAATCGCCTTGATGCGCGCCCCGAGCAAGCGCCGGTCGGTCTCGAGCTGCGTTTCCCCGGGGCCACGCAGGCCGATGCCGCCCTTCTGGCGCTCCAGGTGGGTCCAGCCGCGTACCAGACGTGTCGACATGTACTCGAGCTGGGCCAGCTCGACCTGGAGCTTGCCTTCGTGGGTACGCGCACGTTGCGCGAAGATATCCAGGATCAGACCGGTGCGGTCCAGCACACGGCTTTTCAGCGCACGCTCGAGATTGCGTTCCTGCGAGGGAGACAAGGCATGGTTGAAGATGACGATATCGGCACCGTGAAGCTCGCGTATCTCGCGAATTTCTTCCAGCTTGCCGCTGCCGATGAAGGTCTTGGGATCGGGACGACGCCGGCTGCCCTCGACGAGGGTCGCCGGCGTCACACCCGAGGAACGCACCAGCTCCAGGAATTCACCCGGGTCTTCGCGTTCCTGTTCGTCGTGGAAATCCACATGGACGAGAACCGCCGTTTCACCGGCGTCGGGACGTTCGAAAAACAATCAGCGCCTCTCGATCAACTGTCTTCTTCTGCCGGGGCATTCGGGTCCTGGACAGGAAGACGCACGTTGCGTGACGGCACGACCGTGGAAATGGCGTGCTTGTATACCATCTGGCTGACGGTGTTGCGCAGCAGGATGACGAACTGATCGAAGGACTCGATCTGCCCCTGAAGCTTGATACCGTTGACCAGAAAGATGGAAACCGGAATGCGCTCCTTGCGCAGGATGTTCAAGTACGGGTCTTGAAGGGACTGTCCTTTGGACATTTTGCTCTCCCTAACTTCTCGCTGTGGTTTATGGTCGTTTTCGAAGGGTCACAGCCGCCGATCGGGCCGCCGCCGCCGTTTGCGGAGACGCTCGCCAGACGTTGTCGTGACCGGACATCTTACGCTAAGTGCTGCTTCCGCGCACGATTTTCAATACCTGTTCATGTGCGTCCGAGGCATCGCTGTCGATCCAGTGCACGCCCTCCCAGCCGCGCAGCCAGGTCAACTGACGCTTGGCGAGTTGTCGCGTCGCGGCCAGGCCGCGCTCGCGCATCGTCGCCGCGTCCGTCTCGCCGCGCAGATGCTCCCACATTTGACGATAGCCCACGCAACGTATGGCGGGGAGTCCTCGATGCAGGTCTCCGCGTGCCTGAAGCGCCGCCACCTCATCGCGGAAGCCCGCCGCCAGCATGCTGTCGAAGCGCTCGGCGATGCGCGCATGCAGCACGTGGCGCGCATTCGGCGCCAGGGCTATGGACACGAGCCGCCAGGGAAAGGTTTCGCGGGCCTGTTCGGCCCACAGTTCCCCCAGCGCCCGCCCCGTGAGCTGATAGACCTCCAGGGCCCGCAGCAATCGCTGTCGGTTGTGCGGATGGATCGTCTCAGCGGCTACCGGATCGACACGTGACAGCTCCCGGTGCAGAGCCACCAATCCCTCACTCTCGGCCCGGGCATTCAGCGCTTCCCGCAGTGCCGGATCGCGTGCCGGCAACGAGGCCACACCATCGATCAAACGCTTGATGTACATCATGGTGCCACCGACGAGGATCGGCGTACGCCCCTGCGACGAGATGTCGCGCATCTCGGCCAGGGCATCGTCGCGAAACTCGGCGGCGGAATACGTCTCAGCCGGATCGCGAATGTCGATCAGGCGATGCGGCGCGCGCGCCAGCTCCTGGGCGGACGGCTTCGCGGTGCCGATATCCATGCCACGATAGATCATCGCCGAGTCGACGCTGATCAATTCTCCTCCCAGCCGCTCGCGTAGCGCGATGGCCAGATCGGTCTTGCCGGCCGCCGTCGGGCCCATCAGCAAAAGGGCCAGTGGCCGTGTATCACTCATCGAAAGTCCTGAAACGGTAGCCGGTCAGCGGGGTCACTGACCGCGTAGAAACAACTTGTCCAGCTCATGCATCGACATTTCGGTCCAGGTGGGACGACCGTGGTTGCATTGCCCGCTGCGCTCGGTGCGCTCCATGTCGCGCAGCAGCGCATTCATTTCGGGCACCGTCAGCCGGCGATTGGCGCGCACGCTGCCGTGGCATGCCATGCTGGAAAGCAGCTCGTTGATATGGACCTCCAGGCGATCGGAGCGCCCGAAACGCTCCAGGTCACCGAGCATGTCGTGGATCAAGGCCTCGACATCGGCATTGCCCAGCAGTACCGGCACCTGTCGCACCAGCAGGGTTTCCGGTCCGGCGACATCCAGTTCGACGCCCAGCCGCTCGAAGGTGGCGCGCTCGTTCTCGGCGGTTTCCACCTCGCGGGCGCTGGCAGCGATCGACACCGGCACCAGCAGCGGCTGCGTCTGCAGTCGACCCAGCGCCTGACCGTCGCCGTGTACCTGCTGCTTCATGCGCTCGTAGGTGATGCGCTCGTGGGCGGCGTGCATGTCGACCACCACCAGGCCGCGCTCGGTCTGGGACAGAATGTACACGCCATGCAGTTGCGCCACGGCGTACCCCAGGGGCGGCGCCTGAGTGTCGTCGGTCTCGGCCATTGCGGGCGACGATGACGCCGGCGGAGCGGGTGTCCCCGGCGCCTCTCCCGCCGCTTCCTGTGGCTGCGGGGTCAGCAACGACGCCTCGTGCTCGGGGTGCAGCGCGCGATAACCGGCCATGAACTCACGCACACGATGCGCCGCGGGTCGCTCCCGCTCCTGGCCTGCGGCCAACGCCATGCCCTGCTGCTGCCAGCGCGGCTCGGCCTGGCCCGCCGATGCCTCGGCGGCTGTCGGCGTCGTCGCATCCGTCGACGGCGTGGCCTCGTCTCCCCCTTCCGTCGATGAGGCGTTGGGCCGCACATCGGCCAGGGCACGATGCAGACTGGAGAACAGGAAATCGTGCACCAGCCGGCCATCGCGGAAGCGCACCTCGTGCTTGGTGGGGTGCACATTGACATCGACCACATGCGGATCGAGTTCGAGATACAGCACGAAGACCGGATGGCGGCCATGGAACATGACGTCGCGATACGCCTGACGCACGGCGTGCGCCACCAGCCGGTCCCGCACGACACGCCCATTGACGAAGAAGTACTGCTGGTCCGCCTGGGCGCGGGAGTGAGTGGGCAATCCCACCCATCCCCACAGACGCAAGCCCGTCGCCTCGATATCCACGTGCAGGGCATTTTCCAGAAACTTGCGGCCCAGCAGCGCACCGACCCGGCGTTCCATGGATGTCGAGGCATCGCCCGCTCGCAGTTGATGCACCACCTTCTGGTTGTGCCGCAGAATCCAGCCGATGTCGTAGCGCGACAGCGCCAGGCGCCGAAAGGCTTCTTCGACATGCCCGAACTCGGTCTTTTCGGTACGCAGAAACTTGCGGCGCGCCGGTGTGTTGAAGAACAGATCGCGCACGACCACCGAACTGCCCCGCGGATGCGGCGCCGGCGTCACCCGCGGCTCCATCTGGCGCCCCTCGGCGACGACCCGCCAGCCATCGCTCGGCTCGTCGTGGGTATTGGAAATCAACTCCAGGCGCGACACCGAGCTGATCGATGCCAGGGCCTCGCCGCGAAAGCCGAGACTATCCACTCCCTCCAGATCGTCCAGCGAGGCGATCTTGCTGGTGGCATGCCGTGACAGTGCCAGCGGCAGATCCTCCTGATCGATGCCCCGGCCATCGTCGCGCACGCGGATCAACCGCGCGCCCCCGGATTCGAGATCGATCTCGATGCGCTGACTGCCGGCATCGATGGCGTTCTCGACCAGTTCCTTGACCACGGAGGCCGGACGTTCGACGACCTCGCCGGCCGCGATCTGGTTGGCGAGTCGAGGGTCGAGAATGTGAATGCGTCGAGTATGCGTCATAACACCATTGTGCCTCGCGCAAGCGGCGCGCGTCATGCGCGCGCTTACGACTGCGGAATCTTCAGGACCTGGCCCACGCGCAGAATGTCGCCATTGAGATCGTTCGCTTCCTTGAGGGCCAGCATCGTCACGTCATGGCGCGAGGCGACCTCCGACAGCGTGTCGCCTGCCTGAACGCGATACTCGCCCGGCCCGCTGCCACGGCCCTGATCGCGCTGCCACGCCAGCAAGCTGCTGGGCGGTGGGTTCTGACGGAAATGCGCGATGATGCCGGTGCCGATGGCATCCGCGAGTTTCGCCTGGAAAGGCGACGACAAGAGCCGCCTTTCCTCCGAGGGGTTGGAAATGAAGCCCGTCTCCACCAGCAGTGACGGGATATCCGGTGACTTGAGCACCACGAAACCGGCCTGTTCGACCTGGGACTTATGCAGGCGGTTGACACGCCCCAGCTGGTCGAGCACCTGCCCCCCGGTACTGAGCGACTCGTTCATCGTCGCGGTCATGGTCAAGTCGAGCAGCACCCCGCGCAGCACCTCATCCTTGTCGGAAAGGTCCAGGCTACCGTCGACGCCGCCGATCAGGTCGGCACGGTTTTCCGACGCCGCCAGCCAGCGCGCGCTCTCGGAAGTGGCCCCATGCTTCGACAGCGCATACACCGAACTGCCGCTCGGCCCCCGGCTCTTGACCGCATCGGCATGCACCGAGACGAAGAAATCGGCCTTCTGCTTTCGCGCCAGCAAGGTACGCTGCCGTAGCCCGACATAATAATCGCCGTCCCGGGTGAGGAAGGCCTTGAACCCCGGCGTATTGTTGAGCTTTGCGTTCAGCTTGCGGGCGATGGCCAGCACCACATTCTTCTCGTAGGTGCCATCTGGTCCGATGGCGCCGGAGTCCTCCCCCCCGTGCCCCGGATCGACGGCGATGATGATGTCGCGCTTGGGATGCGGCTTGGCCTGACTGTCCTGACGGGCAAGGACCTCGTCGGGATCCTTGCCCTGGGCCTTGGCTTCGACCAGGGCCCGCTCGGCGCTCATTTCCTGATCGCGGATCATCGCGGCGATCGGGTCGATGGGTTCGTCGAGGGCGCTTTCGCCGGGATAGTCGAGATCCACCACCAGGCGATGACCGTACTGGTCGGTGGGCGGCAGCATGAAGTGATGCGGCACGACCTCGCGCCCGAGGTCCAGCACCACGCGCAGATCGTCACCGTTGCGGACCCCGGTGCGCAACGCCTCGATCGCGCTGTCGCCGGGCTCGACCTCACCGGGGTCGAAGGCCAGCCGGGTATCTTCCAGATCGACGACCAGACGGCGTGGATCGTCGAGCATGAAGATGGAACTCTCTGCCTCGTCGGACAGATCGAAGACCACCCGAACGTGGTCCGGCGCCGCCCAGGTACGAATGTTGTCCACCTCGGCGGCGTGCGCGGACGTCAGCTGCGCGAGCGTGAGCAGCGTCAACAACGCCAGGCTCATGCTGCGCCGGAAGGTACGCATGACGCGCATCGCGCGCCGAGGCATAGCGGGGTACAGCGTCAAGAGTCGGCTTCCTTGTCCCGGCATGTGTCGTGTAGGGCGGCGATTACCGCTTGCCCGCGGGGCGTGAGACCTTCGAGCGAGACCTCGCGGCCCTCGCCGGCCAGCGCCAGCCGCACCACCAGATCCGGCGGCGGCAACCAGCCCTCCCCACGCGAAGGCCATTCGATCAGGCTCAGGCCGTCGCCGCCGAGCATGTCCCGCGCCCCCATGAACTCGAGCTCCTCGGGATCGCCCAACCGATAGAGATCGAAGTGGTACACCTCGATGCCTTGCAGCACATAGGGCTCCACCAGGGTATACGTCGGGCTCTTGACGGCGCCGTCATGGCCGTAGGCGCGCAGCACGCCACGCGTCAGCGTGGTCTTGCCCGCCCCCAGCTCTCCTTCCAGGTGGACACGTCCGTGGCCGCCCAGGGCATGCCCCAGTGCTTCGCCGAAGGCGACGTGGGCGGCTTCGTTTGGCAAAAAGCGTCGCATCGATGGTGGTATCTCGAGTTATCGCATGACATCAGGATCGTGGGTTGGCGATCACGCGCACATAGGATGCCAGATCCGTGGCGACCAGGCCACGCTCGCCCCCGGCCCGGGCCGCCGCGTCACCGGCCAGCGCATGGATCAGGACCCCCAGGCGTGCAGCCTCCCCCGGCGTTCTGCCCTGCCCCAGCAGCGCCCCGATGACGCCCGACAGCACATCCCCCATGCCGCCGCTGGCCATGCCGGGGTTGCCATACGGACACACGGCGACCCCATCTGCGTCGGCAATCAAGGTTCCCGCGCCCTTGAGTACCACGCTGCCGCCATAACGCTCGCGCAGCGCCAGCACCGCTGCCCGACGGTCCGCCTGCACCTCGGCGGTGGTGCTGCCCAGCAGGCGTGCAGCCTCGCCGGGATGTGGCGTCAGCACCCAGTCGTCGCGATCGCGCGCCTCCTCGGCCAGCAGGTTGAGAGCATCGGCATCGAGGACGCTGGGCACGGCGGCATCGAGTGCCAACCGCCATAACGCCTTCCCCCAGGCGTCACGCCCCAGACCGGGACCGACGACCAGGGCGTCGGCCTGGGCAAGAAGCGGCTGTGCCTCGGCCGCCGCCTGCACGCCACGCGCCATTACCTCGGGGCTGCGCACCAGGCTCGCGGCGACATGCGCTGCATCGGTGGCCAGGCTGACCTTGCCCGACCCCATGCGCAATGCGGCCTCGCAGGCCATCAACGCCGCGCCGCCGAACCCCACGGCGCCCCCCACCACCAGCAGATGCCCGAAGTCACCCTTGTGGCTGCCTCGGGCACGTGGCGGCAGCGCCGCCTGCAATTGCTCGGCCGCCAGCAACTCGCCCAGCGGCACCAGGTCGCCATGGGTCTCCGGGGCCGTGCCCAGGCTCTCGACGACCAGTTCGCCGACATGATCCGCGCTGGCGCCGGTATGCAGCCCGAACTTGTCGGCAATGAACGTGACGGTCACCGTGGCGTGTACCGCGACGCCTCCGGTGCCACCGGTCTGTGCCGACAGCCCGGAGGGCACGTCCACCGCCAGTACCGGGCGCCGCGTGGCATTGATCGCCAGAATCGCGCTCCGCAAGGGATCGCGCACCTCTCCCGAGGCCCCGGTCCCCAGCAACGCATCGACCAGCACCTCGCCATCCAGCGTCATCCCTTCCCGCCAGGCAACCGGCGTCACACCGGCCCGCCGCGCCAGCGCGCATGCCCGTGCCGCGTCGCCCGTCAGGCATGTCGGGTCACGCAGGGCCACCAGTTGTACATCGAGGCCATCGCACACTGCCAACGCCGCGATCACGTAGCCGTCACCGGCATTGTTGCCGCCCCCGCACAACACCGTGATCCGACGCGCACCGGGCCATCGTGCACGCAGAACGTCATAGGCGGCCTGGGATGCTCGCTGCATCAAGTCGAATCCCGCCACGCCGGCGTCGATGATGCGACGATCCAGGGTCCGAACCTGCTCCGCCCCGTACAGGGCATGTGTCACTGGCGATGCCGCCGTCATGTTCGCCTCCTGTCGTGCCGGCCTCGCCGGCGACAAACGTTTATTCCCCGCCACGATTGCGCTAGGGTGGCGCCCACGCTTCACGGGGTCCTCGTCATGTCCTCATCCGCGCCTATCGATTACGCCGCGCTTGCCGACCGCATCCACACCTGGGGGCGCGAACTCGGCTTTCAGCAGGTCGGCATTACCGACACCGATCTCGCCGCGCACGAGCGTTATCTCGAGCGCTGGCTGGCGGCCGGCTACCATGGCGAAATGCACTTCATGGCCAAGCACGGCAGCAAGCGCACCCGTCCCGAGGAACTCGTGCCCGGCACCTTGCGGGTCATCAGCGTGCGCATGGACTACCTGCCGCCGGAAGTGGAAACCACCAAGGTACTCGGCCAGCCCGAGCGTGCCTACATCTCTCGCTATGCGCTGGGACGCGACTATCACAAGCTGATACGCAAGCGTCTCGCCACGCTCGCCAAGCGCATCGAGGACGAGGTCGGCGCCTACGGCTACCGGGCCTTCGTCGACTCGGCACCGGTCATGGAGCGGGCCCTGGCGCAGAAAGCGGGGCTTGGCTGGTTCGGCAAGAACGCCATGCTGCTCAATCCGCAGGCCGGCTCGCTGTTTTTCCTCGGCGAGCTGTATACCGATCTCCCGCTGCCGGTGGACGCGCCCTTCGACAGCGAACATTGCGGCAAGTGCTCACGTTGCCAGACGGCATGCCCCACGGGCGCCATCGTCGACGACAAGGTCATCGATTCGCGGCGCTGCATTTCGTATCTGACCATCGAACTGGCCGGTTCGATCCCCGAAGAGTATCGCGAGGCGATGGGCAACCGTGTCTATGGCTGCGACGACTGCCAGCTGGTCTGCCCGTTCACACGCTTCACCCGCGTATCGCGAGAGGACGACTTCGCCCCGCGCCATGATCTCGACCGCGCCTCGCTGGTGAGGCTGTTCGCCTGGAGCGAGGAAGAGTTCCTGGCACGCACCGAGGGCAGCGCCATCCGCCGCATCGGTTATGAACGCTGGCTGCGCAACCTGGCCATCGGCCTGGGCAACGCCCCCTGGAGCGACCAGGTGGAAAGCGCTCTGCGTGCACGTCTGGCCTATCCCTCGGACCTGGTCCGGGAGCACGTGCGCTGGGGGCTCGAACAGCAGCGCCGCAAGCGCGAGCGGCGCATCGCCAGCGACGTCGATGCCCCGGCAGCGCCCGAACGCAGCGCCTAGACCCGCAAGAACGTCTGACGATAATGCGCCAATTCGGCCAGCGACTCGCGAATGTCGTCCATGGCCTGGTGCGTATTGCGCTTCTCGAAGCCTTCCAGCGCCTGAGGATTCCAGCGCTTGGCCAGTTCCTTGAGCGTCGACACGTCGAGATTGCGGTAATGGAAGAAATCGGCCAGCTCGGGCATCTCGCGCACCAGAAAACGGCGATCCTGATGCACGCTGTTGCCGCACATCGGTGAGCTGTTCGGCGTGACATAGCGCTTGAGGAACGCCAGGGTCTGGCGCTCGGCCTCGGCGGTATCGATGCGACTCTCGCGGACACGCTGCGTGAGCCCCGAATCACCGTGCGTACGGGTATTCCACTCGTCCATGCCCGCCAGCAGGGCATCCGGCTGATGCACCGCCAACACCGGCCCTTCGGCCACCAGATTCAGATCGTTGTCGGTGATCAGCGTGGCCACCTCGATGATGCGCTCGCGCTGAGGGTCGAGGCCGGTCATTTCCAGATCGATCCACACCAGCAGGTCGCTGCGCGGGGCTTGCGGCTGTTCGCTCGCCATGTCGTTCTCCCGTCCGAGGCGCCACGCCTAGGGACAGCGTGGCGCGATGAAGGCTACAATGGCGGCCATTGTACCCTGTCCCGAGAGCGCATGAGCAAACGCAAACTGAGCCGCCAGCAACGCTGGCGGGTCGAAAAGATTCAAGCCGAGCGCGCCGAGCGTGCCGAACGACGTGCCCGACGCGACGACACCTCCCTGGATGCCGGCGATTACGGCCCCGAACGCCTGGGGCGCGTCACCGCGCATTTCGGACGCACGCTGGAGGTGGAGGCCGAGGACGAACATGGCGACCTGCAACGCCACCGCTGCCATCTCCGGGCCAATCTCGAAGGGCTGGTCACCGGGGACCATGTGGTATGGCGCGTCGCCGCCGACGGCAGTGGCGTGGTCGTGGCACGTCAGCCACGCCAAAGCGTGCTGGAACGTCCCGACGCACGCGGCCAGCTCAAGCCCGTGGCGGCCAACATCGCGCAGATTCTCATCGTCTTCGCCGTGGAGCCGGCCCCCCACCCCAACCTCATCGACCGTTATCTCGTCGCTGCCGAGGCGACCGGCATCACGCCCGTGCTGGTGCTCAACAAGACCGACCTGCTGCCCGAGACGGGCGGCGATCTGCGCACTCTGCTGGCACGTTACCGGGCCATCGGGTACCGCGTCGTCGCCGCCTCCACGCAGCAGGAAGGCGGACTCGACGCCCTGCATGCCTGCCTCACCGAGCGCACCTCGGTTTTCGTGGGCCAGAGCGGGGTCGGCAAGTCGTCGTTGATCGATCGTCTGCTGCCCGACATGCAACTGCGCGTCGGGGCCCTGTCGGCGGACTCGCGCAAGGGCACGCACACCACGACCACGGCAACGCTCTATCACCTGCCGGCCGGCGGCGAACTGATCGACTCCCCGGGCATTCGCGAATTCGGCCTGGGCCATCTCGAAGAGCACCAGGTGGCGCAGGGCTTCATCGAATTCCAGCCGTATCTGGGTCATTGCCGATTCCGGGATTGTCGCCACCGCCAGGAGCCGGGCTGCGCCCTCCGCGACGCCGTCGAGCGTGGCGACATTCTCGCCTCGCGCTTCGACAGCTATCGCCATATCGTCGATGGCCTGACAACGCGTTGACGCCAGGCAAAACGCCTCGCCATGAGGCGAGGCATTCGGGGCACGCGCACGGGTGACGCCGGGCGTCCGGACTAGCGGATGCCCGGCACGTCGGCGAGCCTGTCCAGGCCACGCCGGATATCACGCTTGAGGTCGTCCAGCGCTTCCAGCCCCACGGCGATGCGAATCAGGCCTTCACTGATGCCCGCGGCGGCTTTCTGCGCGTCGCTCAAGCGCGCGTGGGTCGTCGTCGCGGGATGCGTGACCGTGGTTTTCACATCGCCCAGATTGCCTGTGATCGACATCAAGCGCGAGTTGTCGATCAACGTCCAGGCCCCGTCGCGTCCTCCCTTGACCTCAACACCCAGCACGGCGCCGAAGCCGCGCTGCTGACGTTTGGCCAGCGCATGCTGGGGATGCCCTTCCAGGCCGCTGTAGTGCACGCGCGCAATCTCCGGCTGCGCCTCCAGCCACCGCGCCAGGGCCTGCGCATTCTCGTCATGGGCTTTCATGCGCAAGCTCAGCGTTTCCAGCCCCTTGAGGAAGATCCAGGCGTTGAAGGGGCTCATGCACGGCCCGCAGGTGCGCACGACGCCCACCAGTTCCTGGAGCATCTCGCTGGAGCCCACCACGGCACCGCCGATGGCGCGGCCCTGGCCGTCCAGATACTTGGTCGCCGAATGGATCACCAGATCGGCCCCCAGGTCCAGCGGCCGCTGCAGCGCCGGGGTCAAAAAGCAGTTGTCGATGGCCAGCCAGGCCCCGTGGCGATGGGCGATCTCGGCCAGCGCGGCGATGTCGACCACCTCGGACAAGGGGTTGGAAGGCGTCTCGGCAAACAACAAGCGTGTGCTGGGGGTGATGGCCGCTTCCCAGGCATCCAGATCGCCCAATTCCACGTAGTGCGTCACGATCCCCAGCTTGCCGAGGTACTTGTCGAACAGGCTCACCGTCGAGCCGAACAGCGAGCGCGAAGCGACGATTTCATCGCCTGCCTGCAGGAACGCCAGGGCCGTGGACAGAATCGCCGCCATGCCGGAGCTGGTGGCCACGCAGCGCTCGCCGCCTTCCAGCGCCGCCAGACGCTGCTCGAAAGTACGCACCGTGGGGTTGGTGAACCGTGAATAGATGTTGCCCGGCTCTTCGCCCGAGAACTTGCGCGCCGCCTCGGCGGCGCTATCGTAGACGAAGCTCGACGTCGGAAAGATCGGCTCGCCGTGTTCCTGTTCGTGCGTCCGCTCGTGGCCGGCACGGATCGCCAGCGTGTCGAGCGCGAGTGCCTCGTGGATCTCGTCCGCCATGCCTCGCCTCCTCAGTTGTCTTCTTCGACGTCGTTATGCAAGTCGACCACGGCGTGGACCGTGTTTTCGCGATGCTTGGCCAGATCGTTGCGCGCGGCCTCGAGGTCGGCCAGGTAGGCCGCATCGATGTCTCCGGTCACGTACTGGCCGTCGAACACCGAGCAGTCGAATTCCTCGAGGGTCGGATTGACGTCGCGGCATGCGGCCTTGAGGTCCTCGAGCTCCTGATAGACGATGCGGTCGGCACCGATCAGCTCGCCGACTTCCTCGTCGCTGCGCCCGTGAGCGATCAGTTCCGAGGCGACCGGCATGTCGATGCCGTAGACATTGGGATAGCGCACCGGAGGCGCGGCGGAGGCGAAATACACCTTGCGCGCGCCGGCCTCGCGCGCCATCTGGATGATCTGCTTGCAGGTCGTGCCGCGCACGATGGAGTCGTCGACCAGCAACACGTTCTTGCCCTGAAACTCGACGTCGATGGCGTTGAGCTTCTGGCGCACCGATTTCTTGCGCTGGGTCTGGCCGGGCATGATGAAGGTCCGCCCGATGTAGCGGTTCTTCATGAAGCCTTCGCGATAGGTGACGCCCAGGTGCTGCGCCAGTTCCAGCGCCGAGGTACGCGAGGTGTCGGGGATCGGGATCACCACGTCGATGTCATGTTCCGGCCAGTCGCGCAGGATGCGATCGCCCAGCTTGCGCCCCATTTCCATGCGCGTGCCGTAGACATAGGCGCCGTCGAGGATCGAATCGGGACGCGCCAGGTAGACGTGTTCGAAGATGCAGGGTGTCAGGCGGGGGCGATCGGCACACTGCTGGGTGTGCACGCGGTTGCCATCGGTTTCGATGAAGATCGCCTCGCCCGGCGCCAGGTCGCGGCACAGCTCGAAGCCCCCCACGTCCAGCGCCACCGATTCGGAGGCGATCATCACCTCCTGGCCTTCCTCGGTGTCGCGCGTGCCGTAGACCACCGGGCGGATGCCATGGGGGTCGCGAAACGCCACCATGCCGAAACCGTTGATGAAGGCCACCGCGGCGTAGCCCCCCTGGCAACGGCGGTGCACCCGACGCACCGCATCGAAGATATCGTCGGGTGTCAGGTGATGTCCCTGCTTGCCGAGCTCGTGCGCGAAGACGTTGAGCAGCACTTCCGAGTCGGAGCTGGTGTTGATGTGGCGCAGGTCGGAAAAGAACAGCTCGCGCTTGAGCTGTTCGGAGTTGGTCAGGTTGCCGTTGTGCGCCAGGGAGATCCCGTAGGGCGAATTGACGTAGAACGGCTGCGACTCCGCTTCGCTCGACGAGCCCGCGGTGGGATAGCGGATATGCCCGATGCCCATGTTGCCGCGCAGGCGCGTCATGTGACGCGTGTGGAAGACATCCCGCACCAGCCCGTTGCTCTTGCGCAACAGGAAGCGTCCCTCATGCCATGTCATCATCCCGGCGGCATCCTGGCCACGGTGTTGGAGCACTGTCAGCGCGTCATACAGCGACTGATTGACCGCCTGATTGGCCATGAGGCCCACGATACCGCACATTGCGCCTTTACCTCGCTTGCCTTGGGAGTGGCGAGCGATCGCCGAACCGCGTCGCTCGCGTCAAAAACCTGTGATACATGCGCGCCGTCTCACGGCGCCCTGGTGTCCGGCGGCGTGCCGTCCTCGGTCTCGGGCGGGCGCGACTCGAGCACGTCCTGGGCCGCGTCGCGCCCCGTATCGCGCAACGCGCGCTCGGCCTCCGAGGTGTCGATCTCCCACGCCTCCAGTCGCTTCACCGACCAGTCCCGCAACTGCTCGAACGCCGGGCGCAGTTGCGCGTTCTGCCAGGCGGCCAGTCCCGACAGTGGCGTCAGGGTCAGAATGACCGTGGCCAGCACCAGGATCAGTGCGCCACGCGCGGCACCGAACGCCGCCCCTGCCACGCGATTGAAAAAGCCCATGCCGACCCATTCGATGGCGGCATTGATCATGCGGATCAAGAACCCGCAGAGCATGACGATGACGAAGATGACCAGCACGAACCCGAGGACCAGGCGTATGTCGGGATGCTCGATATAGGGCGCCAGCATCTCGGCCACCGCCGGGGCGAACATGCGCGCGCCCAGCAGGGCCGCCACCCAGGCGGCCAGTCCCAGCGCCTCACGTACCAGACCGCGCATGAAACCGGCCAGCATGGAGATCGTCAATACCGCCAGAAACGCCCAGTCGAGCCACGTCAGCGTCATCAATCCTCCCGCACGCGGATCAGCAGCCCCTGGATGTTGGCGTCTTCCTTGAGTTGGGTACGCACACGCTCGCCTTCATCGGAAGAATCGAACGGCCCCACGTAAACCGTGGTCAAGTCGTTGTCGCGCGGGCGCTGATAGGCATTGAAGCCTTGCGACGAGAGCTGCTCGACGAGACGCTCTGCATTGCCGGGCTGACCGAAGCTGCCCACCTGTACCGCCCAGCCGCCACTGGCCTGGGTCGTGGCGGACGGTTCATCATTCGAGGCGCGCTCCTCGGTGGATGAGGTCGACTGCTGCGCAATGGCAGCGATGGGGTCCTCGTCACCGGGAGCGTCCGCATTCCGGTCGGCGGCATCCTCGGCAGGCTCTGCCTCGTCGGACGCCGGAGGCGACGCCTCCGAGGCCGCCCCGTCGGGCGCACCGAGCTGTGCCTGGGTCGCCGGCACGGGCGGTTCGCCATCGACGGCACCGTCGAGCGCCTCGGGAGGCGTGGGCGTCTCGACATCGCGTTGATCCACGGGAATCGGCTGCTCGATGGTCAACACCGGTTCGGGACGCTCGCTACGCGGCGTCGGCTCATCGAACAGCATCGGCAAGAAGATCACCGCCAGCGCCACCAGGATAATGGCGCCGCTGATGCGCTCACGCATTCCGTACTTCATGACGCACTCCTTGAACTCGCCACACCCAGCGTTTCCAGTGCGGCAAGCGCCTCGGCAACGGTCCAGAACGATCCACAGACCAGAATGTCGTCGCCATTGTCCATGTTCGCATGCAACCACCGCACGCCGTCCTCGGGTGAGGCTCCCTGATGCAGGACCTTGGCGCCCCGCCCTTCCACAAACGTCGCCAGCTGCGCCGCATCACGCGCCCGATCCCCGCTCAGAGAGACGGTGACCCAGGCATCGATCTGCGGCGCCAGCGCCGCGATGACCCCATCGGCATCCTTGTCGGCCAGCATGCCCAGCAGACACAAGCGCCGCCCGCGACGTGGGCGCTGCGCGAGCTGCCCGGCCACATAGGCGGCGGCATGCGGGTTGTGCCCGACATCCAGACACCAGGGACCCATCCATTGCAGACGACCGGCCAGCACCACCCGCGACAGGGCGCGGCGGGTAGCGGTTTCGTCGAGCATCACGTCGGCCAGCGCCAGGGCCTGCAGGGCGACCGCGGCATTGTCCAGCGGCAGACCGGGGTCCGGCAGGCCGTGCAGCGCCACCTTCTCGCCACCGGGCGCGGTGCCTTGCCATTGCCACTCGCTCCCCTCCTGGCCGCGGTCATCCATGCGCCAGGCAAAGGCCTCCTGGAGCGCGAAAACCGGCGCTGACAGTGCGTCGGCACGTTCGCGCACACTGGCGGGCAACGTCGTGCTGCCCAGCACCGCGGGCCGTCCCGCACGCAGGATACCGGCCTTTTCCCGGCCTATCGTATCGAGATGGGTCCCCAGAAACGCCGCATGGTCCTGAGCCACCGTCGTGACCACGGCCACGTCCGGGTCGATGACATTGACCGCATCCAGGCGCCCGCCCAGACCGACTTCGAGAAGCGCGACATCCGGCTGCCAGCGTGCGATCAACCAGAGCGCCGCCAGCGTGCCCGCCTCGAAATACGTGAGCGTGATCGGATCGCCATCGAGGCGCGCTGCCTCGACGGCTTCGAAGCCCTCCACCAAGGCAGCATCGTCGGCTTCGCACCCTGCAAGACGCAGGCGCTCGTTGTAACGCAGTAGATGGGGGGAGGTGTAGGCAGCGGTCCGCAGGCCATGCTCGCGAGCGACCGCCTCGAGCATGGCCACGGTCGACCCCTTGCCGTTGGTCCCGGCCACGGTGATCACGCGCGTGGCCAAGGGCGTATCGAGCAGCGCCAGCCGCCGCGCGACCTCGGCCACGCGTTCCAGGCCCAGATCGATCGCCACGGGGTGCTGGCGTTCGAGACGCGCCAGCCAGGCCTGCAGGGAGGTCGCGGCATTCATTCAGTGATCGGCCTGGGAGAACTCGTCCAGTGTCGATTGCGATGCCGTGTCGTCGGGCTCGGCATCACGATCCTGATGCGGCTGGTGTGTCAACTTGCGCATGACGCTACCCAGGCGCTCGCGCATGTCGTGGCGATGAACGATCATGTCCACCGTACCGTGCTCGAGCAGGAACTCGCTGCGCTGGAAGCCTTCCGGCAGCTGTTCACGCACGGTCTGCTCGATGACGCGCGGCCCGGCGAAACCGATCAGGGCGTTGGGCTCGGCGACATTGATATCACCCAGCATGGCCAGCGAGGCGGACACCCCACCGAACACCGGATCGGTGAGCACCGAGATATAAGGCACGCCTTCCTGCTTGAGCTTTTCCAGCGCGGCGGAGGTCTTGGCCATCTGCATCAGCGAGAACAGGGCTTCCTGCATGCGCGCGCCGCCAGAGGCCGCGAAACATACCAGCGGAACGCCCTCTTCACGGGCCTGGGTCGCGGCACGCACGAACTTTTCGCCCACCACGGCCCCCATCGAGCCGCCCATGAAACTGAACTCGAAGGCCACCGCCACGACAGGCAGACCATCGAGCTTGCCACGCATGGCGATCAAGGCGTCGTTTTCGTCAGTCTCTTTCTGGGCCGCCGCGAGGCGATCCTTGTATTTCTTGGAATCGCGGAACTTGAGCCGGTCGACCGGCTGCAGGTCGGCGGCGATTTCCTCGCGGCCTTCCGTATCCAGAAACCAGTTGAGACGCTTGCGGGCCGTCAGACGCAGATGGTGATCGCATTTCGGGCACACGCTCTGGTGGCGCTCCAGCTCGGGGAGATAGAGCACCGCCTCGCAATTGGGGCACTTACGCCACAGGCCATCCGGCACGCTTTTCCGGCGATCGGCTCGCTGGGTACGGCTCATTGACGGCACGATTTTGTCTAGCCAGCTCATGGTTCTGAGACGCTTCCGTGTTGCTTGTCTGACGCATGAAGCCACATCCGTGGCCCCATGCAGCGAATAGTCGTTGGCGAATGCCGTAGGGCGTCAGCGGCCGTCGGAACGGTCCAGCGCATCGCGCATGTCGCCGAGCACCGCCTTGAGCGCCGCCGGTATGGTCTCGGGGGTCTCGGCGTTTTCGGCGATGCGCGACACCAGAGCACTGCCGACGATGACCCCGTCGGCCACCCGGCCCACTGCCGCCGCCGTGTCGCCATCCCGAATCCCGAACCCGACGCATAGCGGCAGGTCGGTTATCTCGCGAAGCGGCGCCAACTGGCGCTCGACGGCATCGACGTCCAGCGAGGCGGCACCGGTAACGCCCTTGAGCGATACGTAGTACAGATAGCCTTCGCCATGTCGACATATTGTAGCGGCCCGCGACGGCGAGGTGGTAGGGGCAAGCAGAAAGATCGACTGCAGCCCGTGCTCGGAGAACAGCGGTGCGACCTCAGCCATCTCCTCCGGCGGCATGTCGACCATCAGCACGCCGTCGACGCCCGCCTCTCGCGCTCGCCGTGCGAAATGCTCGTATCCCATGCGCTCGACGGGGTTGAGATACCCCATCAGGACCACGGGCGTTTCCGCATCGGTGGCGCGAAACGTCGCGACCATGTCGAGAACATCGGTCAACCGCGTGCCCTTGGCGAGCGCACGCTCGCAGGCTTTCTGGATCACTGGGCCATCGGCCATGGGGTCGGAAAACGGCACGCCCAGCTCCAGCACGTCGGCGCCAGCCTCGACGCAGGCGTGCATGAACCCCACGGTATGCTGCGGCGCGGGATCGCCCGCGGTGATATAAGGAATCAACGCGCGGCGCTGTTGAGACTTGAGCGCCGCGAAGCGTTTATCGATACGATTCATAGTCATGTCTCCGCCAGCGCTTAGAATTCCAGACCGTCGATCTTGGCCACCGTGTGGATGTCCTTGTCGCCACGCCCGGAGAGATTGACGATGATGTGCTGGTCGGGACGCATGGTCGGTGCCAGAACCTTGGCATGCGCCAGGGCATGGGCCGACTCCAGCGCGGGCATGATGCCCTCGACGCGCGTCAGCTCGCGGAACGCGGCAAGAACCGCGTCGTCGTTGGCCGCCACGTACTGAACCCGGCCGACATCCTTCCACAGCGCATGCTCGGGGCCGACACCAGGATAGTCGAGCCCGGCAGAGATCGAGTGCGTATCCGAGACCTGGCCCCCCTCGTCGGACATCAGGTAGGTCCGGTTGCCATGCAGCACCCCGCTGGGGGCATTGGCGGTCAGCGGCGCGGCGTGACGCCCGGTCTCGACACCGTCGCCGCCGGCTTCGACACCGTACATGGCCACGTCCTCGTCCTCGAGGAAGGGGTAGAACAGGCCGATGGCATTGGAACCGCCGCCGACACAGGCCACCAGGGCATCCGGCAGGCGACCGATCTGAGCGAAGCTCTGCTCGCGGGCTTCGCGACCGATCACCGACGTGAAGTCGCGCACCATGGCCGGATAAGGATGCGGGCCGGCCACGGTACCGATGATGTAGAAGGTATCGTCGACATTGGTCACCCAGTCGCGCAGCGCCTCGTTCATGGCGTCCTTGAGGGTTCGCGACCCGGACTCGACCGGATGCACTTCGGCCCCCAGCAGGCGCATGCGATAGACGTTGAGCTTCTGGCGCTCGACGTCCTCGGCCCCCATGTAGATCTCGCACTTGAGCCCCAGCCGCGCGGCGACGGTGGCCGTGGCCACGCCATGCTGGCCGGCACCGGTTTCGGCGATGACCCGAGGCTTGCCGCTCTTCTTGGCGAGCAGCGCCTGGCCGATGGTGTTGTTCACCTTGTGGGCCCCGGTGTGGTTGAGATCCTCGCGCTTGAGCCAGATCTGCGCACCGCCGAGCTGCTGGGACCATCGCTGTGCGTGATACAGCGGAGACGGGCGGCCCACGTAATGAGCCAGGTCACGGTCGAATTCGGCCTGGAAGTCGACATCGTCGCGAAGGCTCATGTAGGCCTTCTCCAACTCCTCCAGGGCGAAGCTCAGAGTCTCCGAAACGAACCGGCCACCGTGCGGGCCGAAATGGCCTTGGGCGTCCGGCATTCGGGTCAGGTCGCTGAACTTGGTCACGAATGACACCTCTATGGGGCTTGGGTATGGGACACTTGGGACAGAAATGCCCGGATGCGCGCAGGATCCTTGAGACCCTTTTCCGCCTCGACGCCTCCCGAGACGTCGACGGCATAGGGCCGGACCCGGTGAATGGCTTCGGCGACGTTGTCCGCCGTCAAGCCTCCCGCGAGAATAACAGGTTTTGCCAGGTTTGCGGGGATTCGCGACCAGTCGAAGGTCTCCCCGGTGCCTCCGGGAACGCCGGGACGGTAGGCATCCAGCAGCAGACCGCGCGCCGCATCGTAACGGGGCGCCTCGGCATGCAGGTCGATGCCGTCGCGCATGCGCAATGCCTTGATCCAGGGAATATCGAGACGCGCGCAGTCGTCGGGGGACTCGTTGCCGTGGAGCTGCACGAGATCCAGGTGGCGTGCGCAGCGCCGAATCTCGTCATCGGCCTGGTCGACGAACAGCCCCACTCGGGTCACGAACGCCGGCACGCGGGCGGCCAGGCGCGCCAGCCGGGCTTCGTCGATGGCCCGCGAGCTGCCCGGCCACAGGACGAACCCCAGCGCATCGGCGCCCGCCGCCACCGCAGCGTCGATGTCCTCTTCCCGGGTCAGGCCACAGATCTTCACGCGCGTACGCTGCATCGGTGACGTCATGATGACACCTCCCGGCGCGGCGGATGGACACGACGCTGACGCCGCGCTCGCGCCCACTCGCTATCGGGCAGGCGGCGCTCCCCGGTCCACTCGCCGAGAAACGCCAGCAGATTGGGTCCCAGTGGTTCCTTCGGCAACACGAAGCGCTCGTCATACAGCGCATCGACGAAATGCAGTCCACATCCCGGCGCCGTGACATTGCCTTGCGTCCGGTCGCGAAGCGCCAGCAGCTCGCCGAGGTAGTCGGTCGAGTGATCGCCCCGCCCGACCGCCACCAGGGCGCCGGCGATATTGCGAATCATGTGATGCAAGAAGGCATTGGCCTGAATGTCGATCACCACCAGTTGGCCATAGCGACGCACCTCGATGAAGTGCACATGCCGCCACCGGCTCTTCGACTGACAACCCGCGGCACGAAAACTGGAAAAGTCATGCTCGCCGACCAGCGCCTGGGCAGCGGCATGCATGCGCTCGGCATCCAGAGGCTCACGGCACCAGGTCGCATTGGCGCGCTCCAGCACCGGCCGCGATGGCTGATTGAGGATCACGTAGCGATAGCGCCGGGCCAGTGCGGAGAGGCGTGCATGGAAATCGTCGGCGACCGGCACGACCCAGCGTAGCGCGACATCGCGCGGCAGATTGGCATTGGCACCGAAGAGCCAGGCCTTCTGGGTGCGTGTCACCGGGGCGTCGAAATGCACCACCTGGCGCGTCGCATGCACGCCACTGTCGGTCCGCCCGCTGCACAGGACCTGAACCGGCGCATTGGCGATCCGCGAAAGCGCGGTTTCCAGCGTCCCCTGCACCGAGGCAGCGTGCTTGAGCCGCTGCCAGCCACAATACGCACTGCCGTCATACTCGACGCCCATGGCAAGGCGCCCCTGTAGCGGCTGGCGATCATCCTGAAACTCAAAAAATGCCATCGAAATCAGCCACGCGAAACCCTCGAATATCGATCACGGAACGGCCCGACGCCCGGCAGCAAAGCGATGCGCTCACACGACATCGTGGCTACGCATCAGCGCCTTGGCCTCATGCGACACCTGCTCGTCCTCGGCGCGCGCGGCGACAGCCAGCAGCGCCCTGGCACGCTCGCCCCCGCCCTCCTCGGCCAACAGATGACGCGCTTCCGCCAATGCCTCGGCGGGGCGTTCATTATCCAGATCCCGCGGCTCGAATGCCACTTCCTCGACTTCCCAGCCGGACGTGTCGTGCGCCAGGGTCGACAACCGTTCCGGGGCGTCGTCCTCGTCCCCCGTCTCCACGTCGGGCAACTGGTAGTCCAGTCGCGAAGGAGTCTCGGGAATCTCGGGCGGCTCGAACTCGAGAGGCTGCGCCTCGGCATCGGGACGCGGAGCCGGTGTTGCCGCTTCGTCCACCGGGGACGTCGCGGGTGCCTCGAAAGCCTCGGGCGTTGCCGATGCAGACGGCGAAACGTCGCGCTCGGCGGGTACTTCTGCCGCCGTCGCGGGCGCTCCGTCCTCCGGCTCTCGGGGCGTCGGGGCAGCGTCCTCGAATAGCCGGTCCACTTCCGAGGCTCCCGCCGACGCCTGCGGCGCGGCATCGGCCCGAGTGCTGGCCAGTTGCCGATAATGCGCAAGCAAGGCGTCGGCCTCGCGCCGCGTCTCGGCATCGGCCGACGGTGCGAAACGCTCGGCTTCCCGAGCCATCGCCGTCATCTCGCCCAGCTCTCCCAGCGCCGTCAACAGCTTGAGCCGCAGCTCGGTGCTCTCCTGTTCCGCCAGGCGCGCCTGCAGCCACTCTCTTGCCTGATCGTAACGCCCATAGGCCATGTAGATATCGGCTTCATCGATGGTCGCGGTTTCCGGGCCATCATCCTTCCCGAGCCCCGGTCGCGCCTTGGCCCCCGTCTCCGTTGCGCCCAGTTGATTCGCGACGTCCTGGTAGGTGGCCTCGCGTCCATGCCGCCACCGCTGCCATCCCCAGATACCCAGCAAGATTGCCAGGGCCACCAGCAAGGCGAGTTGCAGCGGCAGCAACCAGGAAAACCCGGCGTCTTCCCCCGGCGTCGCCTCGGGAGGCGCCTGCTCGACCACCGCGCCGCCCGAAGAAGCGGCCTCGGATGCCGCCGTGGACGTGGCGGCAGCAGGCTCGGAAGAGGATGTCGCAGCAGGTGCTTGTGCCAACAATGCCGCCACGCCAGACAAATCGGCCACGGTCGCGGGCCTCGGTGACTCGCGGGCCGCGAGGCGTTCGGCCAGCGCATCGCGCTCGTGCTCGACGCGTGCCAGGCGAACCCGCAGAGCCTGCAACGCCGCTTCCAGCTCGGCGGCACGCGACGCCTCGCTCGCCGGCTTCGCGGCTGGCGCGGCCGCTGCTGTCGGTGCCGGCGCTGGCGACGAGGCACTCACGGCCTGGGCGTCGGCCTTCGGACGCGAGGCCTGGCGCTGAGAAGAAGACGCTCGCTCGCCCTCCGCATGACTCGCCAGCGCATAACCGGGCGGATCGAGCAGCAGGGTCACGGGGGCTTGCAGCCGGCCTCCGGGCCAGGAAATCGACAACAGCAACTCGAGGTACGACTGCGTCACCGGCGTTTCGCTGGTGATCAGAATGCGCGGCGACGCTCCCCCTTCGGGCACTGTCACGCGCAATGGCAGAGCGAGGGCTGAAGTGTCTATGCCCGCCGCCTCGAAGGCCGCCGCGTCGGCGAGGTGCACCTCGAAGCGACGAGGCGCGATGCCTTCCGCTCCCGACAACGGCAGTACGGCGCGCAACGGCTGGTGAAGCAAGGACGTGACACGGGGAGCTTCCACACCGACGCCCCAGGCAGAAGGGACCGCAGCACCGATACCGGCCAAGACGAGACAAGATGCCAGGACAAGCTTGTGCAGCATGAGCCCTCTCAAAAGCGGCGAACGATGACAATCATGGACTGAGTTTTATCATACCTCGCAGCATGGCGCCTCATGCCAGCCTCCTTGTAACGAGACGAGCCCGCCAGGGGCGGGCTCGTCTCATGCCTCATGGTATTGGCCTGGTACCGCTTCACGCCACCGGCCCGTGGCGGTCAGCGCGTGGCAATGACCCAGACGGCGTGAATGATCCCGGGAATGTACCCCAGCAACGTCAGCAAGATATTGAGCCAGAAATGCAGTCCGAACCCGACCTGCAGGAAAACCCCCAGCGGCGGCAACAGAATGGCCAGAATAATGCGGATAATATCCATACATCCTCTCCTTGAATGCGTCCTTTCAGAGTAAATGCGGGGCGTTTCCCCCGCCGGTTTCGCAACGTGGCGTTCGTGCCGGGCAGACGGGCACTCCCCCCGGCCATGAAAACGTCATGACGACGCGCCTTGCGTCTTGGGATCGAAATGCTCGACGCCAGGTGCCTGTGAATGCGCCTCGGGATCGACTTTCTGGCGCACCGACTCGGCTCCGGCCGCCAGTGTTTCATGATGGCGCTCCCAGTCCTCCCAGTCATGAGGCGTACCACTGCGGGGCCGCTGGCTTCCGGCGCCGCGGGCGCGCGCCCAGGCGAGCTCCTCGAGCGTATGAGGCTTGTCCTCCTCCTTGTCGAGACCGATGCCCTGCTTGGCCAGGTAATCGCGTGCGTTCATGCCACCTCCCGGGATGGATTCACCACCGCTGACTCACTATAGCGTATCACTCCTTTAGGTGAAGGCGTACGCGCTGCTTTCAAGAGGCCTGCCCTTTTCAATGCCCCACTCATTTATCGTTTTTCTCTATCAAAGCTTTCGGTTTAATCAAATTCATCATGTTTTGCCCTCTCGGCATACTGAGTGGCGTTTTTCCTGAGCCGCGCCCAGTCGTCTCGCAGCGACGAGGTCGGCACCGACATTTGCATTTCCAGCAGGAGGGGGCATGACGCTCGATTCCCGTGAAGGCCAATCCGTACCCGATGTCACCTTCAAGGTACGTCGTGGCGGCCACCTCATCGACGTGACCAGCGAAGCGCTGTTCAAGGGCCGCAACGTGGTCTTGTTCGCTCTGCCCGGCGCCTATACCCCCACGTGCTCGTCGAATCATCTGCCGCGCTACAACGAACTTGCCGACCGTTTCTATACCAGCGGCATCGACGACATCGTCTGCCTGTCGGTCAACGATCCCTTCGTGATGGAAGCCTGGGGCCAGCATCAGGAAGCCGAGAATCTCACGCTGATCGGTGACGGCAACGGCGAGTTCACCGCCGGAATGGGCATGCTGGTGGACAAGTCCGGCCAGGGATTCGGCCAACGCTCCCGGCGCTACGCCATGCTGGTGCGTAACGGCGTGATCGAGAAGCTGTTCGTCGAGCCCGATCTTCCCGGCGACCCCTTCGAGGTCTCCGATGCCGACACCATGCTCGACTATCTCAATCCCGAGGCCGGACGCCCCAGCTTCGCCACGTTCTTCACCAAGCCCGGCTGCCCTTATTGCACGCGCGCCAAGGAACAGTTGCAGCGTCACGGCATCGGCTACGAGGAAATCGGCGTGGGTCAGCGCGACGTCACCAGCCGCTCACTGCGTGCCATGACCGGACGTGCCAGTGTGCCGCAGGTCTGGATCGACGGCGAATACATCGGCGGCGCCGATGACGTCACGCGTTTTTTCGCCGAGCGCGCAACGGCCTGACGCTCATGCGGCCTGTCATCCATGCCACGGCAAGACGATCGCCGTGGTCTTCATCATCGTCTTGAAACTCACGAGGACAAAAGGAAATACGCATGGAAGTACGCAAGGTGGATGTCGCCATCATCGGTGCCGGCACGGCAGGACTCGGCGCCTACCGGGCCGCCAAGGCACACACCGACTCGGTGGTCATGATCGAGGGCGGCCCTTATGGCACGACCTGCGCTCGTGTGGGCTGCATGCCCTCCAAGCTGCTGATCGCCGCCGCCGAGGCCGCGCACCACGCCCGTGACACGGCGCCCTTCGGGATCAACGTCAGCGGCGAAGTAAGCGTCGATGGCCGTGCGGTGATGGACCGCGTACGCCGCGAGCGCGACCGTTTCGTCGGCCTTGTCATCGAGTCGGTGGAAGGCATTCCCGAGGCGGACAAGCTGCGCGGCTACGCTCGCTTCGCCGATGCCCATACCCTGATCGTCGATGAAGAAACCCGTGTCGAGGCAAAGAAGGTGGTCATCGCCAGCGGCTCCACCCCGACCTACCCCAGCTTCTTCGAGGCCGCGGGCGACCGCCTGGTCATCAACGACGACGTCTTCGAATGGGAGACCCTGCCGGAATCGGTGGCTCTGTTCGGCCCCGGTGTCATCGGCCTGGAACTGGGCCAGGCCTTGCACCGGCTCGGTGTGCGCCTGCGCATCTTCGGTGTCGGTGGCGCCCTCGGCCCGTTGCAGGACGCCGAGATTCGCGACTATGCCGAACGTGCATTCAACGATGAGCTGTACGTCGATCCCGATGCCACCGTCGAGTCCATCGAGCGTGACGGTGACAGCGTGGTCATTACCTTCATCGAACGTACCTCCGGCGAGCGCCTGACCGAACGCTTCGACTATCTGCTCGCGGCCACCGGTCGGCGCCCCAACGTCGACAAGCTCGATATCGAGGCCGCGCACCTCAAGCTCGATGCACGCGGCGTCCCGGTCTACAACCGCCATACACTGCAATGCCGGGGTGACGACGGCGTGCCGAGTCATGTATTCATCGCCGGCGATGCCAATCACGAGCTACCGCTGCTCCACGAAGCCTCGGACGAGGGGCGCATCGCCGGCGACAATGCGGGACGCTATCCCGATGTGCGCGCCGGGCATCGGCGTACGCCGCTGGGCGTGGTCTTCAGCGATCCGCAAATCGCCACCGTGGGAATGAGCTATCCTCAACTTGAGACGCGCTATGGCGACTGTGACTGTTTCGCGGTCGGTGAAGTATCCTTCGAAAATCAGGGCCGTTCACGGGTCATGCGCATGAACAAGGGGCTGATGCACGTCTATGCCGAGCAGGGATCCGGCTTGTTCCTGGGTGCCGAGATCTTCGGACCACGCGCCGAGCACCTCGGACACCTGCTGGCCTGGGCGCACCAGCAACGCCTGACCGTCAGCGAGATGCTGGAGATGCCGTTTTATCACCCGGTCGTCGAGGAAGGCTTGCGCACCGCATTGCGCGATCTCAACGCCAGGCTCCAGCTGGGGCCGGCGGTGGTCGAGCGCTGCATGGAGTGCGGACCGGGCGACTGACGTTCTCGCACCGTGCTCCGCGCGGTGCAACGCCAACGGCATGACGCCGCCACGGCGTCATGCCCGCCGATGCTTAGGAGACCTGCCATGACGCGCTCATCCCCCGCCGTTGTCGGCGATATCATGCTACGCGATGGTTACCGCGTCACCGCCGACACCTCGATCTCCACGCTGGCCGACGGCCTGGCACGCCACCGGCTCCCCGGGGCGCCGGTGGTCGATGCCAACGACCGCTTGATCGGCTTCATCTCGGAACAGGATGTGCTGGGGCAACTGCTCGACAGCGCTTACCATTGCGGCGAGCCGTCGCTGGTGGGCGAACTGATGCGTGAGGTCGTGCTGACCGTCACGCCGGACAAGAGCATCGTCGACCTGGCCGAATCCATGCGTGGCGAACGCCCCAAGGTCTACCCCGTCGTCGACGAGGGGCATGTCGTGGGCCTGGTGACGCGACGCGAAATACTGGCGGCATTGCTGCAGATGCGCAGCCGCTGCTGAGCCCCGCCGCCCGCCATAAAAAAACCGCCGCGCAGGGCGCGGCGGTCAATCGAGAACAGTAAGCTCAAAACGAATACCCTAGCGACTGCCGGGAAATAACGTCTCTTGCCTTACTCTGACCCCGCTGACGGCAAAAGTTCCACCAGCGTGAATTTTTTTGCTCGCCGGAGCGCTCATCGGGCTTGCCAAGCCACGCCACGCTTGATTAACATCCCTTCCCGTCGAGCGGGCATAGCTCAGTTGGTAGAGCATCAGCTTCCCAAGCTGAGGGTCGCGAGTTCGAGCCTCGTTGCCCGCTCCATCCCCTCATGGGGCATTCAAGCAGACCCCAAGGGTCGCGAGCTGGTACGCCAGCCCGATCTAGCCTCGTTGCCCGCTCCATCCCCCCCATGAAATATTCGAGCAGCCCAAAGAACCGCGAGCTGGTGCGCCAGTCCGGTAGAACGCCATCCAATCGCCCCTCTTAGCACGCTCCCCCATGTTGTTTTCTCGCCGTACCGTCAGGCATCGCCTGTCCTGTTCGTCCGCCCTCCACGCCTCGCCGATGGTCGAGTCGCGCGCATGGAGACTTTTGGGCAGAATCACGCTGCTGGACACTCACGCTAAAGATGAAAACACCATGACGACTTTTCCACGCAACACCCGGGCATGGCTGGGCGCCATGCTTTGCAGCTTGCCCTTGGCCCTGAGCGCCTTCGATGTTCACGCGGCCCCCGAGGGCAAGACCGACTGCATCGCACCCGCCAAACCCGGCGGAGGATGGGATTTCACCTGCCGGGCCACGGCGCGCGCCTTGCAGGAACTCGACCTGATTCCCGCCGGCATGCAAACCGTCAACATTCCCGGCGCCAGCGGCGGTGTGGCCTTCAGTCATGTGCGCGCCAAGCGCAATGACGACGACGACCTGATCGTCGCAGCCTCCACTGCCACCACCACGCGTCTGGCCCAACGCCGCTATGCGGGTGGCGATCGCGACCAGGTCCGCTGGGTCAATGCCATGGGCGCCGACTATGGCATCGTCGCGGTGCCCGAAGACTCCCCCTACGACGATTTGGCCGAGTTGCTCGATGCACTCGAGAAGGACCCGCAGAGCGTCAGTTTCTCGGGCGGTGACGTCGTCGGCGGCTTCGATCATCTGAAGGTATTGATGGCCGCCCGGGAAGCCGGTATCGACGACCTGCGCGATATCAAGTATCTGGCCTTCGACTCCGGCTCCGTCGCCATTACCCAGTTGCTGGGAGGCCACCTCGACGCCTTTACCGGCGACGTCTCCGAAGCCATGAGCTTCGTCGAAAGCGGCGACCTGCGCCTGCTGGCCGTCTTCTCGGAAGAGCGCCTGCCGGGTGAACTGAGCGATGTTCCCACCGCGCGCGAGCAGGGCATCGACGTCGTGGCACCCAATTGGCGGGGCTTCTACGTGCCCGGCGGCGTCTCCGATGCCGCTTATGCGGACTGGAAAGAGACGCTCGATACCCTGTACGACTCCGCACAATGGAAGCAGATCATGAAGACCAACGGCCTGCTGCCATTCCACAAATCCGGAGACGACATGGAGCGCTTCGTCGAAAAGCAGGTCAACGACATTCGCGAACTCTCGGAAACGCTGGGCCTGGTCGCGTCATGACCTGTCGCCGATGGCCGGATTCCACGGCCATCGGCACACGTCTCGGCCAACCCGTGGGGGACATGCTAGACTCGTGGCTTCGCAAACGTTTCGGCCTCTCATCGCATCATGCTTCTTTTCTTGCTGGTTTTCGTCGTCTGCCTGACGATTCTGGTCGGCACCGTGGCGATGCTGATGCTCAGCCGCACACCACGATACCGCACCGAGCCCGTTCACTTGCTCGACGTGTTCGACAAGACACTGGACAAGCGTGTGAGCGTGGCCGAGTGGCATACGGTCGTCGATTACCCGATCCGCCACGACGAGTACCTCGAGAGCATACGCCGTCGCGCCCAGCACTTGATGGAAGAGCACGGCCGTCCCTGGCAGGTGGCACAAGGCGGGTCGCTGCTGTCACGCGTCGGACGCGATGAACTCGAGGCGTTGCGCGATCATCTGCGGGCGCGCATGGCATTGCGCGAGGCCTGACCTGCCCATGATAGGCTCAGGGTGCCGTTGCGCCATGCCCACTGGGCACACGTCACGCCCACTGCGAACTTCAGGAGGGCCGCCATGACCAGCAGCATCCGTCTGACACCGCTCGACAATGCGGTCAAGCATCACGATCATGCCTTCCACCAGATCGTCATCGGCCTCGCCGGGCATGCCGAGTTCGAGATCGAGGGCCTGGGCGGCACCATTGCGCCGCTTTCCGGATGCATCGTGCCTACCAGTCATGTGCACTACTACGAGGGCATCGGCGACAATCGCCAGTTGATCCTCGACCTCCCCGACGATGCCCCCTCGTTGACGGGCGCCCACCGCGAACTGGCCCGACTGTTCGATGCGCCGCGCTACTTCACGCTCGACGACCCCTTGCGCAACTACCTCAATTTCGTGGTGCAGGAAATGTCGCAACCGCGTCACGCCGATGGCGAACTCCTCGCCACGACGTTCCTGAGCTGTCTTCACGCTCGCCTGGCCCCGGACTTTCACCCTCTCGCGTCGGGTCGCCCCCTGGCTCTCGATGCCATCGACCGTTATATCGAAAACCACCTCGCCGAACGCATCACGGTCGGCGACCTGGCTCGCCTGGCGTGCCTGAGCGAAGCCCACTTCAGCGAGCGGTTCCGCCGGCACACGGGACTGACGCCCTATCAATACTTGTTGCGGCGGCGACTCGAACACGCCAGCGCGCTCCTGCGTGGCGCCGCCATCCCGCTCAGCGACGTCGCAGCGCGTACCGGCTTCGCCAGCCAAAGCGCCCTCTCGCACGCCTTCCGCCGCCACTACGGTCAGCCACCGTCTCGATTGCGGCGCAATGGGGCAGCGCCATTGGCGGCTACTCATCACAACATCGACTAACGTCTAAGATTCAACCCCTCAGCGTCGCCTAGCGGGTTTTTTGACACGCCGACCCGAGAAATTGGCAAGACTCGACGCACTGACCCACTCTAAAGTCGAGGATGACTGACACAACAAGGACGCCGTCATACCGGCGCCGACTCCGCACGCCCTCCTTCATTATCGCGTCGCCGATCATCACGGGGTCATGACATGCTGAATGCCAATACCATGCTGGAAAACGCCACCTGGAACGATGAGCTCGACACGCTCTTTGCACGTGTCAGCGATCATTACAGTGTCGACGAGAATGCCTATGTCGCCGAACTGGCCGCGGTGCTGCGCAGCGACGACGAGGATTTCAAGCGCATCGCCGCGCAGACCGCCGAACTGGTACGCGACGTCCGCGACATGGATACGGCAGTCGACTCCATCGACGAGCTGCTTCAGGAATACAGCCTCGATACCCATGAAGGCTTGATGCTGATGTGTCTGGCCGAGGCGATGCTGCGCATCCCCGACAAGGCCACCGCGGACGCCTTGATCGAAGACAAGCTGGGCCCCGCCGACTGGAAGGCACACGTCGGCCAGAGCGAGTCCTGGTTCGTCAATGCGTCCACCTGGGGGCTGCTGATGACCGGCCGTGTCCTTCAGCTCGATCATCCGCGCGAAGGCAAGCCCGCCAACTTCATCAACAAGATGGTCAACCGCATGGGCGAACCGGTGATTCGTCGCGCCATGTACCAGGCGATGAAGATCATGGGCAAGCAGTTCGTGCTCGGACGTACCATCGACGAGGCCCTGAAGCGCTCGCAGCCGCTGTTCGACAAGGGGTACACCTACTCCTACGACATGCTCGGCGAAGCCGCGCGCACGCGCCCCGACGCCGGGCGCTATTACGACGATTACGCCAATGCCATCGCGCGGGTCGGCGCCACCAGCCGCAAACTGGACGCCAAGACACCGTCGCCCTCGGTCTCGATCAAGCTCTCGGCGCTGCACCCGCGCTACGAGTTCGGCCGCCGCAGCCAGGTGCTCGACGAGCTCGTCGACAGCGTCCGCCAGCTCGTCACCCTGGCCCGCGAGAATGAGGTCGCCATTACCATCGATGCCGAGGAGGCCGATCGCCTCGAGTTGTCACTCGAGGTATTCCGCGCCGTCTTCGAAAGCGATGTATGTCGCGGCTGGGGCCACTTCGGCCTGGTCGTGCAAGCGTATTCGAAACGCGCTCTGCCGGTGCTGCATTACCTCAATCGCCTGGCCGATCAATGCGGCGACGAGATCCCGCTGCGCCTGGTCAAGGGCGCCTACTGGGATACCGAGATCAAGGAGGCCCAGCAGCAAGGGCTCGACGGCTATCCAGTGTTCACGCGCAAGGCGGGGACCGATGTCGCCTATCTCGCATGCGTGCATTTTCTTCTCTCGGAGGAGACCCGCGGGCGCATCTTCCCGCAGTTCGCCACGCACAACGCCCATACCATCAGCACCATCCTGGAGCTCGCCAACGATGCGGGTCGGCATTTCGAGTTCCAGCGTCTGCACGGCATGGGCGAGGCGCTCTATGAAGTCGCCCTCAAGCGCGCCCCCCAGGGCACCTACTGCCGTATCTACGCGCCGGTCGGCGCACACAAGGACCTGCTGCCCTACCTCGTCCGGCGCCTGCTGGAAAACGGTGCCAACTCGTCCTTCGTCCACCAGCTGGTCGATCCCCGCGTGCCGGTGGAAAGTCTCTGCGTCCATCCGCTGGAGACCCTGTCGCAATACGAAACCTATGCCAACTCCCGGATTCCGTTGCCGCGCGACATCTACGGGGAAAAACGCAAGAATTCCAAGGGTGTCAACTTGAACATCAACAGTCAGTATCAGCCCCTGATCGATGCCATGGCATCCTTCATGGAGACCGAATACCACGCCAAGCCATTGCTCGCCTTCACGGTGGAAGACGACGCCGCGCAGTGCCACGACGTGCTCAGCCCCTACGACACGCGTCAGCGCGTGGGTGACGTGCAGTGGACCACCAGCGAGCAGGCGCGCCGCGCCGTGGATGCCGCCTGGGCAGCGTTCCCCCGCTGGACCGACACGCCGGTCGAGGAGCGCGCGGCGATCCTCGAGCGCTTCGCCGACCTTCTGGAAACGCACCTCGCCGAGTTGATGACACTGTGCTCGCGCGAGGGCGGCAAGCTGCTGACCGATGGCGTCGACGAAATCCGCGAAGCCGTGGACTTTTGCCGCTATTACGCCATGCGCGCCCGGGAGATGTTCGACGCACCGATCCCCCTGCCCGGCCCCACCGGTGAATCCAACGAGCTGATTCTCTCCGGCAAGGGGGTGTTCGCCGCCATCAGCCCGTGGAATTTCCCGGTCGCGATTTTCTGCGGCCAGATGGTCGCTGCCGCCGTGGCCGGCAACCCGGTACTGGCCAAGCCCGCCGAGCAGACCTCGTTGATCGCCCATCGCGTCGTGGAACTGCTCCATGAAGCCGGCATGCCTCGCGATGTGGTGCAATTGCTGCCTGGCGACGGCCCCACCGTGGGCAGCGTGCTGACCGGCGACGCTCGAATCACCGGCGTGGTCTTTACCGGCGGCACCGATACCGCGCAGATCATCAATCGCGCTCTCGCCGATCGCGAAGGCGCCGCGTTGCCGACCCTGATCGCCGAGACCGGCGGCATGAACGCCATGATCGTCGACTCCACCGCGCTTCCCGAACAGGTCGTCGTCGATGTGGTGGGCTCGGCGTTCCAGAGCGCCGGCCAGCGCTGCAGTGCCTTGCGCGTCTTGTACCTTCAGGAGGATATCGCCGACAGGGTCATCGAGATCCTCAAGGGTGCCATGGCGGAACTGCACATCGGCGACCCACGCGAGCTGGGCACGGATGTCGGCCCGGTAATCGACGAGGACGCCCACCGCCAGCTCAGCGACTATATCGCACGCCTCAAGGAGGAAGGCCGCCTGGTCGCCGAGGCAACGCCCGATCCCGATGTCATCGCTCACGGTCACTTCATCGCACCCACTGCATTCGAGGTCGAAGGCATCGAGGCACTGGAGCGCGAGCAATTCGGGCCGATATTGCATATTGCCCGGTATCGCAGCGCGGATATCGATCAGGTCATCGATACCATCAACGCCAAGGGCTATGGCCTGACGTTCGGCGTGCATAGCCGCAACGAATCCTTTGCCGCTGAAATAGCGCGAAAAATTCGTGTGGGCAATGTCTACGTCAATCGTAATATCATCGGCGCTGTCGTGGGCGTTCAACCGTTCGGTGGCCAAGGACTCTCGGGGACGGGGCCGAAGGCGGGCGGACCGCACTATCTACAACGCTTTGCCACGGAGAAGACCCGTACCATCAACACCGCCGCCCTTGGCGGCAACGCGTCTCTGCTCGCGCTGGGAGACGAGTGACGGCCACTCGTCATCAAACAACAAACGTAGGGAATCTGCTGATGCTCACAACAACACCAACCTCGACTTCACCGCCATGCCCGGCCCGTTCGTGATGCCCGCCACCGACGTTCTGGCTCGTATGCGTACCAACAACTGCCGGTGCCAAGCCCGGCCTGATAATTAAGATAACTAAGAACAGGAGACGTTTTTATGGCTATTGGTGTCTGGATAAGCCTTTTCGCCTACTTTGCGCTCATGATCGGCATCGGCCTTTATGCCATGCGCAAGTCCACGTCCACATCCGAAGACTACATACTGGGCGGCCGTACCCTCAGTCCCAAAGTGGCGGCGCTGTCGGCCGGCGCTTCGGACATGAGCGGCTGGCTGCTGCTGGGGCTGCCCGGGGCAATGTTCGTCTCCGGCCTGGGCTCGGCATGGATCGGTATCGGCCTGCTGGTGGGGGCTTTCTTCAACTGGCTCCTGGTCGCGCCACGACTGCGTGAACAGACGGTGCACTATGGCAACGCGATCACCATCCCCTCCTTCCTGGCCAACCGGTTCCCGACCCAGGCCATGTCGTTGAGGACGGTTTCCGCCATCGTCATCGTCGTCTTCTTCGCGGTCTACACGGCGTCCGGCCTGGTGGCAGGCGGCAAGCTGTTCGAAAGCGCGTTTTCCGGGGTCATCAACATCGGCGGGCTCAGCGATTACGCGGTAGGCATCATCATCACCCTGGGCGTGGTGCTGGTCTACACGGTCGTCGGCGGCTTCCTGGCCGTGAGCATGACGGACTTCGTGCAGGGCTGCATCATGATGCTGGCGCTGGTGATCATGCCGGCAGTCGTGATCTTCGGCGAAGGCGGCGGCGGCTTCTCCCAGGCCTCGCAGACGCTGAACGAAGTCGACCCCACGCTCTTGTCATGGACGGACGGCCTGACCTTCATCGGCTGGTTGTCCGCCGTGACCTGGGGCCTGGGCTATTTCGGTCAGCCGCACATCATCGTGCGCTTCATGGCCATCCGGTCGCTGAAGGACGTGCCCGTCGCCCGCAACATCGGCATGAGCTGGATGCTCATTTCCCTGATCGGCGCGATCTCGCTCGGGATCTTCGGCCGCGCCTACGCCATCCGCAATGGCATGGACGTCGAGGATCCGGAAACGATCTTCATCATCCTGGCGGACCTGCTGTTCCACCCGCTGATCACCGGCTTCCTCTACGCCGCATTGCTGGCCGCGATCATGAGTACCGTGTCCAGCCAGTTGCTGGTGGCCTCCTCGTCGCTGACCGAAGACTTCTACCGCCTGTTCCTGCGCAAGGAAGCCACGGAGAAAGAGACCGTCGGCATCGGCCGGGTCAGTGTCGTGCTGGTCGGCCTGGTGGCAGCCGTGATTGCATCCGATCCGGACTCTCAGGTGCTGGGACTGGTGAGCAACGCCTGGGCAGGCTTCGGCGCGGCATTCGGTCCGCTGATCATCCTGTCGCTGATGTGGTCGCGCACGAACGGTGCCGGCGCCATCGCGGGCATGGTCGTGGGCGCCGCCACGGTCATGATCTGGATTTCTCTGGGCTGGAACGCATCGTTCATGGGCGGTCCCGGCGTTTACGAGATCATCCCCGGCTTCATCGCTGCCTTCATCGCGATCCTGATGGTGAGCAGCCTGACCAGCGACGCCGGAGAATACAAGCACATCTCCCGCTGAACCTGATGCGCATTCCATGCGCCGCGCGATCGATCAAGGGCTCCCTCGGGAGCCCTTTTTCAATGCGTCTCGCGGAAGGCCCAGAAGCGAGACGCCAGGTAGGTCAACACGGGCACCGTCAAGGTCGCGATGGCCACGGCGAGGAACCCCTGCACCGGCGTCGTGGCCAGCAAGGTGCCCAGTACGCCATTGTTGAGACCGAACCCCGCCAATGCCACCAGGAAGAAACGTTTCGCCCGGCCACGACGGCGAAACGTGACGCGTCGATGTCCCATCAGCGAGACCTGGAACGCCGCCAGGAACGCCACGACGTTGGCCAGGAATTCGGACATGCTCGGCCATGTCCCGAGCAGCACGCCGGCTACCAGCAGGTGCACGCCGGTGGCGGCGATGCCCACCAGCCCGAAACGGGCCGCGGTACCGGCCTCGCCCGCCAATCGCCTCATGCAGCGGGACCTTCACGGCGGGGGGCATGCAGCGTCTCGCTGTCTTCGGCCACCAGGTACAACGGACGCTGCTTGGTCTCGATGAACAACCGCCCCACGTACTCGCCCAGGATGCCGATCGATAGCAGTTGCATGCCGCCGAAAAACAGAATCGCGGTCATCAGCGAGGCATAGCCGGGCACATCGCTGCCGAACAGCACCACGCGTCCTACCAGCAGCACGATGTACAGGAAGGCAATCAGGGCGATCACCGCGCCGCAGTATGACCAGATGCGCAGTGGCCAGGTGGAAAAGCTCACGACGCCATCGAGGGCGAAGTTCCAAAGTTTCCAGTAGTTGAACTTGCTGCTGCCCGTCTCGCGGGAAGGACGCGCGTAGCGCACGCCGGTGGTGCGATACCCGGGCCAGGAAAACAATCCCTTCATGAACCGACTGCGCTCGGGCAGGCGATTGAGCGCATCCACCACTCGCCGGTCCATGAGCCGAAAGTCCCCGGCATTGTGCGGAATCGGTGTATCCGACAGGCGGTTGAAGAAGCGATAGAACAAACCCGCGGTGGCACGCTTGGTATGCGTATCCTCCTCCCGCGTGCCACGAACGCCGTACACCATGTCGAATCCTTCTTCACGCCACAGGCGCACGAATTCGAGGATCACGTGCGGGGGATCCTGCAGGTCGACGTCCATGGGCACGATGGCGTCGCCGCGCGCGTGCGCCAGTCCCGCCGTCAGGGCGGCTTCCTTGCCGAAATTGCGCGTCAGCGACAGATAGCGTACGCGCGCATCCGCTCGGCTGGCGTCGCGCAGGGTCGCCAGCGTCGCATCGCGTGAGCCATCGTCGACGAACACGACCTCCCAGCGCGCTACGTGCCCGTCGAGCGCGGTAGCGACGGCCTCGAGAAACGCGCCGATGGCGTCCTCCTCGTTCATGACCGGCACCACGATGGATAACAGCCAACCCTCCGGTGCACGCTCGTTCGATGCCCCGCCGCGCTCATGCTCTGTCGTGGAACTTTCCATGCCATGCCTCCGCTTGTGCTAGCTCACCCACATCCGCCATGCCACCAGTATCGCCATACACGCCGCATCACTCGAACTCCCCATCGCTTACCCTGCAAGTTAAGAGGCTTTGGCGCCATCTGGCCAATTCGACGCCACGCCGCGCTTCGGGTTCGCCGCTGGAGATGCCTTGCACAGCATGGCGGATGGCCCGCTCCAGGCGAAGAAAAACGGTGTTTGAAAATTTTTCTGGACTAAAAAAACACTGTTTCCTATACTGCAGACGTCGTTAGGAAACGCTGTTCTATTACAGCGCAGCCACTCAAGGAGTCCATCATGACCAAGACCAAGCTTTTTTCCGCCCTCGCCATTGCCGGTACCTGCGTCTTCGGGACCCAAGCCGCTCTCGCCTACAACGCAGGTGACATCATCGTGCGTGGCGATATCGCCAAGACCGATGCCGATGCAAGCAACGTCGAAGATGACAAGGGCTTCATGGGTAGCGTCGGCTACCTCTTCCACGACAAGCTGGGCGTCGCGCTGACCTCGAGCGAGAAGTTCGAGCACGACTTCTCCAGCCACGGCACCAGCGGCGACTTCAAGCAGCGCCCGACCAACCTGACGCTGCAGTATTATCCGCTGGGCGGCACCGGTTCCCGCGTGCAGCCTTACGCCGGCGCGGGCGTGAACTACACCGAGTTCTCCAGCGAACACGCCAGCAATGGCCAGAGCGTTTCCATGGACGATTCCTGGGGCGCCGTCGGCGAGCTGGGGGTCGACCTCTTCGTGACCGAGAACCTGGCCTTCAACGGGTTCGCCACGTACACCGATGTCGATTCCGACGTCGACATCAACGGCGCGTCCGCCGGAAAAATGCACCTGGATCCGGTCACCGTGGGTGGCGGCCTGACCTACCGCTTCTAAGGCAAGACCCTACGTGAACGCGACAACGCCGGGCCCTGAGGGCCCGGCGTTGTCGTATGAGAGGCAGACATCAGGGAAAGCCTGCGTCACGCCTCGGTCACGATGCGATCCACCTCGGCCACCGCCTCGGTGACCACCCGCCGCACACTGGGCGAGGCCTCCTTCAGCCAGGTATCGATCGCCGGTGCGACGCTGCAGGTAGCCGGCAAGGGCGCCTCGGTCTCGGCCAGCGTTTCAAGCCGCGCCACGAAGACATAGCGCAACCACTGCGGCAGTTCCATGGTATCCACGCAGAACGGCTGCTGGCTGTCGAACGCCGCCGCAGGCGGCTCCTCCACGCGCCACATGTCGACGCTGCGCAAGGTCGCGACCAGGCGCTCCAGTGCCTCCATCAAGGCTTCATGCGACGTCATCTCATCTCCTGAAGTGAAACATCCCGACCACCATTGTCGCGCTTCGCACGGGGGGTTGACCACCTTGCCTTTCTAGCCGGCTCCTGCTGGGTCTTCCTTTTCCCCACGCTTGCCCACAGTTCACTGGGACGAGATTGTGGATAAACGTGGGACAACCTTCGCTTGGCCAAGATTGACGCCGCTCACGCATGAATGGTCATTTTTTGATCAACACGATGCCTCGGGGGGCTGGTCAGCGTGCGTCTCGAACGCTACAGTGCCGCCCTCGATTCCGGAGGCAGCATGCAGTCGATCACCACACTCAGTGAATTCTTCCAACGCACCGGCGCAGAGGTACGCCTTTTCGACATGGGGCGTCGTGTTGCGCCGTTCGATACCACACGGCTTGCCGAATTCGAGGCCGGCGACGCGCCCTGGCCTCTGCCCTGGAACGGGCAGGCACGCCTGGCCTGTGCCTTTCGCCTGGGGAGCGACGCGTCCAGCGAGCCACTGATCTGGTTCCTGGCGCTGCCGCTCGACGAACAGGGGCTGCTGGTGCCGGGACCGCGCGATGCCTTCATCGAGCGTCTGCTCGAAACACTGGGGCGTACGGTGGAAACCGTGGGGCGCGACGATGCGCCACAAATCGATAACCTGATGCGCGACAACCCGCTGGTCTTCACGCCCGACCTCCACCAGCAAGCCATGCTGCATGCCCAGGCCGCGCACGCCTTCGCGCAGCCCACGAGCCAGCATTACGGCCTGGCGCAGGCCTATCTCATCGACGCCGATGCCAACGTCAACTGGCAAATGCTGGGCTTGCAGGGCATCGCGGATGTCGTGGTCCACCTGCAACGCGAGGCCGAAGCCAAGCTGGCCACGCGAATCGCGCACTTGCCTGTCGAGGTCTTGCGGCCGCTCTGCTACTGTATGGAACATTGCGACGTGGTCGACGCAAGTCTGGTCCCGCTTCGTGAACGCGCCGAACGTGCCGCTCGCGAAGGCGACCTGGAAACGCTGTGCGCCATCATTCGTGCCCTGGGTGCTGGACGCGACCCGCGTGTCGGCGACTGGTACGATGCGTTGCTCGAGGATGATGCCGCCTGTGGCCCGGATGTGCTCGCCGCCATGGCGGCACGCGGCTGGTCGCATCTCGAGGATGCCCAGCGCTTGCCACGCTTTCTCACGCGGCTGGCCGACAACCCCAACGCCAACTTCACCGCCCTGGTGCGCGACCTGGCCCTGGTGCCACGCCTGCGCCTGCCGGTGCTGATGACGCTTCGCCAAGCCAGTGCCGACTCCGCCATCGGACGGCGTCTGGCCGAACTGGAACACTGATGCATGAAAGCATTGCCCTATCAAGCCAAGGCCGTGATCGGCCGGCGCGAGATGGTCACGCTGCCCGAGCTGGGGCTGACGCTATGCGCTAAAATCGATACCGGTGCCCGCACGTCGGCACTGCACGCCGAGGACATCGAAACCTTCGAGCGGCAAGGCCATCTCTGGGTGCGTTTCATCACGCGCGGCGGCGGACCGGAAGCGCCCTCGCACGCGCTCGAGTTGCCACTGTACGATCGCCGCAAGGTCAGGAGCTCGAACGGCATCGAGCAGTGGCGCTATGTCATTCGTACGCACATGCAGCTCGGCGGGCTCGACTATCCCATCGAGCTGACCCTGACCGACCGTCGCAGCATGCGCCACCCCATGCTGCTCGGACGACGCGCACTGCGCCGCCTCCTGGTCGCGCCCGGCGCGGCCTTCCTGCACGGCGAGCCTTGATGTCACCGACCTCGCCACCACGTGGAGACGACCATGCATATTGGCATTCTTTCCCGCAATCGCAGGCTGTATTCCACACGGCGCCTGGTCGAGGCCGCCGAAGCGCGTGGGCATACCGCGCGCGTGGTCGATACCCTGCGCTGCTACATGAACATTGCCTCCCACCGGCCGTCGATTCACTACAAAGGCGAGGAGATCGAGCCCTTCGACGCCATCGTGCCTCGCATCGGTGCTTCCGTGACCTTCTATGGCTGTGCGGTACTTCGCCAGTTCGAGATGATGAGCACCTATGTCCTCAACGATTCGGTGTCGATCACCCGCTCGCGCGACAAGCTCCGCTCCCTGCAGCTGCTGTCACGCAAGGGGCTGGGGCTGCCGGTGACCGGCTTCGCTCATTCCCCGGATGACATTCCCGACCTGATCACCATGGTCAAGGGCGCGCCGCTGGTCATCAAGCTGCTGGAAGGCACCCAGGGGATCGGGGTGGTGCTCGCCGAAACCAACCAGGCAGCCGAGTCGGTCATTCAGGCGTTCATGGGCATGAAAGCCAATATCATGGTTCAGGAGTACATCAAGGAAGCCAAGGGCGCCGATGTGCGTTGCCTGGTCATCGGCGACAAGGTCGTCGCCGCGATGAAACGCCAGGCGGCCGAAGGCGAGTTCCGCTCCAACCTGCATCGCGGAGGCACCGCCAGTGTCATCCGCATCACGCCGGAGGAGCGCTCCACGGCGATCCGCGCGGCCAAGGCGATGGGGCTGCGCATCGCAGGGGTAGATCTACTACGCTCCAATCACGGCCCCGTGATCATGGAGGTCAACTCCTCGCCGGGCTTGCAAGGCATCGAGACCGCCACGGGCAAGGACATCGCCGGCCAGATCATCGAGTATATCGAGAAGAACGCCAGCACGCCCCGCAAGGCGCCCCCCAAGCCCAAAGGCTAGGACGAGCGCCCGAAGGTGACGCCCCTGTCGATGCGCCTTCACCCCGGGGGAATTTTTCTTACCCCCGGGGTAGCAAAACGCTGTTTCCACCCGCACAATTTGCGTCACCGGAGGAGGTGACCGCCCATGTTTCTTGATAATCGCCAGGTGGCGATGGACAGCGTGCTGGAAGCGCTGGCCGATAGTCTCGATTATTTCCAGGATAACTTCGAGCGCCTGCGCCCCGCGTTGCGTGACAGCTTGAAGCCTCACTATGAAGAACGCGGCAAGGCCCTGCGCGAGTTGCAGGAACTCGCCAAGACGCATCTCGATCTGCTGCCGCGCGATGCCGACGTGGAGCGTGACGATTACCTCTGGCTGTGGAGCCGCATCAAGAGCTTCGTGGGTAACGACAGTCAAGTGCTGATCGGCGAGCTTCTCGAGCAGGAGCGCGTCTTGATGCAGGCCCTGGGCACGGCGTTCACCCATCCGCTACCGGACCCGCTGGAGCCGGCGCTGGAACGCTGCTGGAAGAACTGCCGCGCCTTGATCCGCGAGCTCAACGCCCAGCACAAGCGCTGACAGGCGGCCTTACTCCTCCCCGGCCGCCTTGCCCTTGAGCGGCTCGAAAATCGGCAGTGTCTCCGGGGGCCCCAGAAAATAGGGATCGCGCCCCCACAGATAGAGATCGCCGACGGCAGCCGCTCGCGCCAGCCACTCGCGCAGCCAGAGCTGCCACTCGCCGCTGACTTTCCCCCCGGGAACCGCACAGCCCTGCGCCTTCAGCCCCGCCGCATCGGCGATGAACAGCGCCCGCGGCAGATGCCAGGCCTGAGAAACCAGCAACACGTGCTCGACACCGAAGATGCGACGCGCACGCACCACACTGTCGAAGGTACTGAAACCGGCATAATCCAGGGTCATGTCGTCGCTGGCGACGTTGCGTGCCCGCAGAGCCCGCCACATGGCGATCGGCTCATTGTAGTAACGGGTGCGATTGTCGCCGGAAAGCAGGAGATGGCGCACGTGGCCGAGCCGCAGCAATTGCGCCGCCGCTTCCATGCGTGCGGTGAAATAGGGGTTGTGGCCTCCGCCGCGCAGGCCTTCGGCGGTACCGAAGACCAGGCCGACCGGTTCGGTGGCGCAAAGCAGCGTGTCATGCTGAATGCGCCCGGCGGTCTTGGCGAACACCCAGAGGTTGAGCGCCACAACCACCGCAAGCACGGACACCACGCCGACAAGACACCACTTGAACAGTCGCCGCCCCCACCGTTTCAGTCCACGGCGGCTCTTTTCTCGCGGCATGCTTGTCTCCAACGAAAGGGCTCACGGGCCCGTCAGGGCAACGCCTCGCGAAAGCTAGAACATGCCCAGTTCCAGCTTCGCCTCCTCGGTCATCATCTCACGACTCCAGGGCGGGTCGAAAACGATCTCGATGTGCGTCTTGGAGACTTGCGCCGCGCCCATGATCTTGCGCCTGGCATCCTCGGCGATCACCTCGCCCATCCCGCATCCGGGCGCGGTCAATGTCATGCGAATGGTCACCATGGTCTCGCCGTTGAGCAAGTGCTCGATACGACACCCGTAGACCAGCCCCAGGTCGACGATGTTGACCGGAATCTCCGGATCGAAGCACGTCCGCAGCTGCTCCCAGATGAAGGCCTCGAGCTGTTCATCGTCGACGTGCTCGGGCAAGGTCGCGCGCGGCACCGACTCGAGCCCGAGAGCGTCGAGGTCGTAACCCTCGATCAGGAACATGCGACCCTCGAACCCCACACTGACCGTACCGCCCTTGGCCTGCATCACCGAGACGATGCTGTCTTCGGTCAAGGTCACGCTCTTGCCGAAGGGGATCGAGATCGCGTTGACGTCGCGCTGCAAGGGCATTTCCTGCCCTTTGTAGAGGCTATCCAGTTGATCCATGCCGTCTCCGTTAGCGCACCATGGCGATGACTTTCTCCAGGGCCTCGACGAACGCGTCGACCTCTTCGGGCGTATTGTACGCCGCCAGAGACGCGCGACAGGTTGCCTCGAGCCCCATGCTGGCCAGGACGGGTTGCGCGCAGTGATGCCCGGTACGTATGGCCACGCCCAGTTGATCGATCAGCAAGCCGATATCCTGGGCGTGCACGCCATCGACCACGAACGACAGCACGCTGACCTTGTCAGGCGCCGTCCCGATCAGGCGCAGCCCCTCGACATCGCGCAACTTGGCCGTGGCGCGCTCGAGAAGCTGCCCTTCCCAGGCCGCCATCATGTCGATGCCGGTGGCGGCGACCCAGTCCAGTGCCGCGCCGAGGGCGATCACTTCGGCGATGGCCGGCGTGCCCGCCTCGAACTTGTGCGGTATGTCGCTGTATACCGTGCCCTGATCGAAGGACACACGACTGATCATCTCGCCGCCCCCCTGCCAGGGCGGCATCGCTTCGAGCAGCGCTTCGCGGCCGTAGAGCACGCCCACCCCGGTGGGCCCGTACATCTTGTGCCCCGAGAACGCGTAGAAATCGACACCCAGCGCGTGCACGTCGACACGCTGATGCGGTACCGCCTGGGCACCGTCGACGAGAATCAGAGCATCGTGGGCATGGGCCTCACGCGCCATCTCGGCCACTGGATTGACGGTCCCCAGGGCATTGGAGACGTGATTGACGCACACCAGCCGCGTACGTTCGCCCAGCAATTCACGATAGGCCGCCTGGTCGAGCACGCCGCGCTCATCGACGGGGATCACCTTGAGCGTCACATCCAGTGCCTCGGCCAGCATCTGCCAGGGCACGATATTGGAGTGGTGCTCCATCAAGGAGACCAGGATCTCGTCCCCCGGACGCAGGTTGGCTCGCCCCCAGCTATTGGCGACCAGGTTGATGGCCTCGGTGGTGCCCCGGGTGAAGATGATTTCGCGACTCGATGCCGCCCCCAGCCACGCGCGAACCTTGTCGCGCGTACCTTCATAGGCTGCCGTGGCCTCGTCGGCCAGGGTATGCAGCCCGCGATGAATATTGGCGTTGTAACGCCGGTAATAATCATCCAGCGTCTCGATGACCGCTGACGGCGTCTGGGTGGTCGCAGCATTATCCAGATAGATCAGCGGCTTGCCATGCACTTCCCGCTCGAGAATCGGAAAGTCACGGCGGACACGGGCCACGTCCAGCATCGGCTCGGAAAGGGCGTTCATGATGTCAGGCCTCCTGCAGGGCGTCGGACACCTCAACCAGGTCCGCAAGATTGAAACGCTCGGGCAGCTTCCCGGCCACGGCACGCTCGACGCGTTCGGCGATGGCGGGCAGGCGCACCTGATCCATGACCTCGCCGGCGAAGGCCAGCGTCAGCAGGCCACGCGCCATCTGCTCGTCGATGCCGCGCGTGCGCAACGCGAAGACGGCCTCCTCGTCGAGCTGGCCCGTCGTCGTGCCGTGCGAGCACTTGACGTCATCGGCGTAGATTTCCAGCTCCGGCTTGGTATCGATCTCGGCACGATCGGACAACAGCAGGTTGGCGTTGTTCTGATACGCCTCGATCTGCTGGCTGTCGCGCTTGACGATCACCTTGCCGTTGAACACTCCGCGGGCACGGTCGTTGAGAATGCCCTTGTAATTCTCGTTGGAGAACGTTTGCGGCGCGTTGTGATTGACCAGGGTGTGATTGTCGACGTGCTGGCGCCCTTGCACGAAGAACAGGCCATTGTAGTTGGCCTCGGCACCCTGCGCGTTGAGATCCGTTACCAGGTCGGTGCGTACCAGCGCGCCTCCCAGGTTGAGGTTGAAGGAGGTGAAGCGCGAATCGCACGCCTGCTCCACATGGATGCTCGCCACGTGCAGGTCCTCGCTCGAGGCCTCCTGCAGCTTGTAATGATCGACGATCGCGCCACGCTCGAGCATGACCTCGCTGACCACGTTGGTGAAGTTGGCCGCCCCCGTTTCGCCGGCGTAATGCTCGATCACCGTCGCCTGACTGCGCGCGCCAGCCATGACCAGCACGCGCGGATGGCTCATGCGCGGCGCCTCGTTGGCCCGTGAAGCGAAGACCACGTAGATCGGCTTGTCGACGACCACGCCCTGGCCGATGCGCACGACCGCGCCTTCTTCGGAAAGCGCCACGTTGAGTGCGGTGAACGGCGAGAAATCGACACCGGCCAGGCGACCGATGGCCCCCCCGATGGCCTCGTGGTTAGTACGCATCGCCGTGGTCAACGGCTCGATGCTGATCCCCTCGGGCAGTGCCTCGACATCGGAAAGCGCGGTCGAGAAGACGCCATCGACGAATACCAGACGATAGGCATCCAGCGGCATGGACAACGCTTCGAAGCGCGACGCGCTCAGTTCGGCATCATCGGTCAGCGCGAACTCGCCTTCGGCAATGCGACGCACGTCGGTGTATTTCCAGGCTTCATCACGCTTGGTGGGAAATCCCAGAGCCTCGAAGCGCGCTGCACCGGCCTGACGACGTGCCGTCACCCAGGTCGGCTCGTCGCTGAATCGCTCGCCGAGCCGTTGTAGAAAGGCGTGTGCTGCACTCATGCGACAGACTCCTCCAGCACCCATTCATAACCCCGCGTTTCGAGCTCGTGGGCGAGGTTCTTGTCGCCGGACTTGACGATGCGCCCGTCCACCAGGACGTGCACATGATCCGGCACGATATGTTCGAGCAGCCGCTGGTAGTGGGTCACCATGAGAATGGCGCGATCCTGGCTGCGCAGCGAGTTGACCCCTTCGGCGACGATCTTCATGGCATCGATGTCGAGCCCCGAGTCGATCTCGTCGAGCATCGCCAGCTTGGGTTGCAGTACCAGCATCTGCAGGATCTCGTTGCGCTTTTTCTCGCCGCCCGAAAACCCTTCGTTGACCGCACGCTGCAGGAAGCTGCCATCCATCTTCATGAAGCTCAGCTTCTCGCGCACCAGTTTCATGAATTCCGGGGCCGGCAGCTCTTTCTCGCCGCGCGCTTCACGCTGCGCATTGAGCGCGGCCTTGAGCAGGTAGATGTTTTTCACCCCGGGGATTTCCACCGGATACTGGAAACCCAGCAGAATACCGGCCAGGGCACGCTCCTCGATTTCCATTTCCAGCAGGTCCTGGCCTTCGAACAGGATCTGACCACTGGTGACTTCGTAGCCGTCCTTGCCCGCGATCACCGCCGACAGCGTCGACTTGCCCGCCCCGTTGGGCCCCATGAGGGCATGCACCTCACCGGGATTGATGGTCAAACTCAACCCCTTGAGGATTTCCGAACCTTCCACCGTGACGTGCAGATCTTTGACTTCGAGCATCTTGATACCTTGCTTGCGTTCGAGTCGCCCGGCGACTCCGATACATGGGTTGAGACCTTGACGATGCGCCGGAATGCTTACCCGACGGCGCCTTCGAGGGTGACGTTCAACAGCGCTTCGGCTTCCACCGCGAATTCCATCGGCAGCTCCTGGAAGACGTCCTTGCAGAAGCCATTGACGATCATGTTGACGGCATCCTCTTCGGAGATGCCCCGCGCCTGGCAGTAGAACAGCTGGTCCTCACCGATCTTCGAGGTGGTCGCCTCGTGTTCCACGGTCGCCGAGCTGTTGCCGATTTCCTGATACGGAAAGGTGTGGGCGCCACAGCGATCGCCGATCAACAGCGAGTCGCACTGGGTGAAGTTGCGCGCGCCCTTGGCGCGCGGCCCCACCTTGACCAGGCCGCGATAGGCTTGGTCGCTGTTCCCGGCGGCGATGCCCTTGGACACGATGGTCGAGCGCGTCCCCTCGCCGACGTGAATCATCTTGGTGCCGGTGTCGGCCTGCTGACGGCCATTGGTCACCGCCACGGAATAGAACTCGCCGACACTGTCCTTGCCGCGCAACACGCAGGACGGATACTTCCAGGTGATCGCCGAACCGGTCTCGACCTGCGTCCAGCTGATCTTGGAACGGTCGCCCCGGCAATCGCCGCGCTTGGTGACGAAGTTGTAGATGCCGCCCTTGCCGTCCTCGTCGCCGGGATACCAGTTCTGCACCGTGGAATACTTGATGTAGGCGTCTTCCAACGCCACCAGTTCGACCACCGCCGCGTGGAGCTGGTTCTCGTCACGCTGAGGTGCGGTGCACCCCTCCAGATACGAGACCTGGGCCTGCTTGTCGCAGACGATCAGGGTGCGCTCGAACTGACCGGTATTCGCCGCGTTGATGCGGAAATAGGTGGAAAGCTCCATCGGGCACTCGACGCCTTCGGGAACGTAGACGAAGGAGCCGTCGGTGAATACGGCCGAATTCAGCGCCGCGAAGTAGTTGTCTCCCTTGGGCACCACGCTTCCCAGATACTGGCGGACCAGCTCCGGGTAGTCGCGGATCGCCTCCGAGATCGAGCAGAAGATCACGCCCGCCTCGGCGAGCTTTTCCTTGAACGTCGTGGTCACCGAGACCGAGTCGAATACCGCATCCACGGCGACCCCCGCCAGCGCGGCACGCTCATGCAGCGGAATCCCCAGTTTCTCGTAGGTTTCCAGCAGCTTGGGATCGACTTCATCGAGACTCTGCGGCCGATCCTCGGGCTTTTTCGGCGCGCTGTAGTAGGAAATCGCCTGATAGTCGATGGGCGGATAATCGAGATGCGCCCAGGAGGGCTCCTTCATCTTGAGCCACTGGTGGTAGGCATCCAGGCGCCACTCCAGCATCCACTCGGGTTCGCCCTTCTTGTTGGAAATGAAGGCGATGGTATCCTCGTCCAGCCCCGGCGGTACGGTATCGCTTTCGATGTCGGTCACGAACCCTTGGGTATATTCGCGACGGACAAGCTGTTCCATTTCCTGACTTGCCATGGTGTTTCCCCTCCCGGGCGGTATGCTCTCAGCGCGTGGCCGGGCCACCGCGCCACTTTCGTTCGTGTGATCAAACTTCGGCGCGACTCGCCAGGGTCACGCTCTGTATGGGCAGCTGCACGGGCAGCTTCAACGGCGTTTCCTGGGCCAGGTGCGCCAGGGTCACGCTGTCGAGCAGCGTACGAATCGCCAGCGAGACACGTTGCCAGTTGTCGGCGACGCCGCAGGTGGCCAGCAGATCGCAGTCGCCATCGGCATGACTGCATTCCGTCATCGCCACCGGCCCTTCAATGGCGCCGATGATATCGGAAGCGGTGATGGCCGCCGCCGGCCGCGCCAACCGATAACCGCCGAGCGAGCCGCGACGCGATTCCAGAAGCCCTGCCTTCACCAGCATTTTCAGCGTCTTGCTGACGGTCGGATGGGGCAATTGCACGGCATCGGCCAGCTCGGTGGCGGCGTGTGCCTGCTCCGGATGACGCGCGATCTGCGCCATCACCACGGCGGCATAGTCGGTCAGCTTGGAAAGCTTCAACATGCCTTCACTCCACCATTCATCGATTGGGTACCATTTTAGTCCTATATGAATTCGATGTGAAGGGAACCGACGACTTCCGGCCTTTCCACGCGATGATAGCGTCACGATGACGACCGATCGCATCAATAATGACAATTATTCCTATTCGCATAGACTATCGTGCTTGCCTTGGCGCCCATTCGCCCGCACATTCGACACAGAACTTCCGTCGGACACCCGCATGCGACGTCATCTGACCCAAGAACTGCACAACCTCATCGAACGCGGCCGCGACCGCCAGCTGCGGCTTGCCGTCACTGGCCTGTCCCGCGCCGGGAAGACTGCGTTTCTCACCTCGCTGGTGCATCAACTGCGACATGCGGGGCTGGAGGCACGGCTCGATCTGCTGCGCGCCGCCCGCGAAGGCCGCTTGCTCGGCGCCCAGCGCGTCGCCCAGCCGGATCTCGGCGTGCCGCGCTTTCCCTACGATGCCGCCATGGCCGCGCTCGACGGCACGCCACCGCAATGGCCCGCCCCGACACGCGGAATCAGCGAACTGCGCCTGACCATCAAGCATCGCACCCGGCGCGCTCGTGGCCTGCTGGGCGACACGGCGACCCTGACCCTCGACTTGATCGACTACCCCGGCGAATGGCTGCTCGACTTGCCGCTGCTCGAACACGATTTCCTCAGTTGGTGCGAGGCCCAGCAAGCCACGCTCGGCGCAGAGCGTCAGCGCCTCTCCGCGGCCTGGCTGCAGGCCGCCGGTGCCCTCTCTCCCGACGACACGGCCGATGAAAACCATCTCGCCGAGGTGGCCGCACATTACGCCACCGCGTTGCGTGCCTCGCGCGAGGCAGGGTTCGCCGACCTGCAACCCGGGCGTTTCCTGCTGCCGGGGGACCTGGAGGACGCGCCGGTACTACAGTTCTTTCCGCTGCCCGACATCGGCGAGGCCCAGCGCGCCGAGCTCGAGGCCTTGCCCGGCAGCAGCGTCTACAAGACGTTGGCGCGGCGTTTCGATCATTACCGCCGCCATGTGGTCAAACCCTTCTATCGCGACCATTTCCGCCGCTTCGACCGTCAGATCGTGCTGGTCGATGTTCTCGGGGCACTGAACGCGGGACCGGAACGCTTCGAGGATCTCTCCCGTGCGCTCGGCACGCTGATGCGCAGCTTCGATTACGGCAAGCGCAGCCTGCTCAATCGCCTCTTCTCGCCGCGCATCGACCGGCTCGCCATCGCTGCGACCAAGGCCGATCACGTGACGCCCGAGCAGCACCCCAATGTCGTTGCCCTGCTCGAGGCCTTGCTCGCCGAGCCGCTCAAGGATCTGCGCTACGCGGACGTGCCGGTGAAGGCCCTCTCGCTGGCATCGGTGAGCGCTACCGAACCGCGCGATGTCGAACACGAAGGACGCCGGCGCGCCGCCCTGCGTGGCACCACACTGGAAGGCGAGGACGTGCTGCTGTTCCCCGGCGACGTGCCGCCGCGGCTGCCCGCGCACGACTTCTGGGCCCGACAGGGCTTCGCGTTCACCGCGTTTCGCCCGCCGCAGCGCGACACGGCGGCCCTGCCGCATGTCCGCATGGATGCCGCCCTCGACTGGTTGATTGGAGACAAGCTGACATGAGCGAGCCACGGCCCGGCCAACGTTTTCGCGTCAACGACGAGCCCCCGTCTTCCTTTGCACCCGACCCCGGCGAGCGTTTTCGGCTGGACAGTGTCTCCCACCCGCTCGCCGCTCAGGACAGCGCACCGGACGTGCCCCTCGAGGCCAGTCTGGGCAAGCCGCGCAAGCGGCGCTGGGGACTGGTGACATTGCTCGGCGGCAGCGTGGCGTTGGGTGGCATGGAAGTCGCACGTCACTTGTATACCGCCACCCTCGGCGGCGACTGGCTCGCAGGCGCCTGGAGCGTGCTGGGATTGCTGGGGCTGGGCCTGGTCGGTGCAGCATTGTTGCGGGAACTCTGGCGGCTGCGCCGTCTCAAGCGCCATACCCGACTCCGCGACCAGCTCGCCGCCACGGAAGACACCTCGCCGCACGAGGCTCATGCCCTGGCCGAGCGCTTGCGGCGCCAGATGCGACTCGATGACGACGATCCTCACTGGCGCGCCTTCCAGGTCGCGCAACAGCCGCATCACGACGCCCAGGAAACACGCACCCTGCTGGCCCACCATCTGCTGGCGCCCCGGGACCGTCAGGCCCGGCGCCTGGTCGCCCGCATGGCCAGTGAAACGGCGGTCATGGTCGCCGTCAGCCCGGTCACCTTTCTCGACATGGCACTCATGGCCTGGCGCAACATCGGCTTGATCGACCGTCTCGCCGCGCTCTATGGCCTGGAACTGGGGTATGCCAGCCGGCTGCGCCTGTTCCGCGCGGTGCTCTATAACATGGCGTTCGCCGGCGCCAGTGAAATCGCCTCGGATGCGAGCATGGACCTGTTGTCGATGAACGTGGCCGGCAAGCTTTCCACCCGCGCCGGCCAGGGGCTCGGCGCGGGACTGCTCACCGCCCGCCTCGGGCTGCGGACCCTGCGCATGACGCGCCCGATTCCCTTCACCGAGGGCGAGGCACCGCGCCTGGCCGACCTGCGCCGGGAGCTGTGGCAACGCTTGCGTCGGCTCGAGACGCAGGACGACGCCGCGTCATCCACACGAAATTGATCCAGATCACGCTACGAAGTGCCCCGAGGGACTAGGCTGGAAGAAGACAGGCTCGCGTGCGTTCAGGCAGACGTCGCGAGCATTGCCCTCATGTCAGTTTCGGAGGTCGTCATGTTCAAGACCCTCATGGTTCCCGTCGACGGTTCGCAGGCGGCCAGCGTGGCACTGGATGTCGCCTGCAAGCTGGCCCATGCCGATCAGGCACGTCTGCACATCCTTCACATCCCCGAATCGCTGGCCCACGACACGCTTCTGGTGTGGGGCGTCGGAGCCGTTCCGATGCAGGCCAGTTCCGACGAGCTCGACCGCGCCGGCCGGCAATTGCTCGACGCCGCCAAGCAGGCCGCCGGCGAGCGTGGCATCACCGACGTCGAAGGTTCATTGCATCAGGGCGACCCGGCAAGGGTGATCATCGAGCAGGCCAGGGCGCTGAACGTCGATGCCATCGTCATGGGCAGCCGTGGCTTGAGCGACATCGCCGGTCTGGTCGTCGGCAGCGTATCGCACAAGGTTTCGCATACCGCGCCCTGCCGCGTCATCAGCGTGCATTGATACCGCGGGCGAGACCTCATGCCAGCGAAAAGAAATCGCGCAACTGCCAGGCCACGCCATTCGGATGATGGTGACCGATGCGGATGGCGTCAGGTACCCGACGCGGCAGGTCGGGATGCGCATTCTCCATGACGAACCCATGGCCGGCCAGCGCCAGCATCTCGGCATCGTTGAGGTTGTCGCCGAACGCCAGACACCGCGCGGCGGGGAGACCGAGATGGGCCAGCAACCGTTCCAGCGTGGCCCCCTTGTTGACACCCTCGGCCATGATCTCCAGCGAATGGGCCATCGAATAGGTCATGTGCAGCCGCGTGCCCAGCGTCTCGGTGATGCTCTGCTCCAGCGCTGCCAGGGCCTCGGGGTCACCGATGCACAGCACCTTGCCCACGCCGCGACCGTCATGCGCCTCGAGATCGGCCACCCGATAGTGGAATCCGGTGTGGGCGTGCAAGGCCTTCAGCTCGGGCGCAGACGCATCGATCAGCCACTCCTCCCCGGTATACAGGTTGAGCCGGATGTCGGCACCGCGCGGCAGCTCGACCAACGCCCGAACCAGCTCGGCCGGCACCCACTGCTCGGCGATAAGGCTGTCGTCGGGCCCGTAGAGGTGCGCCCCGTTGGTGCTCATGATGTACGCGGGCACGCCCAGCCGTCGGCGGAACGCCGTGATATCGTGAAAATGACGTCCAGACGCCAACGCCAGGTGATGTCCACGTGCGGCGAGTGCCTGAAAGGTCTCGATGGTCAATTCATCGAGATCGTGCTCGGCATTGAGCAGCGTGTTGTCCAGATCCGTGACGATCAAATGAGGTTGCATGCGGCTTCCTGATTGGTCCTCGACGCGACTAGAGTACCGCATGTGGGATCGGCACCGGGAATCGTTCCGTCGAATACTGGCCGCGTGCACGGCAGGCATTCGCCGGAACCATCTCAACATCGCCTCAATCCGTACGCACCAGCAATGCCTCACGCAGTGACGTCGAGAGAGGCGGCTCGGCCAACCAGATACCGAGATAGGTGCGCGCGAGTCGCATATCGTCCGATACGAAGCGAATATTGCCATTCAGGGCTAGAGACAATCGCGGCGTCTGCGGGTCCCATTCGAGCCGATAGCGATCGCCTTCGGTGACATCGACCATGGCATCCTGTAGCGCCTCTATCCCGGCGCGCAGCGGCTCACGCATCGTCGTCGCATGCTGCTTGCGCAAGACGGACCAGGTCGCCTTGCGAATATCCTCGCGGGACACGTCACGCTGGTACTCGAGCACCAGACTCAGCGGCACTTCGACATTGACGATGGCCGCACGGCTGGCACCGGCCGGTGCATACAGGGCGGAGTCATAGACATCCCACAGCAGGTAACTGGCCGTTCCCGTTCCCTGCAGGACGAGTGCGTCATCCCCCACGACGCTTTGCTGCGAAAACGGCTCGGCAAGCGCAGTGCCCACGCTGCACATGGTGATGAGCGCCAGTGACAGCCCTCGGGCGAAACCGGTTAACGCAGCACGTATCGTCATGGTGCCTCCCATCTCGATTAGCATGGCGACAAGCCGAGCGACTCCCTCACCTTTATTCCGAGGGGCCACCATGGGCATTCGTAGCATACCGCATGTCGACTCGACGCATAGCACCAGAGGAACTCGAATCAGGCAGGCATCATCAGGGGACACCTTGAGGATCGCCTCCGGGGACCTCATACCTTACCCATGACGCATGACGTCTTCTCAAAGCCGTCAGTAAGCATTCGCCAAAGCCCCCCCCAGGAGAATCCCATGAAAACGCTCGTCATCGGCGCCAACGGTCAGATCGGCCGCCAGTTCTGCGAACTCGCCCACCAGGCCGGTGTGCCGATTCGCGCCATGATCCGCGACACGGCCCAGCAGGCATGGTTTCAAGCGCGTGGCATCGAAACGGTGCTCGCCGATCTGGAAGGCAACTTTCGAAAGGCGTTCTACGGCTGCGATCAGGTGGTGTTCGCGGCGGGCTCCGGCCCGCATACCGGCCCCGACAAGACACTCATGATCGATCTGCATGGCGCGCTGAGCGCGATCGACCTGGCCGCGACGCTGGGCATCGGACGTTTCATCATGGTCAGCGCCATGCGGGCCGACCGGGTCCTCGAGGCCCCGGCCAAGCTGCGTCCTTACATGGCCGCCAAGCATGCCGCCGATGCGCACCTGCGCGCGTCACGTGTGCCCCATGTGATTCTCAAGCCCGGCCGGCTCACCGACGAGGCCGCGACACGGCGGGTCACGACCGACGTGGCCGGCGCCGACGACAACCGTATCTCGCGCGCCAATGTCGCCCACGTGCTGCTCGAAGTGGTGCGCCGCCACGACCTGCGCCAACGCGAGTTCTCGCTACTCGACGGTGATACCGACATCGCCGAGGCACTGCGCTGATCCAACGCTCGATCCCCCCGGTCGAGCTCCCCGCCAAGCGCCGGTTGGCGGGGAATACGCGAACCCGTATAGTGTCGATCTACTCCCCCCAACCGAACGTGTCTCGATGCTGCAGAACAACTCCGCGCTTGCCCAGCTCAAGCAACAGATTCGTGAAACGACGCCCCGCGTGCAGGGCGTCATCAAGGCAACCGACCGGGGCTTTGGCTTTCTCGAAGCCGACGACGGCAGTTCCTACTTCGTTCCGCCCCCCGCCATGAAGCAGGTCTTGCATGGCGATCGCGTCGATGCCCTGCTCAAGCAGGAGGGGGACAAGACCTCCGTCGAGCCCGACACGCTCATCGAAGCGGGGCTCGACCGGTTCGTGGCGCGCCTGGTCAAGCGCGACGGGCGTCTCAGCGTGGTGCCGGACCATCCGTCCATCAACAACCAGCTGCGCGCACGCCTCAAGAACTCGCTCGATGAAAGCACCCTGGGCGACGGCGACTGGGTGGTGGCTCGTCTGGTGCGCCACCCTCTCAAGCCCGACGATCGCGGGTTCTTCGCGCAAGTCGACGAGCTGGTGGTCAAGGCCGACAACCCCGCGGTCCCCTGGCGCGTGACCCTGGCACGTCATGCGCTGGAGCAAGCCTCACCGCAATTCGGCGAACAATGGCCGCTGCACGATGAAGGGCTGGAACGCGAAGACCTCACCGCGACGCCCTTTTTCACCATCGATGGTGAAAAGACGCGCGACATGGACGACGCCCTGTACATCGAGACACTCGAGGACGGCTGGCGTCTCAGCGTGGCGATCGCCGACCCCACGGCTTACGTGCGCGAAGGCGACGCGGTCGATCGCGAGGCGCAGACCCGTGCCTTCACGGTGTATCTGCCCGGGCAGAACGTCACCATGTTGCCGGAGCTGCTCGCCGATGACCTCTGCTCCCTGAAGGAAGGTGAAGAGCGGCCGACCCTCGTCTGCACGCTGGACGTCCATCGCGATGGCAGCCTCGGCGAATACCGCTTTTTCGCCGCGCAGGTTCGCTCGCAGGCACGCCTGGTGTACGACCAGGTCTCCGATTGGCTGGAAGGCCAAGGCGACTGGGCGCCCGCCGACGATACCATCGCCACCCAGCTCCAGGCGCTGGCCGAGATGACCAAGGCCCGCAACGCTTGGCGTGAACAGCACACGCTGGTCTTCAAGGATCGCCCCGACTACGTCTTCGATGTCGACGATGCCGGCAACGTGCTGGCGGTTCGCATCGAGGAGCGGCGCGTCGCGCAGCGCATGATCGAGGAATCGATGATTGCCGCCAATGCGTGCTGCGCCGACTTGCTCGCGGCTCACGTGGGACACGGCATTTTCAATGTGCACCAGGCCTTCGAGCCCGAGAAAGCCGATCAGGCCATCGAGTTCCTGGCCAATCAGGACATTAGCGTGGAGCGCGAGCAACTGCTGGAGCTCTCGCGGTATCGCGAACTGCGTCGCGCGCTCGAGGCCCGCGAGGACGCCTGGCTCGACGCGCGCCTGCGCCGTTTCCAGGGGTATACCAACATGTCCGCGCAGCCGGGTCCGCATTTCGGCCTGGGACTGTCGGCGTACGCCACCTGGACCTCACCGATCCGCAAGTACGGCGACATGGTCAACCATCGCTTGATCAAGCGTGTACTCAAGGGGGAAGCGGCCCCCGCCGAGGCGAGCCAGGCACTGACCGAGCAGCTCACCGAGCGGCGGCGGCTCAACCGCATGGCGGAGCGCGACGTCAAGGATTGGCTCTACGTGCGTTACCTCGGCCCTGCCGCCGAAGCCGGCGAGGTCTTCGAGGCGGATATCATCGCCATCAACCGCGGCGGCATGCGAGTGCGCCTGACGGCCAACGGTGCCACGGCCTTCGTGCCGGCGCCGTTCATGCACAGCGATCGCGACAAGGTTGCCATCGACGACAAGGAAGGTCGCATCCAGATCGAGGGCGAGCCACGCTACAAGCTCGGCGACACCATCAAGGTGGCCCTGGCCGAAGCGGTCGAGTCGACACGCTCGCTGGTGGCACGCCCCGCCGCCTGACGCTTCGCCATGCCCTGCGTCACGAGTAGTGGACGCGGGGCATGGCGTGTGCCAGCGTAAGCTCATGACAACGCGGTGACATTCATACGACAGGCCTCCGGGCCCCAGCGGTCACTCCGTAAACCAACCGGGAAGGTTTCAGGGAGTTGCACCTTGCACATCGCCGATATCACGATGTTCTATGCCCCTGCCAGCGGCGGGGTACGCACCTATCTGGAAGCCAAGCGCAATCGCCTGGCGAAGCTGCCGGGGGTCACGAGCAGTCTGCTCGTCCCTGGGGCCTACTATCGCAGCCACGGTTCCATCCACGAAGTCCCCGCGCCTCCCCTGCCGTTCAGTCAGGGCTATCGCTTTCCCTTGAAGCGTCGCGGCTGGCAACGCGAGCTCACCCGGCTGGCGCCGGATCTCATCGAAGCCGGCGACCCTTATGTCACCGCCTGGGCGGCGCTCGACGCAGGCCGTGCCCTGGACGTCCCGGTGGTCGGTTTCTACCACTCCGATCTCCCGCGCCTCATCGGCAATCGTCTCGGTCGCTGGACGCGCGTGGCACTCGAACGCTACGTGCGGAACCTGTACGGCCATTGCGATCGCGTGCTCGCGCCGAGCCGGGTCATCGCTGACCGACTCCAGACGCTCGGCCTCGACAATGTCGCCGTACAACCGCTCGGCGTCGACCTGACGACGTTTTCGCCACAGCGCCGGCAATTCGCCTTTCGCCAGCGTCTCGGCCTCGATGACGACACGCGTCTATTGATCTTCGTGGGGCGCGGTTCGCGGGAGAAAAACCTGTCGGTGCTGCTGGACACCGCACGACACCTGGGCAAGGGATATCATCTGGTGTTGATCGGCCCGCAAATGCCGCAGCGCGTCCCCGACAATGTCAGCGTCATCGGCCGTTACACGGCCACCGCCGATGTCGCCGACTGGCTGGCCAGCAGCGACATTCTTCTGCATGCCGGCACTCAGGAGACCTTCGGCCTGGTCGCCCTGGAGGCCATGGCGAGCGGCATTCCGGTCGTCGCGGCACGCGCCGGTGCCTTGGCCGAGAATGTCCCCCTCGGCTGCGGGCGACTCTGCGAGCCCCACTCGGCACAGGACATGGCGCGCGCGGTGCGCGAACTCTGCGCCGACGCTCCCGAGGAACAGGGACGCCGGGCCCGCCAGCACGTCGAGCGACACCATGACTGGGATATCGTGGTGTCCAGCTTGATGCATCATTATCGTGAATTGACCGGGCAGCGCGTCAACACGGAGAGCCTACAGCATGGCTGATCGACATCTCGCCCTCGTTCTGCACGATGTCGCGCCGGAAACCTGGCCCGACTACGCCGAGTTCGTCGCGCGTGTCGATGACCTGGCACGCACGCACGGACCGATCCCGATCACCTGGCTGGTGGTCCCGGATTTTCACCACCGCAGCGATTGCCGGCTCGACGAAACCTTCCTCGCCCGCATGCACGGCCGTCTTGCCGCAGGCGATGAGCTGGCCCTGCATGGCTGCTACCACAGCGATGACGCGCCCCCGCCGCGTACACCACGCGACTGGTTCATGCGCCGCTTCTACACCTGGGAAGGCGAATTCTACGCGCTGGACGAGCATCAGGCCGCCGACCGCCTGGACAAGGGCATCGCGCTGTTTCGCTCCCAGGCGTGGCCACTCACCGGGTTCGTGGCACCGGCATGGCTGATGAGCGAAGGGACTCGGCACGCCCTGGCCAAGCGCGACTTTGTCTACACCAGCGATCCTCAGCATCTCTACACCTTGCCGGACTTCACGCCTCTCGAGGCACCGGGGCTGGTGTGGAGCGCCCGCAGCGCATGGCGGCGCGGCATGTCACGCCTGGTCAATGAAACCCAACGCTGGCGTAGCCGCCAGGCGCCACTGCTGCGTCTGGGTCTGCACCCCGTGGACATGCGCCATGCCAGCGTGCGGGAATACTGGCTCACCACGCTGGAGCGCCTGCTGGTGGCGGGACGTCGTCCCATCACCAAAAACGACTGGATCGCCCGACAACATCGCCGAGAGTCGCAGGCGGCATGAAGCGACTCGTTCTACTCCTGGCGCTCGGTTTACTGGCGGCCATCACCATTCCCGTGCTCTTCGGCGGCCGCGACCTCTTTGCCGAACTGGCAAGTTTTCCGCTGCAGCAACTGCTCTTGATGCTGGCATTGATCGGTATCTGCTGGAACATCAACGCCCTGCGGCTTCGCCTGCTGCTCGCGGGACGTGCCGGGCGCCTCGGTCAGACACGCGCGGTGGGCATCGTGATGTCCACGGAGTTCGCCATCTGCGCCACGCCCGGCGGCACCGGCGGCTTGCTCACACTTCTCGGCTTGCTGGCCCGACGTGGCATCCGTCCTGCGCAGACCACCGCCATCTTTGCCGTCGACCAGCTCACCGACCTGCTCTTCTTCCTGTCCGCACTCATCGGCGTGGCCCTGTATGTCGTGATAGAGGCCATCGACCTCGATCTCGGCTGGCTGGTGGGGCTGCCATCGCTGTTGCTGGTGTGCGGCTTCGTGCTGCTGTGGCTCGTCATGCGCCATTACACGCGTCTGTTGCAGGTTACCGGCGGCTGGCTGGAACGGCTCAAGGTCCGTCGCAAGGCCCGCTTCGGTTTCGCCCGGCGGCTACTGCATTTCCGCAATGCATTGATCGAGACGCTGCGTCTCCCCCGCCTGACCCTGCTGTCGGTCTTTGCCTTGTGCTGCATGCATTGGATGCTCCGCTACAGCGTGCTTTACCTCGCCGTGAAGGGACTCGGCGCGCATATAGACTGGGCCTGGACCTTCCTGGTGCAGATGCTGTCCATGGCAGCGGGACAATTGAGTTTCCTCCCCGGTGGCGCTGGCGGCGCGGAACTGACGTCGACCGCCTTGCTGGCACCGCTGATCGGCAAGCAGAGCGCCGCCGCCGCGGTGCTCATCTGGCGTTTCGTCACCTACTACTTCTACCTCATTGCCGGGTTCCCGGTCTTTTTGGCGCTGGCCGGCCGCACCTTCGTCAAGCTGCTGTACCGGCAGCGTTAGTCGATCGCCGTTTCTGCCCCGAAGACGCCCTTTCGGTCGACCGCTTGCCACGTCTTGTCAGCCTCCCAAATTGTCAGTCCCCAAACGCAAGAAGGCATCCCCGGAGGGATGCCTTCAACGTGCGGGTGATTCGGCGGCATGTCACCGCCGACGATCACACCTGCGACTTACCAGCCCGTGGCTGCCTTCAGCGCATCGCCGATCTCGGCGAGCGAACGCACGGTCTTGACACCTGCAGACTCGAGCGCGGCGAACTTCTCGTCGGCCGTGCCCTTGCCCCCGGCGATGATGGCGCCCGCATGGCCCATGCGCTTGCCCGGAGGCGCCGTCACACCGGCGATATAGGATACCACCGGCTTGGAGACGTGCTCCTTGATGTATGCCGCGGCTTCTTCTTCCGCCGTGCCGCCGATCTCGCCGATCATCACGATGGCTTCGGTCTGCGGGTCCTTCTCGAACATCTCGAGCATGTCGATGAAGGTGGAGCCCGGGATCGGGTCGCCGCCGATGCCCACGCAGGTGGACTGGCCGAAGCCGTGATCGGTGGTCTGCTTGACCGCTTCATAGGTCAAGGTGCCCGAACGCGAGACGATACCGACTTTGCCCGGCTTGTGAATGTGACCCGGCATGATGCCGATCTTGGTCTCGCCCGGCGTGATCACGCCCGGGCAGTTCGGCCCGATCAGGCGCACACCCAGCTCGTCGCACTTGACCTTGACGTCGAGCATGTCGAGGGTGGGAATCCCCTCGGTGATGCACACGATCAGCTTGATGCCGGCATTGGCCGCTTCCAGGATGGAATCCTTGCAGAACGGCGCGGGCACGTAGATCACGGACGCTTCGGCACCCGTCGTTTCGACGGCTTCCTTGACGGTGTTGAACACCGGCAGGCCGAGGTGCGTCTGGCCGCCCTTGCCCGGCGTCACGCCACCGACCATCTGGGTACCGTAGGCGATCGCCTGCTCGGAGTGGAAAGTCCCCTGGCCACCCGTGAAACCTTGGCAGATGACCTTGGTGCTCTTGTCGATCAGGATACTCATTACTTGCCCTCCGCTGCTTTGACGACCTGCTGGGCCGCGTCGGTCAAGCTGGTAGCAGCGATGATGTTCAGTCCACTGGATGCCAGTTTCTCGGCGCCCAGCTCGGCGTTGTTGCCCTCGAGACGCACCACGACCGGCACGTTGACACCGACCTGCTCGACGGCACCGATGATGCCTTCGGCGATCATGTCGCAACGCACGATGCCGCCGAAGATGTTGACCAGGACGGCCTTCACGGAATCGTCGGACAGGATGATCTTGAACGCCTCGCCGACGCGCTCTTCCGTCGCACCGCCGCCAACGTCAAGGAAGTTGGCCGGCTGGCCGCCGTTGAGCTTGATGATGTCCATGGTGCCCATGGCCAGGCCGGCACCGTTGACCATGCAGCCGATGTTGCCTTCCAGGGCGACGTAGTTGAGTTCCCACTCCTGAGCATGCGCTTCGCGCTCGTCTTCCTGAGACGGGTCACGCATCGCCTGCAGATCGGGGTGGCGATACAGGGCATTGCCGTCCAGACCGATCTTGGCGTCGAGGCAATGCAGATTGCCTTCGTCGGTGATCACCAGCGGATTGATCTCGAGCAGCGCCAGATCCTTTTCCTGGAACAGCTTGGCCAGCCCCAGGAAGATCTTGGTGAACTGCTTGATCTGCGCGCCTTCGAGACCCAGCGCGAAGGCCAGCTCACGCGCCTGATACGGCTGAGCGCCGACCAGGGGATCGATCTCGGCCTTGAGAATCTTCTCGGGAGTTTCCTCGGCAACCTTCTCGATTTCCACGCCACCTTCGGTGGAAGCCATGAAAACGATGCGGCGGGTGCCACGGTCGACGACGGCGCCCAGGTACAGCTCGTTGGCGATGTCGGTGCAGTTCTCGACCAGGATCTTGGCGACCGGCTGACCCTTCTCGTCAGTCTGGAAGGTCACCAGGTTCTTGCCCAACCACTGCTCGGCGAAGGCCTTGGCATCGGCGGGGCTTTCGACCAGCTTGACGCCGCCGGCCTTGCCGCGGCCGCCCGCGTGAACCTGGGCCTTGACGACCCACTTGTCACCACCGATCTTCTTGCACGCTTCGGCGGCTTCTTCGGGGGTATCCACGGCGAAACCCTTGGACACCGGTAGACCATAATCGGCAAACAGCTGTTTGCTCTGATACTCGTGAAGGTTCATCGTGTCATGCCATTGGTTGCATGTGACTCGAATGGTGGCGGCCACCCACGAGGTCGCCGTCACCCCTGTTCGCTCCCGCCGAGGCGGGAGCGACGCGTCTCTACACTGAAACGCAGGTCGAAACGCTTACTTGCGCTTCTTGCGGTTGGCCATGTGGATGGCGTGACCATCCACCGCCAGGGCCGCTTCGTGCACGGCTTCCGAGGTGCTCGGGTGCGCGTAGCATGTCAGGGCCAGGTCCTCGGCGCTGGAGCCGAACTCCATGGCGATGACGCCTTGCGCGATGAGCTCCCCGGCATGCTGACTGATGATATGCAGCCCCAGGACACGGTCGGTCTCGGCATCGGCGATGATCTTGGCCATGCCCTCCGGCGCATTGTTGGCCAGGGCACGACCGTTGGCGGAGAACGGGAAGGAGCCGGTCTTGACCTCGATTCCGGCTTCTTTGGCGTCCTGCTCGTTCATGCCGACCCAGGCGACTTCGGGTGCGGTATAGATCACGCTGGGGATGGCGTCGTAGTTCATCTCGGCCTTATGACCGGCGATGATATCGGCCACCATCATGCCTTCCTCGGAGGCCTTGTGCGCCAGCATCGGCCCGCGCACCACATCGCCGATGGCGTAAACGCCCGGGACGCTCGTGCGGCATTCGTCGTCGACGAACACGGACCCGCGCTCGTCGAGCTTGACGCCCACGTCGTCGCTGAGCACGCCTTCCGTGTAGGGACGACGCCCCACGCAGACGATCAGCTTGTCGAAGGTCTGTTCCTGTTCGCCGTTGGCGTCGGTGTACTTGACCACGACTTCCTTGTCCTTGACCTCGGAACCGGTGACCCGTGCCCCCAGCTTGATGTCCAGGCCCTGCTTCTTGAACAGCTTCTGCGCTTCCTTGGCGACGTCCTTATCGACCATCGGCAGGAATGAATCCATCGCTTCGAGGACCGTGACGTCGCTGCCCAGGCGGCTCCATACGCTGCCCAGCTCGAGGCCGATGACGCCGGCGCCGATGACGCCGAGGCGCTTGGGCACCTCATCGAACTCGAGGGCACCGCTGGAATCGACGATCAGTCCTTCGGTCAGCGGCGTCGGCGGAATTTCCACCGGCACCGAGCCGGAGGCGATGACGATGTTGTCGGCCTCGTAGGAAGTGGTCTCGCCATCGTGGCCGGTCACCTCGACCTGCTTGTTGGACACGACCTTGCCGGTGCCTTCCAGCGCAGTGACGCCATTGGCCTTGAACAGCGCGCTGATGCCGCCCACGTTCTTGGCGATCACGCCGTCCTTGAACTCGAGCATCTTGGCGATGTTCGGGGTCGGCTCGCCGGCGTCGATGCCAATCTCGGCGAAGTGATCACGGGCTTCGACGAACTTGTGGGACGTTTCCAGCAACGCCTTCGAGGGAATGCAGCCCACGTTCAGACAAGTACCGCCGTGCACGGTCTTGCCTTCCTTGTTGACCCACTTCTCGACACAGGCGGTCTTCAACCCCAGCTGCGCGGCACGAATGGCTGCCACGTACCCGCCAGGCCCGGCGCCAATAACGATCACATCGAATTTATCGGCCATGAAATCATCCTGTTCGCATTCAGTTTAAAAGTCGCACGCATCATTCGGCGACGGCCATCACACGTCGAGCAAGAAGCGCGCGGGATCTTCCAGCAATTCCTTGATCGTGACCAGGAACTGTACCGCATCCTTGCCATCGATCATGCGGTGGTCGTAGGAGACGGCGAGATACATCATCGGACGGATCTCGACCTTCCCGTTCACGGCCATCGGGCGTTCCTGAATCTTGTGCATCCCCAGGATCGCGGTCTGCGGCGGGTTCAGGATCGGCGTCGACATCAGCGAGCCGAAGATACCGCCATTGGTGATGGTGAAGGTGCCGCCCTGCATGTCCTCGATGCCGAGCTTGCCTTCACGGCCACGCTGGCCGAAGTCGCCGATCGTTTTCTCGACATCGGCCAGCTTCATGCTGTCGGTATCGCGAAGCACCGGCACCACCAGACCACGCGGCGTGGAAACGGCGACACCGATGTCCTGGTAGCCGTGGTAGACGATGTCGGTGCCATCGATGGAAGCGTTGACGTCCGGGAAGCGCTTGAGCGCCTCGGTCGCCGCCTTGACGAAGAAGCCCATGAAGCCGAGCTTGACGTCGTGCGCCTTCTGGAAGCTGTCCTTGTACTGACTGCGCAGCGCCATCACCGCGCTCATGTCCACCTCGTTGTAGGTGGTGAGCATGGCGGCCGTTTGCTGCGCCTGGACCAGGCGCTTGGCAATGGTCTGGCGCAGGCGGCTCATCGGCACACGCTTCTCGGGGCGCTCGCCCTCGACGGCCGGCGCCGGCGCAGCAGCGGCCTTGACGTCACCGCCTGACGGCTTGGCGCTCTTCTTGGCGGAGCCGTCCTTGACGGCTTTCTGCACGTCCTCTTTCAGGATGCGACCGCCCTTGCCGGTGCCTTCGATCTTGTTGACGTCCAGATCATGCTCGGCCACCAGCTTGCGTGCCGCGGGCGCCAGGATCTTGTCGCCGACCTTTTCGTCGCTGCCGCCGTCTGACGCGGCGGGTTCACCCGCATCCTTCGAAGCGTCGGCATCGCCGCCGCTCGCCTCGCCGCCGGCGCCTTCGGCAAAGACCGCGAGTACGGCTTCGGACTCGACCTGCTCGCCTTCCTGCACCTTGATCTCGCTGAGGGCACCATCGGCCGGCGCCACCACTTCGAGCACGACCTTGTCGGTCTCGATATCCGCGAGGATCTCGTCACGCTTCACCGCTTCGCCGACCTGCTTGTGCCAGGTGGCGACGGTGCCTTCCTGCACGGACTCAGGGAAGCTCGGTGCCTTGACGTCATGCTGCTTGCCGGAGGCGGCAGGCTTGGCATCGGCCTTGGCCGGTGCGGTGTCCTGGCCGCTGTCGTCGCTCTTTTCCGCGCTTTCCTGAGAGGCGGCCTTGTCGTTGCCGCCTTCGCTGGCCGCGCCCAGCATCCCCAGAACCTGCTCGGAGTCGCAAGTGTCGCCTTCCTCGACCTTGATCTCGGTCACGGTACCGGCTTCCGGGGCGACGACCTCGAGGACGACCTTGTCCGTCTCGATCTCGACGATCAGTTCATCACGTTCGACGCTGTCACCGACCTTCTTGTGCCAAGTGGCGATGGTGCCCTCGGCGACGGATTCTGGAAAATTTGGCGCTTTGATCTCGGTAGCCATGTCGTTTCCTTAGTGTTTTCTCTCGATCCCGATGAAACGCCTCACCCAGTAATGGCGTCTTCTACCAGCTGGCGCTGCTGTTCAACATGGACGGACATATAGCCGGATGCCGGCGCGGCGGAAGCCGGGCGTCCCGCGAACTTCAGGTCGCGTCCCAGGCCTTCCTTCACCATGTCGGCCACCAGACGCATGTGGTGCTGGCTTTGATACCAGGCCCCCTGATTGAGCGGCTCTTCCTGACACCAGACGACCTGCTCGAGGTTGGGGTAGGTCTTGAAGACTTCGTACAGCTCTTCCTTGGGGAAAGGATAGATCTGTTCCAACCGCACGATCGCCACGTCGTCGTTGCCGTTCTCGGCCCGGTAGCTCGCCAGGTCGTAGTAGACCTTGCCCGAGCACAGCACCACACGCTTGACGCTCTCGGCGTCGCGCTTGCCCTGGTCCGGCAGTACCATCTCGAAACGCCCGTTGGCCAGATCCTCCAGCGTGGAGGTCGCCTCCTTGTGACGCAGCAGGCTCTTCGGCGACATGATCACCAGCGGCTTGCGCAATGGGCGGATCACCTGGCGGCGCAGAAGATGGAAGATCTGGGCCGGCGTGGTCGGCATGCAGACCTGCATGTTGTGCTCGGCACACAGCTGCAGGAAGCGCTCGAGACGCGCCGAGGAGTGCTCGGGGCCCTGCCCTTCGTAGCCGTGCGGCAGCAGCATGGTAAGGCCGCAGAGCCGTCCCCACTTGGTCTCGCCGGACGAAATGAACTGGTCGATGACGACCTGTGCACCGTTGGCGAAGTCGCCGAACTGCGCCTCCCAGATGATCAAGGCATTGGGCGTGGTCGTGGAGTAGCCGTACTCGAACGCCAGGGCGGCTTCTTCGGACAGGAAGGAGTCGCGGATGGTGAAATTCGGCTGGCCTTCCTTGATGTACTCCAGCGGCACGTAGGTCGAGCCGTCCTTCTGGTTGTGCACGACCGCATGCCGGTGCGAGAAGGTACCGCGACCGGTATCCTGCCCCGTCAGGCGAATCGGATGCCCTTCGTCCAGCAGGGTGGCATACGCCAGGGTCTCGCCGAAGCCCCAGTTGACGGCCAGATCGCCGGCCGCCATCTTGCGACGGTCTTCGTAGATCTTGGCCACCTGGCGCTGGACCTCGATGCCCTCGGGCACTTCGCACATCTTGGCGGCAAGCCGCTGCATGCGGGTCATGTCGATCGAGGTATCGGCATCGCCGGTCCACTCATGGCCGAGATACGGCGTCCAGTCGACGAACAGCTCCGTATTGGGCTGCTTGACCAGCGCATTGGCCACGTGATTGCCCGCCACCAGGTCCTCGCGATACTTCTCGACCATGGCGGACGCTTCGTCCTCGCTGATCATGCCCTGCTGGACCAGACTCGCCACATACAGCTCCCGCGAGCTCTTGTGCGACTTGATCTTCTGGTACATCAGCGGCTGCGTGCCGGAGGGTTCGTCGGCCTCGTTGTGGCCACGCTTGCGATAGCAGACGAGATCGATCACCACGTCCTTGTTGAACTGGTAACGATAGTCGACGGCCACTTGCGTGGCATGAATCACCGCTTCGGGGTCGTCACCGTTCACATGGAAGATCGGCGCCTGGACCATCTTGGCGATGTCGGTGCAATATTCCGTGGAGCGCGCGTCATCGGGCCGCGAGGTCGTGAACCCGACCTGGTTGTTGATGACGATGTGCACGGTGCCGCCGGTCTTGTAGCCGCGGGTCTGAGACATCTGGAATGTCTCCATGACCACGCCCTGCCCCGCAAAGGCGGCATCGCCGTGGACCACGACCGGCAACACCTTGGCGCCCTCGCTGTCGTCGCGACGATCCTGACGCGCGCGCACCGAGCCTTCGACAACCGGCGACACGATCTCGAGGTGCGAGGGATTGAACGCCAGTGCCAGGTGCACTTCGCCGCCTTCGGTCATCACGTTGGAACTGAAGCCCTGGTGGTACTTCACGTCCCCGGAGCCCTGCTGGATGACTTTCTTGCCATCGAACTCGTCGATCAATTCCGAGGGACTCTTGCCCAGCAGATTGACCAGCAGGTTCAGGCGGCCCCGGTGGGCCATGCCGATGACGACTTCCTTGGTACCGTAATTGCCGGTGCGCTGGATGATTTCGTCGACCATCGGAATGAAGGTCTCGCCACCTTCCAGGCCGAAGCGCTTGGTGCCCGGATACTTGGAAGCAAGATAGCTTTCAAGCCCTTCCGCTGCCGTCAGGCGTTCGAGAATGTGCTTGCGCACATCGACGCTGTAATCCGGCTTGGAACGCACCGATTCGAAGCGCTGCTGCAGCCAGCGTTTCTCGTCGGTGTTGACGATATGCATGAATTCGCAGCCGATGCTGCGGCAGTACGTCTGCTCCAGAACCTCGACGATTTCCTTGAGCGGCGCCTGGTCCTTGCCCAGAAAGAGGGAGCCCGTCTGGAAAGACGTTTCCATGTCAGCGTCGGTCAACTGATGGAAAGACAGTTCCAGATCGGGAATGGGCGTCGGGCTGCGCAGCCCCAGCGGATCGATATCGGCACGCTGATGGCCACGGAAGCGATAAGCGTTGATCAGCTGGAGAACCTTGACCTGCTTCTTGTTCTCGCCGCTGTCGGCGGGACCGGCGGCGGGGCCGCGACGGTTTTGGGCCAACTGGTAGAACTGGTCGCGAATCGGACTGAGAGGAACGTCGTGGGAGGGGGCGCCTTCCGGACGGGGTAACTGGTCGAAATAGTTACGCCATTCGTCGGGAACCTCTGAGGGATCGACGAGATATTGCTCGTAGAGCGCTTCCACGTAGTGGGCGTTGCCGCCGCTGACATGGGAAGTGCGCCACATCAACTCCATTGTGCCTTCTTGCATCTCTTGGTCACCCTATGCACTGATGGGTGTTCTTGGCGCTGGCACGCCCGGACGTGCCGGCGTCACTTGGAACCTGCGTCGGGCAGGCTGGCGTCATACGCGACGCCGGGTCCACTTATCGTCAAAAGCCGGTGCACGAGGCACCGGCTGCAACGGTCGCGGGACCGGCTTCCTGCGACGCCTTGTCGCAGGAAGCGGCTTGTTGCCAATGATAACAAGCCAAGCGGCGCGATTTAAGTGGCATTGGACAGTAACATCTCGCGAATCTTGCCGATCGCCCGTGTCGGGTTAAGCCCTTTGGGGCAAACCGCCACGCAGTTCATGATGCCGCGGCAGCGGAACAGGCTGAACGGGTCCTCGAGCCGCGCCAGACGCTCGCTCGTGGCGGTGTCGCGCGAATCGGCGAGGAAGCGATATGCCTGCAGCAACCCGGCCGGCCCCACGAACTTGTCCGGGTTCCACCAGAACGACGGGCACGCAGTCGAGCAGCAGGCGCACAGGATGCACTCGTAGAGACCGTCGAGCTTGTCGCGCTCCTCCGGCGACTGCAGGCGTTCCGTGGCCGGCGGGTTGGTGTCGTTCTGCAGGTAAGGCTGGATGCTCTCGTACTGCTTGTAGAACACCCCCATGTCGACCACCAGGTCACGAATGACCGGCAGGCCCGGCAACGGACGCAGCACCAGCTTGTTGTCCTTGACCACCTCGGACAGCGGCGTGATGCATGCCAGACCGTTCTTGCCGTTCATGTTCATGCCATCGGAACCGCAAACCCCTTCACGGCAGCTGCGACGATACGCCATGGAACTGTCCTGCTGCTTGATCATCTCAAGCGCATTGAGAACCATGATATCGCGACCCTGGGTGTCCAGTTGGAACTCCTGCATGTAGGGCGCGGAGTCGGTTTCCGGGTTGTAGCGGTAGATAGATACCTGAAGCGTGGACATCTTGGACAACCCCTTAGTAAGTGCGGATTTTCGGCTCGAAGGTATCGACGGTCTTCGGCACAAAGTTCACATCACGCTGTCCCAGGCGCTTTTCGACCGGGAAGTACATGGAGTGCTTGAGCCAATTGGCGTCGTCGCGGTCCGGGTAGTCGTAGCGCGAATGCGCACCACGGCTTTCCTTGCGCTCCAGGGCGGAAATGGCCGTAGCCTCCGCAACTTCGAGCAGGTTGTCGAGCTCCAGCGCCTCGACACGCGCGGTGTTGAAGGCGTTGGACTTGTCGGACAAGTGAGCATTGGCGATGCGCTCGCGCAGATCGGCCAGCTTCTTGACGCCCTGCTGCATGTTGTCTTCCTGACGGAAGACGCCGAAGTCATTCTGCATGATGTCCTGCAGTTCGGCGCGCAGGTCGGGCACCGCTTCGCCGCCGCTGGACTCGTCCCAGCGAGTGATGCGCGCCATGGCGCTGTCGATGTCGGACTGGGCCGCCTCGAGGTAATCGACCCCCTCGTTGAGGGCTTCCTCGATGAACATGCCGGCAGCACGCCCGAACACCACCAGGTCGAGCAACGAGTTGCCGCCCAGACGGTTGGCGCCGTGCACCGAGACGCATGCCGCTTCGCCGCAGGCGAACAGGCCGTTGACGATCTGATCGTTGCCGTCGGCATCCTGCATGATGGCCTGGCCGTGCACGTTGGTCGGCACGCCCCCCATCATGTAGTGACACGTCGGCACGACGGGAATCGGATCCTTGGCCGGATCGACGTGAGCGAAGGTCTTGGAGAGTTCGACGATCCCCGGCAGACGCTTGCTCAGTACCTCTTCACCCAGGTGATCGAGCTTGAGCATGACGTGATCGCCGTTTTCGCCGCAGCCACGACCTTCCAGGATCTCCATGACCATGGCGCGCGCCACGACGTCACGACCGGCGAGGTCCTTGGCGTTCGGCGCATAACGCTCCATGAAGCGCTCGCCGTCCTTGTTGATCAGGTAGCCGCCTTCGCCACGACAGCCTTCGGTGACCAACACCCCTGCGCCGTAAATGCCGGTGGGGTGGAACTGCCACATTTCCATGTCCTGCATGGGGAAGCCCGCACGCAGGGCCATGCCGATCCCGTCGCCGGTATTGATCAGGGCATTGGTCGTGGACGCGTAGATGCGGCCCGAGCCGCCGGTGGCCAGCACCGTCGCCTTGGATTTGATGTGCACGACTTCACCGGTCTCGATGCACATGGCAATGCAGCCGACCACGTCGCCGTTGGCGTTCTTGACCAGATCGACCGCGTACCACTCGTTCAGGAAGACGGTGTTGTTCTTCAGGTTGTTCTGATACAAGGTATGCAGCAGCGCATGGCCGGTACGGTCGGCGGCGGCACAGGTCCGCGCGGCCTGGCCGCCCTTGCCGAAGTCCTTGGACTGACCGCCGAAGGGGCGCTGATAGATGCGGCCGTTGTCGAAGCGTGAAAACGGCAGCCCCATGTGTTCCAGCTCGAAGACCGCCTTGGGCCCTTCGGAACACATGTACTCGGCGGCTTCCTGGTCGGTAATGTAGTCACCGCCTTTGACGGTGTCGTACATGTGCCAGCGCCAATCGTCGTTGGGATCGGCGGAAGCGATGGCGCAGGTAATGCCGCCCTGTGCGGAAACGGTGTGCGAGCGCGTCGGGAAGACCTTGGTGATGACCGCCGTCTTCTTGCCCGACTTGGCCAGCTCGAGCGCGGCGCGCAGGCCGGAGCCACCACCGCCGATGATGATTGCGTCGAATGTCAGGCTACGCATATTGGACATGGATTAGGCTCCCCAGAGGACTTGAACGCCCCACACCAGAAAAACGAAGATGGCCAGCATGACGACCGCTTGAAACGCGAAACGCACGCCCGTCTGTTTGAGATAGTCGGTCGACACGGTCCACAGACCGACCCAGGCGTGCGCCGCGATGGAGATGAAGGCCAACAAGGAGAACACCCGCATCCAGGTCTGCGAGAAGAGCCCGCTCCAGGTGGCGTAATCGAGCCCCGGATGGAACAGGAGATACAGGACCATGAACAGAGCATAGACGGCCAGGATGACGGCCGAAATGCGCTGGATCAGCCAATCGGACAGGCCACTACGGCCGAGATTCGTGATGTTGGTTACCATACCCAGACTCCTGCCAGAACCACCAAGATGGCACTGATCACGACGGTGATCTGTGCCTTGCGATACCCACCTTCGAGATCCACGCCGATCCCGGCATCCATCAACAGGTGCTTGATACCTGCCACGAAATGGAAGCCCAACGCCGAGAGCAGGCCCCAGGCGATCAGTTTGGCGAGAACGTTGTTGGCGAGGGTGTCACGTACGGCTTCGAAGCCTTCGGGAGACGAGAGTGACACGTCAAGGGCCCAGAAACCGAAGATCAGTCCTATGAACAGGATGATACCGGTGATCCGGTGGGCAATGGAGGTCAATGCGGGAAGTGGGAACTTTATCGTCGTCAGGTCTAGGTTTACGGGTCTTTTGCTATTCACGGCTCATCACACTCTCTTGGCCCGCCAGCGGCTGGGGCTGTACCCGGTGCGGGCGGTGGTTTGAGGGGAAGTCCTTGGTCGAGGGCTTACATGACCAAGCCATGCTCCTGCCAGTCGCGCGGGGTAAGATTATAAGGACCGGGGCATGCCATGACAAATGAGATAGCGCTTGCAGCCGCTTCCATCGGAGCGTCAAATAGGGGCGCAATCCCGGGTAGAGACCTTGTTTGCACTGCTATTCTCGTCACGCCTCGACACGGCATGCGCGAATCCTCACGTTCCCGCAGGGCGCCCTTGGCCCAATTGACAATCTTCCGCGTGGTTCTATAGTAGGCGAACCATTTTCGCTGGCATGGCAAGCAAGACAAAGACTTAGGTAAAAAGAGGAGGCCATAATGGCTGACAGGAAAGCGCAGTTGACGGTAGAAGGGTCGGACAAGACCATCGAGTTCCCTGTCTACTCTGGCACCGTCGGGCCTGATGTGATCGACGTCCGCGGCCTGACCAGCGAAGGTCTGTTCACCTACGACCCCGGCTTCGTCGCCACCGCCTCCTGCGAGTCGGGCATCACCTATATCGACGGTGCTGCTGGCGTCTTGCTCCACCGCGGCTACCCCATCGATCAATTGGCCGAGAACTCCAATTACGTCGAGCTTTGCTACCTTCTACTGTTCGGCGAACTGCCGAGCAAGGCGCAATACGACGACTTCGCGGCCACGGTGCGCAACCACACCATGGTCCACGAGCAGATCGTGAATTTTTACAAAGGCTTCCGTCGCGACGCCCACCCGATGGCGATCCTGTGCGGCGTGGTCGGCGGCCTGGCAGCCTTCTACCACGACAATCTGGACATCACCAAGGAAGAGGAACGCCGCGTCAGCGCGATCCGTCTGATCGCGAAGATGCCGACGCTGGCGGCGATGTGCTACAAGTACAACATCGGCCAACCGTTCAACTATCCGCGTAACGATCTGAACTACTCGGAAAACTTCCTCTACATGATGTTCGGCAATCCTTGCGAGACCTACGAGGTCAACCCGGTCTTCGCCAAGGCCATGGATCGCGTCTTCATGCTGCATGCCGACCACGAGCAGAATGCCTCCACCTCCACGGTGCGCATGGCCGGCTCCACGGGCGCCAACCCATTCGCCTGCATCAGCGCCGGCATCGCAGCCCTATGGGGTCCGGCCCACGGCGGCGCCAACGAAGCCGTATTGGCCATGCTGGACGAAATCGGCGACGACTCCGAGGAAAACATCCAGCGCTACATCGACAAGGCCAAGGACAAGGACGATCCGTTCCGCCTGATGGGCTTCGGTCACCGCGTCTATCGCAACTTCGACCCGCGCGCCAAGGTCATGAAGGAAACCTGCGACGAAGTGCTGGGCGAACTCGGCCTCGCGGACGACCCGCAGCTCAAGATCGCCAAGCGGCTCGAGCAGATCGCCCTGGAAGACGAGTACTTCATCGAGCGCAAGCTCTACCCCAACGTCGACTTCTACTCCGGCATCATCCTCAAGGCGATCGGCATCCCGACCAACATGTTCACCGTGATCTTCGCCATGGCTCGTACGATCGGCTGGATTTCCCACTGGAACGAAATGATCAGCGGCAGCTTCCGCATCAGTCGCCCCCGGCAACTGTATACAGGGCACACACAGCGGGATTACCCGGCCAAGTAAGCGGCTGTTCATCAACCGCTTCACGCTACCGACGAGCCGCCCTGAGGGCGGCTCGTTGCGTTTGGTGAGAGGACTGCTGCCAAGCCCTGAGCGTTTTCCACACTTTCTGTGGATAACCCTGTTCAAAACCTTTAGTCAGTCGCTCAGAAACACCATGACAAGGGGGTTACGCTCAAATTGGTTATTTTTTGACCTCTCCTAGGTCATTGAAAATAAAGAAATTTTTCAATAACGCTCGACGCAGCCCCATGCCGCGCGGCGTTATGCACAACACTGCGACGACGGGATGCAACGGTGGACAAAGCCACAGAAGTGTCAAGGGAAAAAACGTATAAATACGTCTAAGGAAGGAGGGGTACGGCGACAAAAAAAGACGCTTTCGCGTCTCGGGCCGATACCATCATGTCCAGGAAAGGTGGCGTCCCATAGGGGGTTCGAACCCCTGTTACCGCCGTGAAAGGGCGGTGTCCTAGACCACTAGACGAATGGGACGCATCATCTTGATGTTTGGTGGAGCCTAGCGGGTTCGAACCGCTGACCTCAACACTGCCAGTGTTGCGCTCTCCCAACTGAGCTAAGGCCCCGTGCCTTCAAGACGGTGCGTATGTTACCGACCCACCCCTTCCACGTCAATACTTTTCAGGAAGAAGGGAGAAAGTGCCTGCCCCTCCAGGTGGCATAGCGGCGTCCCCCCCCTTCCAGGCGCAAGACGCCTCGACTCACACTTGCAACTGCCTATATTCCTTCTCGAAGCGCTTGGCCTGTTTCTTGGAGACACCGCCCAGCACCTCGATGGCATGACGCAGCCGCGCGCGGGTCATGTCCGACCCCAGAATGGCCATGGCATCCAACACCGATGTCGATGTCGCACTGCCGGTCACGGCGATGAAAACCGGCGCCAGGAACGCCTTCATCTTCATGTCGAAGGCCTCGGCCAGAGCCTTGGCTTCATCGAGCAGCACGTCCTTCTCCCAGCGGGAGACGCCTTCGAGACGCCAGGTCAGGAACTGCAGCAACTTGAGCAGCGTTTCATGCTCCAGCTTGATGCCGTCGAAGCTGGATGCCTCGAGCGGCGGCACACCGGAAAAGAAATGCCCGGCCAGCGGCATGACATCGGACAGTGTCGAGATGCGCGGGCGCACCTGCGGCAGAATCTGATTGACGTAGGCATCATTGAACGCCCACTCGCGCAACGCCTGGAGCAGCGCTGCATCGTCCAGATCCTCGCGAATGTACACCCCGTTGAGCCAGGTCAGCTTTTCGAGATCGAAGACCGGCCCCCCCAGGGAAACACGCTGGATATCGAAGTTCGCCATCATCTCCTCGAGCGTGAACTTCTCGCGGTCGTCGGGCATCGACCACCCCATGCGGCCCAGATAATTGGTCACTGCCTGCGGCAGGAAGCCCATCCGCCGGTAATAATTGATGGAAGTCGGATTCTTGCGCTTGGAGAGCTTCGACTTGTCCGGGTTACGCAGCAGCGGCATGTGGCATAGCGTCGGCATCGGCCAGTCGAAATACTCGTACAGAAGCTTGTGCTTGGGTGCCGAGTTGATCCATTCCTCGCCACGCATCACGTGGGTGATGCCCATCAGGTGATCGTCGACGACATTGGCCAGGTGGTAGGTCGGCATGCCATCGGACTTGAGCAGGATCTGCGCATCGACCTGGGCCCAGTCCACCTCGATCTCGCCTCGCAGCATGTCGCTGACCACGCAGCTGCCCTCCCCGGGCACCTTCATGCGCACCACATAAGGCCACTGCTCACGCTCGCGACGCGCCACTTCATCGTCGGGAAGCGCCAGATCCGCCGGCTTGAGCGCCAGGTGCAGACCCGCCGCCTTGCGCGCTTCGCGCAGTTCGTCGAGCTCCTCGCTGGTCCGGTAGCACTTGAAGGCGTGTCCGGCATCGAGCAGCTGCTGCGCATATTGCGCGTAGATATCGCCCCGCTCACTTTGACGATAGGGGCCATGCGGGCCGCCCACGTCAGGACCCTCGTCCCATTCCAGGCCCAGCCAGCGCAGCGAGTCGAGAATCATCTGCTCCGACTCGGCCGTCGAGCGCACTCGGTCCGTGTCCTCGATGCGCAGAATGAACTGTCCACCATGCTGGCGCGCGAAGCACAGATTGAACAAGGCGATATAGGCCGTGCCGACATGAGGATCGCCGGTGGGCGACGGTGCGATACGCGTACGTACGGTCATGGAATTCCCGATCATTGGTGATTGACGATGGCACCATTATACGCATGCGCCTATCCGGCATCAGCACCACCAGGCCAAACGCCCGGCGAGACCGAAGCTCGATGTCACGCAAGGCGTCACAACGCCAGGTGCTCGCGAAACCAGTCGGTGATGAAATCCAGATAGGCCCGGGTCTTGTCGGGCAGGTACTTGCGCGAGCGGAACAGCACCAGCATGCTGCCATGCTCGTTCCAGTAAGGCTGAAGCAGCGGAATGAGCTGCCCCTCCTCCACCGCCGCGCGTGCCGCGAACGTCGGCAGGTACGCCAATCCGAAGCCTGACTTCGCGGCCTCCACGACACCCAGCAGATTATTGATCACCAGGCGTGAATTGGGCTCGATGTCCAACGGCTGACCATTCAAGGAAAAACGCCAATGGGCACCGAGGTCGTAGTTGCCGTAGAACACCGTATCGTAGTCGGCAATATCCTGTGGATGCAGGGGGCGGCCGGCACGTGCCAGGTAATCAGGGGCGGCATACAGGCCATACACCACCTTGCACAAGGGGCGCGACACCAGGCTGGATGGCGGCAATGGCCCCATGCGGATGGCCAGATCCACCGAATCGTCGATAGGCTCGAAACGCTGATCCTCGAGCAGAATTTCCACCGATACGTCAGGGTACCGCCGCATGAAGGCCGTGGTAGGCGCCGCCAGATACATGAACCCGAAACTGACCTGGGCGCTGACCTTGAGCTGGCCGCGGGGCTGTGACGTGACCGACTGCACCTGAGCTTCCGCCGACTGCAGTTCCTCGATGACGCGAAGCCCGTGCTCGTAATAGATCTGTCCGGCCTCGGTCAGACGCAACGAGCGGGTCGACCGGTTGAGCAAGTTGACGCTCAACTCATCCTCCAGCGCCGCCACGCGCTTGGAGGCCAGCGACTTGGAAATGCTCAGACGCCGCGCCGCCGCCGTAAAGCTGCCTGCCCGCACGACCTCGACGAACACCCGCAATGCATCCAGTGTGGTCACGACAATGCCTCTCTCACGCTTCTGTTTCTAAATCGGAAACACTAGTTTTCGATTGTACCCTCTTATTACGCAAAGGCCGACTGCCTATACTGACGCCGCCCGGGATCACGAGACTCTCGCCCCGGGATGCGTGACCTCTTCTCGTGAAGTCGTCACGCGCACGCTACCGGCGCACGACGGCTTCTGGCCCAAGGGCGCTGGGTGGCGCCTTCAGTGAAAAAGCTTTTCCTTTGCGCCATATGCCTGCTCTTCGGAGCGGCTGGCGCCTTTTCGCCTATCCTCCCCCCCCCCTCCTCCCGGAGCGAGCGACGCAATGCCGCCCTGGCGACATGCGTGATTTTATCGCTGACAAGGCAACCGCCTAGAGGAAAACCCTGAAAGAACGACTACGCTTCAACCCGAAACATACTTTGGTCCTGGCTGGATATGCTAACGCGTTCACATCATGGCGAGATGTACAAATGGACACATTAGGACCGCGAATCAAGCAGCTAAGGATGGAAGCCGGCTTGAGCAAGGCCGCACTAGCCAGACGTGTCGGCGTGTCGGACGTGACGATTTCCTACTGGGAGTCGGGTACGATCAAGCAAATCGGCCATGAGCGACTCCTCTCCCTCGCCGAGGCATTGGAATGTCCGCTCGAAAGACTGCTGGACAACAACACCCCGACGCACCACGAGTTCGAGGGCGAGCTCGCTCATGCCAGCATACTGGCGCTGCATAGCGCCTCTCCTCCCCCGTGGGAACGGCATTTCCTGGCTCCTGTGGCATCCGCGCCGGGGTCGGCACTCAGCGAACTGCTTCAAGGGTGTTATCTCGTTACGCCAGCCGATGGCGAAACCTTCGCACATCTAGGGACCGGCGATATCGCCGCCGTCTTCCCCACATCGCATTTCGATGAGGAAGGCCTGTATCTCCTGCAATGGCGAAACACACTCGTCATCCAGCAGCTCAGTCGACTTCCTTCAGGGGCGTTGAGCGTGGATGGCGAGCCCCCCAGCGAGACTTTGCCGCCAACCCCCCTCTGCATCATTGGACGCATTCGGGCACGCTGGCAGCAACGCCGCGACAACGAGTGATCCCGGGATAGACTTCAGGGATGCCTCTGCCGGCCCATCCAGGCGCTCGAGGATCGGAACGCATGTCATGGTCCATACTCAGAGAGACCAGGCGCGGAGAGCGCAAGCACTGCGGAGGACATCATGACGAAACTGCTACTATTCATGGCAATTGCTGCCATCACATGGCCTGTATTCGCCAGCGACCCTGACCAGCGGGACTCTCTGAGCGATGCGCGGGAACGCAACCAGCTTCAACGCGACATCAGCAGCGACCGCGCCACGGCCACCGAAAGGCGCCAAGCGCTGGAGCGTAGCCAGCGCCGCGACGACGATTTCGACGACCGGCTTCGCCATGAGCGTCAACTCGAACGCTCCCAGCGCCAGTTGAAGGACTCACAGCGCTCTCTCAGGGAGCGGCGCCGAGACACGTCACCGTGATCGTTGCCGACAGCACGACATAAAAAAGCCCGACCAAAGCCGGCCGGGCTCTATCGCAAAACTGCATTTCCTTGCAGCTGTCACGGACATCCTGTCCGCGCCTCCTTGCAGTGCTAGGCGTCCTTTCTGCCTGTCTTCCTTGCTCTCCGCCCTTCCCTGGCGGACATGCACACCATGGCAGAAGACAGACAGAAGAAAAACTGATCTGTATTAAACAACGCCGATTTAATGTTTCGAAGTGTAATAGGGGCGCGCCATTGCGATACAAGCGCGACCGCGACAGACGCTTGAAAAGCGAGCCTGCCGCATCGACATGCGGTTGCCGCCCCTGGTGTATTGCGTACAATACGCCTCCCCTCGGGAACAACGCTCTATCCTACACGCCAACATGACTCACGCCGGAGGCTGCAGTGACGGAAAAATCAGGCAACGACACGCTCTCTCGGGCCCGCCGATTTTCCGTGGCCCCGATGATGGATCGGTAACAAGTCCCGCCATGCTGGTCCTCACAGCGGTTGGGTACCAAATAAGTTCCTTCTGATTCTCCCTTCTCACCCTTCACTCTACCCCCAAATGGTCTCGAGTCTGCTGCGCGGTGAAGAGCCGTGTGTGACGTGCACGACGCGTGCGTGTGCGCCTGTCGCGCGGGGTAATCTCAGAATCCGTGGGGGGCTCGGAAAAAGGTAACAAAGGTAATGCCTTGCCAGAATCTCGCCTAACATCATGAATATAAAAGGATTAAAACAGTCGTTCAAAAGGTAACAAAAAGGTGATGCAAAGGTAATGCGTTACCTTTTTAAGAGGTCACAGAGAGAAATATCCATATCCTTTAAAAACAGCAGCTTGCGAGCGCGTTACCTTTTGCATTACCTCACGTTACCTTTTAGGGGTAACAGAAAAATCCCAATGAATCAGATAGTTGCCCCTTGCTTTACCCCCATGTGACCGATGTTACCTTTTTCCGAGGCCCCCTCTCCTTCTCAAGACGCCACCCTTCCAGTCCTTCCTCACCACCCACTCTGGGCGCTGCTCGATTTCGCATGATTCCGCATGACTGATCGCCCTCTGTCACCCGCCTCGAAGCCCCACAGCCAGGCTGTATGGACCGTCCTGCACGAGTGCGTGAAAAGCGACAGGTTTAGCGCGCAGGCGGGGCGGGGTGTCGACGGCGCGCGGCGGGGCGCCGCCGAGGTAGGGGGCAGGCGGCTCGCCCTGGCAGCGTGTAGAACGCTGCCGTGTGTCGAAGGGCTCTGGGTCGGCCAATCGCTCGCGCACGGCACACGTAAGCACAGCGCGATGAATGCACTACAAAGAGTAAATGCGTCTCAACCAAGATTGGCATCGTGTGGGCGTAAAAAAGCCGCCCGGGTGGGCGGCAAGGCAGCGGCTGCGAATGAGGCTTAGCGAGTGGGGGCGTTGGGCGACGCGGCACCATCCAGCGAGTATTCCCGGAAGCGGATCACCTGCTCGCCGATGATGTCGTTGATCTCTTCGAAGACGGCTTGCAGCGGCTCGAGCTCGTTGGTAACGAAGACCCTGGCCGCTTTCTCGATATCCCCGAAGCCGCCGGTGTTGTTCGGGATGATCCCCATCAACTGAGGCGGTACCCGATGCCCGGCGAGAGTGTCGTCGCGGGTCTCGCGTTTGATCCCGGCGAAATCGTCCTTGGCGGCGACCTCGCTGATGGGGATGATCTGTACGCCATCCTTCTTGCCGCCCGGCGAGTGAAGGAACAGGTTGCGGAAGTTGCCGACGCCCTTGGAGTTGCGCAGGGCCTCGCGCATGGCATCGATGTCTTCCTGGTTCTGCGCGGTATCGGAGACGTACATCACAAAGCCGGCATGACTACCGTTCAGGTAGTACTTGCGGCGGAACAAGGTAGCGTTTTCGTTGAGTAGGATCGACTGCAGCGCGCCGAGGTAGTCCGGCACGCCGTAGATCTCTTGGTTGATGTCAGGCTCCATCAGGTGGATCACCGAATCGCGCTCGAATTCGCTGGCCACCTGCCAGGATGTCACCCACCAGTACTGCCCTTCTTCGACGCCTCGGCGCACGTACTTGGCTCGCGCCGGCCGCAATGCCAGCAGCCGCCCAAGGCGCCCATACACCCGCTCGATGTATGCATTGCCGAACACCAGGTAATCGGTGACCAGGGCGCGGAACGCCTGCCGGCTCAGTAGGCGATGCGGGATGAACGATCGCGACAGGATGTTGCGCTTCACCTGCAAGCTGGAGCCGTGATGCGCCGTCGCGCGATACACCTTGGCCAGCGCTGGCAGATCCACCGGCGGTTCGTACCAGCGCGCCGTTAGCATCCAGCAGCCGGTGTAGAGGAAGTCGGCCAGATCCGTCACCGGAACCGGCTCGCCGAAGGTAAACGCCTCGGTCCGCGCCGGGGCCGGCGACGCCTCCGCCGCTGGCTCGGACTCGGACAGGGTCGCCGGCACACGCATGCGTGGTTTGTCGGCCGTGATCATTCGGACATCTCCATGATGGCGCCGCCGCGCTCGCCCTCGGCGAGCACGTCGATGGGTTCGTTGTTGAGAGCGTGCATCGTCGCCCACGCCAAGTCGGCGTGGCCGGTCTGGGCGTTGCGCCCGGCGGTGAAGGTGAATTGGCGGCCGCTCGCGGTCAGCTCGCGGCGAATGGCGGTGAACGACTGAGCGATGATCACGTCGCGGCTATCGAACTCGAGACGCCCGCGCTCGATGATGTGCTGGGCCTGGCGCACCAGCGCCGCCTTGCTGTCCGGCGTGTAGCGATAGCGCGTCACGCGCGGAAAGAACTTGGCGACCAGCTGCGCCACCGCCTCGCCCATGCCGTTGATATCGACGCCGATGAACTGGACGTTGTAGCGTCGGGTCACCTGCTCGATGAATGCGGCTTGCTCTTCGTAGTCCTGCCCTTTGATGCGGTGATGCTCGAGGATCCGGTGGCGGTCGTTGCGATTCTTCGCCGGTGCCAGCACGACGAGCCCCGCGCCGTCGCCGTCCAGGTTGTCCCCCGCCGGGTCGTATCCCAGCCACACCGGCTTGTCGCCGAACGGGCGCGCGGCGAAAGGCTTCCAATCGCGCCAAATGTCCCAGCTATCCACCATGCAGCGCTGCATGGTCATCATCGGGAACGCCGACTGCGAGTCGTCGACGAACTCGCACATCAAGAGGTTGGCGAATTCCTCGTCGCTGTATTCCAGCCGCAACTGGTCGAGATCGAAAAGATCGCAGCCCCCGGCGATCGCGTCCTCGATGGTCACGATCTGACGCCACTGGCCATCGGCACAACGCGCCCCGCCCTTCAGTGCGGCGTGGCTGACGTCGATCTCGACGCGCTCGCCCTTCTTGCGACGCTTGTTGAAACGCTCGCCCGTCCAGAACGGATAGGCCTCATGCGCCACCGAAGACGGCGTGCTGAAGTAGGTTTGCTTCCACTTCTTGTGCATCGCCATCCCGCTGGTCACCTTGCGGAACTGCTCGAAGCCGTTGATCCAGAAGTATTCGTCGAGATAGGTGTCGCCGTGGTAGCCCTGCGCGGTCTTGGCGTTCGTCCCCAGGAAGTGAAGCTCGGCGCCGTTGGCCAAGACAATGGGATCGCCCTTCAGCTCGACGCCGGTGGCCTCCTTCACGAACTGCACGATGTAGTGCTTGAAGATGTGCGCCTGGGCCTTCGAGGCGCTCATAAAGATCTTGTTCTTGCCGGTCTCCACGGCGTCGGCGATCGCCTCGCGCGCGAAGTACCAGGTCGCGCCGATCTGGCGACTTTTGAGCAGGTTGCGGATGCGCTCGTGCTGACCGGCGCGATACCAGGCGCGCTGGTAATCGAATAGCGAGGCCTCGAACGCCTCGACGATCTGGATCACGCCCTCGTCGCCGACATCGTTGCGCGCGGGTTTGCGCTTCTCGCCGGCGTTGCGCCGTTCGATGTTCGGATTGAGGTCGCTTTCCTTGCCCGATCCCTCGTACTTGTGGACCCGCGCCAGGCGCTCGACCTGGCGCCCCAGGAGATCCAGCTCCTTGAAGTCCTTGCCCTCCTTCGCGTCCTTCCAGATCAGTTGGATCATGCGCGCCTCAAGCGCGCCTTCGATGCGTTGACTGGGCGAAGCATCGTCCCAGGCATCGCGTTTCTTCCAGCTGTCGATGGTGGCACGGGGCAGGTCGAGGAATTCGGCGATACGCGCGATGCGCCACCCCATCCAGTAGAGGTGCCGGGCGGAGAGACGCGAGGCGTCTTGGGTATCCAGGTCGGGGGTCGGTGTCGTCATGGCGCCCAGCGTACCCGCGCGCGGGAGTTCGCTATTGCAAGCCCCGGTGTAGACGGCATGACTCACACCCGGCCCGCGTTGAGCCGGGCACCGAGTGCGCGGAACCTGACGCCCATACGCATTCCGTACCCCGAGGGCACTTCATGAAATGGTTCCGCATCGCGACCGAGGGCGCGACGACCGACGGCCGCAACATCAGCGCCGCCTGGCTGCAACAGATGGCCGACAACTTCGATCCCGACACCTACGGCTGCCGGATCAATCTGGAGCACATGCGCGGCATGCTGCCCGACGGGCCGTTCAAGAGTTACGGCGACGTCACCGCGCTGAAGACCGAGAAAGGCGAGGACGGCAAGCTTCAGCTGCTCGCGGCCATCGACCCCACCGACGAGCTGAAGGCGCTCAACGACAAGCGCCAGAAGGTCTACACGTCGATGGAGGTCGATCCCAACTTCGCGGACACCGGCGAGGCCTATCTCGTCGGCCTGGCCGTCACCGACTCCCCTGCATCGCTGGGCACCCAGATGTTGCAGTTCGCCGCCGGCGCAGGTAGCGAGTCACCGCTGGCCGGACGCAAGCAACGCCCGGACAACCTGTTTACCGCCGCCATCGAGACCGAGTTCGATTTCACTGCCGAGCCACCGACAGATTCCGGCCCGTCGCTCACCGAGCGCGTGAAGGCGCTGTTTCGCAAGCACGACGCCAAAAGCGAGGCGGGATTCGCTGCGTTTCGTGAAGAGCTCGAGCAGACCCTGGGACTCTTCGTCGAGAAGCATCAGGCCCTGGCCGATGACCTCAACGCGCGCCCCAGCGCCACGGCCTTCAATGACCTGAAAGCCGCGCACGACACCCTGCAAACCCGCTTCGACGAGCTCTTCCAGCGCCTCGACAACACGCCGCGCCACACCCCACGCCAACGCGCCACCGGCGACGACGGCGCGATCGTCACCGACTGCTAAGGAACCCCGACGCTCATGCGCAACGATACCCGCATCCTCTTCAACCAGTTCGCCGACCAGGTGGCCAAGCTCAACGGTGTGCCCGACGCGACCCAGAAATTCGCCGTCGATCCCACCATTCAGCAGCGCCTCGAAAAACGCATTCAGGAGTCCAGTGACTTCCTGAACCGCATCAACATGATCGGCGTCGACGAACTCAAGGGCGAAAAGCTCGCCCTGGGCGTCTCGGGCCCGATCGCCGGGCGTACCAACGTCAGCAATCAAGATCGCCAGACCCGCGATCTCTCTACGCTCGACCCGCAGGGCTATGAGTGCCGCATGACCGAGTTCGACACCCATCTCGGTTACAACAAGATCGACGCCTGGGCAAAGTTCCCCAACTTTCAGGCGCTGATTCGTGATGCCGTCATTCGTCAGCAGGCGCTCGACCGCATGACCATCGGATTCAACGGCACGAGTGCCGCCACGCAGACCGACCGCGCCGCGAACCCGATGCTCGAAGACGTCAACATCGGCTGGTTGCAGCAGTACCGCAACAACGCCCCGGCCCGCGTCATGACGGGCGGCGCCACCGCCGGTACCGTCCAGGTCGGCAAGGGCGGCGATTACGTTAACCTCGACGCCCTGGTCTACGACGCCGTCAATAGCCTGCTCGAACCCTGGTACCGCCGCGTGCCGGGCCTGGTGGTGATCGTCGGCCGCGACCTGCTCAGCGACAAGTACTTCCCGCTGCTCAATACCGAACAGCCGCCCACCGAACAGATGGCTGCCGACCTGGTCATCAGCCAGAAGCGCATCGGCGGCCTGCAGGGCATGGACGTGCCGTTCTTCCCCGACAACGCGCTGATGGTCACCACGCTGGATAACCTCTCGATCTACTGGCAGACCGGCGCGCGCCGCCGCTACGTCACCGAGAATCCCAAGCGCAACCGCATCGAGAACTACGAGAGCTCGAACGACGCCTATGTCATCGAGGACTTCGGTGCCGGCTGCTTGATCGAGAACATCGAGCTCGGCGACTTCACGGCCGCGTAAGGGGGAGCGATGACCAGCCCAGCCCGCCGACACTTCGAACGCGTCAGCGCCGCACAAGCGGCGCGTGACGCCGGCGACGCGCCCATGCAGGGCGACGAATATCACTTCATGCAAGCCAAGCTCTTCGAGGACTACCGCCGGCTCAAGTCGGTGCAATCCATCGAGCGCAAGATCGCCATCAAGCGCGAGATCCTGCCCGACTACGCAGCCTATGTGGACGGTGTGCTCGAAGCTGGCCAGGGCGCACAAGACGAGGTGCTGATGCGCGTCATGCTTTGGCGCATAGATGTCGGCGACATCGAGGGCGCGTTAAGCATCGGCCGCTATGCCCTGCGCCACGGGCTAGAGCCTGGCGATCAATTCCAGCGCTCCACCGCCGCGATTCTCGTCGAGGAAGCCGCCGACCAAGCGCTCGCCCTGGAAGCAGATGACGCCACCCTGCTCGAGGAACTCCAGGAGATCGAGCGCCTCACCGCGGGCGCGGACATGCACGACCAGATCCGCGCGAAATTGCACAAGGCCCTGGGCAACGCCCATCGCGCCGAGGGCACGCCACAGGAAGCGCTGACGCACTTTCGCCGGGCGCTGGAGCTCAACGACCGCGCCGGCGTCAAGAAAGACATCGAGCGCCTCGAGCGCGAGGTGAAGAACGCCGACGATCAAGCCAACGCCTGATCGTTGCCAACGAGTCGCACGCCGACGTCAGGGGGCGCGACGGTAGAGGCAAGCCCAAGGGGCGCAGCCTCGACCCATCGCCCACCCCCTTCTTGATCAGCACCAGGAGCCACGATGAGCAGCTTCGTTTCGACCGGCACCACAAGCACGACCACCGCCGAGCCCGTCACGAATAACGGCTTCTGGCCGGATATCGAACCCGATGCGTTCCGTGACACGCATCGCCTCGACGGCACCATCACCGCAGTGCGCATCGAAGGCGCCCTGCTCGCCGCCATGGCCACGGTCAATCGCACGCTGCGCAATTGGCAGGCCAAACAGGTCGAGGCGGGCTATGACACGGTCGATGCCGTGCCGGTGCCGATCTGGCAAGCGCCGGGAGTGTTCAAAGCGCTGTATCGCCGCGCGGTCTACTCCACGGCGCACGCCAGCCTGGTCGAGCGTTACGCCGACTACGACACCACCAACAGCGGGCGCGAGCGTAGCGAAAGCCTCGCCGAGCCGGCGGAGAGTTACCGGCGCGATGCGGCCTGGGCAATCAGCGAGATCGAGGGGTGCCCCCATAGCACGGTCGAGCTGATATGAGCCGCACGGTCCACGCACGGCAACACGACACACTCGACGCTATTTGCTATCGCATCTATGGCACCACCGCCGGCGTCACCGAACGCGTGCTGCGGGCCAATCCTGGACTGGCCGATCTCGGCCCCGTCTTGCCTCACGGTACGCCCGTCATGCTGCCCGAGATCACCCAAGCCCCCAGCCGTGCGCCAACCGTGCAGCTCTGGGACTGACTTTCCAACGCTTCGAGGACCGCATGGCCCAGCCGCTCGAAATCACCACCGAAAGCCTCAAGGCGACCCCACCTGCATTCGTCACCGCTTTATACATGGGCGGCATGACGCCGGCCGACTGGGTCACCGCCCTGACTCTGCTCTACCTGGTTTTGCAGATCGGCCTGCTAATTCCGCATTACGTGCGCAAGTGGAAGCGCTGGAGGAACCGCGATGAGTCTTAAACGCCGCCTCATCGTCGGCGGGACCGCCGGCGCGCTCAGCCTCGCCACCGCCGTCGTCTCACAGTTCGAAGGGTATCGGTCGGAGGCCTACCGAGACCCCGTAGGCATTCCGACCATCTGTTATGGCCACACCGGCGATGTCGATATGGGCCAGACACTGAGCCAATCCGAGTGCAAGGAATTGCTCGCCGAGGATCTCGGCACGGCCTTCGACGCCGTCGACCAGCGCGTCGAAGTCGAGCTGCCCCCGGCGCGTCGCGCGGCCTTGGCCTCGTTCGTCTACAACGTCGGCGAAGGTAAATTCGCCCGCTCGACTCTGCTGAAGCGACTGAACGCCGGCAAAGTGCGCGCCGCCTGCGACGAGCTCAACCGCTGGGTCTACGCCGGGGGCCGTAAGCTCGCAGGCTTGGTCAAGCGCCGCGCCGCTGAACGCAAGCTGTGCCTGCGGGGGCTCGACCCGTGATGGCGCTACTGGGGCGCCTGCTCGGCGCCATACCGCTCAAGATATGGCTGGCGTTGATCGGCACCGGAGTGGTCGGCGTCGGCGGCTGGTTCGCCTGGCAGGAATACCGCACCGCGCTGACCGACGCAGCCGCCGCTCGGCAAGCTCTCGACGCTGCCCAGGCCGAAAACGCCCAGCGTCAGTTGGTGATCGACGCCTTGTGGCAAAACGCCCAGCGCCTCGAGGAGCAACGCCAGCAACTGAACGACACGAAGGCAGACCTGGAGCGCACCGCCTCGAACCGACTCACCCGCCTGCGGGAGCTGATCCATGAAAATGCCGAGTTACGTGCGTGGGCTGGTACTCGCCTGCCTGACGCTGTTATCCGCCTGCGCGAGCGCCCCGCCGTCACCGGCGCCGCCGATTATCGTCAAGCGCTGCGCGACGCCCAGCCCATGCAGCCTCCCCGCGAGCGCACCGATGACTAACGGCGCACTACTCGAGCAGCTCGAGCGAACCGAAGCCGCCTGGGCGCAATGCGCCGCCGAGGTCGATGCCATCATCCAATGCCACGAGCACACCGATGAAAAAACTCCACCTGCTACGCACGCACCTGATTAACGCCGTGCCGGGGCTGGCCCGAGATCCCGATAGGCTGCTGACCTTCGTCGAGGATGGCAGCCTCGAGTTTGGACGTGGCCCCAATCTGTCCCACGAATATCAGTTCGCCGCGCAGCTGGTGCTGACCGACTTCGGCGATGACCTCGACACCGTCATGGTGCCGCTGCTGCAGTGGCTGGCCGAGTACCAGCCCGACGCGGATCCCGGCGAGGCGGTCAGCTTCGAAGCCGAGATCCTCAGCAACCAATCGGTGGACGTCGCGCTGCGCGTAAGGCTCACCGAGCGCGTGATCGCCAAGGTCGATTGCGACAGCGGCCATATCCACGTCGACCATGTCTTGTCGCGGTTCGAGCGCGATGCCTGCCCTATCACGCGTTGGCAGCTACTACTGCGCGACGCCGAGGCCGACGACGACTACACCCTAGCCGCCGAATGGGGCGAGACCGATGAAAGATGACCTGCAGGCCCTGGAGGACTGGGCCGCGCCCCTGCTCGCCCAGCTCGAAGCCAAGGAACGCCGCCGCCTGGCGCGCGCCATCGCCCGCGACCTGCGCCGCAGCCAACGCCAGCGCATCCGCTCGCAAACCAATCCCGACGGCACACCCTATGCGCCGCGCAAGCCCCAAAAATGGCGAGCCCGGCAAGGCAGCATCCGCCGAAGCGCCATGTTCGACAAGCTCTCCACCGCCAAGTGGATGAAAGCCACCGCGCACGGCGACACCGCCGTGGTCGGTTTCATGGGCAACGTCGCGCGCATCGCCCGCACCCACCAATATGGCCTGCGCGACCGCGTCGATCGCGACGGCCCCACCATCGAATACCCGCAGCGCGAGCTACTCGGCTTCACCGATGCCGACCGCGAGCTCGTCATCAACGCGCTGTTCACCCATCTGAACTCGGTGTAAGACGCCCGCGCCACACCCGCGCCCGCTTCGCCTGGCACCGCAGCTTCCGCACGATAGCGGCATGCACAACGTCGCCGAACTTCTCCGCCTGATTCATAACCTGATCCGCCTGGGAACCATCGACCAGGTCGATCATGAAGCCTCGCGGGTGCGCGTCATCTCCGGCGAGCTGGTGACCGACTGGCTGCCCTGGATCGAGGGCCGAGCAGGGACGACACGCGACTGGGATCCGCCCACTAAAGGTGAGCAGGTTGTGGTGTTTTCGCCCGGTGGCGATCCGGCGGCAGGTGTGGTGCTCACTGGCCTTTACCGCCGCGCGCATCCTGCGCCAGCCAACTCCGGCGATGTTTGGCAGCGCGTGTTTCCCGATGGCGCTGTCCTGGAGTACGACCACGCGGCACATCATCTGCGGGCCTCCCTGCCCGGCTCCGCCGGCCTGACCGCGAGTGGTCCCGTTACCGTCTCTGCCGACGGCGCTATCGAAGCGACGACTGAATCGACCCTAACCGCCACGGCCGCCGGCGGCGCGACGATCAACGCCAACACCCTCATCAACGGCAACCTGACGCTCAACGGCAACTTCAGTCAGCCCGCCGGCAAAAAGGCGACGATGGCCGGCGACGTGGCATTCAAGGGTGCCGTGACCAGCAACGGCAAGGACATCAGCTCCAAGCATGCCCACGACAAAGTCGAGCCCGGTAGCGGCACATCAGGGGAGGTCATTTGATGCCTGGCATGTCGCGCGCCACCGGCCAGCGTCTCGACTCGCTCGAGCACCTCCGGCAATCCATCGTCGACATCCTGACCACGCCGCTGGGCTCGCGCGTGATGCGCCGCGACTACGGCTCGCTGTTGCCCGAACTCATCGACCAGCCGCTGAACGGCGCCACGGCTCTGCGCGCCTACTCGGCCACCGTCGTCGCGCTGATGAAGTGGGAGCCGCGCGTCCGCGTGACGCAGATCACCCGCATCGTATCCACCACGCGCCCAGGGCGTTTCGACCTGCGCATCGCAGGGCGCCGTATCGACACCGGTGATGACGTGGACATCGACGTCCCATTGGGGGCCGCCGCATGAGCTCCCCCATCGACCTTTCCCAACTGCCCGCGCCGGATGTCGTCGAAACGCTCGATTACGAGGACATCCTCGCCGAGCGCAAGGCACGGCTGATTGAGCTGACACCCGAAGCTGATCGCGCTGACGTCGCAGCCACCCTCGAGCTCGAATCCGAGCCGATCACCAAGCTACTGCAGGAAAACGCATACCGAGAATTGAACTGGCGCCAACGCGTCAACGAGGCGGCGCGCGCCGTGATGCTCGCCTACGCCAACGATGACGACCTCGACAACCTTGTCGCCAATACCAATGTCGAACGGCTCGTCATCAACGAGGGCGATCCCGACGCGACTCCACCGGTACCGGCCTCCTATGAAAGCAACACCGAACTCCGCCTGCGCGCGCAAGAGGCATGGGAAGGGCTGTCGGTCGCTGGTCCCCAAGCCGCCTACGAATTCCACGCGCGATCTGCTGACGGCCGCGTCGCCGACGTCCGCGCCATCTCACCCCAGCCCTGCGACGCCCTGCTTACCATTCTCTCCCGTGAGGGCGATGGAACCGCCGACCAGGAGCTGCTCGACATCGTCTATGCCGCCGTCACCCCCGAGGACGTTCGCCCTGTCGCCGATCGCGTTACCGTGCAATCGGCCGAGATCATCGATTACGCCATCGACGCCGAATTGCAGCTCTACAGCGATGCCGGTACCACACAAGAGCCCATCCTCGCCGCCGCCAATGCCAGACTGACCCGCTTCGTCGAAGCCCAGCACCGACAACGCCGCCGCCTCGGTGTCAGCGTCTACCGCGATGCAATCAAGGCCGCCCTGCACGTCGAAGGCGTAGAGCATGTAAAGCTCAACAGCCCCGCCGATCACATCATCATCGCCGGCACCCAGGCCGCCCGCTGCACCGCCAAAGCCGTGGCCATCTCTGACGAAGGGGGCAACGATGAGTGAGCTATTCCCCCCGAACAGCACCCCGCTCGAACGCGCTGCCGCCGAGGCTCTGGCCGAAATCGAGCGCGTGCCGGTACCGCTTCGCCAACTCTGGAACCCCGACGACTGCCCGGCACGGCTATTGCCGTACCTCGCATGGGCGTTTTCCGTCGACCGCTGGGACCCGGAGTGGAGCGAGAGCGCCAAGCGCGACGTCATCAAAAGTTCGTTCTATATCCATCGCCGCAAGGGGACCATCTCGGCATTGCGCCGCGTCGTCGAGCCCCTGGGCTACCTGCTCGAGGTCGTCGAATGGTGGCAGACCGATCCCCCAGGCCCGCGCGGCACGTTCGACCTGCGCATCGGCGTGCTCGATACCGGCATCACCGAAGAGATGTTCACCGAACTCGAGCGGCTGATCGCCGATGCGAAACCTCTAACTCGGCACATCACTGGTCTCGACATCACGTTGAGCACCTCGCTGACAACGTACGCCGGGGTGTCCGTCTACGACGGGGATGAGCTCGACGTTTTGCCATGGGAGACGCCGGACATCGATATCGCATGCCACTCGCGACATGCCGTGGCCACAACCACCACCGACACCTTGGAAGTCCATCTCTATGGTTGACGAAAACTCCACCTTTGGCGGTTTCCTGACCGATATCGGCGAGGCCAAGCAGTCCAACGCCAACGCGCTCAAGATCCCCTGGAAGCTCACCCATATGCTGCTGGGTGATGCCAATGGCATCGACCCGGTACCGGATCCGGCACAGACCGGATTGATCAACAAGCGCTATCGCGCCGCGATCAACCAGCTATCCATCGACCCGGCCAACCCCGCGATTCTGATCGCTGAATTGGTACTGCCGCCCAACGTCGGGGGTTGGTGGATCCGCGAACTCGGCCTCGAGGATGAGGATGGCGATTTTGTCGCCGTCGCCAACTGCGCCCCCAGCTACAAGCCGCTGCTTGCCCAGGGCTCAGGACGCAACCAAGTCGTGCGTATGCACTTGATCCTCAGCAACACCGCCAACGTCGAGCTGAAGGTTGACCCGGCGGTGGTCCTCGCCACGCGAGCTTATGTCGACGACGAGATCGACGCCCACGCACAAACCCGCAACCACCCCGACGCCACGACCACGGTGAAGGGGTTTATGCAGTTCGCGACGCTGCCGGAACACCTCGCCGGCCAGAGCGCTAACCGCGCCGCCAAGCCATCCGGTGTTGCCGCGATGATCAAGCAATCGCTTGCGGCCGGAAAATATCAGTTCGCCGCCTACAACGCCAACCGCACCTACACCACCGGCGAGGTCGCGCTCGGGAGCGATGGCGTTTTCTACGAGTTCTACGACCGAGACTTAAATGGCGAGGTCCAGGGTGTCGATCCCACCGACAGCGCAAATCGCCCGCACATTTGGATGAAGTGGGACGGCGTGCGCCCAGGGCAAACAGTCAAGTGGCGTTCCGAGACGCTGCCCGAGGGGTACATCGTCAACGACGGCGACGATTACAGCCGCTCCGACTACCGCCGCATTTTCGCCGCGTTCGGCACCACCTATGGCGCCGGCGATGGCTCTACCACATTCGGTGTGCCCGATGACCGCGACGAGTTCCATCGCGGGTGGGATTTTGGGGCCTCTGGGCGTTCTTTGAATGAACACCAGAGCGATACGTTCAAGAACCACTTTCATTACATGCCAACTGTTAATGGTGGCCCTTCAGAAAGTGATATTGATGCGGCTTTCAATGACAACGTAGCGTGGGACAACAATATAATTACTGATGGAAGCTTGCTTAATAATTCATCCATACAAACCAATACGAGGTTGCGAACTTACCGAGCTGGTACTGATCAACCAGGCCTGACCGGCAACGAAACCCGCCCCCGCAACAACGCCGTCATCTACCTGACCAAGATCTAAGAGGCCAGCCATGCGCATCTACGACATCAACCCGACCGACCAGACCGTCATCGATCCCGCTGGCAGAGAAGCACCGCGCGATCCGATGCGCGGCGAGCCCCGCGTCCCGCGCGGCGCGATGGTAGTCGAGCCGCCTGAAACTGGCGATCATGAGGTCGCCAGGGCTGTCGACAGCGAGACATGGGAAGTCGTGGCGGACTGGCGTGGCCACGTCTACTACACCGCCGACGGGCGGCGCCACGAGATCACTGAGCTGGGCGTCGAGCCCCCGGCCGACGCGCTCGACGAAGCCCCGCCCGAGCCCCTAGAAGACGTTGCCGCCCGTAAACGTGACGAGATCGAGATCGCACGCGACGAGGCCATCGCCGCCGGCTTCGAGCACGCTTTCGGCGACGCCACGGACACGGTGCAAATGCGCCAACGCGACCGTGAAAACATCATGGGCCTCGCCGTCAGCGCCCAGCGCAATCCCGAGAGCACGTTCGAGTTCCGCGCTGAATCGAATGCGAAATATCAGCTGACAGCGGACGAAATGCTCGAGCTCGCCGAGGCCGCGCAAGCGCACGTCAGCGAGCAATATCAGCACAGTTGGCAGCGGAAGGGTGAGATCGACGCCGCGCTTGAGGCCGAGGACCGGGATGCCCTGGAAGCGCTGAGCTGGTGAACGCTTCCTCAAGTAAAAAGCCCGCCAAAAATGGCGGGCTATTGGTGGTGCCGCTTGCAAAGAGACACATAGCTAAAAAGCGTATCGGCCAGGCTGGTTAGCCTAAATCCATAAATTGTAGACTCTGCCCATGGCCCGGTATCTGGCGGAAGCACTAGCCCAGTTCTAAGTAGCCCATATAAAATACCAGTAGTTTCCGTACGCGTGAGAAAAAGATGCCTCTCCACATCTTGAAGGTAATTTTGATACCCATCTCGGCTCGATAAGTCGTTTTTTCGATGTTCTCGCATCAAAAGCAGAAGGTTCAGCTCAGTCTCCGTAAGATTGGATACAGATGACAAAGCCATCTGCACCAAATCAGAATTTTCATCAGCTTCACCCGACCTTATACCACCGACCATTACGTCAGAGATGAAGTCGATCACCTTTTTTTCGGAACAGGCTTCAAAAGCCCTCCCCACTCGCATATATAGAGAGAAGCGATGGTCACTGTTACATAGCTCGTCTTCGGTCATACCATGGGCTTTTGCTTTCAGGAATAGCCGTTCAAACTTCCACTCCATATAGCCGCGATACGCTAACCCGAAGCTCTTCAACATCAACTCTGCTCCACTCATTTTTATTCCCACAAGCACTTATTTATTAGCATAAACACACCTTCAATAATCGCCTTCACTGGCGATATGCCAGAAGGAAGCGATCAAACTTCCTGGCTTTCAAATTCATCTTTCGGCTTTACTTTTATCATCTCATCACAAGCACCAATAGCTTCATCACAAAGAGAAACCATGTAGTCAATATTATCTTCACCTAGCTCCCCCAGTTCGTTTATAGTCAGCAATATCTTTCTTTGCACTTCCACATGCATCACCATAGCAATTAAAGTTGTGTACTTACTCATAACCGTTTCTTCCAGGCACATAAAAACATCTAAACGATCACCGCCACCCGACATTTGACCAAAATAACTCTCTGGAAGTAAATTAGCATTCAAGCCAAGCAAGTCAACATCCTCTTTTACTAGTATTTTATATTGCAGCAGAGCTGACCGAATGACGCTCAACTCTAAAATAAGAGTGTGCTGCGCGACTCTTTCAACTCTTAAGCGCTCTTTTTCTTCTCGCTGTTGCCTTTGTACTTCCAGTCTTGATGGAACATACACAGCAACCAGAATGGCGGCTATAGACCCTATCGCCTGTACCCATGCAGGACTCCAAAAATTGCCATTTAATTCTGCAAAAAAAATATAGAAAAGCAAACAAGACAACCCGCCCACCAATAAAAATTTAACCCACGTTTTCATCCCTACATTCCCTTAGCAGTCATTTTCTCGCACCGTACCACAACCCACGGTGTAAACCGCCGCTCCCACACCCTCCCCGACTAACACCCTGCCGCGCCACCCCGCACGATATCGGCGTGAATTCACGGTTTCTCTTGAAACTCAGGCCGAACCTGCGCAGGAGCCTCCATGGCACTCGACCAATACCATCACGGGGTGCGTGTCTCCGAAGTCAATGACGGTACCCGCACCATCCGCACCGTTTCCACGGCGGTCATCGGCGTGGTCTGCACCGCCGAGGATGCCGACGCGACCACCTTCCCCCTTGACCGCCCGGCGCTGGTCACCAATGTCGATACCGCCATCGGCAAGGCTGGCACCCAGGGCACGCTGAAAGACACCCTCACCACGATCAGCCAGCAGTCCAAGCCGATCATCGTGGTGGTGCGTGTGGGCGAGGGCATCGACGACGAGGAAACCACCGCCAACGTCATCGGCACCACCACCGCAACCGGACAGCGTACCGGCCTGCAAGCGCTGCTCACCGCCAAGCAGAAGCTGGGCGTGACGCCACGCATCATCGGCGTACCAGCGCTGGACACCCAGCCGGTGGCTACCGCTCTGGTGCCGGTGCTGCAACAGCTGCGCGCCTTTGGCTACGTCTATGCCCACGGCTGCGACACCATCACCGATGTCACCACCTACCGCGACCAGTTCGGCGCGCGGGAATTGATGGTGATCTGGCCGCAGTTCGAGGCGTTCGATACCGATGACGCCGCCACGGTCACGGTCAGCCCCGTCGCCGTCGCGCTCGGCCTGCGCGCGAAGCTCGACCAGGAAGTCGGCTGGCACAAGACGCTCAGTAATGTCGTGGTCAACGGCGTCACCGGGATCGACCGCGACGTGTTCTGGGATCTGCAATCGCCCAACACCGACGCCGGCATCCTCAACGCTGCCGACGTCACCACGCTGATCAACCAGGGCGGTTATCGCTTCTGGGGCTCGCGCACCTGCGCCGGACCGGAATCCCTGTTCCCCTTTGAAAACTATACGAGGACGGCTCAGATTCTCGCCGACACGGTCGCCGAGGCGCACCTGTGGGCGGTCGACAAGCCGCTTCACGCCTCGCTCGCGCGGGACATCATCGAAGGGGTCAACGCCAAGTTTCGCGAGCTCAAGAACCTGGGGCTGATCGTCGACGGCGCGGCCTGGCTAAACGAAGACCTCAACACCGAGACTTCCCTCAAGGCCGGCAAGCTGCGCATCGATTACGACTACACGCCGGTGCCGCCGCTCGAGGACCTGGGCTTCCAGCAGCGCATCACCGATTCGTATCTCGCCGACTTCGCCGAGCGCGTCGCGGCCACCGCCTGAACTGACTAGATAGGGACCGAGCATGGCACTCCCCAAGAAACTCAAGGACCTGAACCTGTTCAGCAATGGCGATAGCTGGCAGGGCATCGTCCAGGCCGTCACATTGCCCCCCCTCACCCGCAAGATCGAGGAATGGCGCGGCGGGGGCATGGATGGCCCCGTCGGCATCGATATGGGCATGGATGGCCTGCTCACCTGCCAGTGGACCGTCGGCGGCCTGGTCGAAAGCATCTTCGACAACTTCGGCACCTCGCGCATCGACGCCGACATGCTGCGCATGACCGGAAGCTACGAGCGCGACGACGTCGACGAGGCCTCGGCGGTCGAGGTCGTCATGCGCGGCCGTCACACCGAGATCGATATGGGCGACGCCCAGTCAGGCGAGAACACCGAGCACCAGGTCACCAGCACGCTGAGCTACTACAAGTTGTCGATCGACGGCGCCCCCAAGATCGAGATCGACCTCATCAACCAGGTGTTCAAGGTCAACGGCGAGGACCGCCTCGCGGGCCGTCGCCAGCGCCTGGGCATTTGATCGCCCACATCACATCCCATCGCACAGGATTCGTCACCATGACCAAGACACAAGTCGCCCAAGCCATCACCACCACCGTCGAGCTCGACACGCCCATCAAGCGCGGCGAGACCGAGATCAGCGAAGTCACGCTTCGCAAGCCCAGCGCCGGCGAGCTGCGCGGCGTGAATCTCTCCGACGTACTGCAGATGCAGACCGACGCGCTGATGACCTTGATCCCGCGGCTCTCGACCCCTTCGCTGACCGCGCCCGAAGTGCGCCATATGGACCCCGCCGACCTGGTGCAGTGCGGCGGGGAGATCGCCAGTTTTTTGATCTCGAAGCGGGCCAAGGGCGAGGACGCATAGCCCTCCCCGCCTCGGTGGAAGACGCGATGGCGGATCTCGCCATCGTCTTCCACTGGACACCCAGCGATTGCGCGGACTTCTCCCTGCGCGAACTGATGGAATGGCGCGAACGCGCGCGCAAGCGTAGCGGCGCCGATAGTGACGGAGCCGGCCATGGCGCGCGATCTCAAGCTTCAGGTCATCCTCGACGCCGCTGACAAGGCCACGGCGCCGCTGAAGAAGATCACCCGAGGCAGCAGTAAGACCGCCGACGCCCTGCGCGCGAGCAAGGAAGAACTGCGCAAGCTCGAGCGCCAGCAGCGTGACCTGGGCTCGTTTCGCAAGCTCAAGGAAGCCACGCGCGAGAACGGCGAGGCCCTGGCCGCCGCGCAGGAACGGCTGCGCAACATGCGCGGCGAGCTCAAGCGCACCGACGCCCCCACCGAGAAGTTCCAGCGCCAATTCAAGCAGGCCAGCGACGATGTCGAACGACTGAGCGGCAAGCTCGGCGACCAACGCCGCCGCCTGGGCGAACTGCGCACCGGCCTGCGCCAGGGCGGCGTCAGCACCGACAACCTGGGCCGCAGCGAGGATCAGTTAGCCGAGCGCATACGCGAGGCCAACACCCAGTTCGATGCCCAGAAGCGCAAGATGGGCCAACTCGCCGAGGCGCAGCGCAAAGCCAAGCGCGCCAACGACCAGTTTCACCGTGGCATCGGTCGCGCCAATGCCATGCGCGGTGCGGGCATGACCGGGCTGGCCACCGGTGGCGCCGCACTCTATGGCGCTGGCCAGCTACTGGCGCCGGGCGTCGAGTACGGTCAGCAGATGAGCGCCGTCCAAGCCGTCGGCCGCTTCACTGCGGACGACGAACGGTTCCAGGCACTGAAACGACAATCCCGCGACCTGGGCTCGAGCACCCAGTTCAGCGCCAGTGAAGTCGGCTCCGGGCAAGAGTTCCTGTTGCGTGCCGGCATGAGCGCCGAGGCCATTCGGTCCTCGATGAAAGACGTGCTCAACCTCGCCGTCGCCAACAATACCGAGCTCGGCCGCACCGCCGACATCGCCTCGAATATCGCCGGTACCTTCAAGATCGACCTGGAGAAGGAAGGCGCCATGGGCCACGTCGCCGACGTGCTCTCGGCCACGGCCAGCCGCGCCAATGTCGATCTGGCGAAGCTCGGCGAAACGGTGAAGTATCTCGGCGGCGCCGAGGATCTGGACTTCACCCTCGAGCAGGCCAGCGCCATGGCCGGCCTACTGGGCAACATCGGCATTCAGGGCAGCCAGGCCGGTACCACGCTGCGCGGCATGATGAATCGCCTTACCGACCCCACCAAGGAAGCCGCCGGCGTCATCGACCGGCTTGGGGTGAAGGTGGCCAACGCCGATGGCGAGATGCGCGCCATGCCCGAGATCCTGCGTGACATCAACGACGCCACCAAGGATCTCGGCAACGCCGACCGCAAACAGGCCCTGCAGCAGATCTTCGGCGCCGAGGCAGGCTCGGGCATGGCCGAGCTGGTCAGCCAGATGAGCACCGGCAAGCTGGATGGTTTGATCGAAAAGCTCCGGGTGGCCAACGGCGAAAACGACCGCATGGCCGCCACGATGAAGGACAACATCGGCGGCGATCTCAAGAGCCTGCAGTCCGCCTGGGAAGAGGTCGGGATCTCGATCACCGACACCAACAAGGGGCCGTTGCGCGAGCTCATCCAGAACGTCACCGCGATCACCCGCTGGGTCGGCGACTGGATCAAACAGAACCCAGAATTGGCCGGCGGCATTGCCAAGGCCGCCGCCGGCCTCGCCGCCCTGATCGCGGTGGGCGGCGCATTCACGATCATGCTGGCTTCGCTACTCGGCCCGATCGTCACCGTACGCTACGGTCTCGCCATGCTGGGCATACAGACCGGCGGCCTCGGCGGCAGGATCTATGCCTTCACCAGCAAGATTCTCCCGGCGCTGGGCCGCGGCATTCTGATGATCGGCCGCACGCTTGCCCTCGCCGGGCGTCTGCTGCTGACCAACCCCATCGGCCTGGCCATCACCGCCCTCGCCGGCGCGGCCTACCTCATCTACAAGAACTGGGAGCCTATCAGCCAGTTCTTCAAGGACCGCTGGGCCGACGTCAAAGCCGCCTTCAGCCAAGGCACCGGTGCCGTGCTTCAGCTGCTGCTCAACTGGAACCCCATCGGCTTGCTCTATCGCGGCATCACCGCTGGGCTTTCCAAGCTCGGCGTCGAGGTGCCGGGCAAGTTCACGTCGCTCGGCAGCGCAATCGTCGACGGCCTGATCGGCGGCCTGACGGGCAAGCTCGCCGCGCTGAAAGACAAAGTCGTCGGCATGGCCAGCGACGTGAAAGGCTGGTTCGCTGACGTGCTCGACATCAACTCTCCGAGTCGCGTCTTCGCTCAGCTGGGCGGCCACACCGTGGACGGCCTGAACGTCGGGCTCGATGCCCAGCGCGACGAGCCCGCCCGGCGTGTGGCCGAGATCGCCAAGCGCGTGCAACAAGCCGGCGCGGGGCTGGCCCTGGGCGCCGCGACGCTCCCCGCCGCCGCCATGCCCAGCGTGGCCCAGCAAGCGCCGATTCAGTTCGATACCCGGCCACCGCTGAGCCAGCCCGCCCCGCGCGAGTCAGGCGGCCTCACCATGGGCGACATCAACATCGAGGTGAATGCCGCGCCCGGCATGGACGAACGCCAGCTCGCCCAGTACGTCGCCCAGGAAGTCCAGCGCGCCCTGGAAGACGCCCAGCGCGAGCAAGCCGCCCGCCGTCGCTCATCCCTGCACGATATCGAATAGGAGATTGCCATGTTGATGGCCCTGGGCATGTTCGTCTTCGAGGTTGGCAGCGTGCCGTACCAACAGCTCAAGCGCGCCACGCAGTGGCGCCATGCTTCACAGTCCCGCGTGGGCGACCGGCCCGCGTATCAGTTCGTCGGCCTCGGTACCGACACCATCACCTTGAGCGGCACCTTGCTGCCAGAATTCACCGGCGGCCGGCTGGACCTGGACGAGATCCGCGACATGGCAGATCGTGGCCAGGCGTGGCCGCTGGTCGAGGGCACCGGCAGGCAATACGGCCTGTGGGTGATCACCAAGGTGGACGAAACCTCGAGCGCATTTTTCCGCGACGGTGCCGCGGCCAAGATCGAGTTCACGATGACGCTCGAGCACGTCGACGATCAACGCACCGACCTGATGGGCGACCTGACCACCTCCACCCTCGCGCGACTCGCGGGGGCCTTCGCATGAATGACAACGTCGAGCGCCGCTACCGGCGCCCCAGCTATCGCATCACGCTCGATGAGCAAGACATTACGCCCAGGATCAACGGCCGCTTGATCCGCCTGCGCCTGCGCTCACAACGCGGCCTCGAGGCCGATCAATTGGATCTTACCCTCTCCGACCACGATGGCGCGCTCGCGCTACCGAGGCGCGGCGTGGCCCTGCGCGTCGCCTACGGCTGGCAGGAAGAAGGCCTGATCGACAAGGGGCTGTTCACCGTGGACGAAGTTCAGCACAGCGGCACGCCGGACCAGATCACCATCCGCGCGCGCAGCGCCGACATGCGCGGCCGCCTGCCGGGCAAGCGCAGCCGTAGTTGGCACGACATCACCGTCGGCGAGATCATCGACACCATCGCCAAGCGCCACACGCTCGAGCCAGTGGTCGGCGGCACCGTGCGCGCCATCCGCATCGGCCACATCGACCAGACCGAAGAGAGCGACCTGAACTTCCTCACCCGCCTGGGCGAACGTTTCGATGCTGTGGCCACCGTCAAAGCCGCCCGGCTGCTGTTCACCCAGGCCGGCGAAGCCCTGACGGCCAGCGGCCTGGCCATGCCGGCCGTCACCCTCACCCGCCGCGACGGCGACCAGCACCGGTACAGCGCCACTGATCGTGACACTTATACCGGCGTCATTGCTTACTGGAACGACAAGGCCAACGCCGAGCGCCAGCGTGTCATCGCCGGCAGTGACGAGGATGCCAAGGAACTGCGCCCCACCTACGCCAGCCAGGCCGACGCGCTGGACGCCGCCAAAGCCGAATGGCGGCGCGTGCAACGCGGCGAAGCCACCTTCGACATTACTCTTGCCGAAGGGCGTGCCGACATCCTCCCCGAGTCGCCACTCACGGCCAGCGGCTTCAAGCCGGACATCGACGCCACGCCCTGGCTGGTCACGGAAGTGGAAGATTCACTCGATGACAACGGCTTTGGTACGCGGGTGCGGTGTGAGGTAAAGGGTGCTGAGGCTGGCTGATCACTCAAGCCACAGACATACAGACCCAGCCCTACCGTTGTTGGCATGCACGCCACCCAGATGAAATATAAGACATTGTTTTAAAACGGGAAAATAGATCGCATACACTTCTTTCCCTATCGATAGCACCTATTCTTTCGTTGAGCTAGCTTCACCATTTCTCTATAGTCCCCCACACTGTAAGACAAACTACTTGAGAAGAACGAACTGGCATTCAGTCGGTCATAAAGCGTAGGGAAAAGACGGGAGGTGCCATGACGGCATTGGCAGGCATAGGGCTATACAGCCCCAAACAAGCGGAGAGGCTCATCGGTGTCGATGCAGCCAAGATCCGCCGTTGGCTGCTCGCCGCGGATAGTCCGAACGGCCCTCTCTGGCATCCCGAGCCCGAAGCCTTGGGGCTTGAAGATACGCTGAGCTTCAAAGATCTTCTGGAAATCCGTGCCGTTGAGCAGTTTCGCAAGCATGGCGTATCACTGCAGACCATTCGCGCCGCCTTGACCAACCTCAGTGAGCTAATGCAGAGAAACTACCCTCTCTTGCATCCTCAACTGGTGACGGATGGGAAGGACGTGATCCTCAGAGCGATGAAGGACGACGGCGAAACCGCCATGACTGACCTGACCAAGTTTCAGGACGTGATGGCTGAGGTCGTTGCTCCCTCCATTAAAGACCGCATCACTTTTGATGCCAGCAACAACCCGATTCGTTGGTCGCCAGACCCCAGCGATCCCGGCATCGTGGTCGACCCGAAGTTCGCCTTCGGTAAACCGATCGTTCTTCCGAGCCACATGTCTACCCTCGCTCTCTTCCAGGCGTACGAAGCTGAAGATGGCGATGCCGATGCAGTGGCCAGGAACCTTGAAATCACCGTGGATGAGGTGGTTCGCGCCGTTAACTTTGAAAAAAGGATAGCGGCGGTTGAATTTCTTCATTGATGAGAACCTCAGTCCTAGCCTTGCCGAAGCCCTGAATCACCTTGCCGATCTCTGCAAAGAGCGGCACACCGTTGTGCCTGCCCGCAAATTCAATGGTGGTCCTGGTACACCAGACCTGGAGTGGCTAGAAAGGCTGCAGCAAGAGGGTGACTGGGCCATCATTTCTAAGGACCGCTTCAAAAAAGGCGACCCTGAGCGCCTTGCCTTCGAACAGGCTGGCATCACCATCTTCAACTTGGGCAAAGAGTGGAATCGCAGAAAAGGCTGGGAGACCGCAATTCAGCTGATTCGGTGGTGGCCTTGCATATCCCGAGAGGTCCTCAAGACCAGCGACCCCATGCTCTATGAGCTTCCCTGGGGAGTGCAAGAAACACTCAAGGGCCGTAGGCTAGCCAAGAAGTAATCCCGGCCATTACTAGCCGGGATCTCACCACCCATACCGCCGCGCCTGGCTCACCACCACGCCGCGTAGATCCGACCGCCTGGCCCATAGCGATTCCTGGGGGCCGACGGTCGGCATCAGGCGCAAGCGCCCACCGATGCGATGGCTCTTGAAGAGCCGCTGCTCACCTTCCAGGTCCACCACTACTAGGTCCGCGTGCCCGGCGGGACGCTGCTCATCCACCACTAACACATCACCCTCGATGATCGGCCCCTCGACCCCCGCCTCGTCGCCCACCTCCACCAGGTAGCAGCTCGCCGGAAAATGCGACACGTCATAGCCCCGCATCGCCGGGTGCGTGGCCCCCTTACGCTTGATCAATGGCCCCAGGTAGTGAATCCGCATGATGCCCCTCGCGTTATCGTATGGTTTTCGAATAGCCTAATACTGTATAAACAAACAGTTCAAGGCCGACACACGTAATGGCCGGGCAAAAAAAGGGGGCCCATCAATGGGCCCCCGCGCTGACTAAATGGCGTCCTGCCATCATCCCTTAGTCAACGGTTAACGACGCTACCGAAAAATTAAAGCGATGGCAAGAAGGCCGAAAACTCGCTAAGCGATCAATCGATGGTCGAAACTGAAAACATGTTGCCAAAAAGATCGCTTTGGCTATAAGAATACTCAAGACCATTAAGCGTTCGGGTGACTTCAGAATCTCCCGCTTGTTGCCTATATTCTTCGGTCATTTCCAAAAGCATATTGAGAACATCACGCGGCGGCCAAGATTCTTGAGTCGCTGAGAACACCCCGGAAGCTGTCATCATGACGTTAGCCCCAGATTGGAGTGTGCCGTCACCAGAACCAATAAACATTAGGTCGCGGATATCATCCGTATAAGGCTTAACCATAACCAGCATTGCCAAGTTATCATTGTAAGTCTCACTAACACTCCGCTGCACGTGTTCATCACCGAGCGCGGGAATCTCTCCTCTTGATCGGAAAGGGAGATCGAATACAGCCATCGCATCGTTGAAGCGTTTAGTGAACGTCTCAACATCAACGCCTATATCACTTCCCGCCTGGATCTCATCGCGTCGATCAGCTATGGAATTGCCCGATGCCTCAGGCGTTTTTTCGGAGGCGACGTCCTCCACAGCCTCGGAAGCGGGAGCCTCTTCACTGGTAGGCTGTGAGGCAACGGCCCCCGCCTCGGATGCCTCGATCTCGGTGGAATCGGCAACAGGTGCTTCCACTTGGGCGGATTTTGCAGCATCGGCAGTTTGAGGCGTCTCTTTCGTAGACTCAGAATCAAGTAGTCCCATGGCCGCTACAACAATACCGGCAATGAATAGGGCCCCAACTCCACACACCATGCCAGCGAAATGGCGGGCAATAGCTCCTGTTCCTTTCTGCCGAAATTTATTGGCAATCCAGTACCACACACCCACGAGGGAGCCCAGCATAATTAAAGCAGCGATAATATCCTTCATACCCTTTCCCTTGCGTTTTTCGCGGCTCTTTGGCCACTAATGTTTGATAGTGGAACGTCCTGGCTCAGCCCAGGATCTTTGCTTTCTGATCGGCGAACTCCTGATCGTCCAGCACGCCGCGATCATGAAGTGCCGCCAATCGCTCAAGCTTACTGACAATATCGTCATCAGAATCGCTAGCCGGGGCTTCCGGCCTTGGTGCCTGAAGTTGAGCGCGGATTCGCTCGGCGAAGTTGGCCACCGCCTTCTTCGGCACTTGAGAGATCTGGTGTTTGACCGAACTCACATGGATGTCGATCTTGCCCATCATGAGACCGGTCTCGTAGGAGACGGAGCTCACATGCCCCAGCCGGAACTCCGTCTGCCGGAGACCGTAAAGCATGCCCTTGTCCAGTAGCAGAATGCGCTGATCCGTTAGGACGATCAGCCAGGTCTTGTTATCCATCATGCCGGAGGCCAGGCCCAGCACCGGCTCACCGTCATTAAGAACCTCAGGCAGGTGCTTTATCTCCTTCTTGGTGAAGAAGCCATCGTCGCCCATCTCGGCGCAGATGCGTTTGCATTCGGCCAGGAGCTCTCCCTGTGAGGCATTCTTGAAATCGAAGGCCATGCTCACATCCCCTCTTCCATACAATACTCGATCATCTCGTAATCCCGCCCCCATTCCCGGCGGCAGGACGCCACGGCACTATCGCTGTAGTCGCTCTTGAGCCGGTCTCGCGCCGCACGCTGCTCATCGATGCAATGCTCGACCATCTCGTGATCGGAACTCCACTCATCACGGCAGTAAGCCGACACTTCGTCGCTCGCGTCTCGTGATAGCCGCGCGGACGCCGCCGATTGTTCGCGATAGCAGTGAAGCGCCATTTCGGCGTCAGGAAGCCATTCTCGAGCGCAGGCATCGCGGATCGGACCGCTCGCCTGCTCGAACTGACGGGCCGCGGCGCGCTGCTCGCTGGTGCAGTAACCGCGCATCTCGGCGTCGTTGGGCCATTTACTGGCGCAATAATCCGCCTGGGTATCGGCGAACACGGAAAGGGAAAGGCTCAGAAGAGCCAAGGAGAGAAAAATGCGCATCATTCCCTACGTCTCCTTGCGTTTACTTTGTTTTGCCCTTTTCAGGCTGCTTTTTATTTCTATCGACTGCCTGACGGCATAATGCAGTTCTGTGACGATGCAGTAATGCTGTTATGCAGTTACGCGATCCTGCCAATTCGCACTTCACACCGACCCAGGATCTTCACCTCGCGCATCTGCTCGGGCGGGATCATCTCGGGCTCATAGTGCTCGTTGTCGCTGATGAGATAGAGCGCTCCACCGGCGAGGCGCTGCACGCGCTTGATGCGCCGTTCGCCGCTGATCAGCAGCAGGAAGATCCCCTCTTGCCGGTAATCGGTATCGGCCCGATTGACCAATACCCAATCGCCATCATTCAAGGTGGTTTCCATCGAGTCGCCGCGCACCTTGATCCCCGCCAGGTGCTCGGGGCTCAGGCCCAGGGCGTTGAGTTGTGCCTCCGGAAAACGAAGGACGCCCTCGACGCGCTCCTCCTCGAGCGATCGCCCAGCGCCTGCCGCGCCTTCGACGTCATACATCTTCACCGCCACGCCGTCATTCGACGCGCCAGAGGACGCCGTCACCGGCGCGCCATCGCTCACCCGCTGGGCGCTGACGCCGGACGCTGAATCGCGGCGACCGGTCAAGACATAGCTCACGTCCACGCCTTCGGCATCCAGTAACGCGAGATAGTCCGCTTTAGGCGAGCGCTGATCTGTTTCGTACAGGCGCTGAGTATTTTTCGTCACACCCGCCATGTCGCCCATTTGCGTCTGCGTGAAGCCAAGACGCTCGCGTTCATGACGCAGGCGAGTCCCTATAGAACTCATATAGATCCCTAACGCCTTGACAGGCGATTCATTTGAATCCATGCTTTGCTTCAAACGAATCCACAAAGCATCCATTGGCAATTTATAGAGGCACCAAAAGGAGCACACCCATGACTCATACAGCACTCGATCCTCGCGATCACCTGCTAGCGCGCCAGGCCTTGATGGAGGTCATGGTCCAGCAAAAGGAGTTCACCTGATGACCGACAAGCGCCTTACCTCCCCTGCCGCTCAGAAGGCTCGCCGTCGCCAAGCTCACCTTGAGGAGCTGCGCGATCAGGCGCCGGCATTCCTCGACGTGCACGGCATGCATGTCGAGCTGGCCCGCTGCACGACCGCCATGCGTGATGCCCTGTTGGCCTACACCTCGCCGAACATTGCCGGTGCCCAGAACCCGCTGGCCGACCTCGAAGCGATTGAGGCCGAACACATCGATCGCGCCGTCATCGAGCTGGCCATTCGTCTGGTGGCCAGCGGTAAGAGTGACGAGGCCGTCGAAGATGCCCTGGTGAGCGTGCGCGGCCATCTGGAGGACCATTTTCTCCAGCGCAAGTACGCCCGGCTCTACGGCCAGTGAGGCAGTCAGTCGTGCTCGCTCCAGACCGTTTCCGCCGGGTAACCGATCGTCAGGCCGCGCTTCGACTGCCGGTGCAACTCCACCACATAGGGTTCGGCCAGGCGCAGCAGGTCCAGCCGGGTGTAATCCTCGCTCGGCGTGGCACCGGCCATCATCAGCGTCTCTTCGATGCTGGCCGCCGTCGCGTAGAGCGTATCGGCAAAGCCCTCGGCATCCAGTTCGCCCAGTGGCGGGAACAGCCGTTTCGTCATGCCGTCGCCTCTTGTCTTTAACTCCAAAAGGGAAGCCTAACCCATGAATACTCCGGACACCATTCGTAACCCCCACACCGGCTATTCGCGTAGCCCCAACGGCTGCAGCCAGCAGGTAATGACCCAGATCACGCCCGATGAGCGTACCCGGCTCAAGGGCATCGCCGAGCTGGAGATGCGCAGCGTCTCCGCCACGTTGCGCATGCTGATGCTGCGCGGCATCGAGCAGTACGACACCGAGACCGAGCATGCCGCTCGCGATTGATCCCTCTTTTGTCCTGTCTTGCCGCATAAGGAATCTCCGCCATGTACCAGGACCCAAAACGCGTTCGCACCAAGGCCACCGTCTATCTGGACCAGTACGAAGCCGATGTCATCACCGCGCTGGCCAACTACCTGGGCGTACCCAAAGCCGAGGTCATGCGCCAGATGATGATGAAGGAGGCGCGCGAGGTGCTCGGCGTCGACCTCGCCGTGCTTGCCGACACTATCGCCGCCTGCGCGAGCTGAGCCCAGCACCACATCCACCGTGCATTCGAGGTGCTTCATGCCGGAAAAAGCGATGGAGCTCGACCCACAGCTACAAGACGTGCTCGACGCCATCCGTGATCAACAAGGGCTGGAAAGTCGCGAGCAGGCCGCGGAATGGCTGCTGCGCCGGCGAATCCGCCGCGGCGCGCAAGAGCTGACAGGACGTGGCCGCGCCCTTTACCCCGCAGGGAGGAAACATTGATGACCGTACAGAACCGCCACCGCATTCCGTGCCCGCATTGCGGCGTGAACCTGCGCGTTCGCAAGAGCCAAGGGCTGACGCCGGTCTACCGCGAGGCCACGTTCGAGTGCCGCAATGAAGACTGCGGCTGGCGTGGCAAGGCGTCGATCGAGATCACGCACACCATCACGCCCAGCGATATCCCCAATCCCACGGTGGCGCTGCCGTTCGTGCCGCGCCTGCGGGATCTGATCACCAAGCAAGCCCACGCCGCCAACGGCTAATCGGAGAACACCCATGAACAGCACTGCCATGAAAAACGTCGCCGCCATCGCCCCGCACCAGGACGCCCACAACCTGGCCATCGCGCAGCTCTGGCGGGACCGCTGGGAAAACCGCGTCAACGCTCTTTCAAACTGCATCGAGCATCTTGTCGTCGATCACGACATGACCGAGGCCAATGCCGAGTTGGTGGCCGTCCAGGCCTATGCGGAGCTCGAGTCGACCAATCAGCTCGCCAGCATCGATGTCGATGCCACTACCTCGAGCGTTGTGGTGCTGCGCACCGAGGGCGGCCGCCCGGTGGTGTTCACCGCGCTCGACCTGATGCGTGTGCTCGAGCAGGCCCGCAATGACGGCCGCGCCGTCGTCGTCGATCGCGACCGCCGCCGGCCTGTCGTCCTCGAGCACTGACGCGGTCGCCACCGCCCTTCACCGCGTTCTCTATTCATGAGCAAAAGGAGGCCCAGCGTGAATCCATCGCTGCGCCAGGACATTCTTGCGCGCTTGACGCGCGACTATCAGGCCGAGGAACGGGGCCCGTACCTGCAAAAGGTACAGTGCCCCGACTGCGGCAAGCGGGAGGCGTTCATCAACGCCGAGTCACCGTGGATGCTCAAGTGCGGGCGGGAGAACAACTGCGGCGCGCAGCACCACGTCAAAGCGCTGTTCCCGGAGCTGTTCGATAGCTGGACGGAACGCTATGACGTGCCCGAACAACGCGCCGAGAGTGGCTCGCCAGTCGCCGATGGCTACCTGCGCGATGGCCGCGGCTTCGAGCTCGAGCGCATCCGCGGCTGGTACACCCAGGAGAGCTACTGGAAGCCGGGCATCGGCGGTACCGCGACGGTGCGCTTCGCCCTGCCCGGCGGCGCCTACTGGGAGCGCCTGCTCGACAAGCCCGAACGTTTCGGCAAACAGAAGGCCAACTTCGTCGGCCCGTACAAGGGCGAATGGTGGCAGCCGCCGGCGCTGACCGATGCCGACCTGGTGGAGGCCGGCGAGGTCTGGATCACGGAAGGCATCTTCGATGCCACGGCCCATTACCACCATGGCAAGGCCGCCGCGGCGGCGATGAGCTGCGGCAATTATCCCGAGATCGCGCTGGCACGGCTGGCCGATGCCGCGCATGCGGCCGGTACCGCTCGCCCCACGCTGGTGTGGGCGCTGGACAGCAACCGCGCCGGTCAGAACGCTACGCTCAAGCACGTCAAACGCGCCCGTGCCGCCGGCTGGGAATGCAAGGCCGCGCAGATCCCCGGCAATGGAAAGCACGACTGGAACGACGCGCACCAGCGCGGCGAGCTGACCGACGAGCACTATGCCACCTACCGCCACCACGGCGCCCTACTGTTGGCGCCGTCGGCCATGGCCAAGGCGCTGCTCCTCTACAAGCGCACCGAGCGGCGCGAGTGCTGGTTCGAGTACAAGCGCCAGATCTGGTGGTGGAAGTTGGACGTCGACGCCTTCGACCGTGCGGTACGCGCCGAGGGTGAGGACGGTGGCGACCAGGAGCAGCTGAATCCGGCGATCCGCGATGCCGCCCTGGAACAAGCCGGCAGCGTGAAGCGCATCTGCACCTGCTACCCCACGGCGCTGTACTACCAGGCCAACGCCGTCACCGACGAGAGTTGGTACTACTACCGCGTCGAGTTTCCCGATGGCCGGGCGCCGGTGAAGAACACCTTCAGCGGTGGCCAGCTGGCCAGTGCCAGCGAGTACAAGAAGCGCCTGCTCGGCGTGGCACCGGGCGCGGTATGGACCGGTACCAGCCAGCAGCTCGATACCCTGCTCCAGGACCAGATCGGCAACATCAAGACGGTCGAGACCATCGACTACATCGGCTACAGCAAGGAGCACGAGGCCTATGTGTTCGGCGATCTTGCCGTGGCCGGCGGTAAAGTCGTGTCGATCAATAGCGAGGACTATTTCGAGCTTGGTCCACGCAAACACCTCAAGACGCTGAGCCAATCCGTCACCCTGCACCTGAACCCAGATCGGGACGCTTACAGCACCGCGTGGACGCGCCAGCTGCTGGGCGCCTTCGGTGCAAAGGGCGTAGTGGCCACCGGCTACTGGCTGGGCAGCCTGCTCGCCGAGCAGATCCGCGCCGCCCAGGGCAGCTTCCCCTTTCTCGAGATCGTCGGCGAGGCCGGCGCCGGAAAATCCACGCTGATCGAGTTCCTGTGGAAGCTGGTCGGCCGGCGGGACTATGAGGGGTTCGACCCCAGCAAGGCGACTATGCCGGCTCGCTCACGCAACTTCGCCCAGGTCGCCAACCTGCCGGTGGTGCTGATCGAATCCGACCGGGATCAGGGCGACGGCGCCAAGCAGAAGCAGTTCGACTGGGACGAGCTGAAGACCGCCTTCAATGGTCGCTCGATCCGTGCCCGCGGCGTCAAGAGCAGCGGCAATGAGACCTACGAGCCGCCCTTCCGCGGCAGCATCGTCATCAGCCAGAACGCGCCGGTACAGGCCGGCGAGGCGATCCAGACCCGCATTTGCCACCTGCACTTCACCCGCGAGGGTCAGACTCGCCAGACCAAGGAACTGGCCGAGGCCCTGGAGAAGACCGAGCTCGAGCACGTCAGCCAGTTCGCCTTGGACGTGGCCAAGCGGGAAAGCGCCCTGCTCGAGCTGATCAATACCCGCTCGCGCGAGTACGCCAACCGACTGACCGACGATCCCGAGATCAAGGTGCTACGGATCGCCAAGTGCCACGGCCAACTGATGGCCCTGGTGGAGTGCCTCGGCCCCGAGGGGCTGGGCCTGTTCGACGCCCAGACCATCGACCAGGCCTGTGGCCACGTGTGGCAAATGGCGCGCGATCGCCAGCAAGCCATCAACGCCGACCACCCGCTCGTCGCCGAGTTCTGGGAGGCGGTCGAGTACCTCGAGGGGCTCTCCGAAGAGCCGGTGCTCAACCACTACGGAAAGAACGCGGATCTGATCGCCATCAACCTCAAGGACTTCGAGCGCCGCTGTGCCGACTACAAGCTGCGCATCCCCGAGGTGCGCGAGCTCAAGCGCTACCTGAAATCCAGCAAGACCCGCAAGTACGTCGATGCCAACCGCACTGTCCGCAGCCAGATCCGCCTGGGCAACACCAGCGTGAAGTGCTGGGTATTCCAAGCCTGACTGGGAAAGGAAGGAGTAGACCGCCATGCCAGACCGCCGCACCTACACCCTTGAGCAGGCCGCCCCGCTGCTCAACCTGGGGCGCAACACCCTGGCCCGCCGCCTGCGCGAGGCCGGGATCCTCGGGCCGGACAACCTTCCCGTCGGCCCGTACCGGGGCCGCGTGAACCTGGTGGTCGTGGCCACCGGCACCTACTGGCACCCCGTCTGCGGCTGGACTCACTACGGCCGCACCGAACTCACCGATGCCGGCCTCGACCACGTGGCCGACAAGCTCGGCATCGCCATCGACCACCTGCCCGCGCACCACGCCCGCCGGGCAGGCCCCCACACCCATGAAGCAAGGAGCCTGTCATGAACCTCCAGAACCAAGAGCTATACAACGCCCTGCAGCAAGTCTCCAGCAAGGCGTCGATGCTCGAGATCCTTCGCGAATCCCTGGAGCGCGGCGAGCGCGAGCTCGCTGTGGCCAAGGCAGCAGCACGTCATGTCCTCGAGGAGCTGCCATCCGAGCAGGTCGAGGCTCTGATGGCCCTGCCGATCCAGCACGGCGACATCATCATGCGCATCCGCTTCGACAACGACGACGGCCTGCTGGAGATCGACACCCGGGAGGAGCCCGAGCGTCGCAACCTGCATGACCTGATGGGCGACGAAGAGCGCGCCGCCGTCCGTCAGCGCGTCCAGGGCAAGCTCGAGCAGCAGCGCGCCGACGAGCAGGAGGACCGCACCGATGGCTGATAACGCCGACCGCGCCGCCGAACTGATGGAACAGACCCTGGATCACGCCCTGGCCACCAGGGCAAGCCAAACCAGCGTCGTCTGGGCTCATGCCGAGTGTGAGGAATGCGGCGAAGAGATCCCCGCCGCCCGCCGAGAAGCCGCGCCCTGGGCGACAACCTGCATCGAGTGCCAATCCATCCGGGAAGGGAGGAACAAACATGTTCGCCAAACTGTTTGAGTCACCGAAGTACGGCCAGATCCTCGCCAAGCTCGACACGCACCACGAGGACCACACCCCGGAAGTGCGCTTCTACGTGCAGCCGAAGAATCTCGGCGTCTGCTCGTTCGCCCTCGGCTTCGAGGACGATGGCCAGGGCTGGGAGCTGGCCGAGCAGGCGTTCGAGAAGACCGATCTGGCGGCGGCCGAGGAAGGCATTGCGGCCATGTTTCGCGACTTCCCGTTCCGCGTGGAATTCGAACAGGAGGCCTGAACCATGCAGAACGTCAGCTCACTGATAAACACCAGCGTCACCGATGCGGCCAGCTCGCTAGAAAGCGGCATTGAGCATCGCCCGGCCGAGGTCGCCCGGGTTGCAGTCGAGCTGCTCGAGGCGCTCCAAGGCAAGGAGGGCCAGGCCAGCCGGCGCAAGATGGCCGCCACCATCGCCCGCAAGGCGCTCAAGCAACTGGAGAGGGGGCCGCAGTCATGAGAGTCAAAATCGGCAACCAATGGCATGACAGCCGCGAGGAGCCCATTTGCATCCAAGTGAGCCGCGGCGAGCAGCAGCAGATCGCGGAGATGGATAGGTCCATGGCCACGGAAGGTAAGTACGCCGTTTTCCCGGACTCTTGGGGCGGCGACGGTGAGGCGATGCTTCGGTGGCTATCGGAAGAGAGCGCCTCGGCCAGCCTGGATCTACAGCGGATCACCGACGATCGCGACGGCCTAGCCGCCACGCTCGATGAAATCGGCCGCCTCTGCCCAACCGACTATGAGGATCGCGACGAGCTGTTCCGCACCCTGCTGCGCATCGTGATGAACACCCCGCCCGGCGCCCGTGCACGCGCCGAGGCCTCGGCGCTTCGCCGCTACGCCATGCGGCTGCACGACAGGCACGACTGGCGCGATCACCTGCTGGTCGAGGCGGAGCGCCTGGACCAGCAGGTCAGCCAACTGCGCAACGAGGCTCGCTCGACATGACAGCGACACAACCGAAAGGCGGGCCACTGGCCCGCCAAGCCGCCATGCTGTGCAGAGACGTGCGCTTTCGGCTCTACCTGGATCGCCGCCGGCGCCACAAGTTCGGGCTCAGCGAGCAGGACCTGCCCGACGGTACTCACAATGAGCAGGATGCCCGCGAGTGGCTTTGTGCCGCTTGCAGCATCGAGAGCCGCGCGGAGCTGGATCACGATCGACAAGCTGCCGACACCTTTCGCTCCATCGGCCAGCGCTTCGGGCGCTGGAAGCTTCAACAAGGAGGTCGCCCATGAACACCTACTTCGGTCTTCTCGCCGAGTTCAACGGCCGGGCCGAATTGCCCCTCGAGGAGGTAGCTCCGCGCTACTTCGGCATCAGCTCTCGCACCGCTGGCATGCGTGCCGGGGCACAGGCCCTGCCGATTCCCACCTATCGCGCCGGCGACTCCCAGAAGGCTCCCTGGCTGGTCAGCGCGGTGGACTTGGCCGACTACCTGGACAGGCGCCGCGCTGAGGCACACGAGATGTGGAAGCGAGTGAACGAGTGAACGAGTGAACTGCCGCCCTTCGGGGCGGCTTCGCCGAAGCAATGGATAACGGTATAAGGCTAGCGGAGCTGCAGGTTCTCCGGTCGCAAGTGGGTATACCGCTTCAGCACATCCCAGCTCTCGTGAAGCGTGAACTGCTGCACTTCCACGATCTCGTACCCCGCTTCGAATAACCGCGACGTCGCCTCATGGCGCAGATCGTGAAAGCGCAGATCTTCGATGCCACAAGCCGCCGTCGCCGCCCGCCAGCGGGTACCGATCGACTTCCCGTTGTAGGGGAAGATTCTCTCCTCCCCCTGGGCCCGCGGCTGACGCTGGATGATGGCCATGGCCTCGTGGCTCAGCTTGAAGCGCTTGTGGTTGCCCCACTTCTGCCGCGGGTGCTTGGCATCCCGCACCCAGCAGGTCATCGCCTTCTCGTCGAGATCTGACCAGGTGAGCCGGGTGATCTCCTCCTGGCGCCTCGAGGAGGCGATAGCGAAGTCCATGATGTCCTCCATCGGGATGACCGCGGTGGGCCGGATCCGCTGCGAGCGTCGGAAGTATGCGCGGATCTGGTCAATCTCCTTCTCCGTCGGCCGACGATCCCGCGCACCGGGCCGCGATACCAGCCCCTTGCTGCGCATCAGCAGCTTGGCCGACTCGAACTCGTTGAGCTCCACCGGCATCTTCCAGGCCGCCACAGCCGTCTTGAGGATGATGCCCAGCCAGGTGATGTCCTGGTTGATCGTCGAGGGCTTGATGCCGCTGTCACGGCGCATGACGGCGTGGCCGATGATCTGCTCGCTGGTCAAATCATTGATCTGAACTCGCGCGATCGGGAAGCGCTGTAGCTGCTGGATGGTCGCCCGCTTCGATCGGCCGGCGTCCTGGGCGAACTCGTGGAGGTAGCGCTCGATGGCATCGTCTAGGGTCACCCCCTTCCACTTCGCCGAGAGCACGCCGCCGGGGCTGTTCAGCTCGAGCTCGCGGCGCTTGGCCCACTCCTCCGCCATCGCCTTGCGTGGAAACGTCCTGGATTCCGAGTGGTCTGGTTGCCCACGGCGAGCGATGCGGATCTGAGCCAGGTATGAGAAACTGCCGTCCTTTCGCCGACGCTTCCTGATCGTCGCCACGCGAACCTCCTTGATGTACCAAATTGCCAACGCCCCGTGTGCCAAATCTGTACCAACACATGGCGCAAAACAGGGCAAAACCACTGTAAATATGAACAGTTATGAATGATATGGCAAATGCCACAACCGGCATGAATACTGGCACCGCGCGCCCTGCGCTGGATAGGACGTTTTCCGTCGCGCCAATGATGGATTGGACGACCCGCGATTACAGGGCCTTCGCTCGGACGCTGACCCGCGAGGCACTGCTGTACACCGAGATGGTCACGACCGGGGCAATTCTGCATGGGTCCCCTCGCGAGCGCTTCCTGGGCTACAGCGACGTGGAGCACCCGCTGGCGCTGCAACTGGGCGGCAGCGACCCTGCCGAGCTGGCAGAATGCGCGGCGATCGCCGAGGCGTGGGGTTACGACGAGGTCAATCTGAACGTGGGCTGCCCCAGCGACCGGGTACAGAACAACCTGATCGGGGCCTGCCTGATGGCGTATCCCGACAAGGTCGCGGCAGCGGTGCGTGCCATGCAGGCCGCGGTCTCGATTCCCGTCACGGTGAAGTGCCGCATCGGCATCGACGACCAGGACGAGGACGCCGACCTGGCACGCTTCATCGGCACGGTCGCGGACGCCGGCGCCGACACCTTCATCATCCACGCCCGCAAGGCGTGGCTCGAGGGACTCTCCCCCAAGGAAAATCGCGATGTCCCGCCGCTCAACTATGCCCGCGTGCATCGGCTCAAGGCCCAGTATCCCGCGCTGCATATCGGCATAAATGGCGGCATCAAGTCCCTGAAAGACTGCCAGGCACACCTTGAGCACGTCGATAGCGTGATGATCGGGCGCGAAGCGTACCAGAACCCCTGGCTGCTGGCCGGCGTGGATGCCGCGCTCTATGACACACCGTCGCCCGTGACAAGCCGGCAGGAAGCGGCACGTGCCCTGAGGCCCTATATCGCCGAGCGCCTGGCGGCAGGCGCCAAGCTCAATCATGTCACTCGCCACCTGCTGGGCTTGTTCCAGGGCTGCCCCGGCGGACGTCAGTTCCGCCGCCATCTGTCGGAAAACGCTCACCGTCCCGGCGCCGATCTCGCGGTCTTCGACGAGGCCTTGAGCAAGGTACACGACTCCGAGCGGGCCATCGCCTGACACCGCCTCCCATGACGCGCCCGGCCACTCCGCCGCCGGGCCACGACGGGACTACAGGCCAGGCCCCGTCTCGAAGTCAGAGTGAAACGTTTCCACGGCGTTTTCGGCCTCTTCGATCTCATCGAAACGGGCCACATGAAACAGGGCTTCCCCTTCATTCGCCAGTGGCAGGTTGCTCATGCCGATCACGATGCCATCGGCGTTGGCAAGCACCTCCTGCTCGGCGTTGCCGAACGGGTCGGCGACGCGCCCCAGCACATCGCCTCGCGCAACACGCGCGCCCAGGCGCGCCCGAGGCCGCAGAATGCCATCGATCGGCGAGCGCGCCCAGCTCGATCCATTGGCTACCTCCGCCGAGGCGGTCGCGTGCTGTCGCCGATCGGCGGGCAGCATGCCCAGCAGACGCATGACCCGTTGCACACCCCGCACGCCCGGCGCGATGGCCCACTCGTCGAAACGCAACGCTTCGCCCGCCTCGTAGGTCAACACCGGCACGTTGCGCGATTGCGCGTATTCCCGAAGACTCCCTTCGCGCAATTCGGCATTGAGGATCACCGGCACACCGAATGCTTCCGCCATGGCCTGCGTCTCGGGCCGATCACGCAACTGCGCCCGCACCTGGGGAAGGTTGGTACGATGAATCGCCCCGGTATGCAGATCGACGATATGCGTCGCCAGATCGACGATCTGCTCGCGAAACAGCGCCGCGACGCGCGACCCAAGTGACCCGACCTCGCTGCCCGGAAAGCAACGATTCAGGTCACGCCGATCGGGTAAATAGCGGGTCTGTTGCACGAACCCGAATACATTGACGATGGGGACCGCGATCAACGTGCCGCGCAAGCGCGATAACGACGCCAGCCTGAGCATGCGACGCACGATCTCGACCCCGTTGATCTCATCGCCGTGGATGGCGCCGCAGACCAGCAGGGTCGGCCCGGGCTGACGACCATGGACGACCTCGACGGGAATATGCAGCGGTGCATGGGTATAAAGCTTGGCCACCGGCACATCGATCTGTGCCCGGCTGCCGGGAGGAATGCGTGTACCGGCCAGTTCGAAGGGAGCACGAGCCATGAGTTGTCCTATACGAGAAGCGGCAGTTTCTTGATATCCGCCATGGCGCCTCATGATACCCCATTCATGCAAGCGATTCTTTTTTAGTCATCCTTGAAAGGCGCGAACCATACGGCAGTGCAGTCTTTCAAGCATCGTCTTGCTGCAAGCCATGATACATGCTCATTTCCCGAGAACTTCGTGGCACCTCCCTCGCGACTGCACTCAAAATATACCCAAGGGGTGAATCGCCCCGGGTATTCTAGACACCCGTCAGGCTCTGGGTATAACGCCGTTCGTACTCGACGGGTGACAAGTCATCGCTCGTGCTGTGACGGCGCCTTGGGTTGTAGAACATCTCGATATAGTCGAACACATCGCTCCTGGCGGCTTCCCGAGTCGAATAGACCCGGCGCTTGATGCGTTCTCGCTTGAGCAGCTGGAAGAAGCTTTCGGCAACGGCGTTGTCATGGCAGTTTCCTCGACGGCTCATGCTGCCCTCCAGGTGATTGGCCTTCAGAAAGCTCTGCCAGTCCGCGCTACTGAACTGGCTGCCCTGGTCCGAATGCACCATGACAACCCCTTGGGGCTTCCGTCGCCAGACGGCTGCCAGCAAGGCATCCAGGGCCAGATCGGTGGTCATGCGCGATTTCATCGACCAGCCCACGACCTGACGCGAGAACAAGTCGATGACCACCGACAGGTAGAGCCAGCCTTCGTGGGTGCGGATGTAGGTGATGTCGGTGACCCAGGCGACATTGGGTGCTTTCACGTCGAATCGGCGATCCAGACGATTGGGCGTCACCACGGCCGGCTTGCCGCCATAGGCGCCAAGGCGTCGCCGATAACCGGTTTGGGAGCGCAACCCTTCCCGGCGCATCAGCCTGGCTATGCGATGCTTGCCGCAGGTTTCACCGGCCTCTCTGAGATCCTGATGAATCTTGCGATAGCCATACACGCCGCCGCTCTCGAGCCAGGCATGCTTGATCAGCCCCAGCAGACGCTGGTCGTCTCGCGCCCGCTCAGACAAGGCGTTACGGCGCCAGGCATAGAAGCCGCTCGGGTGCACCGCCATGATGCGGCACAGGCGCCGCACCGGATATTGGTCCGCATGGTCATGGATAAACGCGTACCTCAGTCGGACTCTCTGGCGAAGTACGCGGTGGCCTTTTTTAATATATCCCGTTCTTCTGATACACGTTTCAGCTCGGCCTTCAAGCGCCGGTTCTCTGCCTGGAGATCCGCGTCCTGCTGACGCTGCTCGGCTGGCTTGGCGTAGCGCTTCATCCACTGATAGAGGCTGTGGCCGGAGACTCCCAGCCGGGCGGCCACCTCCGTGACGGGATGACCGCGTTCCGTCACCTGCTTGACAGCTTCGATCTTGAATTCTTCGGTATATCGCTGGCGGCTCATGGGACCTCCTTGGTGCCTTCAGTATAAGGCCTGGAGGTGTCTACGAAACCCGGGGCGATTCAGGGGTATATCACAGGATTGCCACTCCTTCGTAACGTTATCCCAACGCAAAGACTCACAAGGCCGACATTTAGCAAAGGCTGGCCAAGACACAACGATGGTTCGGGAGCAAACCGTGCTGGCAACGTCTTATCCTCAGTCCTATTACGCGGCGTCCGCCAATGACGCGCGAGCAAGACCGCCCCTGCTGGGTCATGTAAAGGCAGACATTTGCATCATCGGCGCCGGTTTTACCGGCATGTCTACTGCCCTCCACATGGCCGAGAATGGCTACAACGTGGTTGTCCTGGAAGCCAACCGCATTGGATTCGGTGCTTCCGGCCGCAATGGCGGACAGATCGTCAACAGCTACAGTCGCGACATCGACTTCATCGAGCGCCAGTACGGCCAGAAGGTCGGCGCCGAGATGGGCCGGATGGCCTTCGAGGGCGGGCGTATCCTGCGCCGCTTCGTCAAAGACTACGGCATTCAGTGCGACCTGAAGGAAGGCGGCATTTTCGCTGCATGCAACCGCAAGCAGTTCGATGAGCTGGTCGAGAAAAAAAAGCTCTGGGAAAAACACGGCCACGAACAGCTGGAGCTTCTCGACGCACATGCCATCCAGCAATACGTGGGGACCGAGCGCTACGCCGGTGGCCTTATCGATCACAGCGGTGGGCATTTCCATCCCCTGAACCTGGTGCGTGGTGAAGCCGACGCCGTGGAGTCCCTGGGCGGAACCATTTACGAAGAGTCTCCGGCGCTGCGCGTTCAGGAAGGTGACAAGCCGGTCGTCCATACAGAGCAAGGCAGTGTTGAAGCAGACTACGTGCTGGTCGCCGGCAACGCCTACCTCAATGGCCTGCTACCAGAACTGGAGTCCAAGGCCATACCTTGCGGCACCCAGATCATCACCACCGAGCCCCTGCCGGAAAGGGTACAACGGCGTTTGCTCCCGAAAGACAATTGTGTCGAGGACTGCAATTACCTCCTGGACTATTTCCGCCTGTCCGGTGATGGCCGGCTGGTCTATGGCGGCGGCGTCACATACGGCGCGCGTGAGCCGGCAAAAATCGAGGCGTTGATCGTCCCGAAGATGCTCAAGACGTTTCCGGAACTGAAAGACACGAAAGTGGAATTTGCCTGGACCGGCAACTTCCTTTTGACGCTGACGCGTCTCCCGCAGTTCGGTCGCATCGGAACGAACATCTACTACGCGCAAGGCTATAGCGGCCATGGCCTCACCTGCACCCATCTGGCGGGCAAGGTGATCAGCGATGCGATTCAGGGACAGGCAGAACGCTTCGATATTTTCGCCAGCCTGCCCCAGCATTCCTTCCCCGGAGGACGAAGGCTACAGGTTCCGCTCACCGCCATGGGCGCCTGGTACTATAACCTGCGCGACAGGCTGGGAATCTGACGATCCACCACTCAAAACCATCGCTTGTATATCGAAAGTAGTTTTGTCGTATTCTCGTCAATTCTTCAACAACAATAACAGGATGACATCTATGTGCAGTACCGTCTCCGACCCTCCTGCTTCTTGGTATCGGGCCTCCATCGCCGTCGAGCTCGAGCCCAGCCAACCTCTGGAAGGCGACACCCGGGCCGACGTATGCGTGATCGGCGGCGGGGTGACCGGCTGCTCCACGGCGCTGCATCTGGCCGAACGCGGCTACTCGGTAGTACTGCTCGAGGCCGGCGATATCGGCCACGGCGCCTCCGGCCGCAGCGGCGGGCAGATCCTGCCCGGGCTGGGCACCGATATCACTACCGTCCAGCAGGCCCTCGGGCTGCCCCGTGCCCGTGAAATATGGGAAATGAGCCGCGAGGCGGTACGCCTCACCGCCGAGCTGGTCGAGCGTCATGCGATTCCCTGCGAACTGGCCTGGGGCTACCTGCACGCGGCGGTCAAGCCGCGCCATATCAAGGAACTCTCGTCCTTCCGCGAGCAGATGGCCCGCGACTACGACTACGACGCCCTGACATGGCTAGAAGGCGATGCCCTGCGCGAGCACGTGGTCACCGACACCTACCCGGCGGCCCTCCATGACCGTGAGGGTGGGCACCTCCATCCTCTCAACTACACCCTGGGTCTGGCCCGGGCGGCACAGCGCGCCGGCGTGCGCGTGCACCCGCGCAGCGCCGCCCGCGAAATCCGCCGCGGGCAGCCGGCCACGGTCATCACCGAACGCGGCCAGGTGACCGCCGACTTCGTGGTACTGGCCACCAATGCCTATCACGGCGACCTGGTGCCGGAGCTCTCCGGACGCATCATGCGCGCCGCCAACTACATGATCGCCACCGCCCCCTTGAGCGAGGCCCAGGCGGCGCAGGTGCTGCCGCAGAACGATGCCCTGGCCGACGCCAATTTCGTGCTCGACTACTATCGTCTCAGTGCCGACCGCCGCTTGATCTACGGCGGCGAGGTCAGCTACGACGGCCGCGAGCCGCCGAAGCTGCAGGCACGCATGGATGCCAAGATCGCCCGGCTGTTTCCGGTGCTGGAAGGCGTCCCCATCGAGTATCGATGGGGCGGCGACGTGGCCATCACCCTGAACCGGGCTCCCGACTTCGGCCGCCTGGGCGACAATCTCTATTATGCCCAGGGCTACTCCGGGCACGGCATGGCCATGGCAGGACTGGCCGGCAAGCTGATGGCCGAGGCCATCGCCGGCCAGAGCGAGCGTTTCGATGTCTTCGCTGCCATGCCACACCGGCAGTTCCCGGGTGGGCGAGCCCTGCGCAAGCCCCTGCTGGTACTGGCTACCAACTTCTACAAACTGCGCGACCGGCTCTGAGAGGGGCCGCCGACAAGCGAGAGGGTATCCCCATGAGCGAGACCACCACGGCGGAGATTGCCGACAAGCCGGGGGTCCACCCGGCTGCCGATGAGCAGGATCGGGCGAACCGCAAGGCATCCTCGATCGAAATGCAGGGCCTGCACAAGCGCTTCGGGCGCGATACCGTGGCGCTCGACGGCGTCGACCTGGACATCCGGGCCGGCGAGTTCTTCACCCTGCTGGGGCCTTCCGGATGCGGCAAGACCACCCTGCTGCGGATCCTCGCCGGCCTCGAGGAGCCGGACGACGGATCGCTGGTAGTAGGCGGCAAGAACGTCACCGAAGTACCGCCCCACCGGCGCAGCGTCAATACCGTCTTCCAATCCTATGCGCTCTTCCCGCACCTTTCGGTCCGCGAAAATCTGGCCTTCGGGTTGAAGATGCGCGGCATGCCGGCGGCTGAGCGTCATGTCAAGGTCGATGAGATTGCCGACTTCATCAAGCTCGGCGACCTGGTCGACCGTCATGTCGATCAGCTCTCCGGCGGCCAGCGTCAGCGCATCGCGCTGGCTCGGGCGCTGATTTGCGAGCCTGATGTCCTGTTGCTCGACGAACCACTCTCGGCACTGGATGCCGGCCTGCGCAGCCAGTTGCAGGTGGAGCTGCTGCGGGTGCAGAGACGGCTCGGCATGACCTTCGTGTTCGTGACCCACGATCAGCAGGAGGCCATGGTCATGTCCGACCGTATCGCCGTCCTCAATGGTGGCACCATCCAGCAGGTCGGGGCCCCGCGGGAAGTCTACGAGCGTCCGGTTAACGCCTTCGTGGCCCGTTTCATGGGTCACGACAACCTCTACCCGATCAGCACCCGCCAGGGCGGGCGCCTGACCACGGCGCTGGGGACACTCACCGCCGAGGACCCCGGCGACGGAGAGCTTCTGCTGATTCGCCCCGAGACGCTGGACCTGCTGCCCGGCAAGGTCGAGGGCGACAATCATCTGACGGCTAAAGTGGCCGAGCGGCTCTATCGCGGCAGTCATGCCGAGTTCCGTCTGGAGATCGGCGATACCACCCTGCAGGCCACGGTCAATAACCGCGGCCGTCACCTGCCCGAGATCGGCGAAACGGTGACGGTGGCGGTAGCGCCGGAAGACCTGGTCACCCTGCACGAGTGAGGAGGCGCACATGTCCTATTCTGGAGCCGTACCCACTGCCCGCAGCCGGGCCATGGTCCGCGAGACCCGTCACTTGTTGTTCACGGTGGCGCCCGGGGCCTTCTGGATCTTCATCTTCCTGGTGTTGCCCAGTGCGTATCTGATGGGGGTGGCCTTCATGACCAACGGCCCCTATGGCCTGCCGCAGATGCCCCTGTCACTGGACGCCTTCGAACGGCTGGCGGGCGTGGGCTTTCTCGGCTGGAGCCCGGGCAACCTCTATACCTTGCTGCGCTCGCTGTGGCAGACCCTGGTATCGACGGTGCTGGTCGTGATCGTCGCCTATCCGGTGGCCTACTACATCACGACCTGTCGTGAGAAGTGGCGGCCGGTCCTGTTGTTGCTGGTCGTCGTGCCATCGTGGACCAATCAGGTGATTCGTGCCTTCGGCTGGATGAACCTGCTGGCACCGGAAACACCGCTTTCCAGCCTGGCCGAGAGCATAGGGTTGGTGGCGCCCAACATGGGGCTGTATCCCTCCAACTTCGCGGTCACCCTGGGGCTGGTCTACAACTTCCTGCCCTTCATGGTACTCCCGCTGTATGCCGCCTTCGAAAAGCTCGATACGGCGCAGGTACAGGCCGCGCAGGACCTCTATGCCAGTCCGGTGCGGGCCTTCTGGCACGCGGTCTTCCCGCAGACGCTGCCAGGTTTGCTGGCCGGCACGGTGCTGGTGGCGATTCCCGCCTTCGGCATGTACGTGATTCCCGAGCTGCTCGGCGGCGGCAAGGGCATGATGCTCGGCAACCTGGTCGCCAACCAGTTCGCGGGCAGCTCCAATTGGCCCCTGGGCGCCGCGGGCGCAATCCTGATGTTGATCGCGACATTCATCGGCCTGTTCGCCATGCGGCGTATCGGCAAGCGTCTCGGCGGTGGTGAGGAGGTAGTGATATGAAAAAGCGAACGCTTGCGCGCGGTCTCGCCGGTATCTGGTGGGTGACGCTGGTTTTCCTCTACGCGCCACTCCTGGTGATCGTGCTGTTTTCCTTCAACTCGGCCAACAGCACAGCCGTTTTCGAAAACTTCTCGCTGGCCTGGTACCGCAGGCTGTTCGGCAACGAGCAGATCATCAGTGCCTTCGGCAACAGCCTGGTGCTGGCGGTGAGCTCCTCGGTCGTGGCGCTGGTGGTGGGGTGCCTGATTGGCTATGGCATGTACCGACATCGCCATCGCAAACTGGGCTGGCTGATCGTCTTGATCTATCTGCCTATCGTGCTGCCGGATATCGTCTTCGGCATTTCCGAGATGGCCTTCTTCGTGCAGATTCATGAATGGACCGGCCTGCTGCAACCAGGGCTCGGCACCATGATCATCGCGCATGTGACGTTCCAGATTCCGTTCGTGGCACTGATCGTCTACTCGCGCTTCGTGGGCCTGGACCCGACCCTGTTCGAAGCTGCCAAGGACCTCTATGCGTCGCCGGTCAAGCGCGTGGTACATTTCATGGTACCGACCATCAAGCCGGCGCTGATTTCCGCCTTTTTCCTGTCGTTCACGCTGTCGATCGACGACTTCGTGATCAGTTTCTTCACGGCAGGACCGGAAAGCGCCACCTTGCCCATCTATATCTGGAGCGCCATCAAGAAGGGAGTGACGCCCGAAATCAATGCGATCGCCACCCTGATGATCGGTGCGGTGGCCATGGCCGCGATACTCAGCATGCTGTTCAACCGGCAGGGACGCCGCTAGGCGCTTTCTGTCAATACGATGCAACACCGACAAAACGTAGCACCGAAGGAAAGCGACACGATGAAAACAATGACCACAAGAATCGCCGCTGCACTCGGAGGCCTATTGCTGGCCGGCGGCACCCAGGCTCAGGAAGACAACAAGCTGTACCTGTTCAACTGGACCCAATACATGGACCCGGCCATCATCGAGGCCTTCGAGGAGAAATACGACGCCGAGGTGGTGCAGAGCTACTACAACTCGCTGCCCGAAATGTATGCCAAGCTCAATGCTGGCGGGGTGTCGCAGTACGACATCATCGTGCCATCCAACTATTACGTGCCACGGCTCATCGAGACCGGCATGGTACAGAAGCTGGACAAGTCCAAGATCCCCAACCTCGACAACGTCATGGAGCAGTTCGAGAACCCCAGCTACGATCCGCAAAGCACCTATTCGGCACCTTACCAGTGGGGCGTGACCGGTCTGGTATACAATGCCGAGACGTTCCCCGATGCCCCCAAGAGCTGGTCGCTGATGTTCGATTCCGAGGTCAACTCGGGACACCCCTTCGCGCTGATGGGCGATGGCCAGGTCACCATGGGCGGCGCCTGTGCATACCTGGGCCACGGCTATGACTGCACCGACACCGAGGCCTGGAAGGAGGCCGCAAGACTGCTGATCGACACCAAGAACCGCGACAATTTCAGCGGCTTCGTCGACGGGACGCCAAGCCTGCAGCAACTGGCACGCGGCGTGACCCACGCCGCCTTGAGCTATAACGGCGACTACCTCTTCTATCGCCAGGAAAATCCGGAGTCATTCAAGAACATCGAGTTCATGATTCCCGACGAGGGGACCGAAATGTGGGTGGATACCATGCTGATCCCTTCCAAGGCCCCCCACCCCGATCTGGCCCACAAGTTCATCAACTTCATCCTGGATGCCAAGATCGGCGCTCAGCTCTCCAACTACAACTACTACGCCAGCCCCAATGCGGAAGCTCAGCCCTATCTTGACGACATCCTGACCCAGCCTCCGATCCAGCCGTCCGAGGAAGACATGCAGCGCCTGCACTTCACGCCCAGTCTCGAAGGCGAGCAACTGCAGGTCTTCCAGCAGCTTTGGTCAGAAGTCCAGTCACGCTGAGGCGACAGGTCCCGGCCGCTCTGACGGGGCCGGGACCATCTGCAGAACAAGGACACTTTATGAGTAACCGTCAAGAACAACCCCACTTCAACGACTGGTTCCAGGCGCGTGGCATCACCGAGGTCGAGTGCCTGGTCACCGACCTCACCGGCATCCTGAAGGGCAAGATCATGCCCGCCGGCAAGTACCTGGGCGGTGGCCGCCCGCGACTGCCGGATTCGATCTTCATCCAGACCGTCACTGGCGGTTATCCCGACGACGATGACATCCATTTCTGGAACCCTGCCGAGCGGGACATGGAGCTGGTGCCCGACCCCAACGCCGTCTTCCTGGTGCCCTGGGCCGACGATCCCACGGCGCAGATCATCCATGACTGCCATTATCTGACCGGCGAGCCGGTGGAGCTCGCCCCTCGGCATGTGCTCAAGCGGGTACTGGCCTGCTACCAGGCGCGGGGCTGGAAGCCGGTGGTGGCCCCCGAGGTCGAGTTCTTCCTGGTCAAGACCAATACCGATTCCGACTATCCGCTCGAACCGCCGATCGGCCGCAACGGACGTCAGGAGAGCAGTCGCCAGTCATTCTCCATCGACGCGGTCAACGAGTTCGATCCGTTGTTCGAGGAGATGTACGATTACTGCGACGCCATGAGCCTCGACCTGGATACCCTGATCCATGAAGAGGGGGCAGGCCAGATGGAAGTGAACTTCCAGCACGGCGATCCCCTGCACCTGGCCGATCAGGTGGTCATGTTCAAGCGCGCCCTGCGCGAAACCGCGTTGCGCCACGGCATGTACGCCACCTTCATGGCCAAGCCGATGGCCAACGAACCGGGCAGCTCGATGCATCTACACCAGAGCCTGCTCGACGCGCAATCCGGTGATAACCTGTTCGCCAGCGACAACGGTCAGTCCAGCCGGCTGTTCCAGCATTTCATCGGCGGGCTGCAGCGCTATCTGCCCGCGGCCATGCCTCTGCTGGCGCCCAACGTCAACTCCTATCGCCGGCTGATGCGGACCGAGACCAGCGGTTCGGCACCGATCAACGTCGAGTGGGGGACCGACAATCGCACCGTGGGCCTGAGAGTTCCGGTCTCGACGCCCGAAGCGACACGGGTCGAGAACCGTCTGGCCGGGGCCGATGCCAACCCCTACCTGGTGATGGCGGCTTCGCTGGCCTGCGGCTATCTCGGCATGCTCGGCCAGCTCGAACCACGTCCGCCGATGGTCGGGTCGGCCTGGTCCGGTGGCCACAAACTGCCCGACGATATCCGTCCGGCGCTGGACATGCTGAGTGAATGCCAGCCACTGGCCGAGATTCTCGGCGAGCGTTTCACCAACAGCTACCTGGCGGTCAAGCGCGCCGAGCACCGCGAATACTTCCAGGTGATCAGCTCCTGGGAGCGCGAACACCTTCTGCTCAGGGTCTGATTTTTCGTGACACCCACCGACCATCTCGCAAGTGCCGCCAGCCTGACCTGGCACCATCATCTGGCCTGTCTTTTCCAGGCCGTCACCGGGAGCGGCTTTCCGCTCCTGCTGGAACAGACGCTGCGCGAGCTGGTCGGTTTCGACACCATTCTGATCAATACCTATAAAGGACAACGGCGCCCGCTGCTGATACACGACAACTATCCAGCCACGCGGCGCGAACAGGGAATCGAACGCTATTTGAACCAGGCCTTCCTGCTCGACCCCTTCTTCCAGGCCGTGCATGACGGGCTGGAGAGCGGCGCACACCGACTGCGCGAGCTGGCACCGGACCGTTTCGAGAACAGCGACTACTATCACCACTACTATCGGGCCCTGGGACTCACCGACGAGATCGGCTTGTTCGCCAGGGTCGACACTGACGTCGTCATGGTGGTGTCACTGGGGTTTCGCGACGATGCCCCACGGATCACCCGCCGGGATATGCTGGCACTACGCCATATCTCGCCGGTACTGGAAGTGCTGCTAGGGGAATACTGGAAGTGGCAGGAACACCGCTTCCACCAATGCCTGGCCGAGCGGGAACCGGTGGAGGAAGCCTTCGACAGCTTCGGGCGGGAACGCCTGACGGCACGCGAACGGGACATCGTGCGCCTGCTGCTGGCCGGGCACTCCACCAAATCGGCGGCCCGCGAACTGGGCATCAGCGATGGTACCGTCAAGGTCCATCGCAAGCATGTCTACCAACGCCTCGAGGTTTCCAGCCAGTCGCAGCTCTTCCGGCTTTTCCTCGATCACGTGGCGCTGGTCTCCCGCCAGCAGGCGGGGCAGTAAGCGCCCCTCGAAAGTCCGCTCACTGCCCTGCCGCCCTCCTCTGTCTGCAGCTATTCGGCGTCGGCCATTTCGGGCACCAGCCGGCGCAGTCGCGCATAGACAAAGGCATACAAGCACAGCGCCGCCAGTGACCCGGCCGCGCCGAGCAGGCGAGGCACCGCCGGCCCGGGGGCCGGCCTGCCTCCACGAACGAGCCGATGCTCCCGCCCTGATGCATGGCGTGGGCGGCGCTCAGGTGGCGAGCGTCATCCAGACGGTCTTGAGATCGGAGTATTCCTCCAGCGAATGGTGAGACTTGTCACGGCCGTTGCCGGACTGCTTGACCCCGCCGAAGGGCACCGTCTGATCCATATCGGCCCAGTTGTTGACGAAGACCTGGCCCGAGCGCAGCCGACGGGTGACGCGCATGATGCGATCGATGTCCTGACTCCACAGGCCCGCCGCCAGGCCGTAGTCGCTGTCGTTGGCCAGACGTACGGCCTCCTCCTCGGTGTCGAAGCCGAACACCGCCAATACCGGGCCGAATATTTCCTCCCGACCGATGGCCATGGTGTCGGTGACGCCATCGAATACCGTCGGCCCGATGAACAGGCCCTGGCCCTTGGCCCCTTCGACATCCAGCGCCTGGCCGCCGGCACGTAGCGTCGCGCCTTCTTCGACACCCTGGCGGATGTAGTCGAGTACGCGTTGATACTGGGTCTGATCGACCATCGCGCCCATGAAGCTCGCCGGATCCAACGGGTCGCCGGGCTGCATGCGTTCGGCGGCGGCCAGCACCTTGCCGACGAAACGCTCGCGAATGCTGTTCTCGACCAGCAGGCGCGAGCCGGCGATGCACACCTCGCCCTGATTGTGGAAGATCGCGGCAGCAGCGTGTTCGGCCACGCGATCCAGGTCCTTGCAGTCGGCGAAGACGAGATTCGGGCTCTTGCCGCCACACTCCAGAAAGACCTTCTTGAGATTCGACTGACCGGCGTACTGCATCAATTGCTTGCCGACCCCGGTGGAGCCGGTAAAGGCCAGACAGTCGACCCCCATGGACAATGCCAAGGCCTTGCCCACGGTATGACCGAAGCCGGGCAGTACCTGAAAAACGCCGCGCGGCAAGCCGGCTTCGCGCGTCAGCTGGGCGAGGCGCAACGCCGAAAGCGGTGATTTTTCCGACGGCTTGAGGATGACACTGTTGCCAGCCGCCAGCGCCGGGCCGATCTTCCAGGCCGTCATCATCAACGGGAAGTTCCAGGGCACGATCGACGCCACCACACCCAGCGGCTCGCGCAGAACCAGCCCCAGGCTTTCCTCGCCGGTGGGCGCGATTTCACCATAGAGCTTGTCGATGGACTCGGCATGGTGACGAATGCAACCGATGGCACCGGCCATGTCGCCCATGGCACTCGATACCGGCTTCCCCATGTCCAGGCTGTCGAGCAGCGCCAGCTCGTGCTTGTGCGCCTCCATCAGGTCGGCCAGACGCAGCAGCACGGCCTTGCGTTCGCCCGGCGACGAACGCGACCACGCGCCGCTCTCGAAGGCACGCCGCGCCACCGACACCGCCGTCTCGGCGTCGACCGCATCGCAACTGGCCACTTCGGCGAGCGTCTCGCCGGTGGCCGGATTGAGCGTGGTGAAGGTCGCGCCATCGGCGGCATCGACGAAGGTGTCATCGATATAGGCACGCGCCTCGAGGCCTGCTTCGACAGTCAAGTGCTCGGCCAGGGCCTGCCAATCGGCGTGAGTGACGGGGTTTGAAGGGGTGGAGTGAGTCATGTTGTTCTCCCAGTATCAGGACGCACGGTTGGCGCGTTCAAGAATCGCATCGCAGAGCACTTGCGTGCCTGCGGCACAGTCTTCCGGCGTGGCGTATTCGGCCTCGTTGTGGCTGATGCCGTCGCGGCAGGGCACGAAGATCATGGCCGTCGGCGCAACCCGCGACACATAGACGGCATCATGACCGGCACCGCTCATCATGCGACGGTATTTCAGCCCCTGCTCTCGGGCGCCACGTTCCACCGCAGCGACGCACTCGGGGGCGAACTCGACCACCGGCGAGGCCCAGATCCGCTCCTGGGTCACCGTGACGCCGCAGGTCTCGCCCACTTCGCTGAGCAGTCCCTCGAAATACGCCTGCAATGCGTCGAGTTCGTTCTCTACCACATGGCGCAGGTCGATGGTGAGCTTGACGTCGCCTGGCACCACATTGCGAGACGCGGACACGACCTCCAGGCAGCCGCAGGTCACCTTGGTGTCGCCGCTTTCGTCGGCCAGCGCATGGGCCTGCAGCCGGTCGATCAGACGCGCCGCCGCGGCCAGGGCATCGCACCGATAACGCATGGGGGTGGGACCGGCATGGGCCGACTGCCCCGCAAGTGTCACGTCGAACCAGCGCATGCCCTGGACACCGGTCACCACGCCGATGGTCTCGCCTTCTTCCTCGAGCACCGGGCCCTGTTCGATGTGCAGCTCGAAGAAGCTGTCCAGACGCGGCTCGCCGACCGACGATTCGCCGGCATAACCGCAGGCCTGGAGAGCCTCGCCGAACGTCACGCCGTCGCGGTCCTCACGGGCCAGGGTCGACTCGACGCTGAACGCACCGGCATAGGTACCGGAAGCGACCATGGCCGGCGCGAAACGGCTGCCTTCCTCATTGGTCCAGACCACCAGTACCAGCGGCCGCTCGGTGACGATGTCGCGGTCCGCGAGTGTGCGCAGCACTTCGAGCCCGGCCAGAACGCCGAGAATGCCGTCGAAGCGACCGCCCTTGGGCTGGGTATCGAGATGACTTCCCATGGCCACCGGCGCGAGATCGTCGCGCTTGCCGGCGCGGCGGATGAAGAGGTTGCCGACGCGATCGACCTGCCAGGTACAACCGAGCGCCTCGCACCAGTCGAGCAGCAGGCGTCGTCCGGCGGCATCTTCCGGCGTCAAGGCCAGGCGACAACTACCGCCGTTTTCGGTCGGGCCGATCTCGGCCATCGCCATCAGACTGTCCCACAGCCGTTGGCCGTCAATGGAAACCGCCATGAAGTCTCCCCTTTGTGCTTGTCAGGTGTTTGGGTCATGGAACACATTAGGCGGCTCCCGGGTCGTTGCGATATACCCCTATCAGGATATATTCCCGCCCTACCCTTCCTCGCTAGTCTCTTTGCGAACGCAACGACGTATCACAACGACGACTCATCGCGGCCACCCATCCCGGCACTGACCGCTTTCAACGTGCGAGACGACACCATGACCATCGAGACCCGTGCCCACGATGCCCAAGCGCTGTGGCAGAAAGACAAGGATCACTTCATCCATCCGTTCACCGACTTCAGCACCTTTCACGAGGAGGGCTGCGACCTGATCACCGACAGCGACGGCATCTACGTCCAGGATGCCAAGGGCAACCGTTTCATCGACGGCATCGCCGGGCTGTGGTGCGTCAACGTCGGTCACGGCCGCCGCGAGATCGGCGAGGCGATGGCCGATCAGGCCACCCGCATGGCCTACTTCTCGACCTTCAACAACCTGTCCAACGCCCCGGCCGCCGAGCTTTCCGCCAGGCTGGCCGAGCTCGCCCCCGCGCACCTCAACCACGTCTTCTACAGCTGCGGCGGCTCGACGGCCAACGACGCCACCATCCGCCTGGTGCATTACTACTTCAACCGCCTCGGCAAGCCGGCCAAGAAGCGCATCATTTCACGCAACAACGCCTACCACGGCACCACCTACCTCGCCGCGACCCTGACCGGCATCGCCAGCAACAACTGGGACTTCGATACCCTCGATCACCTGGTCACCCATCTCAGCGAGGCCAACTGCTACCGGCGCCCCGAGGGGATGACCGAAGCCGACTACTGCGACCACCTGGTTCGGGAGTTCGAGGACACCGTCGCCGAGATCGGCGCCGACAACATCGCCGCCTTCATCGCCGAGCCGATCATGGGCGCCGGCGGCGTGCTGGTGGCACCGAAGGACTATCACAAGCGCATGCAGGCGGTGTGTCGCGCCAACGACATCCTTTACATCGCCGACGAGGTCGTGACCGGTTTCGGTCGCCTGGGGCACTTCTTCGCCTCCGAGGCGGTGTACGAGACCCAACCCGATATCATCAACTGCGCCAAGGGGCTGTCTTCCGGCTATGCACCGCTGGGCGCGACGCTGATCTCCGACACGCTCTACGACGTGCTGTCCACGCCGCAGGGGCCGGGCGGCGTGCTGAGCACCGGCTTTACCTATTCCGGGCATCCAGTAAGCTGCGCGGCGGCTCTCAAGAACATCGAGATCATCGAGCGCGAGGGAATCTGCGAAAACGTCCGCGAGGTGGGCCCCTACCTCGAGGAACGCCTGGCATCGTTGTCGCATCACGCCACGGTGGGCGACGTGCGTGGCAGCCATTTCATGATGTGTCTCGAGAACGTCGCCGACAAGCAGACCAAGGCGCTCTTCCCTGTGGAGGCACGGGTGGGCGACCGAGTCGCCTTCGAGGCACAGCAGCGCGGTCTGATCATTCGCCCGGTCGGACACCTCAACATCGTGTCGCCACCGCTGATCTGGACGCGGGAAACCGTCGACCGCGTGGTGGATATCCTCGACGCCGCGCTGACGGCCACGACAGCGACCCTCAAGGCCGACGGCTACCTGTAAAAACGCCTTCTCGACCTGCCCGATGGGAGCATCCGAGGCAGGTCGCCCGTCAGAAGGGCATTCGCTATGAATGGCGAATGTAGCGCTCATGGAAGGGTTTGCAGTGCCTTCGAACAGGGCGGCCTGCCGGGGGCCATCCACGGGCTCGATTCCCGACACCACAATCACAAAAGAGTATGACATGGACACTTACGGACTCTGGAGCCTGTTTCCCACCCTGATTGTGCTGATCATGGCCATCATCACCCGCCGCACCATCGAGTCGCTGATGACCGGCGCCCTGGTTGGCATGTTGATGATCGATCCGACAAGCGTGGTGACCCAGGCTTCCGACACGTTGCTCACGGTGCTCGGCAACGACACCGTGACCTGGATCATCCTGGTCTGCGGGCTGTTCGGCAGCCTGATCGCGCTACTGGTTCGTACCGGTGGCGTGCTGACCTTCGGCGACGTCATGACTCGTCGCATCCACGGCCGACGCCAGGGACTGCTGACCACCTGGCTCCTCGGTCTGGCCATCTTCGTCGACGACTATCTCAATGCCCTGGCGATCAGCGCCTCGATGAAGAAGATCACCGACCGCTTCAAGGTCTCGAGAGAGATGCTCGCCTACATCGTCGACTCCACCGCCGCGCCGATCTGCATCCTGGTCCCCTTCTCGACCTGGGCCGTGTTCTTCGCCGGACTGCTCGAGGAAAACAATGTGACCGGCAGCGGCATGGGACTTTACATCGAGGCGATCCCCTTCATGTTCTACGCCTGGATCGCCGCCGCGGTGGTGCCGCTGGTCGCGATGGGCTGGATCCCCGCCATCGGGCCCATGAAGACGGCCGAACTGCGTGCCAGCGGCGGCCAGGTAATGCCCGACGGCGCCGAGGAAAACGCCCTGGAGACCGAAGATAAAGGCCAGCGCCGCCCGCATCTGCTCAACTTCCTGCTGCCCATCGCCAGCCTGATCTTCTTCACCTGGTATTTCGATATCGACATACTGCGCGGCGTGATCGTGGCCCTGGCCGTAACCCTGGTACTGATCTTCAGCCAGCGTCTGATGAGCTTTCACGCCACCTTCGATACCGCACTCGATGGCTTCAAGTCGATGCTCATGCCATTGGGCACGCTGGTCGCCGGCTTCACGCTCAAGGAGGTCAACGACGAGCTGGGACTCACCGAATACGTGATCCAGACGCTGCAACCGCTGATGACGGCTCAGTTGCTGCCGGCAGTGAGCTTCGTCACGATGGCGTTCCTGGCCTTTGCCACCGGCTCGTTCTGGGGGCTGTTCGCCGTGGCGATGCCGATCGTTCTGCCGCTGGCGAGCAGCGTTGACGCCGAGATGCCACTGGTGATCGGCGCATTGATCTCGGCCAGCGCCTTCGGCAGCCACGCCTGTTTCTACGGCGACTCCACTGTGCTATCGGCCCAGGGTAGCGGCTGCACGCCCATGGCCCATGCCCTGACCCAGCTTCCCTATGCGCTTATTGCCGCCTTCCTGGCCACGCTGGTATTTCTGGTGGCAGGTTATCTTTGAGGTTCATCATGAACGACACGGACATCGCGACGGAGCGTCGCACCGCCACCCCGGCAGAACTCGGCTTTTCCATGCCTGCCGAGTTCGCCCCGCACGACGCCTGCTGGATGCTCTGGCCGCAGCGTCCCGACAACTGGCGCTATGGCGCCAAGCCGGCCCAGGCGGCGTTCGTCGCCGTGGCCCGCGCGATCGCCGAGAGCGAGACGGTATTCGTCGGCGTCAACGACGACCAGTACGAGAACGCCCGCAACCAGTTGCCGAGCCACATCCGAGTGATCGAGCTTTCCAGCAACGACGCCTGGATGCGTGATGTCGGGCCGACCTTCCTGACCCATCCGGATGGTCGCCTGGCCATGGTCGACTGGGAATTCAACGCCTGGGGCGGGCTCAACGGTGGACTCTACTTTCCCTGGGACAAGGATCGTCGCATCCGCCAGAAGATCGCCGAAGTCCTCGGTATCGAACGCTTCATCACCCCGCTGGTGGTCGAAGGGGGCGCCATCCACGTCGATGGCGAGGGGACCCTGATCACCACCGAGGAGTGCCTGCTCAACCCCAATCGCAATCCCGATCTCGCCAAGCCCGAGATCGAACGGCTGCTGTGCGCCTATCTGGGTGTCGAAAAGATCATCTGGCTGCCGCGGGGCTGTTTCCAGGACGAGACCGACGGCCACGTCGACAACCTATGCTGCTTCGTCGCCCCCGGCGAAGTGGCGCTGACCTGGACCGATGACGATAGCGACCCGCAACATGCCATCTCCCGCGAGGCCCTGGGGATTCTCGAGGCGGCCACCGATGCCAGGGGACGGCGGCTTACCGTGCACAAGCTACCGATGCCCGGTCCGCTGACCATCGCCGAGACCGAAGCCAGCGGCGTCGACCGGCTGAGCAGTTCGCGCCCACGGCAACCGGGCGACCGCATGGCCGCCTCCTACGTCAATTTCTACATCGGCAACTCGGTGGTGGTGATGCCCAGGCTCGACCCGGCACATGACGACGAGGCACACGCCATTCTCGAGAACCTGTTTCCAGACCGCCGGGTCGTCGCCGTCGATGCCCGCGAGATCCTGCTCGGTGGCGGCAACATCCACTGCATCACCCAGCAGCAGCCGCGTGTCTGAGCGTTGCATGGGCCTTCGGGATCATCGGGCTATCGCGACATGGCCCGCTTGATCCCGGATGGTCGCATCAAGCGCTGCATGGGCAAGCCGGGCGTTCAGACAACGCGCAGGCACGCTCAACGACGTCGACCCTGCTGCAGGAACTCGGCCATCCAGTGGGCGACCTGCAGCGAGTCCGTCTGCGCCGACGCCTCGTCGAGCGCGACCAGCGCCGGATCGGTCGCCGTCGACGGAATCGGGGCGTCACGACGTGACTGAAGCAACCGCGTTTCGAACGCCACGTCGAACTCTGGATGCGCCTGCAGGGTCAGGATGCGATCGTCGTACTGGAGGGCCGCAAACGGGCAGAACGACGAAGAGGCGATGACATCAGCCTGCTCAGGTTTGCTCAGCACCTGATCCTGATGCACTGCATTCAGCGTGAATCGGCCATCCAGGGCGCTCAGCTCCGCTACGTTCTTCTCCAGTCGATAGGTATGCAATCCCACGCCCCAGCCTTGCGGATACCGATCGACGTCGGCGCCGAAGGCTTCCGCGACGATCTGGTGGCCGAAGCAAATGCCCACGATCGGGCCGCCGGTGTCATAGATGTCGAGAATCAGGTCTTTCAACCGCGCCATCCATGGCGACTTGTCGCAGACGCTGAACTTCGAGCCAGTGATGATCCAGGCATCGCAGGCCTCGGCTGACTCGGGAAAGACGTCGTCGCGCACATCGTAGGTAGTGAAGGTAAAGCCATAGCCGGCCTGTTCGAACAGACGAACGAACATGTCGGCGTAGGAGCCATACTGGTCGATCAGATTGTCCGGCGTCGTGCCGGTGGCCAGTATGCCGATCTTCAGTGTCATGACGGATTCCTCGCTCACGGCCGCGCCGTGAATTTTTCAAGCCTGGCCGGGATCAGAGCAATCCCAGATAGGCCTCATATTCAACATCGGAGATGCGCTCGTTCAGCCGGCGGCGCTCCTGGCGCTTGGCTTGCGCGTAGACACGCACGAACTCTTCGCCCAGGTATTCCCTCAGAATCTCGCTCTGCTCGAAGCGAGCGATCGCATCCTGCCACTCGCATGGCAGTGGATAGCGGGGGCTTTCTTCGGCGTAGGCATCACCTTCCACCGGGGCATCCGGCTCGAGTGCGTTTTCCATGCCATGCAGCGCACCGGCGAGGATGGATGCCAATACCAGATACGGATTGGCATCGGCCCCTGCCACTCGGTGTTCGATACGGCGAGCAAGATTGGGGCTTTCCGGCACACGCAGGGCCACCGTTCGGTTCTCGTACCCCCAGCTGGCATGCGTCGGTGCATGAGCGCCCGGCATGAAGCGACGATAGGAATTCAGATGCGGCGCGAACACCAGCATGCTCTCCGGCATCAACTGCATCATCCCGGCGATGGCGTGGCGCAACAGGTCACTGCCCTGCTCGGTACCGTCGTCGAAAACATTGTTGCCGTCGCGGTCGAGCAGGCTGAAATGCGTGTGAAAGCCGTTGCCGCTTTCCTCGACGTAAGGCTTGGCCATGAAGGTCGCCGCATAGCCGTGGCGGCGGGAAACGCCACGCACGAGGCGCTTGAAGAGAATCGCCTGATCGCCCGCATTCAGCGGATCGGCCACGTGGTCGAGGTTCACCTCGAATTGCCCCGGGCCCATCTCGGCAATGATGGTGTCGGCGCCGATCCCCTGTCCCTGGCAGGCCTCACGGATATCCGCGAAGAAGGCCTCGAAGCCGTCCATTTCCTCCACGGAATAACCTTCCGCATTGGCGAGACGACGCCCTTTGCCATCGGCCAGTGCCGGCGGTATCGGACGCTGCACGCTTTCCGATTCGGCATCCATCAGGTAAAACTCGAGTTCGGTCGCCAGTACCGGCGTCAGCCCCTTTGCGGAGAAGCGATCGACCATGCGGTTGAGCACCTGACGAGGGTCGGCCCCGAAGGGCGTACCGTCGGGATTGAACATCATCGCCAGCATCTGGTCACGCGGCGCTTCCGACCAGGGCACCGGAATCGGCTCTTGGCTGACAGGCATGCAGACGCCGTCACTGTCACCGGTCTCGAATACCAGGCCATTGTCCAGAACATCCGCCCCCCAGAAATCGAAGCCCACTACCGAGAGCGGTAGCTTGAGCCCTTCCTTGCGGAGTTTCTTCAAGCCGCTGGCGGGCAGGCGCTTGCCGCGCAAGTTGCCGTTCAAATCCGTGATAAAGAGATCCAGCTCGCGGGACTTGCCCTGTTTTTTATCCGTCGTCATACGCATGACTCTTGAGAGCTTTTTTCGAAAACCAGAGCCTTAAGGTATCCCATCCAGATAATGCTGTATCTATCACCCTGGGGGTATTCGGCCGCCGGAAGACGACCTGCCTCGGGACTGGCGAACTGCCTGCGGCATGCTCGCCACGCGAGCCGGGCTGGTACCGGCTGATCATCTGGCTTAGCCTTGGAGGCTATCCCTGATAGCGCCCTTTCGGCCGCATACAAGAAGCAAGGACAAGCGATGAGAGATCGCGTCAATCAGATACAGACCAATGAGAGCTGGCAGAAAAACCTGGGTGTCCTCATCGAGCATCAGCGATTGCGCAGCTTTCCGGTGATGCTGGAAGCCTTCCTGTCGACCCTGTGCTGCTTCGACACGATTCTGTTGCTGACCTACAAGAAATCGCTGCGGCCGATTCTCGTCCATCCTTCCGATCCGGCGGAGCAGAGCGATACCCTGCGGCAGTACATCAACCACGCCTATGTCCTCGACCCGCTTTTTCATGCCATCAAGAACACCGCCTCACCCGGCATCGTGCGCCTTGCCGATATCATGCCGGATTCCTTCAAGAGTACCGAGTACTACCAGACCTGCTACCAGAATTTCGGACTGGTGGATGAGATCAATCTCTTGATCCATCTCGATGACGAGGTGACCTGCGCCATCACGCTCGGGCGGAAGGCCTCGCTGGAAAGCATTTCGCGCATCGAGCTGAACGCCTTGCAGGACTTTCACCCGATCATCAGCGCGCTCATGCGTCAGTTCTGGCAGACGCAGTCCGACGAGTTCCTGCAGTATGGCCGCTCCGACGGCCCCATGAAGCGCGCCTTGCGCACTTTCGCCAGCGGCGTGCTGACGCAGCGAGAGCGCGAGATCACCGACCTCATACTCCGCGGCTTTTCCTCCCAGGCGATTGCCGACCACCTGAAAATCAGCGTCGGTACGGTCAAGGTGCACCGCAAGAACATCCATGCACGACTGAACACCTCCACCCAGGCGGAGATCTTCACACAATTCATCAACCACCTGAGTCACCTGGAATAGCGTCACCGGAAGCGTCCCACGACGGAACGGGCCGCCCCGACGCACAGCCCGAATCGTGTCGCTCAGCGGCCACTCAAGGATACCGCGAGCCCCCCATGCGGCGATGGCGATACAACCAGACGACATCGCGCGCGAAGGAATAGATCAGCAGCGCCAGCGCCACGCCGACACAGAGCGCCGCCCAGAAAGATGACACCCAGGGCAGCAGCGCCACCAGCAGACTGGCGACCTGCCATACGCAGACCGCCTTGCGGCGCAGACTCGGGAATAACGGTCGCCGCAGCCATGTCCATGCATGCCCCGCCGCCACGAAGGTGTAACGCATGGCGCCCACCACCAGCACCCACCCGCCGAGCTTGTCGAGCACGATGAGCGCGCAGCACAGCACCATGATGAAAAATGCGTCCAGTTCCATGTCGAAACGCGCGCCGAAATCGCTGGCGGAGTGCGTATGACGCGCCACCCAGCCATCGATGCCGTCCAGGCACAGTGCAAGCAGCGCCACCCATGTCATCTCGAGGACGTGTCGTTCCATGAACGCCGGAAACGCCATGCTGCCGGCGAGCAAGGCAATCAACACGGCGCGCAGCAACGTGACCCGGTTGGCCCATCCCAGCCAGCGCCGCGCCGCGGGCCATGCCCAGAGGATGATCAGCGCCATGCCCAGGTAGACGCCCCCTACCGACCAGCCGAGCCCGCGCGGAGCCGCCAGCCGCCATTGCACGGCCTCCACCAGCAGCCCCACCAGGCCCAGCCCGGCCAGCAATTCCATGCCGGCGGGCAGGCCGTGAGCCCACACCGGTCGACGAGCCTGGGGAGGACGCGAAGAATCACGCATGCGATACCCCTTGGTGCAGCATGTTTTTCATTCACTATGGCAGATAAACCCGCCAGCGAGCGTCACTTTCACTACGCTGACGTTATATGACACAAATAAAAAATGGTACATAAAAAACGATATGTACAATAGCTGTACATGCAAGGGTCTCATGGACGATACTCGAGATAACGAAGGAGGTTGCCTATGCACGCAGCGAACGCCGACGCCTTTTGGACGCTGTCACCGGGGCACGGTGAAATAAGATCCCAGCCCCTCCCGCCACGGGACGAAGATGCCCTGCTCATCCGCAGCCATTTCAGTGCCGTCAGCCGTGGCACGGAAAGTCTGGTGTTCCAGGGCAAGGTCCCGGAGAGCGAATACACTCGCATGCGCGCTCCCTTCCAGGAAGGCGACTTTCCCGGCCCGGTCAAGTACGGCTATGCCAATGTCGGTGTCGTCGAGGCGGGGCCTGCGGCCTGGCGGGGACGCGACGTGTTCTGTCTCTATCCTCATCAGACACGTTATGTGGTGCCCATCAAGGCCGTGATGCCGCTGCCGGACGACCTGCCGGCAGCCAGGGCGATCCTCGGTGCCAACATGGAAACCGCCATCAACGCGCTGTGGGATGCCGCGCCGCGCATCGGCGACCGTATCACCGTGATCGGCGCCGGCGTGTTGGGTGGCCTGGTTGCCTGGCTGTGCCGACAGATCGCCGGCGTGCGCGTCCAACTGCTGGATATCGACGCCGACAAGGCAGAACTGGCCGCCGCGCTGGGGGTGGCGTTCCGCCACCCCCACGACGCCGAGGGCGCCCAGGACGTGATCATCCACGCCAGTGGCAGCCCGGCAGGCCTGCGCAGCGCGCTCCCGCTGGCGGGGTACGAGGCGGAGATCATCGAGCTGAGCTGGTTCGGGCAAGACGACGTCACGCTCCCCCTCGGCGAGGCCTTCCACTCGCAGCGCTTGACGCTGCGTGCCAGCCAGGTCGGCGGCGTATCGCCAGCGCGGCGTGCCCGGCGCAGCCACTCGCAGCGCCTGCAACTGGCCTTGTCGTTGCTGCGTGACGCACGCCTCGATGCCCTCATCGACGGGGAAAGCGACTTCGCGGACCTGCCGACGACACTGGCACGACTCAGCACCGCGCACCGTCCGGGGCTCTGTCATCGTATACGTTACCCCTGAAGCGCTTGCGCGGCTTCGGCCGGCCTGACGAGCGCCCCGACACGTTGCCGACGCACCCCACTTCACGAACGCAAAGGCACAAGGAGACACACGGATGTTCAGCTTGACCGTCAGAGATCACTTCATGATCGCGCACAGTTTCAACGGCGATATCTTCGGCCCGGCACAGCGCCTCCATGGCGCCACCTATGTGGTGGATGTCGCCTTCAAGCGTCCGGAGCTCGACCGTGACGACTTGATCGTCGACATCGGCCTGGCCAGCCAGACGCTGTCGCGTGTCCTCGGCGAACTCAACTTCAACAACCTCGACGAGATCCCCGAATTTCAAGGCCGCAACACGACCACCGAATTCATGGCCAAGGTGATCTTCGAGCGTCTCGCCCATGCGATTCGCGACGGCGAACTGGGCGAGACGGGCCATGGTCTGACGGGGCTTGGCGTCACGCTGCATGAATCGCACATCGCCTGGGCCAGTTACGAGGGCGCCCTATGAGCGAAGTGCTGACACTGATCGTGGCCGGCGATCCCGATCAGTTGACCGGAGGCTACGTCTACGATGCCCGCATCGTCGAGGCGCTGCGCCAGCGTGATTGGCAGGTGCGGGTCATCGGCCTCGAGGGTCGCTTCCCCGAGCCCGACGGCACCGCACGCCAGGCCCTGGACGACGCGCTGGCGGCCCTGCCCGAGGGCGCCCGAGTCGTCATCGACGGCCTGGCAATGGGCGGCTTGCCGGAGGTCGTCGACTCGCACGCCGGCCGCCTGGCGATCACCGCCCTGGTGCATCACCCGCTCGCCGACGAGACGGGGCTTGGCGACGCCAAACGCGAGCGCTTCACGATCAGCGAAACCCGGGCGCTGTCGGCCGTGCGCGATGTCATCGTCACCAGTGCGTTCACCGCTCGCCGCCTCGCCGATTTCGGCGTCACCGCCGAACGCCTGCATGTGGTCGAACCCGGCGTGGAACGCGCCCCGGCAGCGCGCGGCAACGGCGATGTGCCCCGCCTGTTGTGCGTGGCCACGGTCACTCCCCGCAAGGGGCATGATGTGCTCGTCGAGGCCCTGGCCACCCTCACCGACCTGCCCTGGACATGCGACTGCATCGGCGGCCTGGACCGGGCGCCGGCGCATGTCGAGCATGTCCGGGCGCGCATCGCCGAGCATGGCCTGGAGACACGCTTCCATCTTCTCGGCGAACGTCCCGCCGAGGCACTCGGCGCGGCCTACCAGGGCAGCGACATCTTCGTGCTGCCCTCGCATTACGAAGGGTACGGCATGGTCGTCAGCGAGGCGCTGGCGCATGCACTGCCCGTGATCACCACCACCGGCGGGGCATTGGCGCATACCCTCCCCGACGATGCCGGCATCAAGGTACCGCCCGGCGACAGCGAGGCCCTGGCTCGCGCCCTGCGCGACATGCTCGCCGACCCGGCACAACGCCGATACTGGCGGGAAGGTGCCGAGCGCCAGCGCGCCGCGCTGCGCGACTGGTCGCAGGTGGGTGATGCCTTTGCCGCCGCCCTCGAACGAGGCACGACATGAACACGGCCGCCATCTTCAGCGAAAGCTGGCTCACGCGTCGCGAGCACGCCGACCACAGCGCGCGTGCCGCTCTGCCGACGCAAGCCGCCGGCGCCTGGCTCGCCGCACGCTGTCAGGCACGCGAGGCACGACTCGTCGACCTGGGCAGCGGCAGCGGGGCCAACGTGCGCTATCTCGCACCGCGTCTTCCCGGGCCCCAGACATGGCGGCTCGTCGATCATGACGCCGGCCTGCTGGGGCATGCCGTGGGACGCTGCCAGCCGCTTCGCGACATGGACGGCACGCCGATTCGCCTGACCACCCAGCAACACGATCTGAACGCCTTGGCGGCAGATTGGCTGACAGGCGTCGATCTGGTCACCGCCTCGGCGCTGTGCGATCTGGTCAGCGACACCTGGGTCGCGTCCCTGGCGGCGGCTTGCGCGCGACACCGCTGTGCCGCCCTGATCGCCCTGAGCGTGGATGGCGATATCCGTTTTTGCGTCGACGACACCGATGTCACCGATCGCGACGATGCCTGGTTGTTCACCACCCTGGCCGCGCATCAGCGCCGCGACAAGGGCTTCGGCCCTGCCCTGGGCACGGCCGCTCCCCAGGCGCTCGCCACCGCCTTCGCCGACCGGGGCTTCCGGCTCGTCGACGCCCCGAGTCCTTGGCGACTGGGTCCCGCCCAACGTCCTCTGGCCCTGAGCCTGCTCGACGGCTGGGCCGGCGCCGCCCGCGAACAGGCGCCGGAAGAACGTGCACGTATCGATCGCTGGTGGCGGCGTCGCCGCGAAGCGCTGGATCAGGGTCGGGTCGATCTCTACGTCGGTCATCGCGACGTGTTCGCCGCACCGGAGCCGGACCATGGCCCGCGCTAACGCCATGCTGCTGCGCCTGGGTGTCAGCGGCGCCTTGATCGGCCTGCTCGCCTGGCGACTGGACGCCCAGGCGCTACGCGACGCCTTCGCCGCTCCCGCCCCGGGCTGGCTGTGGCTGGCGCTGCTGATCAGCGTTCCCCAGGTCATGCTGTCCGCCTGGCGCTGGCGCCTGACGGCCAGACGCATGGGGCTGACGCTCTCGCTGCGTCGCGCGGTCGCCGAATACTATGCGGCCACCTTCCTCAATCAGGTCCTGCCCGGCGGCGTCGTGGGCGATGCCACGCGTGCCTGGCGACATGCCCAGTCGAGCCTCGACCGCGCACGTGCCTGGCGTGCCGTCGTCATCGAACGCCTGTCCGGACAAGTCATGCTGCTGCTCATCGCACTGGTGGGCCTGACCGCCGCGCCGGCGCTGCGCGACAGCCTGGCCGCGCTCTTCTTCCGACTGGGCAATGCCTCGTGGACCGGGCTCGTGGCAGGGATCGCCGGGCTCGCCGCGCTGGCTCTCTGGGCCTGCCGACGCCCGCCCGCCTGGCTGCGTCATACGCTGCACGATCTCGAGGTCGCCCTGGTGGCATCGAGCGTGTGGTTGTGGCAGTCCCTGGGGTCGCTCGGCGTGGTGGCCAGCTATATCGCGATCTACGCCATCGCCGCCCGGGCCATCGGCGCGGATATCGCCCTGAGCACCCTGCTGCCCTTGATCCCGCCGGTTCTCATGGTCATGGCGATTCCGCTTTCCGTCGCCGGATGGGGGCTCCGCGAGGGGGCCGCGGCGCTGGTATGGATGGGTGCGGGCCTGGACCCCGCGCAAGGCGTGGCGATCTCGCTGGTATATGGCGTGATCGTGCTGGTCTCGAGCCTGCCGGGGGCATGGCTGCTGTGCCGTCGGCGTCCGCCACGCCAGGGCCGCGACACCCCGCCGCCGGGCGCCCCGCTGACGAGCGAACGCTGAGGAGACCGCCATGCACGATGACGTATCACGCCGCGTCGACGGCACGCAGCGCCAGATCGAACAAGGTATCGTCTCCCATCGCGAACGTGCGGCACGGTGGTCGCAGGGCGGTGTCGAGCGTCTCGATCTCGGCGAGACTCACCGCCGGACGCCCCGAGCCGATCAACAGCGGCGCCACCACGACATGCAGGCGATCGAGCTCGCCGTCGGCCAAGAAGCGCGACACGGTCTGCCCGCCGCCTTCGACCAGCACGCGCCGCAAGCCGCGTGCTGCCAGGGTCCTGCACAAGGCAGCCGGCGTCAGGTCGGCGGCATCTTCGACCACACAGGTATCGACATGCGCCCCCAGCGCTCCCCGAGGCAACGGATGCCGCGTGATGTGCAAGGTCGGCGCCTCGTCGTTCTGGAACACGCCCTGGGTGGCGGGCACGCGCCCGTTGGGATCGAGAATCACGCGAACCGGGTTATGCCCCGACACGTGCCGCACGCTGAGCCGTGGATCGTCGGCGCATGCCGTCCCCGCGCCGATCAGGACGGCATCGACCAGCGCGCGCAGCCGGTGCAGATGCACGCGACTCGCCTCGCCGGTGACGTAATGCGACGCACCGCTGACCGTGGCGATGCGCCCATCGAGGCTCTGCCCGAGCTGGCCGATGACGAAACGCCCCGGCGTGGCACAGCAGGGCAGCAAGGTATCGAGCAGCGCCGCGGCGTCCGCCGTCACCTCGCCCTCGGCCTGCCAGTCACCGCCGCGTTGAACCCGCAAGGTACACGCTGGCGAGCGCAGCGTCAGCGTGGCCTGGGCATGCCAGTCCTGTTCGCGAATCTGGCCGATCCATTGCCAGGCCAACGCTGCATCGAGTATCGAAGCGCTCATACGGTCTCCCATGCCGTGTGCCGGCGAAAACGCCATCCCGCCTGCCGTCTGGCCACGTCGCGAGACGAGGCGCCGCAGGCGGACCAGACGTCATCGAAGCATTACGACGCGAAAAAACCAAGGAGAGGCTCATGAGACAGGTAGAACGTGCGATCTTCGACGTGCGCCGCGGCTTGCCGATCGTGCTGCGCACCCCGCAAGACGACGTCGTGATTCAGCCACTGGAAGGCATCGACGACGAGACCCTGACGTCACTCGCCGCCCTGACCGGCCATGCGCCGGGCCTGGTGATCACCGAGCATCGACTCGCCTGCCTGGGCGCGCCGATGCATGAAGTCTCTCACGCCGTACACCTGCCGCTCAGCGCGGACCAGCGTGCCGGCGATGTCGTGGCCTGGGCCATGGCAGCCGAGGCCGAAACGCCCGAGGCATCGCAGCCCGCCACACCGGCGGAGACGGCGGCACTGGGCCTGATGCGACGCGGACTGCTGGTGCCCGCCGCCTTGAGCGCCACGGTGGCCCCATCACGCCGCGAGGCGGTGAACGCCCTCATCGCCGACGGCACCTTGCTGGTCGTGTCCCTCGATGACGTGCAGCGTTACGACGAAGGCGACATGACCTCCCTCAAGCGCATCAGCGAGGCGGAGATCCCGCTGGCCGAGGCCGATCGCACGCGATTCGTGCTGTTCCGCGAAAGCGACGGCCTGCGCGAGCACCTGGCGGTACTGGTGGGCGATCCTGCCCAATGGGCCGACGCCGTTCCGACGCGCCTGCACTCGGCGTGTCTCACCGGCGACCTGTTCGGCAGCCTGCGCTGCGACTGCGGCGAGCAATTGCGCGGCAGCGTGGCCGCCATCGCCGAACGCGGTGGCGGCATTCTGCTGTACCTCGCCCAGGAAGGGCGCGGTATCGGTCTGGCCAACAAGCTGCGGGCCTACCACCTGCAGGACGACGGCCTGGATACCGTCGACGCCGACCAGGTGCTGGGCTTCGGCGACGACGAACGCCGCTATCATGTCGCGCTGCAGATGCTCGAGGCCCTTGCCGTCACGCGCATCGAGCTGCTGACCAACAATCCCGGCAAGATCGACGCCATGAGCCGAGGCGGTGTCGAGGTGGTCGGCCGCCAGGCCTGCTATGGCAAGCTCAACGAACACAACCGGCGCTACCTGAGCGCCAAGGCCGAACGCGCCGGGCACTGGCTGAACGACGTGCTGGAACGTGACGGTACGCACGCCACGCGACGCGATATCAGCTCGCTCAAGTGACCCGGAGCGCGCCCCTCACTCGCGAGACCGCGCGCCGAGCTGGGTCAGGTCGAAACATGCCGCCGCTTCGACGACGGCGGCCAGACGCGCGGCGAAATGGGCCACCAGACGCTCCCCGAGCGCCGGGGTGGCCAGTCGCGCATCCCCCACCACGCCGTCGGGATGCAGGTCCTGCGCCAGCCATGCGAAACCGGCATCGCCCTCGGGCAACAGCCCGTGGCCGGCCTGTTCCTGCCGCGCGCCCAGCGATACCGCCTCGCCGAGATGGGCGTGGCGCACCTTGTGCGGCGCCAGATGCATCATCATGGCGGTTTCCAGTGCCCCGCCATGCAACCCGTGGCGCAACTCCTCGGCAGGCAGCGCGTCATCGGGCGGAGCGAAGCGAAAGTAATTCGCCTTGACCACCAGCAAGCCATGGCGCTCGCGCAACGTGAGCGCCGCGAGGTCGACCACCGCCTTGTTGCCGCCATGACTGTTGAACAGCACCAGGCGACGAATCCCGGCGCGCGCCACGCTGGCGCCGATCTCCACCAGATGCGCGATGGCGGTCTCCGGCGCCAGGCTCAGGGTGCCCGCGAAATCGCCATGCTCCATGCTCGCCCCCACCGCCACCGTCGGCAGCACCAGCAACTCGATGTCACGTGCCACGTGGGCGCGAGCCGCCGCCACCAGGCCGTCGGCGATATCCACATCGGTCGACAGCGGCAGGTGTGCACCGTGCTGCTCGACGGCCCCCAGCGGCAACAGCGCGACGCTTTCCGGCGCCACCCGTGCGGCCAGCTCGGGGCTGCTCAGTGACGCCCAGTCGGTGCCGCCGGGTGCGCTGTCTCCAGGCGTTGATGCCTCCATGTCCTTGTCCTCTCGGTCGGAACGGTCGAACCGTGGCCCTCAATCCCTCGGCCAGTCCAGGGCCGCCACCCACTCGGCGAACCCGCTGTCGCGCACCACGCGTCGCGTCAGAGCACTCTCGACGACGCTCGCGCCGCCCCCGGCCAGCGTCAAGCGCTGCCTGGCCCGAGTGATGCCGGTATACACCAGCTCGCGGGTCAGGATCGGATTGGCGCGTTCGGGCAGCACGAACATCACGTGCGTGAACTCGGAGCCTTGCGACTTGTGCACCGTCATCGCGAATACCGTCTCGCAGGCGTCGAGCCGCGATGGCAGCACGGCCCGGACGCCACCGGCAGTCGCGAAGAACACACGCAGGCGCCGCCCCGCCTCGGCATCCGGCAGGGCGATGCCGATATCGCCATTGTAGAGCCCCAGCTGCGGGTCGTTGCGCGTCACCATCACCGGGCGCCCGGCATACCAGCCTTGCGGGTCCTCGATCCAGCCTTCACGCCACAGGCCCGCGGCGATACGGGCATTGAGCCCCTCGACACCCCAGGGCCCGCGCTTGAGTGCGCACAGCACCTGAAAGTCGTTCAACCGCGCCAGCACGTCGGCCGGGGACGCCCCGTCGCGCACGCGGCGATAAAAATCGCGATACCCCGCCAAGGCGGCACGCTCGACCTCGCGCTGGGCGTTCGAGGATGCCAGCCACTGGATGTCCGTGTACTGCGCTTGCCAGGCCTGGCGGAAGGCCGCGACATCGCCGTCGTTGGTGGCCGCCGCCAGGGCACCGATACCGCTGTGCGCGTCGAAGCGGAAACTCTTGCGCAGCATGACGACGTGGTCTGCCAGCGGCGAACATGCCGGGTCGGGCGTCATGTCGGTATCCGCCAGTTGCGACAGCACTTCGCAGGCGGCCGGCGAATAGCCCTGGTCCAGCGCATTGGCGCAGAGATCGCCCAGCACCGAGCCGGCCTCCACCGAGGCGAGCTGGTCCTTGTCGCCGAGCAGGATCAGGCGCGCCTCGTCGGGCAGGGCCTCGAGCAGCGCCGCCATCAGTTCCAGGTCGACCATCGAGGCCTCGTCCACCACCAGCAGGTCGAGGCTCAGCGGATGCCCCGCGTGATGGCGAAACTGTCGCGTATCGGGACGAGCGCCCAGCAGCCGATGCAGCGTCAGCGCCTCGCGCGGTAACGTCGCCGCCACGTCGGCCTCGACATCCAGACCGTTCATGGCGCCGGCGATGGACTCGGACAAGCGCGCCGCCGCCTTGCCGGTGGGCGCCGCCAGCTGAATGCGCAGCGCACGCTCGCCTCGGGAGGCCGCCAGCGCCTGCGTCTGGAGCAATGCCAGCAAGCGCGTCACCGTCGTCGTCTTGCCGGTTCCGGGACCACCGGAGATGATCGTCAACCGGTTGCGCAACGCCAGCGTACAGGCCACCTTCTGCCAGTCCGGCGCGTCCTCCGAGACACCATTGGTCGAGAACAGCCGCGCCAATGGTGCGGCCAGCGAGGCCTCCACCGGCAACGGGCGTCCCAGACGCGCGCCGAGGTGCGTGGCCACGGCCTGCTCGGCGCGCCAGTAGCGCCGCAGGTACAGGCGTTCGCCGACCAGCACCAGGGGCGTGGTGCCCGGCCCGGGCGACGCCACCAGCGGCGACTCGGCCAGCCGCGCGGCCCAGGCCGCGCTCTCCAGACCGCGCAGGAAGTCATCCGGCAACGGGACCGACTCGTGCGGAGCGTCCTCTTCCAGAGGCGGCAACGACAGCACGTCGCGAGGAGCAGCGAGTGCCCGCGGCAGGGTCAGGCAGACATGTCCGCGCCCCAGTTGGTGGCTGGCCAGGGCCGCCGCCAGCAATACCTCGACCGGCGCCCGGGCATCGTGTTCCGCCAGAAAGCGCGCGAAATGCGCATCCAGGGGACGCAGCCAGCCCAGCGCTTCCCACCAGGCCAGACTCTCGAAGAGCGACTCCCGGCTCATGCCCGGCGAGGCATCCAATGCCAGCGTGTATTGGTCTGGGCTCATGGGCTGCTCCGGGTTGCTGACGATGCCTGTGTCATGGCTGCCTCGATGTCATGCCGCTTCGCACGTGGCGCCGCACTCTCTTCCAGTGTCGCACGCAACGCCTCGACGGGGCCCGTGTCGCCCTCCAGCCAGGCATCCAGCGCTTCGATCAGGCGGCGCTCGGGGCGGCGCTGAAACACCCCCTGCCCCGGCGTGCCGTCCACGCCGCGCAGGAACAGGTAACAGGCGCCCCCCATGTGGGTGTCGTAATCGTAATCGTCGAGGCGTGCCGTCAGCAGGCGGTGCAATGCCAGCACGTACAGCACGTACTGCAGGTCGTAACGATGCTCGACCATCGCCTCGGCCAAGGCCTCGGGACGATAATCCGCCGGCGCGTCGCCCAGATGATTGGATTTCCAGTCGAGGACGTACCAGCGGCCGTCCTCGGCTTCGAACACCAGGTCGATGAACCCCTTGAGCATGCCGTTGAGCTTGCGGGGCGCCAGCCGGGGACGCGGCTCGGGCAAGGGCTCGAAGGCCGAGACCAGGGCGTCGAGCGGCGCGCTCCACGCCTGGTGGGCGGGCAGCCAGAACTCCAGCTCGGGGCGCCAGGCCGCCAGGCCGTCGAGACGAATCTCGGTCCCCGCGTGCCCCGGGAAAGGCGTCGGCAATGCCGTGCACAGCCAGTCGAGCAGCAGCGGCGCCCATTCGGGCTCGAAGCCCCCCAGGTGCAAGCGCGTGCTGACCAGGCGTTGCAACTCGTCGCGATAGGCCGGCTCGCGCAGGCGATCGAGGTCCACCGCCTCCAGCAAGCCGTGCAAGAAGGTACCGGGACGCGGACCGCGAGGAAAGTCGCGCAGGGTGCGCACCGCAGGACGCGGCACCGGGTCCTGCTCGCGACTGACCTCGACATCCAGGGTCGCCGGGGCATCCCACGTCATCGAGGCCTCCTCGCCCGCCGGTGCAAGGCGGGCGTCGACGATCAACGCCGAGTACGAGGCGATCCACCAGTCGTCGTCGATGCCGCCGTTGAAACGTCGCGCCGACGCCACGGCGGGCAGGGCGTGGCGAACGCGCAAGCGATGCGCGGGTGGCGCGGGGCAGGCCTCGACACTCAGCGCCGCCGCGAGACGTTCGCGCACGTCATGCGCCTGGTCGTCGGCCTCGCAGCCGAGCAACCGCCCCAGTGCCGTCTCGTGCAGGCAACCACTGGTGCCACGACCGCGCCCCAGATGCGCCACGCCCAGGCGACAGGCGTGCGCGGCCCGCGTCAACGCCACATAGAGAAGCCGCACGTCTTCATCCAGCCGGGCACGTTCGGCGGCGGCCAGTTGCTCGTCATCGGCGCCATGTACCAGCGCGCGGCCATGCCGGGGGTCGCGCCATTCGAGCAGTCCGGTCCCGCGCTCCGGCTCCGCGGGGCGGTAATCGCACACGAACGGCAACAGCACGATGGGGTACTCGAGTCCCTTGGCCTTGTGGATGGTGACCACCTTGACCAGGTCCTCGTCGCTTTCCAGGCGCTGACTGACGGCCTCGGCGTCGAGTTGTCGGGTGCCCTCGACGAGCGCGCGATGCCACCAGCGCAGCAACGCATGCTCGCCGTCGAGACGCGCCGACACCGTCTGCGCCAGTTCCCCGAGATGCAGCAGGTCGGTAAGCGCCCGCTCGCCGTCGTCGCGCGCCCCCATGCGCTCGGCCACGCGGAAATCGCGCATCACCGCGCGCAGCATGGGCAGCACGCCACGCCGCTGCCACTGGCGGTGATAGTCGGCGAAGCGCTCGACCTCGCGCTCCCAGGCCAGCTCGTCGGCGAGCAAGGTCTCCAGTGCCGCCGGGCTGTCGTTGAGCAACCGCGTCGCCAGGGCGGCCTTCAGACGCGCGTCCTGGCGCGGCTGCGCCACCGCCTCGAAGAGCTGCAGCAGCTCGAAGGCCAGTGCGGTATCGAAGACACTGGCGCGTTCGCTGAGATACACGCTGCGAATACCGCCCTCGGCCAGCGCGCGGCGTACCGCCAGCGCCTCGCTCCCCTTGCGTACCAGGATCGCGATATCCGCCGGGCGTACATCGCGTTGCCCGCCCTTCTCGTCGACGAAATGCCAGCCGCCCTCGAGCGCCCGCTGCACCTCGGCCCGCGCGGCGCTGGCCATGCTCGCCTGATAGTCGGCCTTCGCATGGCGTTCGTCACCCGGCCACCAGGCACCCAACGCCGCCACCTCCTGCCCATCGGCGTTGCAAAGACGCGCCTTCTGCCCCTTGGCCGCGACTTCGACGAAGGGAATCTCGTCGCTGCCGAACGGCGTGGGATGTCGTGCGAACAGGCGGTTGACCGCCTCGACCATGGACACGCTGGAGCGAAAGTTGCGCGTCAGGGTGAAACGGCTGGGGGTCTCGCGACGCGCCGCCAGATAGGTCTCGATGTCGGCGCCGCGAAAGGCGTAGATCGCCTGCTTGGGATCGCCGATCATCAACAACGTGGTGGTGTCGGCATCGGCCTCAGGAGCACGATAAATACGCGAGAAGATGCGGTACTGCAGCGGGTCGGTGTCCTGAAACTCGTCGATCAGCGCCACCGGCAGGGCCTGGCGAATGCGTCCCGCCAGCCGCCAGGCCGCCTCCGGCGCGGCTTCGGGGTCGAGTGCGGCGTCCAGGTCCTGCAGCAGATCGCCGAATTCCCACAACCCCTGGCGGCGCTTCTCGGCGGCGAACATCGCCGCCACGGTGTCGCGCGCGTGGGCCAGCAATCGCGGGGCCAGGACATCGAAGGGCGTGGCGGTCTCCGCCAGTTCGTCCAGCCGGGCGAAGAACGGATGCGTGGGCACGTCGTGGCCTTTCTTGGTGGCCTTCTCGAGCTTGGCCTGACTCAGCCAGAAACGGCCCTGGCTGTCGGTCGTGCCGTCATCGGCCTCGAAGGTCGCCAACCATTGCTCGAACGCCGCCAGCCGCGTGTCGAGTTCATCCGGCTTGTAGCTGTTCTTGTTGAGCGCGCCGCGCGAGAAGGCCTCGTTCAGGCAACCGGCGATGGCCTCGCGATCCCAGGCCTGGCGCAGCGAATCCTCCAGCGCCTGGCGTGCCGCCAGCGCGCGCTCGGCGTCGCCCAGCAATGCCGTCAGCGATGCGGGGGCCTCGACACGCTCGCCGTCCCACCACAGGGGTTGCGGCCGCGCGTCCTTGAGCAGTGGCTGCAATGCCTGGCTGAGCGCTTCCGGGCCTTCCCAACGGCGGCGAATCTCGCGCTGCCAATGCGCAGCGAGCGGATAGAAATGACAACGCCAGTAATCCTCCACCACCCGGGTCAGCAAGGTCGAGCCATCTTGCAGCAGCTCGGCACCGAAGCGCGCGCCGGCATCGAAGGCATGACGGGTCAGCATGCGCTGGCAGAAACCGTGAATGGTGAAGATGGCGGCTTCGTCCATCAGTCGCGCGGCTTGATCGAGCCGCTTGGCGGCGCTTGCCACGGCGGTCTGCCCGGCCTCCACCAGGGGCGTGAGCAAGGCGCCGAGCACATCGTCGTGGCGGGCCTCGGGCGGGGCCAGCAACCAGTCGCGGGCCTCCTTGAGGCGCGCACGGATGCGCCCGCGCAGTTCGGCGGTGGCGGCTTCGGTGAACGTCACCACGAGGATTTCCGGCGGCAGCAGCGGACGCGGATAGTCACACGCCTCGCGCCCCGGCAACGGACCGAGCACCAGACGCACGTAGAGCGCCGCCAGGGTAAAGGTCTTGCCGGTCCCCGCACTGGCCTCGATCAGGTGATGGCCGGCCAGCGGCAGGTGCTCGAGCACCAGCGGCTGGGGCTGCGCCACCGGGGCGTCATCGAACGTCGTCATGCGCGTCCTCCATGTACTCGCTGGGTCACCTGCGCCAGCATGTCGAGCAAGGGCGCGTAGAGCGTCAGCGAGGCCGCGACGCCCCCTGCCGCCTCGAAGGCGGCGAAATCGGGCCATAGCTGCCCCAGAGCGCCGTCGCGCGCCCTCAGGGCCGCCGGACCGGCATAGGCATCGGTTTCGTAACGTGCGATCAGCGCCTCGCGCAGGCCGCTCTCCAGCGGCTCCCCGGCCTGCAGGGCCTCGCAGGTCTCGCGCGGCACGCGTTTCCAGATCTCTTGTGCCACCTCGCCGATCGCCGGCCAGGGCATGCGGTAGGCACGCGCCCAGGCGTCCAGCCAGGTCGCGAGCTGCTGTCGTGCCGTGGCGGCGGCCATTCCCGGCAAGCTCAGGCAACGATCCTCGAAGACCGCCGTCCAGCTGCAGGGCGCCTCCAGCGTGGCATTGGCGAGCAGCCAGCGCAGATACCCGCCGTAGAGTCGATGCACCTTGCCGACGTGTCGGTGCGGCCCCGTGCCTTCGACCTTCAAGTGGCCGTAATGCCCGGGCTCCAGCGTCATCAGGCACCAGGGCGCGGCGCCATCCTCCGGCGCGGCGAACACGTCGTCGAGGCGTGCCTCCAGCGTCAGCGCCGCCGCGCCCCCCTGGAAGCGAGCGAGAAACGGCGAGGCGGCAGTGCAGGCGGCCACATCGCGACGCCAGCTTTCCACCTGGCGCGATAAACGGGCCAGGCGTGGCTCGATCAAGGCCTCGCCGAAGCCCGCCGTCGGCAGGCGGCCGGCCAGGCGCAGCCGCTCGGCGACGCTGGCAAGCGCCACGCCCCCACGCGCGCCGTCGAGCAACTCGCGCTTGAGCCCATGGTCCTCGAGGCCGTCCAGCGCGAAGGGCTCGTTGTCCTCGTCGGGGACGTGAGGATCGACGTAATGAACCCCCAGGCGCCCGAGGTAGACCGTCCACGGGCGGCGCAGCACGCGTTGCAGGTCGCCCAGCGACAAGGGCTCGTCAGGCAGCGATGCCATCGAGGCATCCGGCGAGGGGACACCGTCCGCCGTCGCCGCGGCGGTATCTTCAGGCGTCGCGTACAAGGCTTCCCAGCTCGCCTCGTAGGTGAAACGTGGATCGTCGCGTTCGAAGTAGCGGCGCGAGAAGGGCTGCAACGGGTGCGTCTCGATCAGCCGGCGTGCCAGCCGCGCGTCACGCGAACCGGCGCCGTCCTCGGGGACGTCCCACCCCTGCTCGAGGGTATCGAGCAACTCGCCGATCAGCACCGAGGGCGGACGCGGCGTGTTGTCGCGCACATCGTGCCCCACCCAGGAAAGCGTCAGCTTGGCGCGCGCCGACAGCATGGCCTCGAGCATCAGGTAGCGGTCGTCGTCGCGCCGCGACCTGTCACCGGGACGCGGCCGCGTGGCCATCAGGTCGAAGTCCTGGGGTTGACGCACACGCGGATAATCGCCGTCGTTCATGCCCAGCAGATACACCTCGCGGAACGGAATGGCCCGCATCGGCATCAAGGTGGCGAAATTGACCTTGCCCGCCAGAAAGCGTTGCGCCAGACCGCCCTCGTCCAGTTCGGCACGCAAGGCATCGCGCACCACACCGAGCCCCACCGGCTCCTCGAAATCGGCATGCCGGCATTGCTGGGCCCAACGCGCCAGGGCCGCGTCGAGACGCGCCATGACATCGTGTTCATCCGCCGTGCCAGGCTGCAGGCAGGCCGCGAACAACGCCTGCAAACGGCCCAGCCACGACATCGGCGTCAAGCGCTCGCCCAGCGCCGCGTACTGCTGTTCCAGGGTACTCAGCAACGTTGCCACACGCCCCGCAAGATCGGCCTCCAGGCCGCCGACTTCGGCATAGGGCACGATGCCCTGGAAATCCCCCGAGGGGGCATGCCCCAGTGAGTCTTCACTACCGTCTCGCGCCCCGCCGGCCGAGGGCTCCCCCACGGCATAGCCCAGCAGCATGCGCGACAGTCCGAACCGCCAGCTGTTCTCGCCCAGCGCCGGGAACCCCAGCGAGTCGCGATGTTCGGCGCTGAGCCCCCAGCGCACGCCACTGCCCGCCAGCCATTGGCGGAGCCGCTCGAGCTCGGCTTCGTCGATGGCGAAGGCGGTGCGGAAGGCAGGGACTTCCAGGGCGTCGAGCACCTCGCTCACCGTCAGGCGGCGTTCGGGCAGCTCGAGCAGCAGCAGCGCCAGGGCCATGAGCGGGTGTGCCTCGCTGGCCACCTGGTCGGCGATGGTGAAGGGAATGTGTCGGGGATGCGATGGCGGCAACTGGCCGAAGACCGCCTCGATACAGGGGGCATAGCGGTCGATGTCCGGCACCATGACGATGATGTCGCGGGGACGCAGCGGCTGGCCCGCCGCCTCGGCGCGCTCGAAGGCCGCCAGCAGACGGTCGTGCAGGATCTCCACCTCGCGCAGCGGTGAGTGAGCGCTGACCAGGGACAGCGACTCGTCATCCTCGGCGATCCTTCGCGGGCCGCCCTCACGCCGGGCACGCTCGCCGGGATGCACCAGCTCGAGCACGTCCTGCTGCAACTGCTGCAGCAATGTCGGCGACTGCTCGGGCGCCATGTCGCGGAAGACATCGGTTTCGAGATCGAACCCGCGGTCGCTTTCGAACTCGTACAGGCCCACGATGAAGTCGCGCCCCTGCGTGCCCCACCCCGCCAGCAACGGGTTGGCATGCAGATGCAGGGCCTCCTCGTCGAGCTCGGCCAGCCACGGCGCCTCGGGGTGGCGCGCCTCCTGCTCACGCCGGGCCTGCGACGACAGTCGTCCGGCCCGCTTGATGGCATCGCGGTCGGAGACGATGTCCCCCCAGTAATGACGGCAGGGGTTGGCGATCATCAAGAACACATCGACCACACCGGAGAGCGCGTGCAAGGCCTCCAGCGTCTGTGCGGGCAGCGCCGAGATCCCGAACACGAAGACACGGGGCGGCACGTCGCGGGGCCGCTCGCGCAGCCCCCGGGCGGCGTCGAGAAAGCGCCGATGCAGGCGTGCGCGGTGGTGCTCGCGCGCAGCGGCCGGGGCGTCCTCGATCAGCGCGCGCCACAGCGCCGGCTGCCAGCGCTGGTCGTCGGGCAGGTCCGCGGGCGCGTGTTCGCCTCGCTCCCAGGCCTCGATCCATTCGGGGCGGTAGATCAGGTATTGGTCGAAGAGGTCGGCGAGACGCACCGCCAGGTGCCAGCGACGCCGTTCGCGTGCCTCCTCCGCGGCGCCCGGCAAGGGACTCGCCTCCAGTGCCTCGCCCTGGAGATAGTCGCGCAGCGGCGCGTAGCACGTCGGATCGTCGGGAGACGTCTCGGGGTCGAGGCAACGTTCCAGCAACGCCATCAACCGCCAGGCCAGGGGAGTCTTGTCGAACGGGGACTGCTCGGGGATGTCGTCTCCCAGCACCGCGCGATAGGCGCGCCACACGAAACTGGAAGGCAGCGGAAAGTCCACCGAGGCGGCGATGCCGTCGGCCTCGGCCAGGGTCAAGCGCAGCCACTGCGCCATGCCGTTGGATTGCACGAGGAAGGTTTCCGGCACCAGCGGCGGTTGACGATGGCGCCGAATGACATCGAGCGCGAGCGTCCCCAGGTCCTCGAGGTGGTTGGCGTGTATGACGCTGAACATGCTGGCTCCCGGCGGTCGAGGTGGCGTCCAGCGGCATCTTACACCATCGCGAGGGCAGCCCCGAGCCCGGGGAGGACGGAAGACAACCGACGCGCCTGGCGGCCGGTACGCCGAGCGCTGTCGCCCGCCGTCTTGTCAACCTTAAGCGGTGAGACAGGTTGACATATCGGCGCAGCCTCGTACCCTCTTGGTCAACCTTTTAAAAATCATAAGTTGACCATAAGCGAGAATCTCATGACCGCCCAGTCCCGCGACCCTGCCTGGACCGATGCGTCGCCGACCTTCCAGCCGACGATGCGCCACGACTGGTCCCTGGAGGAGATCGAAGCGCTGTTCGCGCTGCCCTTCAACGACCTGCTGTTCCGTGCCCAGCAGGTCCACCGCGCGCACTTCGATCCCAACGCCGTGCAGGTCTCGACCCTGCTGTCGATCAAGACCGGCGCCTGCCCCGAGGACTGCAAGTACTGCCCGCAATCCGGGCACTACAACACCGGCCTCGGCAAGGAGAAGCTGCTCGAGATCGAGAAGGTGGTGGAGCAGGCCCGTGCCGCCAAGGCGGCCGGTGCCAGCCGCTTCTGCATGGGCGCCGCCTGGCGCAGCCCGCGGGAGAAGGATCTGCGGGTGGTGACGGAGATGGTCGGCCGGGTCAAGGCGCTGGGGCTGGAGACCTGCATGACCCTGGGCATGGTCGACGTCGATCAGGCCAGGCGCCTCGCCGAGGCCGGGCTCGACTACTACAACCACAACCTGGATACCTCGCCGGACTACTACGGCGAGATCATCACCACCCGCACCTATGCCGACCGCCTGGAGACGCTCGCCAACGTGCGCGAAGCGGGCATGAAGGTCTGCTCCGGCGGCATCCTGGGCATGGGCGAGGCACCCCGCGATCGCGCCGCCCTGCTCCAGCAGCTGGTACGCCTGGATCCGCATCCCGAGTCGGTGCCGATCAACATGCTGGTCAAGGTGCCGGGCACCCCGATGGAAAACGTCGAGGACATGGACCCGCTGACGTTCATTCGCGCCATCGCCGTGGCCCGCATCCTGATGCCCAAGAGCCACGTGCGCCTGTCCGCCGGGCGCGAGCAGATGGACGAGTCGACCCAGGCCCTGGCCTTCCTGGCCGGCGCCAACTCGATCTTCTACGGCGACATCCTGCTGACCACCGGCAACCCCCAGGTGGAGCGCGACCGGGCACTGTTCGACAAGCTCGGCCTGCATCCCGAACCCAGCGACCCGCATGCGGACGACGCCCACCATGACGACGAACAGGCCGAGATCGCGCTGGCCCATGCCATTCAGCGCCAGCGTGACGACGCCCTTTTCTACGACGCCACCCGGGGCTGAGTCATGGGCTCGCGTACGGATCCCTGGTCGGCGCGGCTGGCGAAGGCCGCGGAACAGCGCCATGCCGACGGCGGCTGGCGGCAGCGTCCCACGCTGAGCGATGTCGCGCCCTTCATCGACTTCGCCGGCAACGATTATCTGGGCCTGGCCGACGACCCGCGTCTGGCCGAGGCTCAGGCCGAGGCCGCGAGACGCCTGGGAGCAGGCGCCAAGGCATCGCACCTGGTGTCCGGCCACCTCGAGATCCATGAACGTCTCGAGCGACGCCTGGCCCAACTGACCGGACGTCCCCGTGCCCTGCTTTTCTCCACCGGCTACATGGCCAATCTCGGCGTCCTGCAGGCGCTATGCGACCGCCATACGCGCGTGTTCCAGGATCGTCTGAACCACGCCTCGCTGATCGATGGCGCAAGGCTCGCCGGCGCGACCTCGCGGCGTTTTCACCATCGCGACCTCGAGGATCTGGAGCGGCTGCTCGCCCGCGCCCCGGACGATGCGCCGACGCTGGTGGTCAGCGACGGCGTGTTCAGCATGGACGGCGACGTGGCCGAGGTGGGAGCGCTCGCCGCGACCGCCCGTCGCCACGGGGCCTGGCTGATGATCGACGACGCCCATGGTCTCGGTGTGCTCGGCGAGGTCGGCGACGGTTGCGTGGGTCGCGCCCATGATCGTCGTGAGGTGCCGGTGCTGGTCGGCACGCTCGGCAAGGCACTGGGCAGTGCCGGGGCCTTCGTGGCCGGCGACGAGGCGCTGATCGACCACCTGATCCAGTTTGCCCGTCCCTACGTCTACACTACCGCCCAGCCCCCCGGCGTGGCGGCGGCCACCCTGACCGCCCTGGATGTGCTCGAGCGCGAACCCGAGCGCCGCGCCCGACTGCATGAACGCATCGCCGACTTTCGACGCGAGGCTGGGACGCTCGGCTTGCCGCTGACCGACTCTCGGACGCCCATTCAACCCATCGTGCTGGGTGACAACGCCCGCGTCATGCGCTGGGCCGAGCGCTTGGCCCGGGCGGGATTGCGTGTCGGCGCCATCCGCGCGCCCACGGTCCCCAAGGGCGAGGCGCGGCTGCGCATCACCCTCTCCGCCGCCCACGACGACGACGCCCTGGGCGCTCTGCTCGAGGGGCTCGCGACCTGCCAGCGGGAGGAGGCCGCATGAGCGATTCGGCGACGAACACGCTGGTGCTGCTCTCCGGCTGGGGCTGCGATGCCCGCCTGTGGCAGGCGCTGGACGATCACTGGCCGGCCGGGCTCGAGGTCATGACGCCGGACTGGCCGGGCTATGGTCAGCGCGCCGCACTCACCGACCCCGCGTCGCTGGAGGCGCTGGCCGATGCCATGGTCGACGATCTCCCGCCTGACGCCATCTGGGTCGGCTGGTCGCTGGGCGGCCTGCTGGCGGCGGCCCTGCTCGACCGGCTGCCCACGCCCCGCGCCCTGGTGCTGCTCGGCATGGGAGAACGCTTCCCGCATCCCGAGGGCGTCAGCCCAACCGCCCTGGCCCGCTTTCGCCAGGCCTTCCGGCGCGATCCGGTGGCGACCCACGCCCACTTCATGCGCTGGCAGCTCGGCGGCGAGCCGTCGCCCCGGGCCGCCCATCGAAGGCTGCGCACCCTGCTCGGCGACGAGATCAACGCCGATGCCGCCACCCTGGCCGCGGGGCTCGCGCATCTCGCGGAGATCGACAATACCCGGCGCCTGGCCACGCCGCCCTGTCCGGTGCATCGGCTGGCCGGCGAGGACGACCCGCTGCTGGCCCCGACGGTTCGCGAACGGGCCGACTACCGCCTGCCCGGGGCCGGCCACTGCCCGCCGATCAGCCAACCGATGCGACTCACCCGTGCACTGGCCGCCATCGCCGTGGCGCCGACACGGTCACTCGCCGAGGCCTCCCTGGAGACGATGCCATGACCGCGCTGCCATGCCACGGCCTCGATGCAGGTACCGATGCCCGGGCACACGACTGGCGCGCCCGGGTCGCGCGTGCCTTTTCGCGTGCCGCGCCGCATTACGCCCGTCGCGCCACCGCCCAGCACGCCATGGGCAAGCGACTGCTCGAGCGATTGCCCGATCACGCTGGCGATGTGCTGGATCTGGGCTGCGGCCCCGGCGACCTGACCGCTGCGCTGGCAACGCATTACGGTGCCGCCTGCACGGTCAGCGGCCTGGACCTGGCGCCGGGCATGCTCGCCGAAGCGCATCGACGGCATCCCGGCGCGATCCGCTGGATATGCGGCGACGCCGCCGATCTGCCGCTACCCAATGCAAGCCTCGATCTCGTGGTCTCCAACCTGGCCATCCAGTGGTGCCCGGACCTGGACGCGGTGCTCGCCGAGATCCGCCGTGTGTCGAGACCGGGCGGCCGTGTGCTGATCAACACCCTGGCGCCGGGCACGCTGGACGAGGTCGGCCGGGCCTGGGAACGCCCGGCCGCGCTGCTCGAATTTCGCGACGCGGCCCGCCACCGCCGTGCCGCCCACGCAGCCGGCTTCCGCCGGGTCGAGATCACGGCGCGTCTCGAGCGCTTCCATTATCCCGACCTCGCCGCGGTGATGGCCTCCATCAAGGGGGTGGGCGCCCAGGTGGCCCGCGGCGGGGCGCGGCTCTCGCGCGCCGACGTGGCCCGCGCCGCCCGGCGCTTCGAGACGCTGCGCACCGACGCCGGCCTGCCCGTCTCCTACCACCTTCTGACGCTCGATCTGGAACGCTGACATGACCGCCTATTTCGTGACCGGCACCGACACCGACGCCGGCAAGACTCTCGTGGCCAGCGGCCTGCTGGCGCTGGCCCGCCGTCGCGGCCTGACCACCCTGGGGCTCAAGCCCGTGGCCTCCGGCTGCGAGTCCACCACCGAAGGGCTGCGCAACATCGACGCTCTGACTCTCCAGGCCCAGAGCATGCCGACCCCGCCCTACGCCACCCTCAATCCCTATGCCTATGCGCCGGCCATCGCGCCGCATCTGGCCGCCCGTCGGGCCGGCAGGATACCCACCCTCGACGCCCTGGTCGCGCACGTCGCCAAACCGTTGGCCGAGAAGCGCGACCTGACGCTGATCGAGAGTGCCGGCGGCTGGCGGGTACCGCTCAACGACGACGAGGACCTCGCCGGCCTGGCGGTGCGCCTCGAACTGCCGGTGATCCTGGTCGTCGGGCTCCAGCTCGGCTGCCTGAACCACGCCCGGCTCAGCGCCGAGGCGATCCGCGCCGACGGCCTGCCGCTGGCCGGCTGGGTGGGCAACCTGATCGACCCGGGCCTGTCCTTCGACGAGGTCGCCGACGAAGCCTGCTATCGCGACAACCTGGCGACCCTCGAGCGCACGCTGGAGGCGCCCTGCCTGGGCATCGTGCCGCGCCTGGCCGCCGCCACACCGGACGCGCGCGCCCGTGCCGCCGCCGACTATCTGACGCTGCCCGGCGATGCGTGACGTCCAGCCCCCGCGCCCTGATACGCAACTCCCATGCGAGGCCCCCCGATGACATCTCCCGTCTGGCATCCTTACGCGCACCTCAAGACCCAAGCTCCCGCCCCCAAGGTGGTCGGCGGCGACGGCCCGCGCTTCACCCTGGACACCGGCGAGTCGCTGCTCGACGCCACCTGCTCCTGGTGGTGCATGATCCACGGCTATCGTCACCCCCGCCTGGTGCACGCCATCCAGCAACAGGCCGATGAACTCTGCCACGTGATGCTCGGTGGCCTGACCCACGCGCCGGCCGACCGCCTGGCCCGGGAACTGGTGCGCGTCACGCCCGCCGGCCTGAACCATGTGTTCTTCTCCGACAGCGGCTCGGTGGGCATGGAAGTGGCCATGAAGATGGCCGTGCAGTACCACCATCTGCGCGGCAAGCCGGCCAAGCGCCGCATGCTGACCCTGATGAAGGCCTATCACGGCGACACCGCCGGGTGCATGGCGGTGTGCGATCCCGAGGAAGGCATGCATTCGCTGTTCGCGGGCTTCCTGCCGCAGCATCACTTCGCGCCGGCGCCCACCGCCGGCTTCGAGGCCAGCCGTGAAGAAGTGCAGGCCGACCTCGATGCCCTGCGCGCCGTGCTGGAGGCCCATCATGAGGAAATAGGCGCTCTGCTGATGGAGCCGTTGCTGCAGGCGGCCGGCGGGCTCAACATGACCTCGCCCCACTACCTGCGCGGCGCCCGGGAGCTGTGCGACGAGTTCGACGTGCTGCTGGTGTTCGACGAGGTGGCCACCGGCTTCGGGCGTACCGGACGGATGTTCGCCGCCGACCACGCCGACGTGACCCCGGACATCATGGTGCTATCCAAGGGGCTCACCGGCGGCTACCTGGGCCATGCCGCGACGCTGGCCACCGACCGGGTGCATTCGGCGTTCATCGGGGATAGTCCCGAACATGCCTTCATGCACGGCCCCACCTTCATGGGCAATCCGCTGGCCTGCCGGGTGGCACTGGAAAGCCTGGCGGTGTTCGAGGAGGACGATTATCTGGGCCGCATACAGGCGCTCAACGGCGTGCTGCGCGAGGAATTGCGCGACGACGCGGCGTTGCGCGCCCACCCGGCCGTGGCCGACGTGCGCGTGCTGGGCGCCACCGCGGTGATCGAGGTCCACGACGCCGCCGCCCTCGCGGGCGTGGCCGACTTCGCCCGGGAACGAGGCGTGTGGCTGCGCCCCTTCGGCCGCTGGCTGTACACCATGCCGGCCTATGTCACCTCGAATCACGACTTGCGCCGTATCACCGAGGTCATGAAGCATTGGTTCATCGACCGTCGCGCACCATGACGTGTCTGGCGAGGTGTGCGTGATGAGCGCTCATGCGGTGGAACGCCCGCGGCCCGCGCCGGCAATCGTGCTTCCTGCCCCGGCGCTGGATTACGTCTTCGGCCCCCGGCGATGTTAACCTGTAGGGCTCATGTGCCATCTCATTCACCGGCACCGCGAATTCCGCGAGGAGTCATCCGTGCAGCCATTGCCGCCTCCCCACCCGACCACCGCCCAGGGACGCCAACGGCGGGTCGGGGTGGAAATCGAATTCGCCGGCATCATGCCCGACACCGCCGCTCGGCTGGTCGCCGAGTGCTTCGGTGGCGATATCGTGCGCCAGAGCCCCCACCGCATGAGTGTCGAAGGCACGCCCTGGGGCAAGTTCACCATCGAGCTGGACAGCAAGTACGTGCATCCCGACGCGACGGTCATGCAGGCCAACGGGATGACGCCGGGCAAGGCACCTTCGGCGGGACGCGAGTGGCGCGTGGAATTCCATCAACGCTCCCGCGAGTGGCTCGGCGAGATGGTCGCTGGGCTCGTGCCCACCGAAATCGTCTCGCCGCCGATCCCCTGGTCGGAGCTCGGCGAGTTCGACCGCCTCTTCGACGCCCTGCGTCGCTATGGCGCGGAAGGCACCGACGCCAGCGTCTTTTACGGCTTCGGCCTGCATCTCAATCCCGAGGTACCGGATACCGGCACCGCCAGTGTGCTGGCCCACCTGCAGGCCTACACCATCCTGGCCGCCTGGCTGCGCGACCAGATTCGGGTCGACCTGACGCGCGAGATCCTGCCGCATACCAACCCGTTTCCCAAGGCCTATGCACTGAAGATCCTCGCGCCCGACTACGCGCCGGCACGCGCCCAACTGATCAGCGACTATCTGCGCGACAATCCGACGCGCAACCGCGAGCTGGACATGTGCCCGCTGTTTGCCCATCTGGCGCCCGAGTCGGCGCATCCGTTGCTGCATGAGTCACTGGTCAAGCCGCGCCCCACGTTCCATTACCGTTTGCCCAACGCTCAGCTCAACGCGCCCGGCTGGGGCAGCGTCACGGAATGGAACCGCTGGGTGACGGTCGAACGCCTGGCCGCTGATGCGCACAGCCTGCACACGCAGCGGCAGGCCTACTGTGCCCACCATACGCAATCCACGGTGGGCCACTGGCTGGACAAGCTGAAACGCTGGGTGGAAGGATGAGGGCACGGCCGCTGATCGGGATCACCACGTCCGACCACAAGAGTCTGATGGCCTGGGCCTGCGACTGGCTCGCCGTATGGCGTGCCGGAGGCCGCCCGGTGCGACTGTCGCCGTCGCGCGAGGTCCCCGAGGGGCTCGCGGGCTTGATGGTCGGCGGTGGTGACGATATCGGCGCCCAGTTGTATGGGGGAGAGATGCGGCTGGACGTGCGCGTCGACCCGGCACGGGACCGTCTCGAGCTCTCGCTGCTCGAACGCTTTCTTCCCCAGCGACTCCCCGTACTGGGCATCTGCCGGGGCGCACAGATCATCAACGTCCACTGCGGCGGCACGCTGATCGGCGATATCTACACCGCCTACGATCACGTGCGGCGTCAACGCACCGTACTGCCCCGCAAGCATGTCCACATCACCGCCGACAGCCGCCTGCACGGCCTGCTCGGCGTTTCGCGATGCCGCGTCAACAGCCTTCATCATCAGGCGGTGGACCGGCTCGGCGACGCCCTGGAGGTGGTGGCGCGCGATCGCGACGGCCTGATCCAGGCCATCGAGGCGCCGACCCACCCGTACCTCATCGGCGTCCAGTGGCATCCCGAATTCCTGGTTTTCAACCGTCCCCAGCAGCGCCTGATCCGAGGCCTCGTCGACGCCGCGCGACGCTCCTAGAAGAGCCCGAAAGACGACGCCCCGCACATCGGCGGGGCGTCGTGGCATGGCGAGGTCGCGCATCAATGCGTCACGATGGCATGACCGCCAGTCGGCGCCCGCTGGACGTTTGCATCAAGTACACGCCGATGATCACGCCCAGCCCGCCCAGCGCGGCGACGTAGACCGCAGGGAACAGCGGATGCACGGTCATCAATACCGACACGACGATGGGCGTGAAGCCACCGAAGATGGCGTAGGCGACGTTATAGGAAAACGACAGTCCCGTGAAACGCACCACCGCCGGAAACGACTTGACGGCGATGGTGGGTACCACACCGACGATCCCCACCGCGAAGCCGCTCAGGATATAGAGCGGCGTCAGCCATTCGGGGTGCGTGCTCACGGTGGTCATCATCACCCAGTAGCTGATGGCCAGCAGCACGCCCCAAAAGGCGATGGTCGGGCCGCTGCCGAGGCGATCCGCGCACCAGCCGGAAGCCAGACTCCCCACCACGACACCGAGAATGGCATACACATTGGCCAGCGAGGCATCCAGGCCATAACGCGTCTCGAGCAGACTCGGCGTCATCAGGATCACCACCACGATGGCGGCGGTGAGAATCCAGGTCACGCCCATCGACAGCACCACGCTCGGCAAGTGGTTGCGCAAGACGCTCTTGACCGGCAGTTCCTCGGCCAGCGCCTTTTTCTGCTGCATTTCGGCGAAGACCGGCGTCTCGTGCAGCCAGCGCCGCAGATACACGGCCAGCAATCCGAACACCCCACCGATCAAGAACGGAATCCGCCAGGCATACGCGGCCAGCTCCGCATCACTGTAGGTGGTCTTGATGAACGCCGACATCAGCGAGCCGATGAGAATGCCCGATACCAGGCCGGCGGACAGCGTGCCGCAGGCGAAGCCCACATGGTGGCGCTTGACGTGCTCGGTGACGAACACCCAGGCGCCGGGGACTTCACCGCCCACGGCGGCCCCTTGCAGGATGCGCAGCGCCACCAGCAGCAAGGGCGCCGCATACCCCAGGGTGTCGTAGGTGGGCATCACGCCGATCAGCAGCGTCGGCACCGACATCAGGAAGATCGACAGGGTGAACATCTTCTTGCGCCCCAGCAGATCGCCGAAATGCGCCATGATGATGCCGCCCAGCGGGCGTGCCAGGTAGCCGGCGGCGAAGATCCCGAAGGTCTGGATCTGACGCAGCCATTCGGGCATTTCAGGGGGAAAGAACAGTTGCCCCACCACCGTCGCGAAGTACACGAAAATGATGAAGTCGTAGAATTCCAGGGCGCCGCCGAGCGCGGACAGCGACAGCACCTTGACGTCGCGACGATTCAGCGGGCGCGACGCACTCGCGTCGGTCTCTTGCGAAGTAGCCATGATGGATGTGGTCTTCCGTTCGAATGATCGGTGATCGTGTTATGTCAGCGTCCAGCGTCGCGGCACCCAAACAAGGCGGGAGGTACCGGCCGACGACCGCGCAGGAGGCTAACAGATTCACGGGAAGACTTCAGCGCCGTTGTCAAGGTTTTTACGGCACCGTGGGGAGAACAATCTCACAGGGAGCATCAACGGGCCGGCCGAGGCCGGCCCGAATGGAACGCGTCGTTACCCTTCGAGTCGGGCGTCGAGCGTGATCTCGGCGTTCAGAAGGCGCGAGATCGGGCAGCCTTCCTTGGCTTTCTGGGTGGCGTCATCGAAGCCCGCCTGATCGATACCCGGTACCTTGGCACGGGTGACGAGATCCACCTTGGTGACCTTGAAGCCGCTGTCGTCCTTGTCCAGCGTCACGGTCGCCTCGGTGCGCACGTCATCGGGGTCGTGGCCCGCTTCGCCCAGAATCATCGACAGCGCCATCGAATAGCAGCTGGCGTGGGAGGCCGCGATCAATTCCTCGGGATTGGTGCCCGGCTCGCCTTCGAAACGCGTGTTGAAACCGTATGGATTGTCCTTGAGCGCGCCGCTCTGGGTAGAGACCGTCCCCTTGCCACGCTTGAGACTGCCTTGCCAATGGGCGGAACCGGTTTTCTCGATACTCATTCGTGCCTCCTTTCGTGAGTGGACATGATGCCCCTACACCATAGTCCATATGGGTGATGTCGTGGACTTCAAGGGGTCACTCGTCGGCACGCACGGCGCGACATGCCGCCCACTCTTCCGCCAGGACCGCATGGCCCGCCTCGCGCAGGGCATCGACATTGCGCTCGGGGATCGATTCGGGATCGGGGTACGCCGCCACGGCCGCCTCGACGCTGGTCTCGCGCAGGAGATGCCACATCGGCCACGGCGACCGGTTGGTGTAATTGGCGGGGTCCTCCGCCGGCGCCCCGGCGAAGACATACTCGGGATGGAAGCTCGCCAGCTGGTAGATACCGGCATACCCTTCCGCCTCGAGCAACGCCTCGGCGACGTTCAAGAGATCCAGGTAATCCTCGAAATCGGACATGCCGTCCGGCAGGATCATCAGCGTCGTATCGATGGCCGGCTCGGCATCCAGGCGACGACACTCATCGACCAGCGCATGCAGCATGACCTGCGGATCGTCGCCGCGCACCAGAGCATGACGAATGGTGTCGCGTCGGACCTCGCGACCGGCAAACGGGCAGATATTGCGTGCCACGACGAAGCGCGCCACCCAGGCGCGGGTCATGGCGATGACATCGGCATCCTGAGGACGCTCGGGCATGGGATCGATCCTGAAACGAAAGTGACGTTGCCAGTATACCGAACTTGCCGCATCCCGCCGTGTCGGCGCACCCTGAAGGCAAGCCCACATCCATGCCAGACTTGCCAGGGAGGCTCTCCACCATGACCACGTCCCCCGCCAACGACATTCCCCGCGTCACGCTGGCCGCCACCGAGCGTGAGCCCGCCGTCGCCCTGCCCGCCATCGGCCAGGGGACTTGGCACATGGGCGAGAACCGCGCCCCGCGACGCGACGAAGTCCATGCCCTGCAATACGGCCTCGACCTGGGGATGACACTGATCGATACCGCCGAGATGTACGCCGACGGCGGTGCAGAGGAAATCGTCGGCGAGGCCCTGCGCGGTCGTCGCGACGAGGCCTTCGTGGTCTCCAAGGTCTACCCGTGGAATGCCGGCCGCGAGGACGCCATCGCCGCCTGCGAGCGCAGCCTGCAACGCCTGGATACCGACTGTCTCGACCTCTATCTGCTGCATTGGCCCGGCAACGTTCCGCTGGAGGAAACGCTGGAAGCCTTCGAGCACCTGCAAGCCCAGGGCAAGATACGTCGCTACGGCGTCTCCAACTTCGACGTCGACGAAATGCGCGCCCTGCAGGCCGTTCCCGGCGGCGACCGCTGCGCCGTCAACCAGGTGCTCTACCATCTCGGCTCGCGCGGCATCGAGCACAGCCTGCTGCCCTGGCAGCGTGAACGCGGCCTGCCGACCATGGCCTACTGCCCCCTGGCCCAGGGCGGGCAAGCGCTCGACCACCCCGAGGTTCGCGCCATCGCCAACGCGTTCGGTGTCAGCCCCGCCCAGGTGCTGCTGGCCTGGGCGACCCGCCCCGCGCCCGACGGTCAACGCGATGTCATCGCCATCCCCAAGGCGGTACAGCCCGCACACGTCGAAGCCAATGCCGCCGCCATGCGGCTCGCGCTGGACGACGCCAGTCTCGCACGGCTGGACGCCGCCTTCCCCGCGCCGTCGCGCAAGCCGCCCCTGGATATCGTCTAGGCGTTGACGACGCCGCCATACCGACGCTCAATCCTCGGGTGTGACACCGCCAAGGCAGGCGGCCTCTTGCTCCCCGTAGCCATATTCATCTTGCAACCCCTGATGAATGGCTCGGCGTTCATCGAGCGACTTGTGCTGGCTCGCCTTGCGCTTGCCCTCGAGGCGGTCGACGGTGATCTCGATCCCGACGATGGCGCGGCACATCGCGGCGATGTACTCGTCGGGGGCATCCTCGACCCGCCAGGGCCTCTGCCGCTCGCCTTCGAAGCGCTCGGTGAGCGCGGTCACCATCTCGCGCAGCCAGCGTGGATCGTCGATCAGGCGCAGCCGGCCATGCGCGTGCACCACCTGATAGTTCCAGGTCGGCACCACCTTGCCGTGCTCACGCTTGGCCGGATACCAGCTCGGCGTGATATAGGCCTGAGGCCCATGAAAGATCGCCAGGGCCTCGATGCCCTCCAGGGAGCTTTCGCCCCTCCCGGCAAGCGGATTGGCACGGGCGATATGGCCACGCAAGGTATCCGATGGCCACTCGCCTCCCGCCGGTGTCAGCAACAGCGGCAAGTGATCGGCACACAGCTCGCCGGAGGCATCACGGGTCACCAGCGTGGCGAAAGGCGCCTCCTCGATGGCCCGATGACATTCGGCGCGACTGTCGATGTGAAACTGGGGCGGCTGATACATGGTTCGACTCTCAGGAGGGAAAAGGATCGTGACGCAGGGCGGCCGTCATCGACGTGAGAGAACGATGCTGGCGGCCCGTGGCATCGAAGTTCTCGGGGGCCAGCCAGCGGCGGTGGCACTCGCGAACCGCCGGCCACTCGCCATCCAGCAGCGAGAACCAGGCCGTATCCCGGTTTCGCCCGGCCACGACCCGGTGCTGGCGAAAGATGCCCTCGAAGCGGAAACCGAGCCGCTCGGCGGCACGGCGGGATGGCGCATTCAGGGCATCGCACTTCCATTCGAGACGCCGATATCCCCGGTCGAAGGCATGGGCCATCATCAGCATCAGCGCTTCACTGGATATCGGGGTCCGTGCCATGCGGGGCGAGAAGCTCAGATGGCCGATCTCGATGCGGCCATCGGCCGGCACGATATTGAGATACGCGGCCATGCCCACCGCCCGCGCCTCGATGGCATCGACGACGGCGTAACAGCACATCTCCCGGGCTGCAATCATGCGGGCCAGCCAGCCTCGACAGCCGGCCGCGTCGTCGAAGGGACGGCCCCCCAGATAGGTCCAGCGGGCGCGCGCCTCGGTGTCGTTGTCGATCTCCGGGGCCGGCACCTGCCACGCCTGCCACAGGGCCTCGGCATGGCGTGCGGCATCCAGCGGTTCCAGCCGACAGAAACGCCCTGCCAGGCATTCGGCATCAGGTTCTGACGGCGGTTGCCAATGCGGGATGTCGGAACCGACCGGCTGGCCGTAGTCATTGGTTCGATGGGTCATGGCATCAGGCTTCAAATCGTCAGCAGGTAAGTATCGAAGGCCTGGTCGCGCTGCCAGCCAAGCGCATGGTAACGGGCCTTGGCCGTCTCGTTGTCGACCTGGGTGCGCAGCATCAACTGTGGCACTTCATGAGCGAGAGCCAGCTCGCGAGCCGCTTCCAGCAAGGCACTCCCGGCACCCTGGCGGCGAGCATCGGGCATGACGAACAGATCGTTGAGAATCCAGCGCGATGACAGGCTGGTCGTGGAAGGCACCGGGAAGAGCTGCGCAAAGCCGATCGCATGGTCGTCGTCATCGAGGGCCAGCAGCACATGAGCATCGCCCCTGGCAAGGCGCTCTTGCATGAAACGACGGGCACCGTCGACATCGCTGGACTGGCGGTAGAAGCGGCGATAGCCATCGACCAGGGGCACCAGGTCGTCGAGGTGGGCGGAGGTGGCAGAGCGAATCGTGATCATGGCAAGGCTCGCGTTCGGACATGACGAAACCTCAGTCTGGCGACATAATGGTTCCCCAAGAAGAACCAGTTTGTCCTATTTATGAGGAACCAGTGGCTGATCCGAATGCTCACCGTCTCTGGATTCAGGAGGCACTGAATCTTCAACTGGCCGAGCCGGATGCCCGTACGCTCGGCCAGCGCCTTTACGACGCCCTGCGCGGCGGCATCCAGCAGGGCCGGCTCCCTCCGGGGAGTGCACTGCCCTCGTCCCGTCAACTGGCGACCGAGCTCGGCATCGGGCGCAACACGGTGCTGAGTGCGGTCGACCGCCTCGTCGCCGAAGGCTTTTTGGTGTCGCGTCCCGGCGCCGGGGTCTTCATTGCCGACTGGCAGCGGGGTCCCCAGACGCCCCTCGATGTCCCTTCCTCGACGCCCGTGACGCTCTCGCATCGCGGCGAACGCCTGCTCGATTTCACGGCGCCCCCGAGCGCATGTCATGCGGCCTTCGCGCCGGGCGTGCCGGCGCTGGATCGTTTTCCTCGCGAGCGCTGGCAACGCTTGCTGCGCCGTCATCAGCAACGCGCCCCCATCGACTGGTTCGATTACCGGAATGAAGGCGGCGTGAAGGCACTGCGCGAGGCGCTGTGCGACTACTTGCGCTTATCGCGCTCGGTGCGCTGCCGGCCGGAACAGATCCTGATCACCCAGGGTGCGCAACAGGGCTTCGAGCTGATCGCGCGCCTGCTCGCCGATGTCGGGGATGACGTCTGGCTGGAGGAGCCGGGCTACGGCGGTGCGCAGGCCTGCTTCGCCGCCGCAGGCCTGAGCCTGCAACCGGTGCCGGCCGACGACGAGGGCCTGAACGTCGCGTCGCTGCCCCCCGAGACGCCCTCCCCCAAACTGATCTACGTGACACCGTCGCACCAGTACCCCAGCGGCGCGACCCTATCGCTGGCACGCCGCACGGCACTGCTGGGGCTTGCCCAGCAGCATGGCGCCTGGATCATCGAGGACGACTACGACAGCGAGTTCCGCTATACCAGCGCGCCTATCGCCTCGCTCCAGGGGCTGATGGACAACGCCCCGGTGATCTATGTCGGCACCTTCAGCAAGGTCCTTTATCCAGGGCTGCGGCTGGGGTATCTGGTGCTGCCGCCCTCGCTGGTGACGAGCTTCCAGCGCATCAACGCCCGCCTGCACCGGGAAGGGCAGTACGTGACCCAGGCGGCGCTTGCCGACTTCATCGGCGAAGGCCATTTCGCGCGCCACGTCGCCCGCATGCGCCAGTGCTACCGGGCGCGGCAGGCCACGCTGCGACGCGCCCTGGCGCCGGCAGTGGCAGGCGGGCTCGAACTCTCGTCCGGCCATGCGGGAATGCACCTGGTCGCCTACCTGGCAAGCCACGACCTGGAACGCGAGCTGATCCGTCGTGGAGAGCAGGCGGGCCTGCGGCTGTCGCCGCTTTCCGACCATTATCTGCAGGCTCCCGGCCGGCCAGGCCTCGTTCTCGGCTACGCCGGTGCCCCGGAAGCCGAGATCGAGCGCGCCGGACGCTGGCTCGGCGAGCACTGGCTGGCACTGACGACCTAACCTCTTCGCGAGGCCAGGCGATCCGCCAGCCGGGTCGGTTCGGGCAGCTTGGTCCTGCCCAGGCAGGCAATCGCCCATTCCAGCGCCGTGGCCTGATCCAGCCGATGCCCGGGAGAGACGATCACCGGCTTGACGTTCTCGCGGGAACGCAGCATCGCGCCGATGACCACGCGCCCTTCGGCGTCGACCTCGACGTCGGCGGGGTCCTCGGCACGCCGACGGTCGGTGAGCGGCGTCCATGCACCGCGCGTGGTCGGCACTTCGCCATGACGACCGCAAAGCACCTTCTTGGCCACGCCGAGGGTCGGCACGTCCAGCCACAAGCCCAGGTGCGACGCCACGCCGAGCCGCCTGGGATGCGCGATGCCCTGACCGTCGACCATGACCAGATCGGGATGTGCTGCCAGTCGTTCGAAGGCGCCCAGCGCGGCGGGAATCTCGCGGAACGACAGCAAGCCGGGAATGTAGGGCATCCGCGTGGGTTCGCGGTGAACCACCGACTCGCGCACCGCAAGCGACGGCCAGTCGAGCACCACCACCGCCGCGCGCGTGGTCTCGCCATCGTCCTCGAAGCCGATATCCACGCCCGCGATGCAGCTCACCGCTTCCGGTCTGCCGTGCCTGACCACGCGCGGCGCCAGGCGACGCTGCAACGCCACGGCCTCCTCGGCGGAAAGACTCCACTCATGCAATGCGGCCTGCCTGGCCATAACGCTTCCTCCTTGTCTTGAACGCCTCCCGGCCCGGCCCCTTGGCACGGCCATTGGGCCGTTCCGCGTCAACCGGTAGACTGAAGGGCCGGTATAGGAGATTTGCGTGAAACTCATCCACACTGCGGACTGGCACCTGGGCCAGACGTTCCACGGTCAGGAGCGCCATGTCGAGCAACGCGCCTTTCTCGACTGGCTGCTGACGACGCTCGACACGCGCCGCCCCGATGCCCTGCTGGTCGCGGGGGACGTCTTCGACGTAGTCAATCCCTCGCTGCGCGCCCAGGAACTGCTCTACGACTTCATCGTCGAGGCGCATCAGCGGCTGCCGCAACTGACCATCGTCATGATCGCCGGCAATCACGACAGCGGCAACCGCATCGAGCTGCCCGCGCCGTTGATGCAGCGCCTCAACACCCACGCCCTGGGCCGCGTGCGCTGGCTCGACGACGGCCGGCTCGACGCCGAACACCTGCTGATCCCGCTCACCGATGCCAGTGGCGAGACACGTGCCTGGTGCCTGGCCTTGCCCTTCCTGCGCCCGGCGGAGGTCACCGGCGCTTTCACGGCCAGCGACGACACCCAATGCGAGGCGCGCCACGATTACGTCGCCGGCATCACCCAGGTGCACCGGCAACTGATCGCCGCCGCTCGCGAGCGCCGCACTCCCGACCAGGCGCTCGTCGCCATGAGCCACGCCCACCTGCACGGCGCCACCGTCTCCGAGGCCAGCGAGCGCCCCATCGTCATCGGCGGCGAGGAATCGATCCCGGCCTCGCTGTTCCCCGCTGACATCGCCTACGTGGCACTGGGCCATTTGCACCGCGCTCAGCAGGTCGGCGAGACGCGCATCCGCTACAGCGGCAGCCCCTTGCCGCTGGATTTCAGCGAAGTGGCCTACCCTCATCAGGTCGTCGAGATCACGCTGGAGAACGAACGTCTCGCCGGCGTGGAAACGCTGCCCATACCGCGCCCGGTGGCCATGCACCGTCTTGGCCCGGCACCACTGGATGACGTGCTCGTCGAGCTGGACGCCCTGGAGGATACGCCCGACCTGCCGCGCGAGCGCTGGCCCTGGCTGGAAGTGCGCGTCGAGCTCGAGGCCCCCATGCCGGACCTGCGCGCTCGCGTGGAGGCCGCGCTGGCCGGCAGGAGCTTGCGCCTGTTGCGTCTGGAAAGACGCCTGCCCCGAGTCGCGACCGACGATGCCCCGGCCCGGGTGGAGCTGGCCTCGCTCGGTCCGCGCAAGCTGTTCGAACGGACCTGGCAAGCCCGTTGGGGCGAAGCGCCGGACACGACGACTCTGGCCGACTTCGACCGATTGCGTCAGGCCATCATGGACGACGACGAGACACCCACATGAAGATCCTCGCCCTGCGCCTGGCCAATCTGGCCTCGATTCCCGGTCCGCTGGAGCTCGACTTCACCGCCGCACCGCTGCGCGATGCCGGGCTGTTCGCCATCACCGGCCCCACCGGCGCCGGCAAGAGTACCCTGCTCGACGCCCTGTGCCTGGCGCTCTACGGCGGCACGCCTCGGCTGCGTCAGGCCCCCGGCCGCGAGGCGCCATTGCCTGACGTGGAAGGAGAAACCCTCAACACCGCCGACCCGCGTACCCTGCTGCGGCGCGGTACCGCCAGCGGCCATGCCGAGGTCGATTTCCTGGGCCGCGACGGCCGCCGCTACCGCGCCCGCTGGGCCGTGCGTCGCGCCCGCGAGAAGGCCGACGGCAAGCTGCAGAAGATCGAGCAGTCGCTCACCGACCTGGACAGCGACCGCCTGTTGACCACCCAGAAGCGCGAGTTCGATCGCCTGCTGCCCGAGCGACTGGGGCTGAGCTTCGAGCAATTCACTCGGGCCGTCCTGCTGGCCCAGAGCGAGTTCGCCGCCTTTCTCAAGGCCGATGACAACGAACGCAGCGACCTGCTCGAGCGCCTGACCGGCACCGCCGAGTACTCGGCGATTTCGATCGCTGCCTATCGGCGTGCCAGCGACGCGAAACGCGCCGTCGACGCCCTGGAGACCAGGCTCGCCGATGATCTGCCCGCCGACAGCGAGGCCCGTGCCGAGCTGGAACGTCACGCCCAGCAGACCCAGGCCGAGCTCGATGCCGTGCAACGCCAGGCCCGGCATCTCGAGGCACAGGCCCAGTGGCATGCCACGGATGCCAAGCTGCGCGACGCGCGGGATCACGGCCAGCGCGAACACCGCGATGCCGAGGCGCACTGGCAGACGCTGGCGCCCCAGCGGGCCGATCGCGAATGGCGACGCCTGATCGCTCCTCAGCGTCATCGTCTGACCCGCCAGGCCGAGCTGCCCCACGAAATCGCTCGCCTCGAGAAAACACATGCCGCCACGCGCGAAGACCTGGCACGCGCCGAGACCGCGCAGCACGGCGCTACCCGGGCACGCGACGAGGCCGAGCAAGCGCTCGCCCAGACCGAAGCGGCCCGTCAGCATGCCGAACCGACGCTACGCCAGGCGCGCGAGCAGGCCCAGCAACTCGCCACCCAAGAGCAGCAGCTCGCGGAACTGGAACAACGCCACGCCGAGCGCCACCGTCAGTCGGAAGCACTGGCCGCGCGGCACCGCCAGGCCCGCGAGACGCAGCAACGCCAGCGCCAGCAGCGCGACGACTGGCAAGCCACCCTGCGCCAATCGATGGGTGACCACGCCCGCGTGGCGGATGCCCGCCAGGCCGCTCAGCAGGCACATGATCAGGCCGCCCAGCGTCACCTGGCGTTGGGCGAGCTGCACAGCCGTTGGCAGGATGTCCAGCGTGCCGATGACGCCCATCGCACGCTCACCGAACGCCTTGAAGCGGATGCCCAACGCCGTGAGACCCTGCTGACCCAGGGGCAGGCCGCACGTCAGCGTCGTGACGACTGCGATCGCCATTACCGCACGGTGCGCGAGATGGTCGAACGCAACCGCGCGGTGCGCAGCGAAAGCGTGACCCGGCTCCGCGAGCACCTGCAGGACGGTCAGCCTTGCCCGGTCTGTGGCGGACTCGACCACCCCTGGCGCCACGCGCCGCCGGCCAGCCCGGAATCCGCCCAGCTCGAGGCCCAGCAAGCGGAAGAAGAACGCCAGCTCACCCAGGCCCAGCAGGCACTGGACGATGCCCAGCAGCAACGCGACGAACTGCTCGGCCACTATCGCGCGCTGGAAACCTCGCTGACGCAACAACGTCAGGATCTCGCCGACGCCGATAAGCGACGGCAGGCGGCGCACCGGGCCCTCGACGCGCACGCCCTCGGCGCCGAACTGGCCGCCATCGAGCCGCCGGCACGCGATGACTGGCTGGTCCGTCAACGCCAGGATGCCGACGCCACGCGCCAGCAACACGCGCACCTCCTGCACACCCTGAGCCAGGCCGAACGCGAACTCGAACCCCTCGAGGAAGCATTGCGCCAGAGCGAGTTGACGCTCGCCCAGCTCGATACCCAGCGCACCGGGCTGGATCAGGAACTGGCCCAACTGGCGGAACGTCTGCCGCCCTTGCGCGAAGCACGTGATGCCTGCGCCGCGCAACTCGCGGGGTTGCTCGGCGAACACGCCTCGCCGGATGCCTGGCAGCAGTCTCTCGACGCCGCTCGAGACAGCGCCCGCCAGGCCCGCGACGCCGCGCTGACACGCCTGCATGACGCCCAGCAGCACCGTCAGACGCTTGCTCAGCAGGCCCAGCACGAAAGCGAGCGCCTGGACGCGTTGCGCGACGAAAAGCGCATTCTCGATCGCGACCTGGCCGAGTGGCGCGCCATGCATCCGGATCTGAGCGACGCCCTCCTGGAACGCCTACTGGCGCAGACCGAGGACGAGATCCAGCGTCAGGAACGTCAACTCGAAGAGGCCGAGCGAACCCGACAACGCGCCGAAGCCACTCTCGCCGAGCGCCGCCAGGCCTTGATCGCCCATCGCCGCGACCAGGAACTCGTCGCCGAGGACGCTGACGAAACGGCGCTGCTTGGCGATGCCGCCGAGGCGGAGATCGCTCGCCGCCGACTCGCGCTCGACCACGCTCGGGAGGAGCTGGCGCCCCGGCACGACGCCGCGCAAGCGGCCCGCGATCACGCTGCCCACGCCCTGCATGACGACGATCGTCGCCGCGAGCGACAGCAGGCCGGCCAGGCCGAGCTCGAGGCAGCACGCCACGAATATCGCCGCTGGGGCCGCATCAGCGAGCTGATCGGCTCCGCCGATGGCAAGGTCTTCCGACGCATCGCCCAGGCCTACAACCTGGAGCAGTTGCTGGAACATGCCAACGCTCACTTGCAAGGGCTCAGCCGCCGCTACCGCCTGATGCGCGGCGGCAGCGAGCTGGGCCTGCTGGTGATCGATCATGACATGGGCGACGAGCGTCGCTCGGTGCACTCGCTCTCCGGCGGCGAGACCTTCCTCGTCTCGCTGGCCCTGGCGCTGGGACTGGCCTCCATGGCCTCCGGCGAACTGACCATCGAATCGCTGTTCATCGATGAAGGGTTCGGCAGCCTCGACCCGCAATCCCTGGCCCTGGCCATGGAGGCGCTCGACGGCCTGCAAGCCCTGGGCCGCCGCGTCGGCGTGATCTCCCACGTCCAGGAAATGCACGAACGCATCCCGGTGCAGATTCAGGTCGAACCGCTGGGCAACGGCACCAGTCGTGCGAGGTTGGTGAGCGGATAGGCGGGCAAGCGCGGCGGTCTTGCCCGACACCAGAACGCCGTGCCCAAGGCACGGCGTCTGGCATCGATGGCGACAGGCGGAAAGCTCAGCCGGCGAGTTTGGCGGCCATTTCGGCGATGTGCTGGCCCTGGAAACGGGCGATGGTCAGCTCGTTTTCGCTGGGTTGGCGGCTGCCGTCGCCACCGGCAATGGTCGTCGCGCCATAGGGCGTCCCGCCGGAGACCTCATCGAGCTCGGTCAGGGCCGGGCAGGAGTAAGGTACACCGACGACCGCCATGCCATGATGCAGCAGGGTGGTATGAATCGAGGTCAGCGTGGTTTCCTGTCCGCCATGCTGACTGGCGGTGGAGGTGAAGGCTCCACCCAGCTTGCCGATCAGCTTGCCTTGCGCCCAGAGGCCCCCCGTCTTGTCCCAGAAGTTGCGCATCTGCGAAGCCATGTTGCCGAAGCGCGTGGGCGTACCGACGACAATCGCGTCGTACTCGGCCAGCACGCTGGGATCGTCCAGCACGGCGGCGGTGGTGTCTTCCTTGTAGCCCGACTTGGCGGCCACCTCGTCGGGCACGAGCTCGGCCACGCGATACAGATCCACCTGGGTGCCGGCGACGCCCCGGGCCCCTTCGGCGACGGCGTTGGCCAGTGTTTCGACATGCCCGTAACTGGAATAGTACAGAACCAGAACCTTGCTCACGTGAGTGCTCTCCCGCTGGGTGAATGAACCCTTTCAAGATGGGGCAAAGCGCTGGTGGCGTCAAAGCACGGGCATGCTAGGCTGGCGCAACACATCCCCGCCGGGAGGCCGCCGTGTCCGACACCACTGCCCTGCTCGAACGCCTGGTTGGCTTCGATACCGTCTCGCGTCACTCCAACCTGGAACTGATCGCCTTCATCGAACGTTATCTCGCCGAGCACGACGTGCCCTTTACCCGCATCGACAACGATGACGGCAGCAAGGCCAACCTGCTGGCCCGCATCGGCCCCGAGGTCGCGGGGGGCGTGGTGCTGTCCGGGCATACCGACGTGGTACCGGTGGATGGCCAGCCCTGGAGCAGCGATCCCTTCACCCTGACCGACAAAGGCGACGGCCGCCTCTACGGACGCGGCAGCTGCGACATGAAGGGCTTCATCGCCAGCGCACTGGCACAGGTACCCCAGTGGCAGGCCAGCGATCTGCAACGGCCCATCTATCTGGCGTTTTCCTACGACGAGGAAGTGGGCTGCCTGGGCGCGCCCCGCCTGATCGAACGTCTGATGGCCGATGCGCCGACGCCGGCGGCGGTCATCGTCGGCGAGCCCACGCTGATGGCACCGGTGGTGGCCCAGAAAGGCATCACCAACCTGCGGACCACGGTCACAGGCCGCGAGGCGCATTCCAGCCAGGTGCGCCAGGGGGTGTCCGCCGTCCATGTGGCCGCCCGCCTGGTGACCCGCATCGAGGACATCATGGCGGAACTGGTTAGCGAGGGGCGTGTCGACCCGCTCTTCAACGTCCCCCATTCCAGCCTGCACGTGGGCAAGATCCAGGGCGGCACGGCGATCAACATCATGGCGCGCGAGTGTCATTTCGACTGGGAGATCCGTCACCTGCCGACGGACGGCTTCGAGGCCCTGTTCGAGCGCTTCCAGCACTACGCCGAGTCATTGATCCACGACCTGCGCCCGCGCGCGCCGCAGATCGCCATTCATACCGAGCACTTGACCGAGACCGTGCCCGCCCTGGCCGACCGCGACAACCGGACGGCGGTGACGTTATGCCAGTCGCTGCTCGGCGCCACCGACAGCGAAGCCGTGGCCTATGCCACCGAAGCGGGGCAATTCCAACGCGCCGGCCTGCCCACGGTGATTTGCGGCCCCGGCAGCATCGCCCAGGCACACCAGCCCGACGAATACCTGGAGGTGGCGCAACTCGAGGCGGCGGATGCCTTCATGGCGGCGCTCGGCCAGCGCCTGGCAAGTATCGACTGACGTCGCGGCACCGCCATCGCGAGAACCTCTACCATCGGCGCCTTGTCGAAATGTTCGACATATGCCAGCGTGGCCCAAACGGTTCGGAACGATGTCACGTGAAGAGTAAGCAGACCCCATCCCGAAAACGTCCCAGCGTCGCCGAGGCGCTGGCCCAGGAGATCTTCTCCGGCGAGTACCAACCGGGGGACTTCGTGCCGCGCGAAGTCGACCTGTGCGAGCGCTTCGCCCTCAATCGCTCGGCGGTGCGCAGCGACCTGCGCCAGCTGGTCGATGCCGGGATCATCGAACGCATTTCCGGTCATGGCTCGAAAGTCCGGGAATATTCGGACTGGAACATCCTCGATGCGCAGGTCACCGAGTGGATGACGCGCTACGCCGCGCCCAACCCTGGCGTGCAGCGCGAGATTCTGGCCTTCCGCCTGGATGTCGAGCCCTACGTGGCGATGACCGCCGCCAAGCGTGCCACGGCGCACGACCTGGTCGCCATCGAAGAGGCCTTCAACGGCATGGGCAGCGACCTGAACGACCCCACGTCGAACGACAGTGGGCGCCTGCACAGCGATTACGACATCGCCTTCCACGTGGCGATCTTCAAGGCCACGCACAATATCGTGTGGTCCCAGCTCTCGCATATCCTGCGGCCGTCGATCCTGCTGCTGATCGAAACCTCGAACGTCAGTGCCAGCGACCCCGCGCAGAGTCTGGAGCGCCACCGCCTGCTGATGGAAAGCATTCGCGCACGCCGCCCCCACGAGGCATTCCTGGCCGCCCAGGCCGTGCTCGCCGGCACCGCCAGCGCACTGGGACTGGAAATCCCCGAGACACCGCTCGGGCATAACGCCGAGCTGCTCTCGCCTACCTGACGCCGGACGCGACAGCACGCCTTCGGGTACCAGATGCAAAACGGGCTTCGCCATGCGAAGCCCGTGTCGGTCCAGCGGCCTGCCGCTCAGTGATTGTCCCGGGGCGGACTCTGACGTGCGACATCCCGATACTTGGTCGCCGGGCCCAGGGTCATGCCGCGATCGAGCTGCTCGACCATGCCGCGCTGGATTTCCTGCCAGGGCGTTTGATCCACCGGATAAATGTACCCGCCGCGCGATGCCAGCGCCTGGCGACGACGGGACAATTCGGCGTCGTCGACGAGCAGGTTGGCCTCCCCGCGCTTGAGATCGATACGCACCCGATCGCCCGTTTCCAGCAACGCCAGGCCACCGCCCACGGCAGCTTCCGGCGCGGCGTTGAGAATCGACGGCGAGCCCGAGGTACCCGACTGGCGCCCGTCGCCGAGACACGGCAGCGATTCGATCCCCTGCTTGATCAAGGCTTCCGGCGGCTGCATGTTGACGACCTCGGCGCTGCCGGGGTGCCCCACGGGGCCGGCCCCGCGCATCACCAGAATGGTGTTCTCGTCGACCTCGAGGGCCGGATCGTCGATCCGTGCGTGGTAGTCCTCGGAGCCGTCGAACACCACGACCCGCCCTTCGAAGGCATCGGGATCCTCGGCACGGCTCAGGAAACGCTGCCGGAAGTCGCTGGCGATCACGCTGGTCTTCATCAACGCCGAGTCGAACAGGTTGCCCTTGAGGTTGATGAAGCCGGCAGCCTCGACCAGGGGATTGTCGTAGCGGCGGATGATGTCGTCGTCCAGGGTTTCACGCCCGGCGACGTTCTCCGCCAGCGTCCTGCCGTTGACCGTCGGCACGTCGCCATGCACGCGCCCCGCCTTGAGCAGCTCGCTGAGTACCGCGGGAACGCCACCGGCACGGTGGAATTCCTCCGACAGATACGCACCCGCGGGCATGACATTGGCCAGCAGCGGCACGTCATGGCCCAGCCGTTGCCAGTCGTCGTTGGTCAACTCGACGCCGGCATGACGGGCGATGGCGTTGATGTGCACCGGCGCGTTGGAGGAACCGCCCAGCGCCGAACACACCACGATGGCGTTCTCGCACGCCTCACGCGTGAGGATGTCCAGCGGGCGCAGGTCTTCCCACACCATGTCGACGATGCGCGTCCCGGTCTGATAGGCGACCATCGAGCGCTCCTTGTAAGGCGCCGGGATCATCGCCGAGCCGGGCAGGCTCATGCCCAGCGCCTCGGCCATGGAGTTCATCGTCGACGCGGTGCCCATGGTATTGCAGTGACCGATGGAAGGCGCCGAGTCGGTGGCCCGGGACAGGAATTCCTCGTAGTCGATATCGCCCGCCGCGAGACGCTTGCGCAGCTCCCAGATGATGGTGCCCGAGCCCACGCGTTCCTGACTGCCGCGCCAGCCGTTGAGCATCGGTCCACCGGAGAGCACGATCGCCGGGATGTTGACGGTCGCGGCGGCCATCAAGCACGCCGGCGTGGTCTTGTCGCAGCCGGTGGTCAACACCACGCCATCGAGCGGGTAGCCATGCAGCACTTCCACCAGCCCCAGGTACGCCAGGTTGCGATCCAGCGCCGCGGTGGGTCGACGCACGTTCTCGTGAATCGGGTGCAGCGGAAACTCGAACGGCACGCCCCCCGCCGCACGGATACCGTCCTTGACGCGCTTCACCAGCTCGATGTGATGACGGTTGCAAGGCGTCAAGTCGGAGCCCGACTGGGCAATGCCGATGATCGGCTTGCCGCTCTTGAGCTCTTCCAAGGTCAGGCCGTAGTTCATGTAGCGTTCGATGCACAGCGCGGTGGTTCCCGGATGCTCGGGGTTGTCGAACCACCAGCGCGAGCGCAGCTGGTCGGGGGTCATGCGGCGATTGTCGGCGGACATCGAGTTATCTCCTATCGAAAGCGCAATCGATTCCCGACTAAGTCAAACATAGCCGGAGTATGTTCAACATACTCCAATAGGCGTAGACGTCTCGTCACGCCCCGGTCTTCTTGCCCCATACGCAAAGAGGGCGACCGATCGGCCGCCCTCTTGCTCTGTCCGCACCACTCGGCTCAGTGCGAGTGACGGGGGACTTCCGCGCCGCGACATCCCACCAGGAAGTCGAAATCGCAGCCCTGGTCGGCCTGCAGCACGTGCTCGATGTAGAGCTGGCGATATCCGCCGGTGCTGGCGATGCGCGTCGACTCGGCGGTGGGGTCCGCCTCGGCCAGCCGTGAGGCGATCTCGGCGTCGTCGACCTCCAGGTGCAACTTGCCGGAATAGGCGTCGAGCGCGATCCAGTCGCCGTTGCGAACCGCGGCCAGCGGCCCGCCCGCCGCGGCTTCCGGCGCCACGTGGAGTACCACGGTGCCATACGCCGTGCCGCTCATGCGCGCATCGGAGATCCGCACCATGTCGGTGACGCCTTGCTCGAGCAGCTTGGCGGGCAGCCCCATGTTGCCGACTTCGGCCATGCCGTGGTAACCGCGCGGCCCGCAGTTCTTCATCACCAGAATGTCGTCGGCGGTGACGTCGAGATCCGGGTCGTTGATACGCGCCTTGTAATCGTCGAAGTTCTCGAAGACGACCGCACGCCCACGGTGCTGCATCAGCGCCGGGGTCGCGGCAGAGGGCTTGAGCACCGCCCCGTTGGGCGCGAGATTGCCGCGCATCACGCACATTCCGCCATCCTCGCGAAGCGGCGCATCCAGCGGCAGAATCACGGCATCGTTGTAGAGCGGCGCGTCCTGGACGTTTTCCCACAACGTCTTGCCGTTGACGGTCAGCGCGTCCTTGTGGGGCAGCCGGTCGGCCTCGCCGAGACGGCGCAGCACGGCGGGCAGGCCGCCGGCGTAATAGAACTCCTCCATCAGATAACGGCCGGAGGGCTGCAGATCGACGATAGTCGGGGTGCCGCGTCCCACCCGGGTCCAGTCGTCGAGCGTGAGATCGACCCCCATGCGCCCCGCGATGGCCTGGAGATGAATCACCGCGTTGGTCGAACCGCCGATGGCGGCATTGGTGCGAATGGCATTCTCGAATGCGGACTTGGTGAGCACCTTGGACAGGGTGAGGTCCTCGTCGACCATCTCGACGATGCGATTGCCGGACAGGTGCGCCAGTACGTAACGGCGCGAGTCGACGGCAGGAATCGCGGCATTGTGCGGCAGCGAGGTGCCCAGCGACTCGGCCATGCAGGCCATGGTCGAGGCCGTCCCCATGGTGTTGCAGGTGCCGGCGGAGCGCGACATGCCGGCCTCGGCGGCCATGAAGTCATGCAGCGATATCTTGCCGGCCTTGACCTCCTCGGAGAGCTGCCAGACGACCGTGCCCGAGCCGATGTCACGCCCCTTGTGCTTGCCGTTGAGCATCGGACCGCCGGTGACCACGATGGTGGGGATATCGCAGCTTGCCGCGCCCATCAGCAAAGCCGGCGTGGTCTTGTCGCACCCCACCAGCAACACCACGGCGTCGAGCGGGTTTCCGCGGATGGCTTCCTCGACATCCATGCTCGCCAGGTTGCGCGTGAACATCGCGGTGGGTCGCAGATTGGACTCGCCATTGGAGAAGACCGGAAACTCCACCGGATAGCCGCCGGCTTCGAGCACCCCCTTCTTGACGTGCTCGGCCAGCTTGCGGAAATGGGCGTTGCACGGTGTCAGCTCGGAGAAGGTGTTGCAGATACCGATGATCGGCTTGCCGCGAAACTCATGATCGGGAATGCCCTGGTTCTTCATCCAGCTGCGGTACATGAAGCCGTTCTTGTCATCGTTGCCGAACCATTCGGCCGAGCGTAGCGGGCGCTTTTTATGGGTCATGCGTATTCCTCCAGTCACGGTCGCATCAGCGTTGCCGTCACCATAAACGCCTCTTTCAATAACCTGATAATGTCAAAAAACACCGAAACCGATATACCAATGGTTATTCCCGATACACACTGTGGCCATCCAGTCCTTCAGGCCCGACGATCCATTCCGATACGAAACGCTCACGAGCGGCGCCAGATCGCTGCTGACATGATTTTTTTCGAGCGCCGACGGCGACGGCCACCTTGCCCGAGAAGGCCGTGTCGGCACCGTTCGACAGCACGCCGCACGCCACCGGGTATACGAAAGTCTATGTTGAACATGTGCAGCCTATGTTCAACATTTACGGCCTGATGCGATAAAGCCAAAGGCGCCCTCATGAACGAATTCCACCCGTTTCTGCCCCAGGAAGCCGGCAACGATCGCCTGATCGGCCGTCTCTGGGATCCCGATGCCCAAGGACCGCGCCTGGTCACCGTACGCGACGGCGTGCTGCACGACATCAGTGCGTTGGCGCCCACCTTCAGTGCATTGCTGGAGTACGATGACGTCCTGGTGCGTGTCGCCCAGGCGCCGGATGCCCCGATCATGCCGGTCAGTGACTGCCTGGAGGCGTCGCTCCAGGGAGAAGGCGATCCCGCCACCTGGCACCTTCTGGCGCCCTGCGACCTGCAGGCGATCAAGGCATGCGGCGTCACCTTCGCCGCGTCGATGCTGGAGCGAGTGATCGAGGAACAGGCCCGTGGCGACAGCCAGCAGGCCGCCACGCTGCGCGATACCGTGACCTCGCTGATTGGCGACGACCTGTCGCAGCTGACCCCGGGCTCCGCCGAGGCCGACGCCCTGAAGGCGAAGCTGGTGGAACTCGGCATGTGGTCGCAATACCTGGAAGTCGGTATCGGTCCCGACGCCGAAGTCTTCACCAAGTCCCAGCCCATGTCGGCGGTCGGCCTGGGCCATCGCATCGGCATTCATCCGGCGTCGAAGTGGAACAACCCCGAACCCGAGGTGGTGCTCGCGGTGGATTCCCGGGGCCGGGTCCGCGGCGCGACGCTGGGCAACGACGTCAACCTGCGCGATGTCGAGGGCCGAAGCGCCCTGCTGCTGGGCAAGGCCAAGGACAATAACGCTTCCTGCGCCATCGGACCTTTCGTCCGCCTGTTCGACGACCACTTCGACATCGACAGCGTACGGACGCTGGAGGTCAGCCTCGATGTCCAGGGCGAGGACGGTTTCCAGCTGGAGGCGGTCAGCTCGATGAACCAGATCAGCCGCGATCCGCTGGATCTCGTCGCCCAGACGCTCGGCAGCCACCATCAGTATCCGGATGGTTTCATGCTGTTCCTGGGCACCCTCTTCGCCCCGACGCAGGATCGCGATACGCAGGGCAGCGGCTTCACTCACCATCTCGAGGATGTGGTGACCATCGCCACCCCCACGCTCGGCGCCCTGGTCAATCGCGTCGACACCAGCGACCGCATTCGGCCCTGGCAATTCGGCAGCGGTGCCCTGTTCGACTATCTCATGCGCCGTCGCGACGCTTGACCGGCGCCCGCGACACCCATGGGCGGGCATCGCACCCGCCCGTGACACTCAAGCAAGCTTCATCTCCATGACACGGGAGGCGGACATCATGTCACCAGATGACGCCTCATCGGCGAGCGTATCGAAAGCCCCCCTTGACTCGGGCGTCACGCGTCGCCATGTCATAGCAATGCCCATCGATGCCAGGAGGCAACCATGATATTGGAAGGCAAGCAGATTATCGGTAACACCATCGAAGCCGGCCCCGGCGCCAGCTTCCAAGCCGTCGACCCTTCGAACGGAGAGACGCTGCCCCCCGAATTCCTCAGCGCCGATAGCAAGCAGGTCGAACGTGCCTGTCAGCTCGCCTGGGACGCCTTCGACGCGTATCGGGAAACCTCGCTGGAAACGCGGGCCAAGTTCCTGGAAACCATCGCCGAGGAAATCGAACACCTGGGTGGTGGCCTGATCGAACGTGCGATGAGCGAAAGCGGTCTGCCGGTCGCGCGCCTCGAAGGCGAACGCGGGCGTACCTGCAATCAGCTGCGCCTGTTCGCCAACGTGGTTCGTGCCGGTGAATGGCTCGACGTACGCGTCGATCCGGCCCTGCCCGAACGCACGCCGCTGCCGCGTCCCGATCTGCGTCAGCGTCATATCGCGCTGGGCCCGGTCGCGGTCTTCGGTGCCAGCAACTTCCCGCTGGCGTTCTCCGTGGCCGGCGGCGATACCGCTTCGGCACTCGCCGCGGGCTGCCCGGTGATCGTCAAGGCACACGCCGCCCACCCCGGTACGTCCGAACTGGTGGCGCGCGCCATCCAGAGCGCCGCCGAGAAGTGCGGCATGCCCGAAGGCGTGTTCTCCCTGCTCTTCGATGCCGGTTACGACGTCGGCACCGCGCTGGTCAAGCATCCCCGCATCAAGGCCGTCGGCTTCACCGGCTCTCGCAAGGGTGGCCTGGCGCTGCTGCAGGCGGCACAGTCTCGCCCCGAACCGATCCCGGTCTACGCCGAGATGAGCAGCATCAACCCGGTCTTCCTGATGCCCAAGGCACTGGAAGCGCGCGGCACCGATCTCGCGCAGTCGTTCGTGGGCTCCCTGTCCATGGGCGCGGGCCAGTTCTGCACCAACCCGGGGCTGGTGCTCGGACTCAAGAGCGACGCGCTGGACAACTTCATCGAGGAAGCCGGCAAGGCCCTCAAGGAAGTGCCCGCCAACACCATGCTGACACCGGGCATCCATGCGGCCTATGAGCAGAGTGTCGCCAAGCTGGCCGGCAACCCCAAGGTCAACGAAGTGAGCCGCGGCCTGACCGGCGACGGCGAGAACCAGTGCCAGGCGGGGCTCTTCACCACGCAGGGCGCCGACGTGCTGGCCGACGAGTCGCTCCAGGAGGAAGTCTTCGGTGCCTCGTCTCTGGTCGTGGTCTGCAACGATCTCGATGAAATGAAGCGTGTGGCCGAGGCCCTCGAAGGCCAGTTGACCGCGACCCTGCAGATGGATGAAGGCGATACGCAGGACGCGGCGAAGCTGCTGCCGGTGCTCGAGCGCAAGGCCGGTCGCATCATGGCCAACGGTTGGCCCACCGGCGTCGAAGTCTGCCATGCCATGGTGCACGGCGGCCCCTTCCCGTCCACGTCCGACTCGCGCACCACCTCCGTGGGCAGCGCCGCCATCTATCGCTTCCTGCGCCCGGTGTGCTACCAGAACCTGTCGGATGCCTTGTTGCCCGAAGCGCTCAAGGAAGCCAACAGCCTGGGACTCAAGCGCCTGGTGGATGGCAAGCGCGAAAGCTGATAACGCAACATGCCGGGGCGTGGCACGACACGCCCCGCTCAAACGAAAACGCCCCATGGCATGGCCATGGGGCGTTTTTCTTGGTCGCTTGCCGAGAGACCGGCAAGCGACATCGGCCGCGAACGGCCCGGTTATGCCTGCGAGCGACGGCGCGGCGTGCTGTCGCCGTCTTCACGGCGCCGACGGGGCGCGCGCTCCGGCGCACCATGGTCCTCGGCGATCTCCAGCGGACGACCCGCCACGCGTGCCTGCGCGATGCGCGACAGGACGGCTGCCGGCAGCGTATTCGGCAGCTCGACCACGGAGAAGGCGTTGCGGATGTCGATCCGCCCGATCTTGCCGCCGTCGATGCCACCCTCGTTGGCCAGCGCCCCGACCAGCTGGCCGGGCTTGACGCCATCCTTGTGACCCACCGACACGCGATAACGCGTCATGCCGGCACTGGGCCCGCGATCGCGACGGTTGGGCTTGTCGTCGCGGCCGCTGCTCTGACGCGAGCGGCGTTCGCCGGGCTTGGGCAAGCGACCGATGGGCGCTTCGCCGGAGCGCGCCATGCTGGCCATGGCACAGGCCAGGTCGACAGGGTCGTAACCGTCATCCACCAGGCCATCGATCAACTCGCGCTGATAGTCGCTGCCACGAGCGAGCGTATCCAGTACACGCTTGCGGAACAGCTCGTTACGATGGGCACGAATCGCGTCTTCGTCCGGCAGCTCGACTTCCTGCATCTGCTGGCCGGTCACGCGCTCCATGTCACGTACACGACGCTGCTCGCGACCGCCGGCGAAGGTGATCGCCACGCCCGTGCGCCCGGCACGGCCGGTACGCCCGATGCGGTGCGTGTAGGCTTCGGCGTCCTGGGGCAGGTCATAGTTGAAGACGTGGGTGATACGCGGCACGTCGAGGCCGCGCGCGGCGACATCGGTGGCGATCAGGACGTCGACCTTGCCGCGCTTGAGGCGCTCGACGGTGCGTTCGCGCAGGCTCTGGTCCAGGTCCCCGGACAGTGCCGCCGCATTCACGCCGCGCAGCAACAGTTGCTCGACCAGGGTGGTGCACGCCGCCCGTGTACGCACGAAGACGATCGCGGCATCCACCGGCTCGACCTCGAGAAGGCGCGACAACGCTTCCAGCTTGGCCCCGCCCTCGATGCGCACCAGGCGTTGCTCGATGCCTTCGGCGGTCTTGGTCTTGGTTTCGATGGCGATCCGCAGCGGGTCGACCAGGTAATGGTTGACGATGCGCGAGATTTCATCGGGCAGCGTGGCCGAGAAGAACACGCGCTGCGCATCCTTCGGCGTGTCGGAGACCACGCGCTTGACGTCATCGATGAAGCCCATGCGCAGCATTTCGTCGGCTTCGTCGAGCACCAGCGCATTGAGTCCGTCGAGCTTGAGGCTGCCACGGTCGAGATGGTCGATCACGCGTCCGGGCGTGCCGACGATCACCTGAGCGCCACGGCGCAGCCCGCTGAGCTGTTCGCGATATTCCTGGCCGCCGCAAAGGCTGAGAACTTCGAGGCCCTTGACGCCGCGACCGTATTGGACGAAGGAAGCGGCCACCTGCTGGGCCAGCTCGCGCGTCGGCGCCAGTACCAGCACCTGCGGCTCGCGGCGCTGAAGGTCGAGACGCGACAACAGCGGCAAGGCAAAGGCGGCAGTCTTGCCGGTACCGGTCTGGGCTTGTCCCAGCACATCGCGGCCTTCGAGCAAGGCGGGGATGGTTTTGGCCTGAATCAGCGAAGGCGTCTCATAGCCTAGGGTTTCAAGCGTCGAAAGAATGGTAGACGGCAGCGAAAGCTCGGCGAAAGTCGGCGAGGCAACGGGAGTCGTGGTCATGTCACACCTTGGATAGCCGGCGCGAACCGGCGGAAAAATTCAAGGCGCCTTCATCGCCCATCGGCCGCTTGGCCTGGGGCATCGAAACAAAAGGCGCCGGTCGCAGCACCTGCGTCCTGCCGCATGAGCGGCAGCTGTGGCGACCTTACGCGTCTTGGCGCGCCATCGATGCGGCAAGCGCTCTCACGGCCGGCTCGAAGCGAGCGGGCAATGCGCCTTGCGCAGAAACGTCCTTTTGGTCCAATCCACCCTCGGTGGAAGGCACATCGCACAGGGACGAATACAGGATGGAGGGGTCAACACATGCGAGGAGGTGGCATACTACCATTGACCAATGGCTTTGCCCAAATTAATTCGTTCATCGAACCCGACGACTCCCGAGGAAGCCTCTATCTATGCCGACGCTGTGGATCGACGCCGACGCCTGTCCGCGCCATGCCCGCGAAGTCATCGTGCGTGCCGCCGAACGCACCCGGACCCCGACGCATTTCGTGGCCAACCATCGCCTGCCCCTGCCACCCTCGGCCTGGGTCAGCGCACTGGCCGTCCCCGGCGGCTTCGACGCCGCCGACGATGCGATCGTCGATCGGGTGGCCGCGGGCGACCTGGTCGTTACTGCCGACCTGCCACTGGCGGAAGCCGCCCTGGGCCGTGGCGCAGACGTCATCACCAACCGCGGCGAAGCGCTGACCCGCGACGGGATCCGCGCCCAGGTCCAGATGCGCGACTTCATGGAGACACTGCGCGCCAGCGGCGAGCACACCGGCGGCCCCAAGCCCTACGGCGATGTCGAACGCCGCACCTTCGCCAATGCACTCGACCGCTGGCTGACACGCGCCCGGGCACGCGGCGACTGACAGCGCCCCGGGATGGACAGCCGCGCCTCAGGCGCCGCGAATGCCTCGACCGGGCAAGCGCTCGCGATCATGCGGTCGCATGAGATCGAGTACCGGCCCCTGGGGGACGATGCGCGTCGGATTGATGGTGTCGTGGCTGTAATAATAGTGGCGCTTGATGTGATCGAAGCTCACGGTCTCGGCGATGCCCGGCCACTGGTACAGCTCGCGCAGATAATTCGACAGATTGGGGTAGTCCTCGATACGCCGCAGATTGCACTTGAAGTGTCCGTGATAGACGGCATCGAAGCGCACCAGCGTGGTGAAGAGTCGAATGTCCGCCTCGGTGAGCCACTCCCCGGCGAGATAGCGCCCTGAATCGAGACGCGTCTCGAGCCGGTCGAGAGCCGCGAACAGGGCCGCGACGTGCTTGTCGTAGACTTTCTGATCCGTTGCGAAGCCGGCCTTGTAGACGCCGTTGTTGACGTGATCGTAGACATCAGCATTGACGGCATCGATGGTCTCGCGCAGATCCTCGGGGTAGAAATCCAGGCGATTGCCGGTCAGGTCATCGAAGGCGCTGCCCAGCATGCGCACCAGCTCGGCGGACTCGTTGTTGACGATGCGTCCGGTCCGGCGATCCCACAGCGCCGGCACCGTGACCCGACCGGTATACTGCGGATCGGTCAGCGTATACAGCTGGTGGTGGTAATCGACGCCATTGAGCGGGTCGCCGCTGGAGCCTTCATCGGTGGCATACGTCCAGCCGTTGGCCAGCATCAACGGGCTGGTATGCGACACGCCGATCATGTCCTCCAGCCCCTTGAGCTTGCGCATGATCAAGGTGCGATGCGCCCAGGGGCAAGCCAGCGAGACGTAGAGATGAAAACGCCCCGGCTCGGCAACCAGCCCCGGCTGCCCTTCCGGCCCCGGCGACCCGTCCGCCGTGACCCAATCGCGCAGCTTGGCCGACTCGCGCACGAACTCGCCGCCGTGCTTCTTGGTGTCGTACCACTGATCGTGCCAGCGACCGTCGATCAACAGTCCCATCCCATGTGCTCCCTCTCGGTTCGGAACGCAATGAATGCGTCATCGGAAAACGAGTGGGCGACGCACGACCACTCTCGACAGCGCTCAGCATAAAACGATGCCATCGAAGCTCAAGCGCATTTAAGTGGCCCGACCGTTCGCTTCTGTCGAATGCTCGTCACAGCAGCGCGCCACCGCATCATGCAGTGAGCGTGCCGTCGCGCGTGTCGCCGGTCCCGCACGATCCCGGTCGCGGAAGATCAACTGTATCGGCACCTCGCGACGCCCTCCCACGGTGAGCGGCAGCGGCACCAGCGTGCCCTGGCGCAAGGCATCCCGAATGCGGGTCGTCGGCATCCAGGCGAACCCCAGCCCCCGGCACAACATGTCGAGCGAGGTCTCCAGATGGCTCAGCGTCCAGCGCTGCTCGGCCTTGAGCCACCCGGCATCCATCGACTGGCGGAGGGCCGAGTCGCGCACCACCAGCTGGCGATGCTGCTCCAGATCGCGCAAATCGAGCTCGCGCCCCAGATGCTGCAAGGGATGGTCGGGATGCGACACCGCCAGGAACGTCACGTTGACCAGGGGCTCGCCCAGAAACCCTTGCGCGGCGATACCCGATACCACCAGGTCGGCGCGCCCGTCATAGAGCATCTCGATGCCGCCATTGAGCACGGTTTCATGCAGCTGGACGCGGACATGCGGATACTCCCGCGAGACGGTATCCAGCGCATGTGCCAAGGCATCCGGCGGGAAGATCTGATCCACCGCGAGCACGACCTCGGCTTCGAGCCCTTCGGCCAGACGCCCGGCGACATCCTCGAGGGCTTCGGCGCTTTCCAGCAACTGGCGGGCACGCCGCAACAGCATCGCGCCTGACTCGGTCAAGCGCACCTGACGTCCCACCGGTTCCAGAACGCGGATTCCCAATTGCTCCTCGAGCTTGTGCACCGCGTGGTTGAGCGTGGAAGGACTCTTGTGCACGGCCTCGGCGGCACGCGCGAACCCGCCATGATCGACCACGGCGGCCAGCATGCGCCATTGCGCCAATGTGACATTTTTCATTCGAAATACTCGAAGCAAGAAGCCAACAATATGCGATTAATTTTCGAAAAATCCGAACTAGAATGCTAGACAAAAGCAAAGGAGATTTTCCATGTCCCATGCCACGACAACGCCACGCCGGATTCGCGACATCCGCGCCAGCCACCCCAGCCAAGACGGTGATGGCGTCAAGATCCTGCGCCTGCACGATTTCGAGGGCGGGCTCGACCCCTTCCTGATGCTCGACGAGCTGGGCTCCGACCAGCCGGACGACTATATCCGCGGCTTTCCCCCGCATCCTCATCGCGGCATGCAGACGCTGACCTATGTGATCCATGGCGGGCTGACGCACGAGGATCACCTCGGTCACAGCAGCACCATCCATGCCGGCGATGCACAATGGATGCATACCGGACGCGGCATGATTCATTCGGAAATGCCCCTGACCGACGCCCAGGGCCTGCACGCCTTTCAGCTGTGGATCAATCTGCCGGCGCGTGACAAGCTCAGCCCCGCCACCTACCGCGATATTCGCGCACAGGAAATGCCTCGTCTCGACGCGGATGGCGCCACGTTGATCGCACTCGGCGGCCACTGGCAGGATGCGTCGGCAGAAATCGACGGCCCCCTGGATGCTCTGGCAGGCAACGCCGCAGTCGCCGATGCCCGCTTCGAAGGCGGCACCCTGCAACTGATGGGGCTCACCGATGACACCCTGCTGGTCTACGTCTATCGCGGCACCCTCGATGTAGGCGAACAGCCGGTAACCGCCGGCCACCTCGCCATCCTCGACGCCGGCGACGCATTGACACTGAGCGCAACGGGCTCGGCAGGCGCCCTTCTCCTGCGCGGCACGCCGCACCGCGAGCCCATTGCACATTATGGCCCCTTCGTGATGAACTCACGCCACGAGCTCGAGGCCGCCATGCAAGCCTACCGGGACGGCACCTTGACTGAGTAAATTTATGCAACTACTGTACAAAGCGTGGCAAAGGTAAAGGATTACCCACATAGCCACCAGGGCAGGCAGGCTGATACGACAGCTTGCCATGCCTGCATGATAGGCTGTATGCATGAACAGGATAGGCATTTTATTTGCCATGGGTTAAGGTTCCGTTGGCTTTTACCCATTTCCATGTTCATATATACGGCCTTTATTCATCATGTTGCGAATTCTTCATTCGCTGCCCCGCACGCATAAGTTACTCTTGTTACCGGTTGCCACCATGGTGACCGTGCTGGGCGCACACCAGATCGTGACCGTTGTCGGCGACGACAGCGGCAACGCCACCAGCCCCAAAGTGGCGACTTCCAGCGACTCGACCGCTTCCACACTGGGTGGCGAGGCCCTCGATACCCTGGCAACCGTGACCACACGGAACATCCCGCTGAGCGATCTCAAGGCCCAGGAAATCGTCGATGTCAGCCTGATCGACAAAGCGCATGCCAAGGATAATGCGCTGCCCGAAGCCCAAGCCTTCGAGACTCGCGATACGCACGCTCATATTGCCAACGCCGCAATGCACGTCGCCATTCAGCTGCCGAAGCTAGCGTCCGAAAGCGATTACGACAGCGAAGAACTGGGCGGCACCTCCTACGAAGACTTTTCCATCGACCCGATGGAACTGCATGACGAGGATGGCACCCCGAATCTCGAGCGGGAAATCGCCGCCCAGCAGGAATTCGTGCCGGAGTGGGAAACCTATACGGTCCAGAAGGGCGACACCTTCGCCCAGATGGCGGAGCGCACGCTTGGTCTCGGCTACAGTGACGTGATGCACATCCTCGACAGCGTTCCCGACAAGAACACCCTGACCCGCTGGCGCGTGGGCCGCTCGTTCGACTACCAGCTCGACGAACAAGGCGACCTGCTCGCACTGCGCGTCATGAAGAACGCTCGCGAAGGCTATTTGATCGAGCGCGATTCCTCGCATGACGATTTCGACGTCTCCAACATCACCAAGGCGACCGAGGCCACTCAGCGCCTGTTCGCCGGCACGGTCAGCGGCAGCTTCACGCTGTCGGCGGAATCCACCGGGCTCTCCGGCGCGGAAGTCGCCCAACTGACCAACCTGCTGTCGAAGAAACTGGATTTTCGCCGCAACACCCGGGTCGGCGATCACTTCCAGGTGCTCGTCGAATCCGACATGCTCGAAGGCGAGAGCGTCGATTCGCGCATCCTGGCCGCCCAGTACCAGGGCGAACGCATGGACCTGACCGTCGTCCGCAACAGCGCCGACGACCGTTTCTACACGCCCGATGGGCAAAGCCTTGATCCCGCGTTCAACCGCTACCCCTTCGAAGGTCACTATCGCATCAGTTCGCCTTTCAACCTGCGTCGTCATCACCCGATCACCGGGCGCATCAGCCCGCATCGCGGCACGGACTTCGCCATGCGTACCGGCACGCCCGTCGACGCACCGGCCGCCGGTCGCGTCATCAAGTCCGCCTATCAGGCGGGCGGCGCCGGCAATTACCTGGTCATCCGCCATGACAACGGCTACAAGACGCGCTACATGCACCTCTCCAAGCGTCTCGTTTCCGAGGGTGATCGCGTCGAGATGGGGCAGAAAATCGCGCTGTCGGGGAACACTGGTGGCAGCACGGGGCCGCACCTGCATTACGAGGTGATGGTCAACAACCGTGCGGTGGATGCCATGCGCGTCAAGCTTCCCGAGAACCAGAGCCTGGAAGGCAAGGCCCTGGCGGCGTTTCAAAAGCAGTCCAAACCGCTGCTCGCCAAGCTGGAAAGCGACGCCGACGCCCCGGCCATCGCCAGCGTGCGTCTCGACGAAGACAGCGGCGACGAAGGCTGATCCCGGCCTCGCTCGTCGAGCAATCAGCACCACGCCCCACCTTCTGGTGGGGCGTGGCGTTTTCAGGGGTCATGAATGCAGGGAAGGTGCGAATCGGGCACCGCCCAGAAGCCGGTCGCCGCCCATGTCGAGCGGACCATGCCGCCCTTCCATCACCCAGGCGCCCCCATGCTCGCCCTCGCTCTTGGCATCCACCAACGGATAATTGATGCCCAGGTCATCGGCGGCCTCACGAAACAGGTCCGGCCGGACACAACGGGACAGGCACTCATCAAGCACCGCGTCGTCGACGTCCAGGTGCTGCCAGCGCCGCATCTGCCCGGCGTACCAGAGCAAATGGGAGCGCCACGGGAAATTCGCGGCATGACGATGAAAGACACTCATGCCATGCGTCAGCGACGCCCCCTCCGCCAGCATGCTGTCCTCGACCACGCTGGGCGCGACATCCAGATACCCCCGCTCGCACATCAGGCGTGCCGCCTCGCCTCGGTGCGCCGGAGCCTCGAGCCATGCGCATGCCTTCAACAAGGCACGCAAGACAGCACGGTGCGTGGCCGGATACGCCTGGGCCCACTCTTCGCGTACCGCGAAAACCTTCTCCTGGCCGTTCTGCCAGATGGCGTGGCTGCCGATCAGCACACGCCCACGTTCGCGGCGTGCCGCGAGCGTATTCCAGGGCTCGCCCACGCAATAGCCGTCCAGCCATCCGGCCTCGAGCTGCTGTGCCACCAGAGGCGGCGGTACCACGCGCAATTCGAGATCGCGATCGGGATCGACACCGCCTTCCGCCAGCCAGTAGCGCAACAAATAGCGATGCGAGGAAAAGGGATACACGCTGGCGAAACGCAGCGGTGGCGCTCCCGTCTCCCGCCGCTGTCTCACCACCGTCGCCAGCGCCCGGGCGGAGGTCGGTGAGGCCGCCATGGCGTCGGGATCGGCAGCCAGCATGTCGTCGTACAAGGCGTTGGACACGGTGATGGCATTGCCGCCGAGACTGAGGGTCAGCGCCGAGAGCATCGGCGTTCGTCGACCGTCGAGTCCAAGCGTCGAGGCCAGCGGCATCAATGGCAGCGTCTGTGCGCCATCGAGCAGTGCCAACTGCATGGCATCGCGTATCCCCGCCCACGACGACTCCACGCTCAACGTGACGTCCAGCCCCTGCTCGGCGAAGAAGCCGCGCTCACGCGCTACCACCAACGGCGCGGCATCGTTGAGCGGCAGCATGCCCAGCGTCAGCGTGTCGAGCTCCGGCGAAGGCCACGCATCTCGAGGCGTCTGGCGATCGTTCATCAATGTCTCCTACGACTCGGAATCGTCGGTGGCCAGGACCGCCTGGGCCACCTCGAAAATGGTCAATCGGCGGTTCATGGCACGCTTGCGTAGCCATTGATAGGCATCATCTTCGGTGAGGGCATGCGCTTGCATCAGCCGGCTCTTGGCGCGCTCGACGGTGCGCCGCTGCGCCAGGGTGGTCTGCGTCCTGGTCAACTCCCCCTTCAAGGCACGATGCGACTCGAAGCTGGCAATCGCCACGTTGACCATCGAACGCACCAGCGCGGGTTGCACATCCTCGACCACATACGCGCTGACGCCCACGCTCGTCGCCTCTCGTGTCAGCTCGGGTGTTTCTTCCTCGGCCAGCATGATCATGGGCTTGGGAAAGCGTCGCCCCAGCTGCCCCATGTGCTCCAGGGTGTCGCGGCTCGGCAGGGCCGCGTCGATGATCACCGCATCCGGCACCTCACGCGTCATGATGGCGTAGAGGTCGTCATGCTCGTCGACGCGCGTCACCACATCGAACCCCGCCTCATGCAGCGCTTGCTCCAGTGCCCGGGAACGCTCCGGGCGGGCATCCACGATCAGCACCTTCACGGTCATGCGCATTCCTCTCCTGGGTGCTTGTCGACTTGCAATGCAGCTTGCGTGCCAGAAAAAGCCCCGCGGCAGCCCAGGCGTCAGGCCGGCTGCACGTCGCCGCGGCACCGAAGATGCATTGCAGCGGTGCAACGACGCCTCGTGCCGCACCATTACCGCACCTTCCTCGCGGGATTCGACGGGGCGGCGGCGCCCACGGCGGCGCACTCGCCCGGCGATCCCGCTTTGGCACACCCCTTGCTTGTTCAACAGTACCGAGACGTGGACCAGGCTCACCAGGTGAGTACGAGTGCGTCGAACCCGAGCACACGGCCCTTCCCCGAAGGTCGCCGGCGTCGCGTTCGAGCTCCGTCATTTCATCGCGAGAGGATGAGTCATGGAAATCCGCAACAAAGCCAACAAGATACGGCTTTTCAGCCTCAAGTCACCGCAAATGCGTGCCTTCCACATGTCATGGTTCGCATTTCACGTCTGCTTCTTCGGCTGGTTCGGCATCGCGCCCTTGATGGCCGTGGTGCGCGAAGACCTCGACCTGAGCAAGGCCCAGATCGGCAACACCATCATCGCTTCCGTCGCCATCACGGTGCTGGTCCGACTGGTCATCGGCCTGCTCTGCGACAAGATCGGCCCACGCAAGGCCTACACCTGGCTGCTATGCCTCGGCTCGCTTCCCGTGATGTTGATCGGCCTGGCCGACAGCTTCGAGACCTTCCTGCTGGCACGGCTGGCGATCGGGGCCATCGGCGCCTCTTTCGTGATCACCCAATATCATTCCTCGATCATGTTCGCACCCAATGTCGTCGGTACCGCCAACGCGACCACGGCAGGCTGGGGCAACCTGGGGGGCGGCACCACGCAGATCCTGATGCCGCTGGTCTTTTCCGGCATCCTGATGCTGGGCGTCAACGAAGCGCTCGGCTGGCGACTGGCCATGGTCGTGCCCGGCATCGTGCTGTTCTTGACCGGCATCGCCTATTACGTCTTTACCCAGGATGCGCCCGACGGCAACTTCGACACGCTTCGGGCACGCGGTGAACTCCCCTATCCCGAGAAGGAGCACGGCATGGCGCACAGCTTCGGCGCGGCCATGCGGGACGTGCGCGTATGGGCGCTGTTCATCGTCTATGCGGCCTGCTTCGGCGTCGAGCTGACCATCAACAACATCGCCGCCATCTACTTTTTCGACACCTTCGAGCTCGATCTGGCCACTGCCGGCTTGATCGCCGGCCTGTTCGGCTTGATGAACCTGTTCGCTCGCACCCTGGGGGGCATCTTCTCGGACCTGTTCGCCCGTCATGGCGGCCTCAGGGGACGCGTGCGCTGGCTGTTCATCGCCATGTTCTGCGAAGGCATCGCGCTGATGGGCTTCGCCCAGATGCAGACATTGGCACTCGCCATCGGCATCATGCTGGTCTTCAGCCTGTTCACCCAGATGGCCGAGGGCGCCACCTTCGGGGTCGTCCCCTTCATCAACAAGAAGGCGCTCGGCGCCGTGGCGGGCATCGTGGGAGCCGGCGGCAACGCCGGCGCCGTGGCGGCGGGCTTCCTGTTCCGCAGCGAGTCGCTGAGTTATCAGCAAGGGCTGTTTTATCTTGGCCTGGCCGTACTGCTTGCATCGTTCTGCGCCTTGCTGGTGCGCTTCTCGCCACAGGTCCTCGCCGAGGAAGATGCCGCCTACCGCAACGCCGTCGCGGGTCACGACACTCCAGGCGATGCCATCGCGGCGCGCTGAACCGCCCCCGCTTACCGGGCCACGACACAAGGCCACCGCCATGGCGGTGGCTGTCGCCATGTTGCCCCTCCGGCCAGTGAGGGGTTGCGGCAGCCGGCATGAATGGCGCACTGTGAACGGTCAGGATCGACACCAAAAGGAGTTCGCTATGACCATCGCGGTAGGCGACAAGCTGCCCAACGTCACCCTCAAGACCAACGGCGCCAACGGCCCGGAAGACCTCGATACCGGCGAGTTCTTCGCCGGCAAGCGCGTGGTGCTGTTCGCGGTGCCCGGCGCCTTTACGCCGGGGTGCTCCAACACCCACATGCCGGGCTTCGTGATCAACGCCGACGACATCCTCGCCAAGGGGGTGGATGCCATCGCTTGCCTGGCCGTCAACGACGCTTTCGTGCTCGGCGCCTGGCAGCAGGATCAAAACGCCCAGGCGATCACCATGCTCGCCGACGGCCACGCCGATTTCACCCGCGCCATCGGCATGGAGAAAGACGCCAGCGGCGCCGGCATGGGTACCCGCAGCCAGCGTTACGCCATGATCGTCGACGATGGCGTGGTGAGTTATCTGGGCGTCGATGAAAAGGGCGTCGAGAAGAGCAGCGCCGAAACCATCCTCGCCAACTTGTGAGACCGCCCAGCGATGCTGTCCTCATGGCCCGCCTCTCGGCGGGCCATTTCGTAAGCGCCTACCCGACTTTCGTGGCGGCGTCAGCACCGGTCCTTTCGGATTAGACTGGAGTTACCACGCAAAACAAGGAGATGACACGCGATGACGCTATTCGATCTCACCGGCAAGACGGCCCTGATCACCGGTTCATCCGGCGGCCTCGGGTATGCCATGGCCAAGGGTTTGGCGGAAGCCGGCGCGCGCGTGATCGTGCACGGACGCAACACCGAGAAGCTCGAGCAGGCCCGGCAGGCCCTGGCCGAGGCGCGGCACGACGTGCTCGTCACCTCGTTCGATGTCACCGACGAGGCCGCCATCGAGGGGGCGCTCGCCGACCTCGACGCCCAGGGCGTCGACATCGACATCCTGGTCAACAATGCCGGTATCCAGCTGCGCAAACCGCTCGTCGAGACATCCCACGAGGAATGGCAGAAGGTGCTCGACACCAACCTGAGCAGTACCTTCCTGATGGGACGCCACGTGGCCAGGCGGATGATCGCTCGCGGTCAGGGCGGCAAGGTCGTCAATATCGGCTCACTGATGAGCTCGGTAGCCCGTCCGACGGTCGGCGCCTATACCGCCGCCAAGGGGGGCGTGCGCCTGATCACGCAGTCGATGGCCGCGGAATGGGCCGAGCACGGCATTCAAGCCAACGCCATCGGCCCCGGCTACATGATCACTGAAATGACCCAGCCCCTCGTCGACAAGCCCGAGTTCAACGACTGGATCATCAATCGGACGCCCGCGCGCCGCTGGGGCACGCCGGACGACCTGGTCGGCACCGTGGTCTACCTCGCCGCTCCTGCCTCGAATTACGTCAACGGCCAGATCATCTATGTCGACGGCGGTCTGCTCTCGGTGATTTAGGCCGCACCGCCCTTCCATGGTGCAACGGGGCGGGCATTTTGCCCGTCCTGGGGCACGGCGCCCCCGTTTCGGCACGTCACGGCACGCCTTCCCTGCTCTTCAGACCGCCTAACGAACTGTATTTAAAGAGAATTAACAAACATGGCACGCGCTTCGCTAATTAAAAGGTACGAAGCACGGCCCATGCCACAGGGCGAACGCTTCAACCTTTTTCAACGTCGCTGACGACAGCGATGAACCGAGTGAGCTGGCGTGCTCCCCTAGTCCCCTTCTTGGGGACTTTTTTTTGCACCGCATACGTTGGGGGTATCGCTCGGCATCGGCCACACTATTGCTTTGTCTGCAATGGAAGGCTTGCCGCATGCTATCCCGATTCATGCATCCCTGGCGCCTGCCGGTCCTTGCCCTCGCCTTCGCCGGCATGACACCGCATGCCATGGCGGCCATCGATCGTCCGGCCCTGGAGGACGCCGCGCAACGGCTCGGCGACTTGCCGCGCACGCATACCCTGCTCATCGCCGTCGACGGCGAAACTCTCGTCGCCCGTGGCTGGCGCGGCCACTCCCCCGACGACATCACCAACATCAAGTCGCTCTCCAAGACACTCATCTCGGCTTTGGTGGGCGCCGCTATCGCACGTGACGTCATCCAGGGCGTCGACCAACCGATCACCGAGCTGCTGGATGGCCGAGTGCCTCGTGACGCCGATCCTCGTGTCCAGGACATCGAGGTCGGCCACCTGCTGTCGATGCAGGCCGGACTCGAGCGCACCTCCGGCGCCAACTACGGTGGCTGGGTGGCCAGCGACGACTGGGTCGGCAATGCCTTGTCGCGCCCCTTCGTCGCCGATCCCGGCGGTCGCATGCTGTATTCGACCGGCAACAGCCATCTGCTGTCGGCCGCGCTGACCGACGCCAGTGGCCGCGATACGCTCTCGTTGATGCGCGAGTGGCTGGGATCTCCCCTGGGGATCGAGATACCGCCCTGGACGCGTGACCCGCAAGGCATCTATTTCGGAGGCAACGAAATGGGGCTCACGCCACGCGCCTTGTTGAAGATCGGCGAGCTCTACCGGCAGCAGGGCATGCATGACGGCCAGCGCGTGTTGCCCGCCTCGTGGATCGAACGTTCCTGGCAGCCGCGTACCCGCTCGCACTTCAATCAGGACGACTACGGCTATGGCTGGTTCATGACCGACCTCGCCGAGACTCCGGTCTACTATGGTTGGGGGTATGGCGGGCAACTGCTCTTCGTGGTGCCGGAGCATGACACCACCCTTGTCATGACCAGCGACCCTACGCCGCCCTCCAACGGCAGCAATTACTTGAACCGCGTCAAGGCGGCCGTCGCCGATGCCAACGAGGCCATTGACTGACTCCCCCATTCCTGACGACATTGCCGGTCTTCATCGACCCTCACCAGAAGGAGCCCACCATGTCAGCATCCCAAGAGAGCCGAGGCACCTGCCTGTGCGGCGCCGTCAGCATCCGTGTCACGCTCGAGCGTCATGACGTGAGCATTTGCCACTGCCGCATGTGCCAGACCTGGAGCGGCGGTCCGATGTTCGCCGTCGAAAGCGACGCGCCCATGACCCTCGAGGGCGAGGAAAACGTCGGCGTCTACGCTTCCTCGGACTGGGCCGAGCGCGGCTTCTGCCGCCAGTGCGGCACGCACCTTTTCTATCGTCTCACCCAGGGGCAGCACTACGCCTTTCCCGTGGGTTTGCTGGATGCCGGTGAACCCTGGGCCATCGCCCAGCAGATTTTCATCGACGAAAAACCGAGCTTCTACGATTTCGCCAGCGACACTCCGTGCCTGACCGGCGACGAGGTCTTCGCGCAATTCGCGGGCAGTGCCGGCAGCTAGGCACTGCTGATAGCCAAGGAAGCGATGGCCCCGTTTGAAGCGGGGCCACCGAACGTCAGGAAGGAAAGGAGAACTGTGCGCCCTCTCGGACGCCGGCCGACGGCCAGCGCTGGGTCACGGTCTTGCGCTTGGTGTAAAAACGCACGGCATCGGGCCCGTAGGCGGCCAGGTCGCCGAACAGCGAGCGCTTCCAGCCGCCGAAGCTGTGATAGGACACCGGCACCGGCAGCGGCACGTTGATGCCGACCATGCCCACCTGGATACGATCGCTGAAGTAGCGCGCCGCCTCGCCGTCACGGGTGTAGATGCAGGTGCCGTTGCCATATTCGTGGTCGTCGATTAGCCGCATGGCCTCTTCCATTGTGCCGACACGCACCACCAACAGCACCGGCCCGAAGATCTCCTCGAGATAGCAGGTCATGTCGGGCGTGACGCGGTCGATCAGCGTCCCGCCGACATAAAAGCCGTGCTCGTGCCCCGGTACCTGGATACGGCGACCATCGACCACGATATCGGCGCCCTGCTGCTCGGCGCTGTCGATATGGCCGCAGACCTTCTCCTGATGGGCCTTGGTGATCACCGGGCCGAAGTCGTTATCGGCGTCATGGAAGGGGCCGACCTTCAGGGTCTTCATCTGCGTCTGCATCTTGGCGATCAACGCGTCGGCGGTGTCGTCGCCCACGGCCACCGCCACCGACAGCGCCATGCAGCGTTCCCCCGAGGAGCCGAAGGCAGCCCCGTTCAGGGAATTTACCACGTTGTCCATGTCGGCGTCGGGCATCACGATGGCGTGGTTCTTGGCGCCGCCGAGGGCCTGGCAGCGCTTGCCGTTGGCACTGGCACGCTGGTAGATGGTTTCGGCGATCGGCGTGGAACCAACGAAGCTCACGGCCTTCACGCGATCGTCGTCGAGCAGGGTATCGACCGCCTCCTTGTCGCCGTTGACCACGTTCAGCACGCCGGCGGGCAGGCCCGCTTCAAGGGCCAGCTCGGCGATGTAGAGCGCCGAGGTCGGGTCGCGCTCGGAGGGCTTGAGCACGAAGGTGTTGCCGCAGGCGATGGCCATGGGATACATCCACAGCGGCACCATGGCCGGGAAGTCGAACGGCGTGATGCCGGCCACCACGCCCAGCGGCTGGAACTCGCTCCAGGAGTCGATGCCGGGCCCGGTGTTCTTGCTGTACTCGCCCTTGAGCAGCTCCGGCACGCCACAGGCGTATTCCACGTTCTCGATGCCGCGCTGCAGTTCGCCCTTGGCGTCATGGACGATCTTGCCGTGCTCCTGGCCGATCAGCCGGGCGATCTCGTCGGCGTTCTGCTCCAGCAACTGCTTGAAGTTGAACATCACCCGCGCCCGCTTGGCGGGCGGCGTGTCGCGCCAGGCCGGAAAGGCGGCCTGGGCGGCGGCGATGGCGTCCTCGACGGTGGCCTTGCTGGCCAGGCTCACCTGGCCGCCGACCTCACCGGTGGAGGGATTGAAGATGTCCTGGGTGCGTCCTTCTCCGGCGACGCGTGAGCCGTTGATCAGATGGCCGAGTGTGGTCATGTATCACCTCTTGAATGCAACCGTAAGAGAAATGCTTGAGTGCCGGCGTTCCGATGCGCTTTCCGTGGACAAGTCTTCGCGAGGGCGCTGTAGACCCTTCCCTGGGCGCTACATCCGTCATCCATGACGGATGACCCTCGCTGCGCCTTATCCCCGGCGCGCATCTCGACAGGCGTCGTCTGATTTATTCCAGCTCGCCGATGGCGTCGCCCAGCCCATTGACGAGGCGATCGATCTCCTCGCGCTCGACGATGAACGGCAGGCCGAGCTGGATGGTGTCGCCGCCATAGCGCACGTAGAAGCCCTTTTCCCAGCACTTCATGGCGATCTCGAAAGGACGCCGCCCCGGCTCGCCGGGATACGGTTCGATCTGCAGAGCGCCGGCGAGGCCGTAATTGCGGATGTCGCTGATGTAGCGCGTCCCCTTGAGAGAATGCAACGCATTTTCGAAGATCGGCGCCATCTCTCTGACTCGCTCGATGAGGCGGTCGTTCTCGAGCACGTCCAGCGCGGCCAGGGCGGCGGCACAGGCCACCGGGTGCCCCGAATAGGTATAGCCGTGGGGCAGCTCGAGCATGTAGTCGGGGCCGCCCTGCTCCATGAAGGTCCGATAGATCTCGCCCTGCACGATCACCGCGCCCATGGGCACCGCTCCATTGGTCAACTGCTTGGCGACATTGAGCAGATCCGGTACCACGCCGAACTCCTCGGCTCCGGTCATCGATCCCATGCGCCCGAAGCCGGTGATGACCTCGTCGAAGATGAGCAGGATGTCGTGCTGATCGCAGATCTCGCGCAGGCGCTTGAGATAGCCTTTGGGCGGCGGAATCACCCCGGCGGAGCCGGCCAGCGGCTCGACGATCACCGCCGCGATGTTGGAGGCATCATGCAGCGCGATCAGCTCCAGCAGCTCCTCGGCACGCTCGGCCCCCCGCTCGGGCATGCCCTGGGTGAAGGCGTTTTCTTTCAACAGGGTATGGGGCAGATGATCGGCATCCACGCCCTGGCCGAACACGGTGCGATTGGCACCGATTCCCCCCAGGCTGAAGCCGCCGAAGTTGACGCCGTGATATCCCTTGGCACGCCCGATCAGCTTGGTCTTGCTCGGCTTGCCCTTCTTGCGCCAGTAGGCTCGCGCTATCTTCAGCGAGGTATCGGCACTCTCCGAGCCCGAGCCGGTGAAGAACACGTGATCGAGGCCCTGAGGCGTCAATTCCCGCAGACGATGGGCCAGCTCGAAGGCCTTGGGGTGGCCGTACTGGAAGGCCGGCGAGTAGTCCAGCTCGCCGAGCTGACGGCTGACCGCCTCGGTGATCTCGGGGCGGCAATGCCCCGCGCCGCAGGTCCACAGCCCCGAGAGCGCATCGAAGACTTGGCGACCCTGGGCATCGGTAAGGTAGCTGCCCTTGGCGCCCACGATGAGGCGTGGATCGCGCTTGAATTGCCGATTGCCGGTATACGGCATCCAGTAGGCGTCCAGCTGCTCCGGGCTCAAACCCGCCATGGGGGGAAACTCGCGATCCGACATGTCTTCTCCTGCCGATAGGCGGTGATGAATGGTGCTACCGAAAAAGCTAGGCGGGACGGCGGATAAGTTAAATCCAGAAATACTGAATCTCATGAAAGCCACTGGTTAACTTTACGCACTGACAGGGCTATCCTCGCAGGTGTCCGTCGTCGAGATGAGGAATCCCGCCATGCCTTCCCGCAGCGAGACCCTGATGGGGCAGCCGAGCGATGCCGACCTGCGCCTGCTGAGGATCTACCGCAAGGTCGTGGAGTGCGGCGGGTTCTCCGCCGCCGAAGTGGAACTCAACATCAGCCGTGCGGCGATCAGCATGGCGATGAACGACCTGGAGACACGGCTCGGCCTGCGGCTCTGCCAGCGAGGACGCGGCGGCTTCGCCCTCACCGACGAGGGCGCCGAGGTCTACGATGCCACCCTCCAGCTGCAGACGGCCGTGGCGGGATTCCGGACACGCGTCAATGGCCTGCATGCCCGTCTCAAGGGCGAGCTCAGCATCGGCATCACCGATAACCTGGTGACCATGCCCGAGATGTATATCACCGATGCCCTCAGCGCACTCAAGGCGCGGGGACCCGAGGTGCGCATCAATATCCGCATGATGCCGCCCAGCGACATCGAACTGGGCGTGCTGGACGGTCGCTTGCATACCGGCGTGATCCCGGCACTCAAGACATTGCCGGGGCTTGCGTATCTGCCGCTCTACGAGGAAGCGTCGCGGCTCTACTGCGCCGCCGATCATCCGCTCTTCGACGTCGAGGACGTAGACGAGGAGCGACTCGCGATACATGACGCCGTGGTGCCCGCCTACGCCCAGACGCCGGAAGTCAAGGCGTGCCATGCTCCGCTCAAGGCCGCCGCCTCGGCGACCGACCGCGAAGGCATCGCCTTCTTGATCCTGTCCGGCCGCTATATCGGCTACTTGCCGACCCACTATGCCGAACGCTGGGTGCGCGACGGCCGCATGCGTGCCTTGAACCCCGAACGCTGGCATTACCTGACCCACTACAGCGCCATCACTCGCAAGGGCGCGCCGCCCAATCTGGTAGTGGAAAGCTACCTCGAGGAACTGGGTCGCCTGACCCGGGCTTCTGCCATCACGCCTGGCGACTGACCAGCACGATCCCCAGCAGAATCGCCGCCCCGCCGAGCAGGAAGTTCCAGCTCAAGGGCTCGTCCAGCAAGGCGGCGCCGAAGAGCACTCCGAAGATCGGTGACAGGAACGAAAAGACACCCAGTTGCGAGGCCCAGTAGCGGCGCAGCAGGGCGAACCACAACAGCAGGGCACCGAACGAGATGACCAGCGTCTGAAAGGTCATGCTGGCCACGGCCATGCCGCTGGGCGTGGCCTGCTGCCAATCGCCCAGCCATAGGGTGATGGGCAACAACAGCGCGCCCGCCGTCAGGAGTTGGTACGTCAGCGTCTGCACGGGGGGCGCCTCGGAAAGCGAGGAGCGACGCACCACCAGGGTGGTGGCGGCCCATGACAGCCCCGCCAGCAAGCCCAGGGCGTCGCCCAGGAGAATGTCGCCGGCCGGCGCCCCGGGTGCGGCCGAGGGCGCCATGGCGACCAGCATGCCCGCGAATGCCACGCCGATCCCCCACCATTGGTGCCGCGCCAGCTGTTCGCCCGGCACCCACAGATGCAGTCCCAGGGCGGCGAACACCGGCGCCGTGTACAGAAACACCGACATGTGCGACGCCAGGGTGTAGTTGAGCCCCCAGGCGACGAAACCGAACTCCCCCGCAAAGCCCAGGCCGACGAGAATGCCTGCACCCAGCCGACCGCGAAACGCCGCCAGGCCGATGCCCTGAATGCGCGCGACGACCAGCACCAGCAACCCCGCCAGCAACGAGCGCAACGCGACCTGGCTCAAGGGCGTGATATCGTCGGCCACGGCCTTGATGGCCACCTGCTGCAACCCCAGCACCAGACAAAACCCGGTCATCGCGATGCCGGCAGGCATATCCAGGCCGCGTCGCAAGCGCGGCGACGCCGGCCTTCCCGCGACAGCCTCCGAAGTCGACTCCGTCATGATCGCATCCTCCATTGAATCGAGACTCAGTGGAGCATTTGCCGCGCCGCGATCCAAACGATTAATCTCCAGCCTCAGGCTCAGGAAAACTCAACTCATGACGCTCGAACGACTTCCCCTCAATGCCCTGGACTCGAGCGCATCACCGCCGGCGTGAGCGCCGCCAGCGGCGTCCTGGTGCGCCCCTTCGGGGATCGTCACGTGATCGACTCGCCCTTTACCTACGACCTGATCCTGCCGAGCACCGGTCACGCGCCCCCCGCGATACGGGGCTTCATCGACTGGCTGCTCGGCGAAGCGGCCAGGTTTCGAGACGGCGGCATTGGCTGACACGCCGGTTCCAGCGTCATGCCTGCGTAACGACGCGGTCTGCATGGCGGGTCGTGTCGGCCATCGTGACCACGCTGCCCACGACGATCAGGCACGGTGAGGGCAGCGGCGTGGCGGCGAGCCTTTCGGGCATGTCGTCAAGGGTGCCGATCAGGGTTTGTTGTTCGGGCAGCGAGGCATTGGCGGCAAGCATGATCGGCCAGTCGCCGGGCAGGCCGGCGTCGCGCAATCCGCGACAGATCGCGTCGACCCTGGAAAGCCCCATGTAGAACACCAGCGTCTCGTCACGCCGCGCCAGGTCGTGCCAGTTCGGCTCACCGCCTTCGCGGCAGTGCTGGGCGGTCACCAGACGCAACTGCTGTGCATGAGCGCGGTCGGTGAGCGGCATGCCGAGGGTGGCGGCGGCGGCGGAGGCCGCCGTGATGCCGGGGACGACCTCCGTGGGCAGGCCGGCCTCGCCGAGAATTGCGAGTTCCTCGCCCATGCGACCGAAAATCCCGGGGTCGCCGCCCTTCAGACGCACGACCGACTTCCCTTCCCGCGCCAGCCGAGCCAGCAAGGCACCGATCTCGGCCTGTGGCACGCTGTGATGCCCGCGGGCCTTGCCGACGTAATAGCGTTCGCGCGACGGGGGAATCATGGCCAGGATATCGTCGCCGACCAGACGGTCATAGACGATGACATCAGCCTGCGTGAGCAGTCGCCAGGCACGCAGGGTCAGCAGATCGGCGTGACCGGCACCGGCGCCCACCAGATACACATGGCCCGGCTGCACCGCCGGCGCCACATGCGTGGCGGGTGTCTCCCGGCACATCATGGCCATGCCATTCCCCGGCCGGTGGGTCATGCGTCCCAGCCAGGCGCCCCAGGAAGCGACGCGGCCCTCAGGCCGTTTCCAGCGTGTCAGCAGCGCGAGCATGGGTCACCTCCTCTTCGAGCAATGACTTGAGTTCGGGAATGCAGGAGCCGCACTGCGTCCCGCAGGCCAGACGCGCGCCGAGCGCATCGACACTCGCATCGCCACGCCGAATGGCCTCGCGAATCGTCTTGGCGCCGACCTGGTGACAACTGCACACCACCGGGCCCGTATCGGCCTGCCCCGAGGCGCTGCCCGCCAGGACGCGGCGACGCTGTTCGTCGGTCAGCGCGGCGTCGCCGAACCGCGCATCGAGCCAGGCCAGCCCCGGCAGTTCACTGGGCGGCCCGACCATCAGCCACCACACCAGACGCCCATCGCGAAGCCCCGCGGCCCGCAGGCGGCCGCTGGTCGCGTCCTCGCACCACAGCGTCGCCTCGACGCCGAACCGCGCGGCGCACCAGGCCAGCCAGTCGCGCGACGTGGTGCTGGCGATCTGCCAGCGCTGGGCGTGATTCAGCGGCATTCGCGCCCAGTAGGCATCGTCGCTCTGAAGGGGGGCCCGAGTGCACGTCGGCGCCAGCAGGAGCGTCGCCTCCTCGGCCACGTCGAGCGGCTCGCAGGCCACCGCGCCGTGCTTGGTCTCCGGCTGCCCCGAGAGCGGATCGGTCAGCGGCGCGAACAGCGTGCCGACACGCCCGGCCCCGGTGAACTGGGCGTTCCAGTGGATGGGAATGAAGACATCGCCACGCCGCTGCGACGTGGCGACACGCACCCGTACCCGGGCTTCGCCCCAACGGTTGAAGACCCGCGCCAGTCCCCCGTCGACGAGGGCGTGCGCCCGGGCATCCTGCGGGTGGATATCGACATAGGGTTCGGCGCGATGGTTGAGCAGGCGCGGCGCGCGCGCGGTACGCGTCATGGTATGCCACTGATCGCGCACGCGACCGCTGTTGAGGCGTAGCGGGTAGCGAGCCTCCACCGCCTGTTCGGGCAGCGCCGGGCGCACCGGCACCAGTCGCGCCAGACTGTCCGGGGTGGCGAAGCGCCCCGTCTCGAACAACCGGGCGGTGCCCTGCGGCGCCTCGGCGGTCACCGGCCACTGCAGCGGCACCAGCGCGTCATAGGCGTTACGGTCCAGATCACTCAGGGCGGAAATATCGAACAGACGCGGTATTCCGCCAGCGTGGTTGCCATATCCCGAGAGTCGCGCGTGCTCGACAAAGATATCGCGAGGATGGCGATACTCGAACGCTTCTTCATACCCCAGGTGCTTGGCGACCTGGGCGATGATCCACCAGTCGTGGCGCGCCTCACCGGGCGGCGGCAGCATGCCGCGCTGACGCGAGATACGCCGCTCGGAATTGGTGACGGTGCCGTCCTTTTCCGACCAGGAGGTGGCCGGCAGCACGATGTCGGCATAGGCCAGGGTGTCGGTATCCGCCATGCATTCGGAGACGATCACCAACGGGCAGGCCGCCAGCGCACGCTTGACCTGATCCGCGTCGGGCAAGCTGACCACCGGGTTGGTGGCCATGATCCACAGCGCCCGGATCTCGCCGCGCTCCACCGCCGCGAACAGCTCGACGGCCTTCAGGCCCGGCTCCTCGGGCAGGTGGGGCGCATCCCAGAACGCCTTGACCAGCGCCTGAGCCCCCGGCGTGTGGTAGTCCATGTGCGCCGCCAGTTGATTGGCCAATCCGCCCACCTCGCGACCGCCCATGGCGTTGGGCTGACCGGTGATCGAGAACGGCCCCGCCCCCGGCAGGCCCAGCTTGCCGCCCGCCAGATGGCAATTGATGATGGCATTGCACTTGTCGGTGCCGCTGGTGGACTGGTTGATGCCCTGGGAGTAGAGGGTGACCACGTGCAATTGCGATGCGAACCAGTAATAGAAGGTTTCCAGCGCCTCGGCGTCCACGTCGCATGCCTCGGCGAGCGCGGCAAGAGAGGTGTCTTCCTCGCGTGCTGCCGCCAGTGCCTCCTCGACGCCCCGGGTATGGCGCCTCAGATAGCGTGTATCGTGCCTGCCCTTGTCGGCCATGAAGGCCAGCAGTCCATTGAAGAGCCGCGCGTCGCTGCCGGGGGCGATGGGCAGATACAGATCGGCGATCTCGCAGGTGTCGGTCACCCGGGGGTCGATCACCACCACGCGCATCAGCGGGTTGCGCTGCTTGGCGGTGCGCAGACGCTGGAAGAGCACCGGATGGTTCCAGGCCAGGTTGCTGCCCACCAGCACCACCAGCTCGGCCTCTTCCAGGTCCTCGTAATTGCACGGCACGGCATCGGCGCCGAAGGCGCGCTTGTAGCCCGCCACCGCGGACGCCATGCAGAGCCGCGAGTTGGTATCCAGGTGCGGTGAGCCCAAAAAGCCCTTGAACAGCTTGTTGGCGGCGTAATAGTCCTCGGTGAGCAACTGGCCGGAGAGATAACCGGCAATCGCCTGGCCGCCATGTTCATCGCGCACCGCCGCCAGACGTGTCGCCACCTGGTCGAGCGCATCGTCCCAGCTCACCTCGCGCCCATCGACGCGGGGCGCGAGCAGACGCCCGTGGTCGCCCAGCGTTTCATGCAACGCCGAGCCCTTCACGCATAGCCGACCGTAATTGGCGGGATGCGCCCGGTCACCTTCGACGCCCGTCATGACGCCGTTCTCGATGGTTGCCGCGACGCCGCAACCGACGCCGCAATAGGGGCAGGTCGTGTGCTGCTGCATGCTGTCTCGCCCTCCACCTGCAAACGCAAAAGGCCCGACCCCGCGGAAACGGGATCAGGCCTCTTTGCCTGGTTGGGCGGCGCGTGGGCCGCCCGCCATGATGAATTGCGTCTCGCCGCCGTTGGCGTTCTCGGCGCACCGTGGCCGAAAAATGACGTACTCCATTCAAGCAAGCACGACGCCAACCTATCGTTTACGTCATAAAAACAATCCCTTATGCCGCAAGGCATGACGACGATCCAGCGCTCGGGGTGCAAAAGGCACCAGACTGGTGCAGGCATCGGCGTCCCCGCACAGCCATCGTTCACGCCGGCTGCCTTCCTGCCTCGCCGGAGCCAACCGATATTTCATAACCGACTGAATAAAAAGCCTTGTCTGGTGACTGGCACGCCCCTGGCATGACATCGGACAAGGCGGGTCAACGTCGACCCCTCGGGCACGAGACAGGCATGCGTCTCGCGCCGGCCGGAGCCGACACAGGGCTCGCGACAACACGATTCTCTTCAGGCAAAGGCGCCTGGCATCCGGTTTCCTCGCCGGGTGTCAGGCGCTTTTGCGTTTCTACTCCACATTTTCAGAGGGCGTTTACAAAACAGGCGAGCGAAGTCAAGACAAGGCAAAATTGGCTGAAATAACGGAGTTTACGTGGGGTAAATGAGTATTTTGAAGCCGATTTTAACGCTGGATTGTCGAGTGCAGCCCTTTTGTAAACACCCTCTCAGGGAGGTAAGGGGAAATGAGTGCATACCACGAACATCTGGTGATCGTCGGCAACGGCATGGCCGGGCACCGGTTGCTCGAGACCGTGCTGGCGCACCCTCACCGCCCGCGCCATATCACGATTCTCGGCGACGAGCCGGCAACGGCCTACAACCGTATCCTGCTCTCGCCCTGGCTGGCCGGCGACATGGACCGCGAGGCCCTGACGCTGCGCCACCACGACTGGTATGCCGCGCAGGGCGTTTCGCTGATCGCCGGCGAGCGCGTCACCGCCATCGACCGGCAGTGCCGGACGTTGACCACCGACCAGGGGCGCCGACTCGCCTACGACCGGCTGGTGCTCGCCACCGGATCGCGTGCCGCACGCCCCGCGGTGCCGGGCAGCGACCTCGACGGCATCCACGCCTTCCGTGATCTGGAGGACGGCGAGCGGCTGGCCAGCCTGGCCGACGCGGGCGGCCGCGCCGTGGTCATCGGTGGCGGCCTGCTCGGCCTGGAGGCCGCCGAAGGCATGCGCAAGCGCGGCATGACGGTCAGCGTCGTGCACCGCGCAACGCACCTGATGAATCGCCAACTCGACCCCACCGCCGCCGACATGCTCGCCACCGAGCTGCGCGCCCGAGGCCTCGAGATCCACACCGGCGCCGATCTCGCGGCCTATGCCCCGGATGCCAACGGCCAGCGCGCCACCGGCGTCGTCCTGAGCGACGGGACCAGGCTCGCAGCCGACTGCGTCGTCGCGGCGATCGGCATCGTGCCCAACACCACACTCGCCGAACGCGCCGGTCTGGCGACCGCCCGCGGCATCCAGGTCGATGCCTTCATGACCACGTCCGATCCGTGCATTTCGGCGCTCGGCGAATGCTGCGAGTTCGAGGGCACCACCTACGGTCTCGTCGAACCCATCTGGCGCCAGGCCGAGGTCCTCGCCGCCCGGCTATGCGGCGAAACGCCCGCGCCTTATCGCGAACGCCCCTGCGCCACCAAGCTCAAGGTCAGCGGTATCTCGCTGTACGCCTTCGGCCCGATCGCGCCCACCTCGGCGCACGAGGTGCTGACCTACCACGATCCGCAACACGGCGACTACCGCCGCCTGCTGCTGCGTGACGGGGTCATCGACGGTGCGGTGCTGTACGGCGACACCGGCGACGGGCCCTGGTACTTCCAGTGCGCCCTGGCCGGCGACGATCTGAGCGCCTGTCGCCAGGCCCTGCTGTTCGGTGCCAGCGACGCCAGGCCACTTCTCGAGGAGGTCGCCTAGCGGCGCCCCAGCCCCCGTTTCATGAGCTCCGGGGCTGGTCGGCGCGAAGGTCATTCGTCTTGGCGCCGCCCCTCGGGCCGTCTCTATTCATCGCCGAAGTGCGACAGGAGTACTTATCATGAGCAAGCAACGACTGATCATCATCGGCAACGGCATGGTCGGCCACCACCTGGTCGAGCAGCTCATCGCATGCGGTGCGCCCCGCGACTACGCCATCACCGTGTTCGGCGAGGAACGTCACATCGCCTATGACCGGGTCCACCTGTCCGAGTACTTCAGCGGGCGCGATGCCGACTCGCTGGCGCTTGCCAGCGCCGACGACTACGCCGCACACGGCATCGACCTGCGCCTGCACGACACGGTGACCGCCATCGACCGCGACGCCAACGAGGTCGTCACCGAGTCCGACCGTCATCCCTATGACCGCCTGGTCCTGGCGACCGGCTCCTACCCGTTCGTGCCGCCGATTCCCGGCAACGACCGCGAGAAATGCCTGGTCTATCGCACCCTGGACGACCTCGACGCCATTCGCGAGGCCGCCGAGGATGCCACCACCGGCGTAGTCGTCGGTGGCGGGCTGCTGGGGCTGGAGGCCGCCAATGCCCTGCGCGGTCTGAACCTGGATACCGCCGTAGTCGAGTTCGCGCCCCGTCTGATGCCCATGCAGGTGGACGCCGAAGGCGGCACGTTGCTGCGCGAGAAGATCGAAGCCCTGGGCGTGCAGGTGCTCACCGATCGCGCCACGCAGCGCATCGAGGCCGGCGAGACGAGCTTTCACCGCATGGTCTTCCAGGACGACAAGATGCTGGAAACCGATCTCATCGTGTTCTCCGCCGGCATCCGGCCCCGCGATCAACTGGCGCGAGACTGCGCCCTGGAAATCGGCGAACGCGGTGGCGTGGTCATCGACGACCGCTGCCTGACCAGCGACCCCGCGATCCTCGCCGTCGGCGAGGTCGCATTGTGGAATCAAAGCATCTTCGGGCTGGTCGCGCCGGGCTATCAGATGGCGAAAGTCGCCGCCGCCACACTGACCGAGGGCGATGCGACCTTCACCGGCGCCGACATGAGCACCAAGCTCAAGCTGCTGGGCGTGGATGTCGGTGCCATCGGCGACGCCCATGGCGATCGCACGCCGGGCGCGCGCACCTTCCGCTACCTCGACGAGCTCAAGCAGGAGTACCGCAAGCTGGTGGTCTCCAGCGACGGCAAGAAGCTGCTGGGTGCCATGCTGGTGGGCGACAACGCCACCTACGACACCCTGATGCAGTACTACGCCAACGGGCTGGCATTGCCCGACGACCCCGCTTCGTTGATCCTGCCGTCCAGCGAAGGCGCGCCGACGCTGGGACCGGATGCCCTGCCGGACACCGCCACCCTGTGCTCGTGCCACAACGTCACCAAGGGGGACGTCTGCGCGACGCTCGACGCCGGCGCCCTGGACCTGGCCAGCGTCAAGGACGAGACCAGGGCCAGCACCGGCTGCGGCGGCTGCGCGGCGCTGCTCAAGAGCGTCGTCGACCACGAGCTGGCGGCCCGCGGGGTCGAGGTCGACCAGTCGATCTGCGAGCACTTCGCGCATACCCGCCAGGAGCTCTACTCCCTCGTTCGTGTGGAGGGCATCAAGACCTTCAGCGAACTGCTCGAAAAACACGGCACGACCGCCGGTCACGGCCTCGGCTCTTCATCAGCCCCGAAGCTTGGCTGCGATATCTGCAAGCCCGCCGTGGCCTCGATCCTGGCGGCCTGCTTCAACGAGCCGATCACCGACGCCGCCCACGTGCCGTTGCAGGACACCAACGACACCTTCATGGCCAACATGCAGAAGAACGGCACCTACTCCGTGGTGCCCCGCATCCCCGGCGGCGAGATCACGCCCGAGAAGCTGATCGTGCTGGGCGAAGTCGGCAAGAAATACGGCCTCTACACCAAGATCACCGGCGGGCAGCGCGTCGACCTGTTCGGCGCCCAGCTGCATCAGCTCCCCGACATCTGGGGCGAACTGATCGAGGCCGGCTTCGAGACCGGTCACGCCTACGGCAAGGCCACGCGTACCGTGAAGTCCTGCGTGGGCAGCACCTGGTGCCGCTATGGCGTGCAGGACAGCGTGGGCATGGCGATCCGGCTCGAGGAACGCTACAAGGGGCTGCGCTCGCCGCACAAGCTCAAGTTCGCCGTCTCCGGCTGTACCCGCGAGTGCGCCGAGGCGCAAAGCAAGGATGTCGGCGTGATCGCCACCGAACACGGCTGGAACCTCTACGTGTGCGGCAACGGCGGCATGCGTCCGCGTCATGCCGAGCTGTTCGCCACCGATCTCGACGACGAGCAGTTGATCCGCACCATCGACCGCTTCCTGATGTTCTACATCCGCACCGCCGACCGCCTGCAACGCACCTCGGTGTGGCGCGAGAACCTCGAAGGGGGACTCGACTATCTCAAGGACGTGGTGCTCGACGACAGTCTCGGCCTCGGCGACGAGCTGGAGGCACAGATGCAACACGTCATCGACACCTATGAGTGCGAATGGGCCAACACCCTCTCCAATCCGGAGAAGCTCAAGCGCTTTCGCACCTTCGTCAATGACAGCCGCCCCGATCCGGACATCATTGCCACCGAGGAGCGCGGCCAGCTCCGGCCGGCCTGAACGACCGACCCGCTCTCATGGCAGCGCAAACCTGGCTCATCAGGGGTACCGAGGCGGGCCGTAGAGGAGATCCTGCGCCAGGGATGGCGTCGGTAGTGCCCAGGGAAGGGTTCACGACGCCTCCTCGATGGCCCGGCCCCGGGAGCGATCGACGGCACCAGGCCCCAGCTATCACGCTCTCCGAACGCACGAGGAAATGACCCATGTCTACCGCAACCGCAATTCCCCCAACCCAGACCCGGACCTGGCAGACGCTGTGTGCGAGGGACGATCTGGTGGCTCATTCCGGCGTGGCCGCCTGGCTGGACGGCACCGACACGCAAGTCGCGCTTCTGTACCTGCCCGGCCGGACGCCCGAGATCTACGCCGTGGCCAACCACGATCCGTTCTCCAACGCCAACGTGATCGCCCGCGGCATCGTCGGCGACATAAAGGGCGAGCCGGTCATCGCCTCGCCACTCTACAAGCAGCACTTCCGCTTGAGCGATGGCGTCTGTGTCGAGGACGAAAGCGTCCACCTGCGCACCTGGGAGGTCAAGATCGACGGCGACCGGGTCATGATCAGGGTCTGAGCGTCGAGCAAGGACCGCCGACGCGAAAGCCTCGTCGGCGGCCCGGCGGCCGACTCACCGCGCGGTCTCGTGATGGTCGACGGCGCCGTACAGACAGCGCCCCGCGACGAACGTGCGCTGAGGCTGCAGGGCCTTGTCGAGCAGCGTGATGTCGGCATCGCCCCCCACCGCCAGTCGGCCCTTGTCGGCCAGCCCCAGCACGCGCGCGACATTGCCGGCGAGCAGCCCCAGCGCCGTTTCGAGCGGCAGCACCCGGGCATGAACCAATCGGCGCCAATCCGCGATCAGCGTGGTATTGCGCGCCACCTGCATGCCCACGTAGGCGCCATCGGCATCGAATTCCGGCAGGCTGCCATTGCAGTCCGAACTCAGGGTGATGCGTGCCGGCGACACGCCACGCGCCAGCAGGCGTGACACCGCATCGAACGCGGAAAGCCCGTCGCCGGCATCCTCGAACGCGGTGACGTCCACGCTGGCATCGAATGCCAGCGCATACTCCGCCGCCTCCTCGAGCAGCTCGGCACGACGATTGACGTGGGTGGGGATCACTTGATCCGCCGGAATCTCGGTCTCCGTCAGCAAGCGCCGCAGAGGCTCCAGGCCCCGCTTTCCGTCGCCGAGATGGAAATGACAGATGCCCCGCTTGCCGGCCAGCATGGCGCCGACGCGCGCGTCGCTCACCAGCCGTTCGAGCTCGTCCTGGCGCGGCTGGCTAGAACGGTGATCCGAAATGGCGATTTCGCCCACCCCGATGACCTCGGGAATCCAGGCCAGGTCGCGCTGGATATCGCCGGTGAGGGTCGGCGCCGGCACTCGATACGCGCCCGTGTACATGTAGGCGGCCAGCCCGTCGGCCGCCAGTCCTCGCACCGCGGCCAGCAAGTCGGCCGGCGAGCGGCTGATGCTGTCGGTCCCCAGCACGCCCACCACCGTGCCGATGCCCATCGCCACGATGTCGCGGGTGGTGATCGGCGGGCAGCGGGTGCCGCAACCGCCTTCGCCACCGCCCCCGGTGACATGCACGTGCTGATCGATGAAGGCGGGCACGGCGATCAGGTGGCGCGCGTCCACCACCTGGACCGGCCAGCCCTGGGGAACGGCGAGCCCCTGTCCCAGGGCGACGATCCGTCCGCCCGCCATGAGAATGTCGGTGGCCGCCAGCCGTTCGGGGGCGAACACCTCAGCCACGCGCAACAAGGTCATGGGCGCGGCCTGACGCGCCTTGCCGGACATCATGGGCGATCTCCCGGCGTGTCGTGCGTTGCATGGGACGGCAGGAAGCGGCGGCCACGCAGACGTTCGAGAACCCCCTCGACATCGTCGACCAGCAATACCAGCAGGTCGCCCTCGTGGGCTTCATCGAGCGCCTTGGCGGCGGCCTGGGACTCCTGCATGATCGTCTCGACCCGGCAGGCGCCGGACACCGACATCGCCCCCTGACGCAAAAGGTCGACGGTTTCTCCCTCCGGGCGGCCACGCGGCGCGGTCTCGCACAGAAACACCACGTCATGCATGCTGGCGAGTTGCGCCCCCAGGCTGAACAGATCCTCGTCGCGGCGATTGCCCGGCGCGCTGGCCACGCACAGTCGACGCTGGACCGGAATGCGGCAGACCAGTTCGCTCAAGGCCTCGAGGGCCGGCACGTTGTGCCCGTAGTCGATCAGTACCTTCATGCCGCCGGCATCGATCAGGTTGGTGCGCCCGGGATTCTGCCCCGGCGTCGGATGGAAGGTCTGCAGGCCGCGTTGTATGTCGGCAATGCCCAGCCCCAGGGCATGCGCCGCCGCGCTGGCAGCGAGGGCATTGGCGACGTTGAAGCTGGCCAGTCCCTCGAAGGTGATGGGCGCGTTGGCCACGGGAATGATCTCGGCTTCGACGTGGCCTTGGCGCATCACGATATGGTCGCGGTGCACGGTGAAGGCGACTCCGTGGTCGCGCACGTGCGCCCGCACGGTCGGCGACTCCGGGTCCAGGGTGAAGAAGATGACATCGCCCCGCGCCCATTCCCGGCTCGCCAGCACGCGCGGATCGTCGGCGTTGAGCACGGCCGTGCCCGACTCGCCGACGGCATCGATCACCACGCTCTTGCAGCGTGCCAGCTCATCGAGGGTATGAATGTCGCTCTCCCCCAGATGGTCGCTGGCGATATTCAGCAGCACGCCGACATGACATTCATCGAAGCCCAGGCCGCGACGCATGATCCCGCCACGCGCCACTTCGAGCACGGCGTACTCGACGGTGGGCTCGCGCAGGACGATCGACGCCGCCTGGGGCCCGCTGTAATCCCCGCGCAGGATGACATGGTTGTCGATCTCGATGGCGCCCGTGCAGGCCATGCCCACGCTGCGCCCCGCCTGGCGCAGCAAGTGCGAGATCAGGCGCACCGTGGTGGTCTTGCCGTTGGTGCCGGTGACCGCCACGATGGGAATGCGCCCGTCGTCCTCGCTGTCCGGGAACAGCATGTCGACCACGTGCGCCCCGACATCACGACCGGTGCCATGGGTCGGCGAGAGGTGCATGCGAAAGCCCGGCCCGGCGTTGACTTCGACCACCGCGGCCGACTGCTCCTCCAGCGGACGCGTCAACGTCTCGGCGAGCAGATCGATGCCGATGATATCGAGCCCCACCAGGCGCGAGATGCGCTCCGCCATGTACGTCACCTCGGGGTGGACATCCTCGGTGACATCCGTCGCCGTTCCCCCGGTGCTCAGGTTCGCCGTGGGCTTGAGGTAGACGACCGCCTCGTCGTCGATGATGCTGTCCAGCGTCAGGTTCTGCTGCGCCAGCAGCCGGTGCGTCTGTTCGTCGACATGGATCTGCGTCAGCAGGTTTTCGTGACCGACGCCGCGCCGTGGATCGCGGTTCTCGGCATCGATCAACGCCTGCAGCGTGGACCGACCGTTGCCGATCACATGGGCCGGACGCCGCCGGGCCGCGGCCACCAGCTTGCCGTCGATCACCAAAAGGCGATGATCCTCGCCGCGGACATACCGCTCCACGATGACCGCCTCGTTGTGCCTGACGGCCGCCGCGAAGGCATTGGCCAGGGCCGCCTCGTCCTCGACATCCGTGCTGACGCCGCGCCCGTGATTGCCGATCAAGGGTTTGACGACGACCGGATAGCCGACCTCTCTCGCCGTCTCGCGCGCCTCGTCGAGCGAATGGCACACGTAACCACGCGGCACGGGAATGCCCGCCTCCTCTAGGATCCGCTTGGTCCAGTCCTTGTCGTGGGCGATGCCATGTCCAATCAGGTTGGTGCGACAGGTCACCGTCGCCTGGAAGCGTTGCTGGCGATGTCCGTGCCCGAGCTGTCCATAGCTGCTTTCCGCGTCGAGGCGCATGAAGGGAATGCCCCGACGCTGCGCGGCCGCCACGATCGAGGCCGTCGAAGGCCCCAGCACGTGCGCGTCGCGTACATCCTTGAGCCGCGTGACGATAGCCTCGATATCGATGTCGTCATCGGCGAACAGTCGCGTGACGAGCTCGACGGCCTCGACGCCCGCCGCAAGCCCGCAGGCCTCGTCGCGATAGCGGTAGACGACGTTGTAGATGCCCGGCTCGTAGGAGTCGACCGTCTTGCCATACCCGACCGAGAAACCGATCAGGTTCTGCAGTTCGATCGCCACGTGCTCGACGACATGGCCGGCCCAGGTGCCGCGCGCGAGGCGTTCCAGAAAACCGCCGGGGCGCCCCACCGAACAACGATGCTCCTGCAGCGTCGGCAAGAGCCCGGTCAAGCGCTCGACGATGCCGGGCACTTGATCGCTCGGTCGCGTTTCCAGCGCCTCGATGTCCAGGCGCATGAAGATCGCCTGATAACGACTGTAATAGTTCGGTCCTCGCAACGCGCGATGCTCGAGAATCTTCATTCTTGGCGTCTCCCTGCCAATGCCGCTTCGAGTTCCTCGGCCACCAGATAGCGCCGTGCATCGACGTCATAGCCGTGACCACTGACCATTGCGTGCAGGATCATGTTCTCGACGGCGACGGGCGCGCCCATCTCCAGTTCCGCGATGTTTGAGCTCGCCAGATCCCGGCTGTCGATGATGATCACATGCCCTGGCCCGATGGTTTCGAGAATGCGGCCGGGGTGAATGATGACGGCGGCGTCCTCGCCCAGGCCGACACCTAATTGCTCGGGGTTGCTGGCCCCTACTTCCATGAGACGCGTGAAGCGACCACGCTCGAGAAAATGACTGTCGATGACCATGCCGCGAACGAAGCCGAGCCCGAAGGTCATGTTCACCGCGCCCTTGCGCAGGGCATCCGCCGCCGCACCGTTGTAGATCATGGTGCTGGGCATCGCCGCCGCCCCCGCGCTGGTGCCCGCCACCACGGCCCCCTCCCGCAGGCGTTCACGAACCGCACGCAGCGTGTCAGAGCCCCCCAGTACCGTGGTCAGGCGCAGCTGATCGCCACCGGTGAAGAAGATCACCCCGCTACGCTGGATCCGAAGCACATTGTCGGTATCGGCGGCTTGCTGACGGTCCTGGATGTCCAGTGCATGGACCTGGCTGGCCCCCAGGCGCTTGAAGGCGGCTTCGTAGCTGGGCAGGAGTTGTTCGGGGATGCTGCTCGCCGTCGCGATGACGGCGACTTCATCATTTCCCTGCGGGGCGAGCGCGAAAACGCGTCGTAGGATGGCGAGTTCGGACGTCTTGTCCTCGGCACCGCCAATGGCCACGATATGGCCGCATACGGTAGGGGTTCGTGATGCCATGTTCCTCTCGCCGCCTAGCGGCGCTTTTTAAGGAAATGCTGAACCATAGCCTCGTTCAACAGGTAATATCTGTACCGTCTGACAATCAAGTTCGATGCCTCACTTATAACAGCCCTACTCCCTCCCCGCCAGATTAATGGCAACCTCATGTCCCAGATCATTTTCTCTCACGGAATCATGAGATTTCCGGTTTCGCGCATATTGTTGCTGCACACCAGCAATAACCCGCTATTCTTCAATCATCGGCACCTCACGCGCCCCACTAGACCAGCCTTACTAGAGCAGCACCACGAGCTATTCATGGCCCAGGTGGCAAGGAAGATAGCGGCCGAGTATGCGCCAGGAGGCGATTATGAGCGATCGAAACGTGTTCGTTGTCGGGTTGGATTCACTCAATAAAGAACGCTTGGAGCATCTACGCGGTGCCCAGAACTATCGATTCCATGGCGTGATCGAGCCCGCGGAGGTCTATGACACGGAAATATTTCCCATCGAGGACATGCTAGCCCGGGCCGAGGCGCAACTGAGCGCCTTCGGCGAGCCGATCGACGCCATCGTCGGTTACATGGACTTTCCCGTCTCGACCATGCTTCCGCTGCTCTGCAAGCGCTTCGGCACGCGCTCCACGAGCCTCGAGAGCCTGCTCAAGTGCGAGCACAAATACTGGAGCCGACTCGTCCAGCGCGAGGTCATCGGCGATTACATTCCCCGCTTCACCGCCTTCGATCCCTTCGATCCCCAGGCGCTTCATCACATAGGCGAAGAGGGGCTTTACTTTCCGTTTTTCGTCAAGCCCATCAAGTCGTCGGGATCTCGACTTGGCTTTCGCATCGAGAGTCCCGAAGACTTCGAGCATGCCGTGTCACGATTACAGGAGGACATCGGTACGATCTCCGAACCCTTCAATTTCGTTATGGAACACGCCAACCTTCCCGATGAAGTGCGCGCCATCGATGGCGGTCACTGCATGGCGGAAGAGATCATCGGTGGCTGGCAGTGCACGGTGGAAGGCTATGTTTTTCAGGGAGAAGTCGTACCCTACGGCATCGTCGACTCGATTCGTTATCCGCAGGTGCTAAGCTTTTTTCATTATCGATACCCCTCGCGACTTCCCGATCATATTCAGGAAAAGATGCGAGAATTGACACGTCTTGTCATGGCCCATATCGGCTATGACGATGCTGCCTCCAATATCGAATATTTCTGGGACGAAGTTCAGGACCGTATCTGGCTGCTGGAGATCAATACCCGCATCGCACAGTCCCATTGCGATCTTTTCGAGAAGGTCGACGGGATCAGCCACCAGCAGGTGACGGTGGACCTGGCCCTGGGCAACCTGCCCGACATGCCCTATCGCCAGGGAGCCTTCAAGGTGGCGGCGAAATTCTTCTATCGCGTGTTCTTCGTCGACGCCACCGTCACTCGCGTCCCCAGCGTGGAAGAGATCGACGCCCTGCAGCAGGCCTTTTCCGGCACCGTGATCGCCCTGCAGATCGACGTCGGCATGCGCTTGTCCTCTCTCCCCGAGCAGGATAGCTACAGCTTCGCCCTGGCGTATGTCTGGATGGGCGCGGACGACGACGCCTCGCTGGAAGCCAACTACGCACGGCTCGCCGAGCAACTGCATTTCGAGTTCGAAGACATCGTGGGCTAGGCCCGCCCGGCTTCCGACGACGTCGGGCCACGGGCGGCCGCTCCAATTCGTGACACGCCAGGGAGTACCGTTTCATGCGCATCGTCAGCCATTTTCCCCGCCAGATTCACGAGGAGGAGGACTGGATCACGCTGGCCGGCGGCTGTCGGCTGGCGGTGCGCATCTGGCGCCCGGTGGACGCCGAGCGCGACCCTGTGCCGGCCATTCTCGAATACCTGCCGTATCGCAAGCGCGATCTGACGGCCATGCGCGATGCCCAGTCGCATGCCTACTGGGCCGGCCACGGCTATGCCGGCATCCGCGTCGACATGCGAGGCAGCGGCGAATCGGATGGGGTGTTGCGTGACGAATACCTGCAGCAGGAGCTCGACGATGGCGTCGAGATTCTCCAGTGGCTGGGCCGGCAGCCCTGGTGCACCGGGGATGTCGGCATGATCGGCATCTCCTGGGGCGGGTTCAACGGCTTGCAGATCGCGGCGCTGCAGCCCCCCGAGCTCAAGGCCGTCATCACGCTGTGTTCGACCGACGACCGTTACGCCGACGACGTTCATCACATGGGCGGCTGTCTGCTCGGCGACAACCTCTCGTGGGCCTCGACCATGTTCGATGCCAATGCCTGTCCGCCGGACCCGTTGCTCGTCGGCGACCGCTGGCGCGACATGTGGCAGGAACGCCTCGAGGACAGCGGCCTGTGGCTGGCCAAGTGGCTGCAGCATCAGCGCCGCGATGCCTACTGGAAGCACGGCTCGGTCTGCGAGGACTTCTCGCGCATCCGCTGCCCCGTGTACGCCGTCAGCGGCTGGGCCGACGGCTATTGCAACGCCGTGTTCCGCTTGCTGGCGGGGCTCGACGTGCCGCGCAAGGGGCTGGTCGGTCCCTGGGCGCACAAGTATCCTCATCTCGGCGTGCCCGGGCCTGCCATCGGGTTCCTTCAGGAATCGCTGCGCTGGTGGGATCACTGGCTGAAGGGCAAGGCGACCGGGATCATGGACGAGCCCATGCTGCGCGTCTGGATGCAGGAATCGGTCCCGCCGTCGGCGCGTTACGAGGCGCGTCCGGGCCGCTGGGTATCGGAACCCTGCTGGCCGTCGCCACGCATCGACACCCGCCCCTTCCGACTGACCAGCGGCTACGGCCTTCTTCCGGAGTCCCAGGAAGACGCGGCGCCCGACGAGACCCCGCTGTCGGTGCGCTCGCCGCTCTCGGTGGGGCTTTACGCCGGCAAGTGGTGCTCGTACAACGCGCCCCCGGACCTGCCGCACGATCAGCGCGACGAGGACGGTGGCGCCCTGGTCTTCCAGACCGCACGGCTCGACCGGGACATCGAGATCTGCGGCCAGCCCGTCGTCGAACTGGAGCTCGAAGCCGATCAGCCGGTAGCGATGGTGGCACTGCGTCTCAGCGATATCGCCGAGGACGACAAGGCGACGCGCATCTCCTACGGCCTGCTCAACCTGACCCACCGCGACAGCGACGAGCATCCGCAGCCCCTCGAGCCTGGCAAACGCTACCGCGTGCGCGTCCTGCTCAAGCACATCGCCCAGCAATTCCCCGCGGGCAACGCCATTCGGCTGTCGATCTCGACCAGCTACTGGCCGCTCGCCTGGCCCGCGCCGGTCCCCGTCAAGCTGACGCTATACCCTGCCGGCAGCCGACTGCTCCTGCCCTGCCGGCCGCCGCAGCCCCGCGAGGAAGCCGACCTGCCCGCCTTCGGCGATCCCGAAGGCGCCCCACCGCTCGCCGTGACCCGCATACAGCCCAATCAGGAAACGTGGCGGGTGATACGCGATCTCGCCAACGACCAGACCATGCTCGAGGTCATCAACGACGAGGGCGTCATACGTCTCGACGACATCGACCTCGAACTCTCGGTACACGTCATCGAACGCTACACCTATGCCTACGGCAACTATGACAGCCTGAGCGGTTGGACGCAGTGGGAGCGACGCTTCCGGCGCGGTGACTGGGAGGTGCGCAGCGTGACCCGCACCTTGATGACCTCCAGCGCGGAAAGCTTTCGCCTGCGCGCCACGCTGGACGCCTACGAGAACGACAGCCGCGTGTTCGCCAAGAGCTGGGACGAGGACATCCCCCGCGACCTGGTCTAGCCATGGCGATGACATCGGCCGGCGATGGACGAATGAGACGTCCATTGCCTGCCTGCATTGCATTTTCGTGTCGCTGGGCCATGCTGAAGATAACCATACCGACAGGAGGAGAGCCCGACACCATCTCGACCGGACCGTTTCGCAGGCGACGCTGCCAGGGTGAGTCGAGTGCCATGCAGGCGCAACATCATTCTGTCAGGGTCGGAGAAGCCGTTAACCAAGGAGTGCTTCCCCCGATGGTGAGACTCGACAAGAAAGCGACCCGGCTCTATGTGCTGGATACCAACGTCCTGATCCACGATCCCGCAGCGCTATACCACTTCGAGGAACACGATGTCGTCATTCCCATGACCGTGTTGGAGGAACTCGACAAGCACAAGAATGGCATCCGTGAAATCGCCCAGACCGCGCGGCAGATCAGCCGCACGCTTTCCGACCTGACGTCCCGCTTCACCCCCGATCAGATTCAAGACGGTATCCCCCTGCCCGTCAGCCACGGCCCCAGCGGTCGGCTACGCTTTCTGTGCTACACCGACCTCAAGACACTCGACCCGCTGGTCGACTCGCCCGACAACCGCTTGCTCGCGGAAACCTGCCGCCTTCGCGACGAGCGTCCCGACGCCTCGGTGATCCTGGTCACCAAGGACATCAACCTGCGCGTCAAGGCGGCGGCCCTCAACGTGCCCGTGGAGGACTATCTCAACGACCGTGCCTTCGACGATCTGGATGCGATGATCGAGGGTGCCAAGGTCTACGCCGAGGCCGGCCAGGAAGGACGCGGGCTGTGGGACCGGCTGAACGTCGAGGTCGACGTCGAACGCACCGAGGAGGGCACTCTCTACCATCTATCCGGCGAGCTGCCGAAGGACTGGCATGTCGGCATGCTGGTCTCCGACAGCGAGAACGGCGCCGGCTTCGAGGCCATCGTGCGCTCGCTCGCCCCGCGTCGCGCCTCGTTGCAGCTGCTGACCAACTACCGCCACCACGACGGCGTGTGGGGCGTGCATGCCCACGACAGTCGCCAGAACTTCACCCTCAACCTGTTGATGGACCCTGAAATCGATCTGGTCACCATCGCCGGCAACGCGGGTACCGGCAAGACCTACATGACCCTGGCGGCGGCCTTCCAGCAAACCCTGGACAGCAAGCGCTTCGAGCGCATCGTCTTCACCCGTGCGCCCATCCCCATGGGCGAGGACATCGGCTTTCTGCCCGGTACCGAAGAGGAGAAGATGTCACCGTGGATGGGGGCGTTCCACGACAACATGGACAATCTGCTGCGCGACGAACAGCACGGCGGCTCCAGCTGGAGCGACGGCGCGACCCGTCAGTTGATCGGCTCGCGCGTGCAGATTCGCTCGCCGAGCTTCATGCGCGGGCGGACCCTGAGCGATACCTTCCTGATCATCGACGAGGCGCAGAACTTCACGCCCAAGCAGCTCAAGTCGCTGATCACCCGGGCGGGACGCAATACCAAGCTGGTACTGCTCGGTAACGTGGGGCAGATCGACACGCCCTACCTGACCGCCAACACCTGCGGCATGGCCTACGCGGTGGAACGTTTCCGCGACTGGCCGCATGCCGGCCACATCACCCTGAAAAGCGTCGAGCGCTCACGCCTGGCACTGGCTGCCGAGGAACTGCTCTGACACCGCGTCTCGCGACGCGTTTCTCCTGCGCTTTCCATCCCCGAAACGCACGCGCCCCGGCCGAACGGCCGGGGCGCTGTCATCATGCATGGGCGGCGGAACCGGAAGGCCGACCGTCCGACGGAGATGCTACTCCTCGGTGGAAGACGGCTTGCGGTTGTTGACCACGTCCTCGATGAGCTGCTCGTTCTCGCTGCGCGGCATCTCGTCGAGCATCTGCTTGGCGGTCTGATAATCGCCGATCTCGGTGTTGCATGAACTGCAGAACACCCGGTCATCGGGTTGCTGCGCCTGGGAGACCGTCACCTTGTGGCTGCCGCATTTCGGGCATCCCTTGGGCAAACGCATCTCGATGGAAAAGTCCTCGTTCATCGCCATTCCTCCATGAGCCTGCGGAAAGGGATCGAGACCCACGCCGCTTGCGCCGACGCCGCCACAATCCATGTACTTCCCCCTAGTGTTTGGGGCCCTGGGCGAGAAATCAAGCGCAGCAACGGGCCATCGTCGTCAGCGCCGCCGAAAGACCACGCCCAGGTTATTCGCCGGCAATTCGTCGACACGCTGCAGATCGAACCCGTGCGCCTCGGCCTCGGCTGCGACGTCCTCGAGCGATCTGATGCCCCAGGCCGGATCGCGGCGGCGCAGATCGGTGTCGAACGCGGCATTGCTCGCGGCGGTGTGTTCGCCGTGGCGCATGAAGGGGCCGTACACCACCAGCACGCCGGCCGCCGGCAGGCGCCGACCGGCCTCGCGCATGAGCGCCTGGGTCGCGGCCCAGGGCGAGATGTGCAGCATGTTGATGCAGACCATGGCCGATACCTCGCCGGCCGCATCGGGCCAGGGCCCGGTGACGTCCAGCGCGAGCGGCGATTCGAGGTTCGTCAGCCCCGCGTGACGCCGCCAGGCGTCGATGGAGCCACGAGCCTGCGCGCTGGGGTCGCTGGGTTGCCAGACGAGCGCCGGCAGGTGCGTCGCGAAATGCACGGCATGCTCGCCGCTACCGCTGGCGATTTCGAGGACGCGCCCCGTGGCGGGCAATACCTCGCGCAGAAGCGCCAGGATCGGCTCGCGGTTGCGCTTCGCGGCGGGCGTGGAAAGGCGCACGCCGTCACCGGGCTCGGGCGTTTCCATGCTCTGCATCATGTCTCCTTCGCACCCAGCCGAGCGTTCAGCCACTGGCCGATGTCCTCGATCTGCTCAGGACACAGCGCGTGCTGCATGGGATAGGTGCGATAGGTCACTGCATAGCCCAAGGCCTCGGCCCGCTCGGCACCTTCGTGCCCCAGCGCCTCGGGCACCACCGGATCGAAACTGCCGTGATGCACTTCGATGGGCAGTGCACGATTGGCATCGCTGGGCTCGATGGAGGTCGCGGTCGCGAAGTACGTGGACAACGCCAGCAGCCCACCCAGCGGCTTGGGGTACGTCAGCGCCGCGTGATAGGCCACCGCACCGCCCTGCGAGAATCCCGCGACGATGATGCGTCGGCTGTCGATGCCCCGGGCGATCTCGGCATCGATCAGCCCATGCACCATGTCCGCCGATGCCTTGAGCTGCGCTTCGTCGATGCGCCGGCCGAGGTTCATGTCGAGGATGTCGTACCAGGCCGGCATTTCCATGCCGCCGTTGACCGTCACCGGCATGCGCGGCGCATGCGGAAGCACGAAACGCACCGCCAGGTCCTTGGCCAGGGGCAGCGCCGGCACCAGCGGCTCGAAGTCATGCCCGTCGGCGCCCAGGCCGTGCAGGAGAATGACCGTGGCATCCGCCGCGCGTGCCTGTCGGGGTTCGATGATCAGAGGCGAAGAGTCGGCCATCGGCTGGGCTCCTTGAAACGATTTGCGCGGATGAGAAGGCACAGGATGTGGCAAACGGGCGGCCCTGTCCACGCCTCCCGGGCGTCCGTCAGAACGGCCAGATCAACGGAATCAGCACCAGCGTCACCGCGCCCACCAATACACTCAAGCCGCCCCCGACCCGCAGATAGTCGCTGAAGCGATACCCGCCGGGCCCGTAGACCATCAGATTGGTCTGATAGCCGATCGGCGTCAGGAAGCTGGCCGAGGCGGCGAACATCACTGCGATCACGAAGGGCATGATATCTACGCCCAGTTGCTGCGCGGCACCGGTGACGATGGGAAAGGCGATCACCGCCGCCGCGTTGTTGGTGACCACCTCGGTGAGCAACGCCACCACCAGATACGCCCCGACCAACAGCAGGTACGGATTGCCGTCGGCCAGCGATAATGCCCCCTGGGCGAGGGCCTGGGCGGCACCGGAGCTTTCCATCGCCGCTCCCAGCCCGAAGGATGCGGCAATGGTCAGCAGCACCTGGGTGTCCAGTCCACGACGGGCCGCGCCGATGGAGCAGCACCCCGTCACCAGCGCCAGTGCGACGCCGAGCATCGCCGCCTTGAGCAGGCTCAGGACCCCGAACGCCGCCAGCCCGACCACGCCGAGCATGATGCTCCATGCCACCCAGGCGCGCTCGTGGTGCGGCCGCGCCTGGCCATTGAGCTCGCTGATCAGCAGGAAGTCGCGCGACTGACGATGCCGCTCGACGAACGCCGGGCGTACCTCCATGAGCAGCACGTCCGCCGCCTGCAGGCGAATCTGTCCCAGGTTGCCGGATACGCGCTCGCCATGCCGGCATACCGCCAGCACCGAGGCGCCGTAGAAGGTCCGGAAATGCCCTTCGCGCAGGCGCCGCCCCAGGAACTGGCATTGCTCGGAGACCACTGCTTCGACCAGACGCCGCTCGGCGAACGCCTTCTTGAGGCTCGACTGCCCCTGACCGGTGGGCCGCAAGCCACGAATCTGCTGCAACTCCACCGCCGCTTCCGTGGTCCCAGCGAAGACCAGGCGATCATTGGCCTTGAGGCGCTCGCCGCGTCCCACGACCGAGACCACGTTGCCATCGCGTTCGATCTCGACCAGAAACAGGCCCTCGAGATGACGCAGCCCGGCTTCCTCGACGCTCTTGTCGACGATGGGGCCTTGCGGGTCGACCTGCATCTCGATGGTGTATTCGCGCGGGTTCTCGAAGACATCCGATGCGGTACGGCGCCGGGGCAGCAGCCAGCGTCCCACCAGCATCAGGTAGGCCAGCCCGACCAGCGCCACGGGCACGCCGACCCAGGCGATGTCGAACAGGTGCAGGGCACGCTCGGGATAGCGCTCGCGCAGCAGGCCATCGACCACCAGGTTGGTGCTGGTGCCCATCAGCGAGCAGGTGCCGCCCAGGATCGAGGCGAAGCTCAGCGGCATCAGCAGGCGGTGCGCGGGCAGGCGCAGGCGACGGCTCCAGCTCAATACCGCCGGCAGGAAGGTCGCCACCACCGGCGTGTTGTTGAGAAAGGCGCTGATCGCCGAGACCGGCAACAGCAGGCGCCCCTGGGCGCCCAGCTCGTGTCGCGGCCGGCCCAGCAGGTAGCGAATGATCAGGTCGATGCCGCCCGTCTCGCGTATGCTTGCCACGAGGATGTACATGAAGGCGACGGTGAACAGGCCGCTGTTGGAAAAGCCTCCCAGGGCCTCGTCGGCATCGATGATGCCGACGCCGAACAGCGCGATGACCGCGCCCAGGAGAATCACGTCCGGCCCGAGACGGCTCAGCGCCATCAACAGGAACGACGCCGCCACCACGGCCAGCGTCAGCCACGCATCGAACGGCATACCGCCAATGTCCTAAACAGAAAACGATAGGCGCATTGTGACGAACCGCGAATATTCCCTGAAGTTATTTGTAGGAATGGACTTAGACGCTTTTTGTTCTATAGCGAACGAGGGACCCGCATGCGCCGCTGGTGGTTAACGCTACTGCTCGTCAATGTCACGCTCATCGCCACGGCACTCCCACGTACGGGGGTCACGGCAATGCCCTGGCTGGCCGTGGACGGCTTGATGCTGATCGCCGCTCTGAGCCTGTGGCCAGGGCATCGCCACGCCCGGCGCGGGCTGGGCTACGCCGCCGGCGCCCTCATCGCCATCGTCGTGCTGGGCACCGTGGGCAACACGGTCACCCAGGAAATACGCGGCCGCCTCTTCAACCCTTATCTCGACCCCGCGCAGTTGCCGATCTTCCTGGAATTGCTGCGCGACAATCTGGGGCTGGCAACGAGCCTGGTGCTGGTAGCGGTGGCGATCGTCGGCCTGCTCACCATCGGCGGCGGGCTCGGTCATCTGCTCGCCACCCTGCCCCGCCCTCGCCGACCGTCCGCCCGTCTCACTCTCGTCGGGGTGCTGGTCGTGAGTACGGGACTGGTGCTGCTCGGCCCCACCCGACACACGACCTGGCTCGGCACGCCCGGCGTCGGCCTGCTCGCCGACCAGGTCACGCGCGCCTACGCCACCCACGCGGCCGTGCGCGATTTCGATGCCCAGCTGACTCGCAGCGAGACGCCGCTCGATGCCCCCGAGGGGCACCCCCTGCCCGGGCTCGCGGGGCGCGACGTCATCCTGGCGTTCGTCGAGTCCTACGGCATGGCCGCGCTGGAACGCGCGCCCTTCGCGGCACCGGTGAACCAACGTCTCGACGCCATGGCCGAGACGTTCGAACGCGCCGGTCTCAGCGTCGCCAGCGGCCGGCTCGTCTCGCCCACGCTGGGCGGCCAGTCGCGCCTGGCCCACGCCAGCGTGCTCAGCGGGCTATGGATCGACTCCACGCTGCGCTACGACCTTCTGCTGGAAAGCCCGCGCGCGACCCTCGTCGACGACTTCGAACGTAGCGGGCACACCAGCGTGGCGATGATGCCGGCCATCTATCGCAACTGGCCGGCGGGCCGGCGCCTGGGCTATGACACCATCCACGACGACCCCCGACTCGACTATCGCGGGCCGCGCCTGGGCTGGGTGACGATCCCCGATCAGTTCGTCTGGCATCGCCTGCGCCAGCTGCGCGACGCGCATGCCGAGCCGGTATTCGCCGAACTGGCGCTGATCAGCAGCCACGCCCCCTGGACACCGGTGATCGAACCGCTGCCCTGGGACGCCATCGGCGACGGCGAGGGCTTCTCGCGCTGGGAAGACGCCGGAAGCGACTTTCTCGAAAAATGGGGAGACAACGCGGGCATGCGCCAGCGCTACGGCCCCTCGCTGGCGTACTCGCTGGCGGTCGCCGCGGAGTACGCCGTGCATGACGTGGACGCCGACAGCCTGCTGATCCTGCTCGGCGATCATCAGGCAGCCCCGGGAATGCTCGGTTTCACGCCCGACCGCGAAGTGCCGGTGCACGTCGTCAGCGGCGACCCCGACCTGATCGCCCCCTTTCTCGAGCATGGCTTCGTGCGCGGCACACAACCGCCCCGCGACACGCCGGCGCGCTCGATGGCCGATCTACGCGACTTGCTGCACAGGCTGTATGGGGGCGACGCCTCCTGACGTCGCCCCGTCATGCACGGCCTGAACCTGCGTCAGGCGCGGACCCGATCGCGGCGGTCCTTGATCCAGCTCGCCACACTGGTGGTCACCAGCGCCCCGACGATGACGGTCATCGACAGCCAGATGGGGATCTCGGGAATCGACTCGATGGGATGCCCGCCGTTGATGAACGGCAAGGTGTTCTCGTGCAGCGCCTCGAGCACCAGCTTGACGCCGATGAAGGCCAGGATCACCGACAGCCCCAGACCCAGGTAGACCAGACGCGACAGCAGCCCGCCGAGCAGGAAGTACAGCTGCAGCAGGCCCAGCAGGGCAAAGGCATTGGTGGTGAAGACGATATAGGGCTCGCGCGTCAGCCCATAGATGGCGGGAATGGAGTCCAGCGCGAACAGCAGGTCCGTGAAGCCCAGCGCCACGATCACCATGAACAGCGGCGTCACCACCCGCTTGCCGTCGACCTTCGCGATCAGGCGCTGGCCATGATACGCCTCGGTCGCAGGCAGCCAGCGCTGCGCCAGGCGCACCGCGAGGTTGGGGCGGTACTCTTCTTCCTCGTCGCTGTCCTCGAAGCTCTCCTTGCCGAGCTTGTAGGCGGTCCACAACAGGAAGGCGCCGAAGATGTAGAAGACCCAGCTGAACTGGTGGATCGCCGCCGCGCCCACGGCGATGAAGATGCCGCGCATGATCAAAGCGATGACGATGCCGATCAGCAGCGCTTTCTGCTGATGGACCCGTGGCACCGCGAACTTGGCCATGATGATCACGAACACGAACAGATTGTCCACCGAGAGGCTCTTCTCGGTGATGAAACCCGCGAAGTACTCGGCGCCGCGCTGCGGCCCCCAGACGAACCACAGTCCCGTCCCGAACAGCACGGCAATGGCGATGAACACGCACGACCAGGCACCCGCTTCCTTGAAGCTCGGTTCGTGCGGCTTGCGTACGTGACAGACGAAATCGAAAACGAACAGCGCGATGATGCCGGCCACAGTGGCCAGCCATACCCACAGGGGAACGTTCATGAGTCTACCTCCGGTCAACGGTCAACGTTGCCGAAGGTCTCTCCCGCTCGACATTAGAGCCGAGCCGCTGTCACCGGGGCGTTACGCCCGTGCTGACGATGACAGCGCGAATCGACGGGCCGGGCGGCCCGCGTCGGGAATACTCCCCTTCCGCTAGCGCGGCATTGTGGGGCGCGGCGCCGCGCAATGCAACGCTTATCGGCGCCGGCGTCCCGAAGAGGACATCAGCCCCAGCAATGCACGTAGCGATAGGCCGTTTCGGCCAGACGCGAATCCAGCCCCCAGGGCGCGAAACGTCGCGCCATGTCGTCGACGACCTCGCGCAATGGCCGCGACGCCTCGCGAACGCGTGCCTCGATGATGGTGCCGATCGTGAACAAGGCACTGTTTTCAGGGCTGGTGTCATCCACGCGTGGCGACTTCAACCACGGTGCCTTGCGTGCCAGCTCGACGTCTTCCTGGGTAATCATCTCCCAACCTCCCGATACACTTGCTGTCTCGCTTGTTGTGTGTGACTCACGGCTACCACTACGACTTTAGTGCAATGCGTGAAGTTCCGCCATGCGTCACATCGGCGCGGACAGCACCGTATCTTCGGGTTGTCATGACGCCAGCAAGCGCTCGCCTTGCGATGACGCCGACACCTTGAAACGCCCCACCAGTTGCGTCATGCCATCGGCTTCCTCATCCAGCAATTTGCTGGCCGCCGCTGCCTGTTCGACCAGGGCAGCATTGCGTTGGGTGACTTCTTCGAGTTGCGAAACCGCCTGGTTGACCTGCTCGATCCCCGACGATTGCTCCTGCGAGGCACTGGCGATTTCCGCAACGAATTGCGCCATCTGCTGCACGCCCTCCGAGATGGCGCCCATCCGCTCATTTGCATCGCTGGCCAGCTGTTCTCCGCGGTCGATGTTGGCAACATTAGTGTCCACCAAGGTGCGGATTTGACTAGCCTCGTCGGCGCAACGCTGTGCCAGCGTACGTACCTCCTCCGCAACGACCGAAAAGCCTCGCCCATGCTCACCGGCGCGCGCTGCTTCCACTGAGGCATTGAGTGCCAGGAGGTTGGTCTGAAAGGCGATTTGATCGATGGCTTCGACGATGCTGGTCACTTGCTGGTTGGAATCCTTTATCGAAATCATCGCTTCACGCGTGCTCCCGACAACCTCGCCGCCCTCACGCGCTTCTCGCTCGAGTCGCTCGGTGAGATCACGAGCCTGGGCGGCCGAGTCCGCCGTCTGCTTCACGGTAGAAGTAATCTCCTCCATGCTCGAAGCGGTCTCGACAATGGACGATGATTGTTCCTCAGTGCGCTGGGCGAGATCTTCGTTGCCTTGTGCGATCTCTCCGCTCGCGCTGTTTACGCTCTCAGCGCTGCGCTTGATCTGGACGACCATGCGCTCGATGTCCTCGGTCGAGGCATTGAAAGCACGATTGAGCTGGGCCAGTTCGTCGCTGCCCCAGACATCTAGCCGCTGCGTGAGGTCCCCCTCGCGCTCAGCGATGATACGCAGCGTGCGCTTGAGCGGCACCACGATGCTTCGCGTGACGACGGTCGCCAGGGTAATGGCGATCCCCAGCGCCACCAGCGCCCCGACCATATAGCCCCAGAAGGCCTGATGCGCCTGTTGCCGCAACTCGGCGGCGGCGGCCACCAGTTCCTCGCCTCCCTGTAGTGCCACTTCATTGAGCAAATCGATCCGCTCGCTTTGCTTGTCGAACCAGGTCGTCGGCGAGATATCGAAACCACCCTCGACACCCTGCTGTACGGCGGTGTCACGCATTGCCATCACCTCTTCCACCACGGGGCTTGCCATGCGTGTTTTCAATGCTTCGATCAACGACGGCGTCGCCAGCGACTGAAACGTCTCGTCGAACGCGCTCTCTTCGCCCAACAGGGTCAGATAACGGCGATACAAATCGGGATTGAATGCATCGGCAGCAAAGGCGTTGGACAGCAAGGCTCGCTCGATCCCCGCGCGCTCCTTGACTTCCTGCAAGGCGTAGAACGCCCCCAGACGCTGCACCAGTTCACCATTGCCGGTGGTATCGGCAAGTGCCGCGACACCACCCAACAGCAGGCCGTTGATAGTGGTGTAATAACCGATGGCCGAGGCGGTCTCTGCGCTTAGGTCATCGACATCGCCACGCTGGCGATTCAGCCCCTCCAACTGCTCGCGCGCCGAACCAAAGCGGTCTCCGATACGCTCGCCTAGCGTGTCGGTATCCACCGCGGCAAAGGCCTTTTCGAAGGCTGCCAAGCGCTCGTCGGTGGCGCGACGCTGATCCTGGATAGCATCGCCGAAGGACTCACCTTCACTGCCCAGGTAGCCCGCGCTCATGCCTCGCTCGCGCTGTAGCTGATGCACTAATGCCCCGGCGCGACTGGCAAGCTCGGCCAAGGTTTCCAAGCGTGTCATGCTGCTCATGGTTCGCTCACGTTCGAGCGCACCCATCATGGCAAACCAAACAAGCACAACCAGCGGCACGATGAGTGTCAGCGTAAACTTCTGACCTAACGATAGACGATGCAACAGCTTCATGACGGCCTCTTGTGACTGCGTTGAGAAAGCACTATGGGCTACTACTTTCGTTTATCGACCCCAACTAAGTTTTCTTAACCCTGCTCGTTGTCCTCCTTGGCTTGGCATTGCCCCGAATTCGGTCCACCAAGCAAAAAGCCACGCTTTAATGGGGGAGGCTCTCGGTAATGCGGACGGAGAACTTGTTAGTTTCAGCCGAGGATAAAGATCACGCAGGCCGCAGTGAGCGCCCCCATGGTCACGTTGAACACCCGCCAGGCACGAGGGCCCTTGAGCCAGCGCCCGATGGCGGTGCCGAACCCCGCCCAGAGCGCGATGCAGGGAAACCCCACGAGCTCGGCCACCCCCGCCAGCACGAGGGCGTTGACGACGGTGTTGCCATCCTCGGGCAGAAAGCTCGCCATCAACGTCAATCCCATCACCCAGGCCTTGGGATTGGCGAACTGGAAGGCGGCCGCCTGCCAAAAGCTCAAGGGGTGGCCTTCGCTCGCGCCGAAGTGCGGCGGCGGTGCCGTCGCGATGCCCCAGGCCAGATACAGCAGATAGAGGCTGCCGATGATGCGCAGCAGCGTCTGCACCAGCGGAAAACGCTCGAAGACGACACCCAAGCCCAGCGCCAGCGACGCAAACAGCACGAAGCAGCCACCGATGATGCCCAATAGGTGCGGCATGGTACGTCGGAACCCGTAATTGGCCCCGGAGGCAGTGAGCATCATGTTGTTGGGGCCCGGCGTGATGGTCATGGAAATCATGAACAAGGCAGCGGGCCCGAAAGCGGACAGCATGTCCATCTTGATTGCACCCTCACAATTTATTCGAACGGGTTTATTGTCTCCCTCTTTTGTGAGAATAATGAGCGCAATAACAGCGTCAAAGGTTTTATTGTCACCATGACAATCTGGACACCCGAACTGCCCGAGGGCGGTCCACGCTACCGGCGCATCGCCGAGGCCATCGCCAGGGCCGTCGAAAGTGGCGATCTGGCCCCCGGCGACAAGCTACCGCCCCAACGCCGACTGGCCGATCGTCTGGGCGTCACCATCGGGACCATCACCCGCGCCTACGCCACGGCCCACCGCCAGGGCTGGGTCGATTCGCGGGTGGGCAGCGGTACCTATGTCCGCCAGCCCCTCGGGGAAGCGCCCACCAGTTTTCGTGCCGGGCAACCTGTCGACCAGGGCATGATCGACATGGGAATGAGCTTGCCGCCGCCGCATCCGTTGCGCAGTCAGGGACTTCAAAACGCCCTCGAGAGTCTCACTGCCTCGCCGCAGTCCCTTCAGACGGCCACCGAGTACCAGCCGGAGGCCGGCGACGAGGGGCAGCGGGCGCGCATCGCGGCCTGGCAAGGAAGCCTCGGCCTGCCCGACGACCCGGGTCGGCTGGTCATCACGCAAGGCGGCCAGCACGGCATCCAGCTCGCCCTGCAAGTCCTCACCCAGCCGGGTGATCTGGTAGCGGGCGACGCGTTGACGTACCCGGGCTTCATCTCCGCCGCCCAGCAGGCCCACCTGCGGCCGATGGCAGTGCCCATGGACGAGGGGGGCATGGACCTCGATGCCCTGACCCGGTTGTGCGCTCGCCAACCACCGCGCGCGCTCTACACCACGCCCGATCTCAACAACCCCACCGGTGCACGACTCGATGAAGCACGTCGCAGGCGACTGGTGGCCCTGGCGCGCGAGCACGACATCTGGCTGATCGAGGACGCCGTACAGTACCTCCCGCAGGCCGAGCGCGGCACGCCACTGGTCGAGCTGGCGCCAGAGCGCACCCTGCACATCTTCAGTACCTCCAAGGTGCTGGCCGGCGGGCTGCGCATTGGCAGCCTCACGGTGCCGGTGCATCTGCTTGAGCGGCTGGGTACGGCGATTCGCACCCAAAGCTGGATGGTGGCGCCGCTGATGGTCGAGACGGCCTGCCGCTGGATGGAGAGCCCCGCCAGCCAGGAACTGCTCCTCTGGCAGATCGACGAGCTTGCCGCTCGTCGCACGCTGGCGCTGGACCGCCTGGCAGTGCATGGCGCGCGGAGCCGTCAGGGCTCGTCGCTGGTCTGGCTGCCGCTACCGGCAGGACGGCGCAGCAGCGAGTTGCAGACGCTGCTCGCCAGGCGCGGCGTCAAGGTGTCCACGCCGGAGCCCTTCTGCATGGGCAGCGAACCGGCCCCCCAGGCACTGCGATTGTGTCTGGGGCCTCCTGCGAATCGCAACTCACTGGAAAAGGCGCTGTCGCTGATCGATGAGGCACTCTCGGAAGCGCCATCGTCGCCCTGGCAGACGCTGTAAGGAGATGGAACGAGGCTCTCCTCTGGCGCGACGATCCCTCGCCCAGTACGGTCCCTCACCCAGGCACGCCCCCTCACAAGAAAAACCCGCCGGACGTATCCGTCGGGTTTCGGTGGCGACACATTGCCGTGCTGCCGCAAGACGTGCGGGAGGCGTTACCGGCCGGCGACCGGCGACGCGTTCAGGCCGGCATGCTGTTGGCCCTGGCATCGCGCGGCCAGACTCGATGCTGGCCCATCGCCTCGGTGAACGGAGTGAAGACATCGTCCACCGTGGCTCCCAGGAAGATACCGTCTTCCTGGGTGGGCACGCCCGCGGCGGACAGCAGATCCCGACCCTCGCCGATGGCGGCGATCGCCTTGAGGTGCTTGTAGGCCTCCTGGACGTAATACAGTCCCAGCCCGGACTGCGACAGCGCCTTGGCGCTTTCGGCGCCGCCGACCACGATCACCGAATCCAGTGTCACCGACGGCAAGCCGTTGAGCATGGCATCGGGGACGACCTGCTGCCCGTTGGTCGCCTTGACCGGCGCCATGCTCGGTGCAATGACAATGCCCTTGGCTCCCTCGGCCTCGAGCTTGGCCTTGAGGGCTTCCACCTGATCGCCATCGACGCCGTCGGCCACCAGTAACGCCACCTTGCGGTACTTGATGTCATGCGGCAGGCGCGCCATCAGGCTCAGCGCCTCGGAAGCCTGTTGCGAGCCATTGCCCAGTTCCTCGGCGGGGGCCGGTTTCTCGGCAGGCGTTTCGATGCCGTGGTTTTCACCGACTCGCCGCGCCAGTTCAAGGTCGATGTTGGGCAGGATCTTCTGGATCACCCGTTCGCGGATCCACGGCCGTTCCACCTTGGACAATTCGAAGGTGTAGGCGGCGATGATGTGTTCCTTCTCGACGTCGGTCTGCGAATTCCAGAACAGCGTGGCCTGCGAATAGTGATCGCCGAACGACGCGCTACGCGCACGGATCTTGTTGGCATCGACGCGTTCGTTGACCGTCTCGAAGCCGCCATTTTCCGGTGCCGGCGGCGTTTCGCTCGGGTAGCCGTCATCGATCGAATTGGGCTCGTAGGATGCCTGCCCCTTGTTGATGGTCTGGCGATGCATGGAATCGCGCTGGTTGTTGTGGAACGGGCACACCGGCTGGTTGATCGGGATTTCGTGGAAGTTGGGCCCGCCCAGACGCAGCATCTGGGTATCCAGGTAGGAGAACAGGCGTCCCTGCAACAGCGGGTCATTGGTGAAGTCGATACCCGGCACGACATTGCCCGGATTGAATGCCACCTGCTCGGTCTCGGCGAAGAAGTTGTCAGGGTTGCGATCGAGCACCATCTTGCCGATGGGAGTGACCGGCACCTGCTCCTCGGGGATGAGCTTGGTCGGATCGAGTATATCGAAGTCGAACTTGTGCTCGTCCTCTTCCTCGATGACCTGAATGCCAAACTCGTATTCTAGGAAATCGCCGCTCTCGATATCGTCCCACATATTGCGGCGATTGAAGTCCGGGTCGCGCCCCCAGAGTTTCTGCGCCTCGTCCCAGATCAACGAACAAGTGCCCGCCAGCGGCTTCCAGTGGAACTTCACGAACCGTGCCTTGCCCTGCTTGTCGACCAGCCGGAAGGTATGCACGCCGAAACCTTCCATGTTGCGATAATGACGCGGGAAGGCGCGATCCGACATGGTCCAGAGCACCATGTGAGCGCTTTCCGGCATCAGCGAGACGAAATCCCAGAAGGTGTCGTGAGCCGACTGCCCCTGCGGAATCTCGTTGTGCGGCTCGGGCTTCACGGCATGCACGAAGTCGGGAAACTTGATCGCATCCTGAATGAAGAACACCGGCATGTCGTTGCCGACCAGGTCCCAGTTGCCTTCGTCGGTGTAGAACTTGGTGGCGAAGCCCCGCACGTCGCGCACCGTATCGTTGGAACCGCGCGGCCCCTGCACCGTGGAGAACCGCACGAAGACGGGCGTTTTCTTGTCCGGGTCCTGAAACAACCCTGCCTTGGAGTACTGGGCGGCCGCCGCGTAAGGCTGGAAATAGCCGTGCGCCGCCGCGCCGCGAGCGTGAACGATGCGCTCGGGAATGCGTTCGTTGTCGAAATGGTTGAGTTTTTCGCGGAAGATGAAATCTTCCATCAAGGTCGGGCCACGCTCGCCGGCCTTCAGCGAATTGTGGTTGTCGGCGATCCGAGTACCCTGATTGGTACGCAGGTCGTGCCCTTTTGCATCGCTGCGAAACGCTTCCAGGCGATCGGACTTGCTCGACTCGGTCGTCTTGTGGGCCGTATCGTGCGCCTCATCGCTATTGGAATGCGTATAGGGGTTCTTAGCCATGGTCAAACTCTCCTCGTTTGCAGAATGGCCCCCGCGCACTTGCAAGACGTCATTCGAACGCGGCCTATCGGTTCCCTGGCCTGCCCGTTCGACAACGCTGTGTTATCACGCTTTTTTCAATGTCTCCTTGAAGGTAGACAGGGCCACCTGAGAAGCGCAAATACCGCTCGCCCGGACAGCGCTATCCAACCGCCCGATACAAAAAACCCGCCGGCGATGTCCGGCGGGTTTGCGTGGTGGCCCGAGGGCCGCGCATCAGCGCGCGTGCGAGTCGCTCGGCAGCGCGGCCGGCTGGTGGTTTCTTTCCCCTTCGCCCCGCTCACGCAGCGTGAAGGCGCCGACGGTCTCGGCGAGACGATGCGACTGGGCCTTGAGCTCGGCGGCGGCGGTGGCACTCTGCTCGACCATGGCGGCATTCTGCTGCGTCATGTTGTCGAGTTCGGTCACCGCGACATTGACCTGGCCGATGCCATCGCGCTGTTCGCTGGTCGCGGCGTCGATCTCGCCGAGGACCTCCGAGACCCGAGCCACGCCCTCGACGATTTCGTCCATCGCCGTGCCCGCGCTGCGTGCCAGCTCCGCGCCGGCCTGGGTCTTGTCGGCGGCATTGTCGATCAGCGACTTGATCTCGCGCGACGCCTCGGCGCTGCGCGTGGCGAGCTGGCGTACCTCGCTGGCCACCACCGCAAAGCCGCGCCCTTGCTCGCCGGCCCGCGCCGCCTCGACCGAGGCATTGAGCGCCAGCAGGTTGGTCTGGAAGGCGATGCCATCCATGGTGGTCACGATCTCGGCCACCTGATGCGAGGCCGCCTCGATCTCGTCCATGGTCTTCACCACGTCCCCGACGACCTGGCCACCCCGCGTCGCCGACTGACTGGCCGAAGTGGCAAGGCCGCTGGCCTGGCGCGCCGAGTCGGCGGTATTCGAGACCGTGCCGGTCAACTCCTCCATCGAGGCCGAGGTTTCCTGCAGGCTGGAGGCGGTGGTATCCGTGCGCCCGGCGAGATCCTGGCTGGCCGAGGCGATCTCCGACGAGGCCACGCGCACCGAATCGCTGCTGTCGCGCACGTCCAGCAGTACATCGTTCATGGTGTCGGCGAAGGCATTGAACTGCGTGGCCAGCTCGGCGATCTCGTTGCGACCACGCACCGGCAGGCGCTGGGTCAGGTCGCCGCCACCGGAGGCGATATCGCGCATGCGGCCGGCCAACTGGCGCAGCGGCCTTGACAGGCTGCCGCCCAGCAGCCAGCTGACCAGCAGCCCCAATGCCGCGATGACCGCACCCACCGCGATCATGCCGGCCATGTCGGCTTGGCGCTGGGCCTCGAGGTCCGCCTGCAGGTCATCGGCGCCTGCCATGACCACATCCGCCGGCAGACGAATCATCACGACCCAGGGTTTGCTGTCTTCCAGCAACCGGAACGGCCAGTACAGCTCGATCATCTCGCCCGAGGCGTCACGCACCGGATCGCCGGCCTTGGCCCGCTGCAATTGCGAAATCACCGTCTCGTCGAAGATGGCGTCCGCCTGCTTGCCCGCCGCCTCGGCATGACCGGTGGAGGCGGTAATCCCGCCGCGTGGGGCGATCAGCGCCATCTCGCCGGCACCGTCGTAGAGCGAGCCATTCGCCTCGCGAAGCAGCCCCTGAATGAAGTCCACCGACAGATCAACCCCGGCGCTGCCCAGGAATTCACCGTCGACCATCACCGGCACGTTGAACGAGGTCACCATCAGGGTCTTGCCGTTGTAGTCGTACGGGGCCGGGTCGATGACACAGGGCTTCTGGGTCTCGCGCGGGCATAGATAATATTCGCCCTCGCGAATGCCACTGTCCTGGCGCGTCTCGCTTTCCATGGTCTCGCCCAGAGGCAGCACTTCGATGTCGCCCGACTCAGTGCGATACCACCATGGCATGAAGCGACCATCGGGGCCATAGCCGGCGTCTTCACGCCCCGTGTACTCGCTGTCATCGCCGAAGGCATCGGGTTCCCAGCCGATGAAGGCATCCAGCAGATCGGGGTTTTCCGCCACCGTGTCGCGAATCACGTTCGACAGTTCCTCGCGGGACAACGAGACGCCCCGATCCCCCTCCATCAGTTCGTTGAGCGAGGCGAGGTTGCGCGCCTGATCCAACGCCTGGGTCAGCCGCGCCTGAATCCGCTCGGCCTGGGTCGAGGCCACCGCATCCAGGCGTTGCTCGATGTTCTGTTCGAGCAGTTCACGAGTTTGACCATCGACGAAGGCCATCGAGCGAGAGTTGGCGAAGGTGGCATAGCCCACCAGCGCCACCACCAGGACCACGATGCAGGCCCCGACGAGGGTCGCGACCAGCGTACGAATCGATTTGAAATGCATGCTCACACCTCCATCCCGAGTGACCGGGCGAAGGAGCATACGGGACGCAGCGATGCCGATACGGCAGCGCCCGCCACCTGGCGGCACATGGATAAGCAAGGCAACATGGAAACGATCTCGTCATGACAGGATTCAAGTGGGCAGGGGCAGGCGTTGACGCCCCGTGCCCCGCGTATCGGCCGGTCATAAGTAAACTTTAGGCAACGTACGACCTGTCCGCGCTCCGTCTCCCAGCGCTCCTTCTCTCCGCCCACTCCCCGCCTCTTTCTCCCGTCGCTGCGGCCGACTCGACGTGGATTCAGGCTTACAGCACCCCAGGCAATGGACGCACACGCCTTGCTTGTAATGATCACGGGGGTTTTGCAAACTGCCTCGCGATGGCGCGGATGCAGATGCGCCGCCGGCAGCATGCCCCAACGACGACGACAGGGAACGTGGTATGTCCGATGCCTCAAGCCGCTCTCCCGGGCGCTCCTCGATAGCGGCGGATGACGCCTCCGCCGCGCCCGCCCCCGAAGGAGAGCGCCTGCCCGACCTGCTTCGGCGCGTGGCCCAGCGCGATCGCCGCGCCTTCGCGCAGCTGTACGCGGCCACGTCGGCGAAACTCCATGGCACGGTACTGCGTATCTTGAAGGAGCGGGGCCGGGCCGACGACGTGGTTCAGGAAGCCTACGTCACGATCTGGCAGAAGGCGGCACAGTTCGACGCCGAGCGTGCCTCGCCCATTGCCTGGATGGTCGCCATCGCCCGCCATGCCGCCATCGACGAGCTGCGCCGCCGGCCCCGGGCCCCTCACGAGCCGGAAGAGGCGCTGGCCCACACGCCCGCCGATGGGCCCAGCGCCCGTGAGTACCTGGAACACGAGCAGGACGCCAAGCGGCTGCATGCGTGCCTGGAAGCGCTCGAGGCCGAGCGCCGGGACATGGTTCGCCTCGCGTACCTGGACGGCTGGTCGCGCGCCGATCTGGCCACGCATTTCGAGCAGCCGGTGAACACCGTCAAGACCTGGCTCCATCGGGCCTTGAAGCAACTCAAGGGGTGCCTGGCACCATGACCGACCACGACGACATCGACATGCTGGCCGCCGAGTACGTACTGGGCACCCTCGACGCCGAGGAGCGCGCCGAGGTGGCCCGGCGCCGGCAGCACGACGCCGATCTGGACGCGTGCATTCTCGCCTGGGAAGCACGCCTCGCCCCGCTCGGCGACGAGGTCGAGGCCATCGCCCCGGGGCCGGATCTGCTGGCCAGGATCGAACGTCGCATCGACGAGCTCGAGATGACTTCGCGGACGAATCCCAAGCCGGAAGGCGACCCGGACGGCACGGCCCAGGTGATCGCGCTGCGCCGCCGTCTCGGCTTCTGGCGCGGATGCGCCGGCCTGGCCACGGCCGCGGCGCTGATACTCGCCGTGGTGCTGATCGCGCCGTTCGATGACAGGTCGGATGAACCGCCCTTCGTGGCCGTCTTCCAGCAGGACGACCAGCAGCCGGCCTTCATGCTTTCCGTCGACCTCGACAGCCGCCGGCTCAACGTGCGACCGGTGACCGCCAAGCCGCTGCCGGACCGCAGCTACCAGCTATGGATCAAGGCGGAGTCGCTGGGACCCGAGCCCCGCTCGGTGGGCGTGCTGAACGACGACTTGAGCCTGCCGGCCGATGCCCTGAGCGACTACGACCCCGAGCTGCTCAAGCAGGCCACCTTCGGCATCAGCATCGAGCCGCCGGGCGGTTCGCCCACCGGCCAGCCGACGGGCCCCGCGATTCACGGCTACCTCTACCCCACCGACCGGGACGCGGTATCGCAGCATCTGTGATTTTTTTCGCGTCGAGGTGAAACCTTGTCCGGACTCCTTGCGTAACTAGGAGCACGCCCATCCCAACCACTTCGCAACGATGGGGCGTGCTCGGAACTCAAGGAGAGAATGATGACCAAGCTCATGGCAAGTGCATTCGTATCCGCCACCCTGCTCGCCGGCGCCTCACTGGCCCAGGCGGAAATGCACGGTGACATGCATCCGCAGGTCTGGGCCGACGACCAATCCGTGGCCGGCGGCGCGGTCACCGCGGAAAAGGTCACGGCGGACAGCAACGGCTGGCTGGTGGTCCACCGCACCGACGAGAGCATGAAGCCCGGCCCCGTGGTCGGTCACGCCCCGCTCAAGGAAGGCGAGAACATGGACGTCACCGCGCTGCTGACCGAAGACGTCAGTGCCGGCGATCACCTGATGCTGATGGTCCACAGCGAAGAAGGCGGCATGGAGACCGGTGTGTTCGAGTACACCCTCGGCGCCAAGGAAGACGGTCCCGTCAAGATGGACGGCAAGCTGGTCACCGATACCATCACCGCGCAGTAACCGTCCTTCGGCATGCCGGAAGACGGAAGGGGCCTGCGGGCCCCTTTTTCGTGCCTCGCGCCGTGCTCGCCGGTGCATTGCGCAGGGAGCTTTTATTCCGGCACTTCCAGGGAATAGACCCAGTTGGCCATGATCGTCGATGCGGTCAACCAGATAGGTAATTTGACGGCACTCATCTATTTGTCTAAATTTTTCAAAACATTTTGAACAAACTGAACAAAAGAGCGTGCCATGCAGAAAACCGACACACAGCGCCTGGAAGAAGCGCGCGATGTCATGATCAGCGCCCTTGCCCAAAGCATGGTGGCCTACGGCGTCACGCCCTCGGTGGGACGAATCTACGCCGTGCTCTATTTCTCCGCCTCACCGCTGACACTGGACGACATTAAGGACGAGGTCGCCATGAGTAAGGCGAGCGTCAGTACTGGTGTCCGCGAGCTGATCGACACCGGCATGGTGTCGAAGGTGTGGAAGAAGGGCGACCGCAAGGACCACTACATCGCCGAGAAGGACTTCTTCAAGAATTTCCTGAACTTCATGGTCAGGATGCTGCGCCTGGAACGCGGCATCATTCATAAGGCGGTCGAACAGACCGAGCCGGTGATGCGTGAGATCGCGGATCACGGGGCGGACAGCGAGACCAGGGAGATGGCTGCAAAAGACCAGGCCTTGGTCAGCGGTTCGAAAACGTACCTGACCTGGATCACACAGCTGGCCAATGCCATGGAGTCGGGAGACATCTTCGAGCATTTTCCCCGGCCCGAGCGTGATACGCCGCTATCGGACCGCCATTCCCCCCAAGAGAACATCAAGCATGAAGACAAGTGAAACCGCCCTGGTCGTGATCGATGTGCAGAAGGAAAGCGGCTTCGGCCTGCGCGGAATGGATGGCGTGGTGCGCAATACCCAGCGCATGATCGAAGCCTGCCGAGCGGCCGGTATCCCGGTCATCTACACGCGCCAGATCAATCGCCGTGACGGTATCGGCCTCTCGCTCGACGAGCCCTGCCAGGCCAGCGGCGAACCGCACTTCTACGCCGATAACCGTGACAGCATCGAGATTGTCGACGAGATCCGGCCACAGAAAACCGACATCGTGATCGACAAATACCGCTGGAGCGCCTTCTTCGAAACCAGCCTGGACCTGATGCTGAAAAGCCTCGGCGTGAAGAACCTGATCATCGGCGGCGTGGTGACGGACGGTTGCCTGATGACCTCGGTCTTCGACGCCTACTTCCGCGACTACCGCATCCAACTGGTTCACGACATGTGCACCGCCTCCAACGAAGGCGCCCACATGGCCGCGATGCTCCACATGGCCAACTGGGTCTACTCCCTGGAAGTGCTGAATACCGACAACATGATCAACTGCGTGGAAGGGCACGCGTATGCCGCCTGGCAAGCGGATGACGCCGATGCCCTGCAGTTCACGCCGGAAACCCTGCGCGAGACCTTCGCCACGCTTACCGCTGCTGCCGACAAACAGTGATCGGAACACTCGAACACAGGAGAACAACATGAGGTTCACACAATTATCGACATTGCTGACTGCCACATTGATGACGGCAGGCGTCCAAGCCGCCGACCAGCCTCCGCTGACCGCTGACGGTGTCGAAAACGCCACCATCACCTTCGGGATGCCGGCCTGGACCAGTACCGAAGCACCAACGGCCATTGCCGAGCAGATTTTGGAAGAGGCAGGCTACAACGTCGAAAAGACACTGCTTGCTCAACCAGCAATCTTCCAGGGCATGCAGGCCAAACAGATCGATTTTTTCATGGACGCCTGGCTGCCCTACACCGAGCAGGCACTGTGGCGTGAATACCAGGATGATCTGCAGAAAGTTGCCACCAGCTATGAAAACGTGCCGCTAGGCTGGGTGGTCCCTGCCTATGTCGAAGAAGAGACCATCGGCGATCTGGAAGGCAAAGCGGATAAATTCGACGGCCAAATAGTGACCATCGGCGCCGGAGCGGGCATTGTCGACCTCTCCGAGCAGGTAATGGCGGATAAAGACTATGACCTCGATGGGTATCAGCTTGCCTATACCAGCGAAGCCGCCATGATGGGCGTAATCAGGGACAAGATGCCCAACAAAGAGCCGTTCATCATTACCGGCTGGCGTCCGCACTCCATGTTCTCGCAATACGATTTGAAGTTCCTGGAAGATACGGAAGAACACTTCAAATATGACAACGTCTACGCCCTCTCCTATCAGGGTATCGAAGATAAATACCCGCGCGCTTACGACATCATGTCCCGCTGGAGCATCAACGTGGCCGATCTGGAAGCGATGATGGCTGCGTACGAAAACGACAATGTGTCATTCGAGGACTCCGCCGCCGCATGGATCAAAGATAACCGCGAGCGCGTGGACGAGATGCTCGAGTATTGATTGGATGCCTACGTAGCAACATAGACGCAGGGCAATGCCGACGACATTTCCCTCCTCGGACCATGCTCGGCGAACACCTCGCGATTGGCGTCGTCTGCATCTTGTCTCCTTGAGGGTCGGCCGGGGCGCCCGGCCGCTTGTCGCCATGGATCGTGTCGTTACGGCGCGTGGCGTGTCAGATCGAGACTCAGCGTCACGGTATCCACGGTGTCGCCGGCGGGCTGGGTCACGAACCCCAGCTCCGCCGCCATCTGCCGCATGGGATGGTTGTCGCGCAGGACATCGGCGAAGACCTGGCGAATGCCGGTCTCGCGGGCATACGCGAGCAGCCGCTGCATCAGGCGATAGCCGAGGCCGGTGCCCTTCTTGTCGCTGCGGACCATGATCGCGAACTCGGCCTTCTCCTTGTCGGGATCGGCGGAGAGCCGCACCACACCGACGATGGCCGACTCTCCCGGCGAGGTCGCCACGAAGGCCATCTCGCGGTCGTAGTCGATCTGCGTCAGGCGCGCGGCGAAGGCATGATCGAAGGGCTTGATGGCCGCGAAGAAACGCATCCGCACATCCTCGGGCGTGGAATTGCGCAGCATCTCGACCAGCGCGCTCTCGTCCTCGGGGCGAATGGGCCGCAGGCAGTAACGTTGCCCGGCCCGCGTCTCGATTTCTTCCTCCAGCTGCTGCGGATACGGCCGAATCGCCAGGGGCTTGCGCTGGTCGCCCTCGGCGCGGACCACGATGCGCGCATCCAGGGCGATCACCCCGCTGGCATCCGTCAGCAGCGGATTGATGTCGAGCTCGACCACGCGCGTCAGGTCGCTGACCAGTTGCGAGACCTTGATGAGCGTCGCGGTCACGGCCTCGAGGTCGGCCGCCGGGCGGTCCCGATAGCCGCGCAACAACCGTGCCACGCGCGTCGAGGCGATCATGTCCCGCGCCAGCAGTGGATTGAGCGGCGGCAGCCCCACCACCCGGTCGCCGATGACCTCGACCGCCGTGCCGCCCTGGCCGAACACGATCACCGGCCCGAAGAGGCTGTCTTCGGCGACGCCCACGATCAGCTCATGCGCCCCCGGCCGGCGGATCATCGGCTGTACGTTGAAGCCCTCCACACGGGCCTCGGGCTGGGCACGCCGCACCGCCGCGAGCATGTCCTCGGCGGCCTGCGTCACGGCGCCGGGCGAGGCCAGATTCAACTGCACCCCACCGACATCCGATTTATGCGAGATATCCGGCGAGAGGATCTTCAGCACCACCGGAAAGCCCAGCTGCTGCGCCGCCTGGCTGGCCTCCGCCGGGGTCCGCGCCACGATGGCGGGCACCGTGGGGATGTCATAGGCCGCGAGCACCGCCACCGCCTCCGGCTCGGTCAGCACGCTGCGCCCCGCCGCGATCACGCCGTCGATGACCGCCTCCGCCTTGGCCGGCTCGAGGGTGACGGCCTCGGCCAGGGCCGGGGGCGTTTCCATCAGCGCCTGCTGGTTGCGCCGGTAGCTGAACAGGTGCGAGAAGGCCCGGATGGCCTGCTCCGGCGTCTCGTAGGTGGGCAGGCGCTGCGCGGCGAACAGATGCCGTGCCTGGTCGGGCGCGCCCTCGCCCAGCCAGCAGGTCAGCACCGCCGCCTGCCGCGTGCCGAGCGTCTCGACCACCGCCCGGGCCGCGTCCAGGCTATCGACGACCGCCGCCGGACAGTTCATGACCAGGATCGCATCCGCGCCGCGCTCATCGAGCAGCGCCTCCAGGGCTAGCGCGTAGCGCCTCCCCGGGGCATCGCCCAGAATGTCCACGGGATTGGCATGCGACCACGCCTCGGGCAGCGCCTCGTTCAGGCGTGCCAGCGTCGTCTCGGCGAGTTCGGCCAGGTGCCCGTTCGCGGCGGCCAGCGCATCCACCGCCAGCACGCCGATGCCACCGCCATTGGTAAGAATCGCCAGCCGGTCGCCCTTCACGCGGATGCCGGTCGCCAGGGTGCCAGCAGCCTGGAACAGCTCGTCCAGCGTCGCCACCCGGAGCATCCCCGCGCGCCGGAACGCCGCGTCGTAGACGGCATCCGATCCGGCCAGCGCCCCGGTGTGTGACAGCGCCGCCCTGGCCCCCGCCGTGCTGCGGCCGGTCTTGACCACCACCACCGGCTTGTTGCGCGAGGCCATGCGCGCCGCCGAGAGAAACTTGCGCACCTCGGTCACCGCCTCGACGTAGAGCAGGATCGAGCGGGTCTTGGGGTCCAGGGCCAGGTAGTCGAGCATGTCGCCGAAATCGACATCGCTCATCGCCCCCAGCGAGACGACGTGCGAAAAACCGATGCCGCGCGCCGAGGCCCAGTCGAGAATGGACGTCGCCACCGCGCCGGACTGGGTCACGAAGGCGACATCGCCCTTGGCTGGCGTGAGGTGCGCGAAACTGGCGTTGATGCCCATGTGCGGCGCCAGGATCCCCAGGCAATTGGGACCGACGATGCGCATCAGATAAGGCTTGGCGGCATCGAGCATCGCCTGCTTGAGCGCCATGCCCTCGGGGCGCGCGCCCTCGCCGAAGCCCGCCGAGATCACCACCGCCGCGCGGCAGCCACGCTCGCCAAGCTCGCGGATCAGCCCCGGCACACTCTCCGCCGGCGTGGCGATGATGGCCAGGTCCGGCGCCAGCGGCAGCTCGGCGATACTGTGGTAGTTTAGGGTCGAGCGGATGGCCCGCTCGTGCGGGTTCACGGTCAGGATGGGCCCCGCGAAACCGGCCTCCAGCAGATTGCGCGCCAGCACCGCCCCCACCGAGCCCGGCCGGTTGCTCGCCCCGACCAGGGCGATCGTGGCCGGGGCGAACAACGCATCCAGATTGCGAATCGACATCGGGCCTCTCCGGTCCGTTCAGCGAGCGGCAACCATCAGGCGGTCAGCAGCATCTTGATGGCCTTTTCCGACGCGGCACGCGAGAACACCTCGTACGCCTTTTCGATCTCGTCCAGCGCGAAGCGGTGGGTGATCAGGCTTTCGGCATCGATGCCGCCGGTCTCGAGAAACCGCATGAGCACGGGAATGGTATTGGTATTCACCAGCCCGGTGCGGACCGTGACGTTCTTGATCCACAGCTCCTCGAGGCGCAATTCGACGCTGCGGCCATGCACGCCGATGTTGGCGAGCCGCCCGCCCGGACGCAGGATGCGCTGGCAGGTATCGAACGTCTCGGGGATGCCCACGGCCTCCATGGCCACGTCGACGCCCTCGCCGTCGGTAAGCGACATGACCGTCTCCACCGGATCGGCACTGACGGTGTCGGTCGCGCCCAGTTGCCGCGCCACGGCCAGGCGGTTCTCGTCCGGGTCGACCATGATGATGCGCCCCGGCGAATAGAAGCGCGCGGTCAACAAGGCGGCCAGCCCGATGGGCCCCGAGCCGACGATGGCCACGGTATCCCCCAGCGAGACCTCGCCGTTCAACGCACCGATCTCGTGGCCGGTGGGCAGGATGTCGCTCAGCATCAGCGCCGCGGCGGGTTCCAGCCCTGGCGGCAACCGGTACAGGCTGTTGGCGGCATGCGGAATGCGCACGACCTCGGCCTGGGTGCCATCGATCTTGTGACCGAGAATCCACCCGCCATCGCGGCAATGCGCGTACATGCCCTGCTTGCAGTAATCGCAGTGCCCGCACGACGTGATGCATGAGATCAGTACCTGATCGCCGACCGCGAGACCGCTGACGGCCCCGCCGACCTCCTCGATCACCCCGATGCCTTCATGACCCAGAGTGCGCCCCGGCGTCACCGCCGGCACATCGCCCTTGAGGATGTGCAGGTCGGTGCCGCAAATGGTGGTATGCGTCACCCGCACGATGGCATCCGTGGGTTGCTCGATTGCGGGCCGCTCCTTCTCCTTCCAGGCCCGCTGCCCCACTCCCTCATAGACAAGCGCTTTCATGTCCCCTTCCCCGGGTAACGCCCACCGCGACTCGGCAAGCCTTTGCCTGAGTATAGAAAGCGCGGAAAAACGGGCCATGATCAGGGTCAAGTTTTGGATCTGTACCCAGCAAGGGAAAAAAGCAGAGGTAACGAACGAAGGTCGGACAGTTGAGGGTTAGGAAGCTAGCAGAGGAGGGCATGGGTTCGCTTTTAAAACAATAATTCACTGACGCTCACAGGAGATACTCACCAAACAACTTTTAAACGTTAAAAACTAATTAAACAATTAATAGTCGACCATAAAGAAAAATATTTTAAACGCCAAATATTTTCATAACACAAAACCAAAAGAATCCACTCTGCATCAGGAAAAATATTACCTAACAAATATTCAAAATAACCGCTTATCCGATCATCCCAAACATACACACATTTTTTCCTCCAGAGGCATATTCTCTTGCCAACAGAAAAGTATACCTACTGATGATTTAGAAAAATATATGAGTTCTATTTTTATAGCACAAACCCCAACATCACCCACTACTTAAATGTATACGAGCTACGTCACATACATTCAACTTACCCCGACTCTGAAAAGATTCCCCATACTACAAAATACACGCACTACAAACACATGCCGACCATTAGTCATGCTAATCACTACATATAAAGCTATATTACATCACCATCTCTTAGCGCTTTTTTGACCTAGGCTTTTTCTCACAAACACCGATTGCCCCTTCACCAAACATACAAAATCTATTATTTTCTGGTGCCTCAGGCCAGCGCTCATGAGGAACTGATGTAAGCGAAACTGGCATATTCACCTCCTCATCTGGCCCAAGATCACGAAAGTCCTCAAAAGAATTTAGGTGAGGATACTCATATCCACTTGGTGAGTCCCAAATCACCAAAAATGCTACTGGAAAGAATTTCATAAGCCAAAAATAAGCAGAATCGTTAGTACGCAAGTCTCTCATAGCTGAATCACGCGCAAGCACTTGAATCTTATATGGATAAGGCCAATAGTAGATTTTCATATAGTCCGGGATTGGCCTTCTTTTGTCATAAAACCAATCCTTAAGATCCTCTGTATGAGGACCTTTCAAATACCCTTTCACCCTTTGAGCCATTATATGACCAACCAAAGAGCGAGCAATCATTTGAGGCTTAGCGGGAACATAAAGAGTATTAGGCAAATGGAGACTGCTTTTAACGATGCTCCCCACACTATTTACAAAGCCATTAAATTCGGGATCATAATTCAAACCCAGCAGCTCATTATTGCAGTAGTGACAAAGAGTTCGATACTTCACCCCATTTTGAGAAACTCTTCCTCTTCCCCTTGGGGGGTCTGCCGCCAACAGCTCAACTATGGAAACGCTGCATAAATCCCGCCGCAGCTGCCTGATCGCCATCGGCGGGGTAGAATCTGGCTACCCTGTCACCACCTGACCGAGCTACCCGATGAAGCAGATCTCGTTCGCCCAAGCCGAATACCAGAACAAGAAAAAGGTGACCCGCCGCGAGCGGTTCCTGACCCAGATGGAGGCGCTGGTGCCTTGGCAACGGCTCATCGACGCGCTGTCGCCGTCTTACTTCCCGAACGCAACGGGCAAGCGCGGCCGTCCGCCCATCGGCCTGGAGCGCATGCTGCGGATCTACTTCCTGCAGCAGTGGTATGCGCTCGCCGACGAGGCACTTGAAGATGCCATCTACGATAGCCAGGCGATGCGCGACTTCGTGGGTGTCGACTTGACCATCGAGAGCGTGCCGGACGCGACCACGCTGCTGCGTTTCCGCCACTTGCTGGAGAAGCATGCCCTGACCCAGCGGATCTTCGAGGAGATCAACGCCCACCTGGCCGAGAAAGGGTTATTCATGCGCGAGGGCACGATCGTCGACGCCACCATCGTGGCGGCCGCCCCTTCCACCAAGAACAAGATCAAGCAGCGCGATCCAGAGATGAAACAGACCAAGAAGGGCAACCAGTGGTACTTCGGGATGAAGGCCCATATCGGCGTCGATGCCGTCACCGGACTGACTCACAGCGTCGCCGCGACCTCGGCCAACGTTGCCGATGTCACCATGGCCGGCGCTCTGGTCCGGGAGGATGACAAACGGGTATACGGCGATGCGGGCTACACCGGCATGTGGAAACATCTCGACGAAGAGAAGGATGCTCCGGATTCCAAATGCTGCGTGGCCGCCAAGCGCGGCGCCATCAAGAAGATGGACGGCAGCCCCATGAAAACGCTGCTGCTGGCATTCGAAAAGGCCAAGGCCAGCATCCGTGCCAAGGTCGAGCACCCGTTTCATGTCATCAAGAACCTCTTCGGCTACCGCAAAACGCGCTACAAGGGGCTGGCCAAGAACCAGGCGCAACTCTTCAGCCTGTTCGGGCTGGCCAACCTGGTGCTGGCGACACGATGCGAGGGCCAAGTTGATGGGGCCAGTGCGCCTTGAATCTGCCCTGCCAGCCGGATAATCCGCCTGGCAGGGAAACGGCCCCCCTGAGGTGGTCAGAAAATGATCGCTGACGCGATGGTTGTGCCACTCTGAGCCCTTCAACCGCTCAGAGACGAATTGATCAGCGATTCCCTATCCCTCTCATTTCCACCTGAGTTACTCGAACACAGCCTTTCGGAGGAGTATGATCTTCAGTAAGCGGACCTTCCGCCCCACAGATATTGCACTCTCCAAATTTCGGCCCTCTAGTTACTACCTTTTCCATATCACCCCCTTACTCCACAAACTCTAAAACGAAGCAGCACCCTATACTAATTAATATTATTTTCTCGCACACCACCATCTAAAGTGCTAAAAACAGCGCACAACTATAACAGAAGCTAACATAATTACAGCCCCTGCTTACATACTTTCTGGTTATTCACAACCACTCATACCATTTTTAATTATATTAATCCACATTATATACTTCACGACTCGATCTCCCCGCCAACAGCTTGAGAATCAACAGCGCAAATTGCCTGCCCGTCTCCTCATTCTCCAGCAGCGGCATGCTGAGCTTTTCTTGATCGCTCATGCTATCGAGTACGGCGTCAGTGACCTTCTTGGGGAATAGGCCGTGCATCACTTGGTCTTCGCTGTGATTGCGCACTTGCGCCATCACCGCTTCGTCGCGCTCGATGCGGTCGGCGATGCCGTTGGCGAAGTGCAGCTTGTCGTCGTCGCTGACTTCGGACCCATAAAGATCGTTGAGCCGTTCGATGATCTCGGCCAGGCGCTGCTTCTCGGGGTCGTGGGGCTTGCCGGAGCCAACATCGGTGCCGGGTTTGAGCGGCTTCGCCTCGGCGACTTCCAGCTTCAATTGTTGTTCGGCGCGCTTGGTCATGCGGTAGTGGGTCAGTTCCAGTTCGCTGACATCGACCGGATCTTCGTCCGTCAGTCGCTCACTGCGCAGTAGCGGCTGGAGGTGCTTGGCGTAAACGCACAGTTCTTCCAGTTCGAGATCGTCGAAGGTGATGATCTGGCTGAGAAACTCGTAGGAGCGTACGAAGCTGGTGAGGTTCTTGCGAAAGAGATCGAGCTCGTCAAGGGAGGTGCCGGCGTCCTTTAGCTCCTGCTCAGCGCGTAGCCGGCCTTTTTCATCGCCGTTTTGCTCGTCCTGTTGGCGTGCCTCGGTCCAGGTGTCGATCTGGTCGAGCAGCGCGCTATAACGCTTCTGAAAACGGTCCTGCGCGGGCTGGCAATGGTAGCTCAGGCTGGAGGCCGGCGCCTTGGGGTCATAGAAAGCCTTGGCGAAAGCATCGACTTCCTCCCAATGGTAGATACCGGCAGCGTCCAGCGTGCGCTTGAGATCGAACACCACCTGAGGGTCGGAGACGCCCTCCAGCTCGGCCTGCCGGTAATACGGCGCGAAGGCATCGAGAATATCCTTGGCATCGTTGTAGAAGTCGAGAACGAAGGTTTCCTTGCCAGGATACAGCCGGTTGAGCCGCGAGAGGGTCTGTACGCAGTCGACACCCTGGAGCTTCTTGTCCACGTACATGGCGCACAGCTTGGGCTGGTCGAAGCCGGTCTGAAACTTGTTGGCGGCGATCATGACGTTGTAGTTATCGGTATCGAACGCTTCGGCCAGATCGCGGCCATTGAGCCCTGGATTGAGTCGCTGACTGGTCTCGGTGACCTCCTCGGGAATCACCTCATCAGGCGGCACGCTACCCGAGAAGGCCACCAGCGGATACACGTTGTCATAGCCTTTGTCGGCGATGTAATCGCGCATGGCCAGTTGATAGCGTACGGCCTCTTGTCGACTAGCGGTGACCACCATGGCCTTGGCCTGGCCATCCAGCAGGTGGCGTACATTGGCACGAAAATGCTCGACGATGATCTCGACCCGCTGGGAGATATTGTAGGGATGCAGACGCACCCAACGCGCCAGGGTTCGAGACGCCTTCTTGGACTCCACCTCCTGGGCGTCGGCCTCCGGGTGGGCCAGTCTCCACGCGGTACCGTAGGTAACGTAATTCTTGAGCACATCGAGAATGAAACCTTCCTCGATGGCCTGCCGCATGGAGTAGAGGTGGAACGGTTCGGGCTTGTTATCGTCACCTGCGGGTAACGTCGGGTCGGGTGGCCGGCCGAACAGCTCCAGCGTCTTGGCCTTGGGGGTGGCGGTAAAAGCGTAATAGCTGATGCGCTCGCTCGGGCGACGAGCCGCCACGGCGGCATCCATCAGCGCTTCTGTACTCACTTCTTCTTCATCTGCCAGGTTTTCTCCCGCTGCCGCCAACAGAGCCTTGAGCTTGCTGGCCGAGCTACCGGTCTGCGAAGAGTGGGCTTCGTCGGCGATCACCGCGTAGCGGCCCTCGGCGAGCTTGGGCCGCTTGTCCAGGGCATCGAAGAGCGCAGGAAACGTCTGGATGGTGACGATGATGATCCGCGTGTTGCTGGCCAGAGCCTCGGCAAGCTGCTCGGATTTGCTCTGACTCCCAACATCACGTGTGATCGGACACACCACGCCGTGGGCATGCTCGAATTGATAGATGGTGTCCTGCAACTGGCTGTCGAGCACAGTGCGGTCGGTGACCACGATCACCGAGTTGAAGAGCTTTTTCCCGTCCTCAGCGTAGAGGTTGGCCAGCTGGTGGGCACACCAGGCGATGGAGTTGGATTTGCCGGAGCCCGCGCTGTGCTGCACCAGATATCGCTGGCCGGCGCCCTCCTCGCGCGTGGCGTGAATCAGCCAGTTGACCGCTTCCCACTGGTGGTAACGCGGAAAGATGAGGGTTTCCTTGGTGTGGCGGCGGCCGTGGAAATCCTCGCTGGTCTTTTTCTCCAGGTGCAGAAAACGCCCCAGGATCTTCAGCCAGGCATCCGGTTGAAGCACTTCCCGCCAGAGGTAATCGGTTGCGTAGCGGCGTTCATCCTCAGGCAGAGGATTTCCCGCGCCGCCATCCTCGGTGCCCCGATTGAAGGGCAAGAAGAAGGTGTCCTTACCCGACAGCCGAGTCGTCATGGCGACTTCCGACTGACTGACGGCGAAATGCACCAGAGCACCACGCTTGAAGGTAAGCAGCGGCTCAGCCTTGCGCGTGACCGGGTCCTTTATCGGGCGGTCGAAGCGATACTGACGTTTGGCGTTCTCCACGGACTGCTTGAATGCGCTCTTGAGTTCCAGCGTCGCGGTGGGAATGCCGTTGACGAACAGTACAAGGTCGAGGCGGGGATTATAGGCCTGCCCGCCCTTGCCTTGCTCGCGGGCATGCGGGGAATAAGAGACCTCCGGCACCACGCGCAGGCGGTTGGCGCGATAGCGGGCCAGAGAGTCGGGGTTCATGGCATGGTCGGGCTTGAAGCTGCACAGGTCGAGCTTCACCCCCGGCACCTTGAAGCCATGGCGCAACACGTCTAGCGTATCGGCCTTTTCAAGCTCACGGACGAGCTTCTGGATCAGTACAGTTTCCGGCGCGCGGGGATTGGCCTGGCAGAATTTTTCCCAGCGCTCGGGCCACGCTTCCCGTTGATAGGCAATCACGTCTTCCGTGTAGAGCGCCGTGGCGCGGTCATAGCCACTGGAGGTGCCGACTTGCCACCCCGCCTCGGTCATGGCCTCGATAATGTCCTGCTGGAATCGATGTTCCCGGCTGTCCGCCATATCATTCCCTGCGTTCGGCGTAATCTTTTGAAACAGCCTAACGGTTTGAGAACATAAGGAGAAGCCTACTTAGGACGATGCATTGCCCATAGAGAGCAGTCTCGCCAGTCTTCAGGGAAGACCATTTCAGCCATATTGATGGCGTGGTGATCGATGAATCCTCAGCCGTTCTCGACAATGGAGAAACTGGGGCTCTTGCTGCCACCGCACAGCTGGAAAAGTAGCCCCCAAGGTGCGCTTACGTGAGAGGCGTGGGGATGTTGTCGACTGAGGTGATAGCTGGACACAGCAACCAAGGTGAATGGATTCCCCTGCACCGATGGGCAGTCCCTAGGCTGGTTTAATTCTTTCTCTGAAAGTGGCCTTTAAGAGCGATTCAGAGCGCATTTCTAAACCACACCTCGCCACCTGGCACCAGAACAGCACTGATGGTGCTTCAGCCCACCGCCTCGATCAGCACCGGATCACCCTCTACCGGCTTATTAACCCGGATGCTCACCGGCCAGTGGTTTAGCCGATCCTGCGGAAGGTGGTGGACGAGGTGGCGGATCGTCTCACGGTCCGTCAGCCAGGGCTCCAGGCTCCATTGACCCAGAATCAGCAGCATGCGCGGGTGGACCGCCTTGGCGACACCGCGGGCAGGCTCGGTAAGGATCGTGCAGCCGGACTTGCCGTCCGGGCGTTCCGTCCAGATGCCGGCGAACCATAGCGGCTTGCCGTCGTGGCGGGTCAGGTAGTGGGGCTGCTTGCGGTCTTCCACAGCCAGCCACTCGTACCAGCCATCAGCAGGTATCGGGCATCGGTGATGGGCTGCGGGACCTTGTCGTCAGCCAGTGCGGCTGATAACCCCACCAGAGGGCATCCAGGCTCAGCTCTGTCGTCATGCCTGCACACTGCCGACATCCAGGTGCCGGGCGCGGCGTTGTAGCGAGGCGTCAGCTCGACCTCTGATCTTACCCAGCAATCGTGGACACCGATCTAAGCGATCATTCGGGCCTCGAAGGCCTCCGGGCTGATCATCCCAATCGCACTGTGCCGGCGCTGCCGGTTATAGTCCATCTCGATGTACTCGAAAACTTGCCGCCGCATGGCGTCCCGGGTCTCGAAACGTTCGCCATGGATTGCTTCGACCTTGAGGCTGTGGAAGAAGCTCTCGGCACAGGCATTGTCGTAGCAGTTGCCCTTGGCACTCATGCTGCACTGGAGGTCGTGCCGAGTCAGCAGCGACTGGTACAGGGTCGAACAGTACTGGCTGCCGCGATCCGAATGGACGACGACCTTCTTGGGCATCTTACGGCGCCACAACGCCATCTGGAGCGCGTTCCCGGCCAGGTCGGCAGTCATTCGCTCGCTCATCGCCCAACCGATCACCTTTCGTGAGAACAGATCGATCAGCACCGCCAGGTAGAGCCATCCTTCACCGGTCGCTAGATAGGTGATGTCGCCGACCCATTTCTCGTTCGGCGCCATGGCGGTGAAATCTTGCTCCAGCAGGTTGGGCGCCACTGGCAGCGAGTGTCGCGAGTTCGTCGTCGCCTTGAACTTGCGCGCCGCTTTGGCGCGAAGTCCCTGACGTCGCAGGCTGGCGGCGATGGTCTTGCGATTCACCGCCATGCCATCGTGAACCAGGTCTGGCACCAATCTGGGGGCGCCTGAGCGCCCCTTCCGGCGCTTGAAGGCCTCGGCCACTCGCTGGTCGAGAACCGCCTGCTGGCGGCGCCTCGGGGACGGTTCACCGTCACGCTGCCGCCAGGCGTAGTAGCCACTGCGAGCAACCCCGAGAACCCCGCACATCCGCTGGATGCTGAATGTCTGACGATGTTGGTGGATGAAGGCGTACTTCACTTGAGGTGCTTGGCGAAGTACGCGGCCGCCTTTTTTGTGATTTCAAGCTCTTCCGACTTCTCGGCCAGTTGTCGCTTGAGCCGGGCGTTCTCATCGGCCAGAGCTTGCTCACGCGCTGAAGCGCTTTGCTGCTGTTGGGCCTTGGCTCGCCACTGGTAGAGCTGGCTGGGCTGGAGGCCAAGCTCTCGGGCGGCAGCACTGATGCCAACGCGGTCGGCGAGTGCCAGTGCCTCGGCCTTGTAGTCTTGGGAGTAGCGGGTACGGGTCTTCTTCATCGAAGCTGCTTGCCTTGCCATGGGTCACCTAGTCTTAGTGTACTGTCTTAACGAGGTGTCCACTGCTGCTGGGCAAGATCACACTGCCAGCGGCAGCTTGAGGGAGCGTGCCAGACTGAGGAAGTCGCTATAGAGAGCGAAGCGGCCGCACATAGCCCCCATATTTTAGAAAGTTAATTAAAAGCCTTTGCATTGAATACAGCCACCTAACCGACTTGGCGCTTAACAAATGTCCTAAAGTGCTGGCTCAACAAATATTTTGAAGCTTTAACTCGCCCTTTTGTAACCTGTAACCCTTCAAGCTCCCCATATTGGCGATCTTTTTTTATGACGTCGCTGAGCCTTACTACGTTGGACTCAGGGTCGATGCTTAGCAAAAATTTATCAAACAGACGGTGAATATCCACTCGCAAGCACAACGAATTATCTAACCTATTTGATTGAGGCCCTGAGTACGGGCTTATATGCGCAGCTTCCAACACCTCAACAACACCACTATTAGTTATGCAACAACCCCCATAATAATTATCAATAACTGAAAGCCGAAAATCTCGCTGACCTTCCCTAACCACATGGATTCTCTGCGCTCGCTTTCTCAGGTCAACGGATGACGCACCTTTACTTTCGACTCTTACATCTTCAAAAAAATCATCTAAACCGGCCTCGACTGGAAGGTCATCTTTTATTTTTTCTATCTCTGGATGGCTCATCACCCCCTGCCAATTACTGACGGCTACGACGCCGGCCCTTTCTCTTAATAATGCAAGAGCTTGGCAAGCTGCTTGAACACTCGAAAAGCTGTTGGGCCTGTTCTTCCAGGCCGCCTTAAGATCATCATTGCCTAGCTCTAAAACCTGAGCTCTTGTCAAAGCGTTTTTTTCAATCACCCTAGCATAGCTTTGCTCGGAATCATCAGATAAAAACGGAGCCTTTAACGAGACAACTTCATCTCTGTTTACATAAGCTTGCCATCCTTGATAGCTTTCCACTACCCCGGCTGAAGCCTCAACAATAGCAAGAGCCTCCGCAGCAGCTTCTTTGGATCCACATAGCTGCTCCCTGTGTTTCCAAACCTCATCAACCTGCTCAATCGACATGCCGTCTAAATCTTCCGGTTCAAAAACCCAAAGAAAATGAACCTCATCATCGGAAGATGGTTCTGAGCCTCGCTTAGCTTCAACATCTACAGCCAAGTCGTCATCATTGTCACTTACATCATCATGGATATTTTCAGCCACCTGCCAGGCCACTCTTTTATCTCGTGTCGTGGCCCCAATTTTATTCTGATGATCCTCAATTCTTCTCCTGATTTCTCCTAGGCGACCCGCTTCCTCTTTTCTTTTTTTGTTTCTTACTTTTTTCGACATGCCATCTCCTCAACATCACTATTCCGGAGCGGTCTCTGCTGCCACACTCACCTGCTGATCCTGCCAGTCGCCGTAGGTCAGGCCACTACCTTCCGCCTTCCAGGAGATCCGACCATTGGCGCTGCGGCCAGAAACCACCGCGGCGGCGGCGCTGGGGCTGCTGAAGCTCTGGTCCTCGTTGAACACTCGGATGCTGTTGCTGCCTTCCACCAGCACCCCGTCCTCGCAGAGCTGGTTATAGAGGCTCTGATAGCCGCGCTCGGTGCCGACCCAGCTACCCCGGGCTAGGGAGCCCTTGAAGACGTAGAACTCACCGTCGATCTCCTGGCCGGTGGCGCGGATGCCGTGCCGGGGTACTTCCAGAGTGAAGCGTGGTGATGCCTCGGGCTCGGCAGCCGTAGTCGCTTCGGGCTCTCTCGAGGGGCGGGAGGTCTCGCGCAGGAAGTCGAGGCCCAGTACCGGCAGCACGGTGCGGATCTGCTCCAGGAAGAACGCCATGTCTGCGCGGTCCGACTCGGGCAGGTTGATGTACTCGTGGGAGGTACCGTTGATCAGCTTGCAGCGACCCACCTGGCCGGCGCTCTGAATCAGCAGGCTCTCCAGGTACTTCACGTGGGCCTTGGTCAGGTTCTGGTCCTTGCTGGTGACCAGGCAGACCTTCTCCCAGAAGTCCTTGCCGCCCTTCTCCTCCGGCCGGTTATGCTGCTTGAGGCGGGTGCCGACGTCATCGCTCTCGCCGATGTAGACCAGCGGGCGCAGGCTATTCTCGGGGTCGGGTCCGACCAGGAAGTAGATCCCGGTGCGTCCGCACTCCCGGCGCTGCACCAGCTCGCTGAGCTTGCTACGCGGCCCGGTGAGCACATGGCCGGTCCAGTTCATGATCTCGGCGGTGAGCAGGCCGTTGGGCGTGCCGTCCACCAAGAAGAGCCGAATGCTGCGTCCCTGCATCATACCGTCTCCGTTTGTGTCGCCTCAGTGGTTGCTGATGGGACCGCCGGCGGCTGCCAGCCGCGCACATCGATCTTTCCAGTGACGGCGGCGGAGACCAGGGCTGAGCGGCGCTCCGTTAGATAGGCTATACTTTTCTTAGCCACCTCAATCATTGAGTCAACTTTAGAGGTTTCTGCGTCTAGAAAGGTTGTGATCGTCTTCTGCTCTTCAAATGTAGGAATAAGAAGAAAGCATGCACCTAACTCTTCGGCATTCAAGTGAGGTTGGGCAGCCCGCAACCTTGCCAAATCAATCTGATTATCCTTCAGGTACTGGCTTAGCAAAGCGTACTGTAGAAACCCGGGAAAGCAGCTGGCCGGAGTCACTACCATGTCGAAGCCTGCTATTGAAGGCAAATTTTTCTTTCTGATAATTGCAGAGTCCCCGGTATAAGCACCGCTACGAACAACAACAATATCCCCTTCCTTAAGCCACAAAATGCGTTTCTCAGGAATGTCATTCGGTTCGACAAACACCATCCCATTCTGCGTAACCTCCCCACGGTTGACGTTTGTCGCCCTAATTAAAGGCACCCCCGAATCTAAGTATGCAGGAGGCTCACCAATGCCATACTTAATATTTGCAACTCGCTTCAGCAACAATTTTTCCCAATGCGCCGGCACCTCGCCGAGCCACTCCACCCCGGAGTCCTTCATCGGCACATCGGGATCCAGCCCCTTGGTGACGGCATGGGAGATCACCGCCTGGCGCTTCTCCTTGAGCAGCTCGATCAGGCGCTGCTGCTCCTTCACCAGGCAGTCGATGCGGGCGGTCTCGTGGTCGAGGAAGGAGGCAATGGTTGCCTGTTCTTGGGGAGGAGGAAGAAGAAGCGGAAGGGTCTTTTGGTAACCTTCTCCCAATGAAGGAACCGCACCTGGGTTAGCAAATTGGGTAAAGTCTAGCTGGCTCGTCCAGTAATAGGCCCACAAAGGGGAAAGCCTTTCCATGTCAGGAATGTAAGCTGTCATATTGTTATCAATGCAGCACGGTACGTTAACAAGCCGCCGTCTGTTGAGCATCAGCGCTGCACCGATTTTAGCCCAGACCACTGCCCCCGTTGGAACAATGCGGGCCCGAAGAGCAAGGACCTCTCTCTTCGAAATAGTGTGCTGAGGGCTCCCCATGGTTCTGCCATCACTGGACAGAACCAAATCCCCCACTTTGTAGAAAGGGAACTCTAACCCTTTTTGTTCCTGATTTTCATGAGGGAACGCTGACCCAGCGACCAAACGCCCCCCATCCTTTAAGCGCCGTGATTCCCAATGCGCCGGCACTTCCCCCAGCCACTCGACACCGGAGTCCTTGTACTCGGGGTATTTCGGGAAGCTCATGCCGACAGCTCCTCGATCATCTGCTTGATCCGGTCGGTACAGGCCTTGAGGTCAGCATCGATCTCCTCCAGCGGGCGCGGCGGCGTGAATTTATAGAAGTGCCGGTTGAAAGGGATCTCGAAACCAACGATGCCGATACGGCCATCCAGCGGGTCGCGCTTCTCCTCATCTATCCAGGCGTCGGGGACGTGGGGCTTCACCTCACGCTCGAAGTAGTCGAACACCGACTCGCCTAGCGGCACGTTTTCAAAATCACGCAGTCCAGTGTCGGGCTCGGGATTGCCCTTCTTGTCACGGCAGATATCCGCCTCTGGGTCACGTTCGGAGAGTGCGTTGAGAATGGCTTTTTGTACCGGCGCGCCGATCTTCAACCCGGCCTCCGCCAAGGCGGCTTTCAGTGCCTGGGTGAAGGCGTCGCGGTTGGTATAGACCTGCTCAGGATCGAAAGTCGCGCAAGCCCCCTTGAGCGCTTCGCGCTCTCCCGCGTCGAGTTTCTGAATGGCCTTCTCGTCATCGAGTCGGGCCAGGCGCTCGGGGCTAGCCTGGAAGTTGAGGCGCAACGGGCGCTCCACCGTGATGCGGCGGTAGCCGAAGGCCTCGACCGGGAACAGCTTGCTCTCCTCGCTTTCCTGAAAGGCGCCGTAGAGCCGTACGATCTCCTCGATATCTCGGTCGGCGACGAACTGACGCTTGCTGCCCAGAGACTTGCGCATCTTGCTGGCGCGACCGGTGGCATCGATCAGTTGTACCTGGCCCCGGCGCTCGGCGGACTTATTATTAGAGAGAATCCATACGTAGGTGGCGATGCCGGTGTTGTAGAACATGTCCGTGGGCAGGCCGACGATGGCCTCCACCAAGTCGTGCTGCAGCAGGTAGCGGCGGATCTCAGACTCCCCGCTGCCGGCGCCGCCAGTAAACAGTGGCGAGCCGTTTAAGATGATGCCGATGCGTGAGCCGCCTTCCTGCCGGGGGCGCATCTTGCTCACCAGGTGCATCAAGAACAGCAGCGAACCGTCCGAAACACGCGGCAAGCCAGGACCGAAGCGGCCATCATAGCCCTTGTGCTTGTGCTCGTCGGTGATCACCTTCTGTACCTTCTTCCACTCCACCCCGAACGGCGGGTTGGAGAGCATGAAGTCGAAACGTTCACCGGCCAGTTGATCATTGGAAAGCGTATTGCCCAGCTTGATCTGATTGACTTCCTGACCCTTGATCAGCATGTCAGCCTTGCAGATCGCGTAGGACTCGGGGTTGAGCTCCTGTCCATGCGGTGAAACGCTCATCCCCCCGCTGACCTGCTGCATGTACTCGTCGCTCTCGGAAAGAAAACCGCCTGTACCCGCCGTCGGATCATAGACGGTGGCGATGCCGCCCCCCTTGAGCTTTTCGTCTTGGCCGGTAAGCACCAGGGAGGTAGTCAGGTGAACGATATCACGTGGCGTGAAGTGTTCCCCCGCCGTCTCGTTGGAGCTTTCGGCGAACTTGCGAATCAGCTCCTCGAACACCAGCCCCATGCCGTAATTCGATAAGCTTTTGGGGCTCATGTCGATAGAAGCGAATCGCTGAACCACCTGATAGAGCAGGTTATTGGCCGTCAGTTGCTGGACGAAGCTCTCGAACTCGAAGTGCTCGAAGATTTCCCGTGCATCCTGACTGAACGACCGCACATAGTTCAGCAGGTCATCGGCCGTTTGGGTATCGGACAGCGTGCCCAAGCTCAGCGGTGATGCGTTGAAGAAGGGTTGTTCGGCCACCCGTAGCATCACCTTCTCGCGAACGGCGTCGGACTTAAACTGGTACTCATGAGCGGCGCTCAGCACTTCGGCCTTGGTGGGCTCCAGAACGCACTCCAGGCGCCGCAACAGGGTAAACGGCAGTATGATGCGGCCGTACTGGGACTGCTTGAAGTCGCCGCGCAGCAGGTCCGCCACGGACCAGATGAAGGCGGCCAACTGAGAATGACTCTCCGTATTCAAGGTGCTTCCCCGCGTGCTTGATGCTCATTGGTGGGCAACATCATACACAGCCAGGCAAGGTAACGGGGAGGTCTACGGTCCGCCCTCGCTCGATGATGAGCCCAGGCCCCACCCCCTCAAGACAGATATTCCGAGTAGCTTTCGGCGAGTTTCTGGATGTTCTCGTCCATGTACTGCAAATGCGCTTTCATGGCGCTTTCCGCAGCGTCGGGATCGCGGTTGGCGATGGCGTCGATGATCCGCGTGTGTTCCTCGACGATGGCGGGCACGCGCTGTTCGTTGAGAAACAGCATCCGCACTCGGTTGATATGCAGCTGGACGTGGTAAATGATTTGCCAGACTGAGGGTTGCCCCGCGATGTCGGCAATCTTCTGATGAAGCTCTTCGTCGAGGGTTTCGATCTTGTAGTACTGCCCTTGCCGATACACGAGCCGCTGATGCTCGAGATTGTCGTACAGATCTCGAGCATCGCGGTCGCTGCATTGCATGGCGGCATCGCGTATCAGGGCGCATTCCAGCACCGAGCGCGTGTAGTGGGCCGCCTTGATGACATCGAGTCGGATGGGCGTCACGAAGGTGCCGCGCTGGGCGAAGATATCGACGAAGCCGTCGTAGCGCAGTCGCATCAGGGCTTCGCGAATCGGCGTGCGGCTGATGCCGAACTCTTCCGACAGCGCTTTTTCATGAATCCTTTCACCGGGTTTCAGTACGGTGGTGATGATCTTGTCGCGTATATCGCTATAGGCACGATCACTCGACGACCGTTCCTGCACCCCTTTCATCATGCTTTTGGCTCCTGGCTGACCCGGCAGATTACGCTCTGTTACCGCCCATCCTACCCTGCCGCCCTAGGCGGGGCTAACCGTTTGCGGCGCGCAGGTATCGCGTATCAACGAGCGGTCGAGCTCCTGCAGGTTGCTGCATCCGAGAAGCCCCAGGGTGCGGTCCATCTCCTTGTGCAGTAAGCCAAGTGCATGCTCGACGCCCGCCTGGCCGCCCGCGCCGAGCCCGTAGAGGGTCGTGCGGCCGAGCAGCACCGCGTCCGCCCCGAGCAGCACCGCCTTGAGAATGTCGCTGCCGCGCCTGAAGCCGCCGTCCAGCAAGATGGTGAGCGCATCGCCGACGGCGGCCCGAACCTCGGGGAGGATCTCCATCGGCGAGACGGAGCTGTCCAGTTGGCGTCCGCCGTGGTTGGACAGCACGATGCCGTCGATGCCGTATTCCACCGCCGTGCGGGCTTCTTCCACCGACAGGATGCCCTTGATCAGCAGGTTGCCGGACCAGTTGTCCCGCAGCCAGCGAATGTCCTCCCAGTTCAGGGAGGGCATCAAGTGCTTGCCTATCTCGGCGGCCGCGCCCTGCACGGAGGAATCCTCGGGCGGCAGGAGGTCCCCCAGGTTCTTGAAGGTCGGCACGCCATGCGGGTACAGCACATCCTTCATCCAGCGGGGCCTGCTCAACACATGCAGCTTGTTGCGCCAGTTGAGCACGAAGGGGCGCGCGTAATTGCGCGTGTCCCACTCCCGATTGCCGTAGATGGCGCTGTCCGTGGTCACGACGATGGTGTCGTAGCCCGACGCCCGGCAGCGGTCGACCAGGTTCTTCACATAGTCATGGTCGCGATAGAAGTAGATCTGCATCCATGGCCATCCACCGGGGACCTTGGCGATCTCCTCCAGCGGCTCGGTCGAGGCATTGCTCAGCGTGAAGGGAATCCCTCGGTTCGCCGCAGCACGGGCCAATTTGGAGTCGCCGTCTTGGGTGATCATGCCGTTGAACCCCGTCGGCCCGATCACGACCGGCATGCTCACCCGGTGGCCCAGCAGGTCTCGGCCGAGATCCCGTTGACTGACATCGGTCAGCGTCTTGGGCGTGAATCGGTAGCGGTTGAAGACGGCCCGGTTGTTGAGCAGGCTGACTTCGTCGTCGGCGCCGCCATGAATGTATTCATAGACGAAGTTCGGAAGCCGTCGGCGCGCGATCTCGGCAAGTTCCGCAATGCTCAGTGCCTGATCGTAGCGCCGTCTGCGCGGCATGCTTCTTTTCATGTCAGCTCCATCATTCAACCGTTGTGCAGAATACTTAAGGGATAGGTCACGATCTCGGGGAAGAGAATCAGTGCAAACAGGATCGCCACGTACATCAACAGCATCGGCCATATGCCGCGCGAAATGTCGATGATGCTGATTCGGCTGATGCTGCACCCTACATAGAGCACCGTACCCACCGGCGGTGTGATCAAGCCGATGGAGAGGTTGATGATCATCACCACACCGAAGTAGATGGGATCGATACCGAGCTGCTCGACCACCGGGATCAGCACGGGCGCGAAAATCAGCACGGCGGGTGTCATGTCCATCACGCAGCCGAACAGCAGCAGTATGACCATGATGATCAAGAGCATCAGGGTCGGGCTGTCGGTAATGCTCGTGAGCCCTGCCGCGATCTGGGCGGGAACCTGCGCTACCGTGATCGCATACGCCGTGACAATGGCCGCCGAGGCGATCAGCATCACGATGGCCGTGGTCTTGGCGGTATTGGTGAGCACATCGAACAGCTGCGTCAGGCGAATTTCTCGATAGCAGAGGCTGATCAACAGCGCGTATACCGCGGCGACCACGCCCGCTTCTGTCGGCGTGAACACGCCGCCACGCAGCCCGACGATGATGATCAGGGGCAACAGCAAGGCCCAGAAGGCACGCTTGAAGCTGTGAAGCCGCGCCTGCCAGTTGGCACGCTCGAGCCGCTTGGTATCGGCTTTGCGCGCGACCAGCCACCAGGTGAACGTCATGCCGATCGCCATGATGATCCCGGGCACGATGCCGCCCATGAACAACCCGGTAATCGAGACGCCGCCCACGACCCCGTAAAGAATCAAGGGGATGCTCGGCGGAATCACGGTGCCCACGATGCCGACGGACGCCACCAGGGCGGTCGAGCGCTTCTTCTCGTAGCCTTGCGCCACCATCATGGGAATGAGGATCGAGCCCAGCGCCGCGGTATCGGCAACGGCGGAGCCGGATAACCCGGCAAAGATCACCCCGGCCACGATGGCGACATAGCCCAGGCCGCCTTTCACATGGCCCACCAGTGACGAGGCAAAGTCGACGATGCGCTTGGAAACGCCCCCGGCATTCATGATCTCGCCGGTCAGGATGAAAAAGGGAATGGCCATCAAGGCAAAGCTGTTGGCCCCGGTGATGAAGTGCTCGGCCAGTGTGGTGACATTGAACATGTCCTGGGTCCACATCATCACCACGGCGGAGCTGAGCATGGCGAAGGCGATCGGCATGCCGATCAACATCAACGAGAACAGCACGGCGAGGAAGACGACGACCATCATGACACCGACTCCTGGTCACGATCGTAGGCCCATGTGGGGCCATTGCGGCCGGTCAGGACGAAGCTCAACGCCTGGTACGCCATCACCGCGGACATCAGAATGGCCGCGATCATGCCGGCATAGTAGTAATTGTTGATGGGAATATCGGTGGCGGGCCCGGTAATCCCCACGTTCAGTTCGATCAGGACCAGAAGCCCTTTGACCACGAGGGTCATCACCGCCACGGTCAGGGCCGTCGTCAGCAGGAACAGCAGCTTCTGAAGCCAGCCGGGAATGTGGCGCACCAGGATGTCCACGCCCAGGTGACTATGTTCCATCACGGCGAGGATGGAACCCAGGAACACGACCCATACGAAGAGGTATCGCGCCACCTCACTGGACCATGTCAGCCCGCTGTCGAAGGCATAGCGGAGCACGACATTGGTAAAGACGAACCCCACCATCAGCACCAGGGCCACGGCAATGGCCAGCCTGATGGATGTTTTCAAGAAACCGAACAAGGTCGTCATCGACATGAAACCACCTCTTGTCCACTCGGTTTTGCCATGCGAACTCCAGGAGTTCGCATGGCATGCGTATGACGAACCTCAGGAACCTTCACGTACCATCTTCACCATGTCTTCAGCCCAGTCGTACTGACTGTAAAAGTCGTCATAGATCGGCTGAACGGCTTTCACCATTTCATCGTGAAGTTCTTGGCTCGGTTCCGTCACTTCCAGGCCGGCCTTCTCGAGCTCTTGCTTGATCTCGGAGGCGGATTCGCGCATCAGCTGCCACTCCATCTCCATGGATTGGCGAGCGGCTTCCTGGATGACGTCTTTCTCGTCATCGCTCAGATTGTCGTAAAACTGCTGGTTCATCAGGTACACGTTGGGGCTGAACATGTGCCGGCTTTCCAGCACGTTGTTCTGCACCTCGTACCATCCCGAGCGATACAGCGTGGCGAGGGGGTTATCCTGTCCGTCGATCACCCCCTGCTCGAGCGCCGGATAGACTTCGGACATGCCCATGGTCTGCACGTTGGCGCCTAACGCCTGCCCCACGTCCACGTACAGTTCCAGGTTGGGCATTCTCAGCTTGAAGCCATCGAAGTCGTCCATGCTGTCGATTTTTTCCTTGCTCGAGAAAACCCGGAACCCATTCGCCGTCCACGCCAGGGGTTCTACCCCCAGCTCGCGGAAATAGGGATCGATCTTCTCGCCGACAGGACCATTCAGCATCGACTGCGCTTGATCATAGTCTTCGAACAGGAAGGGCCACTCGGGAAACCCGATTTGCGGCTTGGCGGTCTGCAGCCCCATTCCGGCAATCGCCATTTCGATGCTGCCGGTTCTGACGCCATTGGTGTATTGCCGCTCGTCGCCGAGCGAGCTGTTGGGGTAGATCTTCACCTGCATGTCGGAATGGCTTTCGACATACGGCTTGAATTTTTCGCGGATGGCCACGTTTTGAGGATGATCTTCCGCGAAGTAACTCGCGACCTTGATGGTCGCCGTGCTTTGTGCGTAGACATTTCCGGCAAACATGGCCGTTCCCACCAATGCGGAACCAACCAGAGTGCGGCCTATGATGGCTGGGAGTGAGTATGTCATTTGTTGTGCTCTCCGTTCGCTGATACAGGCGCTGGCATCGAAGGCTCTCTATGGAGCCGACTGATATACTAGTATTCACTATATGGAGCGCCTAGAAAGACTTTTGTCTAAACACGAACCTCTGGCGCTTGTGCTGGCGATGGAGAGGAAGGTCGAGGCGTGCAGGTCAGGAGGGAGCGATGGCCCTTCGCGATGGCCCTTCGCGATGGCCCTTCGCGATGGCCTTTCGCAATGATCTTTCGTAATGGTCCTTCACCATGACCACCGGGCTTGGGATCGCGTCCTTTACAAGGTACCTTTACGCGCCTTGCGCGCCGTGACACATGGCGCCCCTTTCCTTTACTGCCAGGACTGCATCGATGGACGACTCCCTGCTGGTCAGCCTCCGCCGCTATCGCCCCCGAGAAGGCCGCGATAGCCTCGAGGATTACCTCACCGAGATTTTCGCCTGGCTGCTGCGGAATTCCCGCGAGGTGTCCGATGCCTTTCTCGACACCGTCATGAGCCATGTGCCGGAGGCGGATCGCCTCGCGCTGCCCGATGCCGATCAGGACATCACCTGGGAGACACAAGCGCCCTATCCGGGGGCGCGGCTCGACATGCTCGCCCAGTGGCCGGGCGGCGCCCTGCTTTTCGAGCACAAGGTGCATGCGCCGCTCTCGGCCGAGCAGGTGAACAAGTATCGCGAGCTGGCGGCGTCGGAGTTTCCCGGCAAGTCCGCGCGGGTGATCGTGGTCTCCGCCAATACCGGTCAGCATCGGCCGGAAGCGCACGGCTGCCTGTGCTGGGAGGACGTGTACAAACTGCTCGAGGCACGCCACAAAACGCTGAGCGACCCGACGGAGCACTTTCATATCGCCAGCTTCCTGGCCCTGTTACGGCACGAGGGGCTGCATCCGGCGGCGCCGATCAGCCATCAGGCGGTGGCGTTCTACCCGGTGGCGTGGCGTTTTCCGGAGCAACTGGCGGATGCGCTGACACCGCTGGCGTACGAGGAGTGGCCGCTCGCGGAGCGCTATGAAGGACGCAACCCCAAGACGCGCTGGGGCCGGCTGGGGTTCGAGCTGATCCCCGCCGGTGGTCCCCTTCACTGGATGCCGGGGCTGTTCGTGGGGGTGATTCTCGACGGGCGCGACCACCTGGTGCAGAACCGGCATACCGACCGGGTGATGCTGAACGTCATTCTCGACTTCTCGGTCAAGCTGCACGACATCTACCCGCAACTGCCGAGCTATCGGCGACTCGTGCAACAGCTTCGCGAGCGGACGCCTCACCGGGGCTGGCACTTCTACGATCACCTCGAGGAACGCCCGGCCAATCGCCATCATCCTCTGTACCTGGAGACGCCCCTGCTCGACGTGCTGCGCGGGACGACCACCATGGAAGAACAACGCGATGCGATTCGCCGCGCCGTTCGTGACGCGCTCGAGCTGCTGCAGCACGATGACGCCCTGAAGACGCTGACCGATGAAGTCCGGCACAAGGCAAGCTCGTTGACCGAGGCCTGATGGCAATGACGAGGGAGCATCGTCCGACACCTACGATCTTGGCGCTGAGCGATGCTCCCACGGATTGAGTATATCGATGCCAAGCGCCTCGAAGTCCTTCACGTTGCGTGTCGCCAGCATCGCGTGATGCTGCCGACAGATCGCGGCGATTTGAGCGTCAGCGGTATGCACCACCCTGCCTGCACGCTCACTGATTGCTACTGATTCTGCGTAGTGCACCGCCGCCACCTCATCGAACGGCAGAATGCGGCCTGCAAAATCTTCCTCGAACATCGCTGCTGCCATGGCGGCGAAACGGCGTTGGCGCTTGCCACTGGGCAAGCGCTCGATGCCATAGAGTATTTCCGCCACGGTAATAGCGGTAATAGTCACTTCACTCGCATCTTGGCTATCCAACCAGTCGACAACGCACGCGTCTGGTGTGGGCCGCATAAGCTCGGATAGCACATTGGTATCCAGGACGGTCATACGTCGAGATCCGGAGCGCGAGGCTTGTCAGACCTGGCTGGCATCTCCAGCTCGACACCTCCCGCTGTTGCAAAGCGCTCTCGTATACGGCTGCCTAATCCCCCTTTTTGAGGCTGGTTCAAGGCGCCGCGAAGAATAATACGCACCTCCTCTTCCATGGAGTGACCATGCTTGGCCGCTTCCATACGAAGCTGAGCCTTTATTTGCTCGTCCAAATTGCGAATCGTGATCGATGCCATACTAGCCTCTCCATACGATCTCAATGCAATCAATGATAGCACCAAACCGTCAAAAGTACCTATGATGGTCTACGCACGAAGAGAGGCACGGCTACTCACCCTATCAGGGCTTCGCCATGCGGGCGCTGCCGGCTTTCGTGCTGCGTGCGCTCACCAGGCGGAAGCCCACCGCACCGGCGATCACCAGCATGACGCCGCAGCCCGTCACCAGCAGGTAGGCGCCGGTCACCGCGCTATCGGCCACGCCGAAACGTCCGGCCAGCGCCGCCAGCGAGCCGGCGTACTGCCACCATAGAAAGGCTCCCACCGCGACGCCGGCCAGCATGGTCGCCCCGGCCACCCGTCGACTGACCGCCGCCCAGCTGCGCTCGTTCTCCACCGGGCTACGGTGCAGAAAGGCGCGGTACTCACTCTCTGCCTGGCTGACATGGGTCAACCTGGAGACGATCACGATCGCCACCAGCGCCACCAGGGTGCTGAGTATCACCGGGTGGAGATAAACGGGCAGCGAGACCCATTCCGCCTGCACCATCAGCGACAAGATCAGGTTGCCGACGAAGCCGACCCCCAGGCCCCAGCCGGCACCAGCGGCGGTAATCCGACGGCTCCAGATGCTCATCAGCGCCACCGGTCCCCAGGAGGAAGCGAACAGCGTGGCGGCGAACCATACCACTGCCATCACCGCCGGCGGCTGGAAGAGTGCCAGCAGCAGCGCTACCAGCCCGGCCACCAGCACGCCGATGCGGCTGGCCCGCATGGCACTGCGCTGGCTGCGCGAAGACGGCAGGATATCGTGGGCGAGACTGAAGCCGATGATCGACAGAAAGGTCGAGCACGAGGAGAGCCCGGCGGCAAACACGCCGGTGAGGATGATGATGCCGAGCCAGCTCGGCAGCACGTTGAGCGCCGCCCACACCATGGCACGCTCGCCGTCGAGCGTCGGGTCGTAGAGGTTGATCGCCGCGCCGGTCATCATCATCAGCGCGTAGAAGACCGCCAGCACCACGGCGGTGAGCATGGCCGAGCGCATCACCACGTGCTCGTTGCGCGCCATCAGATAGCGGCTCGCCTGCCAGGGGCTGGCCGCCAGCACCGTGGCCCATACCAGCCCCAGCGTCAGACCCCAGATGAGCGCTTCGCCGGGTGATGAGAAGGTCGCTCCCTCACCCTCGATCACGCCGTGCCATAGCGCGATGCCGGGCTTGTCGGACTGCGCCAGCAGCCCCTCGATCACCCCCGACCAGCCGCCGAGATCGCTGATGATGTAGAGCGAGCCGCCCACCGCGGCGATGGAGAAAATCACGAACATCACGGTGTCGGTGAGCACCACGCCCTGGGAGCCGGAGTAGAGAATGAACCCGGTGTAGGTGAGCCATACCAGCACCAACCCGGCCCAATAGGGCAAGCCGGTGAGCTCCTCGAACATGATGCCGGCCCCCTGCATCACGCCCAGCAAGTAAGCCCCCAGCCCGAATACGGTGGTGAGCCCGGCAATCATCTGCACGCGTTTCGAAGCGAAGCGCTTGCCGAAGAACTCAGGCACCGTCAGCGCCTCGCTGCGGCGCAGGTAACGGCCGAACACCAGCGCCCCGAGCAGACAGCCCGAGGTGCTGATGGCGGCGAAGATCAGCATGACGAAGGGATACCCCTGGTAGGCGAAACCGGTCTCGCCCAGAAAGGCACTGGTACTCAGGTAGCTGGCGACCAGGGTGCCGAGAATCATCAGCGTGGGGGCGTTACGCCCGGCGACCAGATAGTCGTCGAGATTCTTGACCCGGCGGCCGGCCAGATTGCCGATAATGAAGTAGCCGACGAGGCTCAAGAGGATGGCAGCGGTATAGACCATGGCGAATGACACTTGTTGTTGAAATTTGCCGTCATGTTAAGCACTTGCATACGGATCACTGTCTTCGTTGCGACATCCGCCTCGACCGACACGACGCGCCCTGCTTTTGGTCTCGTCCTCAGCTAGCCAGTTGCTTCACATCAATCGCGGATACGGTGGCCGGCTGCCTGGAGACCACCAGCGTCGACACAGTTACGCGCACTTATCCCCGGACCACCTCGAGGAAGCCGTGCAATATGGCCCGGTTGTCATCGTTGACACTTGCGGGGGAAGTACAGCAATCAGGAAGGAAAAAACGAAGCCAAGCGCTTGTTTTAATGGTGGGCCCAGCAGGACTTGAACCTGCGACCAAGGGATTATGAGTCCCCTGCTCTAACCAACTGAGCTATAGGCCCTATCGCAACGGGGCAGTATCATAGCGGAAGCCGATAAACGAGACTAGGGGTGATTGGCTCCTGGAATGTAATTCCATCCCATGGAGGGTTTGGTGATGTATCAGATGAAGCGAATGGCGCGTCGTGTTGCTTGGGCGGCGGCGTTGGGCGTGGTCGCGCTGCCTTGCGTGGCGCAGGCGGATTGGCAGCTCGATCCGGAGAAGTCACGCGTCGAGGCGACGATCACCGAGATCACGTCGTCCGGTGAGTCAGTGGCGCATCGCCATGCATTGAAGCGCATGAACGGTCATATCGCCGAGGATGGCACGCTGCGTCTGCCCGTACGGCTCAATCAAACCGATGTGCTGGAGCGGCTGGGCGATCTGCCGCCGTGGATGGAGAGTCTGTCGGATACCGAGCTGACCACGGTGGTCACGCAACTGGACCCGAGCGTGCTTGACGACCTCCCCATTGGCGAGTCTCGCACTGAAACGCTGATGCTCAGCGTGAAGGATGGCGATGCCACGCAGCAGGAGCCGCTGAAGGTGCGTTTCACGCGTGAGAGCGAAGGCGAGATACGCGTTCGCAATGCCGAGGCGGTGGCCCTGGATGGCCAGGTCATCATGCAGAACCAGACCGCACGCACGGTGCTCGGCCTGCTCGGCTATCAGCAGATCGACGACGAGGTGCCGGTCGAGCTCGACGCGGTGCTGGTGGACCGCTGACGCATGCAGGAAGCGCTCGACCTCCCCCCTGGCTGTCAGGACTGGCGGCAGACGTGGCCCTGGCCGCATGCGCTGCCTCATGTCGTCTGGCGGGGGGTGACGTTCACGGCGGACGCGATGTGCGAAGCGGCCTTTGCCGAGCACGGCATCGCCCTGCCGACGGGGCTGGGGTCTGCCGTTGCCAAGCGCCGCGCGGAGTTTCTCGCCGGACGCCTGTGCGCGCGCGATGCCCTGCGCGCCGTGACGGGCCATGCCGAGGTGCCGGGAGTCGCCGAGACACGAGCCCCTTGCTGGCCGGCGGGCACGGTCGGAAGCATCACGCACAGTGCCGGTTTCGCCGCCGCCCTGGCGGCGCCGGCTCGCCATTGGCAAGGCCTGGGGCTGGATGCCGAGACGCCCATGCCGGCGGCACGCGCGACGCGCCTCGCACCGCAGATTCTCACGCCTGGGGAGCGCGACTGGCGCGACCGGCTCCCCGCCGAGGCGCAGGCACTGTTCACCACCCTGGCATTTTCCTGCAAGGAAAGCCTGTTCAAGGCACTGTTTCCGCTCGTGCAGCGGCGCTTTTACTTCCAGGATGCCGAACTCGCGGACTGGCAGCCCGAGGAAGGCCGCGTCACGCTTCGTCTTCTCACCACGCTTGCCCCCGACTGGCCTGCCGACACACCGTGCCATGGCCAGTACGTAGCGGACCCACGGCGGCTCTTGAGCGTGATCGCGTTACCCCAGGCGCACGAGCCCCCGCGCATTCTTGAACGAACCTGAGTCTGCCCCCTGTGTGTCTTCCTGCTTGTTGAACGCCCCCTAATAATAATGATTATCGTTGAGTTTTGTTTTCGCATGCGTATGCTGGCACGCGCATACGAATAACACTCAATCTCAAGGGACCCGTCATGAAGAAGACTCTGTCACTCGGCCTGGTCGTCGCCACTGGGGGCGTGGCGCTTGGCGCCTCGGCGCAGGAGACCGGGGAGACGATGGTGGTGGTCGGCGCGCGCACACCCACGGAAATCAGCCAGATCCCCGGGGCGGTCTGGGTCGTGGATGAAGCACAGATCCAGCAGCAATTGCGTTCGGGGCAGTCCCTGAAGTCGGCCCTGGGGCGGCTGATTCCGGGATTCGACTTCGGCTCGAGCACCAACCGCACCAACTACGCCCAGAACTTCCGGGGCCGCGATGCGCTGGTGATGATCAACGGTGTGTCGCTGAACAACTCGCGCAGTCTGTCGCGTCAGTTCGATTCCATCGACCCTTTCAACATCGCGCGCATCGAGGTGCTCTCCGGCGCGAGCAGCCTCTACGGGGGCGGCGCCACCGGCGGCATCATCAACATCATCACCAAGAAGGGCGAGCAAGGCGGCCCGCATTTCGAAAGCGAGCTGGGCCTCACCAGCGGCTTCAATGCCTCGGACGACCTGTCTCGGCGCGCCGCGCAATCGGTCTCGGGCGGCAACGAGCGCGTTCAGGGGCGACTGGCCGTGGCGGTGCAGGAAAACGGCTCGTTCTACGATGCCGACGGGGACATCATCAAGCCCGACATCGCCCAGACGGGACTCCAGGAAAATCGCTCCGTCGACCTGATGGGCAATATCGAGGCCAAGCTGAGCGACCATGAGCGCCTGGATATCACCGCCCAGTATTACGACTCCGCCTACGTGGGCGACAAGGGGCTCTACTACCCGAATTACGAGAGCGGCGCGGAATATTCGGACAAGATCCAGAACAGCGAGGTCCGCGACGGCTACGACTCGGACGTCGACCCCGAGACCGAGCGGTTGTATCTCAACGCCAACTATCATCACGATGCCCTGCTCGGCCAACGCTTCTATTTCCAGGCCTACCACCGCGAAGAGTCCTCGGTCTTCAACCCGTTCCCCGGCGGCAGCACCTTCACCGTCTCGGAACAGAACACCGACTTGACCGGCGCCAAGGCGGTCTTCACGGCATCACCGAGCGACCCGCTGAGCGTGACCTACGGGCTCGACGCCTCGCGGGAGGAATTCGATTCCAAGCGCTATACGCTGGCGCCTTCCGAGGGCGGCCTGGAACTCGACCAGACCGACGTGCTCGACCCGTATTATCCATCGTTCCAGGCCGACACCCTGGCCGCGTTCGTGCAGGCGGATTATCAGCTCACCTCGAACCTGCAGCTGTCCGGCGGCGCGCGGGTGGAGCAAACCGATGTCGAGGTCGAGCCTCAGGGCGGCAACGACGGCGGCTCCAACGACTACGACGTCTCGCTGTTCAATCTCAAGGCGCTCTACGACTTCCAGAACGGGCAGCAGACCTGGCTGGCATATACCCAGGGCTTCGAGATTCCGGACATCGCCAAGGCGTATCGCGACGTCAGCTTCGACATCTCCGACAACCCCGTGGATGGCATCAAGACCCAGCAGCTCGAGGCCGGCTGGCGCCTCACCGGGCGCGATTGGCAATCGCAGATCGCCGCGTATTACAGCTGGTCGGACAAGGCGATCGACTATCTCTATACCAACGATGGCGAACTCGAGATCGGGGTGACCACCATCGACAAGGACGTGAGAACGTACGGCCTGGAAGGCAAGGTCGAGCGCTTCGTCGGCGCCAACTGGCTGTTCGGCTCGGCCTTCAACTGGGTCAAGTCCGAGGAGAAGGTCGGCGGTGAATGGGTCGATACCAGCGTCACCGAAGCCAGCCTGCCCACCGCCACCCTGTATGGCGAATGGTCGGACGTCGATACCCGCGCGCGCCTGCAGGTCAACCGTGCCTTCGGCATCGACGACGCCTCGGGCAACGAAATCGACGGCTTCACCACGGTGGATGCCACCGCCAGCCAGGACACGGCCTACGGCACCTTCAGCCTGGGCGTCGAAAACCTGCTCGACGAGAGCTACGTGACGATCTGGGGACAACGCGCCGCCGTGTTCTATGAAGTCTATGACGCGCAATCCCTGTGGGATCTCCAGGGGCGTGGACGCACCTATACCCTGACCTGGTCGCACGCCTACTAGGCATTCGGCACCGCTTCCCAAGGCCACGACACCTCAAGGCCACGACACCTCAAGACCGCACGCTCACGACGGCCCGCTGCCCAGGCGGGCCGTTTCACTACGCTTACCCCGCGTCATGACGGCGCCGAGAGTTTTGATAACCGTTCTTATTTGAATTACGATTGCGCCCTACGCTTTTCCCGCTTGGGGTCCACCTGATGTTCAACGTCGACGCTGCCAGCTTCGAGGTCAACGGCCAGTGCCTGTTGCACCCCACCGACCTCGCCTTCGAGGAAGGCAAGGTGTATGGGCTGATCGGCCACAATGGCTCGGGCAAGTCGACTCTGCTCAAGCTCCTCGCGCAGCAGCAGGCCCCGAGCCGAGGCGTGATCCGCCTCGACAAGCGCCCACTCGCCGACTGGGGCACGCGCGAGTTCGCCCGTCACGTGGCGTACCTGCCACAGCACCTGCCCGGCGCCGACAACCTCACCGGCCGCGAGCTGGTGGGATTCGGACGCTATCCCTGGCACGGCCTGCTCGGCCGGCTCAACGGCAAGGACAAGACCCAGATCGAACGCGCCATCGCACTGACCCACACCGAGGCCTTCGCCGACCGGCTGGTCGACACCCTCTCCGGTGGCGAGCGGCAGCGCGTCTGGCTCGCCATGCTGCTGGCCCAGGAAAGCCGGTTTCTGCTGCTGGACGAACCGCTGGCGGCGCTGGACATCGCCCATCAGGTGGAAGTGCTGGCCCTGGTGCGCTCGCTGTGCCGCGAGCTGGGGCTGGGCGTGGTGATCGTGCTGCACGACGTCAACATGGCGGCACGTTACTGCGATCATCTGGTCGCCCTGCACAGCGGGCAGGTCCTGGCCCAGGGCGCGCCCCGCGAGTTGATGTGCGATAGCACGCTGGAAGCCATCTATGGCATCCCCATGCGTGTCATGTCCCACCCCGGCGGCGAGCACCCCATCGCCGTCTTGCACTAGGGAGTCGATGTGAGGCCATTTTGCAACCGTGAAGGCCTGCGTCGCTCGCGGCTCATGACATTGCTGACGCTGGTGCTGCTGGTCTGGTCCCATGTCGCCAATGCCGAGACACCGCGTATCGCCACCGTCGACTGGACCATCGCCGAAACCTTGCTGGCCCTCGGCGTGACGCCCGTGGGCGTGGCACAAACCGACGCCTACCGCGAATGGGTCGGCGCGCCAACGCTGCCCGCCGAGGTGGCCGACATCGGCCTGCGAGCGCAACCCAACCGGGAATTGCTGGCCCAGTTGTCGCCCGACCGCATTCTGATCTCGCCGATGTTCAGCACCCTGAAACCAAGCCTCGAACGTATCGCACCGACGAGCACGGTGGCACTGTATACGCCGGGCAGCGACCTGTGGACGCGACTCGAGAAAGCCACCCGTGAAATCGCCGCCTTCGTGAATCGCGAGGAGCGCGCGGACACGCTGCTCGCCTCGCTGGAAGCGCACCTGGCCGAGCTGCGGGACGGGTTGAGCGACGCGGCCAAGGCACGGCCCCTGCTCGTGGTGCAGTTCATGGATGCCCGCCATGTGCGCGTGTTCGGCGACCATAGCCTCTATAACGCCGTCATGCAGCGCCTGGGGCTGGAGAACGCGTGGCAGCGGGAAACCAATTACTGGGGCTTCTCCATGGTAGGCCTGGAAGCCCTGGCCGGGCTGGACGACGCTCGCCTGGTCGTGGTCGATCCAATGCCCGTGGGCGTCGAGGAACGCCTCGAGACGAGCGCGCTCTGGCAACACCTGCCGTCCGTGCGTCGCGATGACGTTCTCACGCTGCCACCGGTATGGAGCTTCGGTGGCGCCCCTTCGGCACGGCGTTTCGCCGACAACCTGACCCAGGCCCTGCATGAGGCGCCTCGCACCGCTGCCCACCGCGAGGCACCCGATGCGTGACTGGATCTCTCGCTCCTTGCCGTTTCCTCATGTCGTGATGACCCCGGCGCGCCTGTGCGTGCTGCTGGCCCTGGCCTGCCTGGCCTTGAGTGGCTACTCGCTGGCCACGCAGTTGCCGGCCGCGCAGTGGGCGCAAGCCTTGTTCGTGCCCGACGAACGCAATATCGACCAGGTACTCACGCACTACAGCTGGCTGCCGCGCTGGACGATCTCTCTGCTGGCGGGCGGTGCCCTGGGCATCGCGGGGGTGCTGATGCAGCAGGTGCTGCGCAACCCCCTGGCCGCCCCCACGACCCTGGGCGTCGCCACCGGTGCACAGCTCGCCCTGCTGCTCGCCACTCTGTTCGCACCGGGACTGCTCGTTCTCGGCCGCGAGTGGGTGGCCGTGGCGGGCGGCGGTCTGGCCATGGGGCTGGTGTTCGCGCTGGCCTGGCGACGCGGCCTGGCACCCATGGTGGTGGTGCTCGCGGGGCTGGTGGTCAACCTTTACCTGGGCGCGGTCAGCACCACGCTGATCCTCTTCCATCAGGAAGAGTTGCGCGGCCTGATGGTGTGGGGCGCGGGCTCGCTCTCGCAGAACAGCTGGGACGGCGTGCTCTACCTGCTCCCGCGATTGCTCATCGCGCTTGCCCTGGCCGCGCTCATGCTGCGCCCGCTGGCGATTCTCGAGCTCGACGACGTCAATGCCCGCAGCCTCGGGGTCTCGCTCAGGCATCTGCGCTTGCTGAGCCTCGGGCTGGCGGTCTTCATCACCGCCTGCGTGGTCAGCGTGGTGGGCATCATCGGCTTCATTGGCCTGGCGGCGCCGGCCATCGTCCGCCTGCTGGGGGCGCGCACGCTGCCCCAGCGCTTGCTGTGGGCGCCGCTGCTCGGCGCCTTGCTGCTGACCACCACCGACCAGCTCCTGCAGCATGTTTCCGGCGCACTGCCGACGATGATTCCCACCGGCGCGACCACCGCCGCCCTCGGCGCCCCACTGCTGCTCTGGCTGATTCCACGCCTCAAGCTCGGCGGCGATCGCCCCCAGACCGCCCCCATGCTGGCGGCGCCACGTCGTCGGCATCCGATGCGCCTGCAGCTTGCACTGGGGCTGGCATTGCTGGTTGCGCTCGCGGCATCCCTGCTGCTCGGCCAGGACGGCCAAGGCTGGGCCCTGCCCTCGTGGTCGGTGTGGCAAGCCACCCACGAATGGCGCTTGCCGCGTACCCTGGCGGCGGCGGGTGCCGGCACGCTGCTGGCCCTGGCCGGCACGCTGATACAGCGCGTCACCGGCAATCCCATGGCCAGTCCGGAAGTCGTCGGGATCAGTGGCGGCACCGCCATCGGCCTGATCGGCGTGGTCATGTTCGTGCCCGATGTGGGCCTGCCGATGCTACTGATCGCCGGCACCCTGAGCGCCTTGGCGACGCTCGGGGTGCTGCTGCTGATCAACCGCCGCAGCGGCTTTCAACCGGAGCGCGTGCTGCTGACGGGGATCGCCATCACCGCGCTGTTCGATCCCCTGCGCAGCATCGTGCTGGCCAACGGCGACCCACGCACGCAGCAACTGCTCGCCTGGATGTCCGGCTCGACCTATTACGTCGACACCGTGCTGGCCGTCGCCGTGGCGGCAAGCGCCGTGATCTTGACGCTGGCGATGCAGTCCCTGTCGCGCTGGCTGGACCTGTTGCCGATGGGCAACTCCAGCGCCCGCGCACTGGGCGTCAATGTCGACCGGGCGCGTCTCGTTCTGCTGGGCGTCGTCGCCTTGCTCACCGCCGCCGCCACCCTGGTGGTCGGGCCGCTTTCCTTCGTCGGCCTGCTCGCACCGCACATGGCACGCCTGCTGGGCGCGGCGCGTGCACGCGCGCACCTGCTCGCCGCCGCCCTGCTGGGGGCGCTCTTGATGGTGCTGGCCGACTGGCTGGGACGCCAGTGGCTGTTCCCCCAGGAAATTCCCGCTGGCTTGATGTCCTCCCTGCTCGGCGGCGCCTACTTCATGTGGACGCTGCGGCGACTGTAGCGCTGTGGGCAGGCGGAAGACGGAAGACGGAAGACGGAAGACGGAAGACGGAAGACGGAAGACAATGGTGCAGGCACATGCGGTATAGCGATGTCTAGTCCTGAAATAGGTTGACACTTATTTCGCGTTTAAAGCGCCCGGTGCACGGCATCGGGCGTTTTGTATGTCAGGGCCAGGTGAGGCCGGTCCCGGTTATAGATCTCGACCGATTCGTTGACCATCGTGCGTGCTTGATCCAAGTCCTGAGGGCGCGTGAGCAGGAACTCCGTCTTCAGAATACCGTTCACCCGTTCTGCCAAGGCATTCTGGTAGCAGTCATAGCCATCGGTCATCGAGCACTGGATACCGTGACGCGCGTGCAGTCGCTGGTAGCGATCACAGCAATACTGGATGCCGCGGTCTGAATGATGAATCAGCGGTTGCTGATCCGGCCGCTGGCGTAACGCCTTGCGCAAGGCTTGCTCCACGTCTTCGCTACGCAAGCTCTCATGCACATGATGGCCTACGATCTTGCGCGAGTAAGCGTCAGTGATCAGGCTCACGTAGCTCATGCCCGAGCGGGTCGGCAGGTAAGTGATGTCCGCCACCCAGACTTGGTTGGGGCGACTGGCCACCACTTGGTGCGCGCCAGGCTTGAGCAGGTTGGGGTGGCGCCGGAACCGATGATGACTGTGGGTGGTCTTGTGGTAAGCCCGGCGACGTGGCACCAGCAGCCGGTGGGTGCGCAGTAGCTGGAACAGACCATCACGCCCCAGGTGCAGGCTCACGTCAGCCTGCTCGTGCAACAGATAATGGAGCTTGCGCACACCGAGCCGGGGCTGGCAAAGGCGAATCTTACGGACAAAGTCGATCACTCGCTGATCCCGGTCAGCGCGCTTTTGCATCGCCCGCTCCGCCTGATACCAAGCCTGGCGGCTGATACCCAGAAAGCGGCATGCCCTGCTGATGGTCAATCCGGTAACGCGTTCCTGCGTGAGGACTTGCCGGACCGCTTTTTTACCAAAACCCCGTGATCCTTCTCCATCACATCGACAACAGCTTCGAAGAATTGGGCTTTCTGCTCAGCCAGCCGCAGCTTCTCCTCAAGCTCCTTGATGCGTTGCTCCGGGGTCGGAGGTGACGTCGGCATGACGGGGCTCCTGGTAGGACGCTCTGTGGCGCCGGGGCTCCAGTCCTGATGACCGTAGCGACGTAGCCACTGTAGTACCGTCGATCGTCCCTGGATACCATAGCGGGCCTGAGCCTGCTTATAAGTCAGTTCGCCGCTTTCCACCTGGTCTACCACTGTCTGCTTAAAGGCCAGGGTGTAATCGCGCTGGGTGCGTTTAACTCGTTGGTTCATCACGTTCTCCCAAAGTGAGAAGGGAAACGTGTCAACTCTATTCAGGACGGGTCACGATCAATAAAAAAGGCCCGGGAGTTCCCGGGCCTTTTACTTGTCGCTTCTTTCCGGCGTCTTAAAGCTTCCCGCTTACCAACGGTACTTGAGACTGCCGATCACGCTGCGTGACTCGCCGTAGTAGCACCAGTAGTCGCAGCTAGCAACGTACTCCTCGTCCGTAACATTGTTGACATTGACCTGGGCAGTCCAATGATCGTTTAAGTCGTAACTCGCCATGGCGTCACCCACGGTGTAGTCAGGCACGGTGATACTGCCATCGACCGATTCACCTACATGGCGAATTCCGGCACCGACTTTCAGTCCATTCAAGGCGGTTCCTTCGAAATCGTAGTCCAGCCACGCAGATGCCATGTGGCGAGGGATTAGTGCCGCACGGTCATCATTCTTGTCACGTGCATCCGTATACGTATAAGCCGCCGTCAATTGAAGTGACTGGGTCAGATAGCCCACACCTTCAATTTCAAAGCCGGTAGCGGTACGCTCACCTTCCTGAGCCTGATAACCGCCCGCCGTCGTTGCGAAGGAGTTGGATTCCTTGATATCGAAAACCGCCGCCGTGACATAACCATCCCAGCCTGTGGGCGCATACTTGGTTCCCAGTTCCCACTGTTCCCCTTCGATATCATCGAAGCCAGCACCAGTTGCACTGAGCTGTGCAACTGGTTGGAAGGACTCGGTGTAGCTGAGATAGGGGTTCAGGCCGTTGTCGCCTAGATACATAACCCCGCCCGACCATGAGACTGCGGATTGGGTTTCATCTACAACGACGTCATAACGTTTGGATTCACTCCTGACATCAGCATTATCGTAGCGCACAGCCCCCAGCAATACCCAACTATCGTCTATGCGTAGTTGGTCCTGTACATAGAGACCAAGCTGCTGCTTATCGATCTTTCGGCCGGTCAGAGCGCTATCAGGTACCGGTGTAATAGAAGTATCGGGATCGAAGATATCGACGGTGTCATACGTAAAATTGTCGAACTCTTTTCCATCCAAACTCAGGTCTTGGTAATCCACCCCTACCAACAGGGTGTTCTCCGTGCGAGCAGTATACCATTTGCCTACCATCCGGTTATCGATGGTAGCGCTGTCGATATCGCCATCACGCTGCAGGTGGCCACGATAAGCCGTACGACCATCACCCGTGGCGAAATCCATATAGGTACTTCGCAGGTCCAGATCAAGCTTGCTATAACGGAAATCCTGCTCGAATTTCCAGGTGTCATCGAGCTGGTGTTCGAATTCGTAACCGATGGCCGTCTGGGTATGCTCGTCCTTGTCGTAATCAGGCGCCCCGTAATTGGTTTCCGGATCCACCTTGCCGAATGGCGTGTCCTGCACTGTGCCATACGCCAGTTTGAAGGGATTTTCCGGAATGCCATCATCTTTCTGGTAGCTGGCCAATACGGTCAGTTGGGTATCAGCTGAGATGTCCCATTCGAGGCTCGGGGCAAAGTAGACACGCTCATTCTCAGTATCGTTCAGGTCGCCATCACGCTCCTTGTAGAGTCCCACGAAGCGATAGCGTACATCGCCGCTTTCGGTGACGGGTCCTGAGGTGTCGATCCCGAACTGCCGGTGACTGCGATTACCCACCTGGATCTCGATCTCGCCACGCTTTTCGGCCGTGGGGCGCTTACTCACAGCGTTGACCAAGCCACCGGAGGGCGCTTCGCCATAGAGGATCGACGCTGGCCCCTTGAACACATCCACGCGATCCAAACCGTAAGGCTCGGGCAACCACTGATAGTAGCCGGTCCGATAGACGCGCAGGCCATCGAGGTAAGTTGCCTGATCGAAGCCTCGTACCTTCAGCCAATCGGTATTGTTGTCCGAACCATATTGGCCGGATAGTACTCCCGAGCGATAGCGGAAGGATTCGTCGAGGCTCTGGACATTGCGCTCCTCGAGTTCTTCTCGACTCACGCTGGATACCGAACGCGGCGTCTCGGCAAGCGGAGTTACGACCTTCAGCGCCGTTGCAGTGACGACCACGGTATCGCTCTGGGCGACATCGTCTTGTGCCTGCACCGCTAGCGGGCAGCCGAGCAGCAGCGTCGCCATCGCCATGCGGCGAGCCGGCGACGACAGCACGTTGAAAGGCAGGGGCGAGGGACGGGAACGGGACATCGAGTTTCCTTGTGACATGTTATTAGCGGATGACAGGAGCGAGCTTGAAGCAAAGCCTTTCGCACATGATAAGAATTGTGATTTGTTTTCACAATAATAAACCTTCAACGCTTAGCAGCCTTTGCTACCGCCTACCGCCTACCGCCTACCGCCTACCGCCTACCGCCTGCCGCCTGCCGCCTGCCGCCTGCCGCCTGCTGCCTGCTGCCTGCTGCCTGCTGCCACACCGTGACACGCCTTGTTCTTATCGCCACAAGGGATCATCCGTACTCAGTTTGCAAACAAAAAGGATTCTCATTAGTATCCTCGACCCGGCATGACATCACTGGATGGCAACAATAGCGACAATGCACACAGCAAGGGGATACCGGTTCACCATGCAAGACTTACAGCGATCACGTCTGAAGCAGCTATCGCTGCTCCCGTGGGTATTCGTCTCGGCCCTACCCGCCACGGCACTGGCCCAGGACTCAGAGAGCACGGACTCCCAAGAGAACCATGGGCTGGACCCATTGGTCATCACTGCCACCCGCAACCAGAGTCGCGAAGATGAGACCCCGCAGAAGGTCACCATCATCACCCGCGAGCAGATCGAGCAGCAGTTGGCGATCACCCAGGATCCCGGCCAGGTCCTCAGTAACTTGATCCCTTCCTATTCGCCCAGCCGCCAGAAACTCTCCAACGCCGGAGAGACCTTTCGAGGGCGCTCGCCGCTATTCCTGGTCGATGGAGTGCCGCAGTCCAACCCGCTGCGTGACAGCTCTCGCGACAGTTACACCATCGACCTCTCCATGGTCGAGCGTATCGAAGTCATATACGGCGCCAGCGCCGAACACGGCCTGGGTGCGACCGGCGGTATCATCAACTATGTGACCAAGCGTCCCGAAGGCGCCGGGATAAGCCAGCATGTCGGCGTCAGCTTGACCAGTGACGACGATTTCGAGTCGGAAGGCTTCGGCCACAAGCTGGACTACCGTCTCAGCGGCCAGACCCGAGATTGGGACTATCTTGTCGCCGCCAGTCGTCAAGAGCGCGGCATTTTCTACGACGGCGACGACGATGAGGTGGGCATCGCCTACCCCGGCGAACTTCAGAACTCCACCAGTTACGACCTGTTAGCCAAGGCGGCCTACTGGATCGACGACGACCAGAATGTCGAGGTATCGATCAATCGCTTCGAGCTCGAAGGCAAAGGCGACTACGTGCCAGTGGTCGGCGATCGCGACGCCGGCGTTGCCACCACCGCACGCAAGGGCAATCCCGATGGCGATCCCGGCTATAACGAGGTCACCACTGCCCGGCTGTCGTACGCTCATGACGATTGGCTGGGCAATAGCCTGGACGCTCAACTCTATACCCAGCGCTTTCGCGCTCAGTTCGCCACCACGCCTTACTTCCCTTATCAGGGAGTTGGCGGCGACACGCTTTATGACCAGACCCGCAACGAGTCCGACAAGCTCGGTGCCAAATTCACCCTGAGTCGTGACGGCCTGCTCGACGACCGCCTCAAGCTGACCACGGGCCTCGACCTGCTGCAGGACGATACCCGCCAGATGCTGGTGCATACCGATCGCACTTATGTCCCGGAGACACGCTTTCGCAACGCAGCCGTGTTCTTGCAGGGAGACTATGACCTGACCGATTCATTGAGCGTGCATGCCGGGGTTCGTCAGGAATATGCCGAGCTCGAGGTCGATGATTACAGCACCATCGATCGCAGCAACGTGACCCAGGACAACGTCAGCGTGGGAGGAGGCAAACCCGACTTCAACGAGACGCTCTACAATGCCGGTGTCGTCTATCAGGCCACCGACTGGGCCCAGCTCTATGCCAACTACTCTGAAGGCTTCGGCATGCCCGATGTCGGCCGGGTACTGCGTGGCATCGACACGCCCGGCCAGGACGTCGATACACTGCTGACGCTGCAGCCCATCGTCACCGACAACCGTGAGGTCGGTGCGCGTTTCGACTGGGATCGCTATGGCCTCGAGTTGAGCTACTTCGAATCGAGCTCCGACTATGGCGAGCGCCTCACCGAGGAGAACGGCACCTGGGTCGGCAACCGCGAGAAGACCGAGATCCAGGGCATCGAGGTTACCGGCGAGGCGCAGGTGAGTGATGCCCATCAATTGCGACTCTCCTATACGCACACCGAGGGCAAATCGGACACCGACGGTGACGGCAGCGTGGACACCAAGCTGACCGGCATCAACATCGCGCCGGATACCCTCAAGCTGGCCTGGAGCGCGGCCTGGAATCAGAAGCTTTCCTCGCATCTGCAATACAGCCGCTATTTCGACCGCAGTGTCGACGATCCCCAGCTCGAGTTCGACGGCTACGGCCTGGTCGATGCCTCTCTGTCCTACCGTCTGCCGGTCGGCCGCACCAGCCTGGGCGTGGAAAACCTCACCGACGAGGACTACTTCACGTACTACTCACAGGCCGCGAGAGTGAGCGATGAATATTACTTCAAGGGCCGGGGACGCACTTTCACCCTGAGCTATCAGCTCGACTTCTGAGCAATACCCGCTGATGGACGAGGCTTGTCGGGCGGCGCCGCATGACGTCGCTCGACAACACGCATACGCCAGGAGGCTACCATGCCGATCCGCTGCCAGTGGTTGACCGTGCTGCTGGTTTCCCTCATTCCCGGTGTCGTCACTGCCAACGCTCAGAACATGCACAGTGTTGCCAATGCCTTCGGGGAGACATGCCTGCCTGCCCCGGCACAACGCATCGTCACCCTCTATCAGGGCGCGACCGACACGGCAGTGGCACTGGGTATCACGCCGGTGGGTGTCGTCGACTCCTGGCTGGAAAAACCCATGTATCGCTACTTGCGTGACGCCCTCGACGGCGTGGAACACGTCGGCCTGGAGACCCAGCCCAACCTGGAGAAGGTCGCCTGGCTGGATCCGGACCTGATCGTGGCCACGCACTTTCGCCACGAGCGGGTCCGGCCGCTGCTGGAGAAGATAGCGCCGACGATCGCCACCGACAGCGTCTTCGACTTCAAGGCCACCCTGACCATGATGGCCGAGGCCACCGGCCGACAAACTCGCGCCCATCGATTGCTTCGCGACTGGGACGACCGCGTGGCCGATTTTCGCTGCAAGATCGCCGAAAAACTGGGTGACGCCTGGCCACAGAAGGCTGCCGTGATCCGTTTCAAGAGCGACCATGTGCGTATCTATTCCACGGGCTTTGCCGGATCGATCCTCGATGAACTGGGCTTCACGCAGCCGGATACCCTTCACGACCGGGGCTGGGGCATGAAACTGACCAGTGAAGAAAACATCCCGGTCATGAATGCCGACGTGATCTTCGTGCTCTTGGAGCCCAACGATCCCGCCATCGCCCGCAACTATCGACACTGGACCTCCCACCCTCTCTGGGCACGACTGGATGCCGTGGGCAACGACCGTGTCTTCGAGGTAGACGCCGTGGACTGGATCATGGGCGGCGGCATCCTGGCCGCCAATGCCATGCTGGATGATCTGTATACCCACTATGGACTCGACCTTCCCCGTACGCAGGCGTTAACTGCTGGCTGCCGATCCGACAGCGTCGAGGAGAGTCCCTCGGCCTCTCGGAAAAAGAACGAGGAATCGGCCACATGCTGACGCGACGAACGACACGCCTTGCGGGGCTGCTGGCCGGCCTGGTGCTGATGGCGACGACCTTCGCGGCGAGCGTCATGCTGGGCACCACCGAGCTACCGCCATCGGCCTTCATCGCGACCTTGCTGCATTACGATCCTTCCCGGGTCGCGCACATCATCATCGTCAAGGAACGCCTGCCACGCGCCGTGCTCGCCGTCCTGGTGGGCGCGAGCCTGGCCATCGCCGGCGCTCTGATGCAAACCCTGACCCGCAACCCCCTGGCATCGCCGGGTATTCTGGGGATCAACGCCGGGGCCATGTGCTTCGTGGTCATCGCCGTTGCGTTGTTGCCGCTGCACGCGCCGGCGGATTATGTCTGGGCGGCGCTGCTGGGAGCGCTCGTCGCGGCCTGCCTGGTCTTGATGTTGAGTCGCGGGGGCGGCCGTGCCGGGCCCTCCTCACTGCGGGTGGTACTGGCTGGCGTGGCCGTCACGGCCATGTTCGTCTCCTTCAGTCAGGGCCTGCTGATCATCGACCATCAGAGCTTCGAGAGCGTGCTGTACTGGCTGGCCGGCTCCGTATCCGGGCGCGAGCTTTCGATCGTGGTTCCTCTACTGCCGCTCTTCGGCATAGCCCTGCTGCTGTGCATGCTGCTGGTTCGACATGCCAACGCCTTGATGCTGGGCGATGACATGGTCACGAGCCTGGGCATGCATGTCGGCACCATCAAGCTCCTGCTCGGCCTGATAGTGATCCTGCTCGCCGGAAGCTCTGTCGCGCTGACCGGCATGATCGGTTTCGTCGGACTGATCGTTCCCCATATGGCACGCGGACTGTTCGGGGTCGATCACCGCTGGCTGCTGCCGGCCTGTGCCCTGCTGGGAGCCTGTTTGCTGCTGCTGGCCGATGTGGCGTCGCGTTTCTTGATGCCGCCGCAGGATGTACCGGTCGGGGTGATGACCGCCCTGATCGGCACCCCCTTCTTCATTTACCTGGCACGCAGGCAGCAGGCACGACCATGACGCATTCCCCTGCCTTGACCACAGCCGTCGATCGCATCGTCGGGAACCGGGCGCTTCGTTATTCGGGCATGGTGGGTCTTCTCGGGCTGGTGCTGCTGGCCAGCATGGGCCTTTCCCTGCGCCTTGGCAGCTTTCCCACCTCGCTGCATGAAGTCGGACAGGCGTTGTTCGATCCACAGGACAGCGAGATCGCCTTCATCGTCTGGGAGCTGCGCCTGCCGCGCATCCTGCTGGCCGTGCTGGCGGGGGCGGCTCTGGCCGTGGCCGGCGCCATCCTGCAAGGCATCGTGCGCAATCCGCTGGCATCGCCGGACGTGATCGGCATCACCAGCGGCGCCGCCATGGGCGCCGTCATCTTCCTCGCACTGTTCGGCACCACCCTAAGCGTGCACTGGCTGCCGGCCGCCGCATTGCTGGGCGCCTTGCTGTCCGCTCTGCTGATGTTCTCGCTGGCCTGGAAGGACGGTATCACGCCCATGCGCATGGTACTGGTCGGCATCGGCCTCTCCGCCGCCGCGGGGTCGGTGACGACCCTGCTGATCGTGATCAGCGACGATACCGCCGCCATGACGGCTTATGTATGGCTGACCGGCAGCCTCTACGCCGCTCAATGGCAGGATGTCCTCGGCATGCTGCCATGGTTGCTGGTCACCGTACCCTTGTGTCTTTCGCAGGCCCGCCACCTGAGTGTCATGGCGCTCGGAGATCACGTGGCTCGAGGTCTGGGCGTGAACGTGCCCTGCTGTCGGCTGTTGCTGATGGGCTGCAGCGTGATACTGGCGGGCACGGCCGTGGCTTTTGCCGGTGGCCTCGGCTTCGTGGGCCTGATCGCACCGCATATCGCCTCCCGCCTGGTGGGCCAGGACTTCCTGCGGCGATTGCCCGTCACCGCCCTGGTCGGGGCGCTGATCGTCCTCCATGCCGATCTGCTGGGCCGCGTGGCCTTCCTGCCCAAGGACCTGCCCGCCGGCATCTTCGTCTCGGGCGTGGGGGCGCCGTTTTTCGTCTACCTGTTGTATCGCCATCGCGATCACTCACGGTAGACGACACGACAAGACCCTGACTCGAACGCGAGGTTTTTTCCGACATGCGCCTTTGCATTGCACAACGTTCTCGTGAAGCGCGACGCCCCGAAATCCAGCGGGAGCATGCCTCATGAAGCGAACCTTCTGCGCCGATCTCGGCCTCGAACAGGGCGACCCACTGGCCGGCAGTGCCGCCCACGCCGAGCGCAACCTGCTGATCAGTTGGCCTCGCGCCAAGTGGACACGCAACCTGCGTCATGCCCACGACATGCCGGAAAGCCTGATGCAAACCCTCGACGCCATCGCCGCCGGTGAGCGGCGGGTCAATCTGATTCACCGACGCGAGCAGGCCGACGCGAGCCATCAGGTGTTTCTGATGCCCGAACGCCGGCAATTCGTCGTGCCTCGCGCGGAGCTGGAGACGTTTCTGGCCGCGTGGCAGTCAGGGGCGCCGCTGACGGCATGGGAAGGTGTACAGGTCGAACACGACCTGTTGCTGTGCTGCACCCACGGCAAGAAGGACAAGTGCTGCGCCAGGAACGGTTACCGGACCTACAAAGAATTGGCTCGGACCGTTGCGGCACACGAGCTGCCTTTCGATGTCTGGGAAAGCAGTCATCTGGGCGGCTGCCGCTTCGCCGCCAGCCTCGTGCTGCTCTCGCCGGTCCGCAAGTACGGTCGCATCACGCCGCAGCAGGCATTGCCCTTCCTGCAAGCGGAGGCACGAGGCCGTCGTTTTCTGCCCGGCTATCGCGGCGACTCCCGACTGACACCCGCGCAGCAGTGCGCCCAGCTTGCCGCCCTGGGCTTCCTGGAACGACGCTACCCGGCGGCCAACCTGAGGTTACAGGACGACACCGGCGACGAGCAGCGGCGGTGCATCCTGTGGCAATGGGAGCAAGGTGGCGCGCATGGTCGGCTGCGGACGGTATGCGAAACGACGGCGATCCTGCGCGTCGACATGTGCTCCGATCTGGACGACGGCCCCACCGAGAGCCTCGTCTGGCATGCCACCCAGATCGTACCTGCATGAGCGTGACTGGCATGAGAGTGGCAGCCGCCGCAGGTAGCCTGCCGTCCCTCACACGTTGTCCGATGTGTCCTCGAGCCGTGCCACGGCGTCGCGGCTGACACGCTCGCGCATCTCGCCGGTCAGTTCGCTCAACTGGCCCGCGCGCATCTCCAGCAAGCGGTCGGCGTGCTGGAAGTAGTGATCGTCATGACTGATGGCGAACACGGTCTTGCCGCTGTCGCGCAACATGGGCAGCAGTTCGCGATAGAAGATGCGCCGGAACTGCGGATCCTGGTCCGCCGCCCATTCGTCGAGCAGCAGGATGTCGCGCTGTTCGGCAACCGCCAGCAGCAGTGCCAGGCGCTTGCGCTGCCCCTGGGAAAGCTGCGTGTTGGTCACCCGCCAGCCGTCGAAATGCAGCTTCTCGCCCATGCCCAGGCGCTCGATCCAGCTCTCCGCCAATGTCGTGTCGGGCGTCTCGCCTCCCGGTCCCATCACGCGATCGAAGAGATGGAAGTCGGTGAACACGGCCGCGAAACGACTGCGGAAGGCGTGCCACCCTTCTGCGTCGACGGGCTGCCCGTCGATCAGTATGTCGCCGCTGGCCGGCTGATAAAGGCCCGTCAACAGGCGTGCCAGCGTCGACTTCCCGCTGCCGTTGCCGCCGATCAAGAAGACCAGCTCGCCACGCGACAGCGTCAGATCGACAGGGCCGACTTCGAAGCCGCGGCCATGCTCGCCGGCGGCATAGGCGAAGGTCACGCCGCGCAGCTCCAGGGTCTGCCAATCGCCATGCGCGGCACTGTCGCCGAACTCGGCGCGATAACCGGCCAGCTCCAGGTCCTTGAGCTTGTTGAAGGCGACCTGGGCACTCAGCAGGGTGGGCAGCGCCCCGACGGCTTGAATCAGCGGCGTGCGCAGGAACAGCAGGGTCAGCGAGTAGGTGGCCGCCACGTTGGTATTGGCCCATCCCAGGCCATTGGCGAGGAAAAACACCAGCCCGATGGCCCCCAGCATCATGATGTTCGACCAGTTCACCGCGCTGAGATGGAAGGTGTCCGAGCGGATGATGTGATGACGATACTGCTTGGCATCGTGCTCGTAGACATCCTCGTAGAGCGCCCTGGCGCGGTCGCGGTTGAGCGCCAGTTCCTTGCGGCCATCGATCACCGCCTCGTAGTCCTTGTAGAGGCGATCCTCGGTTTCGCGCACGCGTCCCAGATGGCGATACACATGCGAAACCAGGTACCAGCCGCCGACGACCGTCACCGCCACCCACAGCGAGGTGATCAGCAGCATGCCCGGCGAGAGCCAGGCCAGGTACGCGGCCGAGCCCAGCGTCAGGATCACGCCCTGCACCAGCTCGGGCAGCCGTACGAAGGCGATGGTGATATTGCGTACGTCGCTCGACAGGCTCGCCAGCAGATGCGCGCTGCCCAGCCGCTCGATGCGTTCGATATCGGTATCCAGAATGCGCTTGATCAACCGCCCGCGCAGCCGATAGACGAAGTGATGGCCCAGGGTGGTCAGCGCCAGCTGCGAGCCGAGCGTCACCGCCAGCAACAGGGCGATCAGCCCCAGGAACTGCGGCAACACCCACTGCGGAGCGCCCTGGGCCTCGATCAGGTGCTGGTTGATGAACGCGATGACGCCGATGCCCAATCCGGCGCTGGCCAGGCTCAGCACCATGACGCCGATGAACGCCCAGCGATAGTCGCGATACACGACGCGCAATAATTCCATGCAAGCCCCAAGGTGGCGACGCGCCGCGCGAACGCGACGCCGATGAATGTCAGCGTGGCCCACGATTCTTGCCAATTCGCGCGCCACGTCAAGGTAAAGGATTCTCGTTTTCGCGTTCACGTTGCAACGCATTACCACGATTGGCGACAATAGCGCCCGTGTGGCGCATTCCGCGACCGTATCGTTCGCGTTCACAACCTCTCGCCCGACTCCGCCACGCACCGGGCGCCGACACTCAATCAGGCTCGCGCATGCTCGCCGAACTCTTCGCTGTCATGGCCCCCGTCTTTGTGGGTGCCACCATCGGTTTTGGCTGGGTACGCCTGGGATACGCGTATCCCACGGACTTCGTCACCAAGCTGGTCTTCAATGTCGGCACGCCGTCGTTGATCCTCGCCTCGCTCTCCGGCGCCAACATCGATGCCCATACCTTCGGACGCACCATGCTGAGCACGCTGGCCGTGCTCGTCATCATGGCGCTGGCGACTGTCTTGATGGCGCTGTTGCTGCGCAAGGACTGGCGCGTCCTGCTGGCGCCCATGATGTACCCCAACACCGGCAACATGGGCCTGCCGGTGGCGCTCTACGCCTTCGGCAAGGAAGGCTTCGCCTATGCCATCACCGTGATGGTGACGGTCGCCCTGGTGCAGTTCACCTTCGGGGTGATGATGATCAGCCGCAGCAATCCCCTGAAGAGCCTGCTGCGTACGCCTACCGTCTACAGCATCCTCCTGTCGGTGGCCATTCTGCTGACGGATACCGACCTGCCGCGCTGGATCGACAACACCGTGGACCTGATCTCCGGCTTCACCGTGCCGTTGATGTTGATCACCCTCGGCGTCTCGCTGGCCAACATCCAGGTACGCAGCCTGTCCTCGGGGCTCGCCTTCAGCCTTCTGCGCACGGCCTTCGCCGTCTGCGTGGCCTACGGCGTGGGCTGGGCACTGCACCTTCCGCCCCTGGCGCAGAGCGTGCTCATCCTGCAAATGAGCATGCCCGTGGCAGTCTACAACTACCTCTTCGCCCAGCGCTCGCGCCGCGAACCGGCGTACGTCGCCAGTCTCGTGTTCTGTTCAACCCTGCTCGCCTTCATCTACGTGCCGGTACTGCTCGCGCTGTTCATGTAGATATGCCCCGACGGCCTGGGTAGCTGGCCTGGCAGCGTCTGGCCATATAATTGTCACAGCATGAATCTCTGTTATTCTGCGTAATGTGCGACGCGCAGGAAGCGCTCGCAAATTGGCAACCGTTCAGGAGGAACGCCATGAATTGGGATCAAATCGAAGGTCGCTGGACCGAACTCAAGGGCAAGGCCAAGGCTTCTTGGGGCGAGATGAGCGACGATGAACTCGATCAGATTGCCGGCAAGCGCGATCAAATGATCGGCAAGCTGCAGACCAAATACGGTATCAGCAAGGAAGAAGCCGAAAAGCGCGCCGACGATTGGGCGCGTTCGATCTGACCAGATCGGACGCGGGCACTACCCCATCGAATTCATAGAATCACGAAGAAGGAGCTTCACCATGCGCAACTCAATGTACCGCATGACGCAAACCGCCATTCTCATCGGTGGCCTGAGCCTGACGGGCGCGGCCCTCGCGCAATCCGAGACGCAGCCGCAGGGGCTGTATTCGGCCGACGAGCTGATGGATGCCGATGTATTCCTCGCGGAAACGCCCGATGAAGACGTCGGCGATGTCGAGGACGTGCTGCTCGGCGAAGACATGAGCGTGCAGGCGTTGGTCATCGAGACCGGCGGCGTGCTCGATCTCGGCGATACCCATCGCGTGATCGACCGCGATGACTTCACCCTGGAAACGCACAACGGCGACGACCTCGACGATCTGGATTATCGCGTCACGCTCGAGATGACGCGCGACGATGTGGCCAAGCTGCCCGAATACGACAACGACTGGTGGCAGAACGCCCAGGAACAGGCTCGCCAGGCTTGGGAAAACACCAAGCAAGGCGCGGAAAGTGCCTGGCAGAGCACCAAGTCGGCCACGGCCGACCTGCTCGACGATGCCAGCGACGCCATCAGCAACTGATCATGGCTCGACGGGTGACTCGTCACCCGCTGCCTGAACTGGAAGAGGCCTGCCACTCGGCAGGCCTCTTTTATTGCCCTTTACCCGTATTGCCCTGTATTCGCATTGCTCTGTGCCCGGAACCGCCCGGCATCTGGTGAAGCCCGGCAGGCATCCAGCCAAGAAAAAGGCCACCCGAAGGTGGCCTTTTCCGCGAAGGTCGTATCGATTCGACATCGACACCGGTATCACCGCGCGGGTGATACCGTATTCACTTACTGCTGCTCTTGCACCATGCCCTGGACACGCTGCATGAGCTCGGGATCCTGCTGGATCGCCTGGCCGATGGCGTTGAAGTCTTCGACACTCATGCCGCTGTCTTCGACGACGCTGACCATTTCTTCATTTGCTTCCTGACGCAAATCCTGTTGGGCCGACTCGTCTTCGGCGTTCTGCAGCTTCTGCGTATATTCCTGAGAAACCTTGGCGATTTCCTGAGACGCATCGGCGAACTGCTGAAGCTGTTCATCGGAGAAGTTCTGTGCTGCTGCACCCTGTTGGGTCTGACCAGCACCGCTCGCTGCCGGGTCTTCCTGCTGTGCCATTGCCGCCGGTGCCGCTACCATTCCGGTGGTCAGCATAGCCGCTGATACAAAAGCAGTGATCCGTTGCATGTATACCTCCAGGTTTTGCGTGTACGTGGACACTCTGACGCCCACGAACGAAGTGAGTTCAACTTTTCGCGTTACTGCGTGTAATCAATGCGCCGTTTCATCAATACGGCGAGTCATCAACCGTTCGTCTCGAGCCATCCGACGATGGCCTCGATGCCTTCACGTACCTTGACCAAGGCGAGATCGGCCTCTGCCGCCTCGACGTCGACCGATGCTCGTGCGAGCAAATCCGTACCATCAAAATCTACATAGGCCAGACGTAACGCGAGCACACTAGGGTCGCAGCCAAAGGCACTTCCCGGCAAGAGCGCCACGCCGGCATCGTCGAGCAGACGCGTCGTCAATTCGGCACTGGTGGTGATGCCCCGCGCCCGCAATGCCTCGCGGTGGCCTTCGAAATCGGGAAACAGATAGAAACCGCCGTCCGGTGCATGCGTGCGCACGCCGGCTGCCTCCAGACGTTGCGCGCACCAGCGGCCGATCGCCCCCAGCCAGCGCCGCTGCGTCTCGAGATACGCCGCCTGGGCCGACGTCACGGCGTAGGCGGTCTCCGCCGCCGCCTGCACCGGGCTGGTCACACTCGACCAGGTTTCGGAGGCGATGCCGATCAGACGTGCCAGCAAGTCGGCGCCCAGCGCTTCGGGCACGTTGAGCACGCCCAGTCGCCATCCGCCCGCGCCGCACCACTTGGATAGCCCACTGGTGGTCAGCGTGCCTTCCGGGTAATCGAGTGCGAATGCCCGATGCGCGCCCCGGTGATCGAGCGGGCCATAGATCTCGTCGGCCAGCACCAGTACGCCATGACGCCTGGCCACTCTGGCCAGCTCACGCTGGTGCTCGGGATCGGGCGACAATCCCGTGGGGTTGCCGGGCGCGTTGAGAATCAGCAGGCGTCGGGCCGGGCCGTTTTCGCGGCAATAGCGGTCGAGTTGTTCCGGCGTGATCTGCCAGCGGCTTTCGAAGGTCGCCGGCAGGCGTACCGCGTGCTGCCCCGCCAAGCGTGCCTGAGGGGCATAGGACACCCAGGCCGGTGCGGGAATCAGGATCTCGCTGGCCGGCAGGGCCTTCATCAGCGCGAAGAGCAGCAGCTTGCTGCCAGGTGCTATCAATACCCGCTCGGCCCGCCAGTCGGTGCCGTCCATGTGGCGATGGAACGCCGCCACCCGCTCGCGCAGCGCGGCGGTGCCCTGTACCGGCAGATAGGCCTTGTCGGCAGCGTGTTCGGCCAGTGTCGCCACCGCCGGTGCGAATACCGGGAACGGCGACTGGCCGAACCCGAACTTGATGATGCGTCGGCCTTGCGTTTCGAGCTGACGCGACTGCTCGTTGATCAAGAGCGTATCCGAGGCGGCGGTGGCGCCGGGGGCCTCGGCGTAACCGTGATTCAGCCATTCGGCGGCGCTGGTGGTGGACTCGGGAGCGGCGGCAGGGGCGGTCATGTCATTCTCCGGCAATGGTCTAGGTGCCTAGGTGCGCGCGATATGAGCGCGCGGTAATAGGAGCGCAAGGGCGCGGTGACGTCATTCGACATGCAAGCGCGAGATCAGCGCCTCGCGCTGACGCAGGGCCAGCACCGCGTCGTGCCCCATGTCGCGGGCCACGCGGGACAACAGGAGCTCCACGAGCATGAACAGGCTGCTCATGGGGTTGAAGAAGAATGCCCCTTCGGCCGGCGCCAGCAGCGTCAGCTCGGTCAGGGCGGCGAGTTGCGAGGCGGAGTGATTGGTCAAGGCGAGCAGTGAGGCGCCCTGCTCCACGGCCAGCCGGCAGTAATCGACGCTCATTCGCGACTCGGGCCGAAAGGCGATGCCGATCACCAGATCGTCTTCGCCCAGCCGCAGGGCCTGCTCGACGCTCACGCCCGCCTGGGGCGAGACCAGCTGCACGCCAGCGCGTAGATAGTCCAGGTAGTACGCCAGGTAATGCGCGGCCCCGAAACTGGCACGTAACCCGACCACATGCACGCGTCGCGCTCGCTGGATGGCGACCGCCGCCCGCGCCAGTTGTGCCGTATCCAGTGCCTCGACCGCCGCCGAGAGGTTCTGCATTTCCTGCTGCCACAGCATGCGGTCATCGGCGAGCTCGGCGCCTTCGGCGCGGGGCGTTTCACCGAACTCGAGCAGACGCTGAGCGCGCGTGGAATAAAAGGCGCTATCGCTGAGGTCGTCGCGGAACAGCGTCTGCAACGCCTTGAACCCCTCGAGACCGAGCGCGTGCGACAGGCGCGTCAAGCGGGAAGGGTGAACACCATGACGCTGCGCCAACTGCGAGATGCTCGACAGGCTCACCGCCTCCGGCTGGGCCAGCAACGCTTCGAGCAGTGCCAGCCCCTTGGCGGACAGTTTCAGCTCGGGGGCATCGCCATCCCGGGCGCGCAGCGCCAACAGTTGCAGATCGGCATAGCGCCGGGGCGGCAGGACGGGCGTATCGGCGGGCATGGGGCGGGCTCCTGGCGCATTCTTCTGGCTCGGTTCAGTGTCCAGAATAGGCAGCGGCCGACCTGTTTGCAAATTTATTTGCAAACAGGGAAATAAAACTCGCGCCCGCAGCATCCACGAGGCTCTGCCATACTGGCAAGGTCCTCACAGGAGTCATGCCATGCGCACCGTGCTGTTTGCCTTGCTACTCGTTGTGCTGCCCGTGCTGGGCACCGCCCAGGCGGCCGACCCCGCCAATCCGCTGATCACCGATCACGGTCTTTTCCGGCCGCTGGTGATCGTCTCGCCGGATCGCGACGACGACGATTACCAGCGCATGCGGACCCTGCTCGGCGCGAGCCAGGCAAAGTTTCAGGCACGCGACATGCTGCTGTATCGGGTGGAAAACGGACGCGGTTATCGCAACGACATGCCCATGACGCGCTTCGAGACCCAGGCCTTGCTGGACGCTCTGGCACTGCGCGACGACATGCCGCTCACCACGGTGCTGGTGGGCAAGGATGGCGGCAAGAAGATGCAACTCGAGGGGTTCGTGGCACCGGAGACGGTCTATCACCTCATCGACCAGATGCCGATGCGAGCGGCGGAACGGGACTGACGCCCCGCCCCTCGCGTCAGCGCCAGCGCGCGAGTTGCCGTAAATGCGCCTCGCGGGCCTGACTGGCGGTGACCGGCCTCAGGCGTACCTGCGTGCCCGGCACGCATTGCGCCAGTTGCGCGCACGCCAGTGGCGTCAGGGCGCCGAGACGCGGATAGCCGCCGATGGTCTGGCGGTCGTTGAGCAGGATGATGGGCTGGCCATCGGCAGGTACCTGGACGGCCCCCAGTGGAATGCCTTCCGACACCATGCCCGCCCCCAGGTAGCGCAGTTCGGGGCCGGTCAGTCGCACGCCCATGCGATCGGCACGCTGGTCGACGGTCCAGGCGGCATTGAACGCCTCGAACACGCTGGTACCGCTGAAGCCGGCGATCTGCGCGCCGCTCACCAGGGCCAGATGCGGGTGTTCGCCCGGCAGGGTGCTGGCGTCATCCGGCAGACGGCGTCCGGGCTCGCCCTGGCCCGACCAGACCAGCCTGTCGCCCTCGCCAAGCGCCCCGCCCTGCCCCTCGAGACCGCCCAGGCCCTCGCGTACCGTGCTGGCCACACTGCCCAGCACGGAGGGCGCCTCGAGCCCGCCGGGAAACGCGAGATAAGCGCGGAGACCGGCACGCGGACGCTCGAAGGCCAGGCGCTGGCCGGGTGCGATGGTGAAACTGGCCCCCGGTGCCAGCGGCGTCTCGTCGAGCGTGGCACCGAGATCCGCGCCCGTCAGGGCCAGCGTGGCCGAGGTCTCGGCACAGAGCGTCAGGCCGCCCACGGTAATCTCCAGCCCCGCGGCCTGAGGCGCGTTCCCCAGCAGCCAGTTGGCCCAGCCCAGCGACACCCAATCGGCGGCGCCGCCCTGGGTCACGCCGAGGTGACGCACGCCGAAGCGCCCGCCATCCTGAATCAGCGCCAACGGTCCCGCGCGTTCGACGACCAACCCTTTCATGCCTGTTCCTCCGTCGGTGTATCGCCGCGCTCTACCAGCGGTGTCGGGTCGCCGCCCTGCTCGATGAAGGCCTCGCGGGAAATCGCCTCGAAGCGCACTTTATCGCCCGGCCGGAACAGGCTGTAGCCTTCCCGGTCGTGTCCGAACAGGGCCACGGGCGTGCGCCCGACGATATTCCAGCCGCCGGGCGAGAGCGTGGGATAGACCGCCGTCTGGCGTTCGGCGATGGCCACGCTGCCGGCGGCGACTTTCTGGCGGGGCGTCTTCAGGCGTGGCGTGGCCAGCTCTTCTTCGAGACGCCCCATGAAGGCGTAACCCGGTGCGAAGCCCAGCGCGAAGACGCTGTAATCGCGCGCGCAGTGCCGTGCGACGACTTGGTCATGACTCACGCCCAGGCGGGCGGCGATGCGCTCGAGCTCCGGCCCGACACTCACGTCATACCACACCGGGATCACATGCCGCCGCCCTGCGCGCTCGGCGGTCGGCGACAAGCCGTCGAGCGCCTCGCGCACCCGGGCACGGGCCGCCGGCAGCGTCAGGTGCGCCACGTCGTAGTGCACCAGCAAGGTGGTGTAGGACGGCACCAGGTCGATCAATGCCGTGCCAAAGGCCTCGCGCAGAGCGCGATCGGCGGCCAGCATCCATGGCATGTGAGCTTCATCGATGTCGTCGAACAGGCGCACGATGAGCGTGTCCATGCCCACCGTTTCGATTTTCGGTTCGTTCACCGGCTCACTCCCGCGCCAGGCCATCGAAGGCATCGCGAATGGCGCGTACGGCAGCTACCGATTCGGCGTTGTCGCCATGCACGCACAAGGTATCCGCCGGCAGGTGCAGCGAGCTGCCATCGTTGGCCGTCAACGGCTCTCCCCTGGCAAGCGTCACCGCCTGGGCCACGATGGCCTCGCGATCGTGGTGCACCGCCCCGGGCTCACGCCGCGACACCAAACGCCCCTGGGGGTCGTAGGCCCGGTCCGCGAAGGTCTCGAACCACAGCGTCACGCCCATTTCCTCGGCCAGCGCCCGCATCGGCGCCGGGTCCGCCGTGGCCATGGCCAGCAGCGGCAGTTCGGGATCGTAGGCCAGCACCGCCCGCATGGCGCCGCGCAGAAGCTCCGGGTCGCGGGCCATATCGTTGTACAGCGCGCCATGCGGTTTGACGTAGGCCACACGGGTCCCTTCGGCGCGGCACATGCCCTCCAGCGCGCCGATCTGATACAGCATCATGTCCTCGACTTCACGCGGCGAACAGGCCAGCGAGCGGCGTCCGAAGCCTTGCAGATCCGGGTAGGCGGGATGCGCGCCGACACGTACGCCATGCTGCACGGCCAATGCCACGGTGCGACGCATGATGCCGGGGTCCGAGGCATGGAATCCGCAGGCGATATTGGCGCAGTCGACGTAGGGCATGACCTCGTCGTCGAGGCCCATTTTCCAGTTGCCGAAGCTTTCTCCCATGTCGCAATTGAGAAGCGGTAGGGGCATGAGCGTGACCTCTGCTTGTTGTCGTCGGCTTTCACGAATGCGGCGTTTCACTCTAAGAAAGCCCGCTCGGCCCGGTCCAATCGTTTTTCGTGATGCGTGATATCGGCGCAACCTTTCATCTCGAGGCAGGCGGCAGGAAAGCAGTTGACGCCGGCCGCTGGCGGGCTCAAGAATCATCCTCTGCATGGCCCCATCACAACAGACTCCGAGGAGACCACCATGGCTGTCAGCGATCCTTTCCATCTCGCCGTTCAGGTCCGTGACATCGACGAGGCACGGCGTTTCTACGGCGACTTCCTGGGCTGCCCCGAAGGGCGCTCATCGGACAGCTGGGTCGACTTCGATCTCTTCGGACACCAGTTCGTCTGCCACCTCAATCCGGCACTGAAGGACAATCCCGTCACCAGCCACAAGAACCCGGTGGACGGTCACGGCGTGCCCGTACCGCATTTCGGCGTGGTGCTGGAAATGCCCGCCTGGCAAGCCCTGGCCGACAAGCTCCGCGCCCATGACGTGACTTTCGAGATCGAGCCCTACGTGCGCTTCAAGGGCGAGCCCGGCGAACAAGCCACCATGTTCTTCTACGATCCCTCCGGCAATGCCCTGGAGTTCAAGGCCTTCAAGGACCGCGAAACGCAGCTGTTCAAGAAAGCGTAACCCGGGCGCCGTTCTTTCTTCGCCGCACGGGTCTCCGGGCGGCGACACGCGCAGGATCACCGATGTTCGATTTCAAGGAACTCGAGGCGTTCGTCTGGGTGGTGCGCCTGGGCTCGTTCCGCAAGGGCGCGGCCAAGCTGTACCTCACCCAGCCGTCGATCTCGGATCGCATCACCCGCCTGGAAGACAGCGTCGGCGAATCGCTGCTCGACCGCTCGGCGCGGCCCGTGCAACCCACCTTGCGTGGCCGTGAGTTCTTCACCTACGCCGAACGCCTGCTCGAAGGGCGCGAGGAAGCCATGCGGCTGTTCCAGGACGAGGAGTCGTTTTCCGGCACCCTGCGCCTGGGCGTCATCGAGACCATCGCCAGCAGTTGGTGTCCGACCTTCATGCGCCGTCTGGCCGAGCGCTACCCGCAATTGACCATCGAATTGACGGTCGATATCTCGCCGTTTCTGCATCAACGGCTGGCCGAGAACGATCTCGACATGTTGTTTGCCATGGACGGCGTCGCCCCCGGACTTTGCGCCATCCAGACGCCATTGTGCACCTACGAGATGGGCATGTTCGCGGCGCCCGAAATGGCAGCCACGCTGCAGCGCGGCGGGCCGGCCGCCTTCGCCGAGACGGCCTTCATTTCCTTCAGCAAACAGGCACGCCCCTATCGCGAACTGGTCGCCTACCTGACCGCACTGGGGATCGACACGCCACGCATTCATCGCACCAGCACCCTGATGACCATCATGCGCATGAGCATCGAGGGCGTCGGCATCGGGGTCCTGCCCGTGGCCACGGTGCGCGATGCCGTGGAAAGAGGCAGTCTGGTGCGGCTCACGCTGGAAGAGCCGCTGCCGCCGATGATCTACGACGCCATCTGGCGCAGCGCCAACTATCCCAGTTTTTGCGCCAGCGTCGCCCGTCTGGCCAAGCAATGCGCGACCGATTATGCCCAGGATCATGGCAAACTATCATCGCCCGTCAGCATGAAAGGGTATGTCGATACTTGACATCAAAATTAACGATTTGACGCCGACATGCCGCCACTTGAAGAATGATTTTGTCTTGCGAGGCACCTTGAGCAACGCATTCGAACACCTCCTTTCAATAACAATGAGGAATCCAGCATGCGCACGATGCACTCTCTCGCCTGGCTGGCGGCGCTAGGCTCGCTCTGCGTGACCGGCGGCGCGATGGCCGCACAATGGAATCTCGCCACGCCCTATGGCGATGCCAGCTTCCATACCCAGAACACCAAGCAATTCGCCGAGGATGTCGCCGAGGCCACCGACGGCGACTTGACCATCAATGTGCACAGCGGCGGCTCCTTGATCGCGCACTCCGAGATCAAACCCTCCGTGCGACGCGGTACCGTGCAGGCGGGCGAGGTGTTTCTTTCCTCGCTGTCCAACGAATCGCCGATCTACGAGGTCGACACGCTTCCGGGGCTGGCGAACGGGTATGAAGACGCCTACGACCTGTGGCAGGCCTCCAAGCCGATCATTACCCAGATGTTCGCCGAGGAAGGGTTGATGCCGCTCTACGCCGTGCCATGGCCCGCGCAAGGCATCTATACCGACTTCGAGCTGACCGATGCCTCGCAGTTCGAAGGACTGCGCGTGCGTGCGCCCAACATCAATACCCAGCGCTTCGTCGAAAACCTTGGCGGGCTTCCCACCGAAACCGAGGAAGCCGACATCCCCACTGCGTTCAGCACTGGCCGCGTGGATGCCATGATCACCTCCGTCTCCACCGGCAATTCGATGTCCGCATGGGATTACGTCTCGCACTACAGCGATGCCAATCTGTGGCTTCCCAAGAACATCGTGTTCATCAACAAGCGGGATTTCGATCGTCTCGATGACACGACCCAGCAAGCCGTGCTCGACGCCGCCGCCGAAGCCGAGCGTCGCGGCTGGCAGGCCAGTCGCGAGGACAGCGCGGAAAGTGCCAAGGCCCTCGAAGCGCATGACGTGAGCATTTCCCAGCCCAACGCGAGCCTGGCCGAGGATCTCAAGGCCGCAGGCGACTCGCTCTTCGAAGACTGGCAAGCGCGTGCCGGCGAACAGGCCAAGACGCTGATCGAGCGCTATCGCAAGCGCCAGGCCGCCGAATAATCGCACACACCTTGTGACCCGTCCTGCATGCCCCGCGCGTCATCGATGACGAGCGGGGCCCGTCCTCACCCTCGCACTCGTGAGTGACCGACATGACCTATCGACTCGACAGACTCTACCGTCTCGGCGCCTGGGGGGCAGCAGCCTGCATGCTGGCCATTTGCACCATCGTCACGCTGCAGGTGTTGCTGCGCTGCCTGGACGCCCTGCTGGTCCTGATGGGCAGCACTCGCCTGGGCATCGAGATTGCCGGTGTCTCGGAAATGGCGGCCTACCTGCTGGTCGGCGCCACGTTCTTGAGCATGGCCTACACCTTCACGCACCACGCTCACATTCGCGTCACCCTGGTCATCTCGCGCCTGCCGCCCAGCGCGCGCGTGTGGGTCGAGACCCTCTGCCTGCTGGTGGCCCTGGCCCTGAGTCTCTTGCTGACCTGGGAATTGGTCGGCCTGGTGCGCGAAAGCCTTGAATACGGCGATGTCTCTTCGGGGCTGCTCGCCATTCCGTTGTGGATGCCGCAAAGCGTGCTCGTCGTCGGTATCGCCTTGATGTGCCTGGCGCTCATCGAGACCTTGTGGGGCACCCTGCACACGGCCCTCACTGCGCCGGCTTCCTATGTGGCGACCGCGCCACGGGACGGTGACGCATGATCCATCACTCGCTGAAGGGAGCCCTGGCATGCTGACGCTCAGCCTCGTCACGATATTGACGCTCGCGCTACTGCTCGGCGGTGGCGTATGGATCGCCTTCGCCCTGCTCGGCACCGGCTGGGTCGCGCTGACGTTCTTCGGCAGCTTCGCCCCGGGGCCGATTCTCGCGTCCGACTTCTGGGGCGCCAGTTACGGCTGGGACCTGACCGCGCTGCCGATGTTCGTATGGATGGGAGAAATCCTGTTCCGCTCGGGTCTGGCCGACAACATGTTTCGCGCCCTGTCGCCCTGGCTCAACCGCCTGCCCGGACGCCTGCTACATTCCAACATCATCGGTAGCGGCCTGTTCGCCGCGGTGTGCGGTTCCTCGGCGGCGACCTGTGCCACGGTCGGCAAGATGACCCTGCCCGAACTGGAGCGGCGAGGGTACGACGGCAACATGGCCATCGGCACGCTGGCCAGCGCATCGACCCTGGGACTCTTGATTCCGCCCTCGATCATGATGATCGTCTACGGCGTGGTGACCGAACAATCGATCTCGCGTCTGTTCATCGCCGGTGTGCTGCCGGGCCTGTTGCTGCTCGGGCTGTTCATGGCCTACCTGGTCGGCTGGTCGTTGCTGGTCGGCAACCGCCAGGGGCGTGCCGGTGAAGGCGCGGCCCACATGCCGCTCGGACAGAAGCTCCGCAATAGCGCCCAGCTGATTCCGCTGCTGATGCTCATCGGCGGCATTCTGGGCAGCATCTACGGCGGGCTGGCCTCGCCCACCGAAGCCGCCGCCGTGGGCGTGGTGCTGTCGATGGCGATCGCGCGGGGCAACGGCCATTTCGACAAGGCCATCTTCCTCGATTCGCTCTTCGCGGCGCTGCGCACCGCCTGCATGATCGCCTTCATCATCGCCGGTGCCTCGTTTCTCTCCTCGGCGATGAGCTTCACGCAACTGCCCATGCAGCTCGCCAACGCCATCGCCGAGATGGGGCTGTCTCCGACCATGCTGCTGGTCGTGCTGACGCTCTTCCTGCTGGTACTGGGGTGCTTTCTCGACGGCATCTCGCTGATCCTGCTGGTCACCTCGATCATCATGCCGCTGATCGATGCCGCCGGTATCGACCTGATCTGGTTCGGCATCTACCTGGTCATCGTGGTGGAAATGTCGCAGATCACGCCGCCGGTCGGTTTCAATCTGTTCGTCATTCAGGGGCTGACCGGCAAGGACATCGTCACCATCACCCGTGCGACCTTGCCGTTCTTCCTGCTGATGATCCTCGCCGTCGTGCTGCTGCACCTCTTCCCGGGCATCGCGCTGTATCTGCCCCAGGCGATGAACTGAGTCGCACGCATCCACCTCCCCAACCGCAACGGCCGCTGGAAGATTCCAGCGGCCGTTGCCGTGAGCATGGGTGACTCGAGACGAGACGTTACAGCGGCTTGACGCTTGGTGCCGGTGCGGCGGCGTCCTTGGAAAGCGGATTGCGCAGCGGCAGGGCGAACGGCTTGGCGTCGATCTCGAAGACATCACCGGGCTGGGGAGTGATGCCGTCGCTGAAGCTCAGCGTCGCGGTGCCGAAGAAGTGCACGTGGACATCGCCCGGACGGCAGAACTGCGCATACTTGAAGTGATGGGCCTCGAGATTGGCCAGGGTGTGGCACATGTTGGCCTCGCCGGAGATGAACGGCTTTTCCCACAGTACCTCGTCGCCCCGACGAATGCGTGAGGTGCCTTGCACGTCATCGGGCAACTCGTCGATCAGCAGCGTCGGGCCGAAGGAGCAGGCGCGCAATTTGGAATGCGCCAGGTACAGGTAGTTCTCGCGCTCGGTGACGTGGTCCGAGAACTCGTTGCCCAGCGCATAGCCGATGCGCCGTGGCACGCCGTCGTTGTCGATCAGGTAGAGACCGGCGACTTCCGGTTCCTCACCGCCATCCAGCGCGAAATGCGGCATGCGCAGCGCCTCGCCCGGCGCCATGACGATGCCGCCGTCGCCCTTGTAGAACCACTCGGGTTGCACGCCGAAATCGCCGGGGGCGGGCTTGCCGCCTTCGAGCCCCTTGCGGAACATCTTCATCGAATCGGTCAGCGGCTGGTCGCTCTGATCCGCTTCGTTCATCTGACGATGCATCTTGTCGCGGCCCTCGGCGCTGCCCAGGTGCGTCAGCCCGGTGCCGGTGACCAGCAAGTGCGCCGGGTCGGGATGATCCAGCGGCGCCAGCAGTTGCCCCTTGTCGGCCAGGGCCACGGCATCGACACGTGCATCCCCGGGCCATTCCTTGATCAGCGCGGCGAGCCCGACCTTGCGATCGAGCGCGGTGAGCGCCAGGGCATGCACGCTGTTCACGTCATCCAGGCGACGCGCCTGGGTGGGATCGTCCTCGATGACCAGGACGAAACGCTCGCCGTTGTCGTTCCGGGCTTGTGCGAGTTGCATGTGATGGGCTCTCCTGAAGGTCGAATCGGTGACGGTGGGTCGCTCAATCGTGATAGACCACGCTGCGCCCGCCATCGATGGTGATACAGCTTGCGTTGATGAACGGTGCCTCGTCGGAGGCGAGAAAGACCGCGGTCATGGCGACCTCTCGCGGCGCTCCCAGGCGCCCCGGCGGCAACAGCGCCTCGATCCGCTGCCTGGCCGCGTCCGGATCGTCGAATCGTTGCCAGTGTGCCTCGACCGCGGGCGTGGCGATATAGCCCGGCGCGATGGCATTGACGCGAACGCCTTGTCGAGCATATTCGATCCCCAGCGATCGCGTCAGCCCCATCAGACCGTGCTTGGCCACCGCATAGGGAAAGCAACCCGGCAGGATGGAAAACGCATGGGTCGAGGCCACGTTGATGATGCTGCCGCTCGCCTGCGCGAGCATGTCCGGCAACACACCGCGCGCGCAATGCCAGGCGCCCTCCAGGTCCACCGACATGCAGCGCTGCCAGGCAGCCTCGGGCATTTCAAGCGGCGTGTGGAAGACGTTGCGCCCGGCGTTGTTGATCAGGGTCGTGATCGGCCCATGGGCTCCCCGAGCCGCCTCGAGCGCCGCGTCCACCGACGCGGGCTCGGCGATATCGCAGCTCATCGCCACTGCCACCCCGCCGGTATCGCGCAGTTGCCGGGCGACGGCTTGCACGCCCTCGAGATCGATATCCGCCAGCGAGACGCGCGCACCTTCCTGAACGCAGGCCTCGGCCATGGCCTGGCCGATGCCGGCCGCGGCCCCGGTGATGAAGACATGCTTGCCGCGCAGACGCGGTGCCCTTTCCGGCATCGTCATCCCTTGGCGCGCCGGGTTTGCTTCCAGCGATCGAACATCACCGCCAGCAGCAGGATCGCCCCGCGTACCAGGTACTGATAGAAGGTCGGTACGTTGAGCAGCCCCATGGCGTTCTGCACGCAGCCCATGATCAGCACGCCGACCAGCACGCCGGTGATCGAGGCAACCCCGCCGGAAAGCGACACGCCGCCCAGCACGCAGGCGGAGATCACCGCGAGCTCCAGCCCCATGGAGGTATTGGGATCGCCCAGGCCCATGCGCGAGGCCAGCAACACCCCGGCGACCCCGGCGACGACGCCCTGCAGCGCGAACACCGCGATTTTCAGGCGACGCACGTTGACCCCCGCCAGGCTCGCCGCTTCGGCGTTGCCCCCGGTGGCCAGGGTGTTGCGACCGAAGGCCGTCATGTTGAGCACGATGCCGAAGATCACGAAGCACACGATCATCGTCCACACCGGCAGGGTCAGTCCCAGGAAAGAAGCGCTCCCCAGGCTGAAGAAGCTCGGCACGGTCACCATCACCGCGTCGCCGCCGGAGGTGATGTACGCCAGGCCGCGCACGAACTCCATCGCCGCCAGGGTGGCGATCAACGAGTTGATGCCGAACTTGGCCACCACGAAGCCATTGAACGCCCCCACCGCACCGCCGGCGGCCACGCCCCCCAGCACGCCGACGAACACGCTGCCGGTGGCCGAGGTCACGACCGCTGCCACGACCCCGGTGAAGGCCACGATCGAGGCCACCGAAAGATCCACCTCACCGAGCGCGAGGACCATCATCATGGTCGTGGCGATGGTGCCGATCAAGGTCACCGAGAGCAGCAACCCGACGATATTTCGCCCGGTCAGGAAGTCCGGCACGAACAGCGCCAGGGCCACGAACAGCACCAGGAATATGGCGATCAGGCCGGAGGTGTCGAGCAGGGTGCGTAGCGGTTTGGCACGGGGTTTCGGTGCCGATGACGTGTTGTCGCTGGCAGCCAGTTTATCTGTGCTCATGGCGATCCATCTCTTGGTATTGTCATGAATGAGCGGCTCATGCGGGCAAGGCCAGACCGAGCAGACGCGCCTGGGTTGCCTGCTCGCGCGGTACGATGTCGACCAGGACGCCGTCACGCATGACGCCGATGCGATCGCAGATCGAGCTGACCTCGGCGAGGTCGCTGGAGATCACGATCACTCCCTTGCCCTGCTCCGCCAGGTCGTACAACAAGGCGTAGATATCGCGACGCGCCCCCACGTCGATGCCGCGCGTGGGCTCGTCCATCACGAACAGGTCGATCTCCTCGGCCAGCCAGCGACCGAGAATCACTTTCTGCTGGTTGCCGCCGGACAAGGTATTGATCGGCGTGCGATGGCTCGGCGTCTTGATGCTCAGGCGCTGAATGTAGGTCTTGGCGTTGTCGGTCTCGCGTGCGGCGTGCCGGAACATGCCCCAGCGACGGAAAAAACGCCGGCAACTGATGTTGAGGTTGTCGGAGACGCTGGCCACGGGGAAGATCCCCTGGGACTTGCGGTCCTCCGGACACATCGCGATGCCTGCGCGGATCGCTTGATGCGGCGAGGCAAAGACACGCGTCTCGCCCCGCAACGCGACCTGCCCGCGACTGGCCTTTTCCACGCCGCAGACCAGTCGCATCAGCTCGCTACGCCCTGCTCCCACTAGACCGAACAACCCCAGCACCTCGCCGCGCCGCACTTCCAGGTTGACCGGTTCGTTGACCCCGCGCCCCTGAAGGCCGTCGATGCGCATCAGCACCTCGCCGATGTCGCGTGGACGGAAGCCATACACATCGTCGATCTGTCGGCCGACCATCTCGCCGACCAGCATGTCGTGATCGAGCCCTTCCAGCGTCTCGTGGGTGCGAATGTGGCGGCCATCGCGGAACACGGTCACCGCATCGCACATCTCGAAGACCTCTTCCATGCGATGGGTGACGTACAGCACCACACGCCCCTCGTCACGCAGTCGCGCGACGATGCGCTTGAGCTGTCGCGTTTCTTGCACGGAGAGACTGCTGGTCGGCTCGTCGAAGGCGATGATCCGCGCGTCGCGCAGCAACGCCCGACCAATCTCGATCATCTGCTGCTGCCCGATGGAGAGCTCCCGCACCTTGGTCGCCGGGTCGATGTCGCCCTCGCCCAGTTCCTCGAGAATCTCGCGGGCACGTGCCTTCATGGTACGTCGGTCGATGAACCCCCGACGCTCGGGCAACTGCCCCAGCAACAGGTTTTCGGCCACCGATAAATTGGGTGACAGCGTGAGTTCCTGGTAGATGATCGCGATACCGTGCGCCAGCGCCTCGCGCGCATTGGCGAAGACATGCGCTTGACCATCGATCCACAGTTGACCCGACGAGGGCCGATTGACGCCGCTGAGCACCTTGAGCAACGTCGACTTGCCGGCGCCGTTTTCCCCCATCAAGGCATGCACTTCCCCGGCGCGCGCGGAGAAGCTCACCTCGTCGAGGGCCTTGACGCCGGGAAACTCGACGCTGATTCCATCGAAGCGTAAGAAAGCCTCTGACATACAGGACTCCTGCGAAAACAAGGGAGCGCCCGCGCGTTGAACGCGGGCGCGACGCTCACAAGCCCAGCTCTTCCCGAACGTCTTCCCAGTTGTCGCGGGTCATCAGCTTGCCCGTGGTTTCCGTGTTGGCCGGCGGCTTCTCGCCCTCGGTAATCCACTGGTAGAGATTGTCGGCCGTCTGGCGTCCATGCATGGTCGAGCTGACCGCCACGGTGCCGTAGAAGCCGGTGGGGGTCTCGCGCGAGAACTCGGCGAAGGCCGCACCGGAGCCGTTGATCCCCACGCCGATGACCTGGTCGGGATCGAGCCCGTACTGCTCACTGGCCCGCACCCCGCCCAGCACGCTTTCCTCATTGAGCGCGTAGATCACCCAATGCTCGAAGTCGCTGCGCTTGGAGAAGACCGGCGAGGCCGCCGCAAAGGCACTGCTGGTATCGGTGTTCTGCTGCGGCGCATCGAAGATGTTGGCTTCCTTGAAGCCCGAGTCGAGCAGCGCGGCAGTCGCCCCGTCGGTACGCTCCTTGGCGGTGGGCAGCTCGTAGTTGGTAATGCGCAGCGCCGCGACCTCCTCCGGGTTCCAGCCGCGACGTTCCATCTCCTCGGCGATGGCATTACCAACCTGCTCGCCGATCTTGTAGCCGGACATCCCCAGGTGCGGCACCTCCTCCATGGGCTCGCCATCGCCGCCGACAAAGCGGTCGTCGACGGTCACCACCTTCATGCCGTATTGCTCGGCACGGTTCATGATCGCCGGCCCCAGACGCACATCCGGGGGACAGATCACGAAGCCCTCGGCTCCCTGGGAATGGAGGTTATCGATGGCACTGAGCACTTCCTGGCCATCCTCGCCGGACAGACGCACCACCTCGAAGCCTTTCTCTTCGCCGAGTTGGGTCGCGGCGTCTTGTTCGTTGATGAACCATGCCTGCTCGGGTTTCTTGACGATGAAGCCGATCTTGACCTCGTCGTCGCTCTGCGCCTGGGCCAATAGCGGGCTGGCGCTGAGCGCCATGCCGACGGCCAGTCCGAGTAGCTTGCGCGGGGTGGATAGCGTGAATGACATCCGGCGTTCTCCTGTCCCGTGAACGGGTTGTTGTTGTGTCAAAGACGGTTTTTTCAGACTCTGAACAATAGGCACAAGCGAAATAACCGGCTAATGCCACTTGACAGAATTATTGATATACATTTTGTTATTAACTTTATGCGAGGCCAGACACCATGAGCCCTTTACCCCATGACTGGTTCATGAGGGTGCGACTAAAGTTGCGCCATCTGCAGCTGTTCATCGCCCTGGACGACCTGCGCAATCTGCATCGTGCCGCCGAGCGCCTGGGCATGAGCCAGCCCGCGGCGTCAAAGCTGCTGGGAGAACTCGAAGGCCAACTCGGCCTGGCGCTGTTCGAGCGCCACCCTCGCGGCATTACGCCCAACTGGTACGGCGAGACGGTGATTCGTCACGCGCGCGGCATCCTGTCGTCGCTGCATCAGGCAGGGGATGAACTCAATGCATTACGGGCGGGAAGCGCGGGGAGCGTGTCGGTGGGAACGGTGATGGCGCCCGCCGTCACCCTGCTGACCAGCGCCGTGGAGCGCGTGCACCGCGACCGTCCCAACCTCAAGGTGAGCATTGATGTCGATGTCAGCCACGAACTGATTCCGCGCCTCATGGAAGGCGAATTCGATTTCGCCATCGCGCGCATTCCTTCGACGCTGCCGGCGGGCGACTTCGTCTTCGAGGAGATCGGCGAGGAAGAATTGTGCTTCGTGTGCCGCGCCGGGCACCCGCTGGCCGACCGTGCGTCGCTCAATCTCGAGGCCATGGTCGAGTATCCGTGGATCCTGCAACCTCCGGGCGCGCTGATGCGTCAACGGGTCGACCACCTGTTCCTGCATCATGGCGTGGCGTTGCCGCGCCAGATCATCGACACACCGGACATCCTGGTGGCGCTGGCCATGGTCGATAAATCCGACACCGTGACCGTGACCACGCGGCAAGTCGCCGAGTTGCTCTGCGACCAGCCGCGCTTTCGCATCCTGCCCTTCCCCGAGGCGCTGAGCGTGCAGCCCTACGGGCTGGTCAGCCTACGCGAACAGCGCCTATCGCCCGGCGCAGCGGCGCTGATGTCGGCGTTGCGCGACCTCATTCGCGAGCACCGAGACGCTCACTCGTGAAAGGCCTCGACCTCGACGCGCTTGCCGAGCAGGAAGGCATCGGCGACATGGCGTAGCGGCGCCACGTCGACGTCGCTCTCGCCCCGGGCGATGAGTTCGGCGAAGCGCGCGTAGAGCCCGGGGTACTCGACGTCGTCGCCTTTCAGCACGATCTCGTCCCCGATCCGCAGGCAACTGCCGCCTTGGGTCAGCGCCAACGGCCCGGCATCGGTCTCGACATGAATGTCCCAGGTTTGCGGCCCGGTCTGGCGCCAGTCGAACTCGGCACGAATCGCGGCGCCCCGGCGGTCGCTGAAGGCCAGAGTGGCGGCGATCGGCCCCTGCCGATTGGCCGGCACCTCCAGTTCGCCCTGGGTGAGAAAGAACGCCTCCGGCAGAATCGCGGTGATGATCGACAAGGCGTTGATGCCGGGGTCGAATACCCCTAGCCCGCCGGCTTCCCAGATCCACTCCTGCCCAGGGTGCCAACGCCGCACATCTTCCTTCCATTGCACATCGGCGGCAGTGACGTGGCGCTCACGCAGCCAATCGCGCGCCTGAGCGACGGCGGCGGCGTACCGCGAGTGCCAGGTCGCGAACAGCGTTACGCCGGCGCGTTCGGCCTGGGCGCGCAGGTCTTCCACTTCGCTGAGCGTCGCCCCGGGCGGTTTCTCCAGCATCACATGCTTGCCCGCCGCGATGGCCGCACACGCCTGGCGGTAGCGCACCTGTGGCGGTGCGCACAGCGACACGGCCTGGATGTCCGGTCGCTCGTCGAGCAGCGTCTGGATATCGCGAAAATGCGCGACGCCCTCCAGCGAGGCATTGCGACTGGCCACGGCGTCGAGCGAGAACGCGGCGTTGTCGTGTAGGGCGGGCACGTGCTGGTCGCGGGCGATCTTGCCGAACCCGACGATGGCGATGGAGGTGGGGGACATGAGGGCTCCTTTTCTAATCTGGCAACCGCAAGGACGGGGCAAGGCCCTCGCCCACGCTCATAGGCGCTCGAGGTAGGCGCTGCCGCCTAGCTGACGCATTTGCCGCTGAATCCACTGGCTACGTTTGACGATATACGCCGAGGGCCGCGACGCGCTCCACTCGCGCGGGTTGGGTAGAATCGCCGCCAAGCGACTGGCCTGGGCCGCGCTGAGCCGATCGGCGCTGACCCCGAAGTAATGCTGGGCGGCGGCTTCGAGACCGAACACGCCCCGGTCCCATTCGACGATATTGAGATAGACCTCGAGGATGCGCTCCTTGGGCCACAACAACTCGATCAGCACCGTGAACCACGCCTCCAGGCCCTTGCGAACCCAACTGCGGTCGGTCCACAGGAACAGGTTCTTGGCGGTCTGCTGACTGATGGTGCTGGCGCCGCGCAGGCTGTCGCCGCTGAACCAGGCATCGAGCGCTTTTTGCATCTGGTTGAAGTCGAAGCCGTGATGCATGGGAAAGCGCTGATCTTCCGACGCAATCACCGCCAGCTTGGCGTTGTCGGACAGCCCGGCCCACGGCCGCCACTGCTGCTGGATCGAGATCGGCTCGCCGCTCACCCAGGACTCGACCTTGCGCTCCAGCATCACCATCGAACCGAAGACCGGCACCACACGAAACACCAGCACCAGCAATACCGACAGCCCGACGAAGCCGAGCATCGCGAACAGCAAAAAGCGCAGTCCCCTGCGCAACCAATCCCGCGTCATGCGTTAGCCTTATGGGGTCGCAGCATCATGACGAACGAGTATATCAGGCCTGCTCCTTCTCGTGCCGCCGCCAGCCGTGCAGCGGCGGCACCAAGGTCACGTCAGCACGGCGAACAATCCCCAGGCAAGCCCAAAGGCCATCAGCGAAATCGCCGTGGATACCACGCTCCAGGTCTTGAGCATGGTCTTGGTTTCCATGCCCAAAAAGCGCCCCACCAGCCAGAAGCCGGAGTCGTTGACGTGAGAATAACCGATGGCGCCGGCAACGACAGCCACCACCACGCATGCCAAAGGCATGCCGCTCAGCGAGGCATCGGCCAACACGGCCGGCGCGATGATACCTGCCGCCGTGGTCCCCGCGACGGTCGCCGAGCCTTGCGCAATTCGAATCACCGCCGCGATCACGTAGCCGGCCACGAGAATGGGCATGCCCAGGGACTGCAGGCTGTCGGCCAGCGCCTCACCGATACCGCTGGTCGTCAGTACACCCCCGAACATGCCGCCAGCGCCGGTAATCAAGATGATGCTGCAAACCGGTGCCAGGGCTTTCTCGATGGTCTCGTTGACAGCCCCCATGGCGCCCTTTTCATGGCCGCGCAACAACAGAAGCCACATTGCCAGGCACAGGCTGATCAACAAGGCCACGGGCGTCTCGCCGATCAATGTCAGGACGTTGAGCACTGCATTGCCTTCGGGCAAGGTGCCCGCGCTGATCAGCGTCGCGATGCCAGTATTCATGAAGATCAGGACCAGCGGCAGCAGCAAGACCAGCAAGATCGTTGAAAAGCGCGGCAGCGAGGCACGCGCCACCTCATCGCTCTCGGCACCGCCCATCAAATCCGGCACTGGATGGTACGGCGTGCGCTTGGCCAACCATAGCGAGAGGCGATAACCGGCGACATACCAGGTCGGCAACCCCACAATCAGCGCCACCATCAACACCAGACCGATATCGCCCTCGAGAAACACCGAGGCCGCGACGGGACCGGGGTGTGGCGGCACCAACGCATGCATCATCAGAAACGCACCGGTCGCCGGCAGCGCATACAGCAATAGCGAACCGCGTAATTCGCGGGCGATGGAATAGATCACCGGCAGCATCACCACGAAGGCGGCATCCAGAAAAATCGGAAAGCCGAATAGCAGGCTGGCAATGGAGAGCCCCAGCGGCGCTTTGTCGCGTCCGCAGATGCGAATCAGGGTATCGGCCAGCACCTTGGCACCGCCGGAAATCGCCACGATACGCCCGAGGATCGCTCCGAAGCCGATCAGCAGTGCCACATTGCCCAAGGTCTTGCCGAAACCGGAAAGCAGCGTCGGCAGCAAATCCTCGATGGTGACGCCCGTGGCCAGCGCCGTGCCGATACTCACGATGACCAGTGCAAGGAAGGGGTGTAGCTTCACCTTGATGATCAAGGCCAGCAGGATAGCGATCGCCCCGGCGGCCACGGCGAGCAGCCCGGGCGTCGAAAGCGTAAAAGCGGATGCGGTCTCCATACGGTCCTCGCATTGGTGACTGTATGCCGCCGGTCGGCAGCGAGGCGACAACCTAATGGGTGAACCTATAGCCAACTAATGCCATTTTTCGGGTTATCCGATACGCCTTTGTATATCAAACTGCTTAGCGCCTTAAGCACCGGGTGCCACTCTCCATACCCAAGACTAAAGGTGTAATACCAAAGTATTGCGGCATGGTCTTCATATTAGAGTGCTTGCAACCCCGCCCCGCTCATTCGATCATGGGTCGTGCCGGTCCTGATACCAGGGTCGCCGCCCTTTACCGTGATCTCCGGGAGCATCGCCATGTGGCCGCAACGTGAACTGCTCGACCGCCTCGCCATCGAACTGCCCATCGTCCAGGCGCCCATGGCCGGCGCCAACGACGCGACACTGGCCATCGCCGCCAGTCGAGGGGGCGCACTGGGCTCGATTCCTTGCGCCATGCTCTCCCCCGAACGCATCGAGCGGGAGGTCACACGGTTTCGCGAGCATGCCACCGGCCCGCTCAACCTCAACTTCTTCTGCCACTTGCCGTCACCGCCCGACCCCAACGCCGAAGCCGCCTGGCGCGAACGCCTGGCACCGTTCTACCGTGAGGCAGGACTCGACCCCGAGGATGCCGCCCCGGCCGCCCAGCGCACGCCCTTCGACGACGTCCAGTGCGTGCTGGTCGAGCGTCTGCGTCCCGAGGTCGTGAGCTTTCATTTCGGCTTGCCGGACGCGCCCTTGCTGGCTCGCGTGAAAGCCACCGGCGCCACGGTCATGGCCAGTGCCACCACCGTCGCCGAGGGGCGCTGGCTGGCCACCAACGGCGCGGACATCATCATCGCCCAAGGGCTCGAAGCCGGCGGGCACCGCGGCGCGTTTCTCGAGGATACCCGCGCGGACACGGTGGCCGACGCCATGGCTCGCCAGCCCGGCACCTTCGCGCTGGTACCGCAGCTCGTCGATGCCATTGACCGGCCCGTCATCGCCGCCGGGGGCATCGGCGACGCACGCGGCGTCGCCGCCGCCTTCGCGCTGGGTGCCTGCGGCGTGCAGCTCGGCACCTACTACCTGGCCACGCCGGAAAGTCTGATCAGCGACATTCATCGCGCCGCCCTGGCCGAGGCCCGCGACGACAACACCGTCGTCACCCGCCTGTTCTCCGGTCGCCCGGCGCGCAGCCTCGTCAATCGAGTGATTCGCGCACTTGGCCCTCTCTCGCCGGCCGCTCCGCCCTTTCCCACCGCCGGTGGCGCGCTTGCCCCGCTCAAGCAAGCCGCCGAGGCCCAAGGGCGTGGCGACTTCTCATCGCTGTGGGCCGGCCAGGCAGCGGCACTGGCCCCCCACGGCGACGCCGAGACCCTCACGCGCCGACTGGGCGACGAGACGTTGGTACGGCTCAAGGCGCTGGCTACGGACTGATTGCATCGTTCTCACAGCATTCGCAATCATCGTCATGCCCGGCTTGGTACAAGCTGAGTCCTCCCGACATGCTGGACGAGGTGGATATCGATGTCAGTGACGCTGGCAGGCGCGGTCACGCCTGACAGCCGCGGCCGTAGTAAAGCGATCGCTCACTTCAATCCTTCCGCCTGCATGGCGCGCTGGACCGACTCGCGCTCGGCAATGCGCGCCACGAAACGCTCCAGGTGGGGCCACGGCGACAGCGAAACATGCACCACCCGGGACCAGCTGAGTACCGTGAACAGGTAGGCGTCCGCCACGCTGAAACGCTCGCCCGCCACGTAATCGCGTGTGGCCAGGTGCTCGTTCATCAGTGACAGCCGCGCGTTGAGGTTCTTCTGGGCCATGGCGCGCCACGTCTCGCCGCTGTTGGGCTTGAAGAACGGGCTGAAGTTCTTGTGCAGCTCGGTGGTAATGAATACCAGATGGCTCAACAGCTCGAAATAGGCCTTGCTGCCCGGAGATGGCGCCAGTTCGGCATCCGGCGCGAGGTTGGCGATATACAGCAGGATCGCGACCGCCTCGGTCATCACCTCGCCGTCATCCAGCACCAGGGCGGGGACGTAGCCATTGGGATTGATGGTCAGGTAATCCTCGCCGCTGGCCGTCTGCTTGGTGGCCAGATCCACCGTCTCGATCTCGTAGGTCAACTCCGCCTCTTCCAGCGCGATATGCACCGCCATCGCACAGCTGCCCGGCTTGAGATACAACTTCATGACATCGTCTCCGTTCATGGGTGTCCATCGTCGCCATCTGAGTGGGCGCTCACGTCGTCCCGCCGCCTTCCAGTGCCTGGCAATGGCGCGCCACCGATAGTGCCACTACCGGCCCCGCGTCGGCGGTGATCTCACTGTGCCAGAATGCCGCGTAGACGGCCTCGAAGTCGAGACGCTGCAAGCGTTCGCCGATACGTGCCACCTCACTGGCGGGCAGCGGAATGTTGTTGGGGTACGACCACATGAAGGATGCCATGCGGTCCGGCGTGACCAGCAGCGTATCCCCGGTCAACAGCGTACCGCGCGCTTCCCAGTGCAGCACGCTGGCGCCGGGGAAATGCCCGCCCAGCCGGTGTGCCTTCACGCCGGGCAGCACCTCCAGCGTCTCGCCCTGCCATGGGGAAAGCGCCTCGTCCGGCGCCATGATCCACTCGCGGTCCGCCGCGTGCACGTACACCGGGCACCCGAAGGTACGGCCCCAGCTCGCCATGGTGGCATAGTAATGCGGATGCGAAATGACGATGGCCTCGAGACCGCCCAACGCCTCGATCAGCGTGACCGTGGCCGCATCCAGCAGACTCAGACAATCCCACAACACATTGCCGTGGGACGTGCGCAGCAAGAACGCCCGTTGGCCGATGGCGAACTTCGGCACCGTGCCCAGCGCCAGAAGCCCCGGCACCATCTCGCGAAAGGTATTGGTATGCCCCGCCGCCAGGGCCGTCGGCGTCGTCCACTGCTGCCCCGATGCCGGCACGTACTGGCGCTCGTCCTCGCACACCGGGCACCGCGACGGCGGCACCTCGCTAGCGGGATACTGCACCCCGCATGTCGCACAGAGAAACCCCGGTAGCATCATCCACACTCCTCCTTCGCGTTGGCGCTTGGCATGAGTGTGGTCGAGGTCATGGGCCGAGGCCAGGTGGGTAATGACTCACTTTGAAGGTGCCTCATCGTCGCTCAGCGCATAAAAACCGGGCACCTGGCGGTGCCCGGTCGTGAGTGAGCATTGACTTGGCTACGCGTTCAGCGCTTGAAGAAGTTGCTCTTGACGAGGTCGACGACATCCTCCATGCGCCCGTTGAGAACGGCTTTGGTGGAGTAGAGCGCGGTGGAGGCGACTTGTCCGGCTTCCACCTTGGGCGGCATGACGAGTTCCATCCGGTTGATCTTCACGTCGAGCAGTGCCGGCCCCTCATGAGCAAGCCATTCGATGATGGCGGGTTCGAGCTGGTGCGATTCCTCCACTCGCCTGCCCCAGATGCCCATGGCCTGCGCCAGCTTGTCGAATTCGGGATTTTCGAGATCGGTGTAGCTGTCGAGCAGGCCTTCGACCTTCTGTTCCAGTTCAACGAAGCCCAGCGAGCTGTTGTTGTAGACGACGATCTTGAGCGGCACCTTCTCCTGCTTGAGGGTGAGGAGGTCTCCCATCAGCATGGTCAGGCCACCGTCACCGCACATGGCGATGACTTGCCGCTCGGGAAAGGCCTTCTGAATGCCGATCGCCTGCGGATACGCGTTGGCCATGGTGCCGTGAACGAGACTGGAAAGCGTACGACGCCGGCCGGTGGCCCGAATGTGACGCAGCATCCAGACCATCGGGCTACCCCCGTCCGCCGTGAAGAAGGCATCGTCGGGCGCATGCGCATTGAGTGCCAGGGTGAGCTCCTGCGGGTGGATCAGCGTATCGTCGCGGGACTCGTGAGCATCATGCGTCAACGCTTTCTGGTACTGCTTGCGGCAGCTATCCAGCCAACGGGTATCGGTCTGTTCATCGATCATCTTGGCCAGCGCCAGGCAGGTATCACGCACGCTGCCGACCAGGCCGATGTCCACCGGATGACGCTTGCCGATCTGCTGCGGGTCGATATCCACCTGAATGATGGTGGCCTTCTCGGGATAGAACTGCCCCCAGGCGAAGTTGCAGCCCAGCAGCAGGAGCGTGTCGCATTCGGCCACGGCATGATAACCGCCCGCCAGACCGAATACGCCGGTCATGCCGACCTCGAAGGGATTGTCGGGTTCGATGAAGTCCTTGGCGCGCGAGGTCCAGGCAATCGGCGCGTTGAGTTTGGCCGCCAGGGCCATGACCTCGCTGCGGGCGTGCTCACAGCCAAATCCGGCGAAGATGGATATCTTGCCTCCCTTATTGAGCTGTTTGACGGCAGGCACGAATTCCTCGGCATTAGGCCGCACGATGGGGTCGAAGCGATGCGCGCGAAACGGCAGGTCCTGACTCGGTGTCTGCGTGAAGATATCGCCGTGCACGACGAGCACCGCCACCCCGTTATTGGCCAGTGCCGACTGGGCGGCCAGCGCGGTCATGCGGCGTGCCTGTTCGGGATTGATGATCGACTCGCAGAACACGCTGTACTGTGAATAGATGGCCCTGGGGTCGACGTCCTGCGGAAAACCGATACCGGCATCCTTGGTGGCCACCTGGGAGGCGATCAATACCACCGGCGAACCACTGCGATGCGCCTCGAACAGCCCATTGACGAAATGCAGGCTGCCGGGGCCGCAGGTACCGGCACACACCGCCAGCTCCCGCGTCATGTAGGCCTCGCCACCCGCGGCGAAGCCGCCGACTTCTTCATGGCGCACATGAACCCATTCCAGGGCATCACTGCGTCGAATGGCATCGGTGAAGTGATTGATGGTATCGCCGACGACGCCGTAACAGCGCCTGGCGCCAGCCTCCACCAGTGTCTCGACGATGATCTCGGCCACGTTACTGTGACTGCTCATGCGATTCCCTCCGCATCGGCGCCCTCGAGAGGCGCATAAACGTGATCGCCACGTCGACGCGTGGCGTCCCGCTTTCACTCTATGCCCGACGAAGGTCGATCTCCAAGCCCGGTGGTGTTGCTGGACGGTGTCATCGTGTAGACACAACGGGGAAGTGCGGCGTTTGGCTTGAGTGTGGATGAAGCCATGACCCGGGACGAGATCACGATGCGATTAGCCAAGGTGAACGACAATATCCGTCACCCAACCCGCTACCAGGGCACCGACGATTCCCAACACCAGATAAAGGCCAAAAATGGCAGGCCTTACCAGACTCCACACGGCCACGGCGGCGTACAGGCTGATAGCGGCACCGGCGATCAGGAATGCCATTGCCGCTCCCGGGGTCAGCCCCATATCCATCAGACCGCGCAGCAGGGGTAGTGCAGCGTATCCTTCAATGTAAAGTGGTCCACCGATACCTACTGCCAACGGCACCGCCCAGACGCTGTCCACGTTCGTCAGCAGCGAATACACCGCCTCTCCGAGATGAGCACGTACCAGGGCTTCTATCGTCAAGGCAAATGCCAGCCAACGTAGGACAAGCGCAAAGGTCGAAAGTGTTTCCGCCCAGAAAGGCGAACGTGCCGATACCTCGCATTGCCTCGCCGGCACTGCCTGCGCTGCCTCTGCACGCACCCATTGTGCTTGCGGTCGCCACCGACACAAGGCATGCGTGACGGCACCCGCCGTAACCCCCAGCAGCATGGCTGCGATCAACAAGGCAACCGCGAACGGCCAGCTCAATATATTGGCAGTCAATAACAGCATGCCCGGGTCCGTGATCGGCGAAGAGAGCCAGAAGGCCATCGCCGCGGCAATAGGCACGCCTTGACGCAACAGAGCTGCGACAAGCGGAACACTGGCAATACCACAAACTGGCGTTACCGTCCCGATCAACCCCGCGAAGAAAATGGCCTGCCATGGGCGATGCTCCAGTGCACCACGAAACCTTTCAGCCATCGCGCTCACCGCGAGCCATCCTGCCATCAGGGCTACCAACACAATCAAAGGCAATAACGTGATGAGCTCCAGTGCCACGGATATCGCCAGATCAAGGCTTGACGCAGGCCAAACAGATCCCAGCAACAGCATGAGACCGGTCAGCCACCAGACACCTGAACCAGCTAAGCGCATGTCGTTTTTCTCCCTGAACCGCTGATATCGCCGTCAGGGTGATGGAAGGTCTATAATAAATAAAACGAATTTATTTTACTTCAAATATCAGAAAAATTGATGGAGGAGCGAATGAGAGGTGAATGGCTGGTGACCTTCGCCGCTGTCGTGGAAGCACGTAGTTTCACGGGAGCCGCGAAACGCCTGCACCGTACCCAGTCGGCGATCAGCATGCAGATTCAACAACTCGAGGCAGCGGCTGGCGTGCCACTGCTCATTCGTGAACGGGCTGGTGTGACTCCCACCGAAGCGGGAGAGAGGCTCTTGCCCCATGCCCGGCGTACCACCGAGGCACTCCGCGACGCCGCCGCCATATTCAATAGTGCCGAGCCGGCGTCAGGTCCCTTGCGCATCGGTATCCCGGAAGAGTATTCCGGTTCCGAACTTCCACAGCTATTGAGCCATTTCCAACGTAGCCAACCGAATATCGAACTACTCGTGCAAAGCGCCAGTAGCGACAGGCTGGCAACGGCTATCGAAGATGATGCCTTGGATCTTGCGCTTCTCGTCGCAGACGACAATGAGCAACGCCACGGTGAAGTGCTTCTTTATGATCCAACATGGTGGGTCGTCGCCGATAATATCGTATTGCCGACGTCCGGTCCGTTACCCTTGGTCTTGTTCGATCAAGCATGCTGGTGGCGACAATGGGCGTTGAACCAGGTAAACGAGACGGGCCGCGAATGGCGCATTGCTTACACCAGTGACAGCATCGCCGGGGTCGCAGCCGCCATTCAGGCAGGACTCGGTATAGGTGTGCTCGGGAAAAGCACGATTCCCAAAGGCACTCGCTCCGTGACTAAAGAGCTCGGCTTACCTAACCTTCCAGGTTCCCAACTCATACTTCAAAGAAAAAACCCGAATGCACCTGGGGCCCAAGACATGGCTGCGTTGATGAAGCGCCACTTTTCAACATGAACATGGCGTTTCGCCACGACATGAACGCGCATCTCCATCTTGCACCTAATATTTCAACTCCCGTCCTTATGAAAAACCATGGACGCCTCGATGCCGTAAGACTTACTGCAGGAAAAAGAGCAAATCCACAAAAAAACCCTAGCTGGGAGAAGCTAGGGTAAGACGGGGACCGTTGCGCAAAATCGCTTGGTACAGCCGGCTCGCAGGTATTCCGGCGACCAAATGAAAACGTTAAAACCTGGGCGGATGCAGGTTCTGAGTGCAACACCGTCAATGTGTCGATGATGGAGCCTCATGGTACTTCGCCATCTGCTCGCTCATCATCTCAATGGGACACTTGAAGTCGAAACGCTTTCGCGGGCGCATGTTCAGCTCAAGCGCGATCTCATCCAGCTCTTGCTGGCTATAGATCGATAGATCCGTTCCCTTGGGCAGGTACTGTCGTATGAGCCCATTGATATTTTCGTTGGCGCCCCTCTGCCATGGGCTGTGTGGGTCACAGAAGTAGATGGCGACACCGGTATTCTGGGTGACCTTGGCGTGCTGCGTCATCTCACGTCCCTGGTCATACGTCATGCTCTTCCGTGCGGCCAACGGCATGCGATTCAGCGCCGCGCTGAAGCCTTCTACAGCAGAGGTGGCAGTCGCATCGTTCATCTTCGCCAGGATCAGGTAACCGCTTTTGAGTTCGACAAGGGTGCCGACAGCCGATGCATTGTTCTTGCCCTTGATCAGGTCGCCTTCCCAGTGGCCAGGAAATTCACGTTTTTCCACCTCTGGAGGACGGAGATGGATGCTGACCATGTCCGGGATCTGGTTGCGCCGGTCAACCTGGCCACGGCGCGGCTTGCGGGTCGGCTTACCTTGCCGCAAACAATGGATCAGTTCCTTTCTCAGCTCACCGACGGGCAACGCGTAGATGGCACTGTAGATCGTTTCTCGGCAGACGTAGGCGTCTCGAAGGTCAGGAATATTCATATGCTTGAGCTTGCCGCTGATCTGTTCGGGAGACAAGCGCCGACGCAGCATGTGCTGAATCAGGGCGAACCGAGGGCTTCCAGGAAGCAGTTTGCGCCTTGGTCGACAACTGTCTCGACGGTCATGACGGCGCTGTTGCGCGTGTGACGCGCGATACCGGCCATCGGACGACCCATTGCGCCGTATCTCTCGACTGATCGTCGCCGGGGACCGCTCAAGCAGGGCTGCTACCTTCCTGATGCTCAAGCCCTGCGAGAGGCTGACCTGGATCGTGGCACGTTCTTCGGTGCAGAGTTCAGAATATGACATGGGGTCAACACCTTACCGGTTTGGTCAGGTGTTGCACTCAGAATTGGCGGCCAAGCTGATACCGAATCCCTTCCTTTTCCGGAGGGCCTTTTACTCTACATCACCGACACCTTTAGTCACATCGGCCATGCTATCGTACTCTTGATCCGGCAGCTTCCTGATGATGTCCATCACATCCTCATCCGCACCGTTTTCCTTGGCCTGACGTTCAATGTCAGATCGGCTTGCAGGAAAATCCATACCCTTGAGATGATGGGTTACGTTAGCCGGGGACTGACCTCCTACACCTCTTGTCATATCGATTCACCTCATCCGTTTCTCATATATCAACACGATGGCTGCAGCTACACTTTTAAACCATTCCTAGTCGTGGTGCTGGCCTCCTTGGCCAGCACCAGAGGCATGGAGGAGAACGGCCTATGAATTGCCTCCTCCACTGTGCCGTCCTCCTTTCTGCCCTGCTTCGGAGGCCTTTTCACGATCCTTGTCGAAATTTCCGCCACTGTGCTTGCCACCTTTCTGGCCAGCCTCAGAAGCTTTTTCCGGGTCATTGGCGAAATTACCACCACTTTTCTTTCCGCCCTCATGACCGATATCTTCAAAGTGCTCACGACTGTGCTGCTCCGCGTTAGCAACGCCTCCCTTATGCCCAATGTCCTCGAAGTGTTTCTGGTCGTGGGTTTCCGCGTTAGCAGTGCCGCCCTTGTGACCAATGTCCTCGAAGTGCTCTTTGTCGTGAGTTTCGGCATTGGCCTTGCCACCTTTCTGGCCTGCCTCTTCGACTGTCATACCGCGATCATCCTTGCGCTTGCTGGACATAAGTCCTCCTAATTGATCAGAGAGAAACTATCCTCAACACACTTTTCAGTGCATTAGCCAGCATCACTGGCGTTTCTTCAGCATGACACTCTGAAATCATGCGCCCTTCACGATAGACACCAGAACATTAAACGAAAATCCTTTTGCCCTGACATCGTTGCCTCAGATTAAAGCATTGCCAAAACCATCCCCTGGCGGGCCGAAGAAATGCCACATCAACATGGTGTCAGGACATTAAAAAACCCGGACAAGAAAGCCGGGAAGAATGAGCGCGCGCCAGAATGATAGCAAAACAAATGACTCTTTTTTTAACGTGGATAAAAACCAGAACATCTAGCCATGAACTCACGCCTGCATCCTACATGAAGAATAAATCCCCACTTCTCATCACAATGACCATATCCCCCAGTCACCGAGACCCTCGATGCAGAACATTGACAACATGATCGCAACGACAGGGTGGTGTTCCGCCATTCAGGAAGAATGCTCGGCTTCCGTATTCAAACGGTACGCCACCCATTGCGAGCGAAGAGAGTAAAATACCCGCCGGTAAAAAATGCCTCATGAGGATGCAACATGCCTCGTGACGCACGTCCGCCCCATCCTTGGCGTCGCGGCAGGCGCCACCTCGCTTTATATCGAAGTAAGTTGATATATTATTGATGGTACCGTCATCGCGCCCATCCGGTGGCCGTATGCAACCGCTCATGAACGGAGATTCCCCATGGAGCTGACGACGTGGCTCACTTATGTCGGCGTTATCGCCGCACTGATCGCCTTTCCCGGCCCGGTGGCACTGTTATGCATGCACCACGGGTTGCGCCATGGCCGTCAGCGCGCCTTGGCGACGGTGATCGGCGGAGCCATGGCGTCGTTGGTGCTCATGGGGCTCTCGTCGCTGGGGTTGGGCGCGATTCTCGCCACCTCGGAACTGGCCTTCATGCTGCTGAAGGGGCTGGGCGCGGCGTATCTGATTTATCTTGGCATTCAGGCCTGGCGGGCGCCCGTGACGACGTCGCCGACGGAGGCGCCGTCGGCGAGTTCGGTGCAATCCGGGCGTACCGGCCGGCTGGAGTTGTTTCGGCGCGGCTTTACGGTGGGCATCAGCAATCCCAAGGACCTGCTCTTCTTCGGCGCGCTGTTTCCCGGCTTCATCGATCTCGGCGCCCCGCAACTGCCCCAATTCGCGATCCTGTCGCTGACCTGGCTGGCCATCGACCTCACCACCATGTCGAGCTACGCCACGATGGGCTCGGGCATCGGACGCTGGTTTCATAGCCCGCGCCGTGTGAAGTTGTTCAACCGCACCACTGGCAGCTTGTTCATTGCCGCCGGGGGCACCCTGGCGGCGTCGCATCGCTGAAAGGCTCGGGCTTAACCGGCCTCGGCCTGCTGCGCCTGGCGTTCAAGCTCGGCGGCCATCTCCGGAGACAGCCCCAGCTCGCTGGCCAGTTGATCGAGCCAGGCACGCTCCATCGGCGTGGTCTCGTCGATCACGGCGACACTGATCAAATACATTTCCCGCGCCGCCTGGGGCGAGTCCGCCTCACGGGCCAGGGCCTGGGCATCCAGCGGCGCCTTCAATTGCTGTTCGACCCAGCGGTGCATCTCGTCGTCTGCCCCCAGGGCGTCGATCTGTTCGGTGATCAGCGCCTGTTCCTGCTCGTCGATGTGGCCATCGGCTCGAGCCGCCATGATCATCGCCTGCAAGAGTTCCAGGCTACGCCGCTCCTGGTACTCGCCGTCGAGCGCCTCGACACGCTCGCCTTCGTCAGCCTCTTGTGTCGCGCTGCCCGCGCCCTTGTTCTGCGCATTTTGCCACGCTTTCCAGGCCAGTACGCCGACACCGGCGATCGCGCCGTACTTGAGTGCTTTACCGCCCATCTTGCGGCCGCGCTTGGAGCCGACCAGCATACCCAGGGCACCGCCGCCGAGCAGGCTCTTCATATCGAAGCCACCCACGTTCCCGCCGCTGGACTTGCCGTGTGAACCACTGCCGCCCAGCTGTTTCGAGAGACCGTCCAGCATCCCCTTCACATCGACACCGCTGCCCTTCTGGCTACCGCCGGCTTGTTGCATCAACTGCTGCAGTATCTTGCTTGCATTCATGCCCTGGCTCCTCCTGTGATCTCCGACCGAAGCGCACGCTTTTCATGCGACGCGGCTTCCCTGACGACTCCCACCAACACGGACCGGTATCGCGGCCATGAGTTCGACGGAAAGAGCCCGCGATGCCCTGTCGCCAATGTCAGCGTGGCCGACTTTGGTGAGATCCTCACACAGTTCCTGCCAGCCGCCCACAAAAAAGCCACGCCCGAAGGCGTGGCATTCCCTTGAAGCCCCTTTGAACAGGGGTCTTGGCGGAGCGTTATCGTGGTTATGGTGACGCGTGCCGGATCTCGCGATCAGGCGTCTTCCTCGTCAGCGCCGCCCTCGTTGGTGCCATCGTGACCGAGATAATCGGCCTTGCTGCGACGCTCGAGCCACAGCGGGTTCGTCCAGGCGGTGTCGCCATCGGCATCGTCGACTTCCAGCGCGACCCAGCCCTTGGCATCACCGGGAATCTCGAAGGTCAACGTCGCGTCGGTGCCGTCGAGCGATTGGGTGGCGAGCACCTCGCCGCCCTGGCCGATCAGGCGGGCTTCCGCCAGGCCGTTGACGGCGGTGGCGTTTACCATCCATTCGCCCTTGGCGTCTTCCACCAGGCGCAGGCTGTCGCCGAACATGTGCTTCTCGGGGAACAGCAGCGGTCCCTGGGTCGCGTAGCCATGGCCATCCTTGAGGGCACGGGCGAAAGCGCGTGGGGTCAGTTCGCCGGGCACGTGCCCCATCATGCGAATGCGGCCGGTGAGATCGTTCCAGGCATCGTGGGTATCCGTGCCTGCGGTGAAGTACAGGCGCGTCCCCTGATCCCAGAAGCGATGCGCGGCGGCAATGGTCGGCTCGTTGTCCACTTCGGCATTGAGTTCGAGCAGGTCGAAACCAGGCGTGAAGCCGCCGGGTACCTTGCCGTCGCCCAGATTGCTGAGATAGCCGTAGGCGTTGTACGGGTGGTTCATGGGCACCACCTCGGCGCCCAGACGGTGTGCGTCCTTGACGATCTCCTGCACGTCGTCGGTGCCGGGGTCGACCTCGAGTTCCCCGTTCATCTCGATGGGGAAGGGGTTCATGTGCCCCCAGGAGGGCGAGATCTCGATGGAGGGAATGAACGGCACGCCGCGCTCGGCGGAGAGTTTGCGGAAGGTGTCGTGATTGGCCGTGGAGTCGTGATCGCTGATGAAGGTCAGGTCGAGGTCCGTGGCCAACTGGGCACGCACCACCGTAGTCGGTGGCGTGGTGCCTTCCAGCACGTTGGCGTGATGATGCAGGTCGGCGCCATACCAGTGATCGTCGTTGGGTTCGACGAGACGCTCGATTTCGACGGTCTTGTCGATCTCTTCTCCGGTCTCCAGGCTGACCTCCAGCGTCTGCTGGCGTGCGGTGAAGCCGGCACCGGCGTTGACGGCCAGGCGGTAGTCGCCGGGCGCCAGCTTGAGCTCGGCGTGACCGGCGGGGTCCAGTTCGGTGAAGAAGGTCTGCTTGCCGAGGAACTCTACCGGCGGCTGCTGGCCTTCGAGGATCGTCAGACGCGCATCGCGCGGCGTGTCGTTCTCGGTGCCGCGAATGTCCAGTGACAGCGTGCCGGGCCCGCGCATGCCATCGAAGTTCAACTCGCGCTCGCTGCCGTCGGTGACTTCCAGCGCGACCGGCTCGGCATTGGCGAAACCTTCCGCCGTGGCGTAGGCCCGATACTCGCCCGCCGGCAGCGACATCGAGAACTCGCCACCATCGGCCAGCGTCCAGGCGTAGGGCGCGCCCTCCTTCTCGATCATCACCACGCCATTGGGCGGTGCATTGCCGTCACTATCGCGCAGCGTGCCGTGAATCTCGCCGCTGTCCTGCTGCTTGCGCTCGATCTCGTTGGCGACCACCGGTGCCAGGTCGCCTTCCGGCACGACCTGCAGCCAGCCTTCGAAGCGGCGCGACTCGCCGGACGCCAGGCTGTGCTCGCGGTACATGTCCTGGCCTTCGTAATTGATACGGTCGAAATACGGCGCATGCAGGGCGAAGGCCCAATCCCGGTCGTAGGCGACCATGCGATCGGTGAGCGCGTCGCTGGCCTCGGTTTCCTTGGCATCGCCCAGTCCGGGAACGCCGAACAGATACCCGGTATCCGGCCACAGCGTGAAACCGGAACGAATCGCTTCCAGCGGTTCGTCGCCCTGATTGTCGAGCACGGTTTCCAGATGCACACGATCGCTGCCGGCTTCCAGCGTGTAGGTCGTGGTGACCATGGCTTCGCCGAAATTGCGGCTGACGCGGATCACCGCGCGCTCGGCGGATTCCTCGACGACTTCGACCTCCTTGCCGTCATTGGGCCAGGCTGACCAGTTGTTGGGAATGAAGTCGGCAAAGGCGACACGGTCCAGGTCGATCTCGCCATCCTTGACCGCCGCCAGATCGACCAGCGTCCCGCGCGGCACGCCCCAGGGTGGCCGCGACTCGACGGCCAGCGCAAAGGCCAGTTGGTCGTTGGCGATGGTGATGTCCTGTGCGTGGTTGGCCTCGCCATCGGGAATGTCAGTGGCGCCGCGCGTCACACTGACGTCGGCCTGGGCCAGGGTGGACGCTCCCAGCGTCAGCGCCGCCAGCGGCGCGAGATGCCATCGTGTATGTGTCATGAGATCCCTCTGATGTTGATTTATTATCCAACTTTCTCTTTTTCATTATTCAGAATTTTGATTGCGCGTTCAAATTACTGTCACATTTCGGCCATGCTTGACCTGGAGTGCACTCCAGGGTTGTAGAATCGCAAGCATCAATTCGGTTCACGATGATGAGGTTTGCATGGCGTGTTGCTGCGGTTCCTCTCCCTCCCCCGAAGCGACGCCGCGCTATCGGCGCGTGCTATGGATCGCGCTGGTGGTCAACGCGCTGATGTTCGGGGTCGAGATGCTGGCCGGCGTGAAGGCGGACTCCACCTCATTGATGGCCGATTCGCTCGATTTCCTGGGCGATGCGGCGAACTACGCCATCAGCCTCGGGGTTCTGGGCATGGGACTGGTGTGGCGTGCCCGAGCCTCGCTGATCAAGGCGGCAACGCTGGCTGGCTTCGGTGTCGTGGTACTCGGCGTCACGCTGCACAACCTGCTGGCCGGCAGCTTTCCGGATGCGCCGACCATGGGCGCGGTAGGGCTCTTGGCGCTGTTCGCCAACCTGGCAGTGCTGGTGCTGTTGATGCGCTATCGCGAGGGCGACAGCAACATGCAGAGCGTGTGGATCTGCACCCGTAACGATGTCATCGGCAACGGTGCCGTGCTGCTCGCCGCGCTGGGCGTGTTCGGCAGTGGCAACGCCTTGCCCGACCTGATCGTGGGCGGCGTGTTCGCCTTTCTCTCGCTATCCGGAGGCTGGAAGATCGCCCGTCAGGCGCGCGGTGAACTCCGCCACGCCCGAGCGACCGAACGTCTGGGCACACCCTCCCCGGAGTCACGCTGAGCGCCCGGCCATGCCGGGCCTATGTATCGATGCCGGGCCTCAGAACTCGATGGCGACATGACTCTTGGGCGTGCTGCAGCAGCTCAGGATATAACCGTCTGCCTCGTCCTCTTCGGTGATACCGCCGTTGTGCTCCATGGTGACCTCGCCGGCAAGCTTCTTGACCTTGCAGGTACCGCAGATACCCATGCCACAGGCCTTGGGGATGTGCAGGCCCAGCTTGGCGGCGGCGGCGTGCACGGTCTCTTCGGGCATGATGCGAATGCTCTTGCCACTGTTGCTGAATTCGACCTGCAGCATGTCGGCGGTATCGACGGCTTCCATCTCCGCCTCGGCCTGCTCGGCAAGTTCCTCCACATCCGCCCGGACATCGGCGGGCGTGGCCCCGAACGACTCCTCGTGATAGTGGCTCATGTCGAAGCCGTTGCTCTTCAGCACCTGCTTGACGGCCTTCATGTACGGCGTGGGCCCGCAACAGAAGATTTCGCGCTCCAGGTAATCCGGCACCATCAATTCGAGCATCGCCTGCGCCAGGTAGCCGCGGAATCCCGCCCAGGGTTCGCCGCTTTCATCGCCACGCTCGCAGACGATATGCAGCCGGAAATCGGGAATTCGCGAGAAGATGTGCTCGAGTTCGCGGTGGAAGATGATGTCGCGAGGCGTGCGCGCGCTGTGCACGAACTGCAGATCGACATTGGCGTTGGTGTCGAAGAACCAGCGCGTCATCGACATCAAGGGCGTGACGCCGACCCCGCCGGACAGCATGAGCACCTTGTCGGCGGGATAGTCGATGACATTGAAATCCCCGACCGGGCCGTGCACCACCAGCTCGCTGCCCACCTGCAGGTTTTCGTGCAGCCAGTTGGAGACACGCCCGTCGGGCAGTCGCTTGACGGTGATCGAGAAGCTGTAGGGCACGGAGGGCGAACTGGAGATCGTGTAGGACCGCATCACCGCTTCGCCGTCGATCTCCAGCTCCAGGGTCACGAACTGCCCCGGCTTGAAGAAGAACAGCACTGGCTGATCGGCCATGAAGCAGAAAGTGCGAACGTCCCAGGTTTCCTGGATGACCTTCACGCAGCGCACGTTGTGGCGCCCGTTCGTCCAGGTCTGGGTCGTGACGGGATTGAAGAAATTCTGGGTCATGGAAAGTCTACCTGGTCGCGCGACGGTATCCGACGTTTCAGCGCATTGTGATCATGCGGCTCAGTGGCCACTTGCCTGCCAACGACTCACGCATGCCAGCCCCGGCCACGCCTTGCAGTCGCTGTCTTCGATGGGCGTCGTCACTGCATCGGCCGGTGTCGCGAGCAGACAATTCGCTTGAGTGGCGATACGCCACACTCCTTGTCACTCGCGCCTCTCACGCATACCCCATTCAATGTCATTGGCGCCATCCGTTATCGAACCGGCGCACGAAGAGGATGCCTTCATGGATCTGCTCGCTACATCCGCATTAGACGATCCCCTGGCCGCCGCGCGTGACGCGACCGCCGACATGCTGCGCCAGCGGCAAGGCGACCATTCCTTGCCGCAGCCGTTCTACAACGATCCACGAGTGTTCGCGCTGGAAATGCGCGAGATCTTCGAGCAAGAATGGCTGTTCGTCGGCATGACCTGCGAAATTCCCGCCAAGGGCAATTACCTGACCGTGCAGATCGGCGACAATCCCATCATCGTGGTGCGCGGCGATCAGGGCACGATCCATGCTTTCCACAACGTGTGCCGACATCGGGGGTCCCGACTTTGCACCCAGGCGAAGGGCAAGGTCGCCAAGCTGGTATGCCCCTACCATCAGTGGACCTACGAACTCGACGGCCGACTGCTGTTCGCGGGACAGGACATGGGCGAGGATTTCGACCTCGGTGCCCACGGCCTCAAGCCGGTGGCAGTGACGCACGCCGGTGGCTTCCTCTTCGTCAGCCTGGCCGATCAGCCGCCGGCCATCGACGATTTCCTGGCCACGCTCGATGACTATCTCGCGCCTTACGAGATGGATAACGTCAAGGTGGCGGCGGAGTCGAACATCGTCGAGCAGGCCAACTGGAAGCTGGTCATCGAGAACAACCGCGAGTGCTATCACTGCAACGGTGCGCATCCGGAGCTGCTCAATTCGCTGATCGAGTACGATGACACCGACGACCCTCGCGCCACGCCCGCCTACCGCGACCTGGTCGCCCGCCAGCAGGCGCACTGGGAACAGCAGCAAGTCCCCTGGGCGCTCAAGCGCTTCGGCAAGCGCAACCGCTTGACCCGCACGCCGATGATCGAGGGCGTCGTCTCGATGACGATGGACGGTCGCCCGGCCAGCCAGCGGTTGATGGGACGTCTGCCGAACCCCGACATGGGGTCGTTGCGCATTCTGCACCTGCCCAATTCATGGAACCATTTCATGGGCGATCATGCCGTGGTCTTCCGCGTACTGCCGCTGGGCCCGCAGCAAACACTGGTGACCACCAAGTGGCTGGTCCATCGCGACGCTCAGGAAGGCGTCGACTACGACCCGGAATGGATGCGCAAGGTGTGGGACGCCACCAACGACCAGGACCGTCAACTGGCCGAGGAAAACCAGCGCGGCATCAACTCCGTCGCCTACCAGCCGGGGCCCTACTCCAGGACCTACGAATTCGGCGTGATCGACTTCGTCGACTGGTACAGCGACACGATGCTGTCGCGACTGGACGCAGAGGCCCCTTCATTGCACATCGTTCAGGGCTGAGCGTTTCTCTGACGGTGCGTATCGGACAAATGCCCCACCACGCGATACATGTCATGCATGCGTGGTGGGGCATTCCCGTTTTGCCTGGTGCCTTGTCATCCTCATAACAGGCCGAATGTCCGAGCGAGGATACCTCTAGGTACGCAAACGAGGCAGCAGATGGGTTTCGATCGCCTGGCGTACCGAGGGCAGCATTTCATCGCTGTGCTGCATCATGTGCTGAATGGCCTCGGGCAACCCCTCCACCCCGACTTCATTGTACTTGCAGGCGGCCATCCGGGCACTGGTCTCGGGGCAGGCCCCGTCGGGAATCCGGACACCCAGTGCCTGCAGGCGTTGGCGAAAGTCATCGCCGTCGATCAGGTCCGCGATCATCATGGCTCACCCTCCTCGCGTCAGGGAAACACTACGTAAGCTTGTGGTTGTGGGTACTCGGCCGTCGTTGGGCGGTGTTGTCGTTTGCCGTCCCGTCATCCTTAGATTAGGAGAACGCTGGAAAAATTCCCGCTTTCGCCTCCGTCAGCGCGCGAAGACCACGGTGCGCCTGGCATGCAGAAACACCCGTCGCTCCAGATGAAGCGATACCGCCCGCGCCAGGGTCAAGCATTCGATATCGCGTCCCTTGGCGACCAGGTCCTCGGGGTCATCGGCATGGCTGACAGGCTCCACGCCCTGGGTGATGATCGGCCCCTCATCGAGATCGTCGTTGATGTAGTGCGCGGTGGCACCGACCAGCTTGACGCCTTTCTCGAACGCCTGATGGTAAGGTTTGGCGCCCTTGAACCCTGGCAGCAGCGAATGGTGGATGTTGATCGCCTTGCCCGTGAGCTTCTCGCACAGCTCGCTGGAAAGCACCTGCATGTAACGCGCCAGGATGACCAGCTCCGCCCCGGTGGACTCGATCACTCGCCACACCTCGGCTTCCTGCTCGGCCTTGGTCTCGGGCGTGATCGGCAGGTGGTAATAAGGCAAACCGTGCCAGGCGACCAGCGGCTCGAGATCGGGATGATTGGAAATCACCGCACGAATCGTCACCGGCAGTTGCCCCGTGCGATAGCGGTATAGCAGGTCGTTCAAGCAATGATCCGCCTTGGATACCATGATCACCACCGGCATGCGCGCCTCCGGCGCGGTCAGCTCGAAGACCATGTCGAACTCGGCCGCGCGGGCGGCGAACGCCGCCTGGAAGGTATCGGCGTCGAAATCCGCCTCCTCGGGCTGGAAGGCCGTGCGGATGAAAAAGCGCTCACCGTGGCGGTCATCGAAGGATTGCTGCTCGGTGATGTAGCAGCGGCACTCCTTCAAGAAACGCGTGACCACGTCGACAGTCCCCAGGCGGCTGGGGCACTGAGCGGTGAGGATCCAGGTGGCATCTTTACGCCTCATGATGGCTTTCTCGTGTGACACCGATACCATACTCCTCGCCGGCATCGAGCAGCCAGCGGTATACGTAGTCGGCAAAACTGCGCCGCACGATGATTTCCCAGCGCGCCTCGTCCGGGCGACGCAGGATGACGTTGGTCTTGGCGAAACACGTGGTGACCCCCTTGCCAACGGGGAACGCATGCGGATGCACGTCGTAGGCCGTCGACTTCATCAGCACATCGCGCGCGGCCTCGCCACTGAGCTCGATCACCGTCTGCCCACCGCCGACACTGACGATGGCGAAATGAGACTCGCCCAAGGCCTGACGCAGCTTGCCTTCCACGGCGAATTCCTCGCCTCCCGGCACGATCAGCAGCCACTCGTCCGGCGATAGCCACTGCACCGAGTAGCGACCGTCGTCGGCGACGGTGAGCGTATTGGGACGGCCGGGAAGGCTAAGGCCGAGCACCTCGCGCAGCGCTTCGTCGATCACGATGGCCCCGCCACGCAGGATGAGATGTCCGAGAAACGCACGTTCGGCCATGACCACGCGGCTGTGTCGTGCGGGCGCGGGCGTACCGCTGCTGGCGTACGAATACGCCAGCGGCGACTCGGCGGCGACGACGGCATGGTCGGCGCGGGCATCGTAGACATTGACCGGGTTAGACATGCTGGCGCTCTCCCTTGGGATCGACGAATTGGGTGCCGACGATCTCGGCTTCATGCACGCGCCCATCGGCCATCGGCAGATAGACGCTCTCGCCCATGCGCTGGTGTCCGCCCTTGACCACCGCCAGGGCGAAGCCGCTTTCCAGCGTCGGGCTGTAGTAGCTCGAGGTCACGTGGCCCACCATGGGCATGGGAATCGCGTGGTCGGGGTCGAAAACGATCTGTGCGCCTTCCTCCAGCACGACCGAAGGGTCCTTGGGGCGCAGCCCCACCAGCTGCTTGCGATTTTCGCGGCGGGTATCGGAACGCGTCAGTGCCCGCTTGCCGATCCAGGGAAAGGGCTTGTCATAGCCGATGGCCCAGTGCATGCCAAGGTCCTCGGGCGTCACCGAGCCATCGGTGTCCTGACCGACGATGATGAAACCCTTTTCGGCACGCAGCACATGCATCGTCTCGGTGCCGTAGGGCGTCAGACCGTACTTGTCACCGTGCGCGAACAGCGCCTTCCAGACATGCATGGCGTAGTGCGCCTGGACGTTGATCTCGAAGGCCAGCTCGCCGGTGAAGGAGATCCGGAATACCCGCGCGGGAACGCCGGCCACGTGTCCTTCACGCCAATCCATGAACTTGAACGCTTCACGGTCGAGATCGATATCGGTCAGCTCGGCGAGCAGCTTGCGCGCCTCGGGGCCGGTAAGGGTCATCGTCGCCCAGTGATCGGTGACCGAGGTGAAGGAGACGTCGAGTTCCGGCCATTCCGTCTGATGCCAGAGTTCCAGCCATTCCAGCACGGGGGCGGCATTGCCGGTGGTGGTGGTCATCAAGAAGTGATTCTCGGCCAGGCAACTGGTGGTGCCGTCGTCCATCACCATGCCGTCGTCGCCGCACATCAGTCCGTAGCGCACGCGACCAGGTGCCAGCTTCTGCCACTTGTTGGTGTAGATGCGGCCGAGGAACTCGCGTGCATCAGCACCCTGTATGTCGATCTTGCCCAGGGTCGAGGCATCGAGAATGCCCACGCCTTCACGCACTGCCCGGCATTCACGGACCACTGCCTCGTGCATGGTTTCCAGGCGGGTGCCCTCGGCGGTGCGGCGTTCGCGCGGAAAATACCACGGCCGCTTCCATTGGCCGACGTCCTCGAACTCGGCGCCGTTGGCCTCGTGCCAGGCTTGCAGCGGTGTGTAGCGCGCGGGGTCGAAAAGCTCGCGGCAATGGCGGCCGACGATCACGCCGAAAGGCACCGGCGTGTAGTTGGGACGAAACACCGTGGTACCGGTCTCGGGAATGCTCTGGCCCAGGCAGCGCGCGGCAATCGCCATGCCGTTGATGTTGCCCAGCTTGCCTTGATCGGTCCCGAAGCCCATGGCGGTGTAGCGCTTGACGTGCTCGATGGACTCGAAGCCTTCGCGCGTGGCGACCTCGATGGCACCGGCGGTGACATCGTTCTGCAGATCGACGAACTGCTTGGGAGCGCGCAATGTAGACTTCTCGTGCGGCACCTGGAAGAGCGCGCAGGCCGGCCCTTCGTCAGGCGCCTCGCAATGCGGAGAGGCCGCCGCCGGCGTCGCAGCGGTAAACCCGAGCGCCGTCGCTGCCCGCACGCCGGTGTCGAGACCATCCGCCAGGACCGCGTTCAGTGGATAGACGCCACGTGCGCCGCCCGCCGCATGGACACCCGCCACGGTGGTCGGCACGAAGCCGAGGATCGACTCATCCCACACGGGGCGCGCACCGGTATGCGATGCCAGGTGAATGACCGGGCTGTAGCCGCCGGAACTGGCGATGGTGTCGCATGCCAGCGTTTCGACCTGGCCGACCACCGTGAACGCTTCACGATCGATCCTCGCCACACGGGCCGCAGACACGCGTTGCGACCCCTTGGCCTCGATCACGGCGCTGCCGGTGATGATCCGGATCCCCGCCGCCCTGGCGCGTTCGACGACGTCGCCTTCGGGCGCATCGCGGGCGTCGACGATGGCCGCCACCTCGCGGCCTGCCTCCTGCCAGTCCAGCGCCGCGCGATAGGCGTGATCGTTGCTCGTGGAGAGCACCAGACGGTTGCCCGGCACCACGCCGTAGCGACGAATGTAGGTCGACACCGCGCCCGCCAGCAGATTGCCGGGCACGTCGTTGTGGGCATATACCAGCGGACGTTCGTGGGCGCCGGTGGCCAGCACCACCTGGCCGGCCCGCACACGGTGCATCCGCGAACGTACCGGACGATGACCATCGGCCGACACCGCCGTCTCGCCGAGATGCTCGGTACGGCGTTCGTGCAGAGTCACGAAGTGATGATCATGGTAACCGTTGGCAGTGGTGCGTGGCAGCAACGTCACGTTGTCCATCTCGGCCAGCGTGGCGAGCGTCTCGCGTGCCCATTGCGCCGCCGGGCGATCGTCGAGCTGGGCCCGGCTGTCGAGCAACGAACCGCCCATTTCTTCCTGCTCATCGCAGAGGATCACCCGTGCGCCGGCATGTGCCGCCGCCAGGGCAGCGCTCAAGCCCGCGGGGCCGGCCCCGACGACGAGCACGTCGCAATGCTGGTTCATGTGATCGTAGCGATCGGGATCCGCCGCCGTGGGACTGCTGCCGAGACCGGCCGTCTTGCGAATGGCCTTCTCGTAGGTCATCCACATCGAGTCCGGCGCCATGAACGTCTTGTAATAAAAGCCCGGCGGCATGAACGGCCCCCCCAGCTTGCCCACCCAGCGCATCACGTCGCGCTGTGCATCGGGCCAGCCATTGGTGCTGCGGGCCTCCAGGCCATCGTAGAGCGCCTGCTGAGTGGCGCGCACGTTGGGCACCTGTGTCGCCGGCGTGGAACCCAGCTGGACGACCGCGTTGGGTTCTTCCGCGCCCGCCGCCACGATGCCGCGCGGCCGTGAATACTTGAAGCTGCGATTGACCAGGTCCACGCCATTGGCCAACAAGGCCGACGCCAGGGTATCCCCGGCATACCCCTGGTACGTTTGTCCGTTGAAGCGAAAGCTCAGCGGCTGGCGCCGGTCGATGCGCCCCCCTTGGGCAAGACGATTTGGCTGATTCATGCCCGGACTCCTTCGTGTATATCCTTGGCGTCGGCGCGGCCTTCGGCACCGTGGGCCTCGCCCGTCTCGCGCGGCGCCGCCGTCACCTGGGGCTGTGCGCCCATCTTGTAGGTCTCGAGGATTTCGTAGCTCACCGTGTGTCGGGTGATGTTGAAGAACTTGCGACAGCCCACCGCATGAACCCACAACTCATGGTGAATACCGCGCGGATTGTCGCGGAAGAACAGATAGTCGCCCCATTCCTCGTCGCTGCAGGCGTCCGGGTCATCGGGACGCGCGATGTGTGCCTGGCCCTTGGGATGGAATTCCTCTTCCTCGCGATGTTCTTCGCAATACGGGCAGTAAATATGGAACATGGTGGTTCTCCCTTAGGCACTGTCTGAAAAGTGCCTGCGCTCGATCATACGGCGTTAAAAATAGGCTCAAAGTACTCATTTACGATCTGTAAACTCCGTCTTTTCGCCCATTTTTGCCTTGTCTGATAATCGCTCGTCGACTTTTCAGACGAGTCCTAGTGCGCGACGCCAGCGGCGCCGTGCTCGTCGATCAACGCCCCACTGTGGAAACGATCGATGGAAAACGGCGCGGCGATGGGATGCATCTCGCCCTTGGCCAGACTGGCCGCGAAGACATGTCCCGAGCCCGGAGTCGCCTTGAAACCGCCCGTCCCCCAGCCGCAGTTGAAGTAGAGTCCCTTGACCTTGGTCTTGGAGAGGATCGGACAGGCATCCGGACAGGTATCGACGATGCCGCCCCACTGCCGGTTCATGCGCACCCGCGAGAAGATCGGGAACATCTCGACGATGGCCTGCAGGGTGTGCTCGACGGTGGGATAGCTGCCCCGCTGGCCGTAGCCGTTGTAGCCGTCGATGCCGGCACCGATGACCAGGTCGCCCTTGTCGGACTGGCTGATGTAACCGTGCACGTGATTGGACATCACCACGGTATCGAGTACCGGCTTGAGCGGCTCGGAGACCAGCGCCTGCAAGGGATGCGACTCCAGCGGCAGGTTGAGGCCGGCCATGCGGGCCAGCACGCTGGAGTTGCCTGCCGTGACGCAGCCCACGGTCTTGGCCTCGATGTCGCCGCGGTTGGTATGCACGCCCAGGATCCGCCCATCGCGAATCTTGAAGCCGGTGACCTCGGTGTTCTGCAGCAGGTCGACGCCCAGCGCATCGGCGGCGCGGGCATAGCCCCAGGCCACGGCATCGTGACGCGCCACCCCGGCGCGCGGCTGCCAGGATGCGCCCATGACCGGATATCGTGCATGCTTCGAGCAGTCCATGATCGGCACCAGCGACTGCACGCCCTGGGCATCCAGCACCTCACCGTCGATACCGTTGAGTCGGTTAGCGTTGACCCGGCGCTGAATGTCGCGCATGTCCTGCAGGGTATGGCCCAGGTTCAACACGCCACGCTGGGAGAACATGACGTTGTAGTTGAGTTCCTGAGAGAGCCCTTCCCAATGCTTCATCGCATGCTCGTAGAGCGCCGCCGACTCGTCCCACAGGTAGTTGGAACGCACGATGGTGGTGTTGCGCGCAGTATTGCCGCCGCCCAGCCAGCCCTTCTCGAGCACCGCCACATTGGTGATGCCGTGCTCCTTGGCCAGATAGTACGCCGTGGCCAGACCGTGGCCGCCGCCGCCGACGATGATCACGTCGTACCCCGGCTTGGGCGTGGGATTGCGCCATTGGCGTTGCCAATCCTCGTGGTGGCGTAACGCGTGCTTGACGAGGCCGAAGCCTGAATAACGTTGCATGGCACCTCTCCTGCGCGATCCCCGTGCGCTGTCATGGCACGGCGACGTGTCTGTGTATGACGCGATGGTAGCCCCGTCCCTCCTGGCACGGGGTACTTGCAAGCGTCACGGCCGGATGCGTTTGCGACACGCCCCCGGATCAGCCGTCGAGCGCCGTCGCCACCTCGGCGCGATGCAACCGACTGGCGGCGTACTTGAACTCGGGAATCTTGCCGAACGGATCGAGCGCCGGATTGGTCAGGATATTGGCCGCCGCCTCCAGATAGCAGAACGGCACGAACACCATGCCTGGCTGCATCAAGGGATCGGCGCGCGTCTTCAGGGTGATGCTGCCACGCCTAGTGGCGATGGTGACCGCCTCGCCCGGCGACAGTCCCAGGCGCCCCAATTCCGACGGCGCGAGGCTGGCCACCGCCTCGGGCTCGAGATCATCGAGTACCCGAGTACGCCGGGTCATGGAGCCGGTGTGCCAATGTTCCAGCTGGCGTCCGGTGATCAGCACCGTGGGATAGTCGTCATCGATGGGTTCATCCGGCGGCAGTGGCCGGGTCGGTGTGAACGTCGCTCGCCCGCTCGCGGTGGGGAAGGCGTCGGAAAACACTACGTCAGCGCCGGGGGCGTCCTCGGCCGGGCAGGGATAGGTCACCGAGCTCTCGCGTTCCAGACGGGCCCACGAAATGTGATCGAGCGACGCCATGCCCTGCTTCATCTCGTCGAACACCTCGCGCGGGTGCGTGTAATGCCAGTCCAGACCCAGGCGGTTGGCGAGCTGCTGGATGATCCACCAGTCGGGCTTCGCCTCACCGGGTAGCGGCACCGCAGCGCGACCGAGCTGCACCTGCCGGTTGGTGTTGGTCACGCTGCCGTCCTTTTCCGGCCAGCTCGAGGCCGGCAGGATCACATCGGCGAACTGCGCGGTCTCGGTGACGAACAGATCCTGCACCACCAGATGCTCGAGCTTGGCCAGCGCTTCCCGGGCGTGATCGAGGTCCGGGTCGGACATCGCGGGATTCTCGCCGAGGATGTACATCCCCTTGATGGTACCGGCAGCGATGGCATTCATGATCTCCACCACCGTGAGCCCGGGCGTCGCATCCAGCGGCGAGTTCCACAGTTCCTCGAAGGCACTGCGCATCTGGGCGTCGCCCACCGGTTGATAGTCGGGCAGCACCATGGGAATCAGGCCGGCATCGGAGGCGCCCTGGACGTTGTTCTGGCCACGAAGCGGATGCAGGCCGGTGCCGGGACGGCCGGTCTGGCCGCAGGCCAGCGCCAGCGAGATCAGGCAGCGGGCGTTGTCGGTGCCATGCACGTGCTGGGAAATGCCCATCCCCCAGAAGATCATCGCCCGCTCGGCCTGGGCATACAGACGTGCAAGCTCGCGAATCAGCTCGGGCTCGACGCCGCAGGCGGGCGACATCGCTTCGGGCGTCATGTCACGCACATGGGCCTTGAGTGCCTCGAAGCCCTCGGTGTGGGCATCGATGTAGGCCTGATCATAGAGCGCCTCGCTGATGATGACGTTGAGCATGGCGTTGTAGAGCGAGACATCGCCGCCGGGGGTGAAACGCACGCTCCGATGCGCGTAGGCATCCAGTGCCTGGCCGCGGGGGTCGAGGACGATCAGCTTGGTGCCGTTTCTGGCCGCCTGCTTGAAGTAGGTGGCCGCCACGGGATGGTTGATCGTCGGATTGCAGCCGGTGAGGATCACGACATCGGCCTGCAGCGCCTGCATGAAGGAGGCGGTCACCGCGCCCGAGCCGATGCATTCCATCAGTGCCGCCACCGAACTGGCATGGCACAGCCGGGTGCAATGGTCGACATTGTTGGAGCCGAAACCGGTGCGTACCAGCTTCTGAAACAGCCAGGCTTCCTCGTTGGAGCATTTGGCGCTGCCGAAGCCGGCCAGGGCATCGGGGCCGTGGGCTGCCTTGAGGTCGGCGAGTCCGCCGGCGGCAAGATCCAGCGCTTCTTCCCAGCTCGCTTCGACGAAATGGGTCAGTGGCTGAGCCGGATCGAAATCGGGATCGAGCCCCTTGGGCACCCCCGGTTTGCGGATCAGTGGCGTGGTCAAGCGTGACGGGTGCCGCGGATAATCGAAGCCGAAGCGGCCCTTGACGCATAACCGGTTCTGGTTGGAAGGGCCCTCGCGCCCTTCGACGAAGAGAATCGCGTCGTCCTTGACATGGTAGGTGAGCTGGCAGCCCACGCCGCAGTAGGGGCAGACGGAATCGACGCTGCGGTCGGCCACCCGGGAATCGCCGCGCCCTGCTTCGTCGACCAGGGTCGCCGGCATCAGTGCCCCGGTCGGGCAGGCCTGAACGCACTCGCCGCAGGCCACGCAGGTGCTATCGCCCATGGGATCGTCGAAATCGAAGACGATCTTGGAAGCCGCGCCGCGATGCGCCATGCCGATGACGTCATTGCCCTGGACCTCGCGACAGGCACGCACGCAGAGATTGCACTCGATGCAGGCGTCGAGGTTGACGTTCATGGCCGAATGGCTGGCGTCACGGGTCGACGAGGCGCGCCGCGAATGCTCGGGAAGGTGCACATGGTGCACGGTGGCCGCCTCTCTCTCGGCCCGCGCCGGCAGCCGTCGGCGCACCGCCGTGGCATCGATGGCCAGTTGATCGGCCATGGCCCAGAAGTGGCTGGAACGGTCGGGGCTGTCGTCACGCGCCGGCTGGTCGACCAGCAGCAGCTCCATGACGCCTTCCCGCGCCGTGCGGGCCCGCTCTGAACTGGCGCTCTTGACCACCATGCCGGGGGCGGCCTCGCGCAGGCAACTGGCGGCCAGGGCACGCTCGCCCTCGATCTCCACCATGCAGGCGCGGCAATTGCCGTCGGCACGGTAGCCACTGGCATCCTTGAAGCACAGGTGAGGAATGCTCTCGCCGGCACGCTTGGCCACCTGCCAGAGCGTCTCCCCGGCAGTGGCGCTTACTGCCACCCCGTCCAGGGTCAGGGTGAAGCTTGTGTTCGAGCGTTGCTTGCTCATGCCATGTCTCCCTTATCCCTTGACGATCACGTTCTGGGCGGCGAGTTCACCGCGGAAGTCCTTGAGCAATCCCAGCACCGGATTGGGCGCCGCCTGCCCGAGGCCGCAGATGGAGGCATCCATCATCACCTGCGAGAGGCGCGTCAGGGTCGCGGCATCCCATTCGTCGCCCTCGAGCAGGGTCAGCATCTTCTCGGTGCCCACCCGACAAGGGGTGCACTGACCGCAGGACTCGTCGGCGAAGAAGGCCAGCAGATTGGTGGCGACGGCACGCAGATCGTCCTGGTCGGACAGCACGATCACCGCCGCCGAGCCGATGAAGCAGCCGTGCGCCTGCAGGGTGTCGAAGTCCAGCGGTACGTTCGCCTTGGACGCCGGCAGGATGCCGCCGGAGGCGCCGCCGGGCAGGTAGGCGACAAGGCGATGCCCCTCGGCCATGCCGCCGCAATATTCCTCGATCAACTCCGCGAGGGTGATGCCCGCCGGGGCCAGGTGCACGCCGGGGTGCTTGACCCGGCCGGAGACCGAGAAACTGCGCAGCCCCACCCGACCGTGGCGGCCCTGGCGCGCGAAGGCCTCGGCGCCGCGCTGCCAGATCAGCGGGATCCAGTAGACGGTTTCCACGTTGTTGACCAGCGTGGGACGATCGAACAACCCTCTCTGGGCGACGAAGGGCGGCCGATGACGAGGCTTGCCGGGCTTGCCCTCCAGCGACTCGATCATCGCCGACTCCTCGCCGCAGATATAGGCACCGGCGCCGCGCCGCAGCACGATATAGCCCGGCGCCACCAGGCCCTCGTCCTCGAGCTCGGCGATCGCCTCGCGCAATACGCGGTGCAGGCCCGGATACTCGTCGCGCAGGTAAATGTAGAGCGCCTCGGCCTCCACCGCCCAGGCGCTGACCAGGGCACCCTCGAGGAAGCGGTGCGGCGAGCGTTCCAGATAGACGCGGTCCTTGAAGGTGCCGGGCTCGCCTTCGTCGGCGTTGATGGCACAGTAGCGCGGCCCCGCTTCCTGGCGCACGAAGGTCCATTTCTTGAAGGTGGGGAAGCCGGCGCCGCCCAGGCCGCGCAGATTGGCGGTTTCCAGCGCCTGCATCAACGCCTCGACCGTGACGCGCCCCGCGTGGCAGTCGGCGAGCAACGCATAGCCGCCCTCGGCGCGATAATCCGCCAGCCGCTGCCAGAGAATCGCCTCGGGATGGTAATGACCGGTATCGATCACCGAGGCCACCCCTTCATGGGTGGCGAAGCGCACGTGATGATGCCCCACTTCCACCACCGGCGCGGTGTCGCAGCGCCCCATGCAAGGGGCTCGCACCACCCGGACCGCTTCCGGATCGACGCCGGCCGCCAGCTTTGCCTTGAGCGCCTCGGCACCGGCCAGCCGGCAGGACAGCGAATCGCAGACCCGGACCGTCACCTCGGGCGGTGGCGACTGATCGTCATGGACCACATCGAAGTGAGCGTAAAAAGTCGCCGTCTCGTAGACCGCGGCCATGGGCAGATTCATGTAGGTGGCAAGCGCGCGAAGCATCACCAGCGAGAGGTGACCCTGGGCATCCTGGATGGTATGCAGATGCTCGATCAGGAGATCGCGGCGTTGCCGTTCACCGTCCTCGCGTTCATCGCCGAGGAGTTGGCGAAGCGCCGCCAGGGCAACGGGGGGCAGGTCGCGCCCGCGGAGCTTGTTGCGGAAGCGACGCTTGGGAGTGAGAGTCTCGACGGTCATGGCGTGCTCGTTGTTATCGGTAGGCACTGACTGGCCCGGTAAAGCGCTGCCGGCGTGACGGACCGCCATGGAAGACGCCTTCCGGGTACCGGCTGCCCCGCCCTGAAGCGGGCGCCTGATGGCATATTGGCACCCGGGCGGGGCGATGTCGGGTAGACCATGGTGTCAGTCGCGAATGGCATACATGACGGCACTGGCCGCGGTCCTGCACCGGGGCCAGCGCCAGCCGCTCAGGCGGCCACGCTGCCGTGCGGATCGATGACAAATTTCTTGGCCACGCCGCCATCGAAATCCGCATACCCACGCGGCGCGTCGTCCAACGAGATGATCTCGACGTTGACCGCATCGGCGAGATTCACCTTGTCGAACAGGATCGCCTGCATCAGTTGCCGGTGGTATTTCATTACCGGGCACTGACCGGTGTGGAAGGAATGGGACTTGGCCCAGCCCTGCCCAAGACGCATCGAGAGATTGCCGTGCCGCGCTTCCTCACTGCCTGCGCCGGGATCTTCGGTGACGTAAAGTCCCGGAATCCCGATCTGGCCACCGGCCCGGGTGACGTCCATGCAGGCATTGAGCACCGTGGCCGGCTGCTCGTGCGCATGATTGTGACCATGGCAGCGCGCCTCGAAGCCCACCGCATCTACCGCCGAATCCACTTCGCGTTCACCGAGGATCGGCTCCAGCATATCGGGCATGGGCGTGTCCTGGCGCAGATCCAGGGTCTCGCAGCCGAAGCTCTTGGCCTGATCGAGACGCTGCGGGTTCATGTCGCCGACGATGACGCAGGCGGCTCCCAGCAGCTGGGCGGAGACCGCCGCGGCCAGCCCGACCGGTCCGGCACCGGCGATGTAGACGGTGCTGCCGGGGCCGACACCGGCGGTGGCGCAGCCATGAAAACCGGTCGGGAAGATATCGGAGAGCAACGTCAAGTCGCGGATCTTGTCCATGGCGATGTCGCGATCGGGGAACTTCAAGAGGTTGAAGTCCGCATAGGGCACCATGACGTATTCGGACTGGCCGCCGACCCAGCCGCCCATGTCGACATATCCGTAAGCGGCACCCGGGCGAGCCGGATTGACGTTGAGGCAGATGCCCGTCTGCCCTTCCTTGCAGTTGCGGCAACGCCCACAGGCGATGTTGAAAGGAACCGAGACGATATCGCCGACACTGACGAACTCGACGTCGCGACCGCACTCGATGACCTCGCCGGTGATCTCGTGTCCCAGCACCATGCCGGCGGGCGCGGTGGTACGCCCGCGCACCATGTGCTGGTCACTGCCGCATATGTTGGTGGTGACGACCTTGAGTATCACGCCGTGCTGGCACTTGCGATCCCCCAGCGCCAGCTCGGGAAAGGCAATCGGCTGAACCTCGACATGGCCGGCGCCCATGTAGATGACGCCACGGTTGGCTGTGCTCATGGCTCTTGTCCTTTGGTTTTATAGGGAGAGGCGTGGCGACGAGAACGCCACTCTTCGACCATAGCCTTCTTGTCGGCGCGGACTGTTCCCAGCGAGTCATCGCCATGTCCAAACGAGACATTGCCGTGCCCGCCATGCCCTGGTGACCGTTCGCGCTCGTGCCATGAGCGCGACTTGTGACGGTCCCGAGGGCGTGTTATTCAAGCAATGAGAGAAATACGCCCAGCCCGGGGACGTTGCCGCCGCCCACCACCGGAGTTCGCCATGGAGGCCTCGACCGCCACCGCCTCGTCTCGTTCCCCGTCCTCTCCCGCTCGCCTGACCGGCATGAGCTGGGCGCACTTTCTGAACGACGGCGCCGCCAATTACCTGCCGGGCGTGCTGCCGGCGATCCTGATCTCGCTCAATCTCTCGGTGGCCCTGGCGGGCACGATCATGGCGGCCTTGCTGATGGGCCAGGCCTTGCAACCGTTGGTGGGACTCTTTGCCGACCGTGTCGGCGGTCGCGTCATGGTGGCCCTGGGGCTTGCCGGCTCGTCGCTGGGCGGCGCCCTGGTGGGCTTCGCTTCCGGCTTCTGGCCGCTGATCGGCATCCTGGTGATGATCGGCATTTCCAACTCTTTCTTCCATCCCCAGGCGCTGGCCGGCATTCGCCAACTGGGCGGCGAACGCCCCGGTACCGCCATGTCGGTGTTCATGGTCGGCGGCGAGGTGGGGCGAGGCGTATGGCCGGCCCTGGCGAGCTGGGTGGTCGTGCACTGGGGCCTGGAATATCTGTGGCTCCTGGCCCTGCCGGCGCTCGCGACGCTGCCGTTCATGCTGCGCTGGGCGCCCCGCTTGCCGCCCCGCGCCGCGAACGCCACGCCCATCGCCTGGCGCCGGCACGCCGGCCCCCTGTCACGCCTGGTGGCGTTTTCCACCCTGCGCTCGCTGATGATTCTCTCGGTGGTGACCTATGTGCCGCTGATGTGGACCCAGGCCGGCGGCTCTCTCACCACCGGGGCCGGCTTCATCACCGTCATGCTGGTCGTCGGCGTGATCGGCAACCTCGGCGGCGGGCGGCTCTCGGATCGCTTCGGCCGTCGTCCGGTATTGATGGTCGCCATGAGCCTCTCGGTCATCATGCTGGCGGCCTTCCTGCTGGCCGAGGGCCTCTGGCTGTGGATCGTGCTCGGTGTGCTGGGAGTCAGCCTGTTCGCGACCTTGCCGCTGGGCATCCTCATCGCCCAGGACATCCTGCCCGAAAACCGCTCGCTGGGGTCTGGCATGGCGCTGGGCCTGTCCAATGCCCTGGCCGCGCTCGGCGTGATGCTGCTGGGACCCGTCGCCGCGCATTGGGCGCCCGTCGCGCCGCTGTGGGTGGCCCTCGCGGGTGGCATCGTCAGCATCGTGCTGGCCAGCGGCCTGCCCGAGCACGAGCGTACTGTTTCAGCCCGGTGCTAATGCCGGCGCGAGTGCCGGGCCTCGAGCCGGCGCTTGCACTGCCCCTCAACGCAGTACTTCTTCGTCACGCAGCAACGTCAGGATCGCCTCGGCGCCTTGCGTCGGGGTCACGTCCGTCAACACCTGCCCGCCTGTCCCCTCGGCCTTGGCGGCGGCGGCCTTGAAACGGTCCCGCGCCGAGGCGGCCTTGACGATCTTGAGACGCTTGGGGCGTGGACGTGCGGGCTGCACTTGCCATGTCGCCCATTCATCGTCATTGCACACCTCGCCCGCCGACGTCTCCAGCGTGCCGCGCCGGGCAGGCCCATAGGCGCTCTGGCGCGGCGTCGGGGCCGCGTCATCGACGGTGACGATGGCCGGCAGACGGATCTTGAGTCGCCGCCGCTGACCTCGCGGCAGGGCCTGCAGCAAGGTCGCCATGCCATCCTCGACGCTCTCCACCGCCGCCAGGCCGCTCACCAGAGGCCAGCCAAGACGCTCGGCAAGCAGGTACGGCAACAGGCCCGATCCCTCGCCCCGTTCGGCACGCTCACCGGTGATCACCAGGTGAGGCGACGTCGCATCCAGTGCTTCCGAGAGCGCGGGCAGCACATCGGCGCCCTCCGGTTGCTCGATCAACGCCAGCTCGGAAAACCCCATCCCCAGATAGCCGCGCAGTGCCGCTTCGCTGCTTTCGTTGCATTCACCGGCATGCAGCAAGCGGACCTCGGCATCCGCCAAGGAACGTGCCAGTTCCACGCCTCGGGCATCCTGGTCGGCACGCCGCACCCGGCCGGTCAACGGGTGACGACCGATGGAAACCAGTACCGTCACTTCGAGTGCCGGCGTCATGGCAGATTCAGGCTGCATCGCGTTTCTCCTCCCGCGCTTGCGACACCAGGGTGACCAGCGCTTCGAGTATCTGGGTCGAATCCCCGATCACCGCGAGATCCGCACGCTTGATCATGTCGCAGCTCGGGTCCATGTTGATCGCGATCACCTTCTCGCACGGCTGGATTCCCTGCAGATGCTGGATGGCCCCGCTGATGCCTACTGCGATGTAGACGCGCGCCGTGACCCAGGTGCCCGTGGCACCCACCTGCCGATCGCGCGGCATGTATCCCTCGTCCACGGCCACGCGCGACGCCCCCTCGGTGGCCCCCAGCACGCTTGCCGCACGGTGATAGGCGTCCCAATCACGCACGCCGTTGCCGGCGGCGAGGATGAACTCAGCCTCGGACAAGGCAACGCTGGCTGGATCGACACTCACCTGCCCCAGATCCTGGATACGCGACAAGGTCGACGGCAACGGCTGGGGCAAGACCAGTTCGGCGGCGGCGTGGCGCGTTTCGCTGACCGGCTCGGCACATTCGGCCAGGGCCAGGGCGATGCGCGGCAAGGGGCGTCGAATATCCAGCGACCCGGCCGCGCCCCGGGCGGTGCATTGCCAGCCCGTGGCCGACTCGGCATCCGCCTCGACCTGCCAGATACCCGTCGCCGGTCGCTCGCCGAGACGCGCCGCCAGGCGCCTTCCCAGCTCTCCGCCGCCCAGCTTGGAATCCGGCAGCAGCCAATGACGTGGCGTCCAGGCCTGCTCGACCGTGATCAGGGCCCCCAAACGCGCCTCGGGGGCGTAGCCCGCGATCTCCGGTGAGTCGAGATGCAGCAGACGGTCGACGCCTGCCTCGCCCAGATTCGTCTCCTTGTGGGAGCCAAAGACCACGGCCAACACGGCCCCCTGTGCCGCGGGATCGGCATCGGCGAGCCGGCGGGCCAGGCCGAGCAGATCCTTGTCATGCCCGCTCAGGCGACCGCCGGCCATGTCCGGCACCACCGCGACCAGGAAAGCCGGCTCGGCGATCTCGGTCAATGGCTTGTGCTCGGCGACCGGCGCCGATGCCTTGCCACCGCCCGCGCCCTGCTGCGTACCGCTACGGTCGATACGCTTTATGCCATTGGGGCCGATGAACCCCACCCGATGCGGATTCTTGCGCACCAGGCCATTGGGTCCCGGCCACTCGCTGGTCGCCCCCTGGCCCAGCGCGGCGAGCACCTCCTCGTGACGAGGGTGAAGGCGATTGCGGGCGATCCATTCCTGGCGCGGATCGCGACGCGGTAATTGACTCATGACAGCACCTCCTCCGTGGCCTGCGAGGCCGCAGCGTCATGCGACGCGGGTGTCGCCGGTGGCGTGTTATCCAGCGCGGCGGCAACCATCTCGGCGATGTCCTTGACGGCGGTCGCCTCGTTACCCGCCGGTGGGACGACGCCTTCGAGCATGGCCGTGCATTGCGGACATCCCACGACGACCTGCTCGGCCTGGGTCTCGCGCACGTCGCCCATGCGCATGTCGGGGATACGCTGCTTGCCGGGAACGTCGGTGATCGGCGCGCCACCGCCGCCGCCGCAGCAACGCGAGCGGTATCCCGAACGCTGCATCTCGACCAGCTCCACGCCCAGGGCGCGCAGCACCGCGCGCGGTGCTTCGTATTCACCATTGTAGCGGCCCAGATAGCAGGGGTCGTGGTAGGTCACGCGCTGCGCCTGTCCCGGCGCCAACGGCAACCGCCCGCTTTCGATCAACTGATTGATGAAAGTGCTGTGATGCCATACCGGGTAGTCGGCGTCTTGCCCTTGCGGATAGAGGGCGCCGTATTCGTTCTTGAGCACGTGAAAGCTGTGCGGATCGCAGGTCACGATACTCTCGAAGCGATATCGCGACAGCGTGGCGATATTGCGCCGCGCCAGCGACTGGAAGGTGGCCTCGTCTCCCAGACGGCGTGCCACGTCCCCGCTGTCGCGCTCTTCATTGCCGAGCACCGCGAAATCGACGTCGGCAGCACGCAGCACCTTGATCAAGGCACGCAGCGTGCGCTGATTGCGCATGTCGAAGACGCCATCGCCCAGCCACAGCAGCACCTCGGCGCGCTCCACGTCGGCCATCAACGGCAGGTCGAGATCCGCCGCCCAGTTGAGTCGTCCCCCGGGATCGAAACCGCCCGGGTTGTCGGTGGCGATCAGGTTGTCGATGACCTCGGCGCCCTTGCCGGGCGTCGCGCCTTCTTCCAGGGTCAGGTGGCGGCGCATGTCGACGATGGCATCGACATGCTCGATCATCATCGGGCACTCCTCGACGCAGGCGCGACAGGTGGTGCACGACCACAGCGTTTCGGCGTCGACCAGCGCCGTGCCCTCGCGGGCGACGATCGGCCCATGGGGCGTGCCATGATGCTCGCCGACCGGCTTGTCCCCGCGCTCCGGTGACGGGTAGGGAGAACCGGCATAATGGGCGTCACTGCCGCCGGCCATGCCCACCACCATGTCCTGGATCAGTTTCTTGGGATTGAGCGGCTGCCCCGCCGCGAAGGCCGGACAGACCGCTTCGCAACGGCCGCACTGCACGCAGGCGTCGAAGCCCAGCAACTGGTTCCAGGTGAAATCGGCGGGTGTCTCGACACCGAGCGGGGCCTGATCATCCTCGAGATCGAGGGCCTTGAGGCCGGTCGAGCGGCCTTCGCCACCCCGCTTGTCCGAAAAGCGCTCGGGACGACGATGGAAGGCCAGGTGCAGGGCGCCGGCAAAGGCGTGCTTCATCGGCCCGCCCCATGTCATGCCGAACACCAGCTCGGCCAGGCCCCAGGCCACCACGGCAGCCAGCACCAGCGCGACCAGCCAGCCACCGGCGTCGGCGGGCAGCACACCCACCGCCGGCAGGGTAACCACGAAGATGCCCAGCGAGAACGCCATCAGACTCTTGGGCAAACGCATCCAGGGCCCCTTCGACAGGCGCGCCGGAGGATTCCGCCGACGCTGGGCGACGAACAGGCTGCCTGCGAACATCGTCGCGCTCGCCGCCAGCAGCAACCAGCCCAGGACGCCCTCGGCAAGGCCCAGACCATGGACGACGATCGCCAGCCCCATGGCGGCGACGAAGCCGCCGGCGGTGGCGACGTGAGTGTTGGACATCACCTTGTCGCGCGCCACCACGTGGTGCAGGTCGACCAGATACCGACGCGGTACCGCCGCCAGACCGCGGAGCACGGGCACCGGCGATGGCCGCCCCTGACGCCACAGGCGAATGCGCCGCACGGCGCCGATCGCCGCCAGCGCCAGGGCGGAAAAGATCAGGATCGGCAGGAGGATATCGAGCATGTCGGCTCACCTCACGAACATGGAATTGTTATCGGTGCGGCTCGTGCTTCCTGGGTGGGAAAGCGTCATGAGCGACGACCAGGCTAGGCGAAGGTCGACGAGTCAGCGCAGTGGACTGGGTGTTCCATGAGCATGACGAGTCGATCTTCAACAACGCCTGGCCGAGCGCAATAGCTTTCCTCAGAAGTCCTTGCAGATCCGCAGGGCATCATAGATCGCCGCATGCGTATTGCGCGGCGCCGTGCAATCGCCCAGTCGGAACAGCACGAAGCCGGCATCGACATCGTCGTCCAGCGTCGCCAGCGCGGGCTGGGGCTGGATGGCATAGAGCGCTTCGATGTCGACCTGCCCCTTGTTGCGCGACTGATCCTTGAGGGCGTAATAGAGCGCCTCGTCGGGTCGCACGCCATTTTCGACCACCACCTGGTCGACCACCCGCTCTTCCTGGGCGCCGGTGTACTCGTTCTCGAGTACCGCGACCAGGGCATCGCCCTCGCGATAGACCCTGTGCAGCGCCAGGTCGGAGGTCATGATCACCTCCTTCTCGTAGAGGCTGCGGTAATAGGTCGGGAAGGTGGTGCCACCGACCGCCGCGCCCGGCTTGATGTCGTCGGTGACGATCTCGACCGTCGCCCCCTTGTCGGCCAGGTAATCCGCCGCCGAGACGCCGGCGAACTCGCAGATGGAATCGAAGATCAGCACGTTCTTGCCGGGCTCGACGGCGCCGCTGAGAATGTCCCAGGTGCTGACGACCAGGCTCCGTTCGCGATCCTCGTCATAGCCCCATTCGGGCACTTGCGACAGGAAGGGCTGGCCGCCGGTGGCGAGCACCACGATGTCCGGCCGCAAGTCGGCGATGGTCGCCTCGTCGGCACGGGTGCCCAGGCGCAGGTCGACCTTGAGTCGTGCCAGCTCGAGCTGGTACCAGCGGGTGATGCCGGCGATCTGGTCGCGTTGAGGGGCCTTGGCGGCGAGCGTGATCTGGCCACCGATCTGGTCCGCGGCCTCGAACAGCGTGACCTCGTGGCCGCGCTCGGCCGCGACGCGCGCCGCCTCCATGCCACCCGGACCGCCGCCGACCACCACCACCTTGCGCTTCGGCCCGTCGCTGGGGGCGATCTCGTGGGGCAGGCCCAGGTACTCGCGCGAGGTGGCGGCATTCTGGATGCACAGCACGTCGAGCCCCTGGTATTGACGATCGATGCAGTAGTTGGCGCCCACGCACTGCCGGATCCGGTCGGTCTGATCCATCTGGATCTTGGCGATCAGATGCGGATCGGCGATGTGCGCGCGGGTCATGCCCACCAGGTCGACGTAGCCACCCTCGAGAATACGACTGGCCTGGTTGGGGTCCTTGATGTTCTGGGCATGGATCACCGGCACGCTGACCACGTCCTTGACGCCCGCCGCCAGGTGCAGGAACGGCTCCGGCGGGTAGGACATGTTGGGAATCACGTTGGCCAGGGTATTGTGCGTGTCGCATCCCGAGCCGACCACGCCGAAGAAATCGACCATGCCGGTGGCATCGTAGTAGGCGGCGATCCGCTTCATGTCGTCGTGGGTCAGGCCGTCAGGATGGAACTCGTCGCCGCAGATGCGCAGGCCGACCACGAAGTCGTCGCCGACTTCGGCGCGTACCGCCTTGAGGACTTCCAGGCCGAAGCGCATGCGATTCTCGAAGCTGCCGCCCCACTGGTCCTCGCGCTTGTTGACGCGCGGGCTCCAGAACTGGTCGATCAGGTGCTGGTGCACGGCCGACAGCTCGATACCATCGAGGCCGCCCTCCTTGACGCGACGCGCGCCCTGGGCGAAATCGTCGATGACGCGCCAGATCTCCTCTTCCTCGATGGTCTTGCAGGTCGAGCGGTGCACCGGCTCGCGAATGCCCGACGGCGACAGCAGCGTCGGCCAGTCGAAACCGTCCCAGCGCGAACGGCGGCCCATGTGGGTGATCTGGATCATGATCTTGCCGCCATGCTTGTGCACGGCGTCCGCCAGATTCTGGAAGTGCGGAATGATCCGGTCGGTGGAGATGTTGACCGAACTCCACCAGGCCTGGGGGCTGTCGATCGATACCGGCGAGGAGCCACCGCAGATGCACAATCCGCAGCCGCCCTTGGCCTTCTCCTCGTAGTACTTGACGTAACGTTCGGTGGTCATGCCGCCATCGGTCGCGTGGACCTCGGCATGGGCGGTGCTGACCACGCGGTTGCGTATGGTGAGATTGCCGATCTCGATCGGCTTGAACAACGCATCGAATGCCATCTCGGAAACCTCAACCTGCCAGGGTATGACGGGGAACGACCGTGAAGCGGCCGACGTCGCAGCCTTCCTCGGCGGCGCTCTGGGTCTGCTCGGCGACGGTGCGCAGATCGCTGCCTCGGGCCTCGAGAATCTGGTCCATGGCGCCGGCGAACCAGCCGGTGAACATGTACTCGATCTTGCGCCCGACCTTGCCGAGCTGATAGACGAAGGCGCTGTGCTCGAGACGTACCTGGGCGGTGCCGGCATCGAGGTCGATGTCCTCGGTGATGAACAACCCCCAGCCACGCTGTGAGAGACGCGTCATGTAGTGCTCGAACACCGCCTCGCCCTCCAGGCCGTGCAGCTCGGCCTCCTTCTCGCACCAGTGCCAGGCGCTCTTGTAGCCGGCGTGGTAGAGGATGTCCGCGTAGGTCTCCACGCCCAGCGCCTCTTCCACCGCGACGTGGTTGTTGATGAAGAAGTGGCGGGGCACGTAGAGCATCGGCAGGGCGTCGGTGGTCCACACGCCGGTTTCTCTATCCACCTCGATGGGCAGTTCGGGGGCCATCTTGGTCACGGTCGTAATCCTCGAGATCGTTGTCTTGGCGCTTTTTCTGGCTGGGGCTTGACGGCGGCAGGCCTGGAGGAAGCGCTGTGGATACATCCCTGTACGCTACCGATTCCCTCCCTGGAATCGGACCTCCTCTTCGGCCTACCCCCGGCGCCCCTTATATGCAGAAGTATTGCCCTCAGGCGCCCCATACCTCTTTCAAAACACGCATCCAGTTCTCACCCATGATCTTGCGCACTTGTCGCTCGCTCATGCCGCGTCGCAAGAGCGCCTCGGTAAGGTTGGGAAACTCGCCGATGGTACGAATGCCCTCGGGATTGATGATGGTGCCGAAGTTGGTCAGGCGCCGGGCGTAGCCCTTGTCGTGGGTGAGCCATTCGAAAAAGGCCTGGTCCTGGCCCTGGGTGAAGTCGGTGCCGATGCCGATGGCATCCTCGCCGACGATGTTCATCACGTATTCGATGGCCTCGACATAATCGTCGACGGTGGCGTCGACCCCGGCGCGCAGGAAGGGGGTGAACATGGTCACGCCGACGAAACCGCCATGGTCGGCGATGAACCTGAGTTCCTCGTCGGACTTGTTGCGCGGATGTTCCTTGAGGCCGGAAGGCAGGCAATGGGAATAGCAGACCGGTTTCTCTGAGGCCTCGATGACCTCTCGGGAAGTGGTTTCACCGACATGGGACAGATCGCACATCATGCCCACGCGGTTCATCTCGGCGACGATCTCGCGGCCGAAACCGGACAACCCGCCGTCGCGTTCGTAGCAGCCGGTGCCCACCAGGTTCTGGGTGTTGTAGCACATCTGCACAATGCCCACGCCGAGCTTCTTGAAGACCTCGACGTAGCCGATCTGATCCTCGAAGGCATGGGCGTTCTGAAAACCGTAGATGATGCCGGTCTTGCCTTCTTCCTTGGCGCGGATGATGTCGGCGGTGGTATGCACGGGTCGCACCAGATCATCGCACGCCGCGAGGAGCGCATTGGTCTCGACGATGTTGTCGACGGTGGCCTGGAACCCCTCCCACACCGAGACGGTGCAATTGGCGGCAGTCAGTCCGCCCCGGCGCATGTCCTCGAGGAGATCGCGGCCCCATTTGGCGATGATCAGGCCATCGATGACGATGGCGTCGTCGTGCAGTGATTGCGCGGTCATGTGCGTCGCTCCGGGGATGGCTTCATGCGGCCAGCATAGCCCCGGCCCCGGGGCCGCCGACGCTTGGAAGCGACGAGGAAAATTCCAAATGCGTCACGCGCCGGCATCGTGCATGACGCACTGGGGCCGTCCGATGCATCGGACGGCCCCAGAACGCGGCATGCCGGGCATGCCGCCAAGCGGCGGGAGTGCGAGACTCTACACGAGGCGTACGCTGGCGTAGGTGGGTTCGCCTTGCGCCTGGGCCAGCGCCTGCATGGCACTGGAGGCACGCGGCGCGACATAGGGGTCGTGCCCGTCCGACGGCGTAGCGGGCGCCAGCGTCACGCTGGCACTGTTGAGGCGCGTCACGCGTTCGTCGCGGGGCGGTGTCCCGAAATATTCGCGGTAGCACTTGGAGAAATGCGGCGTGGACACGAACCCGCACACCGATGCGATTTCGATGATCGACATCGAGGTTTGCCTGAGCAGCTGCCGGGCCCGGGTCAATCGCAACTTGAGGTAGTAACGCGACGGCGAGCAGCTCAGGTATTTCTGAAACAGGCGCTCCAGTTGACGCCGGGAGACGTCCACATAGCGCGCCAGCTCGTCGAGAGCGATGGGCTCTTCCAGGTTGGCTTCCATCAGCGCGACGATCTCGAGCAGCTTGGGTTGACTGGTGCCCAGCACATGACGCAGCGGGACGCGCTGCTGGTCCTGCTCGCCGCGCACACGATCGCAGATGAACATGTCGGAGATCGCCGCCGACAATTCGCGACCATGATCGCGAGCAATCAGCGTCAGCATCATGTCCAGCGGTGCGGTCCCGCCCGAGGCCGTGGCCCGGTCGCGGTCGATGGAAAACAACCGCGTGGTCAGCGTGGCGTGCGGGTAAGCCTCCTGGGCGGCGGCCTGGAACTCCCAGTGAATGCTGCACTCGTAGCCATCCAGCAGACCTGCCTGGGCGAGCGCCCAACTCCCCGTGCAGATCGCCCCCACGCGGCGTGACTGGCGAGCCTGGGACTGCAGCCACAGCACATGCTCACGCGTGACATGGCGCTGAATGCCGACGCCGCCACAGACGAACACCATGTCGAGTTCCAGGGGATCATGCATGCTGTTGTCGGGGGTGATGAGCAAGCCGTCGCTGGCACGTACTGCCTCGCCGTCCGCGCTCAAGGTGGTCCATTGGTAGAGTTCGCGCCCGGCGAGCTGGTTGGCCATGCGCAGCGGCTCCACCGCCGAGGCCAGCGAAATCAACGTGAAATTGTCCATCAACAGAAAACCCAGACGCAGGGGCGCCTTGGGGGTGGCAGGCGTCGCGAGGCGATCACTCGTCAGGGTCATCAGCGGTTCTCCTTCGTGTCACGTTCGGAGCCACTGGTAATGCTTCACCAGGGATGTGTTGTCATTGTGGGTATGGGGCCAACGCCTTGAGTGTGACCGCGTGGCGCCCTGACAACGTATCTAAAAGCGTCGCCTTACGCTATCAAAAACGACATCCCCGTACGCGCCGACGAAATCGCCCCGCATCGAGCGAACCACTCGAGCGGGGCGATATCCTGAGCGGGCTTTCAGCGCTCAGCGCTTGCGGTGCAGATACTCGGCGTGATAGCGCAAATGCTCTTCGATGAAGGTCGCGATGAAGAAATAGCTATGATCGTAGCCCGGCTGACGCCGCAGCGTCAGCGGATGATCGTGTTTCTCGCAGGTGGCTTCGATGCGCTCGGGCATGAGTTGCTCCTCGAGAAAGTTGTCCGCTTCGCCCTGATCGATGAACAGCGGCTGACGCGAGGCCCCCTTGGCGATCAGTTCGCAAGCGTCGTATTGCGTCCACTTGCCATGATCCTCGCCGAGATAGGCCGTGAAGGCCTTCTGCCCCCAGGGCGAGACGATCGGGTTGACCACCGGCGCGAACGCCGACACCGAGGTGTAGCGACCGGGCTGGCGCAAGGCCAGCACCAGCGCGCCATGACCGCCCATGGAGTGGCCGCTGATCGCTTCACGCCCATTGAGCGGAAAATGCTGGCGCACCACGGACGGCAATTCCTCGGTGACGTAGTCGTACATGCGGTAATGCTTGGACCACGGCGCCTGGGTGGCATTGACGTAGAAGCCCGCGCCGGAGCCAAAGTCATAGCTGTCATGCTCGCCGGGAAGCTCGGTACCGCGCGGACTGGTATCCGGGCAGACGATGGCCATGCCCAGCTCGGCGGCCACGCGCTGCGCCCCCGCCTTCTGCATGAAATTTTCGTCGTTGCAGGTCAACCCCGACAACCACCACAACAGCGGCACCTTGTCGGTCTCCGCCTGGGGCGGCAGGTAGATGGAGAAGATCATCTCGCAGTCGAGTGCACGCGAGTGATGCTTGTAGCGCTTCAGCCAACCGCCGAACGACTTGGTGGCGGAGACCAGCTCCAGCGATTCGGACATGGTCATGATGCTCTCCCTGAGAAACCGGCGGCATCATGCCGCCGGCGGATGGAACGACGTCGCGAGGCGTCCGGACGCGATGAATCACCACGAGCCTTCGCGCGGTACCGGGCGCGACGGATCAATAGTGCAGCACGGTGCGGATGCTCTTGCCGGCGTGCAGCAGCTCGAACGCCTCGTTGATCTGCTCGAACGGCATGTCCTGGGTGACGAACTCGTCGATCTTGAGCTTGCCGTTCATGTAGTCGTCGACATAGCCCGGCAGTTCGCTGCGACCCTTGACGCCACCGAAGGCGGACCCCTTCCAGACGCGCCCGGTGACCAGCTGGAACGGACGCGTGGAAATTTCTTCGCCGGCGCCGGCCACGCCGATGATGATCGACTCGCCCCACCCCTTGTGGCAGCACTCCAGCGCCGAACGCATGACATTGACGTTGCCGATGCATTCGAAGGAATAATCGACACCGCCGTCGGTCAAGTCGACGATGACCTGCTGAATGGGATCCGCGTAATCTTTCGGATTGACGAAGTCGGTGGCACCGAATTGACGCGCCATGTCGAACTTGTCCGGATTGACGTCGATGGCGATGATGCGGCTCGCCTTGGCCATGACCGCGCCCTGGATGACGGCCAGGCCGATGGCGCCGAGACCGAACACGGCGACGGTGGCCCCCGGCTCGACCTTGGCGGTGTTCATGACCGCGCCGATACCGGTGGTCACCCCGCAGCCCAGCAGGCAGATCTTGTCCAGCGGCGCTTCGGAGGAGACCTTGGCCAGCGAGACCTCGGGCAGCACGGTGTACTCGCTGAACGTCGAGCAGCCCATGTAGTGATGCAGCGATTGTCCATCCTTGGAGAAGCGCGAGGTCCCGTCGGGCATCACGCCCTTGCCCTGGGTGGCGCGGACCGAGCTGCACAGGTTGGTCTTGCCGGAGAGACAGAACTTGCACTTGCCGCATTCGGCGGTGTACAGCGGAATGACGTGATCGCCGGGCTTGAGGCTGGTGACGCCCTCGCCGACTTCCTGCACGATCCCGGCCCCTTCATGGCCCAGCACCGCCGGGAAGTTGCCCTCGGGATCGGCGCCGGACAACGTGTAAGCGTCGGTATGGCAGACGCTGGTCGCCTTGATCTGAACCATGACTTCGCCGGCCTTGGGCCCTTCGACGTCGATCTCGGCGAGTTCCAGCGGCTTGCCGGCTTCCCAAGCAATGGCGGCGCGTGATTTCATCAGGCATTCTCCTTCGTCGATCGTGGCGGCGCCCGAGGCACCAGCAAAGGCGACCCAGGCGCGCGGGGTTAACCCCTCCAGTCTAGGCAGTCGGCGCGCCTGGATAAATGCTTACGACGTCACAACATTATTGCCGTGGAGCAACAATGCAGCGCTGGGATCGCATCGAAGCCTTCATCGAAGTTGCCCGACTGGGCACGTTTTCCGCCGCGGCCCGTCATCTGCAGGTTTCCACGTCCCATGTGAGCCGCTTGATCGGGCAACTCGAAAGCCAGCTCGGCACGACGCTCTTGTATCGCACCACGCGCCAGACGCGCCTCACCGATGCCGGCGCGCTCTACTACCGGCATTGCCGCCACCTGTTCGACGGTTTTCGCGAGGCCGAGGAGGCCATCGTCGACTTCCAGTCTCGGCCCAAGGGCACCTTGCGGCTGACCTGTGCCACCACCTTCGGCGAGCGCTACATCGCCCCGTTGGTCAACGACTTCCAGTGGCGCCACCCCCAGCTCGAGATCGACATGCACTTCACCAACCGTCGGGTCGAGCTGGTCGAGGAAGGCTTCGACGTGGCCATCCGCATGGGGGTACTGCGCGACTCGAGCCTGATCGCGCGGCGCCTGTGCGAACGCCGCGAGTACGTGGTCGGCTCGCCGGCCTATTTCGAGCGGGCCGCCCCGCCCCATTCGCTGGCCGAACTGCCCCACCACAACTGCCTGCGTGGATCGCGTGACAGCTGGCTGTTCGAAATCAATGGCCACCGCCGTGAAATCCGCGTCGATGGACGCTGGCGAGCCAACTCCGGGCCGGCATTGCTCGATGCGGTCCTCAAGGGGCTGGGTCTGGCGCAACTGCCCGACTACTATGTCACGCCGCACCTGGCCAGGGGCGAACTGGTGCCGGTACTGACGGCCTATCAATTCACCGACACCGCGGTGTGGGCCATCTATCCACGGCATCGTCACCTGTCGCCCAAGGTGCGTCAGTTCGTCGACTTCCTGGTCGATCACCTGCCGACGACGCTTCAAGGGGAAGGTTCACTCCCCCGATAACGGGCCCAGTCCATCGCGTAAATAGCGTCCCGCGAACTCGGCTTCACGTGCCAGCGCGTCGGGGTCGAGCAACTCGACCCACTGGCGGTCACGCAGCAGGATGCCCTCTTCGCGAAAGCCGCTCAGGGTGCGGCTGATGTGTACCGAGGTCAGTCCCAGCGCATCGCCGAGCTGCTGCTGCGACAGCGGCAGGCGAAAGCGCCGCGAGGAATGCGGCATGATGCGCTGCAGGCGCATGTACATTTCGTAGATCAAGTGCGCGATCTTTTGACGCGCGCTGCGCCGTGCCAGATTGACCAGGCGCTCGGTCAGCAGGGCCTGTTGATGCGAGGACACGGCGAAGAAGATCATCGACAGCGTGAAGGATTCGCGAAACACCTCTATCAAGCGCCGATGCGGGAAGTCACAGACGACACCGTCGTCGATCATCGTCACGCCCGCCAGACGTTCATGAAAGGCGAACTCGCGCAGGCCGATGACGTCGCCCGGCAGGTAGATCTCCAGAATCTGACGCGAGCCGTCCTCCATGTCCCGGAAGGAGTATGCCCAGCCCTTGGAAAGCGTGCAGAACCGGCCCGCCGGATCGTCGGTCTGCCAGAGCGATTCGCCACGGGCGACCTCGCGGGGCTCACGCTCCAGCGAATCCAGCAAGGCCTCATCGCTGTCGGATAGATTGGCGTAGTGCCGAAAATGGCGGATGATGCAGCTATCGTTTTCGCTCATGAGCGGCCTTTTATCTTCTCGATCCCTAGATGGTGCATCGGGCATCCAGAAGAACGCCGGTGCCCGACATGTTCCGACGAAATAAAACCATACCAGGCGCGACGGCGCGATCCCGAAACAAAAAAAAGGACGCCGAGCGGCGTCCCAAAGGGTTGATCGAGCAAGCAGGCTTCAGCATTCGATGGCATTGACCGCCAGGCCGCCGCGCGAGGTCTCCTTGTACTTGTCCTGCATGTCGCGACCCGTATCGCGCATGGTGCGGATGACCCGGTCGAGGGACACGAAGTGCTCGCCATCGCCGCCAAGCGCCATCTGCGCGGCGTTGATCGCCTTCACCGAGGCGATGGCATTGCGTTCGATGCAAGGAACCTGCACCAAGCCCCCGATGGGGTCGCAGGTCAGCCCCAGGTTGTGCTCGAGGCCGATCTCGGCGGCGTTCTCCACCTGGGCGGGCGTTCCGCCCATGACCTCGGCCAGCCCGGCGGCGGCCATCGCGCAGGCTGACCCGACCTCGCCTTGACAGCCGACCTCGGCGCCGGAAATCGAGGCATTCTTCTTGCACAGAATGCCGATCGCTCCCGCCGCCAGCAGGAAGTCGACGACATCGCGCTGGCAGGCACCGGGCTGGAAACGCATGTAATAGTGCAAGACCGCCGGCACGATGCCCGCCGCCCCGTTGGTTGGCGCGGTGACCATGCGCCCGCCGGCGGCGTTTTCCTCGTTGACCGCCAGGGCGAAGACGTTGACCCAGTCCATGGCCGAAAATGTCGAGGCGATCACGCTGGTGTCGTCTTTGGCCGCTTGCAGACGCCGATGCAGCGCACTGGCACGGCGCTTGACGTTGAGCCCGCCGGGCAGGACGCCATCGTGACGCAGGCCGTTGTCGACGCAGGCTTTCATCGCCTCCCAGATATGCCACAGCGCATCGCGGACGCTGGCCTCGTCGCGCCAGGCCTTCTCGTTCTCGAGCATCAGCTCGGAGATGCGCAACCCATGGATGCGGCACAGCGACAGCAATTCATCCGCCGTCGCAAAGTCATAGGGCAACGTGGTGGTGTCGGTATCCAGCGCGCCATTGGCGGCCTGGGCCTCATCGATGACGAAACCGCCGCCGACCGAATAATAGGTGTTGCGATAGCACTCTCCGTCGTGCGCATGCGCGATCAGGCGCAGCGCATTGGGATGATAGTCGAGCGAGTTCTCGTGCCATTGCATGTCCCGCGACCAGGGAAACGAGATCGGCACCTGGCCGCCCAGCAGCAGGGTCTGCGATTCGTGCAGTTCCTCCATGCAGGAGGGAACGATGTCGGGGTCGATACTCTCGGGACGCTCGCCCATGAGCCCCATGATCACCGCACGGTCCGTACCATGGCCTACGCCGGTGGCGCAGAGCGATCCGTGGAGATGAACCTCGACGCGAGTCACGCGTGACAACGCATCGCGGGCACGCAATGCCTCGACGAAATCGTGAGCGGCACGCATGGGACCCACGGTATGCGAACTGGACGGGCCAATCCCTACCTTGAACAGATCGAATACACTGATCGCCATAACGTGATCCCTCGGGGTGGTCATGCATCAAAATTTCTAAACGAACTTGCCATTCGCTGATATTGACTCTAGCTTGAAGCCAGCCCGAGTGCCGGGCAACGGAGAATAAATCGACAAAGATTTAGATTGACTAAACCATGAGCCGCACCTTGCACGCCCAGACCCACGCCTGGCTGAAAGTCTTCGCGATCAGCGCACGACACCTTTCATTCACCCGGGCCGCCGAGGAGCTTCACGTGACCACGGGTGCGGTCAGCCAGCAGATCAAGCAGCTCGAGGCACGCCTGGGGTTCAAGCTCTTTCGGCGCTTGCCGAGACGCCTGGAGCTCACCGACGAAGGGCAACGCCTGGCCGCCGTGGTGGATCAGGCCTACGACGCCGTGGGCCAAGAGGTACGCCGCTTGCGCACGGGGGTCATGAGCGGCGTGCTGCGCCTGCGCTGTGTACCGTCGTTTCTCGCCAAATGGCTGATGCCGCGCCTCACTCGCCTGCAGGCGCGGTTTCCCGACATTGAATTGCACGTCGCTTCCGAGGACAGCAATCTCTCATTGCGCGAAGGCGAGTTCGAGCTCGCCATCGACCTGAATGACGGGCGTTATGCCGGCTTCCAGATCACACCGCTGATGGATGAGGAGATCTTCGCGGTGTGCTCGCCGCAACTGCTGCGCCGTCGCCCGCCCCTGGTACGTCCCGATGACCTGGGCTACTACCCGTTGCTGCACGATGTCACCGCGTGGCGCGGCAGCCATGATTACGCCGAGTGGGAGCACTACCTGCATGCCCTCGGTGCCGCGTCGGTCAACGTGCAACGCGGCTACACATTCAACCGTAACCACCTGACCGTGGAAGCGGCCATCGCCGGCATGGGGGTCGCCATCGCCCGGCGCACGCTGATTACCAACGAACTCGACACGGGTGCCCTGATCGCGCCTTTCGCCGGCACGGTCGCCACCGGCAAGTCGTACGGGCTGGTGTATCATCCCGGCGCACTGGACGACCGTCGGGTGCGTGCGGTACACGACTGGATCGTCGAAGAGGCCGCACGCAGCACTGCCCATTGAGCCAGGCCGCCATACAGCGGCGTTTTGCAAGGAATAGGAGGAAACGTTTAAGGTCCAGCTGGCAAAAAGGACTCAACTCTGCAGACTTCTTAAGTACAATGCGCTAACTGCCGATAAGGCATATCTCGCGTCAACGACGCAACCGACGCTTACCTGAGACGGAGAATTCTCATGGAAAAACGTTCGCAGGACGATGCGGCCCAAGAGCCCAATAACGGCTCCGAGGGCGTGCCGGCCCCGGATGGGCCGGCCAATCTGATCGATACCGATTACGTCATTGGTCAGGACAACATCACCTCGTCGAAGTTCGGCATCGACTTCGATCTACACGGCAAGGTGTTCACGATCTCGTCACTGATGATTCTGTTCTTCGTCATCGTGACGCTGGCGTTTCAGAACCAGGTGGCGCCGATCTTCAACGCCATGTTCTCGTTCTTGACGGGCAGCCTGGACTGGTTCTTCATCCTGGCCGCCAATATCTTCGTGGTACTGGCCGTCGCACTGATTTTCACGCCCATGGGAAAAGTCCGACTGGGTGGCGCTCACGCCAAGCCCGACTTCAGCTATGCTGGCTGGTTCGCCATGCTGTTCGCGGCCGGGATGGGCATCGGGCTGATGTTCTACGGTGTGGCCGAGCCGATGACGCATTTCGGAACCTCGTTCGAAGGCGGCTCGAGCGCCCCCCTGGGTGGCATGGCCGGCAACGAGCAAGGCGCCATGCAACTTGGCATGGCCGCGACGATCTTCCACTGGGGCCTGCATCCCTGGGGGATCTACGCCATCGTCGCACTGTCCCTGGCGCTGTTCGCCTATAACAAGGGCCTGCCACTGACCATGCGCTCGATTTTCTATCCGATTCTCGGCGAGCGCGTCTGGGGATGGCCCGGCCACGTCATCGATATCCTGGCGGTCTTCGCCACGCTGTTCGGTCTGGCAACGTCCCTGGGGCTCGGCGCTTCACAGGCCTCCGCCGGTCTGCATTACCTGTTCGATACGCCCAACACCAACGTCACCATGGTGATACTGATCCTGGGTATCACGCTGGTGGCGCTGATGTCCGTCGTGGCCGGTGTCGACAAGGGGGTGCAACGTCTGTCGCAGCTCAACATGGCGCTCGCCTTCCTGCTGCTCGTCTTCGTGATTTTCGTCGGCCCGACCCTGCTGATCGCCACCGGTTTCTTCGAGAACCTGTGGGGTTACGTCCAGAACCTTCCCGCCTTGTCCAATCCCTTCGGACGTGAAGATACCGGCTTCACGCAAGGCTGGACGGCGTATTACTGGGCCTGGTGGATTTCCTGGTCACCGTTCGTCGGGATGTTCATCGCTCGCGTCAGCCGTGGCCGCACCGTGCGCGAGTTCCTGATCGCCGTGCTCCTGGTGCCGACGCTGGTCTCGATCCTGTGGATGACCGCGTTCGGCGGCACTGCCATCGACCAGTACATCAACCAGGGCTTCGAAGGCGTCAAGGATGCCGCACTGGAGCTGCAGCTGTTCACCATGCTCGGCCAACTGCCGCTGACCGCGGTCACCTCGTTCGTGGGCATCGTGCTGGTGATGGTGTTCTTCATCACCTCCTCGGACTCGGGTTCGCTGGTCATCGACTCGATCACAGCCGGCGGCAAGGTCGACGCTCCCAAGCCCCAGCGCATCTTCTGGGCCTTGATCGAGGGCGCGATCGCCATCGCCCTGCTGCTGGGCGGCGGCCTGACCGCACTGCAAACCGCAGTGATCACCACCGGCCTCCCCTTCACCCTGGTGCTCCTGGCGGGCTGCTACGCCATCATCAAGGGCTTGATGAGCGAACCACGCGGCACCTGATGCCACGCACCGGTTCGTGCTGAACGAGAAGGCGGCCCCCCAAGGGCCGCCTTCTTGCGTTGCGACGTCGGTCCGCGACTCGTCCGGCTGTCGTCTCGTCAAATACCGTCTCGCCAAGCTCCTGCCGCGTTCAGTTCCAAACTTCGCTCAACGGCGTGTCCGGACGATAGTGATGCGCGACCTGTGCCTGCAGCAGCTCCGCAGTGGCAAGGGCATCGATCAGGGCATGGTGCGCCTGATAAGGCGGCAGGCCATAGCGCGTGCGACTATCGGGCAGCCGGATCGAGGCCGGCGGACGCCCCATCCAGCGCCGAAAGCGCGCCCACAAGGGCTGACGGTGCAGACGTGCTTCCAGCGACATGGTATCGATCACCGGAAAATGGATCCCTTCACCACGTCGCGCCTTGACGGCCGCATTCAGGAAGGTACGTTCGATATGCCGGTAATGCACCACCATGACATGCCCGGCCATGGCCTCCAGCAGCTCGTCCAGGATCTCGTCGAGGTCCGGCGCCTGCTCGATCTCGGTATGAGTGATGTGGTGGAAAGTGATCGATCGCTCGCTCAACGGGCGCGGCGGGCGCACGATCCAGTACCGACGCTGCGCCATGCGGATACGCCGCAGGTCGAACGGCACCAGGCCGATACTGACGATGGCATGACGCTGTTCATCGAGACCGGTGGTCTCCATGTCCATGGCCATCATCGGCACCTCGTCAAGCGGCGTTTCCGGTGCCGGCACACCGGCGGCGAAATATCGCTCGAGCGCCGGTACGCGTGTCTGCTCGCGACGTGCGGTGAAATAGTCCGCCCAGGTGGCAGGCGTTTTCGAATGGCGTGAGGACGATCTTTTCATTCAGCGATCAGCGCTTCTGCGAGGGCATTGGGTAACGAAACTTGAGGAACTTCTGCGCGTTGCTGAGGACCTGAAAGGCATCCTTGAGGTTGTGTCGCTCTCTGTCCGAGACGTTTTCGGGCTCGATGTCGTTGTCTGGCTCGCGTTCTTCCTGGATATCGATGACCTGGTGGCGAATCCGCACCATGGCGATGAACTCCAGCGCATAGCGCAACCGCTCGCCGGAATGACCGGCCAGCAGACGCGTCTTGGCGATGTCCTCGAGTCGCTCGAACGAGTTCTGTGCGCGAGATCCGCAGGCCAGCGCGTGTACGCGAATCAGGTCGACCAGCGGTGCCGTCCCGCGCCGTTTCAAGTTGATCGTATTGTTCTGCTTGCCGTCCTTTTCCATCACGAAGGTGCGGAAAAACCCCAGCGGCGGCGTACGATTCAAGGCATTGCGGGCCATCGCGGCCAGAAAGCGCGGGCGCTGGGAGGCACGCTCGGCGACCAGGTCCTGCAAGCGCTCGGCGAAGGCTTCCTCACCGTGCACGCTGTCCAGATCGAAGAAAATCGAGCTGTGCAGCAGCCGCTCGGCGTTGGGGTTGTCGATCCAGTCGCTGAAGTACTGCTGCCAGACGCGCAGCGGTTGCCGCCAGCGCGAGTTGGTGGCCATGACGTCGCCCTTGCAGTAGCTGTATCCGCAGGCCGCCAGGCCGTCGCTGACACGCTGGGCAAGCGTCAGGAAATACGCATCGTGCTGCTCCGGGTCGAAGCGGTCATCGAGAACCAGGGCGTTGTCCTGGTCGGTGACGATGGATTGCTCGTTGCGCGCCATCGACCCCAGCGCCATGAAACAATACGGCACCGGAGGCGGCCCCAGCTCTTCCTCGGCCAACTCCAGCAGACGCCGCGTGAAACTGCGCCCGATGCTCGACAACGAGCTGCCCACCATCTGCGAGTTGTCGCCCTCGTTGACCATGCGCACGAACGCGGCCTGCACGTCCCCTTTCAATGCCGCCAGGGCCTCGACGTTGGGCTGGCGGAAGATGTTATCCACGAGATAGAGGCTGCTGTTGGTTTCGTGGCGCACGATATCGGACAGATGCAGCACGCCGATCGGTCGCCGGCGATAGAGTACCGGCAAGTGGTGGATGTTGTTGCGCAGCATGCGCAGCATCGCCTCGTAGACCGACTCGTCGGACTGGATGGTGATCGGCCGATCGTCGATCAGTTGCCCCACCTGCGTGCTCGCCGGCAGCCCTTCGGCAAGCACCCGGTTGCGCAGGTCGTGGTCGGTGAGAATGCCCACCATGCGGCGTGAGCGGCCATCATCGAGGGTGAAAGCGTGCGAATCGTCATCCGCTTGCGGAGCCGCCAGCACCAGCACTGACGAGGCGTTGTGCTCGCCCATGTGCTGTGCCGCCTCCTGTACCGTCGCGTCGCTCTCCACCATCACCGGGGCACGCGAGGCCAGCTTGCGCACCTTGGTGACCAGCATCTCGTGCCCCTTGCGCTGCTGGTCGACGGTCGCCTCCAGGCGCGGACGCTCGACTTCGACGAAATCGGCGAAGTTTTCATCCAGTTCGCACAGCCGACGGAACATGGCATGGGGGATGAAGTAGATGAGCGTGTCTTCGATGGCACGCGCTGGAAAGCGCACACGCTGATCGCGCAGCAGGTCGAACTGACCGAAGATATCGCCTTCGCTCAAGCGGTTGTAGAGGTCGCCGTTGCGCCGATACAGGTCGATGGCCCCGCTACGGATATAGTGGAGGTGTTCGACGACATCGTCATGGCGATAGATATCGGTGTCAGCCTGGAAGTACCCGACCTCGACCTGTCCTGCCAGCTCGTCGAGCAGGTCATCGGACAGTTGATCGAAAGGCGGGAACTGTCCCATGTGCTGACGAATTTCCAGCAACTCTGCTTGCATGCGACTGGTCTCCGGCACTGGCAAGGGCAATGCCGGTAGTCTGAAAGCCGCCGTGTGTTCTGTAAAGCGCAACGCGCGGATAAGAAACAGCGTTTTCAAAAATTCGTTTTCTTGCTAAAATTACGCATTCGCCAACACAAGCCGCATCGCCGCCCAGACGAACGCCAGAGACGCCGTATGACTAACTCGCCACTCCCCTCCGAGGCCACCATCAGCTTCAAGGCCATTTGCGTTCGCGCATTTTGCTATATCTTGTTCGTCGCTGGGGCCATGCAGCTCGTCATGCTCGATGCACAGTCGGGCGTCGACCGCTTCACCGAAACGTCGTTGACCGAACTCATGCAGTCGACACTGCTCTTGCTCGGCGCCGTGATGATGGGCTACCTGCATCGCCGCCCGTCGGCCATTCCCCATGTCAGCCTGCTGATGGGCGCGTTTCTGTTCGCCTCTTACGTGCGCGAAAACGACTACTGGCTGGACCGCTATGTCTTCGACGGCGCCTGGCAGGTAATCGTGACCCTGGTGGTGGTGCCGGCGCTGTTCGTGGTCATCCGTCAGCGCCACGCCTTCGTCGCCGAATTCAAGTCGATTTCCAACAGCCTGGGACTCGGCATGTTCACCGCCGGCTTTCTCACCACCTACGTCTTCTCGCGGCTTTACGGTCGTTCGGAATTCTGGGAAGCCATGCTGGGCGACCATTACCAGCGCGTCATCAAGGACGCCGCCGAGGAAGTCACCGAACTGGCGGGCTACATGCTGCTCTTTTTCGCCTGCATCGAGCTGGTGCTCCTGCTGCGCCGTCGCGCCCGCGCCGCCTGACGACAACGCTACGACCGACCAAAAAAACCCGCGAGGAGGACCTCGCGGGTTTTTCATATCCGGCTTGCGCCCTTGCCCGACTTACTCGTCGAGGAAGGTGCGCAGCGGCTCGGAGCGTGAGGGGTGACGCAACTTGCGCAGTGCCTTGGCCTCGATCTGACGGATACGCTCGCGGGTGACATCGAACTGCTTGCCGACCTCTTCCAGCGTGTGGTCGGTGTTCATGTCGATGCCGAAGCGCATGCGCAGCACCTTGGCCTCGCGCGCGGTCAGACCGCCCAGCACGTTGCGGGTCGCCTCGATCAAGCCTTCGCCGGTCGCGGAGTCGATCGGCAACAGCATCGTGCCATCCTCGATGAAATCGCCGAGATGCGAGTCGTCGTCGTCGCCGATCGGCGTCTCCATGGAGATCGGTTCCTTGGCGATCTTGAGCACCTTGCGCACCTTGTCCTCGGGCATCTCGAGACGCTCGCCCAATTCTTCCGGTGTCGGCTCGCGCCCCATCTCCTGCAGCATCTGCCGCGACACGCGGTTGAGCTTGTTGATGGTCTCGATCATGTGCACCGGAATACGGATGGTGCGCGCCTGGTCGGCGATCGACCGCGTGATCGCCTGACGAATCCACCAGGTGGCATAGGTCGAGAACTTGTAGCCACGACGGTACTCGAACTTGTCCACCGCCTTCATCAGGCCGATGTTGCCTTCCTGGATGAGATCCAGGAACTGCAGGCCACGGTTGGTATACTTCTTGGCGATGGAGATGACCAGGCGCAGGTTGGCCTCGACCATTTCCTTCTTGGCGCGACGCGCCTTGGCCTCGCCGATCGACAAGCGGCGATTGACTTCCTTGATGTGCGAGACCGGCAGCAGGACCATCTCTTCCTCGAAGCCGATCTTGCGCTGGGCACGCTGGATGTCGGCACGGAACGGCTCGAGACGATCGGCGAACTTGGTGTGCTTGGCCATGAACCGGTCCAGCCACTCGAGATCGGACTCGGCGCCCGGAAACGACCCGATGAAGGTCTTGCGCGGCACCTTGGCCTGCTTCACGAAGATCTGCATGATGGCCTTTTCCTGGCCGCGGATCTGCTCGACGCTGATCCGCACCTGGCCCACCAGACGCTCGAAATGCTTGGGCACCAGCTTGATCGGCGAGAACAGCTCGGCCAGACGGGCCTGCTCGGCGCTGGCTTCCTTCGAGCCGAGCCCGTGCTCTTCGATCGCGGCCTTGGCGCGCTCGTTCTGCTCACGGATCTGCTCGAAGCGTGCCCGCGCTTCTTCGGGGTCCGGGCCACCACCGGTTTCCTCTTCCTCGGCCTCGTCGTCATCCTCGGAGACGTCGCCGTCCGCGGCGCTCGGCTCGGGTTCGGGCTCGGGCACCTCCGCCTCGGCCACCCCGGGAATCCCTTCGTCGGGGTCGATGAAGCCGGAAAACAGGTCGGACAGCCGGCCCGGCGCTTCTTCATCCTGGGTGGCATCGTAAGCACTGAGAATGGAATCCACGGCGCCGGGCAAATAGGCCAGCGACGACATCACCTCACGGGTGCCTTCCTCGATACGCTTGGCGATTTCGATCTCGCCCTCGCGCGTCAACAATTCCACCGTGCCCATCTCGCGCATGTACATACGCACGGGATCGGTGGTGCGGCCGACATCGCTTTCCACCGCGGCCAGCGCGGCGACGGCTTCTTCCGCCGCCGATTCGTCGGCGGATTGATCGGACATCATCAGGGTATCTTCGTCAGGTGCTTCCTCGACGACGCTGATACCCATGTCGTTGATCATCGCAATGATGTCTTCCACCTGATCGGGATCGGCGATATCCTCGGGAAGGTGGTCGTTGACCTCCGCATAGGTCAGGAAGCCCTGTTCCTTACCCTGGGCGATCAACTCCTTCAGACGTGACTGCTGCGTATTTCCAGCCATAGAAACCCTATCTCGACAATGGAGCACCTGGAGGTGAACGGATCGAAACGCTGCTAAGCCTGCCAGTATAGCCGCTAAGGGCATTTTACTGCCAGTGTCGTATTTGTCTTGTCATCCAGGTGTGCTAGTGTGTTCGGCTACCTTTTCGATATTGCCTAGTAGATGGCGACGTTTTGCGGCAATTCAACCCGTCGCGCCAGGCATCCGTTCAAGCCGCTTCATGGCGGCCGAGCGCCTCCCTTGAGCTCCATCAGCAACTCGTTCAGCCGCTGACGCTCTTCCCTGGACAGACACTCCCCGGCCTGCGTCCGTGCCAGCAGGGCGTCATATTCCTCCTGTGGCGAGCGCTGCGAGTGGCGTCGACGCAACCCGTCGACCAGGCCCTCCACCTCGGCCCCTCGTGCCTCGCGGGGCATCAGGAGTTCGCGGCGCGCCAGCCAGGCCAGCCGCTCCCCCTCGGGCGTGCCATGAAAATGCGCCAGCAGGACCTGCGCATTGCGATACCCGCCGGCGCGGATCAGGCGCACCACCTCATGACATAACGCCCCGTCGCCCTCGCCGTCGGGGCACCAGTCGAGCGACTCGGGCAAGCGGCTCACCAGAGCGGGCTCATGCACCAGCAGGTGCAGCAGGCGACCGACGAGCCCCAGGGCGCCATCACGCGCTCCTGCTTTCCTCGCGGGCGTCTCGCCTGCGTCCTCAGGAGCGCTCGAGGCGTCGTCGACGCCCTCGTCATGCAGCACCTGCGACGTGTCGGCACGCGCCAGCAAGGCCTGAAAATTGGCCTGCTCAACGCCCGTACGCTGCGAAAGCTCGCGCAGCAGCAGGGATTTCAACACGCCCTCGGGCAAGCGTTCCAGAGCACGCAACACCGCCGTGGCAAAGCGCTCCCGGTCCTCGATCCGCTGGAGATCGCGTCCTTCCGCGGCCTGGTCGAACAGAAACTCCGAAAGCGGCGCGGCGCACAGCACGCGATTCTCGAACGCTTCCGCGCCCTCGCGACGCACCAGACTATCCGGATCATCGCCCTCCGGCAGAAACAGAAACCGCACCTGGCGCCCGTCGATCATCGACGGCAACACCGTCTCCAGCGCTCGGCGCGCTGCCTGTCTCCCGGCGCGATCGCCGTCGAAACAGAACACCACTTCGCCGACCAGCCGAAACAGGCGCTGCAGATGATCCTCGCTGAGCGAGGTGCCCAGCGTGGCGCAGGCATTGCGGATCCCGAACTGGGCCAGGGCCACGACATCCATGTAGCCTTCGACGACCAGCATCCGCTCAAGGCGCGCATTGGCCTGACGGGCCTCGTAAAGCCCGTACAGCTCGCGCCCCTTGTGGAAGACCGGAGTCTCGGGCGAATTCAGGTATTTGGGCTTGGCATCCCCGAGCACGCGACCGCCGAACGCAATGGTCCGCCCTTTCCAGTCGCGGATCGGAAACATCACCCGGTTGCGAAAACGGTCGTAGCTGCGCCCGGAATCCTCGCGGTGCACCAGCAGGCCGTATTCGATCTGCACCGCGTCACTGATGCCGCGCTCGGCCAGGTGCCGCTTGAGCGCTTCCCACTTGTCCGGGGCGAAACCAATCCCGAACTCACGCACGATATCGGCGGAAAGCCCGCGACGCTCGAGGTAATCGCGTGCATCGCCGCCTTCCGACATCGCCAGACGCTCGCGGAAAAAGCTCGCCGACAGCTCGAGCAGGTTGACCGCCTCCTCGCGCCGCCGTTCGCGCTGCTGAGCCTGAGGGTCGTCAGCCCCCTCGCGCGGCACGTCCAGCCCCAGCCGCGAGGCGAGCTGCTCGACCGCCTCGGGAAAGCGCAAATGATCGAATTCCATCAGAAAGCGTAGCGCATTGCCGTGCACGCCACATCCGAAGCAGTGGTAGAACTGCTTTTCGGCGCTGACGGTGAACGAGGGCGACTTTTCCTGGTGGAAGGGGCATAGACCGCTGTAGTTGCGACCGGCCTTCTTGAGCTGAACGCGCTCGCCGACGATCTCGACCACATCGGTACGAGCCAGCAAATCATCGATGAAACGTTGGGGGATCTGTCCAGCCATGGCGGGGAGGCGCTCGACGAAACGTTGTCTGTATCGCGGGAATCGCGGAGCCAGGCATCGCGGGAACGGTGGGCCGGGAAAAACAAGCGGCCACCCGATGGCAGCCGCTTGGCGTCCCTCTAGGAAGCGACCGAAGTCACTTCACAGTACGGATCAGTACAACCGTTCGAAACGCTTACGCTCACGCTGCAACTTCTTGGCATGACGCTTGACCGCTGCGGCGGCCTTGCGCTTGCGAACCGCAGTGGGCTTTTCATAGGTCTCGCGACGACGGACTTCGGAGAGAACGCCGGCTTTTTCGCAAGAACGCTTGAAACGCCGCAGAGCGACGTCGAACGGCTCGTTGTCACGTACTTTAACAGAAGGCATTAACCAATCACCTACCTTAGGGAAAGATGAGTTCGGATTGCACGCACACCTTGTCAGCACGTGTTCAGCGTATGCCGAACGGCATGACGGGTGCACGACCCAGTCTTGCAGAACGCAATATTCTAGTCGCCGTGGCAGCGCTTTGCAAAGCCTTTGCCACCGCCCCTGCCGCACGGCCCTGGAAAAGCGTAGAATGGCGACTTTCACGTGCCAGCGGGGAAGTGACGACACATGCGGGTATTGGGCATCGAGACCTCCTGCGACGAAACCGGCGTCGCCATTTATGACACCGAGCGCGGCCTGATCGCCGATGCGCTGCACAGCCAAATGGCCATGCACGCCGAATTCGGCGGTGTGGTCCCGGAACTCGCCTCGCGCGATCACACTCGCAAGCTGCTGCCGCTGATTCGCCAGGTGCTCGACGACGCCGAGCTGCGCGGCGACCAGCTAGACGCCATCGCCTACACGGCGGGCCCCGGCCTGGTCGGCGCGCTGATGGTCGGCGCCTCCACCGCGCACGGCCTGGCGCGCGCCTGGGACATCCCGGTACTCGGCGTGCATCACATGGAAGGCCATCTGCTGGCGCCGATGCTTGAGGCCGCGCCGCCCGACTTTCCCTTCGTGGCCCTGCTGGTGTCGGGTGGGCACACGCAGCTCGTCGAGGTCCACGGCCTGGGCCGTTACCGGCTGCTGGGCGAATCGGTCGACGATGCCGCCGGCGAGGCCTTCGACAAGGCCGCCAAGATGCTCGAATTGCCCTACCCTGGCGGCCCCCACGTCGCCCAGCTCGCCGAGCGCGGCGACCCGACCCGGTTTCGCTTTCCGCGCCCGATGACCGACCGACCGGGGCTCGACTTCAGCTTTTCCGGTCTCAAGACCCACACCCTGACCACCGCCAACCAGCTCAAGGCGGCGGGGCCCCTCAGCGACCAGGACCGCGCCGACATCGCGCGCGCCTTCGAGGAAGCCGTCGTCGACACGCTGGTCATCAAGTGCCGGCGCGCCCTCGACACCACGGGCCTCAAGCGGCTGGTGGTGGCCGGCGGCGTCAGCGCCAATCATCGCCTGCGCGAGCGCCTGGACCGGGAAACCGCCAAGCGCCAGGCCCAGGCGTTCTACCCGCGCGGACGCTTCTGCACCGACAACGGCGCAATGATCGCTTATGTCGGCGCACAACGCCTGCTGGCCGGGGAGCGCGACGACGCGACGATGCAGGCCACGCCGCGCTGGCCGCTGGCGTCGCTCACTCCTCCGGCGGCTTGATCCTCTCCTCGCGCTTCAGGCCGGGCTCGCCCCCCTGCCCCAGGCGGCGAATGTTCCAGGCATGACGTACCAGCACCAGGGCCGAAAAGACACTCACCACCAGCGTCGCCTCGCGCGCCAGCCAATAGCTGGCCAAAGGGGCGAGCAGGGCCGCGGCCAGTGATGCCACCGCGGCGGTGCGCGAACGCCAGGCCAGCAGCGCCCAGCACAGGGCGCAGACCCAGGCCACCGGGGTGGCGATCATCAGCAAGACTCCGAAGGCGCTCGCCACGGCCTTGCCGCCACGCCCGCGATGCCAGAGCGGATAACTGTGCCCCACCAGCACCGACAGGCCCACGGCTCCCTGCGCCCATATCGGCAGCGCTTCGCGCTGCGCGACCCACAGCACCGGCATTGCCTTGGCCGCGTCGACGCCCAGCGTCAGCGCGGCCGGCACGACGCCATGCAGTCGCAGCACGTTGGAAAACCCCGGATTGCGCGACCCGGCATGGCGAGGATCGCGCCTGCCGAGCGCACGACACACCCAGACGGCGCCAAGCAGCGACCCGCTCAGGTAACCGGCCAGGACCAGGGCTGTCATGGGCAGCGGTGATGACACGAGCGGCTCTCCCTCAATAGGCGGCAACGAGATGTGCCCTGACCATGATTCTGCCACCTCCATGGCGTACAATCGACGCTTTGCGACGCCGTGAAGTGTCGACGATCCTTCACGGCATGACCGCCCGCTAAGAGAGTGAGGACACGCCGTGGATCATGTGCTGATCGAGGCGCTGGAAGTGGACACCGTCATCGGTGTCTATGACTGGGAGCGCACCATTCGACAACGGCTACGCCTGGATCTCGAACTGGCCACCGACATCCGGCCCGCCGCACAAGCCGACGACATTCACTTGACCCTGGACTACGCGGCCATCAGCGAGCGCATCGCCAGTTTCGCCGACGCCCACCATTTCGCCCTGGTCGAGACCTTCGCCGAGCGGCTTGCCGACACCCTGCGCCAGGAATTCGCGATTGCCTGGCTGCGACTGAGCGTGCGCAAGCCCGGCGCGGTCGCCAATGCCGCAAGCGTAGGCGTACGCATCACACGGGGGCAGGCATGACACTGGTGACGGTAAGCATCGGCAGCAACATCGATCGCGAGCGCCACGTCCTGGCCTGCCTCGATGCCATTGCCGAGACGTTCGGCGAGCCTCGCGTCTCGCGCGTCTTCGAAAGCGAGCCGGTCGGCTTCGAAGATGGGCGCAATTTCTACAACCTGGTCGCGGCCTTCCATGCCACGCGCCCGGTCGGCGAACTGCAGGCCTGGTGCAAGGAGATCGAAGCTGCCAACGGGCGACTGCCGGGAAGCCCCAAGTTCAGCCCCCGCACCCTGGATATCGACCTGCTCACGGTCGGCGACCAGTGCGGCCACATCGATGGCGTCGAACTGCCGCGCGACGAGATCCTGCACCACGCCTTCGTGCTGTGGCCTCTCGCGGAGCTGCTGCCCGATACGCCCCACCCCGAGAACGGCCGCACCTATGCCGAACTCTGGGCACACTTCACGACTGGAGACCAGCACCTGTGGCCGGTCACCTTCGACTGGCACGGCCGCCCGGTGTCGCGCCCCGACTGACACCTGGCGCGCCATCGTCGTTGCATATTGATTGCACATTGCATGACGTCTCCTTGCGCGAGCGCTTGCCATGCTGGCCGGGCGATCAGCCGTCACCAGGCTGTCCGGCCAGCACCGCCCACTCGCCCGACAAGAGCCCGTCATGAGCCCACGGTTGCGTTTCAAGCGTCCCCGCATCGCACGCATCAGCCTCAAGCTGTTCGCGGCGATCCTGCTGACCAATGTCCTGATCGGCGGCATGAGCTTTCTGCTCATCGCACGCAGTCTCGATCAGGGCTTCATCGACTACCTGGAGCGCACTCAGGCGAATCGAGCCGATACCCTGGCCACCGCCCTCGCCGAGCGCTGGCAGGAGCATGGTGACTGGCGCTGGCTGCGCGACGACCCCCGCGCCTGGCATCGGCTGGTGCGCAATCAGTTGTGGCCGGGCGAGCGCCAGCCTCCCAGCGGAATCGATCGTGAGCTCAGCGATGCCCGCGATTTCGTGGTACTCGACGCCGACGGTCGCGTCGTCATCGGCCGCCCGCTGCCACCGCGTACGCCGCCGCCGGGCGAGGAGCCGCCACCGCAGCCGCGTTTCATCGACATTCAGCATCGAGGGCAGACCGTCGGCCAGTTGGGGTATCTTCCCCCGGCACAGCTCATGGCACGCATGGATCGCGTCTTCCTGCAGCGTCAGCTGCGCAACATGACGATCATCGTCGCCTCGCTGTCGGTCGCCTCATTGCTGCTGGCCGCGGGCCTGGCCTGGTGGCTGGGCCGGCGTGCCAGGGAAATGACCGAGGCCACCCGGCGCATGACCCAGGGCGACTTCACCGTGCGCCTGCCCGAGCGGGGGCGTGACGAACTGTCCCGTCTCTCCGCCGACTTCAACGTCCTCGCCGAAACACTGGAAGCCAATCGCCGCCATCGTCAGCAGTGGGTCGCCGATATCGCCCACGAGTTGCGCACCCCTCTCGCCGTGCTACGCGGCGAGATCGAAGCAATCGAGGACGGCATACGTCCGCTTGGTGACGACACGTTGGCCTCGCTGGCGCAGGAAGTCGCTCAACTCGAACGCCTGGTGGATGATCTGCGTCTGCTCGCGCAAAGCGATGCGGGCGCACTGGATATCTATCTCGCCCCACACGACCTGGCAGCGCTCTTGCGTGGGCGTCTCGAGGAAGCGCAAGGCTGGCTGGGCGCGCGCGGCATCACGCTCGATGCCGAGATCGGGGCGGCCCCGGCACCGGTGCGCGCCGACCCCCAGCGTCTGCGCCAGCTCTGGAGCAACCTGCTGAGCAATACTTGTGCCTATACCGATGCACCGGGACAGCTGCGCATACGCCTCATGCGCCATGCCGACCGCATCGAAATGACGTGGGAAGACAGCGCTCCCGGCGTTGCCGATGCCGATCTGCCGCGCCTGACCGAGCGTCTTTATCGTGTCGAGGGCTCGCGCAACCGACGCAGCGGCGGTAGCGGCCTGGGTCTGGCGATTGCCAATGCGCTGGTCACGGCGCATGGCGGCACGCTGACCCCCTCGGCATCGCCGCTTGGGGGACTTCGCTGGACGCTCACCTTCCCGGTGCGTCACGACGACGATGTTCTCGAGCACGACATGCCATGAGCCACGCCTGGAGACAGCCATGAACGACACCATTCTGATCGTCGAGGACGAACCCAAGATCGCGCGCCTGGTCGCCGATTACCTCCAGCAAAGCGGTTATGCCACGCATCACCTGGCACATGGCGACGAGGTCATGCCGTGGCTTGCGGATCATGCCCCGGCCCTGATACTGCTCGACTTGATGCTGCCCGGCACCGACGGCTTGACCCTGTGCCGCCGGATCGGCGATCAGTACCCGGCCTTGCCCGTGATCATGCTGACCGCACGTGTCGAGGAGGTCGACCGACTGCTGGGACTGGAGCTGGGTGCCGACGACTACATCTGCAAACCGTTCAGCCCGCGCGAGGTAGTGGCACGAGTCAAGGCCGTGCTCCGCCGCCTGCACCCCCAGACCGAGGAGGCCGCCACGCCAGCACCGCTGAGCCTGGACGAGGACGGCTGGCGCGCCCTGGCGCAAGGCACCGACCTGGGCCTGACCGCCGTCGAATTCCAGTTGCTCAAGGTCATGATGCAGGCGCCCGGACGCATCTTCTCGCGCGACCAGTTGATGGATCACATGTATCGCGACCATCGCATCGTCTCCGAGCGAACCGTGGACAGTCATATCAAGAAATTGCGCCGCAAGATCGCCGATGCCTATCCCGAGCGCGACATCATCCATTCCGTATATGGCGTCGGGTATAAATACCAGCCCGACTCCTGACGGGGCACTCCACCAACCAGACACTGCTGCGCACCACCACGCGCTGCACCGCTGCACACACGAAAACGCCCCCGCTGCGAGTCGCAGCGGGGGCGTTTTCGATGTGCCAGCGGACATGACGCCGCCCGAAGGCGACGTCCGTGCGGCTTACCAGTCGGCGCGATGGCCGAGTTTCGGCTGGTCCGCCGTGTTGCTGGGCAGGTCGGTCTGCTTGGTGTTGGTGACCGAGATGTAATGCTCGGCCTTCGCGATGCCCACGCTGTCGGCGCCGGAAGTATCCAGCTGCTGATAGTCGACGGAGAATTGCGTGACCGGCTGGCCGACATTCAGGGCCTCATGGTTGACCTGCAAGGCTTCGCTGGAGGCAAAGCTTGCGTGTGCGGCCACCGGCAGTGCGGCGAGTGCAATAGCGGAAATCAGGATACGTGCTTTCATGGACTTGCTCCTTGACTGTCTGTGCCAATGTTCGCTTTCGAACGTTGCGTGAACTATATAGCAAGCTAACAATGAACGCAATAATAAAGTTTCCAATCGTTGCCATAGCGTTCATCTATCCAGCCAGGAAGAAGCATGCAGGACAAGAAACTGCTCCTATAGCGATATCGCAGGCATTATTCACTCCCGCACCGAGTGACGCTTGCATGTCCTTGCATTTCAGCAACGCCCTCGCCATCACGAAAATTTCGAAAACGAAAATCGAATGAATCATCACTTGCACGCTGCTTGCGCGACGCCCTTCGCGAGCGTCTGCACTCGGTGCTCAGTGGCGAACAGCTGCGCGTACTGGCCCTGCTGACGCCCCCACACTCCGAACGCCAGGAAAGGCCCGTGCGCGAGCATCAGGCAACGCTGGAGGCCCTGGTGGACAGTTGGCGACTCGATGACGCCCAGCGCGCCGACTTTCGGGATGCCCGCGCGACCTTCCACGACACGCTGCGTCAGTGGCGTGACAATGCCGGGAAGCCGGATCGCAACGCCTGGCTGACGGCGCGGGAGGACTATCGGCAGTCGCTGGAGGAAATCTTCACGCCGGCACAGATGGCGGTGCTCGACGACATGCTGCCCACCCTGCGCAAGGTACCGCGACACGCCATGTGACGCGCCACGCGCCTTCGGACTCAGCTCCGAAGGCGCTGCATGAGGACCACGTCGTTGCGTGGAAAGCTCACCGACAGGCCATGGCGCTCGGCCAGATAGTGAAAGCTGCGCTCGGCGAAGAAGCACACATGAGTCGGGTCGCGCATGTAGCGCCATGCAGCCAGGTCCTGCACCAGGTCACTGCGTTGGGTCATGATCCCCAGCCAGCCCCCGACACGTAATCGCGCGATCACCTCGGCCAGCGCGTCCCCCGGTGCATGCAGATGCTCGACCACCTCGGTGGCGGTGATGACATCGAACTCACGCTGCCACACCTCGGGAAATGGCGCGTAGAAGGGGTCGTACAACGCCATGTGATGCCCGGCTTCTTCGAGCATGACCGAGAGCGTCGGCCCGGGACCACAGCCGAAGTCGAGCCCTTGTGCGGCGGGAGGCAGGCGCTCCAGCAGCGGGTCGCACAGGCGCGACAGGAAGCGACGATATCCCGCGTCGTGGGGGAAGTTCTGGTGGAGATCGTAGACCGCGCGCTCCTCGGCGGCACTGGGCAACGATGCCGGGGAGACGAAAATCAAAGCGCATCGTGGACAGCGGTAATACATCCGCGGTGGCGCCCCCGCCACACGCCGGGCATGCGGCATTGCGCACAAGGGGCAGACCGACTCACCGTCATGCATCGGGGCATCTCCTTCGTTCGTCATCCGCCAGCGAACCGTCATGCAACGTCATCGCGCTCTTCCGACTGGATGACACGGGCATCGAACGTGCATGATATCCCTGCCCTCGCGGCAAGACCGTCACTTTCCGTGCACCTCATGCTATGGACACTTCGCCATGCTCAATGCCATCGACCATGTGGTGGTCACCGTTACCGACCTCGAACTCAGCATCGATTTCTACACACGCGTGCTGGGTCTCGACGCCCATTATCACGATGCGACGCGCACCGATCTGTGTCTGGATGGCTTTGCCCTGCGGTTGCATGGCCCCGAGGCCTCCGCCGCACGTCCGGCCGAGTCGCCCGTCCCCGGCAGCCAGACACTCGGCTTTCGCAGCTCTCTGCCCCTCGCCGAGGTGAAGGCACACCTCGAGGCCCTGGCCATTCCCATGGAGCTTGCCCCTGGGGCGACACCAGACGACATCGAGACGTGGTCGTCACTTTACGTACGCGATCCAGACGGTAACCTTATCGAGATTTCTCGACCGCGTCGCCGCTGAAGCGACATGACAGGAGGCACCGCCCATGCAGGAAGACACGTCCCCCATCGAGCGCGACCCGCAAGGCCCAGCGGACGGCAAGATCGCCCTGATCATCTACGTCCTGATCCTGGCGGGATTCGCCGTGGGCATCACGCCCTTGATCGGCGTGGTCATGGCGTATGTCTATCGCGGCAACGGCCCCGTCTGGCTCGATGCTCACTATCGCTATCAGATCCGCACCTTCTGGATCGGTGTGCTGTACTTCGTGCTGGCTTCCGTGTTGAGCCTGATCGCCGTGGGCTTCGTGCTCTACGTACTGCTCGCCATCTGGGTAGTGGTACGCTGCGTCAAGGGATTTCAGGCGCTCAACGAACATCGCGCGCCCGCGAATGTCGATAGCTGGCTCTGGTAACCGGCACCATGCGCCTCGGCGCATGATGCACAATCCGTATAATGCGAGCCCAACGGCTTGCCGTCACCGATGATGTCATGAGTTCGAAATCCAACGATGTTTCTCCTCCCTTGCGTGCGCGTGCCATCGCCGGGTTGTGGCGTGGCCTCGCCAGATTGACGCCGCGCCGCCTGTGGCAACTGGCACGCCTGATCGGGCCGCTGATCCTGGCGTTCAGTCGTCGCGAACGAGAGGTCACGCGCGCCAACCTCCAGCATGTCTATCCCGACATGACGACCGCCGTGCGCCGCAACTTGACGCGCCGCAGCCTGGTGCACTCCTCGGCGACCATGCTGGAGCTGGGGTTCGCCTGGATGGCCGCCCCGAGCCGCGTCGAAACCGCCATCCGCCAGGTCCACGGACGCGAGCTGCTCGATGACGCCCGCGCCCAGGGACGCGGCGTGATCGTGCTGGCGCCGCACTTCGGCAACTGGGAGGTCCTCAACTTCTGGCTTTCCAGCCATTTTCCGTTCACGGCCATGTACGAACCGCCCAAGATCGCCGCCCTCGATCCTGTGATTCGTGGCGGGCGCGAGCGCATGGGCGCTCAGCTCGTGCCGACCAATCCCCGGGGCGTGGCGTCGCTGCTCAAGGCACTCAAACGCTGCGAGGCAGTCGGTATCCTGCCGGACCAGGAACCCAGCTGGGGCAGCGGCGTGTTCGCCGACTTCTTCCAGCGCCCCGCCTATACCGCCACCCTGCTGCCCAAGCTGGTCGCTCGCACCGAGGCGCGCGTGGTCACCGGCATCGCCCGGCGTCTACCGGATGGCGAGGGCTTCGCGATCCACTTTCTGGCCGCCGATGACCGCGTGTACGCCAGCGACGAAACGCAGTCGGCCACTGGCGTCAACGCCAGCGTGGAAGATGCCATCGCCCTGGATCCCGCCCAGTACCAGTGGGAATACAAACGCTTTCGCAAGACACCGCAGCAGGCCGCCCAGGACCCCGATTTCAAGCGTTTCCGCATCTACTAGGCCTGGCTGCCACCCGCCCGGTCGCCGAGCGTCGCATGCATGTCGCCCGAACGGGGTCCGATGGCGCCCAGACGTCTACACTGGGCAAGAACGCCCCCAGCCCAAGGAGCAGTCCATGCCCCTGCGAACCGCATTCCACCGGCTCGGCCGAGGCTCACTGGCATGCCTCGGTCTCGGGCTCGGCGCCATCATGAGCGCTTCCGGCCAGGCGCAGTCGCTGACGCCGACATCCGTGGCGGGCAGCGAACAGCGCGCGCAAGTGCCCGAGGGCGCCACTCTGACCCATCTGGTCTCGCTGAGTGCACCGCGACTGATCAGCATCGGTCCCGACAATGAAATGTTCATCGGCACCCGGGCGGGACGCCTGTATCGCCTCAAGCCGCCGTATACGAGCGTCGATGCGGAAGTGGCGCTATCCGGCTATCCGCATAGTGCCGTGGTGCATCGAGGATACCTGTATGTCGCCACGACCGACCGGCTGCTGCGCGCGTCCTATTCACCGGATCGGCGTCTCGAGGACGTGGCGTTCGAAGAAGTCGCCGCTCTGCCCGGCGGTGGCGGGCATAGCTCGCGCACCTTGTCCGTGGGGCCCGATGGTCGGCTCTACGTGGCACTCGGCATTCAAGGCAATTGTTCGCCGCAGCGCGTCGCGGAGGACGTTGCCTTCGAGGATCGCCGGGGTGGTGTCATGGCGCTCGACCCGACACGGTCGACGCCCGAATGGACGCCCTATGTCGGCGGACTGCGCAATCCCATCGGCATGGCCTGGAGCCCCGAGGGGGTGCTGTATCTCAACAATAACGGCCCCGACCACTGGGGGTACGAAGCGCCCCCCGAATTGCTGGTGCGCGCCGAGGCCGGCAGCTTTCACGGCATGCCATGGTATCAGTGGAACGACGGCGCCTGGCAGCGCGATGACTGCATCGGCTCGACGCCACCCACGCCCCGCGATGCGCTCGCACCGCCGGTTGCCACCTTCGCCGCCCGCAGCGCCCCCATAGGATTGACGTTCTTGCCCGCCGACAACCCCTGGAAGCTGGACATGATCAGCGCCATCCATGGCAGCTGGGCCACCCAGGCCGCCGGCGGTCCCGCTTCTCGTCGACCGCCCAAGATCGTCGGCATACGGCTCTCGACCGACGGCCGCCAAGGCACGGTGACCGACCTGGTGAGCGGCTTCCAGGCGGAGAATGGCGAGCGCTGGGCCCGCCCCACCGGAGTGGCTTACCACGATGGGGCGCTGTATTTCACCTCCGACAGCGGCGAGGCAGGCCTGTACCGTCTGACGCCATGAGGGCGTGTTAACGCATGTCCAGGTGGGCCTGGCGCGCAGCCACCTCGGCGAGCCCCGACCAGTCCTTCTCGCCATCGCCGTGCGCCAGGGCATCGAGCAGCCGATCGCGCACCGCGCTACCCAATGGCAAGGCGACATGCCGCTCGTCTCCCGCACGCAAGGCCAGACCGACATCCTTGTGACCCAGGCGCATCGTGAAGCCGGCGGGCTCGAAGCGTGCTTCGGCGATCATCTTGCCGTAGCCCTGATAAGCCGGCGAGGCGAAGAGCGTATTGGTGACGAAATCGAGAAAATCGCTGGCCTCGATACCGTATGCGCGTGTCAGCGTCGAGGCCTCGGCCATCGACTCGATGGCGGTGGCGAGCATGAAGTTCGCCGCGATCTTGACCACGTTGGCACGCTCCGGCGACTCGCCCAATGGCCATACGGCTTGGCCCATGGCGTCGAGCACGGGCCTGACCCGCTCGATCTGCGCCGGATCGCCGGCAGCGATGATGTTGAGCTTGCCCGCTGCCGCCACGTCCGGACGTCCGAGCACCGGCGCGGCGATGTAGGCCACGCCCAGGCGATCGTGCAGTGCCGTCATGCCACGCGCAAAGGCCACCGACACCGTGGCCATGTTGATATGCACGCTGCCCTTTTTCATCGCCTCGACGGCCTTGCTTTCGATCAGTACCTGATGCGCCGCCTGATCGTCCGCCAGCATGCTGACCAGCACCTCGTGACGCGCCGCATCCGCAGGCGTTTTGGCTGCCTTGGCGCCTTTCCGAGTCAAGGCCTCGACGGCTTCGGTGGAGCGGTTCCACACCGTAACCTCATGCCCTGCCTCGAGTAGCTGACTCGCCATTCCACACCCCATGGCGCCCAGTCCAATGAAACCGATCTTCATGCGATTGCTCCTTGAATGCTGCATTCCGTCGAATAGATGAGCACGCAAACAAAAACACAAGATTCACGCCTCGTTCGTCGATACGGGGCTTTCATCCCGGGCGACGCTTGCTACACTCTAGCCGATAGCTTGACGGGGTGCCGGTGGAACCGGCTGAGATCGTCCTGCGCCGAGACTCATACGAAGAGCGGCGCCACGACGGATCCCGACGAACCTGATCCGGCTAGTACCGGCGTAGGGATCAAGCGGAGACCGCGGGATACGACGACACGCCCATGCCGGTTTCCTCTCCTGCGCTGTGCGCCGGCTTGACCCAAGTCTCGCCATGGAGCACATATGACATCCCCTCAGTTTCTCTCCGACACTGCGCACGTCGATGCCTCGGCCATTCGTCCGCTGCCCGGTTCACGCAAGCGATACGTTCAGGGCTCGCGGCCGGACCTGCGCGTCCCCTTCCGTGAAATCGCCCTGTCGCCGACCACGACCTCCGGCGCCGCCGAAGAGAATCCACCGCTGCTGGTCTACGATACCTCGGGGCCGTACACCGATCCCGAGTGCGCCATCGACCTGCGCAAGGGCCTCCCGGCCCTCAGAAAGGACTGGATCGACGAGCGCGACGACACTCGATGGCTCGACGGCCCCACCAGTCGCTACGGGCAGCGCCGCGCCAACGACCCGAGGCTCGCACCGCTGCGCTTCGACCTGACCCGCACGCCGCGGCGAGCCAAGGAAGGTCGCAACGTCACCCAGCTGCATTACGCGCGCCAGGGCATCATCACGCCGGAGATGGAGTTCATCGCCATCCGCGAGAATCAGCGTCGTCAGGCGCTGGGTTCCGAGGAAGTCGAACGCATCCTCGGCCACCAGCACCCGGGCCAGGGGTTCGGTGCACGCCTTCCGGAGGAGATCACGCCGGCATTCGTGCGGGATGAAGTCGCCCGCGGCCGGGCGATCATCCCCTGCAACATCAACCACCCGGAGTCCGAGCCGATGATCATCGGCCGCAACTTCCTGGTGAAGATCAACGGCAACCTCGGCAATTCAGCGGTGACCTCGTCCATCGAGGAAGAGGTCGACAAGATGACCTGGGGCATCCGCTGGGGCGCGGACACGATCATGGATCTTTCCACCGGCCAGAACATCCACGAGACGCGGGAATGGATCATCCGCAACTCGCCGGTGCCCATCGGCACGGTGCCGATCTATCAGGCGCTGGAGAAGGTCGGCGGCGTAGCCGAGAACCTGACCTGGGAGATCTTCCGCGACACCCTGATCGAGCAGGCGGAACAGGGCGTGGACTACTTCACCATCCATGCCGGCGTACGCCTGCATCACGTGCCGATGACGGCCAGGCGCGTCACCGGCATCGTCTCCCGGGGCGGCTCGATCATGGCCAAGTGGTGCCTGTACCACCACCGGGAAAGCTTCCTCTACACCCACTTCGAGGACATCTGCGAGATCATGAAGGCCTACGACGTCGCGTTCTCGCTGGGTGACGGCCTGCGTCCCGGTTCCATCGCCGATGCCAACGACGAGGCCCAGTTCGCCGAGCTGGAAACCCTGGGCGAGTTGACGCAGCTCGCCTGGAAGCACGACGTGCAGGTGATGATCGAGGGCCCCGGCCATGTCCCGATGCACCTGATCAAGGAGAACATGGACAAGCAGCTGGCGTGCTGCGAGGAGGCGCCGTTCTACACGCTCGGACCGCTGACCACCGACATCGCCCCCGGCTACGATCACATTACTTCGGGCATCGGCGCGGCACAGATCGGCTGGTACGGCTGTGCCATGCTCTGCTACGTCACCCCCAAGGAGCACCTGGGCCTGCCCAACAAGGACGACGTCAAGACTGGCATCATCACCTACAAGATTGCCGCCCATGCTGCCGATCTCGCCAAGGGGCACCCCGGCGCGCAACGCCGCGACAATGCGCTGTCGAAAGCCCGCTTCGAATTTCGCTGGGAAGATCAGTTCAACCTGGGGCTCGACCCGGATACGGCACGTGCCTTCCATGACGAGACACTGCCCAAGGACTCGGCCAAGGTGGCACACTTCTGCTCGATGTGCGGGCCGAAATTCTGCTCGATGAAGATCAGCCAGGAAGTGCGCGACGCCGTCTCCCGGGAGGGCGACTGGAGCGACCCGCTAGAGAACACCCAGGAGGCCATCGAACAAGGCCTGGAGGAACAGGCCGAACGCTTCCGCCGCTCGGGAAAAACGCTCTACCGGAAGGTGTGAGCCGCAAGACGTCGGCACCATGAAAAAAGCCACGCTGCGACAGCGTGGCTTTTCAGTACCGGGCACGTTCGAGCTATCAACGCAGCGATGTCATCAGCACTTCGGTCTCCGTGACCTGGAAGTCGATCGACATCATGATGCTCAGTGCCGTGATGGTGAAGATCGAGAAGATGAACACCTTCTTGGCCCAGACCTGATCGTCACCGGCACGATAGCCGCGAAGTGCCATGACGAGCCAGTAAAGCCCCATGGCCGCCGCGACCGCGAAGTAACCATACCCGGCATAACCTCCCAGCGTGAGCATAAGGGTCGCCCCCAGAAACGCCAGGATGTACCAGAAGATATGATGCTTCGCCGCCCGCACACCGCGCTCGACCGGCAATACGGGGATCGACGCCGCGCGATAGTCGTGAAAGCGGAAGATGGCGATCGCATAGGAATGCGGCATCTGCCACAGACAGAAGATCGAAAGCAGGGTCAATGCGCCGAGATCGAAACGCCCGCTGACGGCACAATAGCCCACCACCGGAGGTGCCGCGCCGGACAGGCTGCCTACCAGAGTGCCGTAGATGGAATGCCGTTTCAGGTACAGGCTATACAGCCCGACATAGACGACGAAACCGAGCAAGGCAAACGCTGTCGCCAACGCATTGGTGCCGAACCACAGGATCGCGAAGCCCGCGCCCCCCAACACACCACCGTAGGCCAGCGTGACGCCGGGCGGGATCAAGCCCTGCACCGTGGCACGCCCCTGGGTGCGCTCCATGAGCCGATCGATATCGCGATCGATATAGTTATTGAACGCACAGCCGGAAGCGATCACCAGCGCGATCCCCACCACCGTGGCCAGCAGGAGCATGACGTCCACGCTGCCCTGCGAGGCCAGGAAGAAGCCCCCGGCCACGGAGATCAGGTTGCCGAAGATGATCCCCGGCTTGGTCAGCGACAGGTAGGCCTTGTACATCACCTGGCGATCACATCAAGTTGAGGCGCAGGTTGTGCATGATCCATATAGACCCTCCAATGATTAGCCCCAGAATTACCGCAGTGAAGAAGAAGAATCCTCCCGATTCACGTCCCTCTTGCGTTTTCAATTCAAGATGCATGAACAGGATCAACTGGACCAAGATCTGCAAAACGGCCATAAAGATGATTGTGACGATTGTCGCCGTGGTACCGAAGCCACCCAGCATGACCACGCCGAAGGCCACGAGCGTCAGTATGATCGATAGAATCAGGCCGATTACATAGGTCTTGACGCTGCCGTGGTTGCCACTGTCGTGGGAAGCATGTGTGTCGCTCATTACAGAACTCCCATCAGATAGACGAAGGTGAAGACACAGATCCACACGATATCCAGGAAGTGCCAGAACAGACTGAGGCACATGATACGCGGCCGCGTCTTGTCGTTAAGACCCTTCGTGTAAAGCTGGACGATCATCACCAGCATCCAGATCAGGCCGAAGGCCACGTGAAGACCGTGCATGCCGACCAGGGTGAAGAAGGAGGATAGGAAAGCACTACGATCCGGTCCGAAGCCTTCGGCAATCAGATGATAAAATTCATAGATTTCCAACCCGATGAAGCCGGCACCCAGCAAGAAGGTGATGCCCAGCCATCCTTTCACCTGCGCCAAACGATCGGCATGCATGGCCAGTACAGCCATGCCATAGGTAAAACTACTGAATAGCAGCAGGAAAGTACTGATCAAAATCAGCGGGAGCTCGAAGATATCGGCCCCGGAGGGGCCGCCCGCCGTGCCATTCATTAGCACGGCATAAGTGGCAAAAAGGCTCCCGAAGATGACCAGGTCACTCATCAGGTAGATCCAGAAGCCGAATACCTTCATGCCACTGGCATCGTGGTGCTCATGCCCGTCATGGGCATGAGCGTCATGTTGATTAACAGTTTGCGTCGTCATGATTACGCCTGCATCTCCAGCCGTTTATGGTGCTCGCGTTCGATACGCTCGACTTCCGCCGCAGGGACGTAATAGTCGATATCGTCATTGAAGACACGAAACATGAAGGCTACGAACATGCCGATGGCACTTACACCGGCCAGCCACCAGATATGCCAGACTAGCGCGAACCCGAACACGATGCTGATCAGACCGATAATCGGTCCCGCCACGGTGTTCTTCGGCATGTGAATGTCTTCGTACTGGGTCGGTTTGTCCGCTGCCATGCCTTTCTCTTTCTTCGCTTCCCAGAAGGCATCGATGGAGCCGACGTTGGGCAGATGCGCGAAGTTGTAGAACGGTGCAGGAGAAGACGTCGACCACTCTAGCGTCCGTGCATCCCACGGATCGCCCGTGATGTCGGCATTCTTCTCACGATCGCGAATGCTCACGATGAACTGAATCACGGTGCAGGCGATACCGCACAGGATGAGGACGGCACCGAACCATGCCACGATCATCAGCGGCTGCCAATCGGCATTGGCGTAGGACTGCATGCGGCGCACCGCACCGTAAAAGCTCAAGATATAGAGCGGCATGAAGGCGAGGTAAAAGCCGATAATCCAGCACCAGAAGGAACGCTTGCCCCACTTTTCGTCAAGCGTAAAGCCGAAGGCCTTCGGGAACCAGTAGGTCAGACCCGCGAGCATACCGAACACCACACCGCCGATGATGACGTTATGGAAGTGAGCGATGACGAACAGACTGTTATGCAGCACGAAGTTAGCGCCGGGCACTGCCAACATCACCCCGGTCATGCCACCGATGGTGAAGGTGATGATAAAGCCCAGTGTCCACAGAACCGGCGACGTGAACTCCAGCCGACCGCGATACATGGTGAACAACCAGTTGAAGATCTTCACCCCGGTCGGAATGGCGATGATCATCGTCGCGATCCCGAAGAACGCGTTGACATCGGCACCGGCACCCATGGTGAAGAAGTGGTGCAACCATACCGTGAATGACAGGAAGGCTATAGCCACAGTCGCCCAGACCATGGTGTTGTAGCCGAACAGACGCTTCTTGGCGAAGGTCGCGATGACCTCGGAGAACACCCCGAACGCCGGCAGGATGAGAATGTACACCTCAGGATGGCCCCAGGCCCAGATGAGGTTGACGTACATCATCATGTTGCCGCCCATATCGTTCGTGAAGAAGTGCATCCCCAGGTAACGATCGAGTGTCAGCAGCGCGATGGTCGCGGTCAGAATCGGGAACGATAGAATGATCAGTACATTGGCGCACAACGACGTCCAGGTGAAGATCGGCATGCGGAACAACGTCATGCCTTTGGTGCGCATCCTCAGGATGGTGACGAAGAAGTTGATACCGGTCAGAGTGGTCCCGATCCCCGATATCTGCAGTCCCCATATCCAGTAATCAACCCCGACTCCAGGACTGTACTTGATCCCCGACAATGGCGCATAGGCCAACCAGCCCGTCTTGCCGTATTCACCGATAAACAGCGATACCATGGTCAGTGCCACACCCGCGATGAACAGCCAGAAACTCAGGTTGTTCATGAACGGGAAGGCGACGTCACGCGCGCCGATCTGCAGTGGCACGACCAGGTTCATCAGGCCGATAACCATGGGCATGGCCACGAAGAAGATCATGATCACACCATGCGCGGTAAAGATCTGATCGTAATGCTCAGGCGGTAGATAGCCCTCGGAGCCCCCGGCGGCCAAGGCCTGCTGGGTACGCATCATGATGGCGTCGGCGAAACCGCGCAGCAGCATGACCAATGCCACGAGGAAATACATGATACCCAGCTTCTTGTGGTCGACGGAGGTCAACCACTCCGTCCATAACCACTTCCACTTCTTGAAATACGTCAGAGCCCCGACGACGACCAAGCCCCCCAGCAGTACGACAATAGCCGTCGCAACAAGGATGGGCACATCGTAAGGGATATCCTCAAGGGTGAGTTTTCCGAACATAATCTTACTCCGCTGCCTCTGCGCTCATGGACGACTCGCCATAACCATCTTGTCCACCTTCACCGCTACCGTCTTTAAAACTCTCGATGATGTCGCGGTACAGGCCTGACGTTACGTCGGAGAAATATTCCACAGGATGGTCCGTGGACGGTTCCGCCAACTCTTGGTAGCTCCCATCGTAAGAGAGCGTTTCGGATGACTGCCCCACCTTGTCGACCCAGGCATCGAAATCATCCTGCGACATGGCGCGTGCATCGAAGGTCATCTCCGAGAAGCCCTCGCCACTATAATTGGAAGATTTGCCGGCGTAGACGCCTGCTTCATTGGCGACTAGATAAACGTCGTTATCCATGCCCGCCATGGCATAGATCTGACTGCCCAGCGTGGGAATGAAGAACGAGTTCATCACCGAGGCCGAGGTCACGCGGAAGTGGACCGGCACATCCACGGGCATGGCCACTTCATTGACCGTGGCGATCCCCTGCTCGGGGTAGATGAACAGCCATTTCCAATCCAGAGCGACGACCTGGACTTCCATGGTGTCGGCATCCGACTCGATCGGCTTGTTCGGATCCAGCGAATGTGACGTTTTCCAGGTAATGATCCCCAGAAACAGGATGATTACGCAGGGTATGAGCCACACGAAGACTTCGATCTTGTTGGAGTGCGCCCAGTCCGGCATGTACTTGGCGGCATGATTGCTATGCCGATATTTCCAAGCGAAAACCACCGTCATGATGAGGACGGGGATCACCACGATCATCATCAGCCAGAAGGCAGTAATGATCAGCGATTTCTGTTCCACCCCGATCTGACCCTTGGGATCCATCAGCGCCGAGCCGCAGCCACTAAGCAGCACTGCGATCAAGGGCAGGATACCGAGCCATCCCAGGTTCTTCTTCATTCTCATTGCATGGCCTCACTCAAGCATGGGAAGACGTTGCAGCGCTTGCTCATTGAATGCTTTCCTCCGTTGGCGACCCGTTACTCCAGCAGTCGGGCGGGGAGGCATTTTCACCAACGGAACCCAGCGGCTCGGCGCGTGTCCAAGCGCCCGGCAATCACGTTGCCGACCGCTTGGAAACGCCCAACGACTGCATCCCGATCAGCCACCGATTCCCGGCTGCCAATGACACGAGTGTGATGCGCTCTGAAGGTTGGACGTACCGGGCATGTCGGCGATGGCTCATGACGCGCCATCAATGCACACACCCATTGCGTCGTGTCGCCCTCATCGCGCTCGCGCAGGGAGGGCCGACGGGGCGGCATTCTGAAGCAAAAAAAGGAGAAATAGAAGCGACTAATTGCCGCAGCCGTGTCGCACCCCAGGCCTCTTGACCGAGGAAGCGCTCATGAGATTGCGGGGAGAGATTCGAGGCTCGGCAACGACATGCCCCCGGTGGGAATGACGTCCCAGGCATATGCCGCGATGGCCGCCGCGATGCCCACGGCCAGCAGCAGCCCAAGGCCCCAGCGCAGGATGCGCCGCACCCGCTGCCAGTTGTCATAGACGCGTGCGGCTCGCTCCATTTTCGCTTTCAACTCCGCGTAGCGCGCGTATTCGTCGTCCGCGCTGATCGAGAAGTCATTGGCCTCGCTTCCCCGCCAGTAGGGCGCATGGGTCAATCCCATGCGTGCCCGCAGCAGGCCGATGCCGGTCAAGGTGCCATAGAGCTGATCGTATTCACGCTTGCGCGACTCGACACGCAGCACCTCTTCGGCATCCCGCTTGACGGCATTGTTCTCGCAACGCGCAATAGCCCGGGCGATCTCCGCGTCGCTGGCCGACACGTGCAATCCCAACCGTCGATAAATATCACGCATGCTGTCGCATCAAATAGTCGTAAGCGTTCTTGATTCGCTGAAAGCGCAGCGATGCCGTGGCCATCGCCTCCTGACTCTGCGCATGGTAGCGATCGGGGTGATATTTCTGGGCCAGGCGCCGATAGGCGCGCTTGACCTCGCTCTTCTGGGCATTGCCCATCAACCCGAGCACGGCCAGCGCCCGCTGTGCCTTTTCGTCATGTGCCGTCGAGCGATCGCCGCGCATGCCGTCATGCGAGAACCCCTCGTGACGCTTGCGCTCGTGGCCGCCATGCCGGGACTGCCCGTCACCACTCGACTGATCGTGCTGCCCTGCGCCATCACGCCGCCAGCGCCGATGATCACGCCCGCGGTCGTGGGTGCGTTCACGTTCGTGCGCTTGCTCACGCTCTCCCCGATCATGCCCGTGCTGCCACTTATGGCGCTTGCGACGCCCCCAGGAGCGACGCGCCTTCTCGCCGCTCTCGCTGCCGGCTTGTTCGCGGTGCTCGCGCTCGTCGCCTTGTCGCGAGGTCTGCTCGGAGTCCTGATCGCGAGCCCCCTCTCGCGACTGCCAGTAATGCGCCTTGCTCAAGTCCTGCGGACTTTCCAGAGGATAACCGGCCACATCGCGAAACAGCACGCCGAACGTCTCGGGCATCACACCGAGCAGGTCGGCCAAAAAGCGCAGGACATGGTGCTGCCCCGCCGCCATGCCACCGTCGTGCGTCGCGATATGGATCGCCTGGCGCAGGAAGGTTTCCCGACGCGGTCCCCGATAATAGCGCTGCAGGACTTCCGCCGCGAGTTGCAAGGCCACGAAATCCGGCCCACTGGCGAGGTCGACGAGCAGCTGGTGCCCATGATCGTGACGAAAATCCCCCGTGAGTTCGTCGAGCAACGCCCGCTTGCGGGGGCTGAGCGTCTCCTGGCCGTCACTCATCGCCAACCACGCCAGTAACAATAACGCCGCCGTATCGGCCTCGTTACGGCTGGTGAGCAACAAGCGCTCGAAGGGCGTAAAACGCGATGATGCCATGCCGGCTCCTGGCCTTCGGGTTGTTCTTTGTGGATATACGTGCCGCGTGGCGTGCGAGCATCCTATGAGCATCGGCCGCTTCCTGCATACCTTTAACGGTGCCGGCATGACGTGCGTCAAGCCCCGCCGACGTGCCGGTCACCGCGGCATGGCGCATTCTCAGCCGGTACCGGGAGGCGCCTCTTCCGCAGGGCCACCCGTGGCCTGAGGCATGCCCGCCGAGCGCGAGGCCGATCCGGCGGTGCCCCCGGACGCCTCGGGAATGGGAGACTCCAGGCTCACGCTCATGCGCGGCATCGCCACGTCCAGTCCCAGTTCATCGAAGCGCCGCTTGAGCCGCAGATTGAAGGCTCGCGCCACGTCCCACTGCATCAGCGGCGCGGTCCGCATGCGGAAACGCAGTATCGCCGCGCCGGCATCGAAGCTCTCGACGCCCTGCAGTTCCAGCGGCGACCAGATATAATGCCGCATCATCGGGTCACGGCGCAGGTCTTCGGCCACGTCGCGCACCACCGCGATAGCCTCATCGATCTTCATGTGATGCGCGACCCGCACGCGCATCAAGGCAATCCCGAATTCCCGCGAGAAATTCTGGATCCCCTTGATCTGACTGAAGGGGATCGTATGCACGATGCCATCCAGGTCACGCAGGCGCACGGTCCGCAGGCTCAGCCCCTCGACCGTTCCCATGTGGCCGCCCAGATCGACGAAATCGTCGATGGCCAGCGAATCCTCGATGAGGATGAAAAGCCCCGTGATCAGGTCCTGCACCAGGGTCTGCGCTCCGAACCCCACTGCCAGGCCGATCACACCGGCACCGGCCAGCAGCGGCGTCACGTTGACGCCCAGATTGGCCAGCGCCACGATGACGGCGATGATCACGATGGTCGCGAAGACCACGTTGCGTATCAGCGGCGTGATGGTCTGGGCGCGGGTACTCTGGGCCCTTCCGCTGCGCCCTCGCTTGGACGACAGCAACGCGCGCTCGATCGCGGTATCGGCAAGAATCCAGACCAGCCAGGCCAGCAGCAGCGTCATGCCGATGCTGAGCAACGACTGACCTATGCGCTGACTTATGCCCTCGTCACTGCCGAACGCCAGCAGCGACAATCCCCAGACACGCATCGCCAGCTCAGCGAACACCGCCCAGCTGACCAGGTGCGCCAGCGTATAGCCGAAGCGCACCAGGCGTCGCCGATACTGCGACTGGCGCCGCTGCTTGGAGGGCTGTTCGGCATGACGATGCACCAGCCCGTTGACGATCAGGGTCACCACCAGCAGTCCCGCGGTGACGATCGCCTTGGCAAAGGCACTCCGCGAGTCCCCCTGCGAGGTCAGGATCGCCACCAGCGATACCACCACCATGAGCAATACCGGCACATGCCACAGCGCGCCGACGAGCTGAATCAATTCGCTCGAAGCGCGCTTGTCGCGCCGATAGCGGTAAGGACGGTTGCGGATCAAGTGCTTTACGGGCCGCTTGAAACGCACCGCAAAGGCGCCCGTCAGCAACGCCGCCACGACATTGGCGAGCATCGAGACCAGCTCCGCCAGCGGTGCGCCCAGTGCGCCCTGCAGCTCCGACGCATTCGCCGCGTCCCCCAGTGCCACCAGTGCACCAATGGCGAATAGCCAGCGGTGCGCACGGCGGTGCAGGATACGCAGCGCCACCCGACGGTGCCCGCTGGCGAAAAGCGAGAACACGACCTCGCAGACCGCCGTGAACAGGATACCGCAGAGCGTGAGGTACGCGATCACCATCGCCAGGGTCATGCCCAGTGTGGAGGCCATGCCGTGCACCACGCCCAGCGTCAAGGCAAAGGCCAGCCCCCAGGGCAGCAAGCGGCGTATCATGTGGCGAATCAGCATCCAGGTACTCGGCTCGGCCGACAGCGCCAACTGCATGTTCATGCGCTTGGCCAGGGCTCGTCCCAGCAACACCAGCAACGCCGCGCTGCCGCCCCACAGACTCAACACCCATGCGAAATCGCCGATCAGATGCAGTGCCGACTCCAGCGATGCGACACGCTGCACCAGAGTATCGCCCGCCCGCTCGCCCAATGATTGCCAGTATTCGAGCGGCGTGACCGCCTCCCCCGACTCGCCCAGCGAAGTCAACGAATCGGCGATGGCACCCAGCAGCCCGCTAGGCGTTCGCGGATCGCTCTCGTTCGACACTCCCTCCAGCGAGGCGCGCAGCTCACGCAGTTGCGACAGCAGGGCCTCGCGGCGCTGCTGATCCTCGAGCATCGAGATCACGCCATCCAGCGATTCACGCGCCTGCTCGGGCGACGGCGCAGCGTCTTCCTGCTGCCCTCCGCCGCCGGCGAGAGACGACAAGGGGGAAGCGGCCTGCCCCCATGCCCACCCCGAGAACAGGAGCGCACAGAGCAGAACGAGCCCTCGGCCCCAACGTGTCGCACCGCCTAGCATGCTCACCTCGCGTATTTCATGAATGTCCACAGAGTGCCCTAGCCGCGCGTCGTAACCAACCGGTGTCATGGCATAAAAAAGCCAGGGCATGAAAGCCCTGGCCATGATCGATGACAACGAAGGTCAACGACTGGGGGACGTCGACTCGGACGTTGCCGTGCCGTCTTCGTCGTCATGCTGGGGCGACACCCCACGCTTGCGCTGCAGCCACTCCTGCACGTTGGCGATCATCGCGTAGAACGACGGCACGAAGAAGCTGGCCAGCACGGCCACCGAGACCATGCCCATCGCCACCGTGGTACCGATATGGTGGCTGTTGGTGTCGTTGGCCCCGCTGGCGATGGCCAGCGGCAAGGTACCGAAGATGAAGGCCAGCGACGTCATCACGATCGGTCGGAAGCGCAGCTCCGAGGCGGTGATCGCCGCATCGCGGATCGACTTGCCGTACTCGCGTCGCTGCAGCTCGGCGAACTCGACGATCAGGATGGCGTTCTTGGCCGCCAACCCGACCACCACCAGCATGCCGACCTGGACATAGACGCTGGTATCCAGGCCACGCAATACCACCCCGCCGATGGAGCCGATGAAGGCGAACGGCACGGCCGTGATGACCGCCAGGGGCAAGGCCCAGCTTTCGTACTGCGCCGCGAGGATCAGGAAGACCATCAAGATACCGAAGGTGATCGCGATGGTCGCGGCATTGCCGGCATTGGCCTCCTGGAAGGAGGTCCCCGTCCAGCCCATGCCCCACTCGTTGCCGAGCTGTTGCTGGACCACTTCCTGCATCGCGGCAATCGCCTGTCCCGAACTGTACCCCGGCGCGGGACCGCCCTGGAACTGCGCCGACGGATACACCCCGAAGCGCGTGACCACCGAGGGCGCCGACTGCCGTTCGAGCGTGACGAATTCGGAAATCGGGATTCGCTCGCCATCGCCGCCACGCACGAAGATCTTGTTCAGGTCATCGGGCGTTTGCCGGAACGTGTCCTCGTTCTGCATGTAGACCTGGAAGTTGCGGTTCTGGTACGTGAAATAGTTCACGAAACCACTGCCCAGCGTGTTCGAGAGCGTCGTGTTGAGATCGCTGATGGAAACGCCATAGCTCAAGGCTTTTTCCTGATCGATACGCGCCCGATACGAGGGCACCGAGGCATCGAAGGTCGTGAAGACCTGGGCCAGTTCGGGACGCTGATTGGCGGCCTGCATGATCTTGCCCGCGGCCTGCATCAGCTCCTGGGAATCGGCCCCGCCATAGGACTGCAGGTAGCCGGTAAAGCCACCCGTGGTCGACAAGCCGATGATCGGCGGCATGTTGAAGGCCATGGCCGTACCGCCATCCAGGCCGGCGGCGATCTTGTTGATCTTGGCGATCATGTCCTCGACCGACTTGTCACGCTCGCTCCAGGGCTTGAGGGTGATGAACATCACGCCCTTGGCCGTATTGACCGCGCTGGACAGCATGTCATAGCCCGCAACCGCCGTGGAGTACGCCACCGCCGGATCCTGCTCGATCTCGCTGCTCAACTTGTCCATGTACTCGGTGGTGCGCGCCACGGACGAGCCTTGCGGCAGGGTGATGCTGGCAATGGCGATCCCCTGATCGGTCTCGGGTATCAACGTCGACGGATTCTGCTGATACAGCCAGTATGAGAACCCGATGATCACCGCCGCCAGCACCAGCGTCAGCACCCAGGCTTTCACCAGCAGGCGCACGACCGCCATGTACCCTCGGGTGACCCACTCGAAGAAACGGTCGAACAACCGGAAAGGCGTCGAGGCGGCACGGGCCAGCCCGGAGTTGCCCAGCTGCGCCTTGTGCTTGACGAACAGCGCGCTCATCGCCGGCGTAAAGGTCAAGGCAACGACCGCCGATATCGCCACGGAAATCGCGATCGTCAGCGCGAATTGCTGATAGATCTGCCCCGTGAAGCCGCCCAGGAACGCCACCGGTATGAAGACCGCCGCCATGATGAACGACGTCGCGATGACGGGACCGCTGACTTCCTTCATCGCGGTGATGGCGGCCTTGCGTATGGGAATGTCGGGGTCTTCCTCGAGCAATCGCTCGACGTTCTCCACCACCAGTATCGCGTCGTCGACCACGATGCCAATCGCCAGCACCATGGCGAACAGCGACAGCAGATTGATCGAGAATCCAAAGAGATACAGGCCCGCGAAGGTGCCAACGACGGACACCGGCACCACCGACATGGCGATGATGGTGGTGCGCCAGTTCTGCAGAAAGATGAACACGATCACCGCGACGATCAGCAGCGCCTCGATGAAGGTGTGGAACACCGACTCCACCGAAGCGTCGATGAACAGCGTGGTGTCGTAAGGCACTTCGTACTTGAGTCCCGGCGGGAAGCGTTCGGAGAGCTCGTCCATCTTGCTCTTGACGGCTTCGGCGGTTTCCAGGGCATTGGCGCCAGGCTGCTGGTTGATGATGATCGGCGTCATGGTGGCGCCGTTCATGTTGGCGTTGACCGAGTAGGACGAGGCACCAAGCTCGACACGTGCCACATCGCTCAAGCGCAGCGAGGAACCATCACTGTTGGTACGCAGAATGATATCGCGGAACTGATCCGCGTCAGCCAGACGTCCGGGCGCCGTGATGGTATAGGTGTAGGCCCGCGGATCGTCCTGGGGCGCCTGAGCCAGCGAACCGGCCGGCACTTCGGTATTCTGCGAGCGGATGGCGCTGGCCACTTCGGCCGACGTCATGTCGTACTGTGCCAGCTTGTCCGGATTGAGCCAGATCCGCATGGCGAACTCGCCGCCCCCGAGCACCTCGGCCTCGCCCACGCCGGGTACCTGGCGCAGCTCGTTGAGGATATTGAGGGTGGCGTAGTTCTGCATGTAGATGTTGTTGTACTCCCCCGTGGGAGAGGTCAGCGCCACCAACATCAAGATACTGCTCGAACTCAGCTCGACCGTGACCCCTTGTGACTGCACCGACTCGGGCAACTGGGACAACGCCTGCTGGACACGGTTGTTGACGTTGATGGTGTTGATATCACCGTCACTGCCGATGTCGAACGAGACGTTCATCCGCATCGACCCGTTGTCGGCGCTGGTCGACGTCATGTAGATCATGTCCTCGACGCCGTTGATCGCCTCGGCGATCGGCGCGGCAACGGTCTTCGAGACCGTTTCGGCGTTGGCGCCGGGGTACGTCGCCTGTACCGATACCGTCGGCGGCACGACGCTCGGATACTGCTCGATGGGCAGCACGCGCATCGCCATGAAGCCGATGACCGCGATGATGATCGAGATGACGGTGGCGAAGACCGGGCGCTTGATGAAGAAGTTGGAGATATTCATCCGTCAGGCTCCGCTTGCCTGCTGCCCCTGATTCGCCGCATCCGGCGACGCCTCGGCATCCGGCGGCGCCTTCCGGCTCTCGCCATCGGTGTCGGAAAGCGCCTCGGCATCGCCGTCGAAAGGCTGAGGATCGATGGCCGCACCGGCACTGATGTTGCCCGGATCGCTGACCACGACGCGGTCTCCCGCCTCGAGACCGTCCTTGATGATCATCCATGGGCCGGCCGTGTCACCGAGCTGCACGGTACGCGTGCGCGCCTTGCCCTCATCGCTCAGCACATAGACCTGCGGGCCCATCAGCCCTTGCGTCACGGCGATTTCCGGCACGGCGAACACATCGTAGCGCTTCAGGCCTTCCAGCTTGACGCGCACGAACTGACCGGGCAGGAAGAGCCCGCCGGGATTGTCGAAAAAGGCATTGGCCTGCACCGTGCTGGTGCTCTCGCTGACCCGCGATCCCAGGAATTCCACGCGTCCTTCCAGGGTCTGCCCCGGCAACGCTGGGATTTCCAGCTCGGCGGTCACCGCCTCCTTGCCCTGCTGCTGGCGCTGACGGCGCAACTCGAAGGCTTCTTCCTGCGGGAGCTGGAAACGGACCTCCAACGGATCGAGCGGCGTGATGGTCGCCAATTCGGTGCCATCGTTCACCAGATTGCCGACATTGACCTCGCTGAGGCTGATCATGCCCGACACGGGCGCCTCGACATCGGTGTAATCCAGATCGATGCGCGCACTGTCGAGCGCCGCCTGTGCCTGGGCCACGCTGGCACGCGCGACCTTGAGGTCGGCCAGGGCCTGATCGCGCTGCTGCACGCTGACCGAGTTCTGCTTGAGCAGCCGCTGATAACGGTCGGCATTGGTCTGCGCCAGCTCCGCATCGGCCTGGGCGCTCTGCAGATCCGCCTCGCGCTGACGCACGGTCGCCTGATAGATTTCCGGCTCGATGGTATAGAGACTCTCGCCCTTCTCGACCTGTTGTCCGGGCTCGAAATGACGCTCCTCGAGAGTTCCGCTCACGCGTGCCACGACCGTCACCTCGTTATCGCTGCGCAGCATGGCGGGATAGCTCTTGTCGAGCGCGATATCGCGCTTGGTCATTTCCATGACCTGCGCCTTTTTCGGTGGCGGGGAAGTATCGCCTGCCTGCTGCTGGGCCTCGTCGTCGCTGCTGCAGCCCATCAACAGAACGCCCGCCAATGCCACGGCCAGAAGGCCCCGGCGATCATTCCCTGTCGTGGATTCCATCGGTGTTTTACCTTGTTTGATCTAGATCAATGATGGCTAAGACTACACGCATACATACATGAATGTAAATGCCATGCACTTAGGGTATGATGGCGAAAAAATCTCGCCTTCCGGCCATCACGCATCGCCGGGAGGCCGGAGTCATCAACGAGACCACGCCATGCCCCGCAGAACCAAAGCCGAAGCCGAGGCAACCCGAGAAGCCCTGCTCGACGCCGCCGAGGATGTCTTCCTCGACAAGGGCGTCTCGCGCACGTCGCTCGAGCACATCGCACGTCACGCCGGCATGACCCGCGGCGCCGTGTACTGGCACTTCAAGAACAAGGCCGACCTGTTCCACGCGATGCTCGACCGGGTCAAGATGCCGCTGCAGCAGATCATCGACGACATCACCGCCGAGCGTCAGACCCTGGGGCCGCTGGATACCTTGCGCCTGGCCACCCTGCATGCCTTCGAGATGCTCGAGCGACCACGTTCCTGCCGTGTGCACACCATCTTGATGCACCGTTGCGAGTTCATCAGCGACATCAACCCCGTGGAACTGCAAAATCGCCTGGCCTCGGAGTGTCGTGAAGTCGTGCGCCGCTGCTTCCAGCAAGCCCACGACGACGGCCTGCTGATCGATGATATCCAGCCCGACGTCGCCACACTGATGCTGCACTCGATGATCGGCGGCCTGGTTCACGACTGGCTGCGTGCACCGGACAGCTTTTCACTGCGCGAAAGCGGCGGCGAAGCGATCGACAACCTGTTCTACCTCGTCACGCGACGACCGTGAAGTCCTGCTGCAATGCAGCATCGCTTCTATACTGGAGACGTCACCGCCTCTAGGTAAGCGTCGTGGATGAACTGGTCCTTCTCAAGCATCGCGAGCTGGAAATCGCCGTGCGCATCTGGCACCCGAATGCCCCGCGCACCTTGATCGCCTGGCACGGCCTGTCGCGCCATGGCGGCGATTTCGCGCACCTGGCGCGTCTGCTCGGCCCCGACTGGCGCCTGATCGCCCCCGACACCCCCGGGCGAGGCCTTTCCAGCTGGTCACTGTTCCCTGCCTACGATTATCTCTATTCACATTACATGGATGTGGCCATCGCGGTGCTCGATCACTTCAAGCTCGCACACGTGCCGTGGCTGGGTACGTCGATGGGCGGGCTGCTGGGACTCCTGCTCGCGGCCGACGACACCCACCGCCGGCGCATCTCGGCATTGATCCTCAACGATGTCGGTCCCACCATCGAAACCGCCGGCATGCAGCGCCTCGCGAGTTATTTCATCGCGGCGCAGCGGTTCACGAGCCTGCAGGATCTCGAGCGGGAAATGCGTACGCATTACCAAAGCTTCGGTATCCAGAGTGAAGCGGTATGGCGACGCCTGCTTCTCGAGAGCGCCCGCCGTTTGCCCGACGGAAGCTGGGGCTATCATTTCGATCCCCGCATCGCCGAGCAATTCGTGCACGACACGCCGCGCGATCTGTGGGCGGCCTGGAGGGCGCTGCACTGCCCCGTGATGGCGATCCACGGCGCGCAGTCCGACATTCTGTCGTCCGCCACGCTGACGACCATGCAGCGCCATCAGCCCCGCCTCGCCATCGTCGAGGTCCCGGATTGCGGGCACGCCCCCATGCTCGACCGACCGGCGCAAGCGGCAGCGATCGCCGCCTTCCTGTCGTCACGCCGGCGTTCGCCCGGTGCCGGCTGGTGGCGACGCTTGTGGCGTGGCGTCAGGCGCGCCTAGGCATCGAGAAGACGCCGGGAACCGCTGCATCCCGCTCTAGTCGGCGGCGAGACGCGCGATGGCACGCTCCACGGCCGCGCGGTACGCGCCTCCGAAAAGCAACAGGTGATTGAGCAGCGGGTAGAGCTGGAACAGGGTTTCGCGACGCGTCCAGTCGGCGGGTTTGTCGCCATCCCAGTAGGCTTCGAAAAACGCCTCCCCCGGCGCACCGAACAGGGTCAACATCGCCAGGTCGACCTCGGGATAATGGTAATAGACGGCCGGGTCGATGATCGCCGGCCCGCGTGGCGTCGTCAGCACGTTGCCGGACCACAGATCACCGTGCACGAGACACGCCGGTCTGTCGGGCAACCAGCTCTCGAGTCGCTGGGCGACATCCAGCAAGGCACCGCGGGTCGCGCTGGACAGCAAGCCGCGTTCGGCACAGGCCTCGCCCAGGGGCACCAAACGATGGTCGCGCTGAAAGACGCGCCCATCGCGGCAGGGCGTGTTGCGCTGCGCGGTAGGACCGCAGTGGTTGTCGTGCGGCCAGCCGTGATGCTCTCCGGTCACGCCATGCAGTGTGCGCAATCCCTCGCCGAGACGCGCGGGATCTCGTCTGCCGCCCTGAGGCAGCGCCTCCATGATCAACCACTCGTCCTGCTGAGCGACGACCTCCGGGACGATCAGCCCGCTATTCGCTCGACGCAAGGCGCGCAGCCCCTCGGCCTCGGCGGCCAGCGAGGCGGCCTCGTCACGCTTGACCACGAGCGCTCCCTGGCGCGTCTCCAGCCGCGCGACCTCGGCGATATCGCCACCGGACAATGGTTGCGGCTCTCCCAAGGGGACGATCTCCAAAGACGCCAGCAACGTGCTCAGTGACTGCTCCATGTCGGCTCTCCTCGTTTTCGTCTGTGAAAGACCGGCCGGCGACGCGACCGCCATCTACCGCCGAACGTCCTCGGTTGACGTTTCGACCGACACGTCCGAGGGCTCGGCGGCCTCCTCCTGCCCTCGGCCTTGGCCCAATTCCTGCTGGAACAGTGTCTGGAACTCCGCCATGGCCGCGCGCTCCGTCGCCATCAAAGCTTCCGAATCATGCCGATGCATGAAGGTCCTGGCCAACAGCTGATTGTCGAAGTCGCGGAACGTGCGCACGGCATCCAGGGCATTGGATCCCGGGTAGCCGAGTCCCTTGAGCACCTCGACGCTCATCTCCATGCTCGAGGCAAAGGTCTCGCGCACCACGGCATCGACGCCGGCTTCCATGAGCTGCCAGGCATGGTGGCGGTTGCGCGCACGCGCGAAGACCTTGACCTGGCGATAGTGAGTACGCACCTGCCGGGCGATGGCCAGCGCCGCCTCCTCGTCGTCGACGGCGATCACCAGCACGCGGGCGTGTTCCAGTCCCGCCGAGCGCAGCACATCCAGCCGAGTGGCGTCGGCATAGTAGATACGCGAGCCGAAGCGCCGTATGAATTCCACTTGCGTGATGTTGGGGTCGAGCGCGGTAAAGCTGATGTCCTGCAGCTTGAGCACACGGGCCACCATCTGGCCGAAACGCCCCAGCCCCGCGATCAGCACGGGGGGAGTCTCATCACCGAAATCGTTGTCGTAAGGGCGGGTCTCCCGCATGCGGTCGGCGAGATGGTTGCCGCCACGATACAAGAACGGCGTCAAGGCCATGCTCAAGGTCACCGCGGCGATGCACAGGCTGGCGATGCGCTGATCGAACACGCCGGCGCTGACCGCCGCGCTGAGCAGCACGAAATCGAACTCTCCTCCTTGCGCGATCACCGTTGCCAGGCGCGGAATCTCTTGTCGCGGCAAGCGTGCCGCCATGCCCACCAGGGCGATGATGACGAGCTTGGCCGCCAACAGCACCAGGGTGATTCCCAGCACCCAGAAGACATTGTCGAAGACCAGCGCCAGGTTGACCGACATGCCCACGGCCATGAAGAACAGGCCCAGCAGAATGCCCTTGAACGGCTCGATGTTGGCTTCCAGTTCATGGCGATAAATCGTGTCCGCCAGCATGACGCCTCCCAGGAAGGCACCCAGCGCCATGGACAGGCCCGCCCAATCCATCACCAGGGCCAGGGTCAGCACCAGGAACAGGGCCGCGGCGGTGAAGACCTCGTGCACGCCGCTACGCGCGATGAGCGCCAGCACGCGGGGAAACACCAGACGACCGAACACGATCGCGGCCAGCACCATGCCCACGCCCTTGCCGATGTCGAGCCACATGTCGCCGCCCTGTGCGCTCACCCCACCCGCGAACAGCGGCAGCAAGGCCAGCAAGGGAATCACCGCCAGATCCTGGAAGAGCAGGATCGCGAACGCCGTCTGCCCGTGCGGTGTGGCCAGGCGACGCTGCTCGTTGAGCACCTGCAGGGCAAAGGCCGTGGAGGACAAGGCCAGAATCAATCCCAGCAGTACCGCCAGCTCCCACCTCAGGCCCAGTGCCAGGCCGATCGGCGTCAGCAGCACGCCGCAGCCGCACAATTGAAGCAGGCCCAGCCCGAACAGGCGTTTTCGCATCCCCCACAGGCGCGACGGCTCCAGCTCCAGCCCGATGATGAACAGCAACATCACGACGCCGAATTCGGAGAAATGCAGTACTTCCTCCGGTTCGCTGATGAAGCCGATCAATGAGGGCCCCAGCAGCAGCCCCACGGCGAGATAGCCCAGGATCGAGCCCAGTCCCAGGCGTTGAAACAATGGCACGGCGATGATCGCCGCTCCCAGCAACACCGCCGCCTCGGCAAAGAACGTCATGTCCCTGTTTTCCTTACGTCACGTCTCGAGGCCGGTGCCATGAGACAGGGTCTATTGAGGTAGGCCATGCCACGCACGCCGAATACGTCGCGGGCTCACTCATCGCGCTGGAAAGGGAGGCGCTCGAAACAGGCCGCGCGATAATGCGCCATGGCACGCCGCTCCTCGTCACAGAAACGCGCGACCGCCTCCCGAAACCCGGCATGCGGTAAATAGTGAAGCGACACACTGTCTTCGGGCAAGAAGCCGCGCGTCAGCTTGTGCTCGCCCTGGGTACCGGGATCGAAGCGACGCAATCCTTGTTCCAGACAGTACTCGATGCCCTGGTAATAGCACGCTTCGAAATGCAGGCAGTCGGCCGTGACGTCGCTCCCCCAATAGCGTCCATAAAGCGTATCGCCGCCTCGCAGATAGAGGGCCGCGGCGACCGGGACATCGCCCTGGCGCGCCTGAACGAGCAGCAAGGCCTCGCTCATGGTATCGCGCAATTGCGTGAAAAACGCCGCATTGAGGTAGGGCATTTGTCCACGCTCCCAGTAGGTCGCGCAGTAACAGCGGTAAAAGTGGGCCAGCGCCGCGTCGTCGATGGCATCACCGGTCAAGCGGTGCAGGATCAGGCCCTGCTCGGCCACCTTGCGGCGTTCGCGACGAATCTCCTTGCGCCGCTTGCTCACCATCGCGGCCAGAAAGCCATCGAAATCGCCGTAGCCGGCATCGCGCCATTCGAAACGTATCGCATCGCGGCGCAGCAGCGCCGGCCATGCCTGCTGCCACTGCGCCACTTCCGGCGCCTCGGCGAACAGCAGATGCCAGCTCGACAGCGTCTCGCCACGCGCTTCGAGAAACGCCGCCACCGCACGCACGGCCGCCTCCTTCGACACCCCGGCCTCCAGCGCCAGGCGAGGCCCCACCGCCGGGGTGAACGGAACGGCACTCAGCCGCTTGGGATAGTATCGCCCACCGGCCCGCTCCCAGGCGTCGGCCCAGCTCCAGTCGAACACGTACTCGCCAAAGGAGTGATCCTTGAGGTAGTGGGGCAACGCGCCGACCAGGCGTTCGTCCTGCCACACTCCCAGGTGACGAGGCGTCCAGCCGCTATCGGCTGCCACGCAACCGCTGCACTCGAGGGCATGCATGAATTCGTGACGAAGAAACGGATACTCGGTGCCGAGCCAGGCATTCCAGGTTTCGCGCGGCACATCACCCACACCGCTCAACTCGCGCACCGTCAAGCCCATCGTCACGCCTCCCTACGCGGATTCCCGAATGCCGCCCCTCGTGCTAGGGTGAGGCCAACCTTTTTCTGGAGCAAGCGATGCCCCGCATCACGCCCGCCACACCGCCGCCCTCGGGACACATCAACAGCATGGCGCTGGTCGCCTTCGCGCTCAGCGTACTGGGCATCTTCGTGCTGCCCGGGGCACTCGGCGGCGTCGTCTGCGGACATCTTGCCCGGCGCCAGATCCGCCGCAGCGGTGAACAAGGCGATGCCTGGGCGCTGGCGGCCCTCATCCTGGGCTACCTGTTGCTGCTGCTCTCGATCGCGGGCCTGCTCTTGTTCGGCGGCTTCATGATCACGATGTTCGGCGTCATGGCGATCATGTGAGCCGCCCCGAACGGCACGACAGTGGTGCCCTCGCCGCCGCTGCGCTAAGCTGGCGCTCCTATTTCGGAACCTCGCGCTACAGGATGCACGATGCTGGATTCGCTCCTCGATAACGATTTCTACAAGTTCACCATGCAAAGCGCGGTCATCAAGCGCTTTCCCTACGCGCGAGCCCGTTATGCATTCATCAACCGGGGGGAGCATGCCTTCCCTCCGGGCTTCGGCGAGCAATTGCGCGAGGCGGTGGATGCCATGGCAGACCTCTCCCTGAGCGTCGAGGAAAAGCGCTTTCTGGAGCGCACCTGCCCCTACCTGGACCCGACGTATCTCGACTTCCTCTCGGGCTTCCGATACGACCCGAGCGAGGTCGACATCGTCCAGCAGGGTGAGCGCTTCGAGTTGCGCATCGAAGGCCTCTGGTACCGCACCATCCTGTGGGAAGTCCCTCTGATGGCGCTGATCAGCGAGATCTGGTACCGCATGGGAGACGGCAAGCGCGATGCGGATGCCATCATCGACATGCGCACCCGCGACAAGATCGAACACTACAAGCGCCTGGGGCTCAAGATCGCCGAATTCGGTACCCGCCGGCGCTATTCCTACGATGTGCACGACCGTGTGGTGGCCTCGCTGCGCCACCACGGCGGCGACACCTTCTCCGGCTCCAGCAATGTCCACCTGGCCATGCGCCACGGCGTCAAGCCGATCGGCACGCACGCCCACGAGTGGTTCATGTTCCATGGCGCCCGCTTCGGCTTCAAGATGGCCAACAGCCTCGCCCTGGAGCACTGGGTGGACGTGTACCGTGGCGATCTGGGCATCGCGCTCACGGACACCTTCACGTCGGCGACCTTCTTCGACAGCTTCGACAAGAAATTCGCCAAGCTCTTCGACGGCGTGCGTCACGACAGCGGCGACCCCCTCGAGTTCGCCGCCGCCACCATCGCTCATTACGAGCGCATGGGAATCGATCCGCGTACCAAGACCATCATTTTCTCCGACGCCCTGACGCCCGAGCGTGTCGAACGCATCGACGCCTTCTGTCGCGGCCGTATCACCACGGCCTTCGGCATCGGCACCAACTTCACCAACGATGTCGGCGTCACACCGATGAACATGGTGATCAAGATGACCGAGGCGCGCCCGGAAGGGCAGCACTGGATGCCGGTCATCAAGCTCTCGGACGTGCCCGACAAGAATACCGGCGACCCCGACATGATCGAGCTCGCCAAGCGTGTCCTGGCACTCTCGCGGCGCGCCTGACGCACCTCGGCGGCGAGACATCGACCCGCCGCCCGGCGTTTATTCCGCGTCGTCCCGGTTCAGCGCGCGGTCCAGCGCCACCAACGCCGCCTGCCACGATGCCGCATCCGCTGCGGCATCATAGGCCAGCGGCAACTCGAATTCCTCGGCATCGGCATCGGCATGCGGATTGCTGAAACCGTGCTTGGCGCCGGGGTATTGCACGACCCGCACCTCGGCCCCCTCGTCGCTCAAGGTCTGCGCCATCGACTCCAGCGCCTGCGTTTCCACCAGCGCATCATCCGCGCCATTGTGGATCTGCACGATGCCGTCGAATGGCTGCGGCGAGGAAACCGCCTGCGTGGGGCTGCCATGGAAACTGATCGCGGCGTCGATGGGCATGCCCGCCAGCGCCATGTTCATCACCACACCGCCGCCGAAACAGTAGCCCAGCGCCGCCATGCGGCCATCACGCACGTAGGGCTCCTTGCGAAGCTTGGCCATGGCCGCTTCGAGACTGGCACGTGCCGTTGGCCAGTCGTTCATGACGCGCTGGGAAAACGCCTTGGCATCCTGCGGATGCGTGGCGGTCTGCCCCTTGCCGTACATGTCCACGGCCAGGGCGACGAACCCCAGGGCGGCGAGCTGATCGGCACGCGACTTGGCGTAATCGTTGAGTCCCCACCACTCGTGCACCAGCAATACCGCCGGCCGCGGCTCGTCGTCATTGACGTTGCGAGCCAGGTACCCCTGATAGGTCTTACCGCCCGTGGAATACTCGAACGTCTCGCCGACCACCTTGGGACCTTCCACCGTCTCCGCCCAGGCACCGAGGCTCAGCATCCCCAGGCAACAGGCCAATAGCAGCCGCACCATGTTCTTCCCTCCGATACGTGGCATGCGTTTCTCCTTGATTCTTGATGATATCGTCGGCGCTTACGCCGTTTGCGCCGGTGCCTGGTGTACCCGATTGCGACCGTTGCGCTTGGCGGCATAGAGCCCCATGTCGGCTCTGTGCAACAAGGACTCCACGCCCTCGCTGGTCTGGCGCTCCGCCACACCGAAGCTGACCGAGAAACTCAGCCATTCACCGTGGAACTCGACACGCACGCTCTCGAACTTCTTGCGCAACCGCTCGGCGAGCAGCGCCGCGTCGTTCAATGACTGCCCGGCCAGCATCAACGAGAACTCTTCGCCACCGATACGTCCGAAGACGTCCTGATCGCGTAACGCCGTGCGACATATTTCCCCCACGCACGCCAGCACCAGATCGCCGGCGGCATGTCCCCAAGTGTCGTTGATCGTCTTGAAATGGTCGATATCGAAGATCACCAGCGACATGCGCTGGGCAACATGATCGGCAGCTTCCAGCCCGCTGCGCAAGCAGCTCAGATAGGCGCCACGATTGAGTGCCCCGGTCAGGCTGTCGGTGGTCGACAGTTCCTGCAGGCGGTACTCGCGATGCTTGCGATCAGTGATATCCCGCGCCACGGCGAGAATCCACTCGTAACGACCAGTGTCGGCATTCAAAGAGGGGGAACAGCATGTCTCCAGCCACACGTAATGGCCGAGTCGGTGGCGCATGCGCAATTCCATGCGCAGCGGTTCGCCGTGCAACGAGGCGTCGTGGATCAGACGTTGAACGCGCGGCGCATCGTCCGGGGGCAGCAATTCGAGCAGCCCGCGCCCACGCAGTCGCTCGGCACGGTGGCCGAGAATGTCTTGAATCGACGGTGAGGCGAAACGGCACGCGCCCTCGGCATCCATCAGCACGATGGCATCGCTGACGTTTTCGACGATGAAGCGATAATGCCGCTCACTTTCGGCAAGGGCCTCGAGGCGTGCCTGGACGGAGTCGGGCCGGGTAATGTCGACAAGGGCGCCGACCAGCTCCACGACCTCTCCTGCGGCGTCGCGGTGGACAGCGATATCGTCCTGCAGATAGCGCTCGCGGCCATCGTCGCACGTCATCCGGTAGCGCAAGCGTATGCGCGACTCGCCCGCCTCGAGAGCCGTGAACAGACGCTGCTCGACACCACTGGCGTCCTGCATGCGTTCCATCCACAGCGCGGGCGCTTCGTGCAGGCGCTCGCGCGACGCGTCGATCATCTGCGCGACGTTATGGCTGACGTAATGCAGGTCATGGCGCCACCAGCCGGGGCCGGTCGCATAGAAAATGGCGGAAGAGGTCGCCAACAATGCATCGCACTCGCTGGGGAAGGTGGAGAAATTCTTCGCGGCCGGTATGTCCATAATGAGTCATCGCCCCACTTCCAGTCTTCGTGACGAACCCACGCGACCGCTGATTCGACGAAGGCGCAAGCGGATTACCGCATGCCGGCACGCCGGCGTGAAGGCGGCTCCGGCGAGGTCTCCGGCTCGGCTTGATCAACGGGTCGGCGATCATGGGTCTCGAGATAGGCCGACACCAGGGTGCGCAGCTCTTCGATGCTCAGCGTCACGCGCTCGCAGCGGGCTTGACCCGTCCATGCGACATAGACGGCTGGCGTGTCGCGCGACTGATCGACCCCCGTAATCTTGCCTTGGCGATTGCGGTGTCCATCGCGCAGCATGACACCGACCAGCCGATGAGCCTGTTGCACAAAATCGCGCATGATGCCGTTCCGTTGATGAGAAATAATGCATGCCCACACAGTTTAACACAGGACGGTAGCGAAACCCGACCACTAAGCGTTGACAATCCGGACATGGCGACATCACTCATTACAGGAGCTTGAGCATCGTCGCGCAAGAGGCAATCCGACGGCGGCCATTCGATGACGCGTTACCTTCCACATCGACCTCGGGCGTCGAATCTTGAGCGTCGCGCACAAAAAAAAGGCGCCCTTCCGGGGCGCCTGACTCCCCCGGCATCATCGATGCCGCAAGGGGCGAGAGCGAACGGACAACGATCGAGCGGAGCCGTGAGTGCGCGAGACGTATGTCCGGCCGCTCCCACACGGGGTGGTTACGTCACCGACTGCCGCGTTACTTGGCCGCGTGCATGGCCAGTGCCGTATCCAGCATGCGATTGGAGAAGCCCCACTCGTTGTCGTACCACGCCATCACCTTGACCAGGCGTCCGTTGACGCGGGTGTGATTGGCATCGAACGTGGACGAGTTGGCATCGTGGTTGAAGTCGATCGACACCAGCGGCTGGGCATTGGACGCCAGCACCGGCGACTGGGCGGCCGCCTTCTCGACGATCTCGTTGATTTCTTCCTTGGTGGTCTCGCGACCGGCGGTGAAGGTCAAGTCGACCAGCGACACGTTGATTACCGGCACGCGGACCGCCAGGCCGTCGAACTTGCCCTCGAGCTCGGGCAGCACCTTGCCCACCGCCGCGGCGGCACCGGTCTTGGTGGGGATCATCGACTGGGTCGCGCTGCGCGCCCGGTACGGATCCTTGTGATAGACGTCGGACAGGTTCTGGTCGTTGGTATAGGCGTGCACCGTGGTCATCAAGCCGCTCTCGATGCCCACGCCTTCGTGCAGTGCCTTGGCAACCGGCGCCAGGCAGTTGGTGGTGCAGGAAGCATTGGAGACGACCCGGTGCTCGCTGGTCAGCACATGCTCGTTGACCCCGAACACCACCATGGCGTCGGCATCGCCACTGGGCGCGGAAATCAACACCCGCTGAGCACCGGCATCGAGATGCTTGGCGGCGGCGTCACGCGAGGTGAACAGCCCGGTGCATTCCATCACCAGGTCGACATCGAGAGAGGCCCACGGCAAGGCTGCCGGGTCGCGCTCGGAGAGCGTGCGGATGCGATCGCCATCGACGCTCAGCGACTCGCTGTCATGCGTCACGTCGAACATGAAATGCCCATGCACGCTATCATGCTTGAGAAGGTGGGCATTGAGCGATGGGTCCCCCAGATCATTGATGGCCACGACCTCGATGCGATCTCGATAACCGTTCTCGTAGAGAGCCCGCAAGGCGTTACGGCCGATACGCCCAAACCCATTGATTGCAACTCGCAGCGTCATAATGGCTTCCTCTCTTTGATTGGCGTGAACCCAAGGATACGATAGACATCTTTTGGAAGAATACTACAACTATTCCCTTAATTTGGGCGAAAGACGCACGACCATCAAGGTATTTTTTTGCTAAATTTACCTACATGACCACCCCGACACTCGATGAGGTTCGACCATGTCCTTAAATCAGACCGTCGCCAGCGTCACCCAACGGATCGAGGAGCGTTCGCGCCCGCGCCGCGCGCTCTACGAACAGCACATGCAGGAACAGCAGCGGCGCGGCGTGCACCGGGCCGAGCTCTCGTGCGGCAACCTCGCCCACGGTTTCGCGGCTTGCGGCAGCGGCGACAAGGACCGCCTCAAGCTGATGAACAGCGCCAACCTGGCGATCGTGTCGTCATATAACGACATGCTCTCGGCGCATCAGCCTTTCGAGACCTTTCCCGCCACCATCAAGGAGGCCGCCCGTCAGATGGGCTCCACGGCCCAGTTCGCCGGCGGGGTCCCGGCCATGTGCGATGGCGTGACCCAGGGGCAGCCGGGCATGGAGCTGTCGCTCTTCTCGCGCGACGTGATCGCCATGTCCACCGCCGTGGCCTTGTCGCACAACATGTTCGATGCCGCCCTCTTCCTGGGCATCTGCGACAAGATCGTGCCCGGACTGTTCATCGGCGCGGCGCGTTTCGGCCACCTGCCTGCCGTCTTCGTGCCGGGCGGCCCCATGAAGAGCGGTTTGCCCAACGACGAGAAATCCCGGGTCCGCCAGCTCTACGCCGAAGGCAAGGTCGGTCGCGAGGAGCTGCTGGAGGCGGAGTCCCAGTCCTACCACAGCCCCGGCACCTGCACCTTCTATGGCACCGCCAACTCGAATCAGCTGATGATGGAGATGATGGGGCTGCACCTGCCCGGCGCCTCGTTCGTCAATCCCGGTACGCCGCTGCGCGAAGCGCTGACCCGCTATGCCACCGAGCAGGCCATTCGTCATGCCGAAAGCACCGGCAACTACCGGCCCTTCTACAAGCAGATCGACGCCCGCGCCATCGTCAATGCCATGGTCGGCCTCCTGGTCTCCGGCGGTTCCACCAATCACACCATGCACCTGGTCGCCATGGCCGGTGCCGCCGGCATCACCATCACCTGGGACGATTTCGCCGAACTCTCGAGCGTGGTCCCCAGCCTGACGCGCATCTACCCCAACGGTAAGGCCGACATCAATCACTTCCAGGCCGCGGGCGGCATGAGTTTCCTGTTCCGCGAACTCATCGACGCCGGCTTGATCCATGCCGACATTCCCACCGTGTTCGGCACCGACATGCACGCCTATACCCAGGAACCCTTCCTCGAGGATGGGGAGCTGGTCTGGCGCGAAGGCCCCGGCGCGAGCCTCGACGAGGACGTCCTGCGGCCGGTGGAAAATCCTTTCGCGGCCACTGGCGGCCTGGCCGTGCTCGACGGCAACCTGGGACGCGGTGTGATCAAGATCTCGGCGGTCAAGCCGGAGAATCGCGTGGTCGAAGCGCCGGTACGTCTGTTCGATGACCAGAATCAGCTCAAGGCGGCGTTCGAGGCCGGCGAACTGGACCGCGACGTGGTCGTGGTGGTGCGCTTCCAGGGGCCTCGGGCCAACGGCATGCCCGAGCTTCACAAGCTCACGCCCTACCTGGGTGTGCTGCAGGACCGTGGTTTCAAGGTCGCGCTGGTGACCGACGGACGCATGTCGGGCGCTTCCGGCAAGGTGCCCGCCGCCATTCACGTGACGCCGGAAGCCGTCGACGGCGGCCCGCTGGCCAAGTTGCGCGACGGCGACGTGATTCGTCTCGACCCCGATAACGGGGAGCTTCGCGCCCTGGTCGGCGACGCCGAGTGGCAGGCACGCGACAATGCCACGGCCGACCTCGACCATCACCATCACGGCCTGGGGCGTGAACTGTTCGCCGGATTCCGCGCCCTGGTGGGCGGTGCCGAAGACGGCGCCTCGGTATTCGGCGGTTTCGACGCGCAAGCGCTGGAGCCCACCCAGGCCTCGCGGGTGGAGCAGGACGCATGACCCGACCGGCACTGATCGGCGATATCGGCGGCACCAATGCGCGCTTCGCCCTGGTGACGCCGGGGGCGTTCGATCTTCATGACATCAGAACCCTGCCCTGCGCGCATTATCCTTCGCTGTCCGACGCGATTCGCGCCTACTTCAAGGAGGTGGGCGCCGAGATGCCGACGGAAGCCTGCCTCGCCTTCGCCTGCCCCGTGCACGACGACGAGGTCCGCATGACCAACAATGCCTGGCGCTTCTCCAAACGCCAGGTCGCCGAGGAATTCGGCTTCACCCTGTTCAAGGTCATCAACGACTTCACCGCCCAGGCCCTGGGCGTGCCCCACGTGGCGGACGACGAACTCGTCGCGCTCGGGGACGGCGAGGCCGCGCCGGGGTGCACGCGCTTGATCTTCGGCCCCGGCACGGGCCTTGGCATGGCGGGGCTCTTTCCCGGTCAGCATGACTGGATTCCGCTGCCTACCGAAGGCGGCCATATCTCCTTCGCCCCCACCGATCAACACGAACGTGACCTGCTGGCCTATTTTCAGGCACGCTACGGGCGCGTCTCGGTGGAGCGCATTCTCTGCGGCCAGGGGCTTCTGGACCTGTACCGCGCGCATGCTCAACTGGCCAAGCAGGTCGCGCGCTACAACACCCCGGCGGAGGTCACCGGCGCGGCCCGGGCCGGCGATCCCCTGGCACGCAACGCCCTCGAGCGATTCCTCAAGATTCTCGGCGACGTCAGTGGCGACGCTGCCCTGATGCTCGGCGCGCGCGGCGGGGTCTATCTGTGCGGTGGCATTCTGCCGCGACTGCTCGACTGGCTGCCGCACAGCCACTTCCGCGATGCTTTCGCCGACAAAGGGCGCATGCACGCGTACACTGCCCACATTCCCGTGTGGGTGGTCACGGCACCCTGGAATGGGCTGCTGGGCGCCTGCGAAGCATTACACAACGAGGAGGTGACATGATCCCCGACTCCCTGCGTCAACTGCTCGACGCGACGAAGGGGCAACGCGAGGCCGAATGGCAAGGCCGTCGCGTGCTGTTGTTCAACACGGCCTGGGGAGAACTCGCGGTCTCCCTGCAGGGCGCCCAGGTACTGCACTATCTGCCGTTCGCCCCTGCCACCGGACGAGCGGCAGACGCCCGGCCGGCACCCGGCAAGGAGGATGGCTGGCTGTGGGTCACTCCCACGCCACAGGCGCTGCCCGGCACGATCCGCGGCGGCATCCCGGTATGCTGGCCCTGGTTCGCCGATGAATCCCCCGACGGCCGCGGTCCCATGCACGGCACCGCACGCCAGGCCGAGTGGCGGCTCGACGGCGTCGACGACGAGGACGAAGGGGTCGAGGTACACCTGTCGCCGACCGCCTCCCTCGACGAGCAACTCACGCCCCGGGTGATGATCCATGCCAGCGCCCAGCGCCTGCACGTCGAACTGATCACCGAGCATCGCGGCGAAACGCCAGTCAAGCTGACCGCCGCGCTACACACCTACTTCGCCGTCGCTCACGTGCATCAGTGTCGTGTCGAGGGACTGGCCGGTGCCCGCTACCTCGATAAGCGCCGCGACTTTTCCGAGGCGCACCAGCAAGGCGAACTCGGGGTTCGCGGTCCGCTCGATCGCATCTACGAATCCAACCGCCCGGTGATCCTGGACGACGGCGAGCGTCGCCTCAGAATCGCCAAGCAGGGCAGCGACTCCACCGTGGTCTGGCATCCCGACAGCCAGTTGCCCGGCGACACGCCCGCCGAGGCAGGTCTCCACTTCCTGTGCGTCGAAGCGGCCTGTACGCGCGTCGACCCCGTATGGCTGGTGCCCGGCGCCCAGCACCTCCTGGCCACGACCCTGACCCGAGAGGATCTTGCGCAATGAGCGATGAGCTGGCGTTCGACGTTCCCTTCGTACTCGGCATGATGCGCCTTCACGAGCGCCCCGAACTGGCCGATGCCACGCGCCTGGCCGACTGGATCGAGGCGCGCCTCGACGAGGGCCTGGTGTGGTTCGATCATGCCGACATCTACGGCAATCGCGAGTGCGAACGCCTCTTCGGCGAGGCCATGGCACGGCGGCCGGCGCTCAAGTCCCGCGTCAAGGTCATCACCAAGGCCGATATCGTGCTTCCCGCCCGCGATCACTCGCGCTTCGGCGTCAAGCACTACGACACCTCGCCCGCCTATCTGGAAGAACGCATCGACGCCTCGCTGTCCCAGCTGGGGGTCGAGCGTCTCGATCACTTCCTGCTCCACCGCCCCGACCCCCTGCTCGATGCCCATGCCACCGCCGCCGCGCTGGATGCCGCCATCGATGCCGGCAAGATCGGCGCGGTGGGCGTATCCAATTTCCTGCCCGAGCAGTGGCGACGGCTCCAGGCCGCCATGCGTCATCCGCTCGGCGCCCACCAGTTCGAGCTGTCGCTGGCCCGCCCGGAAGTGCTGTTCGATGGCTTCTACGACGCCGTGATCGCCGATGGCCTCGCCCCCATGGCCTGGTCGCCGCTGGGCGGCGGTCTGGTCTTCGAGGATGTGCTGGGCAGTGCGCTGGCGCATTTCGCCGAGACGTTCGACTCCAGTACCGCCGGACTGGCACTGGCCTGGCTGCGCCGCTTGCCGGGACATCCCGCCCCGGTCATCGGCACCCTCAAAGAAAGCCACATCCAGGCGCTGCACCGGGATAGCAGCCTGTCGCTGGACCGTGCGACCTGGTTCGCACTGCTCGAGGAGGCTCGCAGTCATCGTGTGCCGTGAACGGCATGGCACATGCGGCTTTCGTCGAAGGCCCATTGTGACGCCGACACCAAGCTGACACGATTCATCCATCCGACCCGCGTAGGTCATGCCGCTCGATTCATGAAGAAGGATGACGCCATGTTCCAACTCACGCGCAGCGTCACCTGGCGCGCTCTCGAACGCCTCAAGCAGGAGACCTTCGACGACCGCATCAGTGATTACTTCGCCGCCGACCCCAAACGCTTCGAGAAGATGAGCCTCCGCGTCGGTGGCCTGTTTCTGGACTACTCCAAGCATCATGTCTCCGACGCGGTACTCGCCAAGCTGATCGAGCTCGCCGACCATTCGGCCCTGGTGCAGCGTCGCGCCCAGATGTTCTCCGGCGACATCATCAATGTCACCGAGGACCGCCCGGTACTGCACACCGCCCTGCGCCATCTCGGCGACGAGCCCGTCTATGCCGACGGCAAGGACGTCATGCCCGAGATCCAGAGCACCCGCGAGCAGATCAAGCGCTTCTCGGAAGCGGTGCGCAGCGGCGAGTGGAAGGGATACAGCGGCGAGCGGATCAAGGACGTGGTCAACATCGGCATCGGCGGCTCGGACCTGGGACCCAACATGGCCTGTCGCGCCCTGCTCAAGTACCGCCACCCGGAGCTCAATTTCCACTTCGTATCGAACGTCGACGGCACGCACATCCAAAAGGTCCTCCAGCGCCTCGACCCTGCGACGACGCTGTTCATCGTCTCCACCAAGACGTTCTCCACTCAGGAAACGCTGCTCAACGCCAAGACCGCGCGGCGCTGGTTTCTCGACAATGCCGGCGAGGACGCCGATGTCGGCGCCCACTTCATCGCCGCGTCGACCAATCGCAAGGCGGCGATGGAATTCGGCATTCGCGAGGAAAACGTCTTCGAGTTCTGGGCCTGGGTCGGTGGGCGTTACTCGATGTGGTCGTCGATCGGCCTGCCGATCGCGCTCTCCATCGGCTTCGACGGCTTCATGGAGCTCCTCGAAGGCGCCCACGAGATGGACCGCCATTTCATCGAAGCGCCCTTCGCCGAGAACATGCCGGTCCTGATGGCATTGATCGGCATCTGGTACATCAACTTCATCGGCGCCGAGACGCATGCCATCGTGCCCTACGATCAGGCTCTGCATCAGTTGCCGTCGTTTCTCCAGCAGCTCGACATGGAGTCCAACGGCAAGTCGGTGGACATCTTCGACCAGCCGGTGAATTACAAGACCGGCCCCATCGTGTGGGGGCAGACGGGTTCCAATGGGCAGCACGCGTTCTTTCAGTTGCTGCATCAGGGCACCCGCTACGTGCCCATCGACTTCATCGCCTCGCTCAAGCCCGAACCCGGCTTCGAGGATCATCACTTCGCCCTGCTCACCAACATGCTGGCGCAGGCCAATGCCTTCATGGAAGGCAGCCAGGACGGCAGCCAGCTGGACCCCTACAGCTGCCCCGGCAATCGCCCGTCGAGCACCCTGCTTCTCGACGAGCTGACGCCCCGCAACCTGGGCGCACTGATTGCCCTGTACGAGCACAAGGTATTCGTCCAGGGCGTCATCTGGAACATCAACTCCTTCGATCAATGGGGCGTGCAGCTCGGCAAGCGCATCGCCGGCGAAATCAGCGAACGCATCGACACCAACGTCGGAGACTTCGATGCCTCGACCCAGGGGCTGCTGTCGCTGGTCCGCGAGTACTTTCCCGCCTCGACGCCGGACGCCAAGGCACCGGACAACAAGAAATCACGAGGAAAGACGTCATGACCCCGCTCATTGCCTTCGGCGAGGCACTCGTCGATATGCTGTCCAATCGCCTGGATGGCGCGGCCGACGACCTGCCGGAGACCTTCACGCCCTATGCCGGCGGTGCGCCCGCCAATGTCGCCGTGGCCTGCGCCCGCCTAGGGCTGCCAAGCCGCTTTCTGGGCATGGTCGGCGAGGATCGCTTCGGCGACTTCCTGGTCGAGGAGCTCGCGCGCCATGGCGTCATGGTCGAGGACGTGTGCCGCACCCGCGAAGCGCGCACGGCCCTGGCCTTCGTCTCGCGCGATGCCCACGGCGAGCGGCGCTTCGACTTCTACCGGCCGCCGGCGGCGGATCTGCTCTATCGGCTCGAGCACTTGCCCCCAGGTATCTTCGCCGAGCCGACGATTCTGCATCTGTGCAGCAACAGTCTCACCGATGAAGCGATCGCCGAGACCACGCTGAGCATCGCCGAGATCGCGCGACGCGGCGAGGCCCTGGTCAGCGTCGATGCCAATCTGCGCGCCAACCTGTGGCCCGATGCACGTGTCGATATCGGTCGGGTCACCGCCCTGCTCGACCAGGCCCACCTGCTGAAGCTCTCCCGCGAGGAACTGGATCTGCTGCGCGGCGATCACGAGGCAGAGGCCTGGCTGCAATGGCGTCTGGCGGCAGGCGTGCGCCTGATCGTGATCACCGACGGGCCGGCCCCGGTCGCCGTGCACCGGCTCGGGCAGGTCCTTCATATCGACCCACCGCAGGTCCGCGCCGTGGACACCACGGCGGGCGGCGATGCCTTCATCGGCGGGCTGCTGGCACAGCTGGCCGCGGCCGACGTCACCGCCTCGACCTTCGGCGACTGGTGCCAGGACGAAGACCGCCTGCGACGCGCCGTCGAACTGGCCTGCCGTTGTGGCGCCTTCGCCGTGACGCGCCCCGGCGCCTACTCGGCGCTCCCCACTCGCGACGATCTCGACGCCATGGTCTGATGCCCGGCGGGGCGGCACTGCCGCCCCGCCGGATACGCACCGCAGCGACGCCTGTCCGGCATCCTCACAGCAAGGCGTTGAACTGCTTGAGCCATTCGGGATGCGCGGGCCACGCCGGGGCCGACACCAGGCGTCCGCAGGTCACCGCCTGATCGACTGCGATCTCGGCGAATTCGCCGCCCGCCAGGCGTACCTCGGGCGCACAGGCCGGATAGGCGGACACACGCCGCCCGCTCAACGATACCGCGGCGGCGAGCAGCTGCGCGCCGTGGCAGATGACGGCAACGGGCTTGTCGGCTTCCATGAAATGGCGCACCAGTGCCAGGACACGCTCGTCGAGGCGCAGGTATTCAGGGGCACGCCCGCCCGGAATCACCAGGGCGTCGTAGCGAGAGGCCTCGATATCGGCGAAACTGGCATTCAGGCTGAAATGGTGACCAGGCTTCTCGGAATAGGTCTGATCGCCCTCGAAGTCATGAATCGCCGTCTTGATACTGTCGCCCTTTTTCTTGTCCGGGCAGACGGCCTCGACGTTGTGCCCCATCGCCTGCAACGCTTGAAACGGCACCATGATTTCGTAGTCTTCGACGAAATCCCCGGCGATCAACAGTATGCTGGCCATGCGTCAGCCTCCTGAAAGGGAAGAGAAAAGTGATACCATGCCGCTGCTTTCAGCGTAGCGCCTGACGCGGCGCATCGCACGCGAAAGCCTGTCACGCCTCGCTCCCCCATCCATTGCCGGCTTCATGCATTGCCACATGTTCAAAGCCCCACGGCGGAGGAACCCATGCCCGGATTGTCGCGCCTGGTGATGCCGGTACTGCTGGTGATCCTGAGCGGCCTGAGCGGCGTTGCCAACGCCCAGGCCACGCCAGCCCCTTTCAGCGCCACCTACCACCTGCGTCTCGACGGCTGGCCGGATGCCGATGTCCAGCATCGCTTGAGCCACCTTGGCGGGAACGACTGGCAGAGCGAAATGCGTGCCAGCGTGCTCACCGCCGAGGGCTACGAACGCGGCAAATTCCGCCTCCAGGACGACGGCGTGCAAGCCTGGCACTATGCCAGCGGCTTCACCCTGTTCGGCCTGGGCGAGCGCTATCACCTGTCCGCGCGCGAGCTGGCCACGTTGCCGGACCGTCAGAGCGCCTTGTTCATCCTTTCCCGTGGGCTGGACACGGCCCCTTGCCAGCGCGCCGCCGCCCCGCCATGCCGGCTGGCGTATGCCGATCATAAAGGCCGCCCCGAGGCGTTCGCCTATCACGTGGGCGCCCCGCAAACGCTCGACGTGCCGGCCGGCGCGTTCGAGGCCCGCTGGGTCGAGGGCTGGAATCCGGAGAAGCCCGACCGACGCCTGCATCTGGCCTTTTCCGTCCAGCGGCCCGGCCTGCTGATCGCCGTGGAATATTACCGCGACGGCGAACTCGCCAGTCGCATGGCACTGACCGAACTGGATCGGGATGAAACGCGCTAACCGCCCATAAGCAAAAGCTTTTGCGTCGCCGCGAACGCTCGCATAGAGTGGCGAGCTTTCGTGGATTCCTACCTGGAGCGAGCATGCTGGCCGGATTGCTGTTGATCTTGTTGCCCTTGATCCTGGGCTATCTCATCCCGATTCGCCATCGCGGCGCTCTGGCCCTGATCGAGCGCGGCGTGAACGCCTCGGTCTACATCATCCTGTTCCTGATGGGCGTCAGCCTCGCCGGCCTCGAGGACCTGTTGGGCCAGCTATCGCGCATGAGCGGCCAGGCCGCGACCTTGTTCGCGATCATCACGCCGCTCAACCTCCTCGCACTGGCCTGGCTGTCGCGCCATAGCCGCCTGCGCGCCGGCGAGTCGCCGCGCGTCGCCGACGCACCGACCAGTACCGGCGCGGCGCTGGCCGGCTCGCTGTCGCTGGCAGGCGTGGTGGTGCTGGGCATCCTGTTCGGCGCGGCCGCCCGGCACTGGGAGCTTTGGGTCGTGCATGCCTGGGCGGAGCCCCTCGCGGAATGGGCGCTCTACCTGCTGCTGGCGTTGATCGGTTGCCAGTTGCGCAACTCGGGCATGCCGCTCAAGCAGATTCTGCTCAACCGTCACGGCCTGGCCATCGCGATCTGCGTCGCGCTCAGTTCGCTGCTCGGCGGCTTGCTGGCCGCGCCGTTGCTCGATCTGCGCTGGAACGAGGGCCTGGCCATGGCCGCCGGGTTCGGCTGGTACTCGCTGTCCGGCATCCTGATCGGCGATCAGCTCGGCCCGGTGCTGGGCGGCGTAGCATTCTTCAACGATCTCGCGCGGGAGCTCTTCGCCTTCCTGCTCATTCCCCTGGTCATCCATCGCGCCACGCCGCTGGCCATCGGTTACGGCGGCGCGACCTCCATGGACTTCACCCTGCCCGTCATCCAGCAGCACGGCGGGGTGAGCTGCGTCCCCATCGCCATCGTCAACGGATTTCTGCTGTCGCTGCTCTCGCCGCCCTTGATCCTGCTGCTGCTGTCTTTCTGACCCCTTTCCGGCTCGCTCGCCTTGCGACCATGGCCCAACAGTCATGTCCAGCACGAGATGCTAATCTCCTGGAACGTTACCGCTAACATCGCGGCATAACAGGACAAGGGGATGGGGAAGAGACATGCCGCGTCGTTCGTCGGGTCGCGTCACGCTTCAGGATATCGCTGAACGCGTCGGCGTCAGTAAAGTCACGGTGTCGCGCGCCCTGCGCGAGCCCCAACGGGTGTCCGAGACCCTCCGGCTGCGCATCGAGGAAGCCATCGAGGTGCTGGACTACATACCCAATCGCCAGGCCGGCGCCTTGTCCAGCGGACGCAGCCTGAGCGTGGCACTGCTGGTGCCGTCGATTTCCAATTCGGTGTTTTCCGACGTGCAGCGCGGGGTCGACGAAGGGCTGCGCGAGGCGGGCTATCAGGTCCTCATCGGCCATACCGGATATTCGATACTCGAGGAGGAACGCCTGATCGACACGTTCCTGGCCTACGGCGTCGACGGCTTCGTATTGTCCAGTACCCGGCATACCGATCATGCCCAGCGTCTGCTGACACGTGCCCGGCTACCGGTAGTCGAAACCATGGAGCTCACCGAGACGCCGCTGGACATCAACGTGGGACTCGATCAACGCGCGGCCGGACGCGCCATCGGCGAGGCTCTGATCGCCGCCGGCTATCGACGCATCGGGTTTTGCGGCGCGCGCCTCGACTACCGCGTGCAACTGCGTCTGGCGGGCTGGGAAGATGCCTTGAAGGAAGCCGGCCTCTCGACGCAACGCTGCCAGACGACCCCGCGCCCTTCCTCGTACCGTCTGGGGGGAGAGCTGCTCTCGGCGATGCTCGAGCGCTGGCCGGACATGGATGCCGTGTTTTGCTGCAACGACGATCTGGCGGCAGGGGCCTTGTTCGAGTGCCAGCGTCGACGCCTCGACGTGCCCGGACAACTGGCGCTGGCCGGCTTCAACGGCCTGGACATCACCGACGCCACCTGGCCGACACTGACCACCGTCGTCACACCGCGCCGCGCCATCGGCGAACGCGCCGCCAGCACGCTGATCGCGCGCTTGCGGGGCCAGCCCCGCGAGCCGTGCCGCCACGACATGGGCTTCGAGATCGTCCTGCGCCAGAGCACCTGACGCAGCGAAGACCGCCGGCACGGGCGGCGCGGCACTGACCTCAGGAAGCGCGCTCGGCGTTGCCGCGAGCCAGGCCTTGCACACTGAGCGCGACCACCTCGTCCAGAGTGGCATCGATATCCACGGTGACCGCTTCGTCGGCGCCGGGCGCCTCGAGCGTCGCCAGCTGGCTGTCCAGCATCGCCTCGCCCTTGAAGAAGTGGTCGCGACGCGCCAGCAGGCGTTGCAGCAGCACGTCCCGCGTACCGGCCAGGTGCACGAAGTTGAGCGCGGCATCGCCACGCCGCAAGCGATCGCGGTATTCGCGCTTGAGCGCCGAGCAGCCGATCACCAACGTCTCATCGTTGTCGCGGCCCTCTCCCACGAGGTCGGCCAGGCGCGACAGCCAGCCCGCACGATCGTCGTCGTCGAGCGGCTCGCCTTGCGCCATCTTGGCCACGCTGGCGGCGGAGTGATAGTCGTCACCGTCGATGAAGCGCCCGTTGAGCGCCGCCGCCAGGCGCTCGCCGACCGAGGTCTTGCCGCACCCCGACACGCCCATCACGATGATCCGCTGAGTTTTGCCCGTCGACTCCTGCATGGTCGCGTTTCCTCGTTTCTGTATTCGCCTTTCGGAGCATTGTTGCGAACGGAATGTTACCGGTAACATTCATTTTCCTAAATCCGACGCCAAGGCACAACGCGACCATCGCCGCATCCCTCGTTGCCGGTCGCGCCTCCACTAGAGGTTTCGAACACATGGATAACGCCACTACCCTGCTCCTCTCCGCGCTGGGCGGCATCATATTGCTGCTGTATCTGGTCATGCGCCTGCGCCTGCATGCCTTCGTCGCCTTGTTGACGGTCAGCCTCATCGTGGGCCTCACCACGGGCATGGACCTCGACGCCATCCTGCAATCCGTGCAGGACGGCATGGGCGGCACGCTCGGATTCGTGGCCACCGTGGTGGGCCTGGGCGCCATGTTCGGCAAGATGCTGGAAGTCTCTGGGGGCGTCGACCGCCTGGCCAGCACCCTGCTCGACCGTTTCGGAGAGAATCGCTCGCAATGGGCCATGGGGGTTACCGGTTTCCTGGTCGCCATTCCGGTATTTCTGGATGTCGCCTTCATCATCCTGGTGCCGCTGGTCTATGCCCTGACACGGCGTACCGGGCGCTCGCTCCTTTATTATGGTATCCCGTTGCTGGCGGGGCTGGCTGTCACCCATTCGTTCATCCCCCCGACCCCCGGCCCGATCGCCGTGGCGGAACTGATCGGCGCCGACCTGGGCTATGTCATTCTGTTCGGCGCCATGGCGGGTCTGCCGGCCATGGTCATCGCCGGCCCCCTGTTCGGGCGCTATATCGCCAAGCACATTGATGCCCGGATTCCCGAGTACATGGAGCTGCCCAAGGGCGAGATCGACAGCACCGGCCTGCCGAGCTTCAAGCTGATCTTGAGCATCATCCTGCTGCCCCTGGTCCTGATCGTGCTCAATACCGTCTCCGGCGCGGTGCTGGCCGATGACAACCCGGTCGTCGCCACCCTGGCGTTCGTGGGTCACCCCTTCGTGGCACTCACCCTGGCGACGCTGCTGTCGTTCGTGTTTCTCGGCACGCGCCGCGGCATGAGCCGCGAAAACGTCATGGAAGTCGCCACCAAGGCCCTCGAGCCGGCCGGTATCATCATCCTCGTCACCGGTGCCGGCGGCGTCTTCAAGCAGATGCTGATCGACTCCGGCGTCGGCGATGTGATGGGGCAGTTGATGGCCGACAGTGCCCTGCCGCCGATTCTGCTCGCCTTCTTGATCTCCACCGCGGTGCGCGTGGTGCAAGGCTCCGCTACCGTGGCCATGATCACCGCCGCCGGACTGATGGCGCCGCTGATCTCCACACTGGGGCTGGAAGGTCCGGTGCTCGGACTGATCGTGATCGCCATCGCATCCGGCGCCACGGTGCTCAGTCACGTCAACGACTCCGGCTTCTGGCTGGTCAACCGTTACTTCGGCCTGACCGAGGCACAGACCCTGAAGAGCTGGACGGTGATGGAAACCCTGATCGGTCTGGTGGGGCTTGCCGCCGCATTGATCATCGGGCTGTTCGTGTAATCTCTCGTCATGCATCGCATGAAACGCAGAAGGGGCCTCGATGGCCCCTTCTGCGTATGCATATCGCGGTGTGTCTCTTTCCGTGGCACGCAACTCGTTCCGTGGCACGCAGCGCGATCACGGCCAGGGCTTACACGTTACACTGCCCGACCACGTCATCGATACGGGCCTGACGCCGCTGTGCCAGCGCTTCGCCCAGTGCCTTGCCGCGATAGCCCTCCTCGAGCAACGCCTGCGGCTGGATCGCACTTGCGGCCTGCCAGGCCTCATCGACGCATGCGGCCAGCGCCGGCGTTTCCATCGCCAGGTAACGCTGCAGCGGCGCGACACGCTCGGACCGCCGCCAGGCATCGATGGCATCGAACCAGGCCATCACGTCGGCGCCCTCCAACCCGACATCGCCGTGCTGCCGCTGCAGCGCGCGGGTACGTGCCACCTGGCGGGCCAGATCCCGCCATGCATTGGGCACGCGCAGGCGTTCGCACAAGGCCTCGCGCGCCTCGTCCTCCAGTGCTTCGAGCAGGCGCGCCCAGCGCCACTGCGAAGGCTCGCCGCCGGCGGGCAGTCTCGCCATGGCCGCTTCGCCACGCGCGAGCATGTCGGAGGCATCCAGTTCCGGCATCCACACGGCAAGAGCACCGCACTCGTGCAGCGCCTGGAAGTAGGCCATGGGGTGAGGCTCGCCCAGGGCCTTGACGGTCTCCTGCCACACGCGCTCGGCGACCAGGTGAGCGATTTCGCCGTTGTCGCACAGCCACCGCATCAGACGCTTGGTATCGTCGGCAATGACGAACCCCAATTCACGGTAGCGTGCCCAGAAACGCGCCGTGCGCAACACACGCAAGGGGTCTTCGACGAAGGCCTCGGAGACATGGCGCAGCACGCGGGCATCGAGATCCTGCCGGCCATCGAACGGATCGACCAGCCGGCCGTCGCGATCCTCGGCCATGGCGTTGATGGTCAGGTCGCGGCGCGCCAGATCCTCTTCCAGCGTCACCTCGGGGCTGGCATGGACCACGAAACCGGTATAGCCATGACCCTGCTTGCGCTCGGTGCGCGCCAGGGCATATTCCTCGTGGGTGACGGGATGCAGGAACACCGGGAAGTCACGCCCGACGGGGACGAACCCCCGCGCCGTGAGCGCCTCCGGCGTGGCGCCGACCACGACCCAGTCCTCGTCGGTGACCGGCCACCCCAGGCGCGCGTCACGCACCGCGCCGCCCACGCGATAGACGTCGAGTCCTTCGAGGGCATCATCGGGCTTCACGGTCTCAGCTCTCGACACGATCGGGATGGCGCGCGGCCCAGTCGGTGAAGCCGCCATCCAGGCTATAGACGTCGCTGAACCCCTGCCCCGCCAGCCAATTGGCCGCCTGCTGACTGGAATGACCGTGATAACAGACCACGACCATCGGGCGCTCGCGGGGGGTACGCTCGAGCAGCCCCGCCACGCTGGTATTGTCGAGGTGCTGACTGCCCGGGATATGTCCCTGGGAAAAACTCAGCGGATCACGAATATCGACCAGCGTCAGCTCGCAGGCCGTGTCGAGCCAATGCACGAGCGTGCTCGGCGCGAGATGGGTAAACGCAGTCTCTTGGGTCATCAAAACGCTCCTCGGATGGCAGGTGTCAGCGTGAGGCGTGGGCCGGTTCGACATGGTACTCGCCGCTGACCAGGTCGAGCGCGGTCAAGGCACCGCCCCACACGCAGCCGGTGTCCAGCGCCAGGGCACGGACCCGCGCGCCGGGCGTCGCCCCCTGCAGCGCCGCCCAATGACCGAACACGATACGAGGATCATCGTCTCGCGCATAGGTGAACCAGGGCGCGAAACCTTCGGGAGCACTGTCCAGTCCTTCCTTGGCGGCAAAGTCGAGCGTGCCGTCGGCGGCGATGAAGCGCATGCGCGTGAAGGTATTGACGATCACCCGCAGGCGGTCGATCCCCTCCAGCTCGTCGGTCCAGCGGGCCGGCGAGTTGCCATACATCGCCGCCAGGAAGTCGCCCACCGCCTCGCCGCGCAACGCTTGCTCGACCTCGGCGGCATGCTCGGCCGCCTGCGTCACCGACCAGTGCGGCGGGAGCCCGGCATGGGTCATCACTGCGTCCAGCTCGTCATCGCGCACCAGCAAGGGCTGCCGACGCAACCAGTCGAGCAGCTCGTCGCGGTCGTCGGCCTCGAGGATCGGCGCCAGCGTATCGGAACGCTTCAGCGGGGCGCCGGCCCACGCCGCCGCCAGCAGGTGCAGGTCATGGTTGCCCAGTACCACGCGGGCGCTGTCCCCCAGCGCCTTGACCGCGCGCAAGCACGCCAGCGACCCCGGGCCGCGGTTGACCAGGTCGCCCACCAGCCATAACCGATCACGGCGCGGCTCGAAGGCGATGCGTTCCAGCAAGGCCTCGAACTCCGCGTGGCATCCCTGCAAATCGCCGATGGCATACGTCGACATAGTCTCTCCTGAACGGTCTTGGTGGCTGGAACAAGCCGAGGACTGCCCTTCATGCCTGGTGGCCTGCAGGCCCGGCCCCCTCCCCGATCAATGCACCTGATTGGGGCCGGCGAGACGAAAGGCCGCGATGGGCACCTCGAAGGCGCGCTGTTCGGTGGTGTCCAGGCAGGTGTAGCTGCCTTCCATCACCCCGACCGGCCCATCGAGCACCGCCCGGCTGGTGTAGCGAAACTGCTGGCCGGGGCCGATCAAGGGCTGCTGTCCGATCACCCCCTTGCCACGCACTTCCTGCACCTTGCCGCTGCTCTGGGTGATCTTCCAGTGACGCGCCAGAAGCTGGATCGAATGCGCCGACCGGTTGTGCACGGTGATCGTGTAGCTGAACACGTAACGCTGGTCGCCGGGCGCGGACTCTCCCGCCTGGTATTCGGGTTCGACATGCACCTGGATGTGCTCGACGAGCTCGCTCATGGTGCCGTCTCCGCCACATGGTTGGCGATACGTACCAATTCCTCGACGCTGAGCGTCTGCGGACGACGGCCGGGATCGATGTCCAGCGCCGCCCAGGCCGTGTCGTCGAGGCGTGTCTTGAGGTTGTTGCGCAGCGTCTTGCGCCGCTGACCGAAGGCTTCGCGCACGATATCGCCGAACAGCGCCTCGTCGTGGGCCACGTGCGGCGGTTCGTCATGCGGTATCAGGCGCACGATCGCCGATTCCACCTTGGGGCGCGGCGTGAAGGCTTCCGCAGGCACCACGAAAAGATTGTCCACGCGGCAATGATACTGCGTCATCACCGACAAGCGCCCCCAGGCCGCACTGCCCGGCGTCGCGGCCAGGCGCTCGACCACTTCCCGCTGCAGCATGAAGTGCATGTCGGCGATGGCACCACGCGCCGTCAGCAGGTGGAAGATCAGAGGCGTGGAAATGTTGTAGGGCAGGTTGCCGATGACCCGCAGAGGCTTGCCGGGCGTCTCGCCCTCCGCGGCCAGCGCCGCGAAATCGAACTGCAGCGCATCCCCTTCGTGGATGACGAAGTCGGGGTAATTGAAGAACTGCACCCGCAGCCCGGGTATCAGGTCGCGATCGAGTTCGATGACTTCCAGTGCACCGACGGCGTCCAGCAACGGCTCGGTCAAGGCGCCCTGCCCCGGGCCGATCTCGATCAGCCGCTGGTCGGAACGCGGCGCGATGACGCGAACGATACGATCGATCACGCCGGTGTCGCGCAAGAAATTCTGGCCGAAGCGTTTACGGGCCTGATGGGCCGGAGGGCGATTGGACATGGGCGTTGCGTGTTCCTTGAGGATATCGGGCATTCAGGGGCGAGACGTGCCACCACGGACCATGCGGACGGCGACATCGAGCGCCACGCGCAGGCTGCCGGCCTCGGCCCGGCCGCTTCCGGCCAGATCGAGCGCCGTGCCGTGATCCACGGAAGTGCGAATCAACGGCAAGCCCAGGGTCACGTTGGCGGCCTCGCCAAAACCGGCGTACTTCAGCACCGGCAGGCCCTGGTCGTGGTACATGGCCAACACCGCATCGGCATCGGCCAGATGGCGCGGCGTGAACAGGGTATCGGCGGGCAGGGGGCCGACGAGGTCCAGCCCCTCGCCGCGCATCGCCGCGAGTGTCGGCGCGATGATATCACGCTCCTCCACGCCCAGATGGCCATCTTCACCGGCATGCGGATTGAGACCGCAGACCAGGATGCGTGGCCGCGCGATGCCGAAGCGGCGCCGCAGGTCCGCCTCGAGGATCGTCAGCACGCGCCGCAGCCCGCCGGCGTCGATGGCGTCGGCCACCGCACGCAAGGGCAGGTGCGTCGTGGCCAGCGCCACGCGCAATGCCGGTTCGGTGCGCTCGGTGGCCAGCAGCATGACCACCTCGTCGACATCGCAGGCATCGCGCAGATACTCGGTATGGCCGGTGAAGTCGGGATAGCCGCCTTCGATGATGGCCCCCTTGTGCAAGGGAGCAGTCACCATGGCATCGGCGCGCCCCTGGCGACACGCGGCGATGGCGACATCGAGCGTCTCGAGCACATAGCCAGCGTTGGCAGGATCGAGGCGCCCGGCCTCCACCGGTGCGCGCAGGGCCACGGGCCACACCGGCAGCACCCCGTCGCGGGGGGCCGGCACCGTGTCGCCGCCGGCGAGCGTCACGATGCGTACGTCAAGCGCCAGGCGCGCGGCACGCGCGGCCAGCAATGCCGGATCGCCGACCGCCACGACACGTGCTTCGAGCGTCCCCCACGACGCGGCCAGGGCCAGCGTCAGATCCGGCCCGATCCCCGCGGGCTCCCCCGTGGTCAGGGCCAGTAGCGGGGAGGAGGCCATCACTGGCGGCCGTCTTCCAGGCGGTTGTCGATATAGGCCCCGGAGCGGATTTCCTGCGTCCAGGCTTCCATCTCGTCGCTCACCTTGCGCTGGAACAGCGTCTGACGAATCTGCTCGCGCTGCGCGTCGCGGGTCACGTCCTGACGACGCCGATCCTCGAGTTCGATCACGTGGTACCCGAAGCGTGAACGTACCGGCTGCGACAGTTCACCGACATCCAGCGCTTTCACGGCATCCTCGAACGCCGGCACCATCTGGCCGGGACGCGTCCAGCCCAGCTCGCCGCCGTCGAGGGCGCTGCCATCGTCGTCGCTGTATTCCTGTGCCAGCGCGGCGAAACTCTCGCCATTGGCGATACGCTGACGTATGTCGCTGGCCAGCGCTTCGGCCTGCTGATCGTTGCGGTTCGGGTTGGTGCCGATCAGGATATGGCGCACGCGGTTCTCGGTGACCACGCGCTTCTGCTCGCCCTGCTGGCCACGCGTATCGATCAGCTTGACCAGATGGAAGCCGCTGGGGCTGCGAATGGGCTCACTGACCTCGCCGTTGGATAGCGTCGGCACCACGTCGGCGAACAGGCTGGGCAGCTGATCGCCACGCCGCCACCCGAGGTCGCCGCCCGACAGCGCCTGCTGGCCGTCGGACTCGGCCGTCGCGAGCTGCGCGAAGTTGGCGCCATTCTGCAACTGCCGATACAAGTCACGCACCTTGGCCTGTGCCTGCTCGACCTGCTCGGGCGTGGGCGACTCGGGCACCGAGACGAGAATGTGGGCGAGATGATACGCGGTATCGGCGGTCTCGCCTTGCTGATCGAGGTAACGTTCCACTTCGCGGTCGGTGACGTTGACGCGGCTCGCGACCTGGCTCTGCTGTACCTGACGCAACAGCATCTCGCGACGCACCTGCTCGCGCATCGAGGCCAGGGACATGCCATCTTCCTCGAGGGCATCGGCGAACTCGTCCATCGTCATGCCGTTGTCCTCGGCGATACCCCGCACGGTCGCGTTGAGCTGGGTATCGTCGATGCTCAAGTTGGCGCGCTCGGCCATCTGCAGCTGAATCTGCTCGAGAATCATGCGGTCGAGCACCTGGCGTCGCAGATCCGCCTCGTTCGGCGCGGGAACGTTGCGGCTCGCCATTTGGCGGCGCACCTGCGTGACGCGATCCTCGAGCTGGCTCTGCATGATCGCATCCTTGTTGACGACCGCCACGATGCGGTCCAGCGGCTGGGGCTGCGCCGACGCCATCGATGGCGCCATCGCCACCAGCAGCATGAAGCCCAGAAAGGCGAACGATCTCAAGCGCATGAAGTCCTCTCTACGTTACTGTCTTGTGGTCGGCGCGAGCACCGACGGTGAATACCTGCCAGCGTGGTTCAGAAGCGCGTCGCACGGTAGCCGGGAATCGCTTCCTCGAAGTAGGTGTCGGCTTCCTGGCCGACGCCACCCAGACCCTTGAACACGAAACGCAAGAATACGCCGCGGTCCGTATAGTCGTCATCGATGGTATAGGCGGTGTCGTTGTCCTCGATCCATTCACGCCAGACCAGCTGCACCGCCGAACAGCAGTCATTGAACTGCACCCCCGCCAGTTGCTCCATGGCACGGTCGTTGGTGTTGTCGTACAAGAAACGGCCGATCAGGTCCAGGCTCGGCGTCGCCTGGTAGGCGAAGGACACGTCGTAATCCTCGCGGTTGTAGCCCAGGCGATCCTCGGCATCATCCGCCGGCTCGAACCCTTCGAGTTGCCAACTGTAGCCAAGGTTCAACACATGCCCCGCGGGATCGTTGTATTGCAGGTACGCCGAGGCCTTTTCGGTCACGCTGCGGTCGGCATCGTAAAACCAGGCATAACGGCTACGCCAGCGTTCGCTGATCCGCCAGTCGAGCTGCGTGATCACCGGCGAACGATCCCGCGTGGCGTTGTACCAGTCCTGATAGTTGCGTTCCTTGTTCGGCAAGGTGTCCGGATCGCCGTTCATGTCGATGTTGCGATCGGAGAAGTAGCTGCTCTGCCCCACCGACAGCGACAGGCGCTCGCGCCCGGTATCGTCTTCCAAGAAGCGTGTCGAGGCGCCGTAGGACAGCTTGTTGACATCTCCCAGACGATCGGCGCCGGTGAAGCGGTAAGGGGACCACAGCTGCCCCCAGGACACGGCCCGCTCGCTGGTATCGAAGTCGGGGAAATCGCTCTGGTCGCGCTCCGGCACATAGGCGTAATAAAGCCGTGGCTCCAGCGTCTGGCGCCAGTCGCTACCGAACAGCGAGGTATCGCGCTCGAAGATCAATCCCGAATCCATCGAGAGGACCGGCGCCACCAGCGAGGGGTTCTCGTCGCGGTCGGTCTGCCGGTTGCCGTAATCGAGCTGGTAGCTCGACTGCCAGAGCTGCGCGCGCGGCTCGAGAAAGCCCCAACTGGGCTCGGCCCGCCATCCCAGGGCCGGCGTCAGATGCAAGCGCGACCCGTTGGCGGCCTCGCGCAGCGGAATGGTGCGCCGATTGCCGGTTTCCTCGTCCGTCCAGCGTCCCTGGCTGTCGACGCCGTGGAGATCGCGCCAGAAATAGGTCGCGTTGGAATTCCACTCCTGATAGAAGCCGCTGTCCTGGCGCCAGCGGGCATCGGCGCTCAGGCTCGGCAGGCGGTAGAACGGCTTGTCGTCCTCGTCGAGCGGGTAATCGAGTTTCTGGTAGCCCTGCGCGCGCGCGTCCAGTCGCCAGGTGTCGCCGCGATAGGTCGTACGTGCCAGGCGCAGCAGATGATCGGTATCCTGCTCGGCGAAATCGCGCCCGAAGTCATCGAAGTAACGGCCGTCGCTCGCCGCCCCGTAGGCCAGCTGATAGTCCAGGCGCGGCGAGAAACGCCCCGCATGGCGATAGTCGATGTACCAGCGCGACTCATCCTCGAAGGCATCGTCGGGATCGTTGGGGTTGTCGCTGGCGCCGCCCTTGTCGCTGGCCAGGTACGCCCCCTCGATGGTGCCCTGGTCGCTGCCGAACAGATAGCGGAATTCGCCGCCCAGCATGGTCCCATGCTCGCTCATCCAGCGCGGCGAGAGGGTGGCGTCGTAGTTGGGCGCCAGGTTGAGGTAATAAGGCTGGGTGTAATCCAGTCCATCGCCCGAGAAACCGAGCGTCGGCCACAGAAAACCGCTTTGCCGGCGGTCGTCGATGGGAAAGCGCAGCCAGGGCCAGTAGAAGACCGGCACATCGCCCATTTCCAGGCGTGCGTGCGTGGCGGTACCGAACCCTTCGGCGCGATCCAGGGTCACGTCACTGCCCACCATGCGCCACAGGCGGTTCCCCGGTTCGCAGGTGGTGAAGCTGGCATCGTCGAGACGGTAGCGGCCATCCGGCAGACGCTGCAGCTCGATCGCATCGCCGCGCACGCGTTGCTCGTGGATCACGTAGTGGGCGTTGTCGACTTGCGCGGCATCGCTGTCCAGCGCCATGCTCGCGTCACCGCCACGCACCAGCAGGCCGGGATAGCGAACCGCCGTCGGGCCTTCGGCGAAGGCTCGATCGCGCTCCGCGTTGACCCGCACGCGAGGCGCCTCGAGCTGGGTATCGTCGCGGCGCAGCACCACCTCGCCGGCGAGCACGGTGGCGCCGCCATCGCCGTAGGCGGCGGTGGCGGAATCGGTGCGCACTTGCCGGGGCGTATCACCGGCGGACAACCGATAGCCCGGTTCGACGTAACGTCCGCTGCACAGCGCGCCATTCGGCGCCTGGTCGCCCCAGGGTTGCCAATCGAGCTGCTGCGCGGGCAGGGGGGCGGGAGGCGCCGCGTGGGCAGCGCTCACCATCAAGCCTGAGAGGGCAGTCCAGAAGAGTCGCTTGCCCATGGTCCTCTGTGTCCTTGCCGAGTGGAATCGGTATTATACAGCCCCTGTCGCGTGCGTCTGCCTCGCGAAGGGCACGCGACACACGGAGATACCACGCGACGCCTCGATCGTCGACGCGATGCGACGAGGCGAAGGACGCGCCAGGGAGTCGACGCCCAGCATGCGGCGGCGAACCAGGCCCGTCAACACGCAACCCACGAGGAGCCCGCATGAACGAGCGCGCGGAGACCCTGCAACGCTGGGTCGCCCGGCAACACGACCTGCCCCTCGGCGACTGCCGACTGGAACAGGTCGCCGGCGACGCCAGCTTTCGCCATTACTACCGCCTGCACCTGCCCGACGGTACGCCGCGGGTGCTCATGGATGCACCGCCCGAACGCGAGAACAGCCGGGCCTTCGTGGACATCGCCCGCGACTGGCGCGCGGCCGCGCTCCCCGTTCCTGCCCTGCATGCGGTGGATCTCGCGGCGGGCTTCGTCGAACTCGAGGATCTCGGCGACGACGTCATGCATCAGCACCTGACCACCGAGGCCGCGGCCGACACCTGGTTTACGCGCGCCCTGGACCTGCTCGAACACGTGCAGCGCCAGGCGCCGAGTGCAGCATTGCCCGCCTACGATCGCGACCTGCTGGGGCGCGAGCTGGATCTGTTTCCCGACTGGTGCCTGTCGCGCCTGCTCGAGATCCCAGCGCCGCCTGAGTGGCCCGCGCTGCGCGAGGCGCTCATCGACAGCGCCCTCGCCCAGCCCAGGGTCGCCGTTCATCGCGACTTCGACGCCATGAACCTGATGGTGCGCGACGACACGCTGTGGTTGATCGATTTCCAGGACGCCGTGCGCGGCCCTCTCAGCTACGATCTCGTCTCGCTGTTGCGCGGACGCTACCGGCTGTGGTCGCGCGAACGCATGGCCGCCTTCATCGAAACCTTTCATCGGCGGGCGGTGGCGGATGGTCGGCTGCCCGCCGACAGCGACATCGCCACCTTCACGCGTCAGGTGGAGGCCATGGGCGTCCAGCGCTCCCTCAAGGTGCTGGGCATCTTCTGCCGCCTGGCGCTGCGCGACGCCAAGCCACGTTACCTGGCGCGCCTGCCGCACTTCCTGGCCCACCTCCGCCACGGTCTCGAGGCAGTACCCGAGCATGCCGCTTTCCTCGCCTGGGTGGAGACGACCCTGACGCCGGCGCTGCAGCGCGCGCTCGAGCATCATGGCATCGCCCGGACGCGGGAGGAGAGCGCGTCATGAAGGCCATGATCCTCGCCGCCGGCCTCGGCACCCGCATGCGCCCCTTGACCGACCACTGCCCCAAGCCCTTGCTGACGGTGGCCGGCAAGCCACTGATCGTGCATCACCTGGAGCGCCTGGCGGCCGCCGGCATCACCGATATCGTGATCAACGTCAGCTATCGCGCCGACCAGATCGTCGAAGCACTCGGCGACGGCCGGCGCTTCGGCGTATCCTTGACCTTCAGCCACGAGACCACGCCGCTGGAGACGGCCGGGGGCTTGCGACACGCCCTGCCCGCCCTGGGCGATGCGCCCTTTCTGCTGCTCAATGGCGACGTCTGGAGCGATATCGACCTGGCGACGCTTCCCCGCCTCGGCGACGATCTCGCCCACCTGATCCTGGTCGACAACCCCATGCACCATGCCCGAGGCGATTTCGCCCTGGACGAGAACGGTCGCGTGCGGCTCGATGGCGCTGCCTGCCTGACCTATGCGGGCCTGGCGATACTCGACCCCGCGCTGGTCGCCGGATTGCCGGACGACGTCCCGGCAAAGCTGGCGCCCTTGCTGCGCGAGGCCATCGTGGAAGACCGCGTGGGCGGCACGCACCATCGCGGCGGCTGGGTGGATGTAGGCACGCCCGAGCGCCTCGCGACCCTGGACGAGCATCTGCGTGGCGTTTGATATCGTCGCGGAATGTCCCCACATTGGAGGACGCCCGTGACGCGCGGTCCGCGCCCGGACGCACCGCTTCCTGAAGCGCCCGCACAGACGCCACCTCTTGACGCCGCGCGCGGGCGCGGCACCCTGTAACGCCGCCCAACTCGGCGGCCCATGCACGACAGACGAGGACACCCAATCAATGAAAGCCAGCATCAAGTGGACCGACGGTCGCCAGTTCGTCGCCGAGGCCGGCAGTGGACACAGCGTCGTGATCGACGGCAACCCGGAAAACGGCGGTCGCAATACCGGACCACGCCCCATGGAAATGATGCTCATGGGACTGGGAGGCTGCACCTCGTTCGATGTCATGCAGATTCTCGACAAGTCCCGGGCACCGGTGACGGACTGCGTGGCAAGCGTCGAGGCCGAACGTGCCGAGGGCACTCCGGCGGTGTTCACCAAGATTCACGTGCATTTCACGGTGACCGGCCATGGTCTCAAGGAAGCCCAGGTCAAGCGCGCGGTGGAACTCTCCGCCGACAAGTACTGCAGCGCCTCGATCATGCTCGCCCGCGGCGGCGTCGAGATGACGCACTCCTACGAAATCGTCGAGGCGTGACGCACTCCACGACGGCATCGAACACGGCGACCTGAAAGAAATTGCAATCGACAGATGCGCCGGTCATGGCGGATGTGCATAATACGCGCCTTCCTTCATACGCATCTGCTCGGGTTCCGGCGCCTGTTCGTCGGGTTCAGTATCAACCTGCCAACTGGGAGGCTCGGACGTGACCGATAATCTCCGACTCCACGGGTTCAACAACCTGACCAGCTCGCTGAGCTTCAACATCTACGATATCTGCTATGCCAAGACGGAAGAGCAGCGCAAGGCGTACATCGATTACATCGACGAGCTTTATAACGCCGAACGCCTGACGCAGATCCTCAAGGACGTCACCAATATCATCGGTGCGCACGTGCTCAATATCTCGCGTCAGGATTACGAGCCCCACGGCGCCAGCGTGACCATCCTCATCGCCGAGCACGAACTCGACGAGCACGACCCGGAACATATCGAACCGGGACCGGGGCCGCTCCCCCAGACCGTGCTGGGCCACCTCGACAAGAGCCACGTCACGGTGCATACCTATCCGGAGTCGCACCCGGACAACGGCATCAGCACCTTTCGCCTGGACATCGACGTGTCCACCTGCGGCATGATCAGCCCGCTCAAGGCGCTCAACTACCTCATTCACAGTTTCGATTCCGATATCGTGACCACGGATTATCGCGTGCGTGGCTTCACCCGCGATGTCGACGGGCGCAAGCTGTTCATCGATCACGACATCACGTCCATCCAGGATTACCTGGCGGAAGACACCAAGCGTGCCTACCAGATGGTCGACGTCAACGTCTATCAGGAAAACATGTTCCACACCAAGATGTTGCTGAAGGACTTCGACCTCGACAATTATCTGTTCGGCAGCACGCGCCGCGACCTCACCTTCGAGGAAGCCCGCGACATCGAGGATCGCCTCCGCAAGGAGATGCTGGAGATCTTCTACTCGCGCAACCTCGACTGACACCGGGGACGCGCGATCGCAAGCGCGCTGTAGACGAAAAAGAAGCGGGAAAAACACATCGCCCCTGTCGGCAAGGCAACCGACAGGGGCGATGTCGTGTCCGGCCGCGCGTCAAAGCGTATAGACGGACTTGGTCATCACCTTGGACATCAGGCGCATGCCCAGCTTGAGCGGCGCGGGAAAGCGGGCCCCGCCCGCCTCCAGCGCCCAGCGTTCGTGGTGCGCTTCATCGGTACGCATCTGTTCGAGCACCGCCCGCGAGCGACGATCCCCCATCGGCAGCTTGTGCATGTGATCGTCGAGATGGCGGCCGACCTGTTCTTCGGTGGCGGCGACGAACCCCAGACTGATGTTGTCGCCCAGCTTGCCGGCCAACGCGCCCATGCCGAACGAGGCCGCATAGAACGCCGGGTTGAGATAGCTGGTGCGGCTGTCGAGCTCGCGCAGACGCTCGTCGCACCAGGCCAGGTGATCGATCTCCTCGGCCGCGGCCTGCTCCATCTGGTCGCGGGTTTCATGCAGCTTGGCGGTCAGACCCTGTCCTTGATAGAGCGCCTGGGCACACACCTCGCCGGTGTGGTTGATGCGCATCAAGCCCGCGGCATGACGACGCTCGGCATCGCTCATCGCCTTGTCCTGCGTGCCCGCGGCGGGATTCGCCCGCGAGGCGGTGGCAGCATGCGGCACGAGGGTGCGCAAGATGGTATCGAACTGATGGATCAAGTTGTCGGTACGGGACAGCTGACGGGACATGAGACGTATTACTCCATGCGTCGAACCGTAAAGGGAAAACGCGCGGGCATCAGAAAACCGGGCCACTCGTCGAGCGGCCCGGCAGCATCGATGCGTCCATCGCTCGGAAGACACGCGCACGGCGCTGGCGCGTGACGGTCAGCCCGCTGGCCAAGTGAAGCGACGACCGCCCATCAGATGCATATGAATATGATAGACCGACTGTCCGCCGTGGTCATTGCAATTCATCACCACGCGGTAGCCGTCCTCGGCAAACCCCAGCTCGCGGGCCAGCGTGGCGGCGGTGTGCTGCAGCCGGCCGACCAGGGTCAGATCCTCCGGCGTGATGTCGTTGAGCGTGGCGATGTGTTTCTTGGGGATGATCAGTACATGGGTCGGCGCTTGCGGGTTGATGTCGTTGAACGCCAGCACGTGTTCATCCTCGTAGACGACATCGGGCTCGATGTCGCGATTCACCATCTTGCAGAACAGGCACTCCATGAGGCTTCCTCTTCGAAAATCGATGTCGGTAACCGTCTAGCGGAAACGGCGTTGATCCAGCAGTTGCGTCACCAGCGGCGACAGAATCAAGTCCATGGCCAGGGACATGCGCGCGCCCGGCACCACCAGGGTGTGCGGACGCGTCATGAAGGAGTCGCGAATCATCGTCAGCAGATAGGGAAAGTCCACCGAGTGCGGATCGCGAAAGCGGATCACCACCATGGATTCGGCGTCGGTGGGAATGTCCTGCACCTCGAAGGGGTTGGACGTATCCACCGTCGGTACACGCTGGAAGTTGATATGACTGCGCGAGAACTGCGGCTGGATGTAGCGCACGTAATCGTTCATGCGCCCCAGAATGGTGTCGATGACCGACTCCTGGGAATGCCCGCGCAGCTTGGTGTCGCGATGGATCTTCTGTATCCATTCGAGGTTCATGGTCGGCGCCACGCCCACCAGCAGGTCGACGTGCTTGGCGATGTCGTACTCGTGGGTCACCAGCCCGCCATGCAACCCTTCATAGAACAACAGGTCGGTACCGCCGGGCAGCGGCTCCCACTCGGTGAACGTGCCGACCTGGCACCCGGCCTCGATGCGCTGCTTGTCCTCGGCGTGGATATAGTGCCGGTGCATCCCCACGCCCAGGTCGCCGTATTCCTGAAACAGTCCCTCGAGGCGGTCGAGCAGGTTGGCTTCCACCGCGAAATGCGACAGCTCGGCCTTGCGGCTGGGTTCCTCGGCGAAGATGCGCGCCAGCTCGTCCCGGGTGTAGCGGTGAAAGGCATCGCCATCCACGAACGCCGCGTGAATGTCCTCGCGCGCGAACATGCGCTCGAACGTCCGCTTGACGGTGGTGGTGCCAGCGCCCGAAGAGCCGGTCACCGCGATGATCGGATACTCACGCGACATGCCGCGTCTCCCTGTATCGCGTAGGGCCTGACCCGTGGCCCGTCATGCCGGCCGCGCGGCCGGCGATGCTCGATCGTACCGGTTCCATGTCGCGTCACCCTGCTCGTCGCTCTAGATTGGCGGGCGTGATGCCCCGTGCCCTCAGGTGTTGGCGTCGCGCTCTCGCGCCACGGCGCGATGCGCGATGTCGCGACGATACAGCGCATCCTGCCAATGAATCGCCGCGACCCCCTCGTAGGCATGCTCGCGCGCCACCGTGACGCGCGCGCCCAAGGCCGTCACACATAGCACGCGACCGCCGCTGGTCACGACTCGACCATCGTCGCGCAGGGCGGTCCCGGCATGGAAGACCTTGCATCCCACGGCCTCGGCACCGTCGAGCCCCTCGATGACGTCGCCCTTGCGATAATCACCGGGATAGCCCCCCGCCGCCATGACCACGCCCACCGCCGCGCGGGTATCCCAGTCGCACTGCTGGGAGGCGAGCTGCCCGCTGGTCGCGGCCAGGCAGAGCCCCACCAGGTCCGACTTCAAGCGCAGCAGGATCGGCTGGGTTTCCGGATCGCCGAAACGGCAATTGTACTCGATCACCTTGGGCGCACCTTGCGGGGAGATCATCAAGCCGGCGTACAGAAAGCCGGTATAGGGGTGTCCCTCTTCGGCCATGCCGCGCACGGTGGGCAGTATGACCTCGTCCATGATGCGTTTCTCGACCTCCCGGGTCACCACCGGCGCCGGCGAGTAGGCGCCCATGCCGCCGGTGTTGGGTCCGGTGTCGCCATCTCCGGCACGCTTGTGGTCCTGACTGGTGGCCATGGGCAGCACGTGTTCGCCGTCCACCATGACGATGAAGCTGGCTTCCTCGCCTTCCAGAAACTCCTCGATCACCACCCGGGCGCCGGCGTCACCGAAGGCGTTGCCGGCCAGGATGTCGCGCACCGCCGTCTCGGCCTCCGCCTCGCTCATGGCGACGATCACGCCCTTGCCGGCGGCGAGCCCGTCGGCCTTGATGACGATCGGCGCCCCCTGCTCGCGCACGTAGGCCAGCGCCGGCTCGACGTCGCTGAAGGTGGCGTAGGCCGCGGTGGGAATCGCATGCCGGGCGAGGAAATCCTTGGCGAAGGCCTTGGATCCCTCCAGCTGGGCGGCGGCCTGTGTCGGGCCGAAGATCGCCAGCCCTGCGGCCCGGAAACGATCGACCACGCCTTCGACCAGCGGAGCCTCGGGGCCGACAATGGTCAGGTCGACGCCGTTGTCTCTCGCGAACGCCTCCAGACCGGCAAGGTCCGTGGCGTCGATCGCCACGTTGGTGAGCTTCGACTCACGCGCGGTGCCGGCGTTTCCCGGCGCCACGAAAACGGCGTCGACACGCGGGGATTGGGCTGCCTTCCAGGCGAGAGCGTGCTCGCGGCCACCGCCGCCGATGATCAAAACCTTCATCTGGATACGACCTTATGGAGCTATGACGAAAATGATCCGACTATTATGTCAGAAAGCGCGCGCCGCGACAGACCAGCCCTCAGCGCTCGGTGTCGTCGTCGCGCGTCTGGTGCTGGCGCATCATGCGCTGCCAGAAACGCAGGTTGTCCTCGGCCAGCTCGCGCATCGTCTCCACCGGCGAGTGGCGTATCGCCTGCTGCCATTGATCCTGCATGCGACGCTGCTGCTCCAGCATCAATTGCGTGCCCTGTTCGAGATAGCGCGCCAGCGGCAAGGGCTGCGCCATGGCGTAGATACGGATCAATTGCTCCAGCAGCGCGTTGGAGAAGACATCGGCGTCGTTGTCGTGACGCTGCTCCTGCTCGGTGATGATCGACAGCAGGATGGTACGCGTCAGATCCTCGCCGCTCTTGGCATCCTCGACCCGAAACGCTTCCTCTTCGAGCACCAGGTGGCGCAAGTCTTCCAGCGTCACATAGCGACTCTGCTGCGTATCGTAGAGTCGCCGATTGGCATATTTGCGTATCACGCGCACGGCGGATTCCTTACGGTGGCTTTATTGCATTGTGCACCGACGACCGCCCAGCGCAAGCCAGCCGCGACAGCACACGACCACGATAGTAAAATGTGCCCACCACTGGTGGAGCCCGCATGAACCTCATTCTGTTCGACGACCGCGACCGACTCGACACCCGACACGTCCGTCTGAGCGACCCCGAACGCCTGCGTCATCTGCGCGACGTGCAACGCGCCGAACCCGGCGACGAACTCAGCGTCGGCCTTCTGGGCGGTCGCTGGGGGCGCGGCCGACTGTTGTCGCTGGATGCCGCGGGCGCCGTCTTCGAGATCCACCTGGACCGCGATCCCCCCGCGCCCCTGCCCGTGCATCTGCTGCTGGCGTTGCCTCGCCCCCGCATGCTGGCACGCACCCTGGAACATGTCACCGCCCTGGGCGTGAAACGCCTGACGCTGCTGCATACTCGACGCGTCGAAAAAAGCTACTGGCAGTCCCCCGAGCTCAGGCCCGAGAAGATCCGGCATCACCTGCTGCTCGGTCTCGAGCAGGCTCGCGATACGCAATTGCCGCATCTGGATTTCGAGCCCCGTTTCAAGCCGTTCATCGAGGACCGCCTTCCTGGGCAACTGGCCGGCCGCCGTGCCCTGATTGCCCACCCCGGCATGGCCGAGACCTGCCCGCGAGGCCTCGCCGAACCGGTCACGCTGGCAGTCGGCCCCGAGGGAGGCTTCATCCCTTACGAAGTCGAACGCCTGCAGGCCCTGGGCTTCACCGGCGTCCACCTGGGCGAGCGCATCCTGCGCGTCGAAACCGCCGTGACCGCGCTGCTCGCACGACTTTTCTAGCCGGACGAGCCTTCCGTGCGGCTCGCTCTCCTGACTTGTCTTCGGTTTGCTTATTCACGCACCGGATTGGTCCCTGCCTAAAAGCTCGTCCAATACTGTCGATACTGGCTGCAATGCCGTCAGCAACTCGACGCGCCATGCAAGCATCCTCTGAATCACCAGCGACTCGCCCAGAGTTCGACCAAGAAAAAAAGGAACGCAGGAGATGGCCTTATTCCGTTCGCCGCCGCCCCATGCCACCGTGCTCGACGCCATTCACCGCGCCATGGCCGTCATCGAGTTCTCGCCCGAGGGTCGCATTCTCTCTGCCAATGCCAACTTTCTCGAGGCCACCGGATATCGTGCCGATGACCTGATCGGCGAGCATCATCGTCGCCTCTGCGCCCCCGATCTGGTCGCGAGCCACGAGTATGCAGCCTTCTGGGAGCGGCTGCGGCAAGGCGAATTCATTGCCGGGCGCTTCAAGCGCCGGACCCGGGACGGCCAGTCCCTCTGGCTGGAAGCGTCGTACAGTCCGATCTGCGACCGTCACGGCAAGGTGGTTCGCGTGGTCAAGACAGCGACCGATATCACCGCACGAGTGCGCGACGAACAGGAGATGAACAGTCGGCTCAACGCCATCGACCGGGCCATGGCGGTCATCGAGTTCACCCCGGACGGGCACATCCTGACCGCCAACGACAATTTCCTGAACACGGTGGGCTACACCCTCTACGAGATCCGCGGCGTCCACCACCGGATCTTCTGCGCGCAGGACTATGCCGCCAGCCAGGAATACCGCGATTTCTGGGCTCATCTGAACGCCGGTGAATTCCTGTCGGGGCAGTTCCAGCGTCTCGACCGGCAAGGCCGGACACTGTGGCTCGAGGCCACCTACAACCCGGTTTTCGACGGTGACGGAAACTTGTACAAGATCATCAAGTTCGCCACCGATATCACCCAGCGCATCGAGCGCCATCAGGCGGAATCGGACAGCGCCCGCATGGCTTATCGCATTTCCACCGACACTGACGTCAGCGCAACCGACGGCGCACGCATCATCGGCGAGGCCGTCGAGGAAATCCGCCACATCGAGGCGCGGATTCGCCAGACCTCCACCGTCATCGACGAACTCACACGGCGGTCGCAGGACATCAATGCGGTCATCGAGAATATTCAGCAAATCACCGAGCAGACCAATCTGCTGGCACTCAATGCCGCCATCGAAGCGGCACGCGCGGGAGAACATGGCCGAGGATTCGCGGTGGTCGCCCGCGAGGTGCGTGCGCTCTCGACCCGCACGGCGCACGCCACCCGCGACATCGTGTCGACGACCGATACCCTGCGTGAGCTGACCCAGCATGCCGATGCCGGGATGCGCGATTGTCTTAGCGGTGTGGAAAGCGGAGTGCGGCGTGCGGAAGAGGCCGGCAGGACGATTCAACGCATTCGTCAGGGAGCCAATGAAGTGGTGGCCGCCATCGAGCGTTTCTCCGCGACGCTGGACGACGATCGAGGGAAAGAGCCGGTCCCTCCGTCGCCACAGGCGATCGCGGCACCTCTGCCGGCGACCGCCTGAGCGATACCCTTACCGCGCGGTTGCGTCGCGCAATGCCTCGAGCAGTGCAGGCGTGGGAAAGCCATCCGGTATGTCGCCCTGGCTGCGTTGATAAGCGCGCAGCCCTTGGCGTGTATTGGGCCCCACGATGCCATCCGGCGAGCCGCCGGTGGAAAAGCCCAAGGCATTGAGGCGACGTTGCATTTCCTTGATCTGGGTACGCGACAACGGCTCGACCTCACGGGGCCAGCTGCCTTGAATACCGTCGCCGCCGGCGATGCGCTCGGCCAGCGTCACGACCGCCAGGGCATAACTGGTCGACGCGTTGTAGCGCATGATGGCGCGGAAATTGGGTCCCACCAGGAAGGCTGGCCCGCGCGCGCCCGCCGGGGCGATCACCGAGGCCGCATCGAACGTCGGCAGGGCTCCCTCGCGTGCGGTCACGCCCTGTGCCCGCCATGCAGCGCTGGAATGACGCACCGACAGCTCGGTCTGCGAATAATCGAACCCGTCGGGCAGCATGACCTCCACCCCCCAGGGTTGTCCCGCCTGCCAGCCGGCTTCCTCGAGATAATGCGCGGTCGAGGCCATGACATCGTCGATGCTGCCCCAGATGTCGCGGCGACCGTCACCGTCGGCGTCAACGGCATAGGCGAGGAAGCTCGACGGCAGAAACTGCGTGTGCCCCATGGCACCTGCCCAGGAGCCGCGCATGTGATCGCGGTCGATGTCGCCACTTTGCAGAATCTCCAGGGCCGCCAGCAGTTCCTCGCGGGCGAACGCCTGACGCCGCCCCTCGTACCCCAGTGTGGACAAGGCATCGATGGTCGAGAAACTGCCGAAATGGCTGCCGTAATTGCTCTCCACGCCCCAGATCGCGGTCAGGATTTCGGCCGGTACGGCGTAACGCTTTTCCGCGCGCATCGCGGCGGCGCGGTGCGCAGCGAGCTTTTCACGTCCCTGGCGAACGCGCTGCTCGGATACCGCCGTATCCAGGTAGCGCCACACCCGCTTGCTGAATTCCGGTTGAGAACGGTCGAGCTCGATGATCCGCGGTTGGAACCTCACCCCATCGAAGGCGGCAGCAAGCGTAACCTCGTCGATACCGGCGCTCGCGGCCTCCTGACGAAACGCCGTGACCCAGGCGGCGAAGTCCTGATGCGCGTCCCGGGAGGCGACCTGGCCTTCGCTGACGGTCGTCGGCGCGCTGCTGGACGACGGCGCAGCGTCGGCGGTGTCGACCGAGGCGGCATCGCTGGTCGCCACGCCTTGGCATCCCGCCAGGCAAAGGCCCAATGCGAGGCTGCAAAAGGGTCGTTTCATGTGTCGGTCCTTGATCCTGTGACGGCGATAATGACGGCGCATGCCTTGCAGGAACGCGCCGCCGTGGCACACCGGCGGGCATCGCATGCCGGCATGCGTTCATGCTACTCAGCCAGCGCAGCGGTCACCAGTCTCGAGAGCCGCTTTCCGACGATCCGCGCCAAAGATCGTCAGCCGGGGATGCCGCGACATGCCTTGAAACATGCATCGCTGCATCTTTCGTCACACAAGCTATAGCGGGGGTGGGAAGCGGCGTGGTACATTCAATCGATCATCTCGTTTTGGCGCCCGACGCAACCAAACATCAAGCAATACAAGCCGCTGTACGCACAGCCTCGCGCCGAAGCGTCCCGAAGGAGGAGAGACACCATGACAGGACATCACCTGCACGGCTATCTGCCGTTGCGCGCGCCCTGCCATTACGGTGCCCATCGTCTGTCACTCTTGCCAGCCGGCGATGCAACCGACCGCACCCCCGCCTGGATGCTCGCCCCGCGCGGCGTCAGACGCCCGTACCTGACGGACCCCCCCGCTTTTCGCGACTGACGTTCGCGCCACCTCCGTCCATACTCGTATCCGAGCCTCCGCCCGGCGGTATCGGGTGCCCCCAAATTCCAAACGACAAGAGCAAGTTGCATGTCATTGCTACTGATCGTGCTACTGCCGCTGCTCGGCAGTCTGTTGCCATTGTTGAGTTCGAATCACCGACGTCATCAATGTGCACTCTTGACCGCCGCCATGCCGCTCGTCGCATTGCTGATCGCATTGCGCGAGGCGCCCGGCGTGCTCGCCGGCGACGTCCCTCGTCTGGCCTTCTCGTGGGTGCCGGCACTGGGCCTGGACCTCGCCCTGCGCCTGGATGGCCTGTCGCTGATGTTCGTGCTGCTCATTCTCGGCATCGGCCTGCTGATCATCCTCTACGCACGGCACTACTTGTCCACGGCGGACAGCATGCCGCGCTTCTACGCATTCCTGATGCTGTTCATGACCGCGATGCTGGGCATCGTGATGGCCGACAACCTCATCCTGTTGTGGATGTTCTGGGAACTGACCAGCTTGTCGTCGTTCTTGCTGATCGGCTTCTGGAATCATCAATCGGGCGCACGCAAGGGCGCCCGCATGGCGCTGGCCGTCACTGGCATGGGGGGACTCGCGCTGCTCGCCGGCTTGATCCTGATCGGCCAGATCGTCGGCACCTTCGACATGCAGACGGTGCTCGACAGTCGTGACGTCATCCTCGACGACCCCCGGTATCTGCCGGCGCTCCTGCTGATTCTGCTGGGCGCGTTCACGAAGTCGGCGCAATTCCCGTTCCAGTTCTGGCTGCCACAAGCCATGGCCGCCCCGACGCCGGTGTCGGCGTTCCTGCACTCGGCCACCATGGTCAAGGCCGGCGTCTTTCTGCTGGCGCGCCTGCACCCGGCACTCGCCGGGTCGCAGGAATGGCTGTACCTGGTCAGCCTGACCGGCCTGGTGACGATGCTCTACGGTGCCTATTTCGCGCTCATCAAGCTCGACCTCAAGGCCATTCTCGCCTATTCGACCGTCAGTCACCTGGGGTTGATCACCATGCTGTTCGGCCTCGATAGCCGAATGGCGGTCGTCGCGGGGCTTTTTCATATTCTCAACCACGCCACCTTCAAGGCGGCGCTGTTCATGACTGCGGGCATCGTCGACCATGAGTGCGGCACGCGTGATATTCGCAAGCTCAAGGGCCTGTGGCGCTACATGCCGATGACCACCGCACTGGCGGCGATCACGGCAGCGTCGATGGCCGGCGTGCCGCTGTTCAATGGCTTCCTATCCAAGGAGATGATGCTCGCCGAAACCCTCGGGACATCCTTGCTCGGCGGGCTGGCGTGGTTGATTCCGACCCTGGCCACGGTGGGCAGCATCCTGGCGGCATCCTATTCGCTGCGTTACGTTCGCAACACCTTCTTCGACGGCAAGCCGCGCGAGCTCGAGAAGACGCCTCACGAGGCGCCTTTTCCCATGCGCCTGCCGATTCTGATCCTGGCGATCGTCTGCGTGGTGGTGGGCATTCTGCCGGCGCTGACCACCACGGACCTGCTGACCGCCGCCGCCGACGCCGCCCTTGTCGGCGCCGCCCCCGAACTGCATCTGAGCATCTGGCACGGCTTCAACCTGCCGCTGCTGATGAGTGCCATCGCCCTGGCCGGTGGCATCGCGGTCTATCTGCTGCGTCAGCACCTGTTCACCTTCCACCGCCAGTTCCCCTCGCGGCACTCGCTGACGATCTTCGAAGGTGCCGTGCAGCGCCTGGTGCGGTTCACGCAATGGTGCATCGACACCCTCGAGAACGGTTCCCTGCAACGCTACATGCTGTGGGTCGTGATCAGTGCCCTGGGTGTCGCCGGCATGGGGCTGATGAGCATCGATACCCTGCAGGGCGATGTCGCCATGCAACCGGCCGACCCCATGGTCACCGTGGGTGCCGTCATCACCTGCTTCGCCGGTCTGGGGACCGCCTTCCTGCATCGCCGCCGCCTGATCTCGCTGATCATGCTCTCGGTGGTCGGCCTGATGGCGTCACTGGCGTTCGCCCGCTTCTCGGCACCCGACTTGGCGCTGACGCAGCTCGCGGTCGAGGTAGTCACCGTGATCCTGCTGATGCTGGCGCTGTTCTTCCTGCCGCAAAAGACGCCCAAGGAGTCGAGCGCCTCGCGCATCGTGCGCGATGTGTTGTTCGCGGCAGGCTTCGGCGGTGTGGTGGCCAGCCTCAACTATGCTCTGCTGACCCGGCCGCTGACCTCGATTTCCGACTTTTTCCTCGACAACAGCGTGCCGGGCGGCGGTGGCCACAACGTGGTCAACGTGATCCTGGTCGACTTCCGTGGCTTCGATACCCTGGGCGAGATCACCGTGCTGTGCATCGCCGGCATCGGGATCTACAAGCTGCTCAATCGCCTGCGTCTGTTCATGCCCTCCAGCGATAGCGAAGGGCGGCCGTGGTCGCCGGATCGTTACCCGATGATCCTGGCATCGGTCTCCCAGACCCTCCTGCCGATGGCGCTGCTGGTCTCGGTGTTCATCTTCCTGCGCGGTCACAATGCGCCGGGCGGCGGTTTCATCGCCGGCCTGGTCACGGCCGTGGCGCTGATCCTGATGTACATCGCGCACGGCGTCGAATGGGCCCAGCAGCGGCTGTCGTTCCAGTATCAGCCGATAGCCGTCTCCGGCGTGGCCATCGCTACGCTGACGGGGCTGGGCAGCTGGGTCTTCGGCTATCCGTTCTTGACCTCGGCCTTCGGCCATTTCCATATCCCGCTGATCGGGGACGTGGAGCTGGCCACGGCCATGCTGTTCGATCTCGGTGTCTACCTTACCGTGGTCGGTGCCACGCTGATGATCCTTGCCAACCTGGGCAAGGTGACCACGCCGCACCGTCCCTCCAAGCAGAAGGAGAAAGCGTGATGGAAGCGCTATTCGCGACCACCACGGGCATCCTGGCCGCCAGCGGGCTGTACCTGTCGCTACGCGGACGTACCTTTCCCGTCGTCGTCGGCCTGACGTTGCTGTCCTATGCCGTCAACCTTTTCCTGTTTTCCACCGGCGGGTTGACCACGGATGGCGCCGCCGTGATCAATGATAGCGGCGGCTATACCGACCCGCTGCCGCAGGCTCTGGTGCTGACCGCGATCGTCATCGGCTTCGCGATGACCGCGTTCTCGGTGATACTCGCCATGCGCGTGCGCGGCGACGTGGGCAGCGACCACGTCAACGGCAACCGTATCGACGAGCCGCGGGAGGACAAGTCCTGATGCAGCACTTGATCATCCTGCCGGTTCTGTTGCCCCTGTTGGCCGGGGTCACGCTGTTGATCCATCGCGGCGGCGCGCTGACACTGCGTCGCACCACCAACGTGATCGCCACGGCGGCGCTGGTGGTAGTGGGCATTCTGTTGGTCGCCGAAAGCAGCGATGGCGTGATCCGCTACTACGCCCTGGGCGACTGGCAACCCCCTTTCGGCATCATCCTGGTGCTCGATCGGCTGTCCGCCTTGATGGTGATGCTCACCGCCATCCTCGCGCTCGGCAGCCTGCTCTATGCCTGCGCCGGCGATGACGAGCAGGGCTCCAACTTCCATGGGCTGTTCCAGTTGCAGCTGATGGGGATCAATGGCGCTTTCCTGACCGGCGACGCCTTCAACCTGTTCGTGTTCTTCGAGGTGCTGCTGATCGCCTCGTACGCCCTATTGATGCACGGTGGCGGCAAGGCACGCACCCACGCCGGCTTCCACTACGTGGCGCTCAACCTGCTCGGGTCGATGCTGTTCTTGATCGCGCTCGGTGTGCTCTACGGCACCACGGGAACCCTCAACATGGCCGACATGGCGGCGGTCATTCCGACCCTGGATGCCGGCGACGTGGGGCTGGTCAAGGCAGGCGCCCTGCTGCTGCTGATCGTGTTCGGGCTCAAGGCCGCCATGCTGCCGCTGTATTTCTGGCTGCCACGGGCCTATGCCGCCGCACCCGCGCCGGTCGCGGCGCTGTTCGCCATCATGACCAAGGTCGGTGTCTACGCGATCATTCGCGTCTATACGCTGATCTTCGGCGAACAAGCCGGTCTTCTGGCCAACCTCGCCACCCCCTGGGTGTGGTGGCTGGCGCTCGCGACCCTGGCGCTGGGCGCCGTCGGCGTACTCTCGGCACGCGACATGCGCACCCAGGTCGCCTACTTGATCCTGATTTCCGTGGGCACGCTGCTGGCAGGCGTCGGCATGGAAAGCGAAGCGGCCCTCGGCGCGCTGCTGTATTACCTGATTCACACCACGCTGGTCAGCGGCGGCATGTTCCTGCTGGTGGATGCCATCGCTCAGCAACGCGGCAAGGCGGGGGCACGCATCGTGCAGTCGCGCACCTTGGGGCAGCCGGCCATCCTGGGCCTGCTCTTCTTTGCCGGCGCCATCGCCATGGCCGGGCTGCCGCCGCTGTCGGGCGCCTTCGGCAAGGCCCTGTTGCTGCAGGCCGCCACCCCGGCCCAACAGGTCTGGCTGTGGCCGATTCTGCTGATCAGCAGCCTCGCGTCGTTGATCGCACTCTCGCGTACCGGCTCGACCATCTTCTGGCGTGCCTCGGGCGAGCGCACCGGCAGCTCGCTTGGCAGGCTGCGCGGCGCCGGCGTTTTGATGCTGATCCTCTGTGCGCCGCTCATGGTGGCGTTCGCCGGTCCGATCACTCAATTCACCCAGGCCACCGCGGCGCAGCTGCTCGATCGCGACGCCTACGTGCAGGCCATCATCGCCCGCGGGGCGACGGGAGGTGACGCATGATTCGTCCTCGCAAGTGGCTACCCATGCCACTGTTGTCCGTCTTGCTGCTGGTCGTCTGGCTGCTGCTGATGAACAGCGTCGCCCTGGGGCACTGGCTGCTCGGCGGGGTGCTGGCGATCGTCATTCCGGTGATCACCGAGCCTTTCTGGGAAGCGCAGCCCCGGGTCAAGAAGCCCTTTCTCCTGGTGCGCTACTTCTTTCGCGTCCTGCTCGACATCATCATTGCCAACCTGGAAGCCTCCAAGGTCATTCTCGATCCCCGCGGGCGGGCGCGTCCGGCATTCGTCGAGTACCCGCTGGAGCTCCAGGAAAACTTCACGATCACCATGCTGGCCAGCACCATCACGCTGACGCCCGGCACGGTGTCGGCCCATCTGCGCATGGATGGCAAGACGCTGTTGATTCACGCCCTGGACGTGGGCGATATCGACGACATGATTCGTCATATCCATGAGCGTTACGAACGTCCGCTCAAGGAGATCTTCGAATGCTAGATTTCGCTCTGAAGGTCAGCGCGGTGCTGTTTGCGATCGCGATCCTGCTCAACCTCTACCGGGTCGCGATCGGCCCTAGCCTGCCCGACCGCATACTGGCGCTGGACACCATGTACGTGAACTCCATCGCCCTGATCGTGCTTTTCGGGATCTGGCTGGGCCACCGGACCTACTTCGAGGCAGCGCTGCTCATCGCGATGCTCGGCTTCGTGAGTACCGTGGCGGTCTGCAAGTACTTGCTGCGCGGCGATATCATTGAATAGCGGAGGCAACGCATGATCGCTTTATATACCGTGATGGAAGGCGTCATCGCCTTCTTCCTGATCGCCGGGAGCATCTTCGCCCTGATCGGATCACTGGGCCTGACGCGCATGAAGGATTTCTACATGCGTCTGCACGGTCCCTCGAAGATTTCCACGCTGGGGGTCGGTTGCATACTGCTGGCATCCATCGCCTACTTCAGTCTGCTGGATGCCGGGCCGAGCCTGCAGGAGCTGCTGATCACCATTTTCCTGTTCATCACCGCACCGGTTTCGGCGCACATGCTGAGCAAGAGCGCCCTGCACCAGAAGCTCGCTCGCGACCCTCGTACGCGCGGCAACCCCCAGGAACTGCAGGAAGACGAGGAGCACAGCATCGAGGAAGCCCCACAGGGCGATTCGAAGCTTCCCTGACCCGCCCCTCACGTGAACGCGCCCGAGCGGTAGACCCGCCCGGGCGCGTTTCCGGCCAGCTCCGATGACCTACCAGCCCTGAGTGTGCTGCTCGACGAGTGAAGCCAGCATGTCGATATGCGCGGCACGGTCGTTGAGCGCGGGAATGTAGCGGTAGTCACCGCCGCCTGCCTCGGTGAAGTAACCGCGATTCTCCACCTCCAGTTCCTCCAGCGTTTCCAGGCAGTCGGCGGCGAAGGCCGGACTGATCACATCGACGCCTTCGAGCCCCTCGGCGCCCCAGGCTTTCAGCGTGTCGTCGGTATACGGCTTGAGCCATTCCTCGCGCCCGAAGCGCGATTGATAGGTCTGCTGCCACGCCTCGGGCTCGAGCCCCAACGCCTCGGCGACCAGCCGGCTAGTGGTCTCGCAGTGACGCGGATAAGGATCGCCCGCCTCGGCATAGCGCTTGGGAATGCCGTGATACGAGAACAACAGGCGCGGTTGCCGGCCATGCGTCGCCCAGTGCTCGCGAATGCTTTCCGCCAGTGCCTCGATGTAGGCCGGATGATCGTGGTAATCCCGCACGAAACGCAGCTCCGGCAGATGCGGGCAGGGCGACAAGGCACGCGCCAGACGGTCGAAGACGGCACCGGTCGTGGTGGCGGAGTACTGCGGGTACAGAGGCAACACCAGGATGCGCTCGACACCGGCATCGCGCAGCGCCAGGCCGGCCTCCTCCATGCTCGGCTTGCCGTAGGTCATCGCCAGCTCGACGGGAATGTCGGTCCCCAGCCGCGCCGCCAGGCGTGCCTTGAGCGCGCGTTGCTGGCGACGCCCGATGGCGAGCAGCGGCGAGCCTTCGTCCTGCCATACGGAAGCATAGGCCTTGGCCACCCGCGGCGGCCGTATGCGCAGGATGATCCCGTGCAGGATCGGCAACCATTTGACGCGCGGCAGATCGATGACGCGCGGGTCACCCAGGAACTCTGCCAGATAGCGACGTACCGCCGACGTGGTGGGGGCCTCGGGCGTGCCAAGATTGACGAGCATGACACCAAAGGGTGCTGACCCCATGAAACCTCTCCTATAAAAGACCGTGTCAGGCAGTGTAACAAGCGACGGGCATATTATGCTTATCGCGTTATACTATGAAGACGATTTGTACAACATCTGGATAACTTATGTCCAAGTCATTGCGACTCGTGCTCGGTGACCAGCTCAGCCTGACGCTGCCCACACTGCAGGATGCGCCGCCAGGAGCGACGGTCGCTCTCTGCGAGGTCGATGAAGAAGGACGCTACGTCCCCCATCACCCGCAGAAGATCGCCATGATGCTCGCCGCGATGCGACATTTCGCCGCCGAGCTGCGTCAGCGGGGGTATCGCGTGCATTATTCGACCCTCGACGATCCCGACAACCGGCACTCGCTGATCGCAGAGGCGGAACGTCTGGCAAAACGGCACGGCTGCGACGAGATTCACGTGACCCGGCCGGGAGAGTGGCGTCTGCTGAAGGCCATGGAGGCCCGGCAGGCGCAGGACCGAACGCCGCGCTGGTGCATCGTCGAAGACACCCGGTTCTTCTGCTCCCACCGCGATTTCGATGCCTGGATGGAAGGCCGCACGCGGCCACGCATGGAGGACTTCTATCGCATGCTTCGTCGACGCACCGGGCTGCTCATGGACGGCAACGCACCGGTCGGCGGGCAGTGGAATTTCGACCGCGACAATCGTGCCCCCATCGATGACGCGCCATCCCCACCCTCGCCGCCTCGCCATCGCCAGGATGCCGTCACCCAGGAGGTGCTGGCACTCGTCGAGAAACGTTTCGCCGATCACGTCGGACGCCTGGAAGGCTTCAACTGGCCCGTCACCCGACGCCAGGCCCTTGCCGATCTGCGCCACTTCGTCGCCCGGGCCTTGCCAGCGTTCGGCACCTATCAGGATGCCATCAGCGATACGGCGCCCTATCTCTTTCACTCCAGGCTCTCCGCTGCACTCAATATCGGCCTGCTGTCCCCCGGCGAGGTATGCGAGGCGGCCCAGGACGCCTGGCAAGGTGGCGAGGCGCCACTCAACGCCGTGGAGGGCTTCATTCGCCAGATACTGGGGTGGCGGGAATACGTTCGCGGCATCTATTGGCACCGTATGCCCGCCTACAAGCGCGAGAACCAGCTCGGCGCCACCCGCGGGCTTCCCCGGTGCTACTGGGACGGCGATACCGACCTGCGCTGCCTGCAGCGCGCCATCGAAATGACCCACGACAATGCCTATGCGCATCACATCCAGCGCCTGATGGTCACGGGCAACTTCGCGCTGCTCTGCGACGTTCGCCCCGCGGCCTTGTGCGATTGGTACCTCGCGGTCTACGCCGACGCCTGCGAATGGGTCGAGCTGCCCAATACGCTGGGTATGGTGCTGCACGCCGACGGCGGCTACCTGGGCTCCAAGCCCTATTGCGCCTCGGGCAAGTATATCGACCGCATGTCGGATCACTGCGCCCAATGTCGCTATGACCCGCGCCAGAGCGTGGGCGAGAACGCCTGCCCCTTCAACGCCTTGTACTGGCGCTTCCTGGAGCGTCATGCCGACCAGCTCGCCGACAATCCCCGCATGCGGGTCATATACGGCACGCTCGACAAGATGTCGGCGCACAAGCGCCAGGCGTTACGCCAACAGGCGGACACGTTTCTCGACTCGCTGACATGGGCGCCACCTTACGGGCAAGGCCAGCATGCAAGCGACTACGGCGAGTGAACTTCGAGGGGAGGAAAATGCCCGGTGCCTCGGCACCCAGGCCCCGGCATGTCGCCGGGCGGATAAGGGAAACGCAATGTGGGGTGAATGAGGCCGTCGCAACGGCAGCGTGGAGTGCAGTCGCCTATGGGGTCAAAACACCAGCGGCATGCGTGAGGTCAATGGCGACTGGTAATTCGGTTCGCGGCCGATGGCCTCGTCATGGGCGACCCACTGCACGAGATAGGCGCGGTGAACGCCGGCGCGCTTGAGCTCGGTGTAGACGTCGTCCAGGGCACGAAACAGCATCGGCTTGCCGCCACGTGTCAGCGGATGGTGCTGACCTTCGACGTCTTCCACGTCGACCCGGTACAAGCGGCTCCCCGCGTGGCTGATGACGCGAATTTCGAAATTGTCCTTCTCTTGCACGAAGTGCTTGAGTTCCTTGATATCCATGTTGCCTCCTGTGGCAGGTAATGATGATGCTTGTCCATCGTGCATCCACGATGCACGCTCAGCGTGACGGTTCTCGATGACAAGAATGTGTCGATGCGCGATGTATCCATGAGTATGGAACGGAACGCGCGGCGCGTCTTGCCGGACGCACCACTGATGACACGAACCTTGACGACGATGCGGGATGCTTCCTCTCCGACATCACGACGCGGCGAAGGTTTCTCCCCGCATGCGCACGACCAGGCGGCCATTCTCGGTACGCTTGGCACTTTGCTTGAGCGGTCCCCAGCAATCGCCGAAACTCTGGGGGGCCAGCCCGCCCGGCACGTTCAAGGCCGCCACCGTGAGCCGCGGCAGCGGAAAGAAGCGTTGTTGCCCGAAGCGATCCTGTGCGGTGAAACCGCCCTCCTCGACCACGGCAGCCGGCACCCGCGAGGCGACACGCGCCGAAAACTCCGCTTGAATCGCCGCCAGGAAACACTGCAGCCGTTCTCGAGGCGCCAATAACAGCACGAAGTCATCGCCGCCCAGATGCCCCAGGAAATCATGCGCCCCCTTGGCCTCGCCCAGCGTGCCGGCGACATCCAGCAACACCTGGTCGCCCAGGGCATACCCGAAGCGGTCGTTGAACGGCTTGAAGTGATCGAGGTCGAGATAGCAGGCCACGAAGGATTTCCGCGCACGAACGAAGGCATCCAGCGCCGCACGCACGGGCGCATTGCCCGGCAATTGCGTCAAGGGATTGGCCTGACGCGCGATCGCCACCTTCTGCTCGGTGATCTGCTGCAGCAATGCCACGATCTGTCCCATGCCCACGTAGCGGCCGCGCTGGGTGACGACGAAAGGCTCGGCGCGCTGGTCGCTGTCGCGTCCCGTCACCTTGCGCGATACCTGGTCGAGGGGCTCCGTGACCTCGACGCACAGCGGCGCCACGTGCATCGCGCTGGTCACGGGGTCGCGACCGTGCAGGTCGAAGCCGAAGCGCTTGCCCACCAGCGCCATCACTGCTTCACGCGTCAAGACGCCGATGGGCATTTCCTGGTCGTCCACCACGGCCATCGCTGCCACGTCCGGCGCGGCACTGAAGCGTTCGCTCGCTTCGGCGACGGTCACCGTCATGGCGAGCGCAGGCTGCCACTTGCAGACATGTCGCGCCACACACTCCTGCAGCGGGCTTTCTTGCCGTGCGGCCAGCTGGGCAAGGCGCTCGTTCAACTCAAGACGCGTGGCTTTCGGTGTCGGCGACGGCCGCGCGAACAACCAGCCTTGATAGTAATCCGCCCCCAGTGCATGCAGGCAATCGAGCTCTTCTTCCCGCTCCACGCCTTCGGCGATGACACGCGACCCCATGCCATGGGCAACGTCCAGAAACGCCCTCACGAACCGGCGTTTGACGCGATCGCGATCCAGCTCGCTGACGAAATGTCGATCGAGCTTGACGAAGTCGGGGCGAATCTGTGACCACAGACGCAGGCTGGCATAGCCCTCGCCCAGATCGTCCAGCGCGATCGTGAAGCCCATCGATTGATAGTGACGCACGGCTTCCGCCATGAGATCGGGATCGATGCCCGGGGACTGCTCGGTGAGCTCTATCACCAAGCGATGCGGCGGAATGCCGAGTCGCGTCAACAGGCGCAGGGTTTCGCCACTGCGGTGTTTTGGATCGAGCAGGACTTCCGGCGACACGTTGATGAACAACAGTTCATCGAGCTCCTGATCGGCCCAGGCCGTGATCGCACGATGACGGCATACCGCTTCGAGTGGGGCGAGCAGCGACTGCTTGCGTGCCGCCTCGAACATGGTCAGCGGATGCGCATATACGGTATCGCGCGGGCCACGCGACAATGCCTCATAGGCGAAGACACGCCCCGACCGAATGGCCACGATCGGCTGAAAATGGACGTCGATACGCCCTTCCCGCACGATGGCCGACAGACTCGGATCGGTCGCCTCGGTCGTGGAAGCTGGAGGGCACGGATGGGTCATGGCCCCATTAGGCCAATCTCCCGTGACGTTCATGTGACACTGGCCATGCCGAGGCGCGCGCCGGGCGCGCCGCCTCGACACCCAGCCGGATCAGCGCGTCACGAATCGCGCTGGTAGGTGGAAGGGTCGATCGCTACGCCCAGCGAGTTGCGGTCGACCCAGTTGCCCGCGCGGGTTTCCTTGTAGCGGAAGACCACACGATCGCCCACCGAGACAGGCAGCTCGGCGTCCTCGGTCTGATAACTATAGGTGGTACCGTCGACGACCAGGGTATAACGGTAGAGATCGGGCATCCCCAACCACTCCTTGAACGGCCCTTCACGCTCGACGCTTTCCAGTTGGCCACGCCCCTCGAGTTTCGGGGTCCGCTTCTTGCCACGTTGAAATCCGCTCGCCATCTCCCCTCCTGTTCACTTGCGGGTCGGGCATTATAAGGCATACCCCGTGCATTTGCCCGCGCCGTCGTCACTCGCCCATGTGCTGGCCGTAACTATCCGGCGCGAGGTCCTCGAAGCGGGTGTACTTGCCGATGAAGGCCATGTGCACGGCACCGATCGGCCCGTTACGCTGCTTGCCGATGATCAACTCGGCCAACCCCTTGTTGTCGGGATTGTCTGGATTATAGACCTCGTCGCGATACACGAAGGCAATGAGGTCGGCATCCTGCTCGATGGCCCCCGACTCGCGCAGGTCGGACATCACCGGACGCTTGTTGGGACGCTGCTCCAGCGAGCGGTTGAGCTGCGAGAGAGCCACCACCGGGCAATTGAACTCCTTGGCCAGGGCCTTGAGCGAGCGCGAAATTTCCGAGATCTCGCCGGTGCGGTTCTCGGAGAATCCCGGAATCTGCATGAGCTGAAGATAGTCGATCATGATCAGCCCGATGTTGCCGTGCTCGCGAGCCAGACGCCGCGTCCGCGCCCGCATCTCGTTGGGCGAGAGGCCAGCAGTGTCGTCGATGAACAACTGCTTGTCCTTGAGCAGGTTGACCGCCGAGGTCAGACGTGGCCAATCCTCGTCCTCGAGCTGGCCGGTACGCACTCGGGTCTGGTCGATGCGTCCCAGCGACGAGAGCATGCGCAGCATCAGGGCATCGGCGGGCATCTCCATGGAAAACACCACCACCGGCTTGTCGCTGGAAATGACCGCATGCTCGACCACGTTCATGGCGAACGTCGTCTTGCCCATCGACGGCCGGCCGGCGATGATCACCAGGTCAGACGGCTGCAGCCCCGAGGTCATCTCGTCGAGATCCCGGAAGCCGGTCGACAGGCCGGTCATCTCACCCTGCATGTTGAACAGTTCGTCGATGCGATCGACGGCCTTGCTGAGCAGATCGCTCATGCCGATCGCTCCGCCGGTCTTGGGACGATCCTCGCTGATCTGGAAGACCAGACGCTCGGCTTCGTTGACCAGTTCATCGGCGGGACGCCCCTGCGGCGCGAACGCCCCGTCGGCGATCTGATGAGCGGCCTGTATCAGCTTGCGCAGGGTCGCCCGCTCGCGAACGATATCGGTATAGGCGCGGATGTTGCTCGCCGAAGGCGTGTTGCGTGCCAGTTCGGCCAGATACGCCAGACCGCCGACGCTTTCCAGCTGGTCGCGATTTTCCAGCGCTTCGGACAGCGTGACCACGTCGAGCGGGTGGCCCGCATCGGCGAGCTGGGCCATGGCGTTGAAGATCAGTCGATGCTCGTAGCGATAGAAATCGTCGGCCGAGAGACGCTCCGAGACGGTATCCCAGGCGCTGTTCTCCAGCATCAGCCCCCCCAGTACCGACTGCTCGGCCTCCAGGGAGTGCGGCGGTACCTTGAGGGCAGCGGTTTCCTGGTCGTGCTCGACGTATTCGCTCATGCTCGTTTCCTGACCGGTCGGTATCGAAGGCCGGCGAACGGGATACGCTCACCGTCTCGGCCACTGATATGATGCCGCGACGTCATTGCCGTTGCACCCTCGAAAGCGCATCCGTGGCATACGCCGCCCTGGCACAAAAAGGGCGCGAAGGTTTCCCTTCGCGCCCCCATTCCGGCATGTCGCCTGGCGGTATGGCGCTTACTCGGCCACGACCACGATGCGAACGCTGGAGGTGACTTCCGCGTGCAGCTGCAGCGTAATGTCGTATTCGCCCGTCTTGCGAATCGGGCCTTCCGGCATGCGCACTTCGCTCTTGACCACGTCGAGACCCGCCTGGGTCAGGGCGTCGGCCAGGTCACGCGGACCGATCGAGCCGAACAGCTTGCCTTCGTCACCCGCCTTGGCGACCAGTGACAGTTCGATCTCGGAAAGCTGCGCGGCGCGCGCCTCGGCTTCGGCCTTGCGTTCGGCGGCTTGCGCTTCGAGCTCGGCACGCTGCGCTTCGAAAGCGGCAACGTTTTCCTTGGTGGCCGGCACGGCGAGGCCGTAGGGCACCAGGTAGTTACGGCCGTAACCGGCCTTGACGGCGACTTGATCACCCAAGTTGCCCAGCTTGCCAATCTTGTCGAGCAGAATGACGTCCATCTCGTTAACCTCTCATCAGTGGTTGCGGGCCAGGCGTGCGCGGAAATCCGCAAAAGTATCGACAACGGCCAGCAACAGCACAATCAGAATCGTGGGCCAGGTCGTCAGCAGCAGTGCATAAAAGCCGACCAACCAGAACCCGCTCATCCCCTTCATTCCAATCCAGCCATGGACCAGTGCGACTCCCGCGACCAGAAGCGGCACCCAGACCAGCATGGTCGCCATCGGCATGGCGAACACGAGTCCCAGCACCCCCACGCCGACCAGCAGCAGCAACTCCTTGGCACTCAGGCGCAGTGCGTGGAACTCTTCACGAAAGCCCCCCGGATTGTACAATCCGGCTTGCCAGCTTCGCGCCAGTGCCAAACAGGCAATCGCCGCGAGCAGCACGACCAGTCCGGTAATCCCGCTGATCAGCATCCCCGCGAGTTGCTCGGTGGAAACGCCCTGCGCGCTCAACTCGGTGAGCATGCCATCGACTTCCGCCGAGTTCTGGCGTACCTGCTCGAGCATCGGTCCCGCGCCGCCCGGCGGCAGGAAGATGCCGATCTGGACCAGCACCGCGCATACCAGGGTGCCGGCAATCAGCGTGTCCCCCCAGCGCAGCCGAGCGCGCAGGATGGTCGCCATCAACGTCACCAGCAACACGCTGGCGAGCGGGACGGCATCCCCCTGCACCCACCACCAGCCGGCCGGTAGCGCGGCGGCGATCAGCACGGGAAGCCCGGGGCCCAGGCCACGCCGCAATGTCACCAGTGCGGCCACGGCAGCACTCAGCCAGAACAGCCAGGGAATCAACGCCGCAATCAGGGCCGTGACAGCCGCTTGCGGCGTACCGCGCATTACCCAACGGGCCAGTGCCAGCATCGCGCGAGTCGCCTCGTCTTACTGGTGGCTGTCGGTATAGGGCAGCAGCGCCAGGTAGCGAGCGCGCTTGATGGCCGTGGACAGCTGACGCTGGTAACGAGCCTTGGTACCGGTGATGCGGCTGGGCACGATCTTGCCGGTTTCGGTGATATAGGACTTGAGTGTATCGATGTCCTTGTAATCGATGTACTTCACGCCTTCGGCGGTGAAGCGGCAGAACTTACGGCGACGGAAAAAGCGTGCCATGGGTTATCCTCCAGAGATCGGATCAGTTGGCTTCGGCGTCAGCGGGGGCTTCTTCGTTGCGCTCGGTGCGCGGCCGCTCGCTTTTCTCTTCACGACGACGCGGCTTTTCTTCAGCCGGCTTCATCATCGGAGACGCTTCGGTGATCGCCTCTTTGCAACGCACCACCAGGCTGCGGATGATGGCATCGTTGAAACGGAAGATGTTCTCGATCTCGTCGAGAGTCTCGCCGCTGCACTCGATGTTCATCAGCACGTAGTGGGCCTTGTGGATCTTGTTGATCGGGTAGGCCAGGTGACGGCGACCCCAATCTTCCAGGCGATGCACGGTACCGCCGTTCTCGGTGACGAGCCCGGTATAGCGCTCGACCATGGCCGGCACCTGCTCGCTCTGATCCGGGTGGACCATGAACACGATTTCGTAATGACGCATGATAGCTCCTTACGGTTTGACAGCTTCCACGGGGCCCGTGCCTTTCGAGGGCCGCGAGAAGCAAGGAGAAAAGTCTCGGTGTCTCCAGGGCACGCGCAAGCGACGCCCGGAGAACCGCACAATTGTAGTGATCGCCCCTCGTGCTTGCAACTCGTCTCGCACGAAGGGCTACATGGCCGACGTCACGAGGACTGACGCTGGCGAACGGCCTCGAACAGGCAGACCCCGGTGGCAACCGACACGTTGAGACTGGAAACGCTGCCGGCCATGGGCAGCTTGGCGAGCAGGTCACAGGCATCGCGGGTCAGGCGGCGCATGCCCTTGCCCTCGGCGCCCATGACCACTGCCAGCGGCCCGGCCAGATCGATGTCGTACAGGCACTGCGCCGATTCGCCGGCGGTACCCACGATCCAGACCCCATGAGTCTTGAGCCGACCCATGGCCCGCGCCAGGTTGGTGACTTGATAGACGGGCGTGACATCGGCGGCACCGCAGGCGACCTTGCGGACCGTGGCATTGAGCGGCGCGGCCTTGTCCTTGGGCACGATGACGCCATGCGCGCCCGCCGCATCCGCGCTGCGAAGACAGGCACCGAAATTATGCGGGTCGGTCACCCCGTCGAGGATCAGCAGCAAGGGCGGCGACGATTGCTGCCAGGCGCCGAGGCGAAACCATAACGCCTCCTCGCTTTCGGCCTGCAGCGGCGGCGCAAAGGCGATCACCCCCTGATGCACGGCGCCTCTGGCCACGCCATCGAGCGTCTCGCGGGCCACACCGGCGCACTTGACGCCCGCCTGCCGCGCCAGCGCCACCAGCGCTTCCAGGCGCGCTTCGGCGCGCCCCTCCTGGATCCACAGCTCGCGCGGCGGCTGGCCACGCTCGAACAAGGCACGCACGGCATGTACGCCGTAGACGGCATCCAGACCTTCGGGCGTCGCGACGCGCGTCCGGTACGACTTACCTTTCATGAGGCCTCACTTTCCGGTGTCCGGCGCTCATCCGCGCTTGTCTCCCTTGCCACGCCGAGAACGCCGGCGCGGCTTGCCGTCGCGCGATTTCTTGGCGGCATTGCCGTCCTGCCCGGCCCCCTGCTTGCCCTGTGTCGACGCACCGCCAGACGCCGGCTTCTTGCGGCCGCGGTTGGAGCGATGCGGGCGTGGCTTGTCGTCGGCCAGTTCGAAGTCGATCTTGCGCTCGTCCAGGTCGACGCGTGCCACCTGCACGGTCACGCCATCGCCGAGGCGATAGGACATGCCGCTGCGCTCCCCCTTGAGGCGATGCTTTTCCGCCTCGTAGTGGTAGTAATCGGACGGCAGTGATGTGACGTGCACCAGCCCTTCCACATAGACATCGTCGAGGCGCACGAAGACGCCGAACTGCGTCACCGAGGCAATGGTGCCGTCGAAGATCTCGCCGAGCTTGTCGGACATGAACTCGCACTTCAGCCAATCCTCGACGTCGCGTGTCGCGTCGTCGGCGCGCCGCTCGGTCATCGAGCAATGCTCGCCGAGTTCGAGCATCTGCTCGAAGGTGTACGGCGCCCACTTGCTGGGCGGCTCCACCGGCGCACCCTCGGCACGCAGTACGGTATTGGTCTGGCGCGGACCTCGAATCACCGAGCGGATGGCGCGATGCACGAGCAGATCCGGATAGCGGCGAATCGGCGAAGTGAAATGCGCATAAGCCGGATAGGCCAGACCGAAGTGGCCGTCGTTCTGCGGCGAATAGACCGCGCGGCTCATCGAGCGCAGCATTACCGTCTGGATGACGTCGGCATCGGGCCGTCCCTTGATCGTCTCGGCAAGGTCGCGATAGTCCTGCGGCGTCGGATCGTCGCCGCCGCCCAGCGACAACCCCAGCTCGTTGAGGAACAGGCGCAGCTTGTCCAGGCGCTCCGGCGAGGGCTTCTCGTGGATACGATACAGCGCCGGCAGATCGTGCTTGTCGAGAAAGCGCGCGGTCGCCACGTTGGCGGCCAGCATGCATTCCTCGATGATCTTGTGCGCATCGTTGCGCGAGCGCGGCACGATCTTCTCGATCTTGCGCGCCTCGTTGAAGATGATTTCCGTCTCGGTGGTCTCGAAATCGATGGCACCACGCGCCTCGCGTGCCTCGCGCAGGATCGTGTAGAGACTTTTCAGGTTCTTCAGCGAGGGCACGAGATCCCGATACTGTTCGCGCAGGGCGTCGGCTTCCGGCCCCTCGTCGTCGAGGATCGCGGCGACCTTGTTGTAGGTCAGGCGCGCATGCGACTGGAATACCGCCTCGTAGAAGCGGTAGCGGCTGATCGCCCCGTTCGGAGAAATGTTCATCTCGCAGACCAGGGCCAGGCGGTCCACCTCGGGATTCAGCGAGCACAGCCCGTTGGACAGCAGCTCGGGCAGCATCGGTACGACCTGGCCGGGGAAATAGACCGAGGTGCCGCGCGTGATCGCCTCCTGGTCCAGGGCGCTGCCCGGACGCACGTAGTGCGAGACGTCGGCGATCGCCACTACCAGCTTCCAGCTCCCGGACTTGGTCTTCCAGGCGCAGACGGCATCGTCGAAGTCCTTGGCGGACTCGTCGTCGATGGTCACCAGCGGCACATCGCGCAGATCGATCCGGTTCTGCTTGTCGGCCTCGGCCACGGACGCCGACATGTCGGCGATCTCGGCATGCACCTCGGGCGGAAATTCCGCGGGAATCTCGTAGCTGCGGATGGCGATGTCGATTTCCATCCCCGGATCCATGCGCTCACCGAGCACTTCGGTGACCTCCCCGACCGGCTGTACCCGCGTCGCCGGTTGCTGGGTGATGCGCACCGCGACGATCTGGCCGTCGCGGGCACCACCGCTGGCGCTATGCGGCACGATCACTTCCTGGGAGATTCGCGAGTTCTCGGGGATCAATACCCCGAACTCGGCGGTATTCTGGCGGTAGACCCCCACCAGCGACTGAGTGTTGCGCGCCAGCACCTCGGCGATGGTCGCCTCGTCGCGACCGCGCCGGTCGCGGCCGCTGATGCGCACCAGCACCTGGTCGCCGTCGAAGACACGCCGCATCTGGCGAGGCGGCAATACCAGATCGGGCTTCTTGCCATCCTCGCGGATCAAGAAGCCCATGCCGTCGCGATGCCCCTGAACCCGGCCGCGGATGAGGTCGAGCTTGTCGATCAGGGCGTAGGCACCACGCCGATTGCGCAGAATCTGGCCATCGCGTTCCATGGCGGCCAGCCGGCGGCGCACGCCTTCCAGCCGTTCCTCGTCGTCCACCGCCAGCATGCGGCTGAGGTTTTCGGGGGTGATGGGCTTGCCGTACTCCTCCAGGCGCGCGAACAGGTATTCGCGGCTGGGGACGGGATTATCGTATTTACTCGCTTCACGTTCCGCATGCGGATCGTCACTGAGTTTCCAATGATTCATGGTAATGACTTCCTTACGAGCGAGCCGGCAAGCGAATAGAGTGCGCCGATGGCGTTGTTATGAAATTCAATCATGCCGCCAGTATAGCGGGCACAGCCAGTCGACCCAACCATGTCCGTCATGTGCGTCGCCACATGCGGATGTGACTTCATGGCTTGCATTCCCGCGAAAAATGGGTATGATACAACGCGCCTCGCCCAGGTGGCGGAATTGGTAGACGCGCTAGCTTCAGGTGCTAGTGTCCTTACGGACGTGGAGGTTCAAGTCCTCTCCTGGGCACCATCGATCTCCTGGCGAGATCGCAAGCGAGGCAAAATGCCCGGATGGCGGAATTGGTAGACGCGCTAGCTTCAGGTGCTAGTGTCCTTACGGACGTGGAGGTTCAAGTCCTCTTCCGGGCACCATCAGTATCGGTAAAGCCATGACGCGCCCAGGTGGCGGAATTGGTAGACGCGCTAGCTTCAGGTGCTAGTGTCCTTACGGACGTGGAGGTTCAAGTCCTCTCCTGGGCACCATCGCGCATGACGCTTTTCCGATCGTGATTCCCGTCTGCAGCATTTCCCCATCGAACGCTTGCCTTGCCGGCATTGCGGTCGTTTTCTCGTTGACTTGCCCGTCTCCCCCGGCCATCCGGTGGCGTCATCGCCCCGTGCCGATATCACGCGGAAACCTCCTCCCCCGCTCATTGGCTCCTCTGCCCGACCGTCGTCTAGTCGAAGCGACCCGGCCGTCGCGCGACACGCTCCAGCCCCCAGCCTTGGGTCTCGATATGGGACTCCAGCGGCGTCTCGACCGCCTCGGGCAGACGTGGAAAGAAGTCGAGACGAGTCCGCGCCTCGAGTTCGTCGATACTCACCAGGAAGCGATCGAGCGGCTCATCGCCATGCACCGTTTGCGGCACGAGAAAGGCCAGTGCCCGAGGGTGCTCGCCCGGCACGACGATGATCTTGTAGAACGCCGCCGGCACCTGGGTGAACCCGATCCGGTGCAGGAAGCGTTCGTCGAAGACCGGCCCCGTCACCACCTGAAGCCGACCGAAACGCGGCAGAAAGTCGTCCATGACGACTTCTTCCAGGCGCTGCCATACGCGCCGATTCAGATCGGGGCGCTGGGGCGTGATATTGGTCATGCGAAAGGTATCGAGCTGGGCGTCACGCCCGTAGACGCGGGCGATCGCGTAGTTGGGGGCCAGATGGCCACGATCATAGCCACTGCGCGTGTACTGATCCGACGTCACCGGCCACAGCGAGCGCCAGTCGCGCTCGAACCCGCTGGGCCGATCGCCGATGGGCGCCTCCGCCGTTTCATTCAGCATGTAGCTGGCCCACAGGGGGCTGACGCGAATGTCCGACCACCCGACCAGGAAGCCGTCGTTGCGCAGCACCCGATTGAAGCCCTGCCAGCTCGTCGCCTGCCATTCGGGGACGCCCATCCAGCTGAGCTGATCGCGGACGTCACGCTCCTGCCAATACCAGAGACCGGAGCCGACCACGGCGAAAACCAGGGAAATGCCTGCGCCACGCACCAGGCGCCGAAATTGATAGGAAATAACGGCGATCATGCCGATGACGCGTCCTTGTCCTGCAGTGACGAAAACGGAAGATCGGCGGCCCTCGCGGGCCGCGTCGTGGCGGGAACTACCATCCCAGCGAGAACATGGTCTCGAGGTCGTGCCGGGAATGCACCTGCATGGCATTGAGCGTCTCGGTGTCGTGAATGCCTTCGACCTGCATCAGACGCTCGGTCACCAGTTGCGCCAATGACTCGAAATCACGCGTGCGCGCGATCGCGACCAGGTCGTAGCGGCCACAGGTGGAAAACACCTCGCTGATGCCTTCCAGCTCGGCGAGCCGCTGGGCCACCGCATTGATCTGGCCCTTCTCCACGTCGATCAGGATCACCGCGCTTTGCATGAGACTCTCCCGCTGCACTCGGAACATCGCACCCGGCCACGCAGCCAGGGCACTCAGGATGCACTGTCGCTCTGCCATTTTTCGACATGGCATCGACGGCGCGCGCTCAGTATATCAGCCTTGGGCGCTGCGGCTAGCGCCGCGTCATGCCCCCTCGCGCTCGTCGCCGGGCAGTGGCCATTGGTAGTGGCGCACGACCTCGTCGTCTTCGACCGACTCCAGCTTGACGGGGAATCCCCACAGCTGATGCAGATGGCGCAACACCGGGTAGAGCGTCTTGCCCAACGGCCGCCGACGGTCCTGAACATGGCGCAGCGTCAGCGACCGATCGCCACGAATGTCGGCTTCCCAGACCTGGATGTTGGGCTCGCGCAGGGAAAGCGCGTACTGCGCCGAGAGGGCCTCGCGCACGCGGCGATAGCCGCGTTCATCGTGAATGGCACTGATGGTGAGCATCTCATCGCGATCGTCGTCGACGAGGCTGAACAGCTTGAGGTCGCGGATCACCCGGGGCGACAGGAACTGCTGAATGAACGACTCGTCCTTGAAGTTGCGCATCGCGAAATGCAGCGTATCCAGCCAGTCGCTGCCGGCGATGTCCGGGAACCATTCGCGGTCCTCGTCAGTCGGCGCCTCGCAGATCCGACGGATGTCCGAGAACATGGCGAACCCCAGCGCGTAGGGATTGATGCCGTTGAAATGGGGACTGTCGAACCCCGGCTGCTGAATCACCGCGGTGTGCGAGTGCAGGAATTCGAGAATCGTGCCCTCGTCGATCAAGCCTTCATCGTAGAGGCGATTCATCAACGTATAGTGCCAGAAGGTGGCCCACCCCTCGTTCATGACCTGGGTCTGACGCTGCGGGTAGAAATACTGCGCCAGCTTGCGCACGATCCGCACCACCTCGCGCTGCCATGACTCCAGCAGCGGAGCATTCTTCTCCAGAAAGTACAGCAGGTTTTCCTGAGGTTCGGCGGGATAGCGGCCGTGCTGGTGCAGCCCGAGCGGATCATCGCCATCCTCGTCCGGCCTCTGCGCGGTCGGTGTCGCGTGCTCGGGGATGGTTCGCCACAGGGCGTTGACTTGCGCTTGCAGGTAGGCTTCCCGCTCCTGCTGGCGACGTGCCTCTTCCTCGGAGGAGATCGGCGAGGGCCGCTTGTAGCGATCGACGCCGTAGTTCTGCAGGGCGTGACAGGCATCCAGCAGTTGCTCCACCGCCCCGACGCCGTGACGCTCCTCGCACTCGGCAATGTATTTGCGCGCGAACACCAGGTAATCGACGATCGCCGAGGCATCCGTCCAGGTGCGAAACAGGTAGTTCCCCTTGAAGAACGAGTTATGGCCATAGCAGGCGTGCGCCATGACCAGCACTTGCATCATCAAGGTGTTCTCTTCCATGAGGTAGGCGATGCAGGGATCGGAATTGATGACCAGCTCATAGGCCAGCCCCATCTGACCACGCCGATACGCCTGCTCGACGGACAGGAACTGCTTGCCGAACGACCAGTGATGGTAGCCCACCGGCATGCCCACGCTGGCATAGGCATCCATCATCTGCTCGGACGTGATGATCTCGATCTGGTTGGGATAGGTATCCAGACGATATTCCTTGGCGAAACGCGCGATTTCACGCTCGTAGGCCGTCAGGATCTCGAAGTTCCAGTCGGAGCCGGTAGCGATGGGGGATGGACTCATGTCACCTCCTGAGCTTGCTCGTCACGATGCGACGCGCTTGCGAAACAGCTTGCGGAAGACCGGGTAGATGTCCCCCGGCTCGACGATCTGTTGCATGGCGAAGCGGCTCGGGTGAGCGGCCTGTACGCGTTCGTATTCTTCCCACAAGGCCTGGTGCGAGTGCGGCGTGATCTCCACGTAGGTGTAATACTGCAATTTGGCCATCAGCGACGTCATGAGCAGGTCGCGACAGGTCAGCGAGTCGTCGTCCCAGTTGTCGCCGTCCGAGGCCTGGGCGACATAGAGGTTCCACTGCGCCGGCGAGTAGCGCTTGGCGATGATCTCGTCGACGAGCGTCAAGGCGCTGGACACGATGGTTCCGCCGGTTTCCCGCGAGTAGAAGAATTCCTCTTCATCGACTTCCTTGGCCGCCGTGTGGTGGCGTATGAACACCAGTTCGACCTTCTCGTAGTTACGCTCCAGAAAGAGATAAAGCAACAGGAAAAAGCGCTTGGCGATATCCTTGTGCCCCTGGGTCATGGAGCCGGAAACGTCCATGACGCAGAACATCACCGCCTTGTTGGACGGCTGCGGCTGATCGATGAGATTGTTGTAGCGCAAATCATAGGTATCGATGAACGGTACCGCCTCGAGCCGCTTCTCGAGGCGCTCGATCTCGGCCTTGAGTTCGCCGATTCGTGCCGGGTTGCGCAGCACCGGGTCCTTGCGTTCCTCGCTTTCCAGGGCCTCCTCGGCTTCGCGCAGGGCACGCTTGATGGGCGCGCGCATGCCGATGCGGCGCGCCTGCGCCTCGCGCATCGAGCGCACGATATTGATCCGCGACGGCACGCCGTCCCGCGTCACCCCGGCACGCACCGGGCGCACCTCGTCGAGATCCCGCAGCTGCTTGCGCTCGAGATGGGGCAAGGCCAGGCCATCAAAGACGAAATCGAGAAATTCCTCGCGGCTCAGGGAAAACGCGAACTCGTCCATGCCCTCGCCCTGGTTGGACGCGCTTCCCTCGCCCGAACCGCCGCGCCCTTCGCCGCCCGGCCGACGCAGGCGATCCCCCTCGACGAACTCCTTGTTCCCCGGGCTTACGATCGTGCGTGCCCCGCCCGGGCCATGCTGAAAGACCGGCTCGGAAATGTCCTTGGCGGGGATCGAGATCTTCTCGCCGCGCTCCATGTCGGTAATCGAGCGGCGATTGACCGCTTCCTCCACCGCTCGCTTGATATGGCTGCGATAGCGTTGCAGGAAACGCTGGCGATTCACGGCACTCTTGTTCTTGGCGTTGGCGCGTCGATCGATGAAGTAGGTCATGGCGACCTCCTGTGAGCGCGGGGCGCAGGGCAAGGCGGCATCAGCACGCCGCCCGCTCCCCTGTCGTCGGTCACGTCATGCTGCCTAGTGGGACTTGCGCACCCGCAGGTACCATTCCGACAGCAGGCGGACCTGCTTTTCGGTATAGCCACGCTCGACCATGCGTGCCACGAAGTCCTCGTGTTTCTTCTGGTCGGCCGTCGAGGCCTTGGCGTTGAAGGAAATGACCGGCAGCAGTTCCTCGGTATTGGCGAACATCTTCTTCTCGATCACGCCCTTGAGCTTCTCGTAGGACTGCCAGCTGGGGTTCATGCCATTGTTCTGAGCCCGCGCCCGCAGCACGAAGTTGACCACCTCGTGACGAAAATCCTTGGGGTTGGAAATTCCCGCCGGCTTCTCGATCTTCTCCAGCTCCTCGTTGAGCGCCTGGCGATTGAACAGCTCCCCGGTCTCGGGATCGCGATATTCCTGGTCCTGAATCCAGAAATCGGCATAGGTCACGTAGCGATCGAAGATGTTCTGGCCATACTCGCTGTACGATTCGAGATACGCGGTCTGGATTTCCTTGCCGATGAAGTCGACGTAACGCGGCGCCAGGTACTCCTTGATGAAACGCAGATAGCGTTCGAAGGTTTCCTTGGGCAGTTGCTCCTGCTCGAGCCGCTGCTCCAGCACGTACAGCAGATGCACCGGATTGGCGGCCACTTCATGCGTGTCGAAGTTGAACACCTTGGAGAGAATCTTGAAGGCGAAGCGTGTCGACAGCCCCTCCATGCCCTCGTCGACCCCCGCCGCATCGCGATATTCCTGGATCGACTTGGCCTTGGGATCGGTGTCCTTGAGGTTCTCGCCGTCGTAGACCCGCATTTTGGAGTAGATGCTCGAATTCTCCGGCTCCTTGAGACGCGAGAGCACCGAGAACTGCGCCAGCATGCGCAGCGTGTCCGGCGCGCAGGGCGCCTCGCTCAGCGAGGAGTGCTCGAGCAGCTTCTTGTAGATGTTGATCTCTTCGGTCACCCGCAGGCAGTAGGGCACCTTGACGATGTAGACACGGTCGAGGAACGCCTCGTTGTTGCGGTTGTTGCGAAACGTCTGCCACTCGCTTTCGTTGGAGTGCGCCAGCACGATGCCGTCGAAGGGAATGGCCCCCATGCCCTCGGTGGGGTTGTAGTTGCCCTCCTGAGTCGCCGTCAGCAAGGGATGCAGTACCTTGATCGGCGCCTTGAACATCTCGACGAATTCCATCAATCCCTGGTTGGCCTTGCACAGGCCGCCGGAGAAGCTGTAGGCATCGGGATCATCCTGGGAATAAAGCTCGAGCTGGCGAATGTCGACCTTGCCCACCAGCGACGAAATGTCCTGGTTGTTCTCGTCCCCGGGCTCGGTCTTGGATACCGCGATCTGATTGAGACGCGAGGGGTAGAGTCGCACGACGCGAAACTGCGAGATATCGCCGCCGTACTCCTTGAGGCGCTTGGCGGCCCAGGGCGACATCACCGACCGCAGTTGGCGACGGGGAATTCCGTACTCCTTCTCGAGCAGCTCGCCATCCTCCTCCGGCGAGAACAGCCCCAGCGGCGACTCGAACACCGGCGAGCCCTTGATGGCATAGAACGGCACGTGCTCCATCAGCAGCTTGAGGCGCTCGGCCAGCGAGGACTTGCCGCCCCCCACCGGCCCCAGGAGATACAGGATCTGCTTCTTCTCTTCCAGGCCCTGCGCGGCATGCCGAAAGTACGCCACGATCTGCTCGATGGCCTCTTCCATTCCGTAGAATTCGGAAAACGCCGGATAACGGCGGATGACCTTGTTGCTGAAAATGCGCGACAGCCGCGAATCCCTGGCGGTATCGATGACTTCCGGCTCGCCGATCGCCTCGAGTATGCGCTCCGCTGCAGTCGCGTATGCGCCGGGCTCGCGACGACAGAGCTCCAGATACTCCTGAAGGCTCAGTTCCTCCTGTTGAACGCGTTCGTAACGATTCTGGACATGATCGAAGATACTCATCAAACGCCTCCTTTCACGACACGGGGTCGCGCCTCGGATTCGGGACTGGCTATGTATCAGCGTAGACAGATGGAGGGGAAACGGGTGGTGCAATACGCACTTTCCTTTCAACGCAGCCACCCGGCCCTGTCCATAAGAGCCCATCGAACGGCCATTGGTTCGTTGAAAGTCATTGAAAAGGGAAGATACTGGGCGGTCCGCGAGACATTCGCCGCCCAGTCGATACCTGTTACGCTGCGGCCAACGCCTCGCGAGCGTCGTCGAGCAGGCGATCGAGCAAGGCCTGGGTGGTGTTCCAGGCGCACACGAAACGTGCACCGCCCGCACCGATGAACGTGTAGAACGTCCAGCCGCGCTCGCGCAGTGCCTCGAGCACCGTGACCGGCAGCGTCACGAAAACGCTGTTGGCCTGGGCGGGAAACATCAGCTCGGCGCCCGGCAGCGCGGCAAAGCCCTCCGCCAGATAACGTGCCATGGCATTGGCATGTTCGGCATTGCTCAACCAGGCGCCACTTTCCAGCAGCCCCAGCCAGGGCGCGGCGATGAAGCGCATCTTGGAGGCCAGCTGTCCCGCCTGCTTGCAGCGATAATCGAAATCTTCCGCCAGGGCGCGATTGAAGAAGACCACCGCCTCTCCCATCGGCAGGCCATTCTTGGTGCCCGAGAAGCACAGTGCGTCGACGCCGGCCTGCCAGGTCAATTCCGCCGGCGTCGCCTTCAGCGACGCGCAGGCATTGGCGAAGCGCGCGCCGTCCATGTGCACGTGCAGCCCGTGTTTATCCGCCATGGCCCGAATCGCCATCAGTTCATCGCGCGTATACACGGTGCCGACCTCGGTGGCCTGGGTCAGCGAGATCGTGCGCGGCTTGGGGTAATGAATGTCGCTGCGCCGCATCACCAGCGACTCGATCCCTTCGGGCGTCAACTTGCCGTCGGCCCCGGCACAGGTGAGCAGCTTGGCACCATTGGAGAAGAATTCCGGCCCGCCGCACTCATCTGTCTCGATATGCGCCAGCTCATGGCAGATGACGCTATGGTAGCTCTGCCCCATGGCCGCCAGCGTCAGGGAGTTGGCCGCCGTGCCGTTGAAGACGAAGAACACGTCGCAGTCGTAGTCGAAGAAATCGCGGAAACGATCGGCAGCCTTCTGCGTCCAGGCATCGTTGCCATAGGCGAGGTCGTCGCAGGCGTTGGCGCGCAACAGGTAGTCGAGCGCGGGAGGACAGATGCCCGAAGTGTTGTCGCTGGCCAGAAAGCGGGGCGTACAGTCGGGTTCCATGCCTTGGTATCCTTATGGGTGGCGAAAAGAAAGACGCTTGCTGATACACCGGAAGACGCCGGGTGCCAACGCCTGCCGTTATCATGCAAAAAATTGCGTCCCGATCCAGTCTACTCAACGCCGCCACAGACAGGAAGCCCGCCCCTCAGGCCCTCGTGAGCCATGCATGAAAATCGACGGATGCAGGCAGTTTGCATGCCAGGACTACAGCCGCGCCGCCAGTCGCACTCCCTGATCGATGGCCCGCTTGGCATCCAGCTCCGCCGCTTCCTGTGCTCCGCCGATGACATGAATCTCGCAACCTGCCGCCGCCAGCGGCGCCTCCAGCTCCGTCACCGATACCTGTCCGGCGCACACCACCACCGAGTCGACCTCGAGGCATGTCTCGACGCCCTCGCGCACGATATGCAGCCCGGCCGCGTCGAGGCCACGATACTCGCAGCCGCTCAACATGCGCACCCCCCGTTGCCGCAACGACACGCGGTGTACCCAACCGGTGGTGGTGCCCAGATCCTTGCCAGGCTTGCTGGCCTTGCGCTGGAGCAGCATGACGTCGCGTGCCACCGGCGGCGTGCGCGGGGTCACGAGTCCGCCCCGCGCCGACAGCGACAGATCGACACCCCACTCGGCGCACCATGCCTCGCGATCGCAGGCGGGATGATCGCCATGGGTCAGCAGTTCCGCGACATCGAAGCCGATGCCACCGGCACCGATGATCGCCACGCGGGGACCGACCCGCTCGGGATGCAGGATCGCCGTGGGGTAATCCACCACCCGCGGATCGTGACTGGGCAGGAACGCCACGTCGCGGGGCCTGACCCCGGTGGCCAGCACCACGGCGTCGAAGGGCTCCAAGCGCGACGCATCGACCGGCGTGTTCAGGCACACCCGTACGTCCAGCGACGCCAGCATGGTGCGGTAATAACGCAGCGTCTCGGCAAACTCTTCCTTGCCGGGAATGCGCTGCGCATAGCGAAACTGGCCGCCGATCTCGGCCTCGCGCTCGAACAGCGTGACACGATGGCCGCGCTGCGCCGCCGACACGGCGGTCGCCAGTCCCGCCGGCCCGGCACCGACCACGGCGATATCGCGCGGCGACGCCACCGGCGCGAGAATCACCTCGGTCTCGTGACAGGCACGCGGGTTCACCAGACACGAGGTCAGCTTGCCCTGGAAGGTATGATCCAGACAGGCCTGGTTGCAGGCGATGCAGGTGTTGATGAACGCCGCCTGCCCGTCGCGGGCCTTGCTGACCCATTCGGGATCGGCCAGAAAGGGGCGGGCCATCGACACCATGTCGGCATGCCCCTCGGCCAGCACGCGCTCGGCGACATCGGGCATGTTGATGCGGTTGGTCGCGATGAGCGGAACATCGAGTTCGTCGCGCAAGCGTCGCGTCACCTCCGTGAACGCCGCTCGCGGCACGCTGGTGACGATGGTCGGTACTCGCGCCTCGTGCCAGCCGATGCCGGTATTGATCAGGTTGGCGCCCGCCGCCTCGATCGCACGCCCCAGCATCACGACCTCGTCATGGCTGCTGCCTTCCTCGACCAGATCGATCATCGACAACCTGAAGATGATCAAGAAGTCATCGCCCAGCGCGCGGCGTATGCCACGCACGATCTCCACGGCGAACCGCATGCGGTTCGCGAACGCGCCGCCCCACTCGTCGTCGCGACGATTGGTGCGCAGACACAGGAACTGATTGATCAGGTAGCCTTCCGACCCCATGACCTCGACACCGTCGTACCCGGCCTCCCGTGCCCGACGAGCGCACTGCACGTAATCCTCGATCTGCCGAATCACCTCGTCACCCCTCAACGCACGCGGCGTGAACGGGTTGATCGGTGCCTTGAGAGGGGATGGCGCCACCAGCGAGCGCGAGTAGGCATAACGCCCGGCATGCAGGATCTGGAGACAGATGTGCCCCCCTTCGGCGTGGACCGCCCGGGTCACCTCGCGGTGCGCCTCGACCTCCCGCGGCTCGGTCAGCTTGGCGGCGCCCTCGAAGACGGCGCCTTCGCGATTCGGGGCGATGCCACCGGTCACGATCAAGGCCACGCCCGCACGCGCCCGTTCGGCATAAAACGCCGCCAGGCGAACGAATCCATCGGGCGCCTCTTCCAGGTTGGTATGCATCGAGCCCATCAGGATACGGTTGCTCAGCGTCACGGGCCCGACCGTCAACGGGCGAAAGAGATGCGGATACTGGGTCACGGCGCGTCCTCGCTTGCACTCGGTGTCGAACCACCATACATTTTCAAACAACTGTATGAACAGTGTCATGAAGGCGTCCCGGGTGGCAATCCCGACCAAGGGCGCAGACCGCGCTCCGTCTCGCGTCAATCGCTTCACGGCTGCGTCGCTCACCCTCACCCGATGTACGAGGCCTACATGGATTATCAGGTTTCCCGACACCGAATCGCCATCGCCAGCGGCGGCGAACTGCACCTCACCCGTTTTCGGCCGACGCATCCACGCGGCCTCCCCGTGCTGTGCTGGCATGGTGCCATCGAGTCGGGACGCATCTTCCACAGTCGCAGCGGCAAAGGGTTGGCGCCGTGGCTGGCGCAGCAAGGGCGCGACGTCATGGTGATCGACCAGCGCGGACGTGGCAGCGCCCTGCCACGTCCGGCGCGCGGGGTCTCCTTCTCGCAGCGAGACGTCATCGTCGAGGAGATCACCGCAGCGCTCGCCAGGTGCTGTCAGCTCGGCGGCGTGACGCGCTGCCATGTCATGGCGCATTCCTGGGGCGGTGTACTGATCGCCGCCCACCTGGCACGCGTGCCCGGCAGCCGCGATCGCATCGCCAGCCAGGTCTACTTCGGCACCAAGCGCCGGGTACGAGTCCAGAATCCCAGCAAATGGCTCTACATCGACGTGATCTGGAAAGGACTGGCACCCGCCGTGCGTCGCCTGTGCGGCTACCTGCCGGCGCGCCGGCTGCGCTGGGGCAGCGACGATGAATATGCCGCCAGTCATGCACACAGCGTTGCCTGGGTGCGCGATACGGCGTGGCGAGATCCCGAGGACGGTTTCGACTATGCCGAGGCCCTGGCACAAACGGGATTGCCACCGACACTGCACCTGGCCGGCAGCCGTGACCGGGCGCTGGGACATCCCCGCGATGTCGCCCGCTTCATCGACGAATGCGGGCCACACCGGCACGCCCTGAGCCTGCTGGGACGCACCAGCGGCCTGACACGCGATTATGGCCATCTGGACATGCTGACCCACCCCCACGCCGCCACCGAGGTCTACCCACAGGCACTTGCCTGGTGCCAGGCACACGACGACACGGCACCCGACAGGGAGTCGCCAGCGAGGTCTCGATCAGAAACAGGGAAAAGGCAGGGCCCAAACGACAAAACCCCAAGTCGATGACTCGGGGTTGGCCGATGGCGATCGTGGCGGACCGGACGGGACTCGAACCCGCGACCTCCGGCGTGACAGGCCGGCATTCTAACCGACTGAACTACCGGTCCGTGATATTCCAATGTCTTGGAATGGTGGGTGGTACAGGACTCGAACCTGTGACCCCCAGCATGTGAGGCTGGTGCTCTAACCAGCTGAGCTAACCACCCGGATCGCATACTGCTTGCTCTTGCGGTGCACCGCACGGGGCGATGACGGGAAATCGTGGCGGACCGGACGGGACTCGAACCCGCGACCTCCGGCGTGACAGGCCGGCATTCTAACCAACTGAACTACCGGTCCACTGATGACAACGCTGACTGCGCGATGTCCGATTTCCTGATGAAGAACTGGCGGACCGGACGGGACTCGAACCCGCGACCTCCGGCGTGACAGGCCGGCATTCTAACCAACTGAACTACCGGTCCGCTGCATTCTTCTGCGCGTCTCCCCATCGTCCGAAACGAATTTCGCGAGATGGTGGGTGGTACTGGGCTCGAACCAGTGACCCCCAGCTTGTAAGGCTGGTGCTCTTCCAACTGAGCTAACCACCCGTGGACACGTGGCGCTGCATTCTACAGAGCGACGGTGGAAAGTCAACCGATTTTGTTCATCGGATTCATTCACTTGGCGTCATGGCAGCCGCCAGCGTTTCCGCCGCCTCCTCGATCAACGACGCCTGGTCGCGTCCGGTGCGTCGGCGTGGCTTCCAATCGTGGTCGCCATCCTCGAGAAAGTGCACTCGTGCCGTCTCGGGCAAGGCATATTCACGCACCTCGCTGTCACGCCCGAACGGGTCTCGCGTGCCTTGCAACACCTGGACGGGACAGGACAATTGCGGCCAGTGCGACAGCCGGGTGCGCTCGGGCTTGCCGGGCGGGTGAAAGGGATAGCCGCACAAGGCGAGCCCCGGCGCGCCCTCACGCGCCGCCAGCAGACTCGCCACCCGACCACCCATCGACTTGCCCCCTAGCCACAGCGGCACATCGGCAGGCCTGGCCAGCGTTTCCACGGCGGCACGCCACGCCGCCAGCTCATCGACCAGGTTGTCGATCCGCGGTGGAGGTCGCCTTCGCCCCTCGCGCCACATGCACTGCATGTACGCGAAGTCGATGGCCCAGACCTGCACGCCCTGTCGTGCCAGCGCCTCGCGCAGATGCTGCATGAAAGGCGATGTCTGCCCGGCGCCGGCGCCATGGGTCAGCAAGAGCCGACCGGCACGAGGCTCTCCCCTCACCTCGAGCGGCCCCAGCGTTTCCAGATGATAATGGCATGCCCCGGCAACGGCCGGCACCCCGTCGGCGCTCAAGGCCTCGAGCGTACGTGGCGCCTGGGCATAGGCAATCTCGAAACTCATATGCAAGGTATCTTATTTCATGATCGAATGGGTCGCGATGCAGCTTTGACGGGACTCAAGGGCTACCCTAAGGTAGTGCGCGTCCCAGGAGAAAACGCCATGACCGTCCCGACCGCCGACAGCGACATAAAGGCTTCGCCAATGCACGCGCACTGCCAGACATGCCGGCTCAATTCCTTGTGCCTGCCGCTGGCATTGAGGCTCGACGACCTCGAGGATTTCGATGCCATCATCCGGCGGCGCGCACCTCTCAAACGTGGCGAGACCCTGCTCGACCCCCGGACACCCTTTCATCATGTGTTCGCGGTACGTTGCGGCAGCCTCAAGCAGCAGGTGGTGCATGCCGAGGGAGAAGAACGCGTCACGCACTTCTACTTGCCCGGCGAGCTGGTGGGACTGGAGGGCGTTGCCGGCGACGGCCATCCCGGCACCATCACGGCGCTGGAGACCACCGCGCTGTGCGAGATCCCTTTCGACCGGCTGGACGTGCTCTCCGCCCAGCTGCCCGCCTTGCGTCGGGAGCTCTATCGCTGCATGAGCCGCGACATTCGCGACGACCGCTACCTGCACTGCCGGCTCGCCGGGCATACCGCCGAAGCCCGGCTGGCCGGCTTCATGCTCGACCTGGGATATCGCTTCCAGCGTTGCGGCCTGTCGGCCACGCGTTTTCGCCTGCCCATGTCACGCATCGACATCGGCAGCCATCTGGGGCTGGCGGTGGAAACCATCAGCCGCTTGATCAGCCGTTTTCAACAGGCCGAACTGCTGCACGTGGCACGGCGCGAGGTCACCCTGCTCGCCCCCGAACGTCTCGCAGGCATCGCCCGGGGCGCCCCCATCGGCGAACGCGCCGACGCTTGAGGTTCAGGCTTCGCGCGCCAGCACGTCGAAGGTCTCGATGCGCCGTGCCAGGAAATCGCGCTGCTTGTCTTCGAGCCCCTCGAAGTCGAACATGGCGCGGTCGGCCAGCTGGGACGGCGCCACGTTGGTGATCGCCTTGAACATGGTCTCCAGCCGTCCGGGGTGCTTTTCTTCCCACTCCGTCAGCATTTCCTTGACCACCTGACGCTGGAGGTTGGGCTGCGAACCACACAGGTTGCAGGGGATGATCGGAAATTCGCGCCACTCGGCGTATTCGGCGATATCGGCTTCGCGGCAGTAGGCCAGGGGCCGAATGACGATGTGCTTGCCATCGTCGGAAAGCAGCTTGGGCGGCATCGACTTGAGACTGCCGCCGAAGAACATGTTGAGAAACAGGGTTTCCAGCATGTCTTCACGGTGGTGCCCCAGCGCGACCTTGTTGGCGCCGATCTCTTCGGCGAAGCCGTACAGCGTGCCGCGCCTCAGCCGCGAGCAGAGCGCACAGGTCGTCTTGCCCTCGGGGGTTTTCTCCTTGACCACCGAATACGTATCGCGCTCGACGATATGATATGGCACGCCCACGCGCTCCAGGTATTCGGGCAGTACGTGTTCGGGGAACCCCGGCTGTTTCTGGTCCAGATTGACGGCCACCAGCTCGAACGCAACCGGCGCGTTGCGCTGCAGGTTCATGAGGATGTCCAGCATGGTGTAGCTGTCCTTGCCCCCGGAGAGGCACACCATGACCTTGTCGCCGTCACGGATCATGCCGTAATCGACGATGGCGTTTCCCACCTGACGCCGCAGGCGCTTTTGCAACTTGTTGAAAGCAAGTTTGTCTTTGCCGGTGAGTTCGTGCATGAAGGTTGCGCTTTAGAGTGCCGTGGTGAATGAAGCCGCCTATGCTACCACCGCATGCCGGTACGGCGAAGCGACCGCCCACGCATCGCGCGACTCAGGCGCTCGCTGCCTGGCCCCGACACAGGCGCAGGTACATCAACGCCGTCGTCACCGCATCGCCCAGTGCCGTGTGCCGACCCATCACCGGCACCCCCAAGGCCTCGCTCATCGCCTCGAAGCGTAGATCCGGCTCGACATCCGGCTGCGCGCGGCGCCGCTCACGCGCATATAACCGGCACACGTCGATCGTACGATTGGGGAGGTCGAAACCGGTACGTGGACGCAAGTGTCGATTGATCACCGCCACATCATAGTCGATGCACCAGCCGACCAGGGGACGGTTGCCGATGAAGTCGAGCAGGGTATTGAGGGCGTCGCCCAAGGCCTCACCCCCCAGCAGGTCGACACCGCGCAGCCCGTGGATACGAATGGAATCGCTCGAGAGGCTATCCGGACGCTGCAGGCGCAGGTCCAGCGACTCGCTGGTCAGCACGCGCCCATCGCGAACCTTGACCGCGGCGATCGCCACCAGATCCGCCTGGCGCGGATCCAGGTCGGTCGTCTCGCAATCCAGGGCAATGACCTCGCTGCCGGCGTAAGGCTCGAAGCGCCAGGCATGATGCCCGCCCGACTGACGCCGCCGGTCCCCGGCACGACGCAATGCTTTGATCATCACAACCTCCCGTGTCATGGCTCCGGGGCGATACCCGACCGCGGCGCGGCATCCGGCATCGCGGGCCTGTCAGTACTCGAGATGAAACCGCTGAGACAGCCGTTGCTTGAATTCCTTGACCGTATGCAACGCTTCGCGCAGCAGGTCGCGCTCGAACCCGCTGAGGCGCTGTACCACCACGCGGTTGGGTTCCAGCGAGGTGTCATGCGTTTCGAGACTCTCCAGCTGCTGGCGCAACCGCAATTCGGAAAACAACGCCATCGCCTCGCCCAGGTCATCGGCGAACGGCCGGTCGAGACGGCCATCGTCCACCAGGGCGTCAAGGCGCGCGAACGTCGACGTGGGGGCGATGCGGCGCTCCAGCGCCAGCGTGCGAACGCCGTGCACGATGGGAAATATCCCGCCCTTCTTGATATCGATACCGTGCTCGGGGCGTTTGAGCGTGCCGAACAGCGTCAGCGGCGTGGAGTAGCGCAGCACGCCGCGGGCGAAGTACGACAGCAGCAGCTCGTCGTGGGAACCGCGCGCGAACAGATGCTCGCGTAGCCCATCCAGCAGACCGGCGTTTCCCGCGATGGCATGCGCGTCGAGCATGATGGCGAGATTCATCAAGGCATCGGGATCGCGGCTCGAGGCCCAGCGGGCGATCTTGCCGCGCCATGCCGACTCGCTCGCCACCCACTGCGGATTGGAGACCATGATGTTGCCGGGACAAGGCGGATAACCGAGCGCGCCAAGCGTCTCCGTCAACTTCTGCATCGACGCCTCGATCTCGGGCCAGTCGCTGCCATCGGCCAGGATCAGGGCGTTGTCCTGGTCGGTCTTGAGGATCTGCTCGCCTCGTCCCTCGCTGCCCATGACCAGCAGGCATGACTGCGACTGGCGCTCCTCGGGCATCAAGAAGCGGAATGCCTTGTGGATGATGCGGCCGTTGAGCGCTGCCAGCAGCTCCATGGCGAAGCGCAACTTCACGCCCTGCGCCATGAGCGTCTGGATCAACTGAGGCAGGCGCGCGCTGGCACGCGTCAACGCCTCGATATCTTCCGCCTGCTCGATCTGGAGGCTGACGGCATGCGCGCGGCTCGAGAAGTAGCCCAGCACATCGGTCAACTCGACGACCCCCACCGGCCGGTCGCCTTCCATCACCACGACGCGCGCCACTTCATGGCGCGTCATGCTCACCAGTGCCGTGAACAGGTAATCGTCGGCATGTACCGTCACGAGCGTAAAATGCGCGATGCCTCCGACTTCCGCGGAATGCGGCAGGCCCTGTTGCACCAGGGCATCCAGCAGGTCGGTCTTGGTCACCATGCCATAGCGGCCGGCGTGACCGACGAGCAGGCTATCGGCATGACCGTCGCGCAGCTGCGTGACCGCCTCGGCGATGGTCGTCCGCGCTTCCACCAGCAGGGGGTCGCGCATGCATTCCGAGACCCGGGCCAGCATGAAACGCGCCATGCTCAAGCCCCCTTCCGCTCGCCGCTCCAGCAGGTAGCGGGCCTTCTCCGCCAGGTGCTGACGAAAATAATCGTCGAAAGCCGGATAGGCTTGGCAAATGTCCTCGAACAGCGCGCGCGGCAGCAAATAACACAGGCTTTCCTGCTCGGCCTGAAAACGATAACGACTCGTGCCGTTGAGAATGCTGATCGCCCCGAACAGATCGCCCGCGGTGTAGTGACCGATACGCCGGTCCCCCTCGCTGGCGTTGAGGTCCAGCTCCGCCACCTCGCCCTTGTGAATCAAGAAGACACACTCGCCTCGCTGGCCGGCATCGAGGATTATCTCGCTTTCGGTGAAATAGGCGAGATCGACACCGTCACGAACCCGCTGCCGTCCTTTGTCGTCGAGCAGGCTGAAAGGCGGCTGCGAGAGATTGATATCGACCATGGTAGTACCCTCGTCCCGTGCCGACCCTGGCACGACTTGGCGTTATCATCAGCGCTTCTATTTTCCTTGTACTTTTCGGTAACACGGCCGAACAACGCTATCGATAATATGCGATCGAGAATAGCAAACCACGCTTTTATCACGACACCTAGACTATCGTTCTATGCCTCGCCAGCCACCTTAAAAAGCCTTAAACCCGTTCTTAAAAACTGACTTCACCTGTATTTTCATAAGCGTGCTATCGATATCTCGCATACCACACAACGTCATGAAAAACGTATAAATTTAAACAAACAATAATGTAAACGAATGTAGTGATACCAAAGTATGGGATTCATTTTTCGCGGCAATTGGCCACTATCATTGCAAGGCTATTGAGGGCAATCGCATGTAGCCAACGACTCTTCCGAGACAACATTATTCTCGATAAAAGCCGGGCACCACTATCGTATCAATGACGTGTCTCCACGAGTGTTCTATACCTGCGATTGCTTTGAAGCGTCTCGCACACTCTCAATCACAACACCAACCTGTCCCCACCAGTGGAGAGCACACCATGGCAGATGAAAAAACCAATGCCGAGGCTTACTGGAAAGCCAACGTGCGTCTAATAACCGGCTGCCTGATCGTCTGGGCACTCGTCTCGTATGGCTGCGCAATCCTTCTACGCCCGCTTTTGTCCGGCATTCCCGTCGGAGGAACCGACCTGGGCTTCTGGTTCGCTCAACAGGGCTCAATCCTGACGTTCATCGGCTTGATCTTCTTCTACGCCTGGAAGATGAATCAGCTCGACAAGAAGTTCGGACTCGAGGAGTAAGCCAGCATGAGTCAATTTGCCATCAATATCCTGTTCGTCGGCGCCTCCTTCGCCCTCTACATCGGTATCGCGATCTGGGCCAAGGCGGGCTCGACCAAGGACTTCTATGTCGCCGGGGGCGGTGTCCACCCGATCACGAACGGCATGGCCATCGGGGCCGACTGGATGTCGGCCGCCTCCTTCATTTCCATGGCGGGCCTCATCGCCGCTGGAGGGTATGCCAACTCGACCTTCCTCATGGGCTGGACCGGCGGTTATGTACTCCTGGCCCTGCTGTTGGCGCCCTACCTGAGAAAATTCGGCAAGTTCACGGTACCCGAGTTCATCGGCGACCGTTTCTACAGCCGTACGGCACGCATGGTGGCCGTCGTCTGTCTGATCGTGGCATCCCTGACATACGTCATCGGCCAGATGGCGGGGGCAGGCGTGGCGTTCTCGCGCTTTCTGGAAGTCGATGCGACCACCGGCCTGCTCATCGCCGCCGTCGTGGTGTTCTTCTACTCGGTGCTGGGGGGCATGAAAGGCATCACCTATACCCAGGTGGCCCAGTACATCGTCCTGATCGTCGCCTATACCATTCCGGCAGTGTTCATCTCACTGGAACTGACCGGCAACCCGCTGCCGCCGCTCGGCCTGTTCTCCGACCATAGCGCGTCGGGCGAACCGTTGCTCGCCAAGCTCAACGAGGTCGTGACCGCACTGGGCTTCAACGCCTACACCGCCATGGTCGACAACCAGCTCAACATGGTGCTGTTCACGCTCTCGCTGATGATCGGCACGGCCGGCTTGCCGCACGTCATCATGCGCTTCTTCACCGTGCCCAAGGTCGCCGATGCACGCTGGTCCGCGGGCTGGGCGCTGGTGTTCATCGGTCTGCTCTATCTGACCGCACCGGCGGTGGCCTCCATGGCACGCTTGAACCTGATGACCACCATCTACCCCGACATGGCGGGCCAGGTCGAGAATTACGACGCCGCCGCCTCCAACGCCATTGCCTACGGAGACCGTCCCGACTGGATTCGGACCTGGGAAGAAACCGGACTGATCAGCTTCGAGGACAAGAACAACGACGGCAACATCCAGTTCTACAACGACAGCGCCGATTTCGCGGATCGCGGCTGGCAAGGCAACGAGTTGACCGTCAACAACGACATCCTGGTACTGGCCAACCCGGAGATCGCCAATCTGCCCTCCTGGGTCATCGGGCTGATCGCCGCAGGTGGCCTGGCAGCAGCGCTCTCCACGGCAGCGGGCCTGCTGCTGGCCATCTCGTCGGCGATCAGTCATGACCTGATAAAGGGGGCCATCAATCCCAACATCACGGAACGCGGGGAGCTGAAAGCGGCACGCATATCGATGTCGATTGCCATCGTGGTCGCCACGTACCTGGGTGCCAATCCGCCAGGGTTCGCGGCACAGGTCGTGGCGCTGGCCTTCGGCATCGCGGCCGCCTCGCTGTTCCCGGCGCTGATGATGGGGATCTTCTCCAAGCGCGTGAACAACAAGGGCGCCATCGCCGGGATGTTGTCGGGGCTGACTTTCACCCTTGTCTACATCTTCGTTTACAAGGGCTGGTTCTTCATCCCCGGCACCAACAACCTGGCCGACACTCCGGAAAACTGGGTACTGGGCATCTCCCCGCTCTCGATTGGTGCAGTGGGTGCCATCATCAACTTCGCGGTGGCCTACCTCGTCTCCAAATCCTCCGAGGAGCCGCCCCTGGAGATCCAGGAACTGGTGGAAAGCGTGCGCTACCCGAAAGGTGCTGGTGGTGCCGTCAATCACTAAGCCATAATACCCCCTGGCTCTGCGGGTCCGGGCCACGGGATCACACTATCGGGCTTCCCAGTGGGAAGCCCGATTTCGTTGCAGGGAGACATTATGATTTGGCAATTGATCGCGGCGATATTCGCCGGCCTTGGCGCGGCAGGAGTGGGGTTGATCCTTCGCCAGCTCAGCGGGAAGCGCTTGCCCCGCTGGATCGTGCCGGCTCTTGGCGGCGTGGGGATGCTCGGTTACCAGGTCTACTACGAATACAGCTGGCTGTCCGCCAAGCAACAACAGTTGCCCGACAGCGCCGAGGTCGTCGATGTCGAGCGCGATGCGATGTGGTGGCGGCCCTGGACGTACCTATTTCCTCTGCCCGTCGCTTTCGAGGTGATCGATCGGGACGATGTGCGCACCCTCGAGGCCGACGGTCAACGCATGGTGGAGTTTTTCCTCTATCGCTTCGAAAAGCGGGTCCTGGAGCGCGTAACGCACCAGGCTTACCTGATGAACTGCAGTGCGCGCGAATGGGTGCCGCTGGAGGGCGAGAAGCGTCAGCCCAACCCGGCGGCCTTGCAGACGATCGGTGCCGACGACGCACTTTATCAAGCCGTGTGCGAGGCGCCCTGAGCGCAGCGATGAGCGACGAACTGACGCGAGCCGGCGGGTTACCATAGAATGGCCGCAGACATAAGGGAGGTCCCATGTTCGCTGGCTGGTTATTGATCGTTGTCTCGCTGGTCTACATTGCCGTGCTGTTCGCCATCGCCTGGCGGGGGGACAGCCAGGCCAAGCGCCACGGCCCGGGCCGGCGGCGCCCCATCGTCTACAGTCTCGCCCTGGCGGTCTATTGCACTTCGTGGACGTTTTACGGCGCGGTCGGCGAGGCGGCCACGGCAGGCTGGTCGTTCGCCAGCATCTTCGTCGGCCCGATTCTGACCTTTCTGCTGTTCTGGCCCGTGCTGGCCAAGATGATTCGCGTTGCCAAGCGGCAGAACGTGACCTCGATCGCCGATTTCATCGCCTCGCGCTACGGCAAGACCCAGTCGCTTGCCGCCTTCGCCAGCCTGGTCGCCTTGATCGGCACCCTTCCCTACATTGCCCTGCAGCTCAAGGCCGTGGCCTCGGCCTTCACGGTGCTCACCGACAGCGCCGATGTCACGCGTGCGCCCGTTCTCGGCGACACGGCATTCTATATCGCCGCCGTCATGGCCCTGTTCGCCATTCTGTTCGGCACGCGCCACACCGACGCCACCGAGCACCACGAAGGGCTCATCCATGCCATCGCCTTCGAGTCGCTGGTCAAGCTGGTGGCGTTTCTCGTCCTCGGCATCTACGTCACCTGGGGCATGTTCGACGGCCTCGGCGACCTGTTCGGGCGTGCCGATACCTACCTGGAGCTGCAACGTCAGCTGACGGAGCAGGATTTCGGCCACGGTTTCTGGGCACAGACGCTGCTGGCGATGCTGGCGATCTTCTGCCTGCCCCGCCAGTTTCACCTCGCGGTGGTCGAAAACACCCACGCGGACGACGCCAAGCGCGCCCGCTGGCTGTTCCCGCTCTACCTGGCGGCCATCGGTTTCTTCGTGCTGCCGATCGCGGCGGCGGGCCTCACGCTGTTTCCCGAGGGCAACGTCGACCCCGACACCTTCGTGCTGGCGCTGCCCATGGCGGGAGGCAGCGAGTGGCTGGGACTGCTGACCTTCATCGGAGGGCTCTCGGCCGCCACCGGCATGGTCATCATGGCCGCGGTGGCGGTGTCGATCATGATCTCCAACGAGATCATCATTCCCCTGCTGTTCCGCCTGCGCTGGTTCGTCACCGAGGGCGATTACGGCAAGCTGGTACTGCGCGCGCGTCGCGCGACCATCGTGGTCATCCTGCTGCTCGCCTACATTTTCTATCGCCTGATCGCCGAATACAGCACGCTGGCTTCCACGGGCATGCTGTCGTTCGCCGCGGCGGCGCAATTCGCCCCGGCGCTGCTGGGCGGCTTGTACTGGAAACGCGGCAATCGTCTCGGCGTGATCGCCGGCATGAATGTCGGCTTCGCGGTATGGGCCTACACCCTGCTGCTGCCGGCCCTGGTCCAGGCCGAATTGCTGCCGATGACCTGGCTGACCAGCGGCCCGCTGGGCCTCGACTGGCTCGCGCCGACCCACCTGTTCGGGCTCAACGTGGGTGACAGCTTCACCCATGGCGTGATGCTCTCGCTGGGTCTCAATCTGTTCTGCTACATCTTCGTGTCGCAGATCACGCCACAGCGCGTCGTCGAACGCATCCAGGCGTCGCTGTTCGTGGACAGCATCGAAACCCGCCAGACCTCGGTCAATCGCCCCTGGACGGGCGCCACGACGGTGGGCGATCTCAAGGTTCTGTGCGAGCGCTTCCTGGGCAGCGGCCAGGTGCAGCGCTCCTTCGACGATTACGCCCGCCGCGGCGGCCAGTCCGTCGACGACAACACCCGCGCCTCGATCGATGTCATCCAGTTCACCGAACGCCTGCTGGCATCGGTGCTCGGCGCCTCCTCCGCACGCATCGTCGTCAACTCCGCGCTACAGGGACGCGGCATCGGCATCTCGGATGTCATCTCCATCGTCGATGAAGCGTCGCAGGTGCTGGAGTTCAACCGTGCGTTGCTGCAGGCCACCATCGAGAACATCAACCAGGGCATCAGCGTGGTCGACCAGAACGCACGTCTGGTGGTCTGGAATCAGCGTTACCTGGAGCTGTTCCGTTTTCCGGACAGCCTGATTCGCGTCAACGCCCCGTTCGACAAGATCCTGCGCTACAACGCCCACAATGGCGAGTACGGGCCCGGCGATCCCGAGGAGCACGTCGAGCTGTTGATGGACAACATTCGCCAGGGGCAACCGCATCGCTATGTGCGCTATCGCCAGGACGGCACGGTACTCGAGGTACAGGGCAACCCCATGCCCGGGGGCGGCTTCGTCTATACCTACCAGGACATCACGCAGCAAAAACGTACCGAAGAAGCGCTGATACGCTCCGAGAACAACATCCGTATCTACACGGACAACGTGCCGGCGCTGATCGCCTACTTCGACAAGGAATGCCGCTACCTCTTCACCAACCGTGCCTACGAGTCGGCGATGGGCATCGACCGCAACGAAGCCATCGGCGAGCGCTTCGACAACGTCATGCCAAGTCAGGTGATTCGCGAGCGCGCGCCATGGATGCATCGCGCTCTGGCCGGCGAACGAGTGAGCTTCGAGATTTCCCAGGATGACGGCGACGGCGGCGTGCGTTACATGCTGGTCACCTATACGCCTCACTTCGGAGAAGGCGACGGCGTTCTCGGGTTCTTCGCGCTCTACCAGGACATCACCGAACGGCGCCTGGCGGAAATCGCCCTGCGCGAGACCAACGAGAACCTCGAGGAACGCGTCCGCGAGCGCACCCAGGCGCTGTCGGAAGCCAACGCCGCCCTGCGTCAGGAAAACCGGGTACGTGCCGAGGCCGAGTCGGCCCTGCGTCAGGCCAAGCAAGTCGCCGAGGAAGCCAACGCCTCCAAGACGCGCTTTCTGGCCGCCGCCAGCCACGACCTGCTGCAACCGCTGAATGCCGCGCGCCTGTTCACCTCGGCGCTGGGTCAGCAGGTCGACGCCGACGATCTGCGTCACACCATCAGCCACATCGACAACTCGCTGCAGGCCGCCGAGGAACTGCTGAGCACCTTGCTCGACATTTCCAAGCTGGATGCCGGCGCACTCACGCCGCGTCGCACGCAGTTCCCGCTGACCGATATCCTGCGCCCGCTGCGTGCCGAGTTCGAGGTCATGGCCGCGGATCGCGGCCTCGACCTCGATGTCGTCGCCACCGGCGCCTGGGTGGACAGCGATGCCCAGATGCTGCGCCGTATCGTGCAGAACTTCCTCTCCAATGCCCTGCGCTACACGCAGCAGGGCCGCGTGCTGCTCGGCTGCCGGCGCCAGGGCGACAACCTGAGCATTGAAGTCTGGGATACCGGTCCGGGCATTCCCGAGACCAAGCAGGCGGAGATCTTCCAGGAGTTCCGCCGGCTCGATCAGGCCTCGCGGCACAAGGAAAGCGAGAAAGGACTGGGACTGGGGCTCTCCATCGCCGATCGCATGAGCCGGGTACTCGAGCATCCGATCAAGATTCGTTCCTGGGTCGATATCGGCACCGTGTTCTCGGTCTCGGTCCCGCGTGTCGCGGGGCGCCTGGAGGAAAAGGGCGTCGACGAAACGCCGACGCGCCGCCCCGGCAACAAGCTCGCCGGCGCCAAGGTGCTGTGCATCGACAACGAGACCCTGATTCTCGAGGGCATGAAGGCGATGCTCGAGGGCTGGGACTGCGAAGTGTTCACCGCGACTTCCATCGGCGGGGCCAAGTCGGTTCTGCGCCACCTGGATGGCGATCCGGATGCGATTCTCGCCGACTATCACCTCGACAATGAAGTCACCGGGCTGATGGCCCTGGAGGCCCTCGAGGAGCTCTGCCATGGCCCCGTTCCGGGTATCGTCATTACCGCCGACCGTACCGATGAAGTGGCCGAGGAAGTGCGTCGCAACGGCTATCAGCTGCTGCTGAAGCCGGTGCGGCCCGCCGCCCTGCGTGCACTGCTGACGCGTACCCTGCAGGCCAATCGCGCCATGCGGCAGGAACATTAGGAGAAGCCGACGCCTGACGCCTGCATAGCCGTCGACTATCGCCGCTCGATGCTTCGACTATTGGATAGTGCTGCCACTTTTATTTAACCTAAGGACTCATGATAAACCTTGGTTAAATGAGAACCGGTAGCATGCTGCGTACGATTTCCGATAGCGCCATACGTGATCAGGCCGCCTCGACGCTAAGCGGCAAGCCGCGGCGCTGGAGCTGGACGGCCTTCTTCGGCCCCGCCCTGATCGCTGCCGTGGCCTATATCGACCCCGGCAACTTCGCCACCAACATCGAAGCCGGCTCGCGCTACGGCTATACCCTGCTGTGGGTCGTCCTGGCCGCCAACCTGATGGCCATGCTGATCCAGACGCTGTCGGCCCGCCTGGGGCTCGCCACCGGTCAGAACCTGCCTCAGGTGATACGCGCCCGCTATCCACGTCCGCTGGTGTGGTGCTATTGGGTACAAGCGGAGATCGTGGCGATCGCCACCGATCTCGCGGAGTTTCTCGGCGCCGCGCTGGCCTTCCACCTTCTCTTCGGCCTGTCATTGATGGAAGGCGCCCTGCTCACCGGCACGATCACCTATCTGGCCCTGCACCTCTACCGCTATGGCTTTCGTTTGATGGAGATTCTGATCGGCGCCATGATCCTCGCCGTCGCGGGTGGCTTCATTCTCGAACTGGTGTTGAGTCGGCCGGAACCGGCGCCCCTGCTCAAGGGGCTGCTGATCCCGGGGTTTCCCGATGGCTATGCCCTGTACCTCGCGGCCGGCATCCTCGGCGCCACGGTCATGCCCCATGTCATCTACCTGCACTCGGCACTCTCGCAGCAGCGGATTCAGGTCAAGGACGACGCCCATCGCTTGCGCTTGATGCGCTATTACCGGCTCGACGTGATTCTCGGCATGGCCATTGCGGGTCTGGTCAACCTCAGCATGCTGGCCATGGCAGCGGCCGTGTTCCATGCCACCGGGCGCCTCGACGTCGCCACCATCAGTGACAGCTATCTATTGCTCGCTCCGGTGGTAGGCCAGGTCACGGCCAGTCATGTCTTCGGTCTTGCCCTATTGTTGGCTGGCCTGTCGTCCTCGATTGTCGGTACACTGTCGGGCCAGGTGATCATGCAGGGGTTCGTCAACGTCAGCATACCGCTGTGGCTACGCCGCCTGGTGACAATGCTGCCGGCTCTGGCCGTCATCATGCTGGGCATTTCCGAACAGAAGGCGCTGGTCGCCAGTCAGGTCATTCTCAGCTTCGGCATCCCCTTTGCACTCGTCCCCTTGCTTTGTTTCACGGCCAATCGCCAGATCATGGGCAACCTGGTCAACCGCAAGAGCGTCACCGGCGTGGGCACCGTGGTATGCACTTTGATCGTCGCACTCAACGTGTACGTGCTATTTTCTACGTTCACGGGACACTGAAAGCAGGGGTTGCATGAAGTCACAGCCCAAGCACGAATATTTCAAGCGCGTCCGCCAGGACCACCAGACCGAATTGGTCGAGGACTATGTCGAGGAGATTGCGCATTTGCATGCGCAATTGGGGGAAGCCCGTGCCAGCGATCTCGCCGAGTGCTTCGGCGTCAGCGCGGCGGCAGTCTCGAAGGTCATCACGCGCCTCAAGCGCGACGGCCTGGCCGTGGCGCGCCCCTACCGCGGCATTTTCCTGACGGAGGAAGGCGAAGCGCTCGCCAAACGCGTCACCGCCCGCCACCGTGTCGTGCTAGACGCCCTGCGCGCGCTCGGCGTGCCCGAAGAAGTCGCTCGTGCCGACTCCGAGGGCATCGAGCACCACTGCAGCGAAGAAACCGTCAACGCCATGCGCGACTTTCTCCGCCGTCAACACCACTCATGAAGCGATTTTCCGTGTCCCGGGAGCGGATACAAGAAAGCCGCTCCCACCGCGCGGCAGGAACGGCTTCTCGTCCTTTCGACGGCCTGTCGCCGCCAGGCGCCTCAGGATTCGACCTTGGGCGGTTCGACTTCGAGTTTCTGAGCCGCGATCACCGCCTGGGTACGCGAATGCACACCCAGCTTGCGCAGAATGGCCGTGACGTGTGCCTTGATGGTCGCCTCTGAGACATTGAGTTCATAGGCGATCTGCTTGTTGAGCAAGCCTTCGTTCAACATGTTGAGCACACGAAACTGCTGCGGCGTCAGCGAGGCGATGGCTTCGGCAAAGCGCGCCTCTTCTTCGTTCGACTCGCCGAGGATGTCCACCATCTCTTCGGGGAGCCACACCTCACCTTCCAGCACTTGGCGAATCGCCTCGGCGATGACGTCCAGCGACGACGACTTGGGGATGAACCCCGAGGCCCCGTAGTCGATGGCACGGCGCACCACCGGCGGCTCTTCGCTTCCCGAGATGACCACCACGGGCACCTCGGGAGACTGGCCGCGCAACTGAATCAGGCCCGAAAAGCCATGCGCACCCGGCATGTGCAAATCGAGCAGAATCAGATCGGCATCGGGGTGGCGCAGCACCATGTCGGTGGTCGCCTCCATGGTATCGGCTTCGACGATCTCGGCCTGCGGCGCCACTTGGCGCAGCGCCTGGTTGAGCGCGGCACGAAACAGCGGGTGGTCATCGGCGACGATGAATTTCTGGGCAAAAGCCATTGAGTCTCCTCCGGATCCCCCTGGAGCGAACGGTCGTGCCGCGATTGTCATCGGCAAGCATTGGGTTCGCTTCTTGTTTTCAGCATGTTACCCCATGCTGTAGACAATACCCAAGCCTTGCGTCGACGCACCCCCGAACGCTCCTGGTGGCACGAAAAAGCCGGCCAGCGGCCGGCGAAAGTCGGGTGGGCACCCGAGGCGAGCTGGCGTGCCGCCCCGTGTCGAGCGAACCGACGCAGGCTACCCACCCTAACGCGTATCAACGATTGGCGCGGTGCTCGATCAACTCATCGACCACGCTCGGATCCGCCAGTGTACTCGTATCCCCCAGGCCTTCGCACTCATTGGCGGCAATCTTGCGCAAAATGCGCCGCATGATCTTGCCGGAGCGCGTCTTGGGCAGGCCCGGCGCCCACTGAATGACATCCGGCGTCGCGATCGGGCCGATGTCCTTGCGCACCCACTGGGTGAGCTCCTTGCGTAATTCCTCGCTGGGTTCGGCATCGTCGCTCAGGGTCACGTAGATATAGATGCCCTGGCCCTTGATGTCGTGCGGGTACCCTACCACGGCTGCCTCGGCCACGGCGCTGTGCGCCACCAGGGACGACTCGATTTCCGCGGTTCCCATGCGATGGCCGGACACGTTGAGCACGTCGTCGATGCGCCCGGTGATCCAGTAATAGCCGTCCTCGTCGCGGCGGCAGCCGTCACCCGTGAAATAGACGCCTTCATAGGCGGAGAAGTACGTCTGCACGAAACGCTCGTGATCGTTCCAGATGGTGCGCGCCTGCCCCGGCCAGGAGTCGAGGATCACCAGGTTGCCGGACGTGGCGCCTTCGAGCAGGTTGCCGTCGTTGTCGAGCAGCGCCGGCTGAACACCGAAGAACGGCCGTGTGGCGGAGCCCGGCTTGAGGTCGGTGGCACCGGGCAGCGGCGTGATCATGATCCCGCCGGTCTCGGTCTGCCACCAGGTATCGACGATCGGGCAGCGCGAATTGCCGATCACCCGGTGGAACCAGCTCCATGCCTCGGGATTGATCGGCTCGCCCACCGACCCCAGCACGCGCAGAGTGTCGCGCCGGCTGGAGTCCATGATGTTCTCGCCGTGCGCCATCAAGGCACGAATCGCCGTCGGCGACGTATAGAGAATCGACACGCCGTGCTTGTCGACGATCTCGCCGAGACGCCCGTGCGAGGGATAGCTCGGCACGCCTTCGAACATCAGCGTGGTGGCGCCGTTGGCCAGGGGGCCATAGACGATGTAGCTGTGCCCGGTCACCCACCCCACGTCGGCGCTGCACCAGTACACCTCGCCATCGTGGTAATCGAACACGTAGCGGTGCGTCAGTGCCGCGTAGAGCAGATAGCCCCCGGTGGTATGCTTGAGCCCCTTGGGACGGCCGGTGGAGCCTGAGGTATACAGGATGAACAAGGCATCCTCGGCGTTCATCCGCTCGGCCGGGCATTCGCTCGACTGGCGCTCGACCCACTCGTGGTACCAGGCGTCGCGACCGTCGTGCCACTCGATGTCGCCGCCGGTCCGCTGGACCACCAGCACCTTCTCGACGATATCGGTGCCGTCGCGTGTCAGCGCTGCATCGACATTGTCCTTGAGCGGTACGTGCTTGCCGCCGCGTACCGACTCGTCGGCGGTAATGACCACGCGAGACTGGGCATCGACCACGCGTTGCGCCAGGGCATCCGGCGAGAAGCCGCCGAACACCACCGAGTGCACCGCCCCGATGCGGGCACACGCCAGCATGGCGACCGCCGCCTCGGGAATCATCGGCATGTAGAGCGTGACGGTGTCCCCCTTGCCGACGCCCATCTCCTTGAGCGCGTTGCCCAGCCGACAGACCTGAGCATGCAGCTCGCGGTAGGTGATGGTCTTGTCGTGGCTCGGGTCGTCGCCCTCCCAGATGATCGCCGGCTGATCGCCACGCGTCTCGAGGTGGCGGTCGAGGCAATTGTAGGAGGCATTGAGTTCGCCATCCTCGAACCAGCGGATATCCACGTTGGATGACGCGAATGACGTGTTCTTGATCTTGGTCGGCGTCTTGAACCATTCCAGCGACTCGGCCTGCTCGGCCCAGAAGCCCTCGGGATCGTCGACGGAGCGCTGATAGAGGCTCAGGTAAGTCTCGTTATCCGCCCAGGCATTGGCGGCGAACTCCTCCGCCACCGGGTAGACTTTCTGCTGTTCGGTCATGACTGCCTCGCAAGGGTCGAGAAATGGATGATCGGCCACACGCTTGCCAAGGTGACCGTCCAGGAATGTGTCACCAGCATATACCCCTAGCCCCCCTGGCTCCCTATTAGACCTTGGTATTACCGATTTTTCTTTCTAATTCATTGAGTTACGTCATCATTGCAAGCGTTTTGCGCAACGAAGCGCAGTCGCTGTCGACAATATCGGCAGCGGTACGCCGTGCCGCGTCGGGCCCGAGCATGGCGCCGCGCGGAGAAACGATGCTCGGTGTCGCAGCCGCAGCGGTAAACATAAGGGGCGGGACTCGCCCGGGAGACATCGAAACGGTGCGTGGTGCGTGGCGGCAGCCCGTACAAGCGCTGCATGACGGTCCGCCACTCATGACCGTGCGGACGGGTGGGTGGCCCATCGAGGTGAAAGACCAGCCAGTGCGCCATCTCGTGCGGCACGACGTCTTCCATGAACGCCTGGCGATTCTCGCGCAGCAGGACCGGATTGAAGCGCAGCCCGCCACGGGTGAAATGCGCCTGGCCCGCGCCCTTGCCGCGCAGATCCAGCCATACCCGAGGGCGGGGCAGATCGGGATGGACGTCCAGCGCGACCCGCCACGCCGCCTCGACGCGTGCGAGCAACGTCTCGTGGAGTGTCGCCTCGTCGAGCGAGGCCAGCCAGGAGGCATCGACTGGGGGCAGGGTGGCGGACATCATGGGATGATAGAATGCCGTTCAACGCGACATGCGTCCACCGTTCACCGACCGTCCTTTGCAAGAGGCTTTTCATGTCCGAGACGTCGCCCCCCATGCCGCTGCTCGACGACGAAGCGCTCGAGACCCTCGATGACTTCCTCGAGTCCGACCTCGTCGATCCCGAGGCTCTCGATCTCATCGGCACGCATGGCTTTCTCGTCGCCCTGGCGATCGCGCCGGTCGAAACCCCGGCGGCCACCTGGATCGCCGAACTCTTTCACGGCGAGCCGCAATTCACCGACGCCGCGCAGCGCGAACAGATGCTCGGCCTGTGCGAAGCGCTCAAGCAAAACGCCATCGATGCGCTCGAGCACGGCCACCTGCCGGAGCTGCCCTTCGACCTGGAACTCGGCGGCCTGCCGCCCGAAGAAACGCCCATCGGCGACTGGTGCGCCGGCTTCATGGAAGGCGTGTTTCTCAATGAAGGCGCCTGGTTCGAACACGACGAAGCCCGCGTGGCGGAGCTGCTGCTGCCCTTCATGGCACTATCGGGCCTCTTCGACGACGAACCCGACATGCGCGAGCTGCTCGGCGACGCCGAGCGCGCCGAGGCACTCGTCAGGCAACTGCCCGAACTGATCCTGGATCTTTACCTGCACTATCGGGTCCCCGAGGAAAAACCCAAGCCCACCCCGCGCAAGAAAAAACCCGCCGGGGGACCGGGCGGCAAGGGGCGCCGCTAGGCGATCGTCAGCGCAGCCGCGTCATCCACCCGTTGAGCGTGCCGAAGACCCACTCGCGGCAGCGCTGCATCCAGGGGCGGCGGCGCCATTGCGCCCAATGGATCTCTTCGCTCGCGGCGAAGTTGCGTTCGAAAAGCGCTGCCACGTCGCGCGCGAAGCGCACGTCCTCGACTTCCTGATTGGCTTCCAGATTCCATTGCAAGCTCCAGTGATCGAAATTGCACGAACCGATCGAGGTCCAGTCGTCGGCCAGCACGAACTTGGCATGGATGAAGGTGGGCTGGAACTCGTAGATGCGCACGCCCGCGCGCAGCAATCGCGCATAGAAACGCTGCCCGGCATAACGGATGCCGGGATGATCGTGACGCGAGCCCGGCAACAGCAGACGCACGTCGACGCCCAGCCGCGCCGCCCGCACCAGTCGACGACGCAGGCTGAACGTCGGCACGAAGTACGGCGTACATAGCCACAGCCGACGTTCGGCGGTGGCGATGCGCTGATGCAACGATAGGCGAATCGCCTGATACCGGTGGCCCCGCCCGCTGATCATGCGCCCGCGCATGTCGTCCGGCAGTGCCGCGATGGGGGCGGGTTCGGGCCAGCGACACCGCGCCGCGCGCCCACGGGTCAGGGGCGATTCCCAGAGCTGCGCGAACAGGCCGATCCAGTCCGCGACCACCGGCCCTTCGATGCGCACGGCCACTTCATACCAGGCATCGACGAAGGCATCCACGGCACCGAAACCGCCCGTGAAGGCCAGCCGGTCGTCGACGACCAGCAGCTTGCGGTGATCGCGCGACAAATTGCCCCCCAGGCGATGCCAGCTCAGGGGATTGAAGAAGCGCAGTGCCACCCCGGCGTCGCGCAAGCGCTGGCGATCGGCGTGGGAGAGTTTCATCGATCCGTAGCCGTCGAGCAGCACGCGCACCGTGACCCCACGGCGAGCCGCCGCGCGCAAGGCATCGACCATGCGCGTGGCCAGGGTGCCGGATTCCATGAGGTACAGCTCGAGATACAGCGTGCGCTGCGCCGATTCGATAGCGGCAAACAATTCGGGGAGAAATCGCTTCCCCTCCGGCAACAACGTGAACCGATTGCCTCCCTGCCAACGTCCGCGCATGGTATCTCCTTGGTGACCGCCCTCGGCGGCTCGCGTGATTCAGTATTGACGCACGTTTGCCATGCCCTTGAAAAGCGGCGCCGTTGGGCGAGTCGATCTCGACTGGCTATACTGCTTCCTCGCGTTCCATCAAGGCTACCGAATGGCTGTTCTTCATACGCTTCTCACTCCACTGCGCGGGCTGTGTCGTGCCCTGCTCGGGCGTTGGCTCGAATATCGCCATGTCGAAGCACAGGCCACTCCGCTCGATCCGACACGACCCACGATCTACGTGCTGCCCCACCCCGCGCTCTCGGACACTCTGGCGCTGGAACTGATGACGCACCGGGAAGGCTTGCCCCGCGCGCGCGGTCACATCGACCTCGGCGGAGCCCGCCTTCCCGCCTGTGTGGCATTGCCGCGCCTCAGCCGGGGACTGACCCAGGTGCGCGGGCGACGCTCGCTTGCCCTCGACAGCTTGCTCGAACAGCTGGCCGAACACCCCGAGCAGGACGTTCAACTGGTGCCGGTGAGCGTGTTCTGGGGACGTGCCCCGGGCAAGGATTTCGGCTTCTGGAAGCTGCTCGCCGCGGACAGCTGGCAGTGGACAGGGCGACTGCGCCGACTTTTGTCGATGGCGGTCAACGGCAAGCACGTGCAGGTACATCTCGGCGCTCCCTTGCAGCTGCGCTCGCTGGTCGAGACGCGACCGCTGCCGGTCGCCCAGCGCAAGATGGCACGCGTGCTGCGCGTTCACTTTCGCCGCGTGCGGGCCCGCGTGCTGGGACCGGATCTGTCCCACCGCAACACGCTGATTCGCGGCGTGGTCGACAGTCCACAGGTCCGTCAGGCGATTCGCGAGGCCGCCACCGCACGCGGCACCCGCGAAGAACGCGAAACGCGACGCGCCCTGCGTTATGGCCGCGAAATCGCCTCCAACACGTCGTATCCGGTACTGCGGTTTCTCTATCAGCTATTGCGTCGGCTCTGGAATCGGCTTTACGACGGGGTGAGCGTCAATGGCCTCGACGACGTCAAGGCACTGGCCGGCGATCACGAACTGGTATACGTCCCCTGCCATCGCAGTCACATCGACTACCTGCTGCTTTCGTACGTGCTGTTTCGCGAGGGGCTGATGCCGCCGCACATCGCGGCGGGACGCAACCTCGACATGCCGTTGATCGGCCCGCTGCTGCGGCGAGGCGGTGCCTTCTTCCTGCGCCGCAGCTTTCGTGACAACCGCCTCTATGCGGCCGTGTTCAACGAATACGTTCACCGCCTCATCTCGCGCGGTCACCCCCTGGAGTACTTCATCGAAGGTGGGCGCTCGCGCACCGGACGCATGCTGACGCCACGCCCCGGCATGCTGGCCATGACCCTGCGCTCCTTCGCGCGCGATCCCCGCCGTGAAGTCGCCTTCGTGCCCGTCTACGTGGGATACGAGAAGGTGCTGGAAAGCGGCAGCTACCTCAAGGAACTCCGGGGCGGACGCAAAAAGAAGGAATCGCCGTTCGACCTCTTGCGCGTCGTGCGGCGCCTGCGCCAGCCGTACGGTCATGTCACGGTCAACATCGGCGAGCCACTGCGACTGAGCGGCTTTCTCGATCATCACGTGCCCGCATGGCGCGAGCATCGGCGGGAGGCCAGGCCGGACTGGCTCACCCAGGCGGTGACCACGCTCGGCGCCACGCTGGCACAGCGCATCAACGCGGCAGCGGCGATCACGCCGATCTCGCTGACAGCGCTCAGCCTTTTGGCGACCTCGCATCACGCCATGGAGGCCGACCTTCTCAAGCATCACATGCGCTTGCTGACACGCCTCAGACAGCACCTGGCAGGCGGCGAGCGCATCACCCTGCCCACGGGGGATCCCGAGGCCTGGATCGCGCACGCGGCGCACCTGGGCTTCATCGAGCGCCATCCACAGGCGCTCGGCGAACTGGTGCTCGCCACGCCGGAACAGGCCACGCTGCTGACCTGGTATCGCAACAACGTCCTGCACCTGTTCATCGACATGGCCCTGGTCGCCTTCGCCTATCGGCACAACGCCCGCTTCGACCTTGCCCAGCTGCGCGCCCTGCTCGGTCCCACCTGGCCCGTGCTGGCGCATGAGTTCCATCTGCCCGCCGAGGACTTCGATGCCCGATTGCACCGCGCCCTCGACGCTCTCACGTCGGAAGGATTGTTGGTCCAGAACGCACAGGACTGGGAACGGCCGGCCGGTCACCTGGAAAGCAGCGAGCATCTCCGCCTGCTGGGACGGCTGGTACAGCCCACGCTGGAGCGCGGCTATCTACTGCTGGCCGTCCTGCTGCGCGAGGGCAGCGGCACCTTGACGCGGGACGCCCTGGAAGAACACAGCCGCCAGCTGGCCGAACGCCTGACGCTGCTCTCCGGGCTCAATGCACCGGAGTTCTTCGACAAGCGCCTGTTCAGCGGTTTGCTCGACACCCTGGAGGCACAGGGCTGGTTATGGCGGGAAGCCGACAAGCTCTGCTATGACGCCGTTCTCGAGCAGGCCCAGGAGCGCGGGCGCGCGCTGTTCGATCCCAGCCTGCGACACCGTCTGACGCAACTGGTGCATCGTCAGGAGGCCTGACGCCTTCACTCGGGCTTCAGGCTGCGATGGACATAGAGGTCGTAGCGGCTGGTCTTGCCTTCCAGCACATGATGCGGCGCCGGCCCCTCGATCGGCGGTGCACGCCGGGGGCGCTTGACCACCACCCGATGGCTGGCGACATCCAGGGCGGCCTCCAGCAGGCGCGGCGCATCGTCATCGTCGCCGGCCAGATCGCGGAAGACACGCATCTCTTTCTTGACCAACGCGCTCTTGTCGCGATGCGGAAACATGGGATCGAGGTGCACGACCTGCGGCGCCATGTCGTGGCGCGCCACCAGACTCGCCAACTCACGCGCGGCATCTCCTTGCGCCACCCGCATGCGTGCCACGATCTCGGCGGTCTCGGCATTCGCGCTCGCGCGGCCGAGGCCATCCTCGAGCAAGGCGTAGATCGCCGCCACACGCTCGATCAACAACACCTCGGCACCCAGGGTCGCCAGCACGAAGGCATCTCGGCCCAGCCCCGCAGTGGCATCGACGATGCTCGGCGTCACGCCGCGTGCCAGCCCGCATGCCTTGGCCACCAGCTGGCCGCGACCGCCGCCGAAGCGTCGCCGGTGCGCGGCCTTGCCAGCGGTGAAGTCGACCCGAATCGGCGCCCCGTAGTGGCGCGCCTCGCCCGACAACGCCAGCCCCTCGGGCGTCATCGCCAATCGCAAGGCAGCAGTGGCATCGCCCTCGGCTTGCCAGGCAAGCCCCAGACGCGCGGCCAGATCGCGCAGCGGCTCGCCCACGGCGACGACGGCGTCGCTCATGCCACCCATACCAGCAGGACGATGCCCAGAATCAGACGGTAGATGACGAACGGCAACATGCCGATGCGGTCCAGCGCGGCCAGGAACAGCTTGATGCACAGCCATGCCGCCACGAACGACATCAGGGTCCCGGCGACCAGCGTCCCCCATGCCACGCCTTCCCCCGACTCGATGAGCTCGACGCCCTTGAGCGAGCCGGCGGCGAGAATCAAGGGAATCGACAGCAAGAAGGAGAAGCGTGCGGCGGCCTGGCGGGTAAAGCCCAGCAACAGGGCGGCGGTGATGGTGATGCCCGAACGCGACGTGCCGGGAATCAGCGCCAGCGCCTGGGCGAACCCGATGATCAGCGCATTGCGCAACGTCATCGCCGTCAGCGCATGCCGGCGGCTGCCCCGGACATCCGCCCACCACAGCAGCAAGCCGAAGAGCAGCGTGGTGATCGCGATCACCAGCGAGGCACGCAGGTACGACTCGATGACGTTCTCCAGCAAGAAACCGATGACCACGGCCGGCAGGGTGCCCACGATCACCGCCCAGCCCAGACGGCTTTCCGGCGTTGCCGGTCCGCCTCGGCACTGCGCCACCCAGTCACGCAGGATATGCGCGACCTCGCGGTGAAACGCCAGCACTACCGCAGCGAGGGAGCCCACGTGCACGGCCACATCGAAGGCCAGCCCCTGGTCGGGCCAGCCCAGCAACTGCGAGGGAAGAATCAGATGAGCGGATGATGAAATCGGCAGGAATTCGGTAAGGCCTTGAATGACGGCCAACGCAACGACGTGCAACCAATCCATGTAATGTCCTTAGAAGCAACGATACTCATGACGCTGCGTACGGGCGTGCGAACACGCCATTCTTGTTCTCCGGGGGACAAGAAACGCCTAGGCGCGTTTCCACGCCACCTCATTGCGCAAATACACCGGGACCGCCTCGTCGGCGGCGGGACGCTCCCCCGCTTCCCAGGCCTGTGCCGCCAGTCGCACCATGTCCTCGGCGGCAGGCTGCGGCTCGCTCAGGATCTGGCCCAGCGCAGCCTGGACCTCGGCCGGCATCCGCTCGCGCAGGGCCCAGCCCGAACCGATGCCCACCCAATCGACGTCGTGAGATGCCACGGGCAGGCGCAACCGCTCGGGCGTCAGCACGGCCTCCGCCATCAACGGCTCGAGCGTGCCGTCGTGGCAGCGATAGGCTGCGGCGTATATCTCGTCCATGCGCGCATCCAGGGCCGCCACCACATAACGGGCGTGAAGGCGGCGGTGTGCCGCCAGCGCCAGAGCGTCGAGGGTGGAAATGCCGAGCAGCGGACGATCGAGAGCGAAGGCCAAGCCCTGCGCCGTGCCCGCTGCGATGCGCAGTCCCGTGAACGAGCCCGGTCCCCGGCCATACGCCAGGGCATCGAGATCGGACAGCGTCGCGCCGGCCTCGGCCAGCACGTCATCGACCATCGGCATCAACAGCCGGGTATGTTGGCGCGGTGCGTCTTGATAGCGGGAGATGACATGCCCGTCACGCCACAGGGCGCAGGAACAGGCACTAGTGGAGGCATCCAGGGCCAGAAGAGTCGGCATCGGCAATCATCGGGAAAGCGAGTGAGCCCGCACTATAAACGCGCCGCCAGCCATTGGCAAAGCGGCCCGCGTGCGGTTTCGCGCTTTCCTTGACGTGTGTCGTCGATACGCGCGGCGCCGTGGCCGCGCTCACGCTGGAGGTCGCGCTCAGCCTTCGAGCGCCGTCAGCACCTGCTGGCGAATCGCCTCGACGCTGCCGGTGCCTTCCACGCGATGGTAGGCGGGCGCGGTCTGCGGGTCCTGCTGTGCCCACTCGCGATAGTACTGCACCAGGGGCTCGGTCTGCTCGTGGTAGACCGACAGCCGGTTGCGCACGGTGGCCTCGCGGTCATCGTCACGCTGGATCAGCGCTTCGCCGGTGACATCGTCCTTGCCTTCTTCCTTGGGCGGATTGTAGTCCACGTGATAGACACGCCCCGAGCCGGGATGGACACGGCGGCCCGCCAGGCGCGTGACGATTTCCTCGTCGTCGACGGCCACTTCCAGCACGTGGTCGAGCTTGACGTTGGCTTCCTTCATGGCATCGGCCTGGGGAATCGTCCGCGGGAAGCCGTCGAACAGGAAACCATTGGCACAATCCGGCTGGGCGATGCGCTCCTTGACCAGGGCGATGATGATATCGTCGGACACCAGGCCGCCGCTGTTCATGATCTCCTTGACCTTGAGCCCGAGTTCACTGCCTTCCTTGACCGCCGCACGCAGCATATCTCCGGTGGAGATCTGCGGAATGTCGAAACGCTCACAGATGAATTGGGCCTGGGTGCCCTTGCCTGCGCCCGGGGCGCCCAACAAGATCAAACGCATCGATAGTGCTCCTTGAACGAGGGATACCGTCTTCGTTATCGACCATGGTGCATGTCACCCGCATTCGTCATGGCCGCTGGAATGGCCCATGACGATACCTGCACGGCTCAGGCGGCACAAGCACGCCCGCACCGCGATCTCCGTTCGCGATCGAGCACAAACCGCTTGTTTTCATCGACTTGGGCCAGGCGTTGCACTTTCGTCGCGACCGTTTTCCTCGCCGGGCGCCTCCTCTCGTCAATCACCCGACGAAAAAAAGCGGCTCCCCGAGGGGAGCCGCTTTCGGCATGCCGAAGACGCGCATGCGTCCACTTACATCAACAGGCGACGAATATCGCTCAGCGCCTGGGCCAGGAAGGCCGTGAAGCGCGCCGCATCCGCACCGTTGACCGCGCGGTGATCGTAGGACAGCGACAGCGGCATCATCAGCCTTGGGGCGAACTCCGCACCGTCCCACACCGGCTTCATCTGCGCCTTGGAGACGCCGAGGATGGCGACTTCCGGGGCGTTGACGATGGGCGTGAAGGCAGTCCCGCCGATGGAACCCAGGCTGGAGATGGTGAAGCAGCCGCCCGTCATCTCCTCGCGCTTGAGCTTCTTCGACTGTGCCTTGCCGGCCAGTTCGACCGATTCCTTGGCCAGCTCGATCAGCGACTTCTGATCGGCGTTGCGGATCACCGGCACCATCAGGCCGTCCGGCGTATCCACGGCAATACCGATGTGCACGTAATGCTTCTGCACCAGGGTCTCGCCGTCGCTCTTCAGGCTGACGTTGAACTGCGGGAATTTCTGCAAGGCATAGGCGCAGGCCTTGATCAGGAACGGCAGCGGCGTGAGCTTGGCGTCCTGCTTGGCAGCCTCGTCCTTCATCGACTTGCGGAAGGCCTCGAGCTCGGTGATGTCCGCTTCGTCGAACTGGGTCACGTGCGGCACGTTGAGCCAGCTGCGATGCAGGTTGGCCGCACCGGCCTTCATCAGGCGGCCCATGGGCTTTTCCTCGACCTCGCCGAACTGGCTGAAGTCGATGTCCGGCACCGCCGGGATGCCCGCACCGTCCGTCGGCGCGGCCGTGCTTCCGGTGCCGCTGGCGCGCTGCTGAAGGGCGTTCTTGACGTAACCCTGGACGTCTTCCTTCAGTACGCGACTCTTGGGCCCGGTGGGCGTGACCTGGGCCAGATCGACGCCCAGTTCACGCGCCAGCATGCGGACCGCCGGCCCGGCATGCACGTGCGCACCGGCAGTCTTCTTGTCGCCGTGCTTGTGACGTGCCTCGGGACTCGGCTCGCCTGCAGGCTGCGCAGCGCGCTTGGCATCGGACTTGGCCGGTGCCGGCCGGGAGTCAGTCGCCTTTTGCTGACCGGCGTCGGCTTTCTCGGCGCCGGACTTCTTGCCGCCATCGGCCTGCTTGGCCGGCTTCTTCGCGCCAGCCACCGGAATGCCGGCCACCGGAGTGCCGGCCACCTCGATGTAGCCGATCAGGTCGCCCTCGGAAACGCTGTCGCCTTCCTTGACCGAGACTTCGACCACCTTGCCCTTGTAGGGGCTGGGAACGTCCATGGAGGCCTTGTCGGACTCCAGCGTGATCAGCGTATCTTCCTCGCCGATCTCGTCACCTTCGCCGATGGCAACCTCGATGATCTCGACGCCTTCGCTGCCGCCGATATCGGGGACGCGAAGTTCCTTGCGGCCGGACTCGCCTTCGCCTGCGTCCTCTTCGCTGTCATCGCCGTCAGCCTCGTCTTCCGCCTGGGCGCTGCTCGCGTCGTCTTCCGCCGGTGCCGCGTCGGTCTCGTCGTCGTCCCCGCCTTCGCCGGCGATCTCCATGCTGCCGATCACATCGCCTTCGGAAACACTGTCGCCTTCCTTGACCGCCAGCGAGACCAGCTTGCCGCTGTACGGGCTCGGGACGTCCATGGACGCCTTGTCGGACTCCAGCGTGATCAAGGTGTCTTCCGCCTCGATCTCGTCGCCTTCGCTGACGGGCACCTCGATGATCTCGACGCCTTCACTGCCGCCGATATCCGGCACCTTGACCTCGACGGTACGCTTGCCGCCACCGCCGGACTTCTTCGGCGACGCCTTTTCGGGTGCCGCCGTTTCCTGCTCTTCGGAGGCACTCTCGTCCTGTGACGCTTCCTCGTCCTGAGAGGCGGTATCACCGGCGTCGTCGCCACCGCCTTCCGCTTCGAGCTCGAGGATGTCGTCGCCCTCGGAGACGGTATCGCCTTCCTTGACCAGCACCTTGACGACCTTACCGCCCTTGGGCGCGGGGACGTCCATGCTGGCCTTGTCGGATTCCAGCGTGATCATGGTGTCCTCGGGCGCGATGACATCGCCCTCGGACACCGTCACCTCGATGATCTCGACGCCTTCGCTGCCGCCGATATCGGGAACTTTGATGATTTCGCTACTCAAGGTCGCGCTCCTTTCCAATCTGGCGGTCTGGTCGCTCCGGTCCTCGCTGCCGACCGGGTGACGCGACCAGACCAGGCAATCTGGCCATGGCCGCCACCGCCCCTAGGCGATGACGGCACCCTGATGGGACCCTTCGGTCCAGGGCATCAACGGGGCTCAAGACACCAGCGGGCTGGGCTTGGCGGGGTCGATGCCGTATTTCTTCATGGCATCGTTGACGGCCTTGACGTCGATCTCACCGCGATTGGCCAGCGCGCGCAGCGCTTGAATGGTGACGTAGTAGCGGTCGACTTCGAAGAAACGACGCAGCGCTTCACGCGTGTCGGAACGTCCGAAACCATCGGTCCCCAGCACGTGGAAGTCGCTCGGTACCCAGGCGCGGATCTGGTCGGCGTAGAGCTTCATGTAGTCGGTCGAGGCGACGACCGGCCCTTCGGCGCCATCCAGTTGCTGCACCACCCACGGCTTCTCACGCTTCTCATCGTAGTCGAGGAACTGCAGGCGGTCGTATTCGAGCGCTTCGCGGCGCAGCTCGTTGAAGCTGGTCACGCTCCACACGTCGGCGACCACGCCATGCTCTTCCGCCAGCATCTCGGCGGCGGCCTCGACTTCGCGCAGGATCGTGCCGCTGCCCAACAGCTGCACGCGCGGCTGTTTCTTGCGGCCGTCCTTCTTGCCTTCCGAGAGACGATACATGCCGCGAACGATGCCTTCCTCACTGCCCTCCGGCATTTCCGGGTGCGGGTAGTTCTCGTTCATCACGGTCAGGTAGTAGAAGCAGTTTTCCTTGTCCTGGAACATCCGCTTCAGCCCGTCCTGCAGGATGACCGCCACCTCGTGGCCATAGCACGGGTCGTAGGCACGGCAGGTCGGCACGGTCGACATCAGGATATGGCTGTGGCCGTCCTGGTGCTGCAGGCCTTCGCCGTTGATGGTGGTACGCCCGGCGGTACCGCCGATCATGAAGCCACGCGCCTGCAGGTCACCGGCGGCCCAGACCAGGTCGCCGACACGCTGATAGCCGAACATCGAGTAGTAGACGTAGAACGGAATCAGCGGCAGGTGGTGGTTGGCGTACGCCGTCGCCGCCGCGATCCACGCGGACATGGAGCCGGCTTCGGTGATGCCTTCCTCGAGAATCTGGCCTTTCTGATCCTCGCGGTAGTACATGATCTGACCGGCATCCATCGGCTCGTACTTCTGGCCTTCGGCGGCGTAGATGCCAAGCTGACGGAACATGCCCTCCATCCCGAAGGTACGCGCCTCGTCAGGAATGATCGGCACCACCCGCGAGCCGAGCTGCTTGTTCTTGACCAGGCCGTTGAGCACGCGCACGAAGGACATCGTGCTGGACACTTCACGGTCGCCGGAGCCCTTGAGCTGGGACGCGAACATCTTGTCGTCGAGCCCGGGGATCTCGAGCGCCTCGAAGTCGTTCTTGCGTGCCGGCAAGAAGCCGCCGAGCTTCTCGCGCTGGAGATGCAGGTACTTCATCTCCGGGCTGTCGTCGTCGGGCTTGTAGTACGGGATATCGCCGCTTTCGATCTGCTTGTCGGAGATCGGGATGCCGAACCGGTCGCGGAACGCCTTGAGGGCGTCGGTATCCATCGACTTGATCTGGTGGGCTTCCATGTCGGCTTCGCCGCTGCCGCCGCCCATGCCGTAGCCCTTGACGGTATGCGCCAGGATCACGGTGGGACGGTTGCCCGCGTTGTTGACCGCTTCATGGTAGGCCGCATAGACCTTCTGCGGGTCGTGGCCGCCCCGGTTGAGACGGAAGATCTGCTCGTCGGAGTAGTCCTTGACCATCGCCGCGGTTTCTTCGTACTTGCCGAAGAAATGCTCGCGGGTGTAGGCACCACCCTGAGCCTTGTAGTTCTGGTACTCGCCGTCGACCGCCTCGTCCATGCGCTTTTGCAGCATGCCGTTGGCGTCCTGCTCGAACAGCGGGTCCCACTGACCGCCCCACACGACCTTGATCACGTTCCAGCCGGCACCGCGGAAGACGCCTTCCAGCTCGTCGATGATGCGCGAGTTGCCACGCACCGGGCCATCGAGACGCTGCAGGTTGCAGTTGATGACGAAGATCAGGTTGTCGAGCTTTTCACGGCTGGCCAGATGCAGCGCGCCGAGGGTTTCGGGCTCGTCGCACTCGCCGTCCCCCAGGAATGCCCAGACCTTGCGGTCCTTCATGTCCTCGAGTTCACGCGAATGCAGGTACTTCATCACGTGAGCCTGATAGATCGCCTGGATCGGCCCCAGCCCCATGGAGACCGTGGGGAACTGCCAGTAATCCGGCATCAGGTACGGGTGGGGGTAAGACGGCAGCGCGTCGCCGTCGACTTCCTGACGGAAGTTGTCCATCTGCTCTTCGGTCAGGCGGCCTTCGAGGAAGGAACGCGCATAGATGCCCGGCGTCACGTGCCCCTGGATGTACAGCAGGTCGCCCTTGTGATCGCCGTTGTCCGCGCGGAAGAAGTGGTTGAAGCCCACTTCGTACAAGGTCGCACTGGACTGGTAGCTGGCAATGTGACCGCCCAGGCCCTTGTGCTTCTTGTTGGCGCGCAGCACCTGCACCATCGCGTTCCAGCGAATGGCCGAGCGAATCTTGCGCTCGATGAACATGTCGCCGGGCATCTTGGCTTCACGATGCATCGGGATGGTATTGCGATGCGGCGTGGTCCCGGAAAACGGCGGTGAAGAGCCATCGCGACGCAGGCGGTCCGCCAGGCGACTCATGATATACCGAGCACGTTCTTCGCCCTCATGCTCGATGACCGAGGCCAAGGAATCCAGCCATTCCGTGGTTTCGATCGGATCGAGATCTTCTCTTGCCTCCAGACTCATAGACGTCTCTCCGAATGAAGCATGTATGTCGGTTGGCCCGTCTACGCATCGCGATGGGGCCTGTGGCGCTCTTCAGTGCGGGCGCGACCTTCTTTGGGCCGAGTCTCCGGGGAAAGCTTTCTGTAATTTCCTTACAGCGGGGCGTGCAAGACGCACGAATTCAGGCGACGAAGATACCGCAAACGCTGTCTGCTGCCAATTCGATAGGTCGCAAGCGGGTTGCAAAATGCTGATGCCTGGCATGGAAAGCGGCATCGCTCTCGGCATGCAACAAAGGCTTACACGATGTAGTGGAATTACACACATGCCCGGGCATCGCTTGCCTGCGTCGTCAACGCCTGCACGCACTGTCGAAAGTAGGCCCAGTCGAAGGCCGGCCCCGGGTCGGTCTTGCGCAGCGGCGCAATTCGCGCGTGGCTGGTCACGCGCGCCAGCGTCAAGGCGGGATAGCGCGCATGCAGTGCCAGGAACACCCGCGCCAGGCAACGATACTGTGCCTCGCGGTAGGCGTGAATCTCGTCGCCTTCCAGCTCGATGCCGATGCTGAAATCGTTGAGTTCGCGACGTTCGCGATGTCCGTCCCACCAGCGCGAGCGCCCGGCATGCCAGGCGCGGCGGTCGAAGCCCACGAACTGTACCGCTTCGCCATCGCGGCGGATCAACACATGCGCCGACACCCGCAGGGCATGGATCGTGGCAAAGTAGGGATGCGCGGCGGGATCGAGACGATTGGTGAACAACCGTTCGATGGCATCGCCCCCGAAGCGCCCCGGGGGCAGGCTGATGGAATGCAGCACCAGCGCCGACACCTCGTCTTCGGGCCGTGCGTTATGATTGGGCGAGGCGACGTGCCGCGCCGCCGTCAGCCAATGATGAGGATCGACTTGCATGCGTGCTCCTGCCAACCTGACGATACGCCGTGACACGAGGCTGCACACCCCCTGACCGCCTCGGCGTCATCCCGATATAATGCGAGTATTGTCGCACACCCAAGCAAAGGCCCCGACATGCACTATCGCGAAGCTCTTGCGGAAGACATCAGAACCAGCGCCGCTCGCTTGCTGGCCGAGGACGTCGGCCCCGGCGACATCACCGCCCAGTTGATTCCCGCCAAGCAGTGGGCCTGGGCGCGCATCGTCTCCCGCGAGGATGCCGTGCTGTGCGGCGTCGCCTGGGTCGATGAGCTCTATCGCCGCCTCGACCCGAGCGTCAGGCTCACCTGGCACGCCGCCGATGGCGACGCCCTCGCGCCGGATCAGGTCTTCCTCGAACTGGAGGGCCCCGCCCGCAGCCTGATGACCGGCGAGCGCGCGGCCCTCAACCTGCTGCAGACGCTGTCCGGCACCGCCACCCGCACGCGCGACTATGCCGCACGGGTCGCGGACACCGGCGTGGCCTTGCTTGACACCCGCAAGACCCTGCCCGGCCTGCGCCTGGCCCAGAAATACGCCGTCACTTGCGGCGGCGGCCACAACCACCGTCTCGGCCTGCACGACGCCTTCCTGATCAAGGAAAACCACATCGCCGCCTGCGGCGGCATCGCCGAGGCGGTGACCTCCGCACGTCGCATCGCCAGCGACCTGCCGGTGGAAGTGGAAGTGGAGTCGCTCGACGAGCTGGACGCCGCGCTCGAGGCTGGCGCCGACACCATCATGCTCGACAACTTCGCGCTCGAGACGCTGCGCGAAGCGGTCGCCCGCAATGCCGGCCGCAGTCGTCTGGAAGCCTCCGGCAATGTCAGCGAGGCGACCTTGCGCGAGATCGCCGAGACCGGTGTCGACTGCATCTCCATCGGCGCGCTGACCAAGGACGTCAAGGCCATCGATCTCTCGATGCGCGTGGTACGCACCGAGACACGCTGATCGCCCCTGGCGACGCGGCTCAACGTCCGAAGGCGAGCATCCGCTCCAGCGGCGCGAGGGCGCGTTCGCGCAGGCCCGCTTCGACCTCGATGTCGCCGCCGCCCTCGCGCAGCGCGTGCTCGAGACGGTCGAGGTCGTTCATCGCCATCCACGGGCAGTGCGCGCAGCTGCGGCAGGTCGCACCCTCGCCCGCGGTCGGCGCCTCGATGAGCGTCTTCTCGGGCACCGCCTGCTGCATCTTGTAGAAAATGCCGCGGTCGGTGGCCACGATCAGCTGAGGCTGCTCCAGCTCGCGCGCGGCCTGGATCAACTGCGAGGTCGACCCCACCACGTCGGCCAGCTCGATCACCGCCGACGGCGATTCGGGATGCACCAGCAAGGCGGCCTGGGGGTAGACCTTCTTCAGATCCAGCACCCCTTGTGCCTTGAACTCCTCGTGCACGATGCAGGCCCCGTCCCACAGCAGCATGTCGGCACCGGTACGCTCGCGGATGTAGCGTCCCAGGTGCTTGTCCGGCGCCCACAGGATCTTTTCGCCACGGGCATGCAGGTGCTCGATCACCTCGACCGCGATCGACGAGGTCACCACCCAGTCGGCACGCGCCTTGACCGCCGCCGACGTGTTGGCATAGACCACCACGGTGCGATCGGGATGCGCATCGCAGAAGGCCGCGAACGCCGCCGGCGGGCATCCTTCATCGAGCGAGCAGGTCGCCTCCAGCGTGGGCATGACCACACGCTTTTCGGGGGAAAGGATCTTGGCCGTCTCGCCCATGAAACGCACGCCGGCCACGACCAGCGTGGTGGCCGGGTGCCGGGCGCCGAAGCGGGCCATTTCCAGGGAGTCGGCCACGCAGCCGCCGCTTTCCTCGGCCAGCTGTTGAATGGCATCGTCGGTATAGTAATGCGCCACCAGCACGGCATCGCGCTCGCGCAGCAAGCGCTGGATCGTCTCGGCCTGGGCGCGCGCCCGGGCACTGGGCACGGCGGGACAATAGGTACGCGCCAGCGACGTTGCGGCCGGCGCTTTCGGTGTCATGATCGTCATCGTGTCTACCACTGCGACTGGCAGGGGCTCCCCCTGCGTAACGAGAAGCGGCGCTTGCGATCTCTTCGCGACACGCCACACCCGCCATCATGATACGGCCGGCCACCCGCGGCTCGCCAGTCCCGCCTCCGCGTTACCCGCAAGGCTCCGTGGCGCATGACACGTCCCCAGAAACGCAAAAACCCCGCCTCATGCGAGACGGGGTGGAATGCTGGTGGGTCGTGTAGGATTCGAACCTACGACCAATTGGTTAAAAGCCAACTGCTCTACCACTGAGCTAACGACCCATAATCTGCCCTGGCAGGCAGTCGACGGCGGCAATGGTGGGTCGTGTAGGATTCGAACCTACGACCAATTGGTTAAAAGCCAACTGCTCTACCACTGAGCTAACGACCCGCCGCCGGGTCTTCGAGACGCACCATCAAGGGCATGTGCCGATGGTGGGTCGTGTAGGATTCGAACCTACGACCAATTGGTTAAAAGCCAACTGCTCTACCACTGAGCTAACGACCCGTCCCGACAGGGCGCACATAGTACTGATAACGCTCGACATTGACAAGATTTTTTTGCCGGGAACGCGCTCACCGCGAGCGCCGCGACGACTTCGGCTTGCGCATGGCATTGACCGGACGGCGCTTGTTCTTGTCGCGGCTCCAGCGATTCTGCTCGTCGGGCGTCAGTTCGGGCACCTTGCGCGCCGGCAGGTCCGCCAGCTGCGCCAGGTCGTCGATCTCGTCCTGCGACAGCTCGACCCATTCGCCGGCCTTGGCGCGCTTGTCGAGAAAGATGTTGCCGTAGCGCACACGCTTGAGGCGACTCACCGTGAGTCCCTGAGATTCCCAGAGACGCCGTACCTCGCGGTTGCGTCCCTCGAGGATCACCACGTGGAACCAGGTGTTGATGCCCTCGCCGCCGAATTCCTGCACATCGGTGAAACGCGCCGGGCCATCCTCGAGCATCACGCCCTCGACCATGGCATTGACGTGTTCCTGGCGAACGTTGCCCATCACGCGCACCGCGTATTCGCGCTCGACCTGCGTGGCGGGATGCATCAGGCGGTTGGCGAGCTCGCCATCGGTGGTGAACAGCAGCAGGCCGCTGGTGTTGATGTCGAGACGACCGACGGCGATCCAGCGCTCGCCCTTGAGACGCGGCAGGCGCTCGAACACGGTACGCCGACCCTCGGGGTCACGTCGCGTGCACAGCTCGCCTTCGGGCTTGTTGTACATGATGACGCGCCGGGGCACTTCCTCGGCATCGCGCAGATTGACCGGCCGCTCGTCGAAGGTGACGCGGTCGCGTGTCTCGATGCGATCGCCCAGGGTGGCGACCTGGCCGTTGACCTTGACGCGGCCATCGGCGATGGCGGTCTCCATCTCGCGGCGCGAGCCGAAGCCCGCGCGGGCCAGGACCTTCTGTAATTTCTCGGTAGGCGTGTTCATGGATCGAACGTTGTCTCGTCTGATGAATGTTCCGCGTCCGCCGCGGAGGCGTCGTCGTCCGCTCGGGACGAGTCGGCCTGTTCGGTGCGCCGGCGGGCGCGTTCGGCCAGGCGAGCCTCGAGTTCGGCGAAGCTCAATCCCGACCGCTCGGACGCCGTCTCGGCGTGCTGGTCGTCGACCGTCTCGGTCGTCGTGATGTCTTGCGTGGCTTCGGATGCCTGCGGGGCATCGTCGTCCGGCGGCATATTCTCGGCGTTGTCGGCGTGAGTGTCACGCACTGATGCCGACGACGCGTCGGTATGCCCCAGGGCCTCCTCGAAGCGCGCCTCGAACTCCTTGAGCTCGTGCATCGGCGGCAACGCATCGAGGGTCTTGAGGCCGAAATCGTCGAGGAAGGTGCGCGTCGTGGCATAGACCGACGGCCGCCCCGGCACATCGCGCTGTCCCACCACGCGAATCCAGCCTCGCTCGGTCAAGGTACGCACGATCGAGCTGCTCACCGAGACGCCACGCACCTCTTCGATATCGCCTCGGGTCACCGGTTGACGATAGGCGATCAACGCCAGGGTCTCCAGTAACGCGCGCGAATAGCGCTGCGGCCGCTCGTCCCAGAGTCGCGAGATCCACGGCGAAAAACGCGCACGAATCCGCACCTGAAAGCCCGAAGCGGTTTCGACGAGTTCCAGGGCGCTGTTCTCGAGGCGCTCGCCCAAACGCGCCAGGGCGTCGCGCAGCTCGCCGCGCGAGGGACGCTCGCGCTCGTCGAACAGGGTTTCCAGACGCTCCGGCGTCAGCGGCTCGCCGGCAGCCAGCAACGCGGCTTCGCAGACCTCGTCGAGAGACGTGGGCGCCTCGTTCATTGCGGTTCCTCTTCGGCATCGGCGAAGGCACTTTCTCCGCCATCGTCGTCCTCCGCCCCGCTGCCGTCGTCGTCGACGTCCGGCGCCAGGCGCGCACGCACGTGGATCGGCGACAGCGGAGCGTTCTGCGTGATATCGATCATGGCTTCCTTGGCCAGCTCGAGAATCGCCATGAAGGTCACCACCACGCCGGCGCGCCCCTCCTCGAGCGTGAACAGTGCCTCGAAGGGCACGTAACGCTGCCCCTCGAGCCGCTCCATGATGCGCAGCATGCGCTCGCGCGTGGACAGCACCTCACGACTGATCTGGTGCGACTGCTGAAACTCGGCGCGCTTGAGCAGGCCCGACAAGGCATGCAAGAGCTCGTCCAGCTCGACCTCGGGATGGATCACGCGCGTCTCCAGGGACGGCAGCGCGGCTTGCGCCACCACCCAGTCGCGCCCCTCGCGCGGCAGAGCGTCGAGCCCCTCGGCGGCCAGCTTCAACTGTTCGTACTCCTGCAGGCGGCGAATCAGCTCGGCACGCGGGTCCTCGTCATCCTCGTCGTCGCCCTTGGGCGGTCTCGGCAGCAACGAGCGCGACTTGATTTCCGCCAGCATGGCCGCCATCAGCAGGTACTCGCCCGCCAGATCGATCTCCAGGGCCCGCATCAGCTCGACGTACTCGATGTACTGATGGGTAATGGCCGCCACGTCGATGCTCAGGATGTCGAGATTCTGACGCCGAATCAGGTACAGCAGCAGGTCGAGCGGCCCCTCGAAGGTCTCGAGAAAGACACGCAGCGCCTCGGGCGGAATGTAGAGATCTTCCGGCAGCTCGGTGATGGGCTGGTCGTGCAGGCGCGCCAACACCGACGCCTGGGCAACGGCCGGCGCCGTATCGGCATCGGTGGGCTGGGCTGTATCGCTCACGCGGGACCCTCTCCTCGACTGCGCCTCACGGCGCGACCTTCGACAAACGCGCAGTGTAGCAAGGCCGCCGGGGAGCGAACACGCCCGCGTGGCGCGAGGCAGGTATCAGGCGCCTTCGGTCGCCCGCGAGAAACGTCGATAGGTGAACTCGGACGTCCCCGAGGCATCACGCACCGCCAGGGTCTGCACCTCGTCATGGTAGGGCGATTTTTCGCACACCGGGTCCATCTGCGCGGCATCGCCGGTAAGCATCAAGGCCTGGCAACGACAGCCGCCCCAGTCGATTTCCTTGCGCTCGCAGTCCTGGCAGGTCTCGGGCATCCAGTGCGTACCGCGATAGGCGTTGAAGGCCGGGCTGTCGTACCAGATATCGCTCAGCGCATGCTCCGCGACATTCCAGAACGTCAGGTGCGGGATCGTCTCCGCCGCATGGCACGGCAGCACCTTGCCCGAAGGCGTCACATTGAGGGACTGTCGCCCCCAGCCGTTCATGCAGGGCTTGGGCAGACGCGCATGATAATCCGGGACCACGGCGTCGATGACCAGACGCCCCTGCAGGCGCTCACGCGCGGCCTCGACCCGCTCGACGGCCGCCATGACCTGCTCGCGACTCGGCATCAGGGCGGCGCGATTGACCAGCGCCCAGCCATAGTACTGCGCATGGGCGATCTCCAGCCGCCGCGCTCCCAGTTCCACGGCCAGGTCCACGAAGTCGTCGATCTGATGCAGGTTGGCGCGGTGGATCACCGCGTTCAGCGTCAGCGGCAGTCCGACGTCCGTCACCTCGGCGGCGAAGGCCCGCTTGCGCGCATGGGCGCCGCTCATGTTGGCGACATGATCGGTCACCTCGGGCGTGGCGCCCTGAAACGACAGCTGGACGTGATCGAGGCCCGCCTCCGCCAGGGTCTCCAGCCGGGCACGGTCGATGTTGACGCCCGCGGTGATCAGGTTGGAATACAAGCCCGCGTCCACGCAGGCCGCCACCAGCTCGGGCAAGTCGGGACGCAGCGCGGGCTCGCCGCCCGAGAGATGGACCTGCAGCACGCCGAGCTCGGCGGCTTCGGCGAAGACCCGTCGCCAGGTCGCGGTATCCAGCTCGTGGCGGCGGCGCTCCAGGGCCACCGGATTGGAACAGTACGGGCACTGCAGGGGGCAGCGGTGCGTCAATTCCGCCAGCATCCCCATGGGCGGCTGCACGGCATGCGCCTGCGAAGGTGTCATGCCACCTCCAGTACGCGCTTTTCGACCAGTCCCGCGAACATGGCCGTGACGTCCTGGGCGATGCGTTCGCGCGGCGCCTGATAGGTTTCGCACAGCCGATCGATGATCGTGCCGACGCTGCGTTCGCCATCCACCTGGCCGACCACGGCCTGCGCGATGCCATCGAGCTGGAAGACGCGCTCGGGCGCCAGCAATACCCAGCCGCCCCGCCGTTTATCTTCACGCAGCCTGACGCCGCGCGGCAGGCGCACGATGTCGCTTTCCTGAATTGCCGTCATGACGTTTCCGTTTGCGCGTCGCCATCCCAGGCCCCGGGCGGCACGTGGCCGGGCGCCACATAGGCGTGATGCAAGGCGTCCAGTTGGGTCCACAGCACCTGACACTTGAAGATCAGCGCGTCGAGCACCGTCTGCTGCTGATCCGGTCGGCGGGCATGGCGCTTGACGTAATCGAGGGCCATTTCCGCGTCTCGCGGCGCCTGGGTCAGGCGCGGTTCGAAATAGGCCAGGGTCTCGGCGGAAACGAAGTCGTAGTGCTCGAGCATGCCGCTGACCCGCTGGCCGATCACCAGGGGCGAGAACAGCTCGGTCAGCGACGAGGCGATGGCCTCCAGCACGCTGCGCTCGCGCACGAAATGCAGATAGGCCTCCACCGCAAAGCGCGTGGCCGGCAGAATCCGCCGGGTCGAGACCACCATCTCGCGATCCAGCTCCAGCCCGTCGGTGAGCTTCAGCCAGCGCGCGATACCGCCCTCGCCCTCGGCTTCACCGTCGTGATCCACCAGCCGGGCACGCCACGCGCGGCGCAGCGCCGGATCGTCGAGGCGCGCGATCAGCGAGGCGTCCTTGAGCGGGATCATCGACTGGTAGTAATAGCGATTGAGGGCCCATGCCTGAACCTGACGGCGATTCAGCTCGCCGTTCTGCAGCATGAGCTGAAAGGGATGACGGTGATGGTAACGCTGCTCGCCGATCGCGCGTAAACGTGCTTCCAGTTCGTCCGCGCTCAACGCCTCGTGGATCGGGGTTTCAATATCACTCATCAGCATTCCAGTTCCATGCCGTCGTGGGCGATCTCCCACCCGTGACGCCTGGCCTCCCGGCGCTCCGGGGAGTCGTCGATCAAGACCGGATTGGTGTTGTTGATGTGAACGAAGACACGTCGTCCGATGTTCAGCGACGACAACGCGGCCATGCTGCCCGTCTCGCCGGACATCGACATGTGCCCCATGCGGCTTCCCGTCTTGTGGCCGACACCGGCGCGAATCATCTCGTCGTCACGCCACAGCGTACCGTCGAACAGCAACAGATCGGCGCCCTCGAGACGTGCCGCCAGGCGTTCGTTCATCGCGGCACAACCGGGAATGTAATAGGCACGCCGCGCGCCGACGCGAAACTCCACGCCCACGGTGGCCTCGCCTTCGCTGCCGATGTCGGGGCCCTCGCCCTCCAGGTACAGCGCCGCCTTGCCGGGCACCGCGAATATGCGCGCCTCGAGCCCCTCGGCGAGCGTCAGGGTCTCTTCCAGTGCCACTTCGACACGTTCGACATGATCGGGAGCGAGAACGTTGAAGACCGGACTGTCGCGCAACGCGGCATGAATCTCCGGTGTCGCGTGAAGGCGATAGGGCGAGCTTTCACGCAGGCTCAGCAGACCGCCGACATGATCGACGTCGCCGTTGGTCAGCAAGATCGAGGCGATCGGCGTGTCACGCTTCCCCTGACGCGGAAACAGCGCCGGGGTCCGGCGTATCTGGGTGAGCACCTCGGGGGCGCAGTTGATCAGGGCCCACGAGCGGCCATCGGCGCTCACGGCCAGGGAGGATTGGGTTCGCGGCGTGACACGGGGGTCGCCCGCCCACGCCAGCCGGCATACATCGCAACGACAGTTCCACTGAGGGAGGCCGCCACCGGCGGCCGCCCCGAGTACATGGATATACAACGCCGCCTCAGAATTCGGCGGGCATGTAGTCGTTGATTTCCAGCGCGATGCAGATTTCCGTCACTTCCGGGGTCATCCAGGCCATTTGCGTCTCTCCATCAGGGTGAACTTCACCATTCCATCATAAACCGTTAGCGTGATTAGCGCATCTTCAACTAACCAATGTCCGTTGCATCATCGGCCTTGCGATAGCGCCCCGCGTAGTCAAAGAGCTTGTCGCGGATCTGCCAGTGGCGGCCCACCTTGCGTCCGATCACGAAATCCGGGGCCTTGAGACGCCGCTCGCCGGCAATCACCGCCTCGGGCGAGTCCGGCCGCCAGTCGCTGCCCGGCGCCCGCAGGTGATGGCGCAGAAAGGCCAGCGTGAAGGCGCGGCGCTGCGCGGCGGTTTCCAGCGCGAACCACTCGTCGAGCGTGGCACCGTCTTCATCATGGTAGGTCACTTTCAGGCGCGGCAGCCCGCGACCATTGGTTACCGCCTGTAACTGCATCCCCGAGACGCGCAGCACCTTGGCTTCCTTGAGGCGCAGCGCGGCCTTGAGCTTGTCGTCGGGATCGACCAGTCGCTCGTCGCATTGATGGCAGGCACGCGCGGCGATGTCGTTTTCCGCGCCGCACTGATCGCAGACCTTGAAGCGAAAACGAAAGTCGCACTGCCGGCGCCGTCCGGCCGTGTCTTCCAGCAGGCCTTGGCAGCGACGGCCGTAATGTTCGATGACCAATTCGCCATCGCGCTTGCCCCAGAACAGATTGGCATGCCCGCATGCCGGGCATTCGACCTGCACCGGCTCGGCATCGGAATCGGGCCTGGGCTCGCCGACCTCCGGCGCATACAGGTCCCAGGGGTTACCCGCATAATCGAGAATCAGGCAGTCCTGCTTGCCCGGCGCCAGCCGCAAGCCGCGCCCGACGATCTGCTGATACAGGCTGACGGACTCCGTGGGCCTCAGGATCGCGATCAGATCCACGTGCGGGGCATCGAAACCGGTCGTGAGGACCGCCACGTTGACGAGATACTTCAACCGCTGCGCCTTGAAGTCCTCGATCAGTGCTTCGCGCTCCCGCCCCGGCGTCGCGCCCACGATCAGCGCCGCCTGCTGCGCCGGCAGATACCCCATGATTTCCCGCGCGTGCGCCACCGTGGCCGCGAAGATCATCACGCCGCGCCGCTCGCGGGCCTGCTCGACGACCTCGGCGATGATACCCGGCGTCGCCCGGTGCCCCTGCACGACGCGGTTCAGCTCCTCCTCCTCGAAGCCGCCGCCGCGACCGGGCGACAGCCGCGAGAAGTCATACCGGGTCTGCTCGCCATCCTCGGCATACAGTGCGGCATCCACGCGCCGGGGCGGCGCCAGATAACCCTGCTTGACCATCAGCCGCAGTGGCTGCTCGAACACGCAATCCTGAAAGAAGCAATCCGCGTCGCCGCGCACCATGCCGTGATGATGACGGTGGTAGATGAAGCCTTGCCCCAGACGATACGGCGTCGCCGTCAGGCCCAGCACCTTGAGGCGCGGATTGTGGTGCCGCAGATGCGCGATCACCTGATGATAGCTCGACGCGCCCTTGTCATCCCGGACCTTGCCCGCCGACGCCCCCGGCGGAATGCGGTGGCACTCGTCGATGACCAGCAGGGTGAACGCGCCCCACGCTTCGTGGGCCTCGAAACGCTCCAGGCTCCTGACCACGGACTGCACCGAACCGAAGACCACCTGACGCTCGCTTTCCTTGCGTCCCAGACCGGCACTGAACAGGTCCGCCTCCAGTCCATAGGCGCGGTACTTGGCATGGTTCTGCTCGACCAGCTCCCGAACGTGCGCCAGCACCAGGACCCGGCCGCGTGCCAGCCGTGCCAGTTCGGCGATGACCAGCGACTTGCCGCTGCCGGTGGGCAGCACCACCACGGCGGGATCGTCGCCGCGCCGGAAATGCGCGATGACGTTATCGACGGCCTGATGCTGGTAGGGGCGAAGCGAGGGCGCGCTCATGCGGGACATCCACGGGGCAAAAGGCGAATGTTAGCATCGCCGACAAGGTCTCGGGGGTGGTCGATACCTTGATCTTGGTGCCGGGCGCCCCGACTTCATGAGTACAACGCAATGTCACGATGTTCTCGAATCGCGGCAACACCGACGCTCAGGAGGTCCCATGCAAGCACCCACCAGCCCCGACTGTCCCGAATGCGGTAGCCGCACCAAGCGTTTCCCGCCCGGTCGCGAGGGCCAGTATCATGTCTTCTGCGAAGATTGCGGCCATGACTTCGGGCGCTACGACCGTCTCGTCGCAGACTATCGTCACACCCTCGACGAGCTGGAAGCGCATCTCGAGGCGTCCGGCGCATCGCGAGACGCCTGATTCGGTGCCCTTCCGGCATTCATCATCTTCTTTTCCAGCGGAGGTCACATGTCCTCGACCACATCGCATTTCGTCGTGCTCGCCGAGTTCCGGATCAAGGAAGGCCAGGTGCCTGCCTTTCTCGCCCTGGCCCACAACGACGCCAACGAATCATTGGCCAATGAGGAGGGCTGCCTGGCATTCGACGTGCTGACGCCGGAAGGCAGTGACAATCTCGTCGTGCTGCACGAGGTCTATCGCGACCGCGCCGCCTTCGAGCACCACATGCAGATGCCCCACTACGCGCCGTTCAAGGAAGGCAGCGCCCCATTGCTCGTCGATGAGCCGTCGGTACGCTTTTTCTACACGGCCACACGTCCCGAATAACGCGCCCCTCACCGGGCAAGCGCAAGGCCGCGACGCCGAACGCCGCGGTCTTGCCGCCTCGCCCGACTCAGCTCACCTGCCCTGGCCCATCGAATGCCCCATCTCTATGGCAATGCCGGCGTCATGGCGAAATAAAAAACCGGCTTGCCCCAAGGCAAGCCGGCTTTCATCTGCACAAGCGCATTAACCTCAGTCCACCCACACCCGGGCGTTGCGGAACATCCGCATCCAGGCACCGTCCTGCCGCCATTCGTCGGGACGCCAGGAGTTGGTGACCGCGCGGGCCACGCGCTCGGGGTGAGGCATCATGATCGTCACGCGGCCATCCGGCGTGGTCAGCCCCGTGATGCCCGCGGACGAGCCATTGGGGTTGGCGGGATAGCGCGTCGTCACCTGACCGTAGTTGTCCACATAGCGCATGGCGATCTGGTCGCTGGTCTGCATGCTGCGCAAGTGGCCGCTGTCACGGAACTCGGCGCGCCCCTCGCCGTGAGCCACGGCGATCGGCAGGCGCGATCCTTCCATGCCGGCCAGCAGGATCGAAGGACTCTTCTCGACCTGCACCATGCTCACACGCGCCTCGAACTGCTCGGACTCGTTGCGCACGAAACGCGGCCAGCTCTCGGCCCCGGGAATCAACGACTTGAGCTGCGAGAGCATCTGGCAGCCATTGCACACCCCCAGCGAGAAGCTGTCATCACGCTGGAAGAAGCCTTCGAAGGCATCGCGCGCGCGGTCATTGAACAGCACCGACTTGGCCCAGCCGCCGCCGGCGCCGAGCACGTCGCCGTACGAGAAGCCGCCACACGCGACCAGCCCCTTCATGGTCGCCAGATCGACGCGCCCCTCGAGGATATCGCTCATGTGCACGTCGACGGCCGCGAAGCCGGCATGATCGAAGGCCGCCGCCATCTCGACATGCCCGTTGACGCCCTGCTCGCGCAATATCGCCACACGGGGTTGCTCGCCGCGTCCGATGTAGGGCGCGGCGATGTCCTCGTCGACATCGAAGCTGGGCTGCGCCGAGAGACCGGGGTCGCGCAGGTCGAGCAAGGCATCGAATTCGGACTTGGCACACTGCGGATTGTCGCGCAGCGCCTGCATGCGGTAACTGGTCTCGGTCCAGGTGCGCTGGGCGATGGCCCGCGTGGTTTCCAGCAGCGGTTCCTCGAACAGCGTGACACGGACCTGATCGTCGTAGCGCGGCCGTGCCACCACACCGCAGGTCTCGAGGCCGGCCGCGGCCAGCTGGGCGAGCACGAACTCGGTGTCGCGGCGATTGACCTGAATCACCGCCCCCAGTTCTTCGGCGAACAAGGCATCGAAGGCCTCGTAGGCGTCGTCGATCAGCCAGTCGAGCTTGATCTCCAGCCCCCCGCGCGCCGCAAAGGCCATTTCCAGCAGGGTCACCAGCAGGCCACCGTCACTGCGATCGTGGTAGGCGAGCAGCTTGCCGTCGGCATTGAGGCCCTGAATGACCGAGAAGAACGCCTTGAGGTCCTCGGCGTCCTCGAGGTCGGGGCATGCATCCCCGACCTGGCCGTATACCTGCGCCAGCGCCGAGCCCCCCAGCCGGTTCTGCCCCTGGCCCAGGTCGATGAGAATCAAGTCGCTCTCGTCCTGGTCCAGGCGCAACTGCGGGGTCAGGGTGCGCATGGCATCGGTGACCGGTGCGAAGCCGGTGATATTGAGCGTCAGCGGCGCTGTCACGCTCTTGTCTTCATGCTCGCCCTCGGCGATATCTTCCTGCCAGGCGGTGCGCATGGACATCGAGTCCTTGCCCACCGGAATGGCGATGCCCAGCTGCGGGCAGAGTTCCATGCCCACGGCATGCACGGCGTCATACAGGGCCTGGTTCTCGCCGTCATGCTCGGCGGCGCTCATCCAGTTGGCGGAGAGCTTGATGTCGGAGAGCTTGGCGATCGGCGCCGCCGCCAGGTTGGTGATGGCCTCGGCCACCGCCAGGCGGGCGCTGGCCGCCGGGTCGACCAGTGCCACCGGCGGACGCTCGCCGAGGGCCATGGCCTCGCCGGCATGCGTATCGAAACTGGCCGTGGTCACCGCGCAGTCCGCCACGGGCACCTGCCAGGGCCCGACCATCTGGTCGCGCGCCACCTGACCGGTGATCGAGCGGTCGCCGATGGTGATCAGAAAGCTCTTGGACGCCACGGCCGGCAGACGCAGCACCCGATCCAGCGCCTCGCGCAGATCGAGATTGTCGAGCCCCAGGCTGGGCATCGTCAGCGTGCGTCGCTCGAAGGCACGCGACATCTTGGGCGGCTTGCCGAACAGCACGCTCATCGGCAGGTCGACGGGACGCGTATCGAAGTGACCATCGTGGACCGACAGATGGTGGGCTTCGGTCGCCTCGCCGACCACGGCATAGGGGCAACGCTCGCGCCGGCACAGCGCGTCGAAGGCCTCCAGGTCGTCCGGCGCCACCGCCAGCACGTAGCGCTCCTGGGCCTCGTTGCACCAGATGGCCAGCGGGCTCATGCCCGGCTCGGCATTGGGAATGTCGCGCAGTTCGAAACGCCCGCCCCGGTCGCCGTCCTTGACCAGCTCCGGCAGCGCATTGGAAAGCCCGCCGGCGCCCACGTCGTGAATGAAGCAGATGGGATTGTCGTCGCCCAGCGCCCAGCACCGATCGATGACTTCCTGGGCGCGCCGCTCGATCTCCGCGTTGTCACGCTGCACGGAGGCGAAATCGAGATCCTCGCTGGAGGCGCCCGAGGCCATGCTCGATGCCGCCCCGCCGCCGAGGCCGATTTTCATCGACGGACCGCCCATCACGATCAGCTTGCCACCGACCGGTATATCGCCCTTGGCGACATGACCTTCGCGAATATTGCCGTAGCCGCCGGCGAGCATTACCGGCTTGTGATAGCCGCGCCGCTCGATCCCGGCCGCACCGACCGCATCCTGTTCGTAGGTACGGAAAAAGCCGCTCAGGTTGGGACGTCCGAACTCGTTGTTGAACGCCGCCCCGCCGATGGGCGCCTCGAGCATGATGTCGAGTGCCGACTGAATGCGCGCGGGCTTGCCGTAGTCGAAGGCTTCCCAGGGCTGCACGAATTCGGGGATACGCAGGTTGGACACCGCGAACCCGGTGAGCCCCGCCTTGGGCTTGCCGCCGACGCCGGTGGCGCCTTCGTCGCGAATCTCACCGCCGGCCCCCGTCGCCGCACCGGGATAGGGTGCGATGGCCGTCGGATGGTTATGGGTTTCCACCTTCATCAGGATGTGGATGGGTTCCTGCGTCGCCGCGTAACGCGCCTCGCGCTCCTGGTGCGGCAGCCAGGGAGCGGCGAAGAAGCGGCCGGCCCGCGTGCCGCGAATCACGGCGGCATTGTCGCTGTAGGCCGAGAGAATGTCGTCGCCGGAACACGCATGGGTGTTCTTGATCATCTTGAACAGCGACAGCGGCTGGGCCTCGCCATCGATGGTCCAGTCGGCGTTGAAGATCTTGTGTCGGCAGTGCTCGGAATTGGCCTGCGCGAACATCATCAGTTCGACGTCGGTGGGATTGCGATCGAGCGAGCGAAAGGCCTCGAGCAGATAGTCGATCTCGTCGTCGGCCAGCGCCAGTCCCAGTGCGTCATTGGCGTCGACCAGCGCCTCGCGCCCGCCTTCGAGCACGTCGACCCGCCCCAGCGGCGCCGGCTCGTGCTGCTCGAACAGCTTGGCGGCATCGCTGGCATCGGCCAGCACCGTTTCGGTCATGGGATCGTGAAGCACCGCGACGAGCGCCGCGAACGTCGCCTCGTCGAGCTTGCCCCCCAGCGTCACGCGGTAGGCGATGCCGCGCTCGATGCGCCGCACCTGATGCAGACCGCAATTGTGGGCGATATCGGTGGCCTTGGAAGACCACGGCGACAACGTGCCCAGACGCGGCACGACCAGAAACAGCTGGCCTTCGGACTCGGCGTCGGCGCCATCGCGCACGGGACCGTAGGTCAGCAGTTGCGCCAGCACCTCGCGCGCCGTGTCGTCGAGATCCTCCTGGTGGTCGACGAAGTGAACATAATCGGCGTGCAACGCCTCGACCTCGGGCACGGCATCACGCAACGCGGCTAACAGCTTGGCATGGCGGAAAGCGGAAAGGGCGGGCGCTCCTCGCAGTTCGAGCATGTCGAATAGGCCTCTGGGACAACAGGTAGACGATGCCGCGGGCGGCGGCCAATGAGCCCCCATGATAATGGAAAAGCCGCTCACGGGCGAAGCCACCCGTTGCAGGATAGCGACGAGCGTGGAATCGGCGTCGGGTGACATCGGACGCGACGCCCGCTAAGGTGGCTGCCTCTCATCGCTGACCAGAACCGGTATGCTCGATGCTCTGCTTCGTTACATGCGCCCAGTGGCGACGGCATTCGTTGCCCTGCTGGCGCTGCTGATCCCCGACAACCGTACCTCCCACGAACCGGATGCGGCCTTGTCGGCGATTCTGTCGCGCGACTTCATCCAGGTGTTCACGCGCAACACCCCGACCACGTATTACGAAGGCCGTCACGGCCCGACGGGGTTCGAGTACGACCTGGTGCGGCGTTTCGCGGAATCGCTGGATGTCAGCCTCTCACTGAACAGTGTCGGCAATATCGGCGACGTTCTCAGCGCCGTGCGCGACGGACGCGCCGACCTGGGCGCCGCCACCCTCTCGCTCGACCCGGCCGAACCCGGCATTCTCTACAGTCGCCCCATCATGTCGATGCAGCCCATGGTCATCTACCATCGCGGCATTCCGGCCCCGACGACGCCGGAGGATCTGCTCGGGCTCGATATCGCCGCACTGCGCGGCTCGGGCACCGGTCGCGCCCTGCGCGACCTGCAAAAGTCGCTGCCCGAACTGACCTGGCAGGAAACCGACGAGCTGGAAGTCACCGATCTCATCGAGATGGTCGAGAAAGGCGAATTCGATGCCGCCGTCGTCTATGCACACCAGTTCAAGCTCAACCGGCTCTTTTTCCCCGACGTCGAAAACGGATTCATGCTGGGGGCGCCGCAAAGCCTGGTCTGGGCGTTTCCCAAGGACAGCGGCGTGGCGCTGCTGCAAGCCGCCAACCGGCTCATCGACCGTCTGCACGCCAGCGGCCAGCTCGATGAGCTGATCGCACGCTACTTCGGTCACGACGATTATCTCGAATACGTGGGGGCGCGCCTGTTCATTCGCCACGCCCAGGCACGCCTGCCCCGCTACGAGGCTGCGTTCAAGGAAGCGGCCCGCGACACCGGTTTCGACTGGAAGCTGCTCGCCGCGCTGGGCTATCAGGAATCGCACTGGAAGCCGCGCGCCACGTCACCGACCGGCGTGCGCGGCCTGATGATGCTGACCAACGACACGGCCGCCGAAGTCGGCGTGACCAATCGCCTGGATCCCGAGCAAAGCATCGAAGGCGGCGCGACGTACCTGCTTCACGTGAAGGGACGCCTGCAGGAGGAAATCACCGAGCCGGATCGCACCTGGATGGCGCTGGCCGCCTACAACGTGGGCCTGGGGCATCTCTACGATGCCCAGAAGATCACCGAGATGCAGGGCGGCGATCCCTATAAATGGGCGGACGTGCGCAAGGCCCTGCCACTGCTTCAAAAGCGCAAGTGGTACAGCCAGGTGCGCCATGGCTACGCACGCGGCGGCGAGCCGGTGATCTACGTGCGCAATATTCGTCGTTATTACGAAATTCTCAACTACGTGGATCGCAGTCAACGCCAATTCCACCAGCTCGGCGAGCGCGACGACACCTTCCCCCAGACACCCTTCAATACCGTTCCGCCGGTGCTTTAGGCATCGGCCTCGCGCTCATTCGCGCCGCGCCGCGAAGAACGCCTTGAGCAAGTGCGTGGCACGCGAGGCCAGCACACCGCCCTCGACCTCGACGCGGTGATTGAACCAGGGCTGGGCGAACAGATTGGCGCGCGACTCGACCATGCCACTGCGGGGTTCGGCGGCCGCATACACGACCCGTGCCACGCGCGCATGGATGATCGCGCCGGTACACATCAGGCAGGGCTCCAGCGTGACGAACAGCGTGCACCCCTCAAGCCGGTAGTTGCCCAGGCGCTCGGCGGCATCCCGCAGGGCACGAACCTCGGCATGCGCGCTGGGGTCATGGCTCGACACCGGCGCATTGAAGCCCGTCCCGACGATGTCGCCGTCGCGTGCAACCACCACCGCGCCCACCGGCACTTCCCCCGCCTCCAGCGCGCGATGCGCTTGATCCAGCGCACGATGCATGTAGAAGGTATCGCTGCGCATCGCGAAGCCGTCTCCGTATGCTGATAGAATTGGAACGACCGTATGAAAACGACCGTTCACAAGGATGCCGGCATGACGCAACCACTCGACACCCTCGTCGATCTTCTGGGCCTCGAGACCCTGGAAGAAAACCTGTTTCGCGGCCACAGCCAGGATCTCGGCCTGCCGCAGCTGTTCGGCGGCCAGGTCCTCGGCCAGGCGCTTTCCGCCGCCACGCGCACGGTGGAAGCGACCCGTCGGGCCCATTCCCTGCATGGCTATTTCCTGCGCCCCGGCGATGCCAAACGCCCCGTAGTGTATCAGGTCGACCGCGTACGCGACGGCGGCAGCTTCACCACGCGCCGGGTCAGCGCCATTCAGAACGGCAAGACCATCTTCTTCTGCAGCGCCTCGTTTCACGGCACCGAACCCGGCTTCTCCCACCAGCCCGACATGCCCGACCTCGAGTCGCCCCAGGCGCTGATCGATGCCGGCTCCGAGGTCCGGCGTTTCGACGGGCACCCCATCGAATTCCTGCACCTGCCGGACAGCGTCACCGACATGCCCCGCAAGCGGCTGTGGTTCCGGCTCGCGGGAGAGCTGGCCGAAGACGCCGCGCTGCATCGCTATCTGCTCGCGTACAGCTCCGACTTCAATCTATTGACCACCAGCCTCGTCTCGCACGACACCTACTTCGGCGATCCCAGGCTGAGAATCGCGAGCCTCGATCACGCCCTCTGGTTCCATCGCGACGTGGCCATCAACGACTGGCTGCTGTATGACATGGACAGCCCCTGGGCGGGCGGTGCACGGGGCTTCTCACGGGGCAGCATCTACGACCGCCAAGGCCACCTGGTGGCCTCGGTGGCGCAGGAGGGGCTGACGCGCCTGGTCGAATGATGCGCCCCACCTGCATCGAGTAGGAGGGGGAGTCGCCTCCCCCGTCCTCTCACACCACCGTACGT
>JQNW01000002.1 GCA_000761475.1 Chromohalobacter israelensis
GGCCCGTGAGGCTTGACCATATAACACCCAAAGGGTCTTGTATGAACACGACCGGGTACGCATGAGACGTAACGTGTCGGCTTGTTCCCCATTGCGTCGATGGCCTCGTTGAGGCGATCGACACCAGTTCCGCCTGACGACCATAGCGAGCGGGTCCCACCTGACCCCATGCCGAACTCAGCAGTGAAACCGCTCAGCGCCGATGGTAGTGTGGGGCCTCCCCATGCGAGAGTAGGTCATCGTCAGGCATTTATCCCGAAAATCCCGAGTACGAAAGTGCTCGGGATTTTTTCATGGGCAGGGGGAGCCCCGCTGTTTACCTGGTGGGGCCGCTTCGCGGGCCGGCCCCTCGCCGGCTTGGGGCGTTCGACCGCCCTCGTGGCGGTGCCACGCAGGGCCGGGCGGGCTCACCCCCATGCGAGAGTAGCGGATGGCCGCCCCGCGGATGGCCGCCCCGAACATCGTCAGGCACGTATCCCGGAAACCCCCGTTGGCTCAGGCCAGCGGGGGTTTTTTCGTGGGGGGGCCGTGCATGAAAACTCACTACGTAATGACGCTTTCCACTGGATAAATCCCACCCCATGTTCGTTATATTCCTCCCACTTTGGTCGCGATCCGGCACGATTGTCTTGAAGCGACTCAACGGGCACCGCATCATTCGATGACGAATCGCGACAATAACCGATAATATCCGCAGTGCCTTCTGTCGAATCGGGAAGCAGCGGCAGGGAGCGTTTCTCGTTATGACGATGAATCATGCAACGGTTGCGGTCATCGATGACGATGCCGAAATTCGCGAGTTGCTGCATGCCTACCTTTCGCAGCACGGTTTCCGTGTGGTCCTCGCGGAAAACGGTGATGCGGTACCCTCCCTGTTGCGTGACGAGTCTCCCGACCTGCTGATACTCGATATCATGATGCCCGGTGAAGACGGCTTGTCCCTGTGTCGCGATCTGCGTCGTCACAGCAGCGTCCCCATCATCATGCTGACCGCCAGTTCCGATGAGACCGACCGCATTCTCGGTCTGGAGCTGGGGGCGGATGACTATCTGGCAAAGCCCTTCAACCCGCGTGAGCTGCTGGCGCGCATCAAGGCAGTGCTGCGCCGCATGCGACCGCTGCCGAGCACGCCCTCCAGGATGGTGCGTTTCGGTCCCTGGTGCCTGGATCGCATCACGCGCGAGCTGATCGATGACATGGGGAATCGCAGCCGTCTGTCAGGAGCGGATTATCAGCTGCTGGGAGTGTTCCTCGATCATCCCGAGCAGGTCCTCTCGCGTGAACGACTGTTCGACTTGAGCCGCGGCCGTCGTGCGCCGCCGCTGGATCGTTCCATCGACGTGCACGTCTGCCGCCTGCGCCAGCGTCTGGGCGAAGATGCCCAGCACTCGCAATTGATTCGCACCGTGCGCGGGGCGGGCTATGTCCTGGCGGCGCCCGTGGAAGCCGTAATGTGAAGCGATGGTGGCGGCCGCGTACCCTGCGGGGGCGTTTCGTGCTGATCATGCTGCTGGGCGTATTGAGCGCTCAACTGGCCAGTTACGGCATCTGGAGCTGGCAGGAAAACCGTGAGCGCCTGGCACGGCTCGACGCCCTGTCCCGCAATCTCGCCGATAGTCTGGCGGCCACCGTGCGCTACTTCAGCTCGTTGCCCTATGAGTATCGCCACATCGTGCTCGACCAGCTGCGGGACATGGGGGGCACGCGCTTTTTCGTCAGCGTGAACGACCATCGCATCGAATTGCCGCATACCGGTGGCGGAGCGGCACGCGAAATGGTGGCTTCCAATCTGCATGACGGGCTCATCCGCGAACTGGGCCAGCAGGAACTGCATATCGGCTTTTCGCGGCCGGGCGACCTGCGGGTCTTCAACAACGAGGTGCCTCTCGCGGACCTGCCGGCACATTGGGCGCACCGCAGCCTGACGATCGTTCCCCTGTCGACACCGATTCTCGTGGTACAGATGCCGCTCGAGGCGGGGGGCTGGTTGTTCGTGGCCACGTCGCTACCCATGGCGGAAACGCTGGAACACGCCTCCTGGCTGGCAGGTGACCGGTTGTTCGTGTCCCTGGCCGTTCTGCTCACGGTGATCGGCTTGTCGCTTTGGGGAATCCGCTGGGCGACACGGCCCCTGTCGGTACTCGCCAAGGCGGCGCGACGGCTGGGGGACGATCTCGAGTCCCCGCCGCTTGCCGAGCGAGGCCCACGGGAGCTTCGCGACACTGCGGCGGCCTTCAACCGCATGAGCGAGCGCATTCGCCATCAGGTCGAGGAGCGCGAGCGTCTGTTTTCGGCCATCTCTCACGACTTGAAGACGCCCATTACCCGTTTGCGCCTGCGCGCCGAAATGCTCGACGCCCCCGCTCAACGCGAGGCGTTCATTCGCTCCCTCGACGAGATGGATCAGCTGGTGAAGGGGGCGCTGGCCTCGGTGAAAGGGCTGGACCTGCACGAGCAGGCGACGGCGATCGACCTGGATGCGATGGTGAGAGCGCTGGTCGACGACCTAGCTTGGCACGACGAAGCCAGTGTGCATCTCGAAGGGCGAGGGGGGTGGTTGATGGCCAAGCCCCTGGCGCTCAAGCGTTGCCTGGCCAATGTCATCGAAAACGCGATCTTCTATGCACAGTGCGTGCGCATCGAGCTGCGCCGGTATCCTGACCATATCCATGTGATCGTCAGCGACGATGGCCCGGGCATTCCCGCCGAGCAGCGCGAGCGTGTCTTCGAGCCGTTCGTGCGCCTCGAACCCTCGCGCAATCGTCATACGGGGGGCAGCGGGCTGGGGCTCGCCATCGCCCGGCACATCGTGCGCGCCCATGGAGGCGACATTCGCCTTGAAACCGCCCGCGAGGGTGGATTGAGCGTGAGGCTCAGCTTGCCGCTGCAGCATTGAAGCGTCCTCCGTCGCTTTACGCTTTCCTGAATCCGTGATGCCGGCGTCGACACTTTCCCTATCGCCGTCAGCGAGCATTTTTTGACCTCCGATTCCGTCTCAACCGCCGAATGCATCTCTGCCATGGCCAACCATAGCGGCATCGGCCGGCGACGATGACCCGTTTGCTCATGCATTGCTACCCGCCGGGTACGGTGATGCTGGCTGCCGGTGACCGTCAGCCCTCTGCGTGGTGCCTTTGTCCGACAGACGATCAGCATGGCGTGCCTCGGGGATAGCGCAGGCGGCTTCGCAAGGTGTTCAACACCGTCATGCGTCCGATGTCCTGCCCGAAGTCGAGGATGATCTGCCGCGCCTTGTGAATCACGAGCGCCGCACGATGCACCAGTTCTTGTAGCACGGTGCGGATCCGGCGCCGCTTGGCGGGATGGCGCACCGGGCTCAGCTCGCCGGTCATGCCCAGCTGCCCCATCAGCCGCAGGATGTTGTAGGCCAGCTGGGCGAGGTGCAGGATCAGATCGTTGGTGGCGAACTTGCCCGACGGCAGCCGCTCCAGGTCGAGATCGGTCTTGATCTCACTGTGGAATTGCTCGTGGGTGGCATGCGCCTGGTAGCGTTTGATCACCGCCTCCGGCGCCTCGTCCAGGCTGGTCCACCAGCCTTCCAACTCATAGTCCGGTTCGAGCAGCAACTGGCCATCGCGATCGGCGGTGCGCTCTACCAGGCGCATCACGCGTTGGACGACGTATTCGGTCTTGTTGTCGTCGTGGATCGAGACGGTCTGCGGCCACAGCGCCTGGCGCTTGCCAGGACGCAGCTCTTCCCAGTAGTCCGCCGCCACAGCCAACCAGGTATCCTGATCCGCCGTGGCCGAGCCGCGCGGGTTCCATTTGACGACATAGTCGAGCCGGCGCCCCTCGTCGGCAAAGACCTGGCGTTGCTGTTCGAGAAGCGCCAGGTGCGCCTGGCTGTCGAAGCCGCTGTCCTCGCGTAACAGGATCGGTTGCTTGGTCAGGCCTTGGGCGCGAGGCAGTACCCGCTCCAGGAAGGCGTTGCTCTCCTTCATGGTGTGCTGCTTGCCAGGCCGCAGTTCCAGACCCAGGCACCACCCTTCGTTGCCCAGATAGGCGGCGATCGGGGTGTAGCCATCGACCTTCTGGTAGGTCCGCGAGACGCCTTCCTTCTTCGAGTTGCTGTTGTCCATGACGAAGGTGTCGATGTCCAGGCAGACGTGCGTCGTCTCGGCGGTGATCGGTGCTTCGATCAGTGACAGCAGGGTCGTGGACCAGGTGGCGGTGCGCGCCTGCAGGTCGTTGGCGGCAAGTTTCTCCAGCCGCTGTCGCAGCGTCGCCGCGCTCGGCACCTTCTGCAGGGTCAGCAGTTGTTGGAAGGGCTTGTCGCGGCGGAAGTTCTCGACAGCGTCATAGTCGCTCATGCCCAGACACAGCAGGCCCAGGTAGCTCTTGATCACGTCACTGGTGCGCATGCCCAGCGTGGTGGGGAAGCGGCTGTCGATGCTGTCGACGCCAGCGATCTCGAAGCATTGCCCGATGATGGACAGCCCGGCGTGGCTGGTGAGGGTGCGGCGACTGGCGCGGAACTTGACGTTGGGCATGGCACTATCTGGGTGAATGGCGATATTCGCTATATTGCCATGCAGTTCAGTAGGTTAGAAGCATTCCTGGGGGCCGGTCTCACGGATTCAGGGCTTTGTCTGAAAAATGCCTGCGCTTGTCCATACGGCGTTAAAAATCGGATCAAAATGCTCATTTACACCGCGTGAACTCCGCTTTTTCACCGATTTTTGCCTTGTCTGGCCATCGCTCGCCGATTTTTCAGACAGAGCTTAGGGGGGCGCCATCGTCGCCATATTACAAAAATGTAAGATTGCGCCAAGAGTTTGCAAGAATCGGTAACCCAACGCCGCGTTGGCATGGGCTAGTCTCGACATTCAAGGATCGGGAGAGCGTTCTGCCGGTTGTCGGTCGCCGCATGGCGACTGAACCAATAACGATAACGCCAGCGGGATCATGCCATGCCATTCTCTGTTCCCTCCTCATGGGGACGCGGTGTCCCTCGCCATGGGCATTGTTGCCCTGCGGCCATCTCGCCGGCCGGCGGCACCCCGTATTGTCGCGATCACTCCCCGATGCTTGCCGGTCACGAAGCCCTCGCGCTTCGTGACCGAGGTTCGTCGTCATAACAACCACAAGGAGTCACGCCATGAAAACCATCCATGCACTCGCCGCGGGAGCATTGCTGGCCACTGCCGTGGGGCAGGCCCAGGCCGCTCAAATCGAGGTATTGCACTGGTGGACATCGGGGGGCGAAGCGAAAGCCGCCAACTTGCTCAAGGAAAAGCTCGAGGCCAAGGGGCATACCTGGAAGGACTTCGCGGTTGCGGGCGGCGCGGGCGATAGTGCCATGACGGTGCTCAAGTCGCGCGCGATTTCCGGCAACCCGCCGGCGGTGGCCCAGATCAAGGGACCCTTGATCCAGGAATGGGGCGAGATGGGCTTTCTCGGCAATATCGACAAGGCCGCCGAAGCCGATGGCTGGGATGATTTCCTGCCCCAGGAAATCGCGGCCTATGACAAGGTCGACGGCCATTACGCCGCGGTGCCGGTCAATATTCACCGCATCAACTGGATCTGGGCCAATCCGGAGGTGCTGAAGGCGTCGGGCGTCGAGGAAGTGCCGCAGACCTGGGACGCCTTCTTCGAGGCCGCGGACAAGATTCGCGAGGCAGGCTACATTCCGCTCGCTCATGGTGGGCAGCCGTGGCAGGACGCGACCGTGTTCGAAGTGGTCATGATGGGCATCGGAGGCGGCGACTTCTATCGCAAGGCGTTCGTCGAGCTGGACCCCGAGGCGCTGACCAGCGACACCATGATCGAGTCGCTCGAGACCTTCAAGAAGCTGCGTGGCACGATGGACGACAACATCGCCGGACGCGACTGGAATATCGCCACCTCCATGGTCATCAACGGCAAGGCGGCCATGCAGATCATGGGCGACTGGGCCAAGGGCGAGTTCACCGCCGCGGGCATGACGCCGGGCGAGGACTACGAATGTGTCGCACCGCCCATGACGGAGCACATGTTTTCGTACAACACCGACAGCCTGGCGATGTTCGACGTCGACGACGCAGGCCAGCAGCAGGCCCAGCTGGATCTTGCGAGCCTGGTGCTGTCGCCCGACTTTCAGGCCAGCTTCAACCAGGCCAAAGGCTCGATTCCGGTGCGCCTGGACGTGCCGCTCGACGACTTTGATGCATGCGCCAAGGCATCTCGCGAGGCCTTCGATGTCGCCATGGACGAAGGCGGACTGGTACCCAGCCTGGCACACGGCATGGCGGTATCGGACAGCCAGCAGGGCGCGGTGTTCGATGTCATCACCAACTTCTTCAATGACCCCGACATGACGGCCGAAACGGCCGCCGAACGTCTGGTCAGCGCGGTGCGCGCGGCCGAGTGAGGTGAGTCGAGGCTCGCTGCCAGGGATTTCCTCGGCGGCGAGTAGTTGTGTCTTGTCAAAAGGATGACGTCGATGTCACCGCATGTCTCTTCGCCACGGGTCGGCGGCAAGGGGCGCCGTCGATCCCTTGCCGGGCAGGTCGAACGTTTCCTGCCTCGCCTGGTGGTCGCGCCCTCGCTGGCCGTGGCCCTGTTCTTCGTCTATGGCTACATGCTGTGGACGTTCGTGCTGTCGTTGACCGACTCGCGCATGTTGCCGCAGTACGATTTCGTCGGCTTCGCACAGTACGCACGCCTGTTTGCCAACGAACGCTGGAACGTGGCTGCCACGAACCTGGTCGTGTTCGGGGGCCTGTTCATCGTGAGTTGCCTGGTGATCGGCCTGCTGCTGGCCATTTTTCTCGATCAGCGCATTCGCCAGGAAGGTGCGCTGCGCACGATCTATCTCTATCCGATGGCTCTCTCGCTGATCGTGACGGGGGTGGTCTGGCGCTGGCTGCTCAACCCGGGCCTGGGGATTCAGGCCCTGGTCCGTAGCTGGGGCTTCGAGGATTTCACCTTCAACTGGCTCGTCGACAGCGACATGGCCATCTACACCCTGGTGATCGCCGCCGTCTGGCAGGCCTCGGGGTTCGTCATGGCCCTGTTCCTGGCCGGCCTGCGCGGTATCGATGACAGTCTGTTTCAAGCGGCGGCGCTGGATGGCGCAAGCTTGCCGCGCATCTACCTGCGCATCGTGCTGCCGAGTCTGCGCCCCGTGGTCTTCAGCGCCGTGATGATCCTCGCGCATATCGCCATCAAGAGCTTCGACCTGGTCATGGCCTTGACCGGCGGCGGCCCTGGCTACGCCACCGACCTGCCGGCCACGTTCATGTACGCGCACACCTTCACCCGGGGGCAGATCGGCCTGGGGTCGGCCAGCGCGATCATGATGCTGTGTGGCGTCCTGGCGATTCTGGTGCCGTATCTGTATTCCGAATTGCGGGGGCAACGAAATGGCTAACATGGTTCGTCGGCGTTCCACTTCGGCGCGTTTATGGCGCTTCGGGCTGTACGCCCTGTTGATCGTGGCAGCCCTGGTGTACCTGCTGCCACTGGTGGTGATGATCCTGACCTCGCTGAAGCCGCTGGAGGAAATTCGTGCCGGTGCCTTGCTGTCCCTGCCGAGCACGATCAGCTTCGAGGCGTGGATCAAGGCCTGGAGCACCGCCTGTACCGGCATGCGGTGCAATGGCATGTCGGGGTATTTCCTCAACTCCATCGCCATCGTCGTGCCTGCCGTGGCGATCTCCACGTTCGTGGGGGCGCTCAACGGGTATGCCTTGACCAAATGGCGGTTTCGCGGCGCCAATCTGTGCTTCGCGCTGTTGCTGTTCGGTTGTTTCGTGCCGTTCCAGGTAGTGCTGATGCCGATGGCCCGCACGCTGGGGTGGCTGGGCATGGCCAGCTCCACCACCGGCCTGGTGCTGGTGCATGTGGTGTACGGCATCGCGTTCACCACGCTGTTCTTCCGCAACTATTACGTTTCGGTACCCGACGAGATGATCGCCGCGGCCAAGCTCGATGGCGCCGGGTTCTGGCGTATCTTCTGGCGCATCCTGCTGCCGGTTTCGGGGCCCATCATCACCGTGTCGGTGATCTGGCAGTTCACCCAGATCTGGAACGACTTCCTGTTCGGGGTCTCGTTCGCGGGTTTCGACTCGCAGCCGGTGACGGTGGCGCTCAACAACCTGGTCAACACCTCCACCGGGGTCAAGGAATACAACGTCGACATGGCGGCGGCGTTGATCGCCGCGCTCCCCACGCTGGTGGTGTACGTACTGGCGGGCAAATATTTCGTGCGCGGGTTGACCGCGGGTTCCGTCAAGGGCTGATTGCAGAGGTCATTATGTCCGCATTGAACATCCGTCACGTCGACAAGACGTTCGGTAGCACGCAAGTACTCAAGGATATTTCGCTGTCGATCGACTCCGGCGAGTTCCTGATTCTGGTCGGCCCCTCGGGATGCGGGAAGTCGACGCTGATGAATGCCATCGCGGGGCTGGAACCGGTGACGTCCGGCGAAATCCAGATCGGCGGTGAAGACGTCACCTGGCATACGCCGGCCGAGCGTGACATCGCCATGGTGTTTCAGTCCTACGCCCTGTATCCGAGCATGAATGTGCGTCAGAACATCGCCTTCGGCCTGGAAATGCGCAAGATGCCCAAGGCCCAGCGCGAGGAGGCGGTCGCACGCGTGGCCGAGCTGCTGCAGATCACGCCACTGCTCGACCGCAAGCCGTCGCAACTCTCGGGCGGGCAGCGCCAGCGTGTCGCCATGGGGCGGGCCCTGGCGCGCGAACCGCAGATCTACCTGTTCGACGAGCCGCTCTCGAACCTGGATGCCAAGCTGCGTGTCGAGATGCGCACCGAAATCAAGAAGCTGCATCAGCGTCTGGGCACGACCATCGTTTACGTGACCCACGACCAGATCGAGGCCATGACCCTGGCCGATCGCATTGCCGTGATGCGCGACGGCGAGATCCTGCAACTGGGGACGCCCGACGAAGTCTACAACGACCCCGTGGACATGTTCGTCGCGGGGTTCATGGGCTCGCCGTCGATGAACTTCATTCCCGTGACGCTGGTCAGCGGCGGCGACGGGTATGTGCTGCGCGTGCTCGATGGCGACGATCCCACAGGGGCGCCACTGGAGCTGCCCTGGCCGGCCGAGCGCGACGCACAGGCGCTGCAGGCGCGGGTCGGCGAGCGGCTGATTCTCGGACTGCGTCCCGAGCACTTCGTCGAAGACGAAACGCGCATGGAAACGTCGTTCGACGGGACGCGGCTCGAGGTGATGGCGACGGTGGTCGAGCCCACCGGCGCGGACATCCTGCTCCAGGCGACGCTGGGCGAGACCGAGGCCACCATGCGCCTGGGGCCCAAGAGTCGGGTGGCGGCCGGCGAGCGTGTCGCCCTGCGCGTCGACATGAGTCGGGCCGTGCTGTTCGAGGCGACGAGCCAGCGACGCGTGGCCTAGCGTCGCGACGGCGGCGCGCCGGTGTCGGTTCGCCCGGCACCGGCGCGGCTTGCGCGCTTGCCTTGGGCGATGAGCGCTCGTTAGACTGCGCGCTCGCCGTTTCTGGAGTTCAACATGGCTGTCTGCCCGCACGAGTGGCTGCTTTATTGCCGTCCCGGCTTCGAAAAAGACCTGAGTGCCGAACTTGCCGACAAGACGGCCCACGCCGGGCAAGGTGGATATCCCATCGCGGCCCGGGATAGCGGCCACGTGCGCTTCGTGCTGGACCCCGAGACGCCGGCCAACGAGGTGCATCTCGCCTTGCCGCTCGAGGCCCTGGTGTTCGCGCGCCAATCGCTGGTCGCCTTTCCGCCGCTGGAAGCGCTTCCCCGTGACGACAGATTGTCCGCGATCGTCGATCTGGTCGTCGCCAGTGGCTGGTCATTCGAATCGATCTGGCAGGAAACCCCGGATACCAACGAAGAAAAGGCACTGGCCGGCTTGATGAAGGCGCTGCGCAAGCCGCTGGAAAGCACGCTCAGCAAACGTGGTGCCTTGCGTCGCAAGGCCGGCGGGCGGCGCCTGCACCTCTTCTGGACGGCAGGAGACCGGGTTCAGCTGGCGATGAGCTTTCCCGGTAACCGTGCCGAGCATCTCGGGGGGATACCGCGCCTGAAGTTTCCCCGTGAAGCGCCGAGTCGTTCGACACTCAAGCTCGAGGAGGCCTGGCACGTCTTCGTGCCGCGCGAAGCGTGGCCGACGCGGCTCAGCGACAGCATGCAGGCCGCCGATCTGGGAGCCGCGCCGGGCGGCTGGACGTATCAGCTCGTGCGCAAGGGCATGTACGTCTACGCCATCGACAACGGCCCCATGGATGACGTGCTCATGGCCAGCGGCCAGGTCGAGCATCTGCGCGAGGACGGGTTCGTCTGGCAACCGCCGATGCGGCTCGATTGGCTGGTATGCGATATCGTCGACAAGCCCATGCGTGTCATCGACATGGTCGAGCGCTGGCTCGTCGCGCCGTGGTGCCACGAGGCGATCTTCAACCTCAAGCTGCCGATGAAAAAGCGCTGGGACGAGGTCTCGCGCTGTCTCGAACGGCTCGCCTCGTCCCTGGACCAGGCGGGGATTCGTGCGCGGATACGCTGCCGGCATCTTTATCACGATCGCGAGGAAGTCACCGTTCACGTGTGCCTGCTCGATTGAGCTGGCCGCAGCGATGGCGCATCATCAGCCTATGAATCCCCACTGAGGTAACGCCTTCCATGTCCGATTCCGATACGACATTGCCCGCGTCGGATGCCGAACTCGACACCTCCGGCCTGTACTGCCCCGAGCCGATCATGATGATGCACAACCAGGTGCGCGACATGACCGCCGGCCAGATCCTGACCGTCATCGCCACGGATCCGGCCACGACCCGCGACGTGCCCAAGTTCTGCACGTTCCTGGGGCACGAACTCATCGCGCAGTCGCACGACGACGAGCGCTATCGTTATGTCATCCGCCTGGCCTGACGCCCTTACGACGAGGGCGTCATCATCATCGCCAGGGCCTCCAGCGTGGCGGGGTCCTCCCGCTTGATCTGGCTGGCGATGTGGCGCTGAAAGAAGTAGACCGTCTTGTGCCGGCTGTGCCCGGGATACAGACAGGCGTCGCCGGCGACGATCGGCGTCTGGTCGACACGAGTTTCGTCGATCAGCAACGCTTCCACGCTGCCGTCATTGTATAACCGCCATCCGAAGACCTGCTTGAGCTGCCAGAGGTGACTGCCGCTGTCCAGGCACAGGGCGTGCGTGCCCTGCGTGTCGGGCAGTTGCTGAATCAGTGTCGGTGCCTGCGTCTCTTCGTAGTCGAAATAGGCCGCGGCATGTTCCAGTTCGTAGACTTTATGCTCGGGCGGGGTATGGAAGATGTCGTCGGTCTCGGGGTCCCGATAACCGAAGAAGTGACCGTGGTCGGGGCTGTCCAGCTCGTGGCAGGCAGTCAGCGACTCCATCCACGGCACCATACCCACCACTTCGCCGCTTTCACGCAGCCCCCAGGCCAGCAGGGGCATGGCATACAAAGTGTCCGGATCCGAAGCCAGGTGATACAGCATCTCCAGGCCGTCCAGCTCGGGAGCCAGGCGCACGATACGGCGTTGCGCCTGGCGCCGCTGCCTCATGGTATCCAGGTCGATGACCTGAGCGGTGCGTGGGGACGAGACGATGCCCATGGCAACCTCCTTGCGCAGCAGTAGTAGGCCAAGACCTCAGTTCACTATTAGCACAGGGCGGCGTGGAAAGTTAAGCATTGTCGTGCACGTTTTATGGCACGTTAATGCCCCGCCACGCTCGGCGGACCGAACGGGGCGGGGCACAGCGGACGGCGAGCGCCGTGTCAGTGGGAGGTGGCGGGCCGCGAGCCGTTGCGACCGCGCTGCATGGCGAACAGGCCGATGCCGATGAGCAGACCGATCACATCGGTGTAGATGCCGCCGTAGATCATGCACAGCGCACCGATCAGCATCACCAGGCGTTGCCAGGCCTTGACCGGGCCGAAGAACCACGCCTGCACGGTGGCCGACAGCAGCACGATGCCGAGTGTCGCGGTGACGCCGACGCGCAGGATCTGCAGCCAGGAGCCTTCCATCAGCATCGCCGGACTGTAGAAGAACATGAAGGGCACGATGAAGGCCGCCAGGCCGATCTTGAACGAGGCCACCGAGGTGCCCATGGCGTTGTCGCCCGAGATACCCGCCGCCGCGTAGGAGGCCAGCGCCACCGGTGGCGTGATGGCCGAGACGACCGCGAAATAGAACACGAAGAAGTGGGCGACCAGCGGCTGGATGCCGATATCGATCAACCCGGGCGCCACCACCGAGGCCGCGACGGCGTAGGCGGCGGTGGTCGGCATCCCCATGCCCAGCAGAATGCTGATGCACATGGCGAAGAACAGCGCCAGCAACTGGCTGACACCGGCCAGCCCCAGCAGCAGCGAGGAGAACCGTGCTCCGACCCCGGTCAGCGCGATCACGCCGACGATCAGCCCCGCACAGGCGCAGACGGCGATGATCTGGATCGACATCGTGCCGGCGAGCTGCAGGGCCTTGAGGATGGCGCGGATGCCCATCTTGTTAGGCGAGACCCAGCTCACCACGGCGGCGGAGGCGGTGGCCAGCGTTCCCGCGCGAATCACCGAGTAGCCCATGAACAGTGCCACGATCAGAATGATGATGGGCGCGAACAAGTAGGCCTGCTTGACCAGCCTGGAGAAGCGCGGGATCTCGTCCTTGCGCATGCCGCGCATGCCCTTGCGTGCCGCTTCGAAGTCGACCATGAAGTAGACCGACGCGAAATACAGGATGGCCGGTATCAGGGCGGCGATGGCGATCTCGGTGTACGGGATGCCGGTGATCTCCGCCATGATGAAGGCGCCGGCCCCCATGATCGGTGGCATGATCTGGCCGCCCGTCGAGGCGGCGGCCTCGATGGCGCCGGCACTGCGTGCGGGGTAGCCCACCTTCTTCATCAGCGGGATGGTGAGCGAGCCGGTGGACACGACGTTACCGGCACTGGTGCCGTTGATCATGCCCATCAGGCCCGAGGCGAAGATCGAGACCTTGGCCGGGCCACCGCGCGCGCGTCCGGCGGCGGCGAAGGCGAAATTGATGAAGTAGTCGCCGACCTTCGACGCCTGAAGGAATGCCGCGAAGATGATGAACAGGATGATGTAGGTCGAGGACACGGCGGTCGTCGGCCCCAGCACCCCGGCATCGGTATAGACCTGGCTGAAGAAGCGGCCCACCGAGAGCCCCGGATAGCCGAGAAAACCCGGCAGCCAGGGGCCGGCGAACACATAGGTCAAGAACAGCGCGGCGATGATCACCAGCGCGAGACCGGCGACCCGCCGCGTGAGTTCGAGGATCAGCGCGGCGCCGGCGATGGCGGCGTAGGAAATTCCCATCGGCGCGAAGGTGGTGCCGGTGGCGGCGCGCAGCGGGCTGTTGAACATCACCAGCAGATAACCGGCGCTGGCCAGCGCGCATACCATCAGCACCAGATCGGCCGGCGAGAGGCGGTGCTGGTACTGCCGGTCGCTCCATGACAGGAGAATGGCGGCCGCCGTGGTCAGCATCAGCGGATAGCCGAAATGGAAAGCTTCGATATTCGGTTCGATACGCATCGCGCCCTGACTCATGGCCTGCTGCATCAGGACGACCTGCACCAGCGCGTACAGGGCGGGGAGCAACAGTGCATACCCCAGGGCCGCCATCCAGCGTGGCGAGCGCGGCTTGCCTTCCTCGACGAAGCGGGTGCCCGCGTAGAGGCCGTAGCCGAGAATCAAGGCCCCGCAGATGTGGATGATGCGAAACGACCACGTTTCCAGCGGGTAGACGTTGAGGGATATCAGGTGAAAGCTCGAGTACGCGATGGCGAGAATGCCGAACAGCCACCACTGCCAGCCGGTATACGCACGGCGGTTGGGTTCGCCGGCATTGTCATCGGCGCCCTCGGCGATGGCGTCGATAGCGGTCTCGTCACGGTCGTCGGGACGAGAGTGGGAATTCTGGGACATGGGCATCACCCTAGGAACGGCAACGAACGACGTACCCCATGCCGCACGGGCATGGGGCATTGAAGAAACACGCGATCAGTCGAGTTTCAGGTCTTCCGGGATGTCGTAGCCGTTCTCTTCGTACCAACGCACGGCGCCCGGATGGAACGGCAGCACGGTGTTGTACTTGAGGTTCTCGGGCACGCTGAACTCGGCGCTGCGGTGAATGTCACGCATCCGGTCGTTGTTCTCCATGCTCAGCTTGGTGATCTCGTAGACGAAGTCTTCGGGGAGGTCACAGCCGGCGATGGTGAAGTTCCACATGGACACTGCGCGCGCATCTTCCTCGAGCGTCTGGTAAGTGCTGGCCGGAATCTGGAACGGCGAGACCGGGAAGGCATCGAGGACTTTCTGCTGCTCTTCTTCGGTGAACTCGATGATGTTGACATCGGTCTGCACCTCGAGCTGGCTCACGGCGGGAATCGGAATCCCGGCGGCGAACGCGATGACGTCGATCAGCCCGTCCTGGAGCTGTCCGCCCAGGTCGCTCCAGCCACCGTTGCGGCGTTCGAAATCCACGCCGAGCTCTTCGAGGATGGCCGGGAAGTACGTATCGGACGTCGAGGCCGCTGGCCCGAAGCCGATGCTGGCGCCGTCCGGAATATCGGAGATCGACTCGATGCCGCTATCGGCCAGGGTGGTGATGGAGAACGGTGTCTCGTACATCGGGAACAGCGCACAGACGTTGTCCATCTTCACGCCGGGTGCCAGCGGGCTCTCGCCGGCCAGGGCCTCGGCGGCCGGACCCATGGTGGTGAGGCCGAGGGCCAGCTCACCGGTATGCACCAGCGCCAGGTTCTGGTTGGGGCCGCCGGTGACTTCGCCGCCGCCGGAAACGCCCAGCTCGTCGGCGATCAAGTTGGCCCAGCCGGAACCGTAGACGAAGTAGGTCCCGCCCTGACTGGCCGTGCCCACGGTGAAGTTGTCCGGCCAATCCTCGCGATCGGCTTGCGCCGCGGTGGCGAGGCACATGGCCCCGGCGAGGGTGGCGGTCAAGGCTTGTGTCTTGAAAGACATGGCGAATGCTCCCGATTTCGGTTGTGGTTGTTGCGTATTCCCGTTCGAGTCCCCGAAGGGCGGGACTCGTGAAATACGCCCTATAGGTGGCAACCGCCATTCCATCTTTCTCTTAGTCTTTCATTTTCAATCAGTTACGATTCTTTCATTCGACGAAAGTGGAAGAGGGAGCATGCCGATATGGCTGGAAGTTCGCACAACCTGGCCTGAACCCTGTGCGGATTTCCGCACAACGCGTCGACGCCCATCGAGGGCGAGGGCCGGTCATTCCGTTTCCGCGATATGGCGATAGTCGTCGGCCTTCAGTCCATGCTTCTTGAGCTTGTCGTACAGCGTCTTGCGCGGCACGCCGAGTCGCTCGCAGATATCCGGCACGCACCCCTGATAGCGCACCAGGGCATGGTTGATCACGCTCTTTTCGAACAGCTCCACCTGCTGCGCCAGGGGCAGCTCGCCGCTGTCCTTCTGCGCGCCCTGGAGCAGGGTCTCGAGTCGGTAATCGCAGGTGGCGCCCAGCAGCACATAGCGCTCGGCCACGTTGCGCAATTCGCGCACGTTGCCCGGCCAGTCGTGAGCGAGCAGGGCGGAGATCCCATGACCATCGAGCGGCGGGGCTTCCAGTCCGCTGCGGCTGGCGGAGACCGCGATGAAGTGCTGGAACAGCAGCGGAATATCCTCACGACGCTCGCGCAGCGAGGGAATCGGCAGGGTCACGACGTTGAGACGATAGTACAGGTCCTCCCGGAACCCGCCGGTGTCGGCGGCCGCCTTGAGATCCGTCTTGGTCGCGGCGATGACCCGGATGTCGAGCGGGATCAGGGTGTTGGAGCCCAGGCGTTCCACGGCGCGTTCCTGCAGCACGCGCAGCAGCTTGACCTGAAGCGACAGCGGCATCGACTCGATCTCGTCGAGGAAGACGGTCCCGCCGTTGGCGTGTTCGAACTTCCCCACGCGGCGTTCCACGGCCCCGGTGAAGGCCCCCTTTTCATGGCCGAAGAGTTCCGACTCGATCGTGCTTTCCGGCACCGCGCCGCAATTGATGGCGACGAACGGCTTGCCGCCGCGGGCGCTGCGCTCGTGAATCGCCCGTGCCACCAGATCCTTGCCCGTACCGGTCTCGCCGAAGAGCAGCACGTCGGTCTCGACCTGGCTGATGCGCTGGACCATCGAGGCCAGTTGCTGAATGGCCGGCGTCCGGCCGACCAGGCGAGGCCCCGGGGTGGACTGCTGCGCCTCGAGTTCGGCCTTCAGATGCCGGTTCTCCAGGCTCAAGCGGCGTTTTTCGATGCCCCGCCGCACCACCTCCACCAGCCGCTCCCCGGCGAAGGGCTTCTCGAGGAAATCCCAGGCGCCATCGCGCATGGCTTCCACGGCCGTGGAAATGTCGCCGTGGCCGGTGATCAGTACCACGGGCAGGTCGGGATCGCGCTGACGAATCTCGCGCAGCAGGGCCATGCCGTCTATGCCGGGCATGCGGATGTCGCTGACCAGCACACCGGGGAAATCCGCCCGCAGGGCACTCAGCGCCGCCTCGGCGCTTTCGTAGACCTCGGGTACGTAGCCCGCCAGTTCGAGGGTCTGGCTGGCGGTAATGCGCAAGTGAGCTTCATCGTCGACGAGCATCACGGGCGTAGCAGCAGGGTCATGCATGAGCGGGGTCCTCGAGTCGTGCGGGATCGTTGGGATCCGCGATACGCGGCAGCCGGACACGAAAGCGTGCGCCGCCGCCGGGCAAGTTGCAGGCGTCGAGCTGGCCATCGAGATCCTCGACGATACGTCGCGAGATCGACAGGCCCAACCCCAAGCCGCTGCCCATCGACTTGGTGGTATAGAACGGTTCGAAGATCTGGGCCAGGCGTGCCTCGTCGATGCCGGGGCCATTGTCGGCGACATCCAGGTACACGGTCGTGGATTCGGCAACGATGGCGAGGGTCAGGCAAGGGGCGGCGGTATCGTTCATGGCCTGGAGCGCGTTGCCGATCAGGTTGACCAGCACCTGCTCGAGGCGCACCGGGTCGGCGCGTACCCACACCGCCTGCTCGGGCCAGTGCTGCTCGACCCGCACGCCGCTTTCGTGAATCCGCGACTGAAACAGGCGCAATGCATACGCAAAGCACGACGCGACGGAAACCGCCGTCAGGTTGTCGCCGCTCTTGCGCGAGAACTGGCGCAGCTGCGCGCTGATCTCGGCCATGCGCTCGGTCAGCTCGAGTACCTGGGCGAGGTTGGCATCGGCGGCCTCGTGTCGCTGGCGGGCGATGAAGGCGCGAGCATTCTCGGTGTAGGCACGAATCGCCGCCAAGGGCTGGTTGAGCTCGTGATTGATGCCCGCCGCCAGTTGCCCGAGCACGGCCAGCTTGGCGGCTTGCACCAGCTCGTCGCGGGTGGCGCGCAGGCTTTCCTCGGCGCGGCGGCGTTCCTCGATCTCCGCCGACAGACGCCGATTGGTGGCGACCAGGTCACGGGTACGGCTTTCCACGTGCCGTTCGAGTTCGTCGCGGGCCTGGGCGAGGGTGCGTCGCTCGCGTTCGGCGAAGCGCTCGCGCTCACGTCGCAGACGCAGGCGCTGCCATCCGATCCCGGCCCCCAGGGCGATGAGCCCGTAGAGACCGCCGGCAAGCAGCGCCGCCAGCCACTGCGCCTGATTGACCGGCGTCAGCGGCTTGAGGATGTGAATGTGCCAATCGAAATCTTCCATGGGGCGCGTCAGGCTCAGATAACGCCTGCCTTCCAGGGAACCGGAGGCGAAGCTCACCAGGCGTGTGCGGGCATCGTGTCGCTGGTCCTCGCGCAGGCCCGCTGGCGGCAGCGGGGCATCGCCGTAGCGCCGAGAGGCGGCGATGGTCTGACGTTGTGCCCGAGTCAGCGGCGCCATGGTGGTCAAACGCAATTCGGGCCGGCTGGCCATGAAGATGACGCCATTGCGGTCGGTGACCAGAAGCTCCGCGTCCTGCTCGGCCCATCCGGCTTCCACCGCATCGAGTAGGACCTTGAGCACCATGACACCGTCCGGGCGCGCGTTCGGCGCCGTGTCGTCGAGCCACACCGGGGCCGAGAAGTAGTAGCCGCGATCCCGCGACTGGGTGCCCAGGCCGTAGAAACTGCCGTTCTTGCCGTCCATGGCTTCCCGGTAGTAGGGCCTGAAGCCGTAGTTCTGCCCGATGAAGGTATCGCGACGATGCCAGTTGCTGGCCGCCAGGGTTTCGCCGGTATGATCGAGCAGGTAGATGTCGGAGACGTTGGCGGTGGCGCGAAAGCGATCCAGCAGGCGATTCAAGGGCATCGAGTCTTGCCCGTCGGGGTCGTTCAGGAAGCGCTTGACCATTTCCCGCGAGGCCAGCAGTTCCGGCAGATAATCGTGACGCGAGAGATGACCGACGAGGCTTGCCGCCGACAGACGCAGTTCGTTCTCGGCATCGTGGCGCAGCTCCTGCAGCGCCTGCTCACGGGCCAGGCGTGCCGTCTGCCACATGCAGACGAGCAGGCCGGCGATCGCGGCCAGCACGAGCAGCGTGCGCGGCCGCACGGGAAGGGGGAAACGGCGTGTATCGGACATGAAGACGAGCGGCTCGTGGCAAATGGCATGACGCATCGGGGCCATATGGCCACACGCATCATGATGCGTGGCGGTTTGTCTAAAGTTAAGCGCCAGCGCTTAGTCTTTAGTCGTGGCGATGAGTCGTGGCGATGCGGCGCCGGCGGTCGCCTCAGCTGGCCGTGACCGAAGGGCGACGCGCCCGATGATGCAGGCGCCAGCCGAGTAGCAGCGCGGCGACCGTCAGTCCCGCGCACAGGCCGAGCCAATAGCCGTGCACGCCCATCGGCGCCAGATACCCGTCGATGCCACGTCCCAGCAGGTGGCCCCCGGCCAGTCCGATCAGCCAATAGGAAAACAGCGTGATCAGCATGACGATGCGCGTGTCCTTGTAACCGCGCAGAGCGCCGGCGAGATTGACCTGCAGCGAGTCGGAGATCTGATAGAGCATGGCCAGCGTGACCAGCGACATGGCCAGAGCATGCACTTCCGTGTTCGACGTATACAGCGCCAGGATGGGCGACGCCGTCATCCAGAGAATGGCGTCGTTGAGCAGGGCCACCAGCAGGCAGACGACGACGCCGTTCCAGGCCACGAAGCGTGCCTCCTGTGCGGTTCCGCGTCCCAGCGTATTGCCCACGCGCACGGTCAGCGCCATGCTCAGCGACAACGGCAGCATGAACAGGATCGACGTGTAGTTGAGCGCGATCTGGTGGGCGGCGACGACCACTTCCCCCAGACGCGCGACGAACAGGGCGATCAGGGTGAACAGTGTGACCTCGACGAAGATCGCCACGCCGATGGGGACCCCGACGTAAAGCAGCTCCTGGATGTCGCGGCGTTGCGGCGGGACCGGCGAATGCCACAGCGTCACCGCGCCGTAGGCGCGAGCCCGGTACGTATAGATCGTCATCGCCAGGCACATCACCCACATCGAAATCGCCGTGGCCACGCCGCATCCCACCGCGCCCAGCGCCGGCAAGTCGGCGATCCAGGCCGGCATGCCGTCGCCCAGCAACGAGACCAGGCCGGGCCCGCCGTAGATCAGCACATAGTTGCAGGGAATATTGATCGCCAGCCCCAGCAGGCTGATCCACAGGGCGGGGCGCGTGTGGTTCATGCCGTCGGAGAAGGCGCGCAAGGCCTGGTAAAGGCCCACGCCTGGCATGCCGAACGCCACGGCGGCCAGGTAGCCGGCGGAGAGCTGTGCGACCTGCTCGGGCACGCCCATGTACCGGAATATCGGACCCACGCCGAACCATAGCAAGAGTGCCGACAGCCCGCCCAGGCACAGCGCGATCCACAGCGCCTGATGGACATAGGGCCGAATCTCGGTGTGGCGTCTTGCGCCGAGCAATTGCGCCACGATGGGCGTCAGGCCCATCAAGGCGCCGGTCATGAAGAGCATCAACGGTAGCCACAGGCTGGAGCCGACCGAGACGGCGGCAAGGTCCGTGGCACTGGCGCGACCGGCCATGATCACATCGACCGCACTCATGCCCGATTGCGCCAGCTGTGCCCCGCAGATCGGCAGCGCCAGGCGCAGCAAGGTGCGCGATTCACGATGGCTATGGGTGAGCAGGGCTCGGGGCGACGTCACACTGACTCTCCTCGTGGACTTTCTTCACGGACTCGCTTCAGAACTTTCACGGGCGCAAAAGCGGGCATTCTAGCAAGCGTGCCACGTCGACGCCTTTCATCATGCGTCGTAGCCCCTATAATGTGCCTCCGCTTTGAAGGAGGCCGCGTGAATCACCGTATCGACGATCTCATCGCCCTGTTCGACGGCGTCTTCTCCGCGCCGTATCGCACCTGCCTGGTGAGCGGTGACGATGAACCCTTGTACCGTCCCGCCGCCCACGCCGAGGACCTGCATCGGATCATTTTCGCGCACGGCTTCTTCGCCAGTGCCCTGCATGAGGTCAGCCACTGGTGCATCGCCGGTGAACGTCGCCGCCAGCTGGAGGACTACGGCTACTGGTACGAGCCCGATGGTCGCGACGCCGAGCGTCAGCGCGAGTTCGAACAGGTCGAGATCGCCCCGCAGGCGCTGGAATCGCTGTTCAGCGAGGCGTGCGGGCGCCGCTTCCATGTCAGCGTCGATAACCTGGGCGGCCCCGAGGTGGACCGTGATGCCTTCGCCGCGCGTGTCGACGCGCGCGCGACGCGGTATCGCGAGACTGGCTTGCCGCAGCGGGCGGAGGCCTTTCGCGCGACGCTGGAAGCGTTCTACCGGCACGGCCTGTCCCGCGAGGCGGCGATCGACGTGGGGCGCGCGCGACTGGCACGAGCATGACGCGGGCCCGCCGGACGAGGCGGTTGCCGCGGTGATCCATCGAGAAATCCGTCACCGAAAAACGCTTGTTACCGAAACAACAGGGAGAAGACGCGTGCCGAGGCAGTGCGTCAGGCAACTATGGTCAAGACTTATTTGGGGAAGATGCGTGGCGAGCCGTCCCGGCGCGCTCGGCCGTGCGTACGCGATGCGCTCTGGTCGTGGATCGGGGGCTTTCTCGGCATGGCGGGTGTCGGCTGGCTCAGCGAGGCCTGGATGGCGTCGTATAGCCTGCTGTTGATCGGCTCCTTCGGCGCCACGTCGGTGCTGCTCTACGCCGCGCCGGAAAGCCCCTTCGCGCAGCCGCGCAATGTGCTCGGCGGGAGCGTGCTGTCTGCCCTGGTGGGTGTGGCGTGTTTTCAACTCTTCGGCGTCGGCTGGGTGGCCGCGGCGGTCGCCGTGTCGACCGCGATCCTGCTGATGCAACTGACGCATACCCTGCATCCGCCCGGTGGCGCCACGGCGTTGATCGCCGTCATCGGCAGCGAGGAAGTCCACGGCCTCGCCTGGCACTTTGCGCTGATGCCCGTGGCGGCGGGCTGCACGCTCATGCTGAGCGTGGCGGTGCTGATCAACAACCTGGCGCGTCACCGCCGCTATCCCCTGCATTGGCGATGACACAGAGATGACGCGTCCGCCGCGTCACTCCTCGCCGCGCAGGCGCTGATGCAGGTAGAGCATGACCTGTACCTCGTGATCGGCGCGCATGGGCTCGAGCCCGAGGTCGCCGAACAGATCGCCCCGGGCGCGTGTCCACTCGCCCGGGTCGAGGTCGGGGTAGAGCGTCTCCGCCGGCGCCAGCTCGACGAAGGGCGTTACCGCGAAGTCCTCGAACAGACGCGACAGCGCAGCCTCGTCGTCACCGATCCCCGCGGTATACAGCGTCACGTTGAAGTGATCGGCCTCCAGCTCGCGCAGCACGTCCAGGGGGCTCAGGCCCAGGCTGCGCAGCTCGTCCAGGCTGTAATCGCCGAGCTTGAGAAGTTCCTCGTCGAGCCAGTCGTCATCGGGCTGGATCAGCGCATGCTTGATCTGGCCATCGGGCAGGGCCCAGGAGATGGCGACGGGGAGGGCTTCCTCGTCGCCGGTCTCGATGGCGATGAAACCGGGAAAATCCATGTCATTGCTCCTCGTCGAGTCGGAAGAATCGCCGCGCCGTGGCGGTGGTGGAAGCCGCCAGCGAAGCCTCGCTCTCGCCGCGCCAGTGCGCGATCTCGCGGACGATCCAGGGCAGCAGCGCCGGTTCGTGGCGGCGCCCCTTGAGTTTGGCCGGCAGGTTGCGCGGCAGGAGATAGGGGCAGTCGGTCTCGACCATCAGGCGTGCGGCGGGGATATCGGCGACCAGGTCGCGCAGATGATGGCCACGCCGCTCGTCGCAGAGCCAACCCGTCAGCCCGATGTGCAGGTCGAGGTCCAGGTAACCGTGCAGGGTGTCGCGGTCGGCGGTGAAACAGTGAACCACGGCGTCGCCGATGGCGTCACGCCAATGGCGCAGCATGTCACGCATGCGTGCACCGGCATCGCGCTCATGCAGGAACAGCGGCAGGCCGCTTTCGGCGGCGAGCGCGAGCTGCGCTTCGAAGGCGTGTTCCTGCTCGGCGGGCGTCGAGAAATTGCGGTTGAAGTCGAGGCCGCATTCGCCCACGGCCACGACCTCGGGCCGCGCCTGCAATGCCTGCAGGGCCGCCGCCAGTTCAGGGTTCCAGTGGCTCGCCATGTGGGGATGCAGGCCGGCGGTGGCGTACAGGCCCGGATGATGGCGGGCGAGGTCGGCGGCCTGTTCGCTGTGTGCCAGGTCGGTGCCGGTGAGGATCATGTCGTCCACGCCCGCGTGCCGGGCCCGGGCAAGCACGGCGTCGAGGTCGCGGGCGAAGCTCTCGTGCGTCAGGTTCGCGCCGATGTCGACCAGCGGCGCCGGCGACGTCAGGCGCAGCGCTTCGGGTAGCGGATTGGCGTCGTCTTGTGTCACGGAAGATCGTGTCACGGGAAATCTCCCCAGCCCAGTGAGTCGCGAAAACCCGCCATTCTACCCCCGGACCCGGGAGGCGACCATGCGTTACACTAGCGTCTTTACTCCGAATGTCTGTCAACGAGGTGGTTACGCGTGACGCTGTTACGTCTGGAACAGGTGCAACTGGCTTACGGCCCCCAGGTCCTGCTGGATCATGCCGAACTCACCTTGGAGAAAGGGGAGCGCTTGGCGCTGGTGGGGCGCAACGGAACGGGCAAATCGACGCTCCTCAAGCTGATCGCCGATGAGGCGGCGCCCGATGGCGGGCATATCTGGCGCGCGCCGGGGCTCAAGGTGGGCGTGCTCGCCCAGGAACTGCCGGAAGCGAGCGGCCGGACCATCTTCGACGTGGTCGCCCAGGGGCTGCCCGAGGCAGGGGCCTTGTTGAGCGAATATCATCACCTGGTGATGAGCGAGGCGCCCGACATGGCCGAACTCGAGCGCCTGCAGACCCAGCTCGAGGCGGTGGACGGCTGGTCGTTTCATCAACGCATCGACACCATTCTGTCGCGGCTCGGCCTGCCCGCCGACACCGAGATGGTGAATCTCTCCGGCGGCTGGCGGCGGCGTGTGGCCCTGGCCCGCGCGCTGGTGGCCGAGCCGGACGTACTGCTGCTCGACGAGCCCACCAACCACCTCGACCTGGATACCATCGGCTGGCTCGAGGAACAGTTGCTCGCCTTCAATGGCTCGGTACTGTTCATCACCCACGACCGGGCGTTCCTGTCGCGGCTGGCGACCAGCATCCTGGAGCTCGACCGTGGCCAGCTGGGGCGCTACCCCGGCGATTACGCGGCATACCAGGCACAGAAGCAGCACGAGCTGGAAGTCGAGGCGCGCGAACGCGCCGAGTTCGACAAGAAACTCGCCAAGGAAGAGGCCTGGATTCGCCAGGGCATCAAGGCGCGCCGGACCCGTAACGAGGGCAGGGTGCGGGCCCTCGAGAAGATGCGCGGCGAGCGCGCCGAGCGTCGGGAACGCGTGGGCCGGGCCCAGCTCAGCGTGGACAGCGGCGAGCGTACCGGCAAGCGGGTCGTCGAGCTTTCTGGCGTCAGCCAGCGTTTCGGCGACGACTGGGTGGTGCGCGACCTGTCGCTGGAGATCCAGCGCGGCGATCGCATCGGCTTCATCGGACGCAACGGGGCCGGCAAGACCACCCTGCTGAAGATCCTGCTGGGCGAGCTGGCGCCCACCGAGGGCAAGGTGCGCATGGGCACCAACCTGAGCGTGGCCTACTTCGATCAACTGCGTGCCGGGCTCGAACTCGAGAAGACCGTGTACGACAACGTGGCGCAAGGCAGCGACCGTGTGCAGGTAGGCGGCAAGGACCGCCACGTCATGAGCTACCTGCAGGACTTCCTGTTTTCTCCCGACCGGGTGCGCCAGCCGGTCAAGGCGCTCTCGGGCGGTGAATCCAATCGCTTGCTGCTGGCCAAACTGTTCACCCAGCCCGCCAACGTGCTGGTGCTCGACGAGCCGACCAACGATCTGGACGTCGAGACGCTGGAGCTGCTCGAGGAGCTGCTGCTCGATTTCGACGGCACCCTGCTGCTGGTCTCGCACGACCGTGCCTTCATGGACAACGTGGTGACCAGCGTGCTGGCCTTCGAGGGCGAGGGATACGTTCGGGAGTACGTCGGCGGGTATAGCGACTGGGTGCGTCAGGGCGGCAAGCTGCCGCCGGCGCCCGGGGAATTCGGCAATGCCGCGAACGTGCTGCCGGCTCGCGAGGCCGAGCCGGCGCCGTCTGCGTCCACCCGCGCCGAGGCCGACAAGGCCACGACCGCATCGGCCCCCGCCAAGCCCAAGCGGGCCAAGCTTTCCTACAAGCTGCAACGCGAACTGGACCAGTTGCCGGGGACCATCGAGACGCTGGAAGCCGAAGTGGCGAGTTTCGAAGCGGAAGTCGGCGCGCCCGAGTTCTATCAGCAGGACGCCGAGACCGTCACGCAGCGTCTCGAGGCGCTGGCCACCAAGCAGGACGAGCTCGATGCGGCGATGTCACGCTGGATGGAACTGGAAGCCATGGCCGAGGGCGAGGAGTAGTAGGAAACGTCGCGCCGGGCACGAACGACGTGCCCGGCGCGGCGCGATCATTCGTCGACTTCGCCGTCCTTGCCGACGCGTACCGCGAGCACGTCGCATTGCGCGCCGTGCAGCACGCCGGTGGAGGTCGAACCGAGCAGCAGAGCGAACCCGTGGCGTCCGTGCGAGCCGACCACGATCAAGTCGACATCGTGCTCGGCGGCGAAACGGTGAATCTCGGTATCCGGCATGCCGACCACGACGTGCTGGTTCTCCGAGAGGATGCCATGGGGATCGGCGATCTCCGCCAGGCGCTGCTTGGCGTGCTCGTCGAGCTGATCCTGAATGCTGGTCAAATCCATGGGGATATCGCCCCCATAGGCGAAGCCCAGCGGTTCGAGCGTATGCATGACCGAAAGCTTGGCGTGATTACGCTCGGCGATGGGAATGGCACGCTCGAGCACCTTGTTCGAATCCTTGGTCAGATCGACGGCGACTAAGACGTGTGTGTACTCGTTACTCATGGGGGCATCTCCCACCTTGTCGATGAACGCTTCTACTTTAGGCGCGCCGAAACGGTGAAACAATGCTTCAAATCAATCAGTGCACATGTGGAGGCACGTTTGGAAATCTTTCTGTTCCTGGGGCTGGCGGTGTTCGCGATTCTCTCGCCCGCGCTGTGGCTGAGGCCGAGCCGCCACGAAACGCGACGCAGTGGCTTGCGCCAGGCGGCTCGCGAGGCGGGGGCGGCGCTGCGCTTCGACAAGGCGCCGCTGCAGGAGGCGCGAGACATGGTGGGATACCGCTGGCGCTACCCGCAGGCCGCGCCGGGCAGCGACTTCACCCTCGTGCGCGAGGCGCATGCCAGTGACCGCCTGGAGGAAGCCATGTCGGGATGGCGCTGGCGTCAGGCACCGCTGCCGCCGTTGAACGCGGCCGCGTTGCAGCGGCTGGAAGCGGTGCTGGCGGTGTTGCCCGAGGACGCGTGCGTGGTGGAATCGACATCCAAGGGCGTGACCCTGTGGTGGGAGGAGTCGCAGGACGCCGAGAGCTTCGCGCCCGCGCTGCGGGCGTTGACGGGGCTGGTCGATGACCTGGCCGGCAGTGGGCGTCATGCCGGCTAGGCAGGTACGGGACAGGCCCGTGCGGGAAGGACCCGTGCTCGCCGCTCTTGCGTGGCGACCTGGGCGTCCAGAACCCGGGCGCGCAACCGGCGCGACGCCCGGGAAAGCCGCCGCCGCGGAAGGCCGCTAGCGACCCGCGGGATTCGAGTCACTCATCGTCGCAGGGGCCGCGCGACTGCAGTCGCTGCCCATTGCGCTCGATGCAGGAGAGGAGGGCGTCCAGCTTGTCGACGTCTTCATCGCTCACGCCCTCGAGCATCTCGACCCGCGCCTGTTCGACCACGGTCTCGATCTTCTTGAGCAACGGCGTCGCCTTGGCGGTGAGATAGACACGCTTGGTGCGGCGATCCTCATCGCTGGGGCGGCGTTCGATCAGCCCTTGCTCGGTCAACTGATCGAGCGTCCTGACCAGGGAAGGTGCCTCGACCCCGATCGAGCGGGCCAGATCGCATTGTGGCTGGCCATCACCCATTTTCGACAGGTGATAGAGCGTCACCCAACGAGTTTGCGTCAGCTCCAGGGGAGCGAGGCGTTCGTCGAGGATGGCGCGCCACAGGCGTGGTACGCGCGACAGTTTGAGTCCGATATCCTGATGCATGGGCCTTGTATTGGTTAGGAACCTAACGGGATTGTCCCGAGTGGGACGCGCTATTGCAAGTCACACTATCGTCGACCTTCATTCATCGTCCCGGTTCGCGCCAGCGACCAGGTGACGGATGTTCCAGCCTGGCAATCCCGGGGGTGAATGAATGTCGCCGTCGGCCTGAGTGGCCTTCGAGGCGTCTTCGTCGACACGAAAACGCAGCGTGCCGATGCGCTGGCCGGTGGCGGTCATGACGTCGATCTGCCAGCGACCTTGCGATGCCGAGGGGAAGTTCTGCTTGTGCGTCCAGGCGCGATAGCCCTGTTCGCGTCCGCCCCGGATGATCAGCGGTATGCGATCGACCACTTCGCCATCGTGACGCCAGACATGGTAAATCTTCTCGCGCAGGCCACGTGGCGCGCGGATCGCGGTGTAAGCGTACAAGCCTTGCCCCGAGAGTGTCGATGGGGTCAGCACGCTTTCGCCGCGCGGTTCGCGGGCCTCGACATCGAAGCTCGGCGAGAGGGCGCTGCCGGAGAGCCATAGCGTGGCCGGCGGGATCCACACTCGACCCATCCAGGCGGTCGCGGACAGCACCACGATCAAGCCGAACATCGCCAGCCAGCGCCAGAGCCCCTGCGGCTGCATCAGGTTGATCAGGCTGGGCACGCTGAAGATCGCCATGGCGACGATCGCCAGCAGCAGGCTCTGGCCGGTGGTCAGATGCAGCATGATCGGCAATGTCACCAGCACCACCACGAACACGCACAACGCATGGAACATGAAATACAGCCAGCGGTGGCGTTGAGCCAGACCGAAATACAGCGGATCGAGAATCGCCAGCAGACCGCAGCCGATCAGCAGCAGCGTGAATACCGCCTGGCCGCTGGCCCACACCGTGGTGGCGAGGAAGAACGGCAGCGTGAAGAACAGGGTCTCCTGGTGGATCAGCTGCGCAATGAAGGTGGTCACCATGCGCGGTAGCCCGGTCTGGCCGCGCCGGGCGAGCAGGCGGGTCAACAGGCTTTCGGCGAGCAGCAGGCACCAGGCGAACAGCAGCCCCAGGGCCAGGACCGCGCCCAGCCACTGCTGACGATTGACGAGGAAAAAGCCCAGCAGCCCGATCACGAACGCCGTCGGCGGCCAGAGCCAGAAATAGCGCTTGAGGCGTTCGATGAACGGCGTGAGGCGAGCGGTCAGCGTGGCACTAGTAGGCAAGGACATGAAAGGGCGGTATTCCGATACCAGTGTGTCGAGACAGGGCGTGACGATGCGCGATGGTCGAGGCGTCGTGAAGGCGCCTATCCTATCAGGAGTCCGCCGTCACGGGGAGCTGTCTCGGCGCGGCGTGTTTCAACGCGACCATTCGCTAAGGCATGAGGGCTTGACGCCATCGCTCGGCTGGCGCAAGCTGCCAGACAATTCAAACGATTGTATGAAAGTGGGCGGGAAGCAGCGCCACGCGCGAGCCCGGCGCCTGTCTTCTTCGTGAATCGTGAGGTCCAGGCCAACAGCAGGGAGAGCCCTGAATGATTTATCAAGGTAACGCCATCACGGTGGTGCAGCGCGATGACGGCATCGCCACGCTGACCTTCGATGCGCAAGGCGAATCCGTCAACACGCTCTCGAGCAAGACGATCGAGGAGTTCGAGGCGGCCCTGGCAGCCCTCGACCAGGCAGCGGGCGTCAAGGGCCTGGTCATCGCCAGCGCCAAGGATGCCTTCATCGTCGGGGCCGACATCACCGAATTTCACGGCATGTTCACGCGCGACGAGGCCTTCCTGGTCGACATGAACACGCGCGTGCACCGTATCTTCAACACCCTGGAGGATCTGCCTTATCCCAGCGTGGCGGCGATCAACGGCCTGGCGCTCGGGGGCGGCTGCGAAATCACCCTGGCGTGCGATTTCCGCGTCATGAGCGACAACGCCAAGCTGGGCCTGCCCGAGACCAAGCTGGGGATCCTGCCGGGCTGGGGCGGCTGCGTGCGCCTGCCGCGCTTGATCGGGGCGGACAACGCCATCGAGTGGATCGCCGGTGGCTCGGAAAACCGCGCCGACGACGCCCTCAAGGTCGGCGCGGTGGATGCCGTGGTCGCGGGCGATGCGCTGATGAATGCCGCCGTGGACCTGCTGACGCGCGCCAATGCCGGCGAGCTCGACCACCGGGCACGTCGCCGCCTCAAGCAATCCCCGCTCATGCTCAATGCCATCGAACAGATGATGGTCTTCGAGACCGCCAAGGGCTACGTGGCGGGCAAGGCCGGGCCGCACTATCCGGCGCCCATCGAGGCGATCAAGGTCATCCAGAAGGGCGCCGGCGAGGAGCGTGAGCGCGCGCAGGCCATCGAGGCCAAGGCCTTCGCCAAGCTTGCCAAGACCGATGTCTGCTACCACCTGGTGGGGCTGTTCCTCAACGATCAGCTGGTCAAGAAGAAAGGCAAGCAGTACGCCACGCAAGCCGCGGCCGTGAACAAGACGGCGGTGCTGGGGGCCGGCATCATGGGCGGCGGTATCGCCTACCAGAGCGCCTACAAGGGCACTCCGATCCTGATGAAGGACATCAAGGAAGAGGCGCTGCAACTGGGCTTGAAGGAAGCGCGCAAGCTGCTCGGCAAGCAGCTCGAGCGCGGTCGATTGAGCAATGAGCAGGTCGCCGAGGCGCTCTGCAACATTCGCCCCACGCTGTCCTACGGGGACTTCGGCGATGTCGATCTGGTGGTCGAGGCCGTGGTCGAGAACCCGAAGGTCAAGGAGGCCGTGCTGGCCGAGGTCGAGGGACTGCTCGACGACAATGCCACGCTGACCTCGAACACCTCGACGATCTCCATCGACCGGCTGGCGGCCAACCTCAAGCGTCCCGAGAACTTCTGCGGCATGCACTTCTTCAACCCCGTGCATCGCATGCCGCTGGTCGAGGTCATTCGCGGCGAGAAGACCTCTGATGCCGCCGTGGCCGCGACCGTGGCGTACGCCCGTCAGATGGGCAAGACCCCCATCGTGGTCAACGACTGCCCGGGCTTCCTGGTCAATCGCATACTCTTCCCCTATTTCGGTGGCTTCAGCCTGCTGGTCGAGCAGGGCGCGGACTTCGAGCGCGTCGACAAGATCATGGAGGGCTTCGGCTGGCCGATGGGCCCGGCCTATCTGCTGGATGTCGTGGGCATGGACACCGCCGTGCACGCCCAGTCGGTGATGGCGGAAGGCTTTCCCGATCGCATGGCGCAGGAAGCCAGAAACGGCGGCAAGACGGCGATTCAGCGCATGTACGACGAGGACCGCCTCGGCCAGAAGAACGGCAAGGGGTTCTACCGCTACGAGGAGGACAAGAAGGGCAAGCCCAAGAAAGTCTCCGACGAGCAGGCGCATGCGCTGGTCGACGAGGTCGTGGCCACACGCCGCGAGTTCAGTGACGACGAGATCGTCGCGCGCATGATGGTGCCGCTGTGCATGGAGGCCGTGCGCTGCCTGGAAGACGGCATCGTGGCGACGCCCGCCGAGGCGGACATGGCGCTGATCTACGGCATCGGCTTCCCGCCGTTCCGGGGTGGGGCGTTGCGCTACATCGACGCCCTGGGCGTCGAGGCGTTCGTCTCCCAGGCCGAGGCGCTGGCCGACGAGCTGGGGCCGCTGTATCGCCCCACCGAGCGGCTGCGCGACATGGCGGCCAAGGGGGAACGTTTCTACCCCGCGACGTCCGAATCCGACCACTGAGCCACCACGCAACGAGGAGCCCGACATGAGTTTGAATCCCAGAGATATCGTGGTGGTCGATGCCGTCCGGACCGCCATGGCCAAGGCCAAGCACGGCGCTTTCCGCAACGTGCGTGCCGAAAACCTCTCCGCCGCGGTGATGCAGGCACTGTTCGACCGCAACGCCAACCTGGTCCCCGCCGAGGTCGACGACGTGATCTGGGGGTGCGTCAATCAGACCCTCGAGCAGTCCATGAACATCGCGCGCAATGCCGCGATCATGACCGGCATTCCCCGTACGGTGCCGGCGCAGACGGTCAATCGCCTGTGCGGCTCGTCGATGAGCGCGCTGCACATCGCCACGGCCAACATCAAGGCCGGCATGGGCGACTTCTACATCATCGGCGGCGTCGAGCACATGGAGCACGTGCCCATGACGCACGGCGTCGACGTCAACCCGGCAGCCAGCAAGTACGCCGCCAAGGCCGCCATGATGATGGGGCTGACCGCCGAGCTGCTGGGCAAGATGCACGGCGTCGGCCGCGAGGAGCAGGATGCGTTCGGCGTGCGCTCGCATCAGCGCGCGCAGGCCGCCAACGAGAACGGCTACTTCGACAACGAGATCGTCGGCGTCGAAGGGCACGATGCCGATGGCTTCCTGCGCCTGATCGATCGCGACGAGGTGATTCGCCAAGACGCCAACCTGGAAGACATGGGCAAGCTCAAGCCGGTCTTCGACCCCAAGGGGGGCACGGTCACGGCGGGCACGTCCTCGGCATTGTCCGTGGGCGCCTCGGCGCTGGCGGTGATGAGCTACGAGCGCGCCCAGGCGCTGGGACTCGAGCCGCTGGCCCGGGTGGTCTCCACGGGCGTCGCCGGCTGTGATGCCTCGATCATGGGGTACGGCCCGGTGCCGGCGACGCAGAAGGCCCTCAAGAGCGCGGGCCTGGCCATCGACGACATCCAGACCGTCGAGCTCAACGAGGCGTTCGCCGCGCAATCGATTCCCGTGCTCAAGGATCTCGGCCTGCGCGAGCGCATGGACGACGCCGTCAACCTGCACGGCGGCGCCATCGCCCTGGGCCACCCGCTGGGCTGCTCCGGGGCTCGCATCTGCACCACGCTGCTCAACGTCATGCGTCAGCAGGACACCACCCTGGGCCTGGCGACCATGTGCATCGGCATGGGGCAGGGCGTGGCGACCGTGTTCGAGCGTCTGAAGTAACGCGCCACGCCTTCCGCTCATCGCGCGATAGCAAAGCGACACCCGCCTTGGGTGTCGCTTTTTTACGTCCTGGGCATGCGGCAGAGGCAGTGGCGAGGCCGCGTTTCAATGAGTAAAACCGCGATTAACCAGCGAAATGCCGACTATACTGATAGGGCGTCGACGGCTCATCGGTTCCTGACGTGAGTCGCGACGGAATGCGACTATCGGCGATGGAGGAGGTGTGTTCTATGCTCACGCATGTGTGGGGACTATTGGTACACCCGAACCGTGAATGGAAGCAGATCCACGACGAGAGGGAGACCATCATCCACCTCTACAGTCACCATGTTCTGATAATGGCACTGATCCCGGTGGTATGTGCCTTCATCGGTACCACCCAGGTCGGCTGGGATTTCGGGGGCGGGCATACCATCCAGCTCAACTACCTGGATGCCTTCTTCGCCGGCGTCGCCTTCTATGTCGCGATTCTGGTGGCGGTAGGCTTCATGGGCTCGGTGATTCACTGGATGGCGCAACGCTATTCCACACCTCCGAGCCGTCGGCGCTGCATCATCTTCGCCGGATACGTCGCGACACCGATGTTCGTCGGTGGCATCGTCGCGCTTTATCCGCTGGTCTGGTTGTGCTTGCTGGCGATCATCGTCGGGCTCTGTTACAGCGCCTATCTGCTGTACCTGGGGATTCCCAACTTCCTCGATATCGGCGCGGAAGAAGGGTTCATCGTCACCGGCTCGACGCTGGGCATCGGCGTGCTGGTGCTCGAGGCGTTGCTCGGCGTGACCGTACTGCTCTGGGGATACGGCGCCAAGTTGCTGGGCATCGACTTGTAGGCTTGTAGAGAAGTGCCGAGGAGGGAGGCGTTGGGTAATATGATGGCCCCCGCTTAGGAAGCCGCCCAGTTCGGCTTCCCCTCCTGAACCACCCGCACGGTTGACCCCCACGCCCGCGCCGCTCACACCGGCGCGGGCGTTTTTGTGTCTACGCCTTTCGTGTAGCGGTATGTTAATCGACGTTAAATCGCGCTAGATTAAGTATTGTTTGGAGTTGCCGATACAACCTAATGAACCGGGTGGTGGAGCGTTCAGTGCTTCGCCTGGCGGTAGCGTGGGTGAAGCGGTAGTGGGACGGGGGCGTGTTGGTTCCAAGGTGATAGAGCCGGCAAAGGCAGCAGGCACATGAATTCTGCATAACGCGCCGAACTTTTCTTAGTGTGTTTTAAAAACAAAAGCTTAAGAGCGAAAAATCTGTCTCGATAAGATTGTTGAACGCGCCTGCTCGTTCAAGTGGGAAAACAAGCGTGCTGTCTAATATCTGTTATGCAGTAAAACCATATCGGAGAATGAAATGCCAAACTACTGGGTTGTAGGTGCTTCATGGGGTGGTACTGAGCACCAAGATAAGAAGTTTATTGAGCAGGGTATTTGGATGCTTGGTTGGGAGGAAGACGATCAGCCCGCACAGTACAAGAAAGCATCAGAAATGAAAGCGGGAGATCGAATCGCCATCAAGCGCATGAAAGGGGGCGGTCAAACAGGTATTAAAATTTTTCACTTAGGCGTAATAAAAGGTGTGATATTGGAAACCAACAAGGTTATTTGCACCGTTGATTGGGTAGCCACAAATCTGGACAGAAACATCAACGAAAGTCGAGGCTGCTTTAAGTCGATACATGGCCCATTTGAGCATGATGAATGGGTGGAAAAAGCATTTTGCCTCTAGCTACCGGTTTGTATAACAATGCCAGGCACAGTGACGGCTTTTCCGTTGCGGCTCCGCCTTCACTACAAAGCCGCGCGTGCTGGCGGCGTTAGCTCTCATGTCAGATCTTATTTATTGCCCGTACACGGATAGAGAAATCGAGCCTTCGCTTTCCAACAGTGAGCACATCATCCCCCTGTCTTTGGGTGGATCCAATAGCTTCGTCCTACCTGTAAATGCCGAGTTTAACTCGGATGCTGGCTCCGACATCGACGGAGAACTTGCAAATGATTTATTGGTTCTATTCAGGCGCAGGCACTTTGACGCTCGAGGGCACAGCAAAAAGAAACCTAAAATCCTCAGCAAGCATTCCAAAATGGACTCTGGCTCTCGCCCAGTACAAGTCGAATTCGCTGGGGAAGAGGGTATTAAAGTCTATGATCCAGTGCAGAAACGCACACTTGGTGAGGAAGAAATAGCAGGCCAACAATTCACCAGTCGTTTTACTATTTCGAGATATGGCCGTCTAAAGTTTGCTGCAAAAGTCGCCTTGGCTGGTGGGTACTTCGTTTTTGGCGATTGGTTCCGTTCCAATGTTGAGCACCACGAGCTTCGTGCTCTGATGAACTTTGATCTCAATTCCTGGATTCATAGAATAACCGCAGCACTTTGGATCACACGGTAGAGGCAGGAGGGCCAGCGCCGGTACCCTTCTCGCTCACCGACCAAAGTGAAGCAGAGCATGGGATACCGACAGCTGACCCAGAAGCAACGATATCAGATATTTGCCCGTCTTGAGACCGGGGCAAGCCAGCGCCAGATCGCCAGTGAGCTTGGCATTCACAGCAGCACGATCAGTCGGGAGATCCGTCGCAACGCTGGCTGCCATGGTTATGACCCGGAGCAGGCCCAGATCCTCAGCGACCGGCGACGCCGGCTTGCCTGGAAGACGACCAAGCGCTTGCCCAGCCTGATCCGCTGGATAACCCGACAGCTGCGGGACGAATGGAGCCCTGAACAGATCAGCGGTTTCATGGCCAGCGCCAATGGCATCCGAGTCAGCCATGAATGGATCTATTCGCTGATTCGGGATGACAAGGCCCATGGCGGCAATCTCTGGAAGGCGCTGCGGCTACCTCAACAGCGTCGTTATCATCGGCATCTGGCTAAACGAGCCGGGCTCGGCAAGATCCCTGATCGGGTGGGCATTGAACATCGTCCCGCCGAGGTGGAGAACCGCCTGTATATCGGCCACTGGGAAGGCGATACGATCCTCAAGGGGCATAAAGCTTCCGGCCTGGTGACGCTGGTTGAGCGCCGTAGTGGCTACCTGCTGGCCGCCAGGTTGCCGCACATGGCGGCAGGGGGAACTGCCAAGGCTATGATTCGGCTGTTAAAGCCTCGCCGGGGTGCCGTAAAAAGCATCACCTTGGATAACGGCTCGGAATTCGCCGAACATCAGCAAGTGGCCCAGGCCATAAGCGCTGATGTCTATTTCTGCGACCCTTACCGTTCCAGCCAGCGGGGAACAAACGAAAACACCAACGGGCTGATTCGTCAGTACTTTCCGAAGGGTACCGACTTCCGGAGGGTGAGCGATGCCGAGCTACGACGCGTGGTAGAGAAGCTCAACAACCGGCCCAGGAAGCGCCTGGGTTATCGGACACCTGCCCAAGTATTTCTCGGTGAATATTCAGGCGCATTGAAAACCGCAGGTGCTGCGCTTATTGGTTGAATCCAAGTTCAGAGAAGAAAGATTTTGAAGGTTTAGGGCTCAAAGTCATCGATGAGCTTCATCCAGCTGAGGAAAAAGACACCGAGCAACTAGCTGTAGAAAAAATCTTCTGCCAAATTATTGAAGGCTCATGCGTTTACTTCGTTCCCGGGCCAGTTAACATTGGACCTGAATCCGTGAGACCGGCCCCCAGGAATGCTTCTAACCTACTGAACTGCATGGCAATATAGCGAATATCGCCATTCACCCAGATAGTGCCATGCCCAACGTCAAGTTCCGCGCCAGTCGCCGCACCCTCACCAGCCACGCCGGGCTGTCCATCATCGGGCAATGCTTCGAGATCGCTGGCGTCGACAGCATCGACAGCCGCTTCCCCACCACGCTGGGCATGCGCACCAGTGACGTGATCAAGAGCTACCTGGGCCTGCTGTGTCTGGGCATGAGCGACTATGACGCTGTCGAGAACTTCCGCCGCGACAAGCCCTTCCAACAACTGCTGACCCTGCAGAAGGTGCCGAGCGCGGCGACGCTGCGACAGCGGCTGGAGAAACTTGCCGCCAACGACCTGCAGGCGCGCACCGCCACCTGGTCCACGACCCTGCTGTCACTGATCGAAGCACCGATCACCGCCGAGACGACGCACGTCTGCCTGGACATCGACACCTTCGTCATGGACAACAGCAACTCGAAGAAGGAAGGCGTCTCGCGGACCTACCAGAAGGTCGATGGCTACACCCCGATCGCCGCCTATCTGGGCAACGAAGGGTGGTGCCTGGGTCTGGAACTGCGGCCTGGCAAGCAGCACACCATGAAGGAGAGCAACGCCTTCCTGGAGCGGGTACTGCCTCGCGCCCAAGGCCTGACCAAGCAACCGATCCTGTTACGCGAGGACAGCGGCTTCGACAGCCAGGCGCACCTGGCGCTTCTCGAACAGCAACGCCAGGTCTTTGCCGACGAGGGGCGCCGGCTCGACTATGTCGTCAAATGGAACCCGCGCGGCTCGGCCACGGCGGATCAGGATACCTGGTTGGCTGTGGCGGCGGACTACTGGGAAGAGCTGCGTCCTGGCAAGCGCCAGGCGCTGTGGCCGCAGACCGTCTCGATCCACGACGACAACAAGACCGAATACGTCGTCCAACGCGTGATGCGCCTGGTAGAGCGCACCGCCGATCGCGATGGCCAGTTGCTGCTCGAACCGGACTATGAGTTGGAAGGCTGGTGGACCAGCCTGGACGAGGCGCGGGAGGCGGTGATCAAACCTGGAGCGGCTGCCGTCGGGCAAGTTCGCCACCAACGATCTGATCCTGCACCTCGCCCAGCTGGCCTACAACATCCTGCGGCTGATGGGGCAGCTGGGCATGACCGGCGAGCTGAGCCCGGTGCGCCATCCCGCCAAGCGGCGCCGGATCCGCACCGTGCTACAAGAACTGGTGCATCGTGCGGCGCTCGTGATTCACAAGGCGCGGCAGATCATCCTCGACTTCGGGCAGGACATCGGACGCATGACGGTGTTGAACACCTTGCGAAGCCGCCTGCGCTATCCCCGAGGCACGCCATGCTGATCGTCTGTCGGACAAAGGCACCACGCAGAGGGCTGACGGTCACCGGCAGCCAGCATCACCGTACCCGGCGGGTAGCAATGCATGAGCAAACGGGTCATCGTCGCCGGCCGATGCCGCTATGGTTGGCCATGGCAGAGATGCATTCGGCGGTTGAGACGGAATCGGAGGTCAAAAAATGCTCGCTGACGGCGATAGGGAAAGTGTCGACGCCGGCATCACGGATTCAGGATTGGAGTTACCGTCGGTATATTAGGGCGGTTTGTTGCAACTCTAAATGTCCCTGCGAACACGGAGCAATTCCCATTTTCCGATCAAAATGATTTAGGCCATGCTGTTATCATTGAAAACGGGCGCTTGCAAAGAATCTCATATAGAGCCTTGGCTAAGAAGGCGTACGGATACCTACCAAAATGAGAGCTAACAAACACATCAAATTCGCTCCCGTTGGCCGCCGGACGCTCGCAAGCTCACGCCGTTTATGGAGGCGTTAGCCCCTTGGGTGCCTCTCCACGAAAACTGAGACAAACATGACACTTGACTACCGTTGGCTTTACGAGACCGTACGCAGGCGTTTTGAATCGGACGAGGCTATGGAGCGCTTTCTGCCCGAGGCGCTTACTTCTGAAGAGTTGAAGCAGAAGGGGGATGATCGCTACCTTTCCGCCATGAGCCAGCGGGTATTTCAGGCCGGTATGCAACATTCGGTGGTCGATGCCAAGTGGCCTGCCTTTGAAGAAGCCTTCTGGGGCTTTGTACCTGAGACAATGGTGTTACTCAGCCCTGAGCAAATAGAAGGTTATATGAAAAATGACCGAATCATCCGCCACCGTACCAAACTACAGACGATTCCGAAAAACGCCCAATTCATTCTGGATATTCGCGAGGAGCAAGGCTGCAGCTTTGGCGAATTCATTGCCAACTGGCCGAGTGCTGATATCATCGGTTTGTGGCGTTTATTAGCTAAACGCGGCGCCCGTTTGGGCGGACGCTCGGCTGCCGGGTTTTTACGGCTGGTCGGAAAGGATACCTTTTTATTGACCAGTGATGTGGTGGCACGTCTAGTGGCCGCTGGCATCATCGATCAGGCCCCCACGAGCCAGCGAGACATGCAAGTCGTACAGGACGCCTTCAATGCGTTGCAGCAGGATTCAGGCAGGTCGTTGTGTCATCTATCGGCCATGCTGTCGTTGAGTATCAATCCAAGATTTTGACGCATGCGTCTCCCCCGAACTTCGGCAATCGGTCGTGCGACGGGTTGAATCCTCCGCTGACGCCATCACCTTGTAGGGAAGAGCCGCCGTGAGGGCGTCGCTCGGTTCATCGTTTCAATGCGTTTCATGGGAGGATCGCCATGCCGTTTGCACCATCCAGCATGCAAGTCGAAAGCACCGCCTTCACGCCGAATGGGGTGATTCCGAAGCGCCATTCGGCGGAAGGTGACGATGTGTCCCCGGCCCTGAACTGGAAGGATGCGCCGGCGGGGACCCAGGGCTTCGCGGTGATCTGCCACGATCCGGATGCGCCGCTGGTGAAGGATGGCAGCTACGGTTACGTCCATTGGCTGCTTTACAACCTGCCGGCGGATGTCACCTCGCTGGAAGAGGGCACGAAGACAGGCACCGCCGGTATCAATGATGGCGGCGCCATCGGCTACGGTGGCCCCATGCCGCCGGAGGGCCATGGGCCGCACCAGTATTATTTCTGGGTGCTGGCACTGGATACTCAAACCGAACTGCCCGAGGGGCTGACACAGCCGGAGCTGCTCAACAAACTGGAGCCGCATATTCTGGGTATGAGCCGGTTGGTGGGGACGTACCGCCGCGATTGATGAGTCTTTGACGGTTTAGACGCCGCTTCACGCACACTCGGCGCCTTCCCTTGGGAGGCGCCGAGTGTCGTTTGGGGCCTTGCTCGCTTGGCAAGTCGCGGTGTGGCGGGCCGTCGGATAATGCTCAGTGACGGGAAGTCGGTGTCTACGACGAGGTACTGTCGTCGGCGTCGGGCGGGGTGACCTGGTCGGCGTAGCAGGGCGGCGAGGCGGGCGTACAGTCGTCCGCTTCGCGGTCCTCGTCTTCCAGGGCCTTGAGGATCGCCGTACGCAGTAACGGCAAGTGGGAGTGCTGCGGGTCGCGGGAGGCGGTCAGCAGGGTGAGCGTGCCCTCGCGCGTCCAGCGCATGAGAGGCAGCAACACGTCGGGGTCGTCCTCGATCTCCCAGCGATAGCGGTGGGCGAAGACGGCGTCGCTGATGTCTCCCTGGTGCCAGGCACGGCGCAGGGCGTTGGAAGGCGAGGCGTCACGGTACCAGTCGGTCAATTCCAGCGACTCGCGCCGCTTGCCTCGGGGCCACAGCCGGTCGACGAGAACGCGTGCGCCATCCTCGGGCTCGGCGGCTTGGTAGATACGCTTGATCGCGATCGTGTAAGGCATCCTGCTTTCCTCCGCGAGGGTCTCGCCAGCCGGCGAGTGTCTCTGTCTTTCGGGCTAGGCGATCCGGTAGGAATACGCCATCTCGGCCAGGGGACCGCGTCCGCCGGCCAGGGTGAGCGCCAGGTCATGGAGACCTTCCCATACGGGCAGCGCGACCGCGCCCTTGATCGCCAGATCGAGGCGCTGGGCGAACAACAGCAGCTTGTGAAGCCGCTTGAGCGGCATGCGGTTCAGGGCTTGCTGATAGAGCGGCCGCCGCTTGTCGGGAATCGGCGGGCGCTGCGCCTTGCAGGCGTGGTCGAGGCTTTGCCCCTGGTCGAGGTGCTGCGCCAGCGACAGGAAGATGCGCAGCTCGCGGGTCAGTGCCCACAGCACCACGGGAGCCTCCACCCCTTCGCCACGCAGGCCGCGGACGATGCGCGAGACACGCACGCGTTCGCCGCGCAGGCAGGCGTCGATCAGCGTGAAGACGTCATACCGGGCACTGTCTTCCACGCCACCGGCGATGGCCTGAGTGTCGAGCCGTGCATTGGCGGGGTAGAGCAAGGCGAGCTTCTGCAGTTCCTGATCGGCGGCCAGCAGGTTACCCTCGGTGCGCTCGCCGAGCAGGCGGGCCGCGTCCATGTCCAGAGACAGCCCGTGACGGCTCGCGCGATCGCGCACCCAGAAGTGCAGGCGCTGATGGTCCACCGGCCACACCGGCACGAACACGCCGATCTTGTCCAGGGCCTTGAACCAGGCGCTGGACTGCGCGCGCCGGTCGAGACGCGCACTGCTGATCAGCAGGATGTCGTCGCTGTCCTTGGCCTGGCGCGCGTAGGCATCGAGAGCCTTGGCGCCTTCCTGACCCGGGGACTGGCCGCCCAGGCGCAGTTCGATGAGCTTGCTCGAGGCGAACAGCGACATGCTGGCGGCCGATTCGGTCAGGCGCCCCCATTGGAAGCCGTTTTCCACGTGCAGCACCTCGCGCTCCTCGACGCCGCGCTGGCGCGCGGCGGCGCGGATGGCGTCGCATGCTTCCATGTGGATCAGCGGCTCGTCGCCGGCGACGATGTACACCGGGTGCAGCCGCTTGCCGAGAGCGTCGTCCAGTTTGTCGGGAAAGACCTTCATGGTGTCTCTAGGGCGCGCAGGCGATCGACGAGTTGACGTGCCGCCTCCTGGCGGAGCGAGGCAAGCGCTTCATTGCGCAGCTCGTCCTGGGAGAGCAGGTTGTCGTTGTCGACGGTCAGATTGGTGCTGGCCTCGAGGGTCTGCTGATCGAGCAGGTAGGCGTTGTCCTCGCTGCGCTGCACCGAGAAGGGCACGGTGAGCGTCAGGCGGCGCTGCTGGTTGCCGCTGCTGCCTTGCGTCAGGCGTGTCTCGCGGATCTGCTCCTCGTCCAGATTGACGCGCAGGGGCGCGTCGTCCTCGAGCGAGGCGCCGGCGCCTTGCAGGGCCTGCGCGACGGCATCGCGCAATTCGCCCGAAGGCGAGGACAACGCGACGGCGGGCACGTTGAGCGCGGTGTCGCCGACGCCGCGGAGTTGAAAGCCGCATCCGGCGAGCAGCGTGGTGGCGGCGAGCAGAATCAGGGCACGGGAGATGAACGAACGGCGCTTCACGCGGGCCTCCTTGCGAGCTTGTGCCCGCTCCCTGGGAGCGGGCGTGTGAGCCGGATCAATTGGCGACGATGTTGACCAACTTGCCGGGCACGACGATGACCTTGCGAATGGTCTTGCCCTCGGTGTGGCGACGTACGTTCTCCGCCTCCAGCGCCTGGGCCTCGATGGCGGCCTTGTCGGCGGCCGCCGGCACGTCGAGACGCGCACGCAGCTTGCCGTTGACCTGGACCGCCAGTTCGACGCTGTCCTTGACCATGGCCGCCTCGTCGGCCTGTGGCCAGGCGGCGTCGATGACCGGGGTATCGTGACCCAGGGCATCCCACAAGGCATGGCAGGCGTGCGGCACGATGGGGGCCAGCACCAGCACGCAGGCTTCCAGTGCCTCGCGCGTGACCGCCAGGCCTTGCGGCGAGGTGTCCTCGAAGCGGCCGATGGCGTTGACCAGTTCCATCACCGCGGCGATGGCGGTGTTGAAGGTGGTGCGGCGGCCGATGTCGTCGCTGGCCTTGGCGATGGTCTCGTGGGTCTTGCGACGCAGCGTCTTCTGGTCGTCGTTCAGGGCGGCGACGTCCAGGGCCGCGGGCGTGCCGGCGTCGAGGTGATCGGCGACGAGCTTCCACAGCCGCTTCAAGAAGCGGTGCGCGCCCTCGACGCCGGAGTCGGACCACTCCAGCGATTGCTCGGGGGGAGCAGCGAACATCATGAACAGGCGCACGGTGTCGGCACCGAAGCGGTCGATCATCGCCTGCGGATCGACGCCGTTGTTCTTGGACTTGGACATCTTCTCGATGCCGCCCATCTCCACCGGCTGGCCGTCCTCGCGCAGGATGGCGCTGACCGGACGGCCCTTGTCGTCGCGCTGGACGTCGACGTCGGCGGGGTTGAACCAGTCCTTGCTGCCGTCGTCGTTGGCGCGATAGAAGGTCTCGGCGATGACCATGCCCTGGGTGAGCAGGCGCTGGAAGGGCTCGTCGCTCGCGACCAGGCCGAAGTCGCGCATCAGCTTGTGGAAGAAGCGCGCGTAGAGCAGGTGCAGGATGGCGTGCTCGATGCCGCCGATGTAGAGATCCACCGGCAGCCAGTAGTCGGCACGCTCGTCGAGCATCGCCTCCATGTTGTCGGCGCTGGCGAAGCGCGCGTAATACCAGGACGATTCCATGAAGGTATCGAAGGTATCGGTCTCGCGCGTCCACCCCTCGCCGAGGTCATAGAATGCCGGCATCTTCTTGAGCGGCGAGCCGGAGGCATCGACCTCGACTTCCATCGGCAGGGCGACGGGCAGTTCGTCGTCGGTCAGCGGCACGGTCTGGCCTTCGGGGCCGTACTTGACCGGGATCGGCGCGCCCCAGTAACGCTGACGGGCCACGCCCCAGTCGCGCAGGCGGAAGTTGGTCTTCACCGTGCCCTGGCCGTTGGCCTCGAGGCGTGCGGCGATGGCATCGAAGGCGGCGTCGAACTCGAGCCCGTCGAATTCGCCGGAGTTGATCAGCTTGCCGTGCTCGGTATGCGCGCCCTGGGACAGATCCGGCGTGTTGCCTTCGGCGTCGGCGATCACCGGCTCGATGGGAATGCCGTACTTGGTGGCGAATTCCCAGTCGCGCTGGTCGTGGGCGGGGACCGCCATGACCGCGCCGGTGCCGTATTCCATGAGCACGAAGTTGGCGACGAAGATCGGCACTTCACGACCGGTCAGCGGATGAATCGCCTTGTGGCCGGTGTCCATGCCCTTCTTCTCCATGGTCGCCAGCTCGGCCTCGGAATTGCCGCCCTGCTGGCATTCCTCCAGGAAATCGCCCAGCGCGGGGTTGTCCTGGGCCGCCTGCTTGGCCAGCGGATGACCGGCGGCGACGGCGACGTAGGTGACGCCATAGAGGGTATCGGGACGCGTGGTGTAGACCTCGAGCTGCTCGCTGCTGTCAGCCACCGCGAAGCTCAGCTCGACCCCGGTGGACTTGCCGATCCAGTTGCGCTGCATGGTCTTGACCTGCTCGGGCCAGTCGACCTTGTCCAGGTCGGCGAGCAGCTCATCGGCGTAATCGGTGATCTTGAGGAACCACAGCGGGATTTCCTTGCGCTCGACCAGCGCGCCGCTGCGCCAGCCGCGCCCTTCGATCACCTGCTCGTTGGCGAGCACGGTCTGATCGACGGGGTCCCAGTTGACCGTGGACATCTTCTTGTAGACCAGGCCCTTCTCCACCAGCTTGGTGAAGAACCATTGCTCCCAGCGATAGTAGTCGACGTCGCAGGTGGCGAATTCGCGGTTCCAGTCATAGGCGAAGCCCAGGGCCTTCAACTGGCGACGCATGGCGTCGATGTTGTCGTACGTCCAGGCGCCGGGCGGGACCCGGTTCTTGATCGCGGCGTTTTCAGCGGGCATGCCGAAGGCGTCCCAGCCCATCGGCTGGAGGACGTTCTTGCCCTGCATGCGCTGGAAGCGCGAGACCACGTCGCCGATGGTGTAGTTGCGCACGTGCCCCATGTGCAGCTTGCCGCTGGGGTAGGGGAACATCGACAGGCAGTAGAATTTCTCCCGGGTCGCGTCCTCGACGGCCTTGAAGCACTGGTTCTTGTCCCAGAAGGTCTGGGCGGCGGATTCGATTGCGTGCGGCGTGTACTGTGCGTCCATCGGTTTGATCTGGCACCTTGCGTTGGGCTTGGCTTGAAGCGGATAACGCCCGGCACCGCGATGTGGTAGAAACGGAGGTGAACGGACGTTGTCTGTGTGATATGTCAGGCCGTCAGGATACCCCAGTCATGCGCCTACAGGTAGGGGCGTGACCTCGACGACAGTCAGGAGACGCATTATGAGCGAACGTCACGAGCAAGAGAATCGCTTGAGCCGTGCCTACGAACGGGTACTCGAACGGCTCGAGAAGGGCGCCGGTGACCTGTCGTGGGAGTCGTTGCAGCGCGAGATGGATGACGCCATCGAGTTCGAGGCGGAACTCGAGACCTACACCAAGGACGAGCTGGCCCTGCTGCGCGCCTGGGTCGAGCGCGACATGCGCGACCTGCGCCAGTTTCTGGCCCACGGCGGCGAAGGCATCGCCACCTGGCTGGGAATCGACCTCGGCGCCGTCTCGCGGCGGGTCACCGAGGCGCTGTTTTCCATCGCCGACCGCACCACCGTCGACCAGGCGCGTTTCGCGGACGACCTCGAAGCCGCGCGCGCCGACTATGTCGAAGGCGAGATGGCGGTGCCCGGCCGCATGCGCTGCGTGCACTGCGATACGGAAGTGATCCTCGAGACCATCACCCGGCTCGAGCCCTGCCACCACTGCGGTCATCGCTATTTCGCACGCGCCAGGGGGTAAGGCCGAGAGAACGGGCACAAGGTAAGGGCATGAGGGGCGTCAGACACTCGACGCCCCTGACCGCTGCATTGGAGGGAGCCACCCTGCTTGGCGCTGGATGGCCTGAATGCGATGTCGTTTGAACGGTCACCCTGCGGCGTGTAGGGGGGTGACCTGAGCGCGAGGCCGTTGTGCTGCCTGCCAGAGTTCGTACTTGAGTTGCATTTCCAGCCACATCTCCGCGCTGGTGCCCAGCGCCTGCTCAAGGCGCAGTGCCATATCCGCCGAGATACCGGCATTGCCGTTGAGAATGCGAGACAGCGCAGCGCGCGTGACGCCCAGACGCTTGGCGGCCTCGGTGACTGAGATGTCACCGATGTACTCGCGCAGCACGGCGCCAGGGTGCGCGGGGTTGTGCATGCGGTTCATGCGGCCTCCTAGTGATAGTCACTGCTAGTGATAGTCCTGATAGTCCACCAAGATGGCGTCTTCGCCATCGAACGTGAAGGTAAGCCGCCAGTTTCCATTGACGGTGATGGTCCAGTGTCCGTGCAAGCTGCCCTTGAGTGGATGGAGCCTCCAGCCTGGCGCGTTCATGTCTTCAGGGCCCTTGGCGCTATCCAGTGCGGTGAGCTGGATTTGTAGCTTGGTGGCGTGCTTGGCCTGGATGCCGGCAGTCGAGCCGGTCTCGAAGAACTTGCGCAGCCCTTTGTGTTGGAAGCTCTTGATCATTCGAGTAGCGTATAGTTTCGCTATACGAATGGCAAGGGACTGGTACCTCTCGCCCCCCCCCTCGTCGTGGTCCGGCACGTGGCATGCCATGGGCCGGGCTCGGAAATGGTGTCCGGATCGAGCCATTGGGCATGGGGAAAAGTTTGATATCGTCGCACCCCGAAACACGATCGAAGACCCAACCACGACCGAGACGAGGAGACAGGCATGCATGACGAGGGGCTGCCCGACGCGATGGCGGCGATGTTGCTGACCGGGCACGGGGGCATCGACAAGCTGGTCTATCGCCAGGACGTGCCCGTGCCGAGACCCGCCCATGGCGAGGTTCTGGTGCAGGTGACCGCGACGGCCAAGAACAATACCGACCGCAAGGCGCGGGAAGGGCTTTATCCGACCAAGGACAAGGGAGACACGACCTCGTTCCAGATCGGCGGTGCCCCGACCCTGACCTTTCCTCGCATTCAGGGTGCCGATGTGGCCGGGCGCGTGGTCGCCGTCGGCGAGGGCGTGAGTGAAGAACGCATCGGCCAGCGCGGGTTGCTGGATTTCAATATCTATGCCGACGACCGCCCCGACATCAACCTGACGCCCGACTATTACGGTCATGGGGCCGATGGCGGCTTCACCGAGTACGTTGCCGTGCCTTCGGCGCAGTTCCATACGGTGGACAACCCGGAACTGGCCGATGCCGAGCTCGCCGCCATGGGCATGTGTTCCTACCAGACCGCGCTGCACATGCTGAACGCCGCCAACGTGCAGGCCGGCGAACGCGTGCTGGTGACCGGTGCCAGTGGCGGGGTGGGCACGGCCCTGATTCGGCTCTGCCGCATCATGGGAGCGATTCCCTACGCGCTGAGCCAGCCGGACAAGGCTGCTTCGTTGATGGCGCTGGGGGCGGAGGCCGTGCTGGACCGCACGGACATGGAGGATTTCACCGAGAAGGTGAAGGCCCTGACGCAGGGCGCGCCCATCGATGCGGTCATGGATCTGGTCGGCGGCGAGATGACCGACCGCTTCATCGACACCATGATCTTCGACATGACGCGCCGCACCACGTACCCGCGATTGAGCATCGCCGGGGCGAGCGGCGGCAATCTCAGCGAGATCATGTGGACGCGGATCTATCTGTATCAGGTGCAGATATTCGGCGTGTCCCATGGCACGCGCGACGAGGCCGAGCAACTGGTGGACTGGATCCGCACGGGGCAGTTGACGCCGGTACTGCACGCAGCGTTCAAGCTTTCCGAGTTGCATGACGCCGAACGTTACTTCGTCAATCGCAACAGCAATTACCTGGGCAAGATCGTGATCGTCCCCGATTCGCAGTGGCAAGCGCATGGCGCCCCGTACGCACTGAAGGGTGAACAATGAGCGAAGAACTGACACTGCAATTGATCGACCTGCATGCCGGCGGCGATGTCAGCCGTATCGTGACCGGCGGCATCGACCCGCTGCCGGGCAATACGGTGCGCGAGAAGATGGAGTACCTGCGCGAGGATGCCGACGGCCTGCGCCAGCTGTTGCTCAGCGAGCCCTATGGCATTCCCGAGATGTCGGTGGATCTGCTCGTTCCCGCCAGCGATCCGGAAGCCGAGGTGGGCTACATCATCATGGAGGTGATGGGCTATCCCATCTATTCCGGGTCCAACACCATCTGCACCGCCACGGCCGTGCTGGAAAGCGGCCTCGTACCCAAGCGCGAGGGATACCAGCGTTTCATCCTGGAGTCCGCGGCCGGCCTGGTACATATCGAGGCGCGGGTGGAAAACGGCGTCGTGGAGGGTATTACCTGCGAAGGGCTGCCCAGTTACATCGACACCTACCGGGCCAGCATCCATGTGCCTTCGGTCGGGGATGTGACCTACAGCGTCGCCTACAGCGGAGGGTTCTACGCAATGGTCGATGCCGCCGAGCTGGGCTTCTCGTTGAATCGGGACGAGGAGGCACGGCTGGCGGAGTGCGCCCATGCCATCGTCGAGGCGATCCAGGCCGAGCGAGGCTTCTCGCACTACACCCTGGGCGATGTGGGGCCGCTGCCGTTCCTGCATTTCATGGGGCCGGTCGAGCAGGTCGCCGACGGCTTCTTCCGCTCGCGCTCGACGACCTACGTGCACCCGGGCGTGATCTGCCGCAGCACGACCGGCACGGGCACCTCGGCGCGCCTGGCGCTGATGCATCATGAGGGCACGCTGCAGCCGGGGGACAAGCTGGAGACCGTGTCCCTGCGCGGCACGGGCTTCATCGGCGAGTTCACCGGCTCCCGGCAGGAAGGGGACCATCGGGTGGCCGAGAACACCATCACCGGCAAGGCTCACATGCTGGCTCGCTCGGACATCGTCATCAACTGCAACGATCCGCTGGTGGAGTGCGGCAGCCTGCACCATATCCTGACCAGCGGTCATCGCAGGACCGAGGCGTTGCCCGTCGAGGAAGAGGTGTCGCTGTCGGAGTAGGTGTTTGGTCCTGCGGCATTTTGCCTTGATGGGATTCAGGCGGCCTGGAGGAGGGGCTCAGTCTGTGTAGGAGTTGGCCAGGTCCTGGAAGGCCCTGGCCGGCAGGGACAATGGCCGCTCTTGCGACCAGGCAAGACCCACGGCCATGGTGGGAATCGGATCAGCGAGGTCGATGTGTTCGATGCGCCTGCCTTCAAGGGACCAGGGACGATAGACCATGTCGGTGAGGATGGTGATGCCGGTGCCATTGGAGACCATGCTGCGCACCGCCTCAACGGATGACGTCTTGAAAATGATGTTGGGTGTTAGACCGGTTCCTTCCCAGTATTTCAACGCGGTCTGATCCGCTTCGTCCACCGTTAGCATGATGTAGGGCAGATCAATGATGTCACGCAGGCTGACCACGTCTTGCTTCAGCAGCGGGTGGTGGCTGTTCACCCACAGTCGGCGGGGCGATTGGATCAGAGGCTGGCGTTCGAGTCGCGCAGTGTCGTCGATGTTCGAGGTCAACATGACCGCCAGGTCGTACTCGCCCGCATTCAGGCCTTGCTGGATGGCCGGACGCGTGACCTCATGCAGCCTGAGCTGGATACCGGGATAACGGCGCTGGAAACGGGCCAGCAGCGGCGGCATGAAGTAGCCCGCCACGGTATAGCTCATGGCCAGGTCCAGGGTCCCGCTCAAGGCCGCCGAGGTGTCCTGAAGGCTATCGAAGGCCTCGTCCATGGCCTGAAACACATGACGGACCTGATGCAGGAACCGGTGGCCCTGACGGGTCAGCATCATACCCTGAGCGCTGCGCTGGAACAGTGCAACGCCCAGTTGTTCCTCGATCTCTCGCACCCCGGTGGTGATAGAGGACTGGGATACATTGAGGTCGACGGCCGCCTGGGTGACCCTGCCGCTTTCGGCCACCGCAAGGAAATACCGCATCTTGCGCAGGGAAGGGTCGCGCGCCATATCGTTCTCGTCGAGCGTTCGGATTTTTTGATATTACAAAACAAAAACTAGTAATTCCACTTGTCGACCTGAGTGCCTTAAATGGAGAGACCACTTCAGGAGACAGCGATGACAACGACAATCGATCTGAATGCGGACATGGGGGAGGGCTTTGGTGCCTGGCGGATCGGAGACGGCGTCGATCCCCGGATCATGCCGCTGATCAGCTCGGCAAACATCGCCGCGGGCTTCCATGCCGGCGATCCGAGCACCATGGCCGATAGTCTTCGTCTGGCGGCGGAGTGCGGTGTTGCGGTCGGCGTGCATCCCGGCTATCGCGACCTGGTCGGGTTCGGACGACGCCATATTCACGCCTCCAGCGAGGAGTTGGTGAACGATGCGCTCTACCAGCTGGGCGCCCTGCGCGAGCTGGCCGCCCACGAGAAAATGACACTGCATCACTTCAAGCTTCACGGCGCACTCTTCATGCATGCCGCTCGTGACGATGAGTTCGCCACGGCCCTTTGCCGGGCGCTCGAGCGAGTCGCGCCGTCCCTGCCCATTTACTGCCTGGCCGGTACCGCCATCGACCGGGCGGCCTCCGAAGCCGGCATCCGCCGTGTCCACGAATTCTATGCCGATCGTGAATACAACGATGAGGGCGATATCGTCTTCGTGCGCAAGGTCAAGCCCCTCGAGCCAGCGGCCGTGGCACAGAAGGTGCTCAAGGCCTGCCGCGAGGGGAGGGTCGAAGCCGTTAGCGGCAAGCAGGTTCCCGTCAGCTTCCAGTCGGTCTGCATTCACAGCGATACACCCGGTGCTCTGTCGCTTGTCGAGTCCGTGCGTCGCGCACTCGACCAGGCGGGGATCGAGATCAAGGCCGGCTGAACTTGAACACTAGATCACAACTATAAGGAGACAACATCATGTCGCAGCAAGATATTCAGGCTCCGTTTCCCGGTGTCTTCTATCGTCGGCAAGCCCCCGACCAGCCGGTTCTCGTGGAGGAGGGCCAGCAGGTTGAGGCCGATACCGTGATCGGACTCATCGAGGTCATGAAACAGTTCTTCGAAATCAAGGCCGACGCGGCGGGTACCGTCACCGCCTTCAAGGTCGAGGATGAAACCGTCGTAGAGGCGGGTGAGCTCCTCGCGACGCTGGAGGTGGAGTGATGATTCATCGACTGCTGATCGTCAACCGAGGGGAGATCGCCTTGCGTGTCGTGCGTGCGGCTCGTGAGCTCGGCATGCACAGCATCGTCGCCCATAGTGAAGCCGATGCAGATAGCCTGTCCGTACAACTGGCCGATCAGGCCGTCTGCATCGGCCCACCACAGGCCACCAGGAGCTATCTGAACATCGAGGCGATACTCGAGGCGGCAAAGGCGGTAGAGGCTGATGCCGTGCACCCGGGCTATGGTTTTCTCTCCGAGAGTCCCGACTTTGCCCGGGCCGTGACGGAAGCGGGCCTGGTATTCGTCGGCCCCGAGGCTGCCATCATCGAGCGCATGGGCGACAAGGCCATGGCCCGCCAGACGGCAATCGAGGCCGGTGTCCCCGTAGTGCCGGGCTCTCCCAGTGCGGTGAGCGATCTGGACGACGCCTTGGCAGTGGCGGATAGTGTGGGCTTTCCGTTGCTGATCAAGGCGGCGGCTGGCGGCGGAGGCCGTGGTATCCGGGTGGCGGCAAACGTCGAGGCGCTTCGAGAAGAGCTGCCTATGGCGCAGACCGAGGCGCGTACCGCCTTTGGAGATGATCGCGTCTACCTGGAGCGATTCATCGAGCGTTCCCGCCACATCGAGGTCCAGATCCTGGGTGACGGGGAGCGGGCCATCCATCTCTTCGAGCGCGAGTGTTCGCTCCAGCGGCGCCGGCAGAAAGTCTTCGAGGAGTGCCCGTCCCCGGCGCTGGATGAGCCCACCCGCGAAGCGCTTTGCCGTTCGGCGGTGGCCCTGGCGGAGCATGTCGACTACTTCGGTGCCGGTACACTCGAGTACCTGTTCGATGACACCACCGGTGAGTTCTTCTTCATCGAGATGAACACCCGGATCCAGGTCGAGCATCCTATCACCGAGGCTGTGACGGGCGTCGATCTGGTGCGCGAGATGCTGCGTCTGGCCTGTGGTGAGCGCCTTCGCTTTACCCAGCAGGACATCGGTCGCCGTGGCTGGGCCGTGGAGATGCGCATCAATGCCGAGGATCCGGAGCGTGGCTTTGTTCCCTCGCCGGGCCAGGTGCAGCGGCTGATCTGGCCGTCCGGCCCCGGTATTCGCATCGACAGTTGTCTCTTCGACGGTCACCGGATGCCGCCGTTCTACGATTCGTTGGTCGCCAAGCTGATTGTCTGGGATGAGAGTCGCGACAGCGCGCTGACCCGAGCCGGCCGCGCCCTGGATGAGTTCACGCTCGAAGGTTTCGCGACGACGGCGGGGTTGCACCGGCGCCTGGTCGATGACCCTGAGGTGCGGCGGGGCGCGATGGATACGGGCTTTCTGGAACGCTGGCTGGAAGCTGAGCCCGTTGCCACGCAAAGCCAATCAGCAAGCGTCAAGGAGGCTCTGTGATGACTGCGACCAAGGCTACTACCACTAGCGCCCAGGTACGCTATTGCCTGGCCGGTGATGAGTTCCTCTTCGTGGAGCTGAGCGAGGAGATGACCCTCGAGGCCTTCTTCCGGTCGCTCTCGATCACCCAGCGCCTCAAGACCATGTCCATCCCCGGCATCATCGAGATCTGCCCCGCCAATGCCTCCTATCAGGTGCGCTACGACCCGGATCAGCTCTCCGCCGAGGTGCTGCAGGAGACCTTGGAGACGTTGGACCGTGAGGTCTCGGCCCAGAAAGTACGCACCGTCGACACGCGAGTGATCGAGGTGCCGGTGCTCTACAACGACCCCTGGACCCATGAGACGTTGATGCGCTTCCGTGATCGTCACCAGGATCCCTCGGGCACCGATCTCGATTATGCGGCACGGATCAACGGTTTCGACAGTGTCGATGCCTTCATCGAGGCGCATAGTGCCAGCCCCTGGTTCGTCTCCATGGTGGGCTTCGTGTCGGGGCTGCCGTTCATGTATCAGATGGTGCCTCGCGAGCGTCAGATTCAGGTACCCAAGTACCTGCGGCCGCGAACCGATACGCCCAAGCAGACCGTGGGCTATGGCGGCTGTTTCAGTTGCATCTATTCGGTGCGTGGCGCCGGCGGCTATCAGATGTTCGGCGTGACCCCGATGCCGAACTACGATCCGACCGGTCAGCAACCACACATCGACGACTCGATGATCTTCTTCCGGCCCGGCGATATCGTGAAACACCGTGCCATCGATCGCGATGAATACGACCGCCTGTCGGCGGATGCCGAGGCCGGACGCTTCGAACCCAGGGTGGTGCCGTTCACCTTCGACCTGGATGACTTCAACCGCGACCCCGATGGCTATTCCAGCCGTATCGAGGAGGTGCTCTATGACCATTGACGTGATTAAGCCCGGGCTTGCCACCTCCATCCAGGACACGGGGCGTCAGGGCAACTACCACCTGGGAATCCCACCCTCCGGTGGCATGGACCAGCGCTCATTGCGGGCGGCCAACCTGCTGCTTGGCAACCCCGAAGGGGCCGCGGTGCTGGAATGCGCCCTGATGGGGCCGGAGCTCCAGTTCACCGAGAGCCGCTGTGTCGCGGCCTGTGGCGCCGAGATGACCCCCAAGGTCGATGGTGAGCCACAGCCATTGAATGAGGTCTTCCGGGTACCTGCGGGATCAACCCTGAGCTTCGATTTCGTCAAGGCCGGCGCGAGACTCTATCTGGCCATCGAGGGCGGTATCGATGTGCCCGAGAAGCTCGGCAGCCGCAGCACCTATTCGCTGGGCAGCCTGGGAGGCCTGGAAGGTCGGCCGCTGCAAGCTGGTGACCAATTGGACCTGATGCCCGCCGCCACCTCCACTCAGGAAGGACGACGGCTGCCGGAGTTGCTGGTGCCGAATTTCTCCAAGCACTACATGCTTCGCGTGATGTCCGGCATCTACGACCACCGGCTGACCGACGAGAGCCGCGAACGCTTCTACGAGGAGGACTGGACGGTCGCCTCGGAGGCTGACCGGATCGGCTACCGCATGAAGGGGGGCAGCCAGTTGTCGTTCATCGATCGCGAACCACCGTTCGGCGCCGGTGATGATCCTTCGAATATCGTCGATGCCTGCTACCCGATGGGCTCCATCCAGGTGCCCAGTGGCAGCGAGCCGATCATCCTGCATCGCGATGCCGTCACTGGTGGCGGCTACGCGATGATCGGCACCGTGATCAGTGCCGACATGAACTGGGTCGGACAGGTCCAGCCGCACCAGAAGATCCGTTTCGTGCGGGTCGGCTTGGAGGAGGCCCTGGCTGCGCGTGCGGAATATCAACAGCTGATGGCGGCGCTGCGCCAGATGCCATAAGCATCGCGTCACCCGGCGGCGCCGGGTGGCCAACTCAGTGGCATGAAATGAGCCACACGACCTCTTTCCCGCAGGCCTGAATTTGTCGCCGATCTCGGCGGCCCAGGCAGAGTCTGTCCGAAAGATGGCCACAACCACCGAGATAATCACAACAAAGGTGTTCGCAATGACCAATCAATCTGAGACCCACGAGGCCACCGACCTCGACTATGCAGAACAGCCGGTACCCGCTGAGGGGCGTATGCCGCGTGCCAACCTCATGATGGCATGGTGGGCCGTCTGCAGCGCCATCTTCTACATGGTGGTGGCCGCCGCCATGGCGCGCAGTTACGGCACGGCCAACGCGCTGATCGGTATCGTGCTGACGGTGATCGCCTACGGAGTGATCAACGGTGTGATCAGTCGCTACGCGATGAAGACGGGGCTGACCGTCGCGATATTCTCCAAGGTGTTATTTGGTCACGTGGGGGCGGTGGTCGCCACGCTGATCTTTTTTGCCACGGCGCTCTACTATGCGGTATTCGAAGGCTATGTCATGGCCTTGGTACTGACCGAGTGGAGTGGAAGCTTGACGATGGGTGTCAGCACCGCGATCGTCGCGATCATCGGCGTTTCGCTCATCTTCGGCAGCGTTCAGCACTGGCTGGATAAGTTCAACGGCGTGCTACTGCCCGTCTACGTCATCGGCATGCTGGTTGCCGTCGGCGTGGCCGTTGCCGAGTTTGGCTACCCGAGCGACTGGTTGGCGCGTGTGCCGGAAGGCGGTGCATCTCCCTGGGGCTGGCTGCATACCTTTGCCTACTACATGGGCGTGTGGGTGCTGATGATGTTCACCTTCGACTATGCCCGTTTCGGCAAGCAGAAAGATGCCGACTTCCATGTCAAGGTGACGTTTGGCATTCCCTTCTATGCCATGACGTTCCTGTTCAGCGGCATCGTTGGCATCCTGCTGGATTCGATGATTCCTACCGATGGGCTGTCGGAAGCCTCTATTGTCCTTGGGCTACTGGAGTTGATGGGCGTGGGAGGGCTATTGCTGGTCTGGGTGACCCAGAGCCGCATCAATACCGCGAACTACTACCTGGCCACGGTCAACTTCGAGGCGCTGGTGCGCAAGGTCACGGGCATCAAGCTGCCCAAGGTGGTGGCCGGATGTCTGATCGGCCTGATGGCCTACTTGCTGATGATTGCCGACGTGTTCAGTTACATTCTCCAGGCGCTCGCTTATCAGGGCGTGTTCGTGGTGGCATGGGTCGGCGTGGCCCTGGCACATATCCTGTCTCGCACCTATCAGCAACGCTTCGACGGCCATGTAGAGCTGGATAATGCCTATATTCCTGCCTATAACCCCTGCGGCTTGATAGCCTGGTGTGTGGCAATCGTTGCGGGCATGATAATCATGCAATTGCCGAGCATTGCCGGCCTTTCGGCGCCAGTTACTTTTCTGAGTGCCTATGTGCTCTATGAGATCGGCCTGAGACGTGCCAAGCCCGACTGGTATATCGCCGGCCTGAAAAAAAGCTAATACCCGCGTTACGCAGTTGTTTGAGCCCTTAGCTGTGTGGTTCCACGAAAGGCTTGGCTTGGGGCATCATAAAACCGCTCGGTCTCTTTCTGCTATTGTTCAAGGACGGTATCTTGCCCTTGAGCGCTCTGAGAGGTCGGGCACTATTATAGGGCCATAGATAATCCGCGAGATGAGACTGCAACGGCTCCGGCGAGGTGTAATGTAACGCTTGAATCGTGGCCTCCTTTAGGGTGCGGTTCATGCGTTACACCTTGCTGTTGGTCCAGGGATGGCAGGGCTTAGTTAGCCGGTGCTCGAGCCCATGTCGGTATCAGATCACGTCGAAGATATGCGGCCTTGTAGGCGCTTGTTCCTTCCGGCCTTCTTCGCAAACTTCACCCACGGTGTGGGCCCTATATGGTAACGCTCTCAGTGTGTCTGCGAGGAAGTCAGCGACAATCTGCCTCGTCATCTTCCGATAGAGCTGGGCATGAACGAATTTGGAGGTCCGACTCACAGAAACAAACAGATAGACCTTGTCCTTGCCGGTACGGGTGTCGCTGATATCGATGTGCTGATAGCCAATCGGATAACGCTTGAAACGCTGCGTCTCAGGCTTCTGGTTACCCGCTTTGGGTAACTGACTGATGCCGTGGCACTGGTAAAGCCGGTGCAGGCTCGACCTGGTGAGCGAAGGATCTCTCGCTGAAGGGGATGCAGGCAGGCATCGAAGGACAGCAGGGGCTTTTGTCGAAAGGTGATGGCTGCGGCTTACTCCTGGAGGATCAGCGACGTGGAGCGAGCCGCCTTGGGAACCATCTGAGCTCGGCGGTATTCCAGCTGCGCTACTTGCGTACCATCTTGGGGGCGTAGCGTCGGCTCAAGGTCGCGACCGAATCCGTCGATCGCTGTAGCTTTTCCTGGGTAGCGTACGTAGTCGTGGCGCGTGGATGAAGAATTTGAGCTATTGGTCGTCCTCCGAATAGTGGCTTGTGAGATAGACCATTACTCCGCGAGACCATACCACTAGGTCGCCTGGCCCCCGGCACGAGGCGCGGGATTCACCGCGCCTCGTGCCGGGACCGGCGCACGCTAGGTGCGACGGCGCCAGCGCAGCCCGGGGACGAGCAGCAGCAGGGCGAGTCCCCAGGCCGGCCAGCTGCCGGTCCGGGTGAAGGGCGTCAGGCCTTGCATGGGCTGGACCTCGCCGTTGACGCTGGTGGTCTCGAAGCGCGGCGCGCGCTGCGTGATATGGCCCTGGGCGTCGATGATGGCGGTGACGCCGTTGCTGGTGGCGCGGAGGACGTAACGGCCGTTCTCCAGGGCGCGTAGCTGGGCCATCTGCAAGTGCTGAAGCGGGCCGATGGAGTCCCCGAACCAGGTGTCGTTGGACACGGTCAGCAGCACGTTGGCGTCGCGCGCCCGGTTGGCGACCAGGTCCGCATAGATGATTTCGTAGCAGATCGCACTGCCCAGCTGCATGCCGGCGGCCTCGATCGGTGCCTGGTCGGCGTCACCGGCGGTGAAGCTCGACATGGGCAGGTTGAAGAAGGCGATGATGCCGCGCAGCAAGCCCTCCAGCGGCAGGTATTCGCCGAATGGCACCAGATGCTCCTTGCGGTAGCTGCCCTCGCTGGCGCCGACCCCGATGACCGAATTGTAGTAATCGCCGTTTGCCTCCCGTTGCACGATGCCGGTCAGCAAGGCCGTGTCCGGCGGAAGCGTCGCCTGCACGCGCTCGAGCACAGGGCGTGCCTGGGCCGCGAACATCGGCAGGGCGGTCTCCGGCCACACGATCAGGTCGGCCTCCTCGGGCTGGGCGCGAGTGAGCGTGCTGTAGGTGTTGGCGGCGGCGCGCTGGCCCTCGGCGCTCCACTTGGTCAGTTGCGGGAGATTGCCCTGCAGCAAGGCGACGCGCTTGGGTTCACCCTGGGGTGTCGTCCATTGCGCGGGAAGCAGCATCGGGATGACCCAAATGGCGGCCAGTGGCGCCAGGGCCCAGTAGCGCTTTCGGCACAGCGCGACCAGCAGGGTCCCGCTCAGCGCGACGAACAAGGAGAGCAGGTAGACGCCGCCGACGGGAGCCCAGGGCGCCAGGGGCGACGCGACATGGGCGCTGCCCAGCAGCAGCCAGGGAAACCCCGTGAACGCCCAGGTTCGCAGCGCTTCGCCCAGCACCCAGGCGCCCGCGAAGGTCAGCATGGCCCAGCGGGGCGAGGTGAAGCGCCGATAGACGCCGAATATCACGGCATAGAACAGCGCCAGCGTGACGACGAACAATGCCGTCAGAAAGATGGCCAGCGGTACGCCGGTGTAGCCGTAATCGTGAATCGACACATAGATCCACGACGTGCCGGCGCCGAACAGCCCGACGCCGTAGCTCCAGCCGCGCAAGGCGGCCTGACCGGTGGTGAGGTCGTGCAGCCCGTAGAAGACCATGGCGACGGCAATCGGGCCGATCCACCAGAGCGAGAACGGGGCGAAGGTCAGGGTCGTGAGCGCGCCGGCGGCCAGCGCGACGAGATATCCCATCCAGGGGCGATAGGCTCGGGAAGACAGCATGAGGCACTCCTTGTCGAAGGTGCCTCTTATAACAGAGCAGGGCGCCGTGGGCCATGCCGCAACGAGGACGACGTGGCGTCACGGCGCACTTGGGGTCATTCCCTTTCGGCTTGCGCCGTCTCGCTGCTGGCATCCGATGCGGGCGAGACCTGCAACAGCCGGATGCGGCGGTTGTCGGCGTTGAGCACGGTGAAGCGCCAGTCGCCCAGGTCGGCGTATTCGTTGCGACGGGGAAGATGGCCGAAGCGCTGCATCACCAGGCCGCCGACGGTGTCGAATTCCTCGTCGGGGAAGGCCGTGTCGAAGCGTTCGTTGAACTCCTCGATGGGGGTCAGCGCACGAATCGCATAGGTGCCGTCACCGAGGTCGCGGATGTCGTCTTCCTCGTCGGTGTCGTGCTCGTCTTCGATATCGCCGACGATCTGCTCGAGGATGTCCTCGATGGTCACGATGCCGGCGGTGCCGCCGTACTCGTCGACCACCACCGCCATGTGGTTGTGGGTGTCGCGAAATTCCTTGAGCAGGCTGTTGAGCCGCTTCGACTCGGGAATGAACATCGCCGGACGCAGGATGTCGCGCAGTTGAAAGCGCTGGCGCTCGGCATCGCTGAGCTTGAGCAAGGGCAGCAGGTCCTTGACCAGCACGATGCCCAGCACTTCATCGAGGTTTTCGTCGATGACCGGGTAGCGCGAGTGAGCGGTTTCGAGGATCACCGGCAGGCAGTCCTCGGGGCGTTGATCGACATGCAGGGCGGTTACCTGGGAGCGCGGGATCATCACCTCACGGGTTTGCTGATCGCTGATCTGGAATGCGCCCTCGATGATGGTCAGCGCATCCTGATCGAGGCGTAGCCGGGTGCCGGCCTCGCGCAGGAAGGTGAGCAGTTCGTCTCGCGAGCTGGGCTCGTCGGCGTCGTTGGAGAAAGCGCTCAACAGTTTATCCAGCCAGGACTTGCCACCCTGGCTGCTCGATCGGTCTTCGCTCATGCGATGGGTCTCTCGTTCCTCATGGACGATCACGCTGGGGTAATAAGATGCTGACGCGGCCGGCGGTCGCGTTTCGGAGGAAGCCGGGGGCCGTTCCGGCAGGCGGCGGTTCACTCGGCATAGGGATCACCGATGGCGAAATGCGCCAGTAATTCCCGCTCCAGGGCTTCCATCTCTTCGGCTTCCCGATCATCTATATGATCGTAGCCGAGCAAATGCAAGGTGCCGTGGATCACCATATGGGCGTAGTGGTGCGCGAGCGGCTTGCCCTGCTCGGCGGCTTCGTCGGCGACCACGGCGTGGCAGATCGCCAGGTCGCCGAGCAGCGCCAGGGGAATGCCGGGCGGTGCCTCGAAGGGGAAGGACAGCACATTGGTCGGCTTGTCCTTTCCGCGGTAATCGCGGTTGAGCGCCTGGCTCTCGTCGGCCGTCACGAAGCGCACGCTGAGTTCGTGGCGGTCCGTGTCGGGATGACGCGCCAGCACGGCCCCCACCCAGGCCTCGAGGTCGGCCTGGGTGGGGAGAAGTTCCGTCGCCGTCTCGAGGGCGACCTGACGATCGATGTCGGGCGTCATGCGTTGGTCGGCTCGTCGTTGTCGCGTCGCGCGTCGTTCTCTTCGCGCTTGGCCTGGGCGCGGCGCTCGCGGCGAGTGCGTTCCTGTTCTTCCTCGGCGCTCTCGAAGGCATCGTAGGCCTCGATGATGCGCTGCACCAGCGGGTGGCGGACCACGTCCTTGGCCACGAAGTGGGTGACGCCGATTCCCGGGGTGTCCTTGAGCACGTCGAGGACCTGAATCAGCCCCGACTGGTTGCCGCGCGGCAGGTCGACCTGCGTGATGTCGCCGGTAATCACCGCGGTGGAGCCGAACCCGATGCGCGTCAGGAACATCTTCATCTGCTCGCGCGTGGTGTTCTGGCTCTCGTCGAGAATGATGAAGGCATTGTTGAGCGTGCGACCGCGCATGTAGGCCAGCGGAGCGACCTCGATCACCTGGCGCTCGATCAGCTTGCCGACCTGCTCGAAGCCCAGCATTTCATAGAGGGCGTCGTACAGCGGGCGCAGGTAGGGGTCGATCTTCTGTGCCAGGTCCCCCGGCAAGAAACCCAGTCGCTCGCCGGCTTCCACCGCCGGACGGACCAGCAGGATGCGCCGCACCTGCTGCTGGTTGAGCGCCTCGACCGCCGCCGCGACCGCCAGGTAGGTCTTGCCGGTCCCCGCCGGTCCGATCCCGAAGTTGATATCGTGATCGCGAATGCTGGCGACATAGGTCTGCTGGTTGTTGCCACGCGGCTTGATCAGCGCGCGTGGCGTACGTAGCAGGACACCGCCTTCGTCGATGGTTTCCTCTTCCTCCTCCAGCGCTTCGAGGCCGGATTCCTGCAGGAACAGGTGCACGGTATCGGGTGTCAGCTCGCTGGCTTCCGTCTCACGGTAGAGGTGCTCGACGACGTTGGCCGCGGCCTTGACGCTCGACCCCGGCCCCGCGAGTTGAAAGGTGTTGCCGCGATTGCGCAGCGTCACGCCCAGGCGGGTCTCGACGAGCTTGAGGTGTTCGTCCTGCTGCCCGCACAGACTGGCCAGGCGCATGGGGTCGTTGGGTTCGAGCGTCAGGGTGAGGATGCGATGTGCCTGCGAAGTGTTCTGGCTCAACTCGAGGGGATCCATGGGTTGGAAGTGTGAATTCAGCTTAGCGCCCCGGACAACGCCGGGGCAATGATCTTGCGCAAGGTTTCACCGAGAGGTGAATGGCACGTCAGTAGCGCGCGGGCGACGCCAGGTCACCGCGCAGCGAGTTCGGCAAGGCCTCGGTGATCTCGACGTCGACGAAATAGCCGATAAGTTCGGTGGGGTTGGGCGCGCGGAAATTCACCACCCGGTTGTTCTCGGTGCGGCCGGAAAGCTGGCCGGGATCCTTGGGCGAGAAGCCGGTGACCAGGATGCGCTCGGTGTTGCCGACCATGCGCCGCGAGATCTGCATGGTCTGCTGGTTGAGGCGCTCCTGGAGAATCGCCAGACGCTGCTTCTTGGTCGCTTCCGGCGTCTCGTCTTCCAGGTTCGCCGCCGGCGTCCCCGGGCGCGGGGAATAGACGAAGCTGAACGAGGCGTCGAATCCGATGCGCTGGATGAGGTTCATGGTGTCCATGAAGTCTTCCTCGGTCTCGCCGGGGAAGCCGATGATGAAGTCCGAGGAGAAGCTGATGTCCGGGCGCAGTGCGCGGATGCGCTCCAGCTTGTCGACGTATTCCTCGACGGTGTGACCGCGCTTCATGGCCGCCAGGATACGGTCCGACCCCGCCTGAACGGGCAGGTGCAGATGGCTGACCAGCTCGGGAATCTCGCCGTAGGCCTCGATCAGGCTGTCGGAAAACTCCACGGGGTGCGAGGTGGTGAAGCGGATCCGGTCGATGCCTTCCACGGCGGCGACGCAGCCGATCAGCTCGGCGAGGTCGATCTCGTCGCCGAGCTGATTCTCGCCGCGATAGGCGTTGACGTTCTGGCCCAGCAGGTTGATCTCGCGCACGCCCTGGTCGGCCAGATGGATGACTTCCTCCATCACCGACTCGAAAGGCCGCGAGACTTCCTCGCCACGGGTATAGGGCACCACGCAGAAGGTGCAGTATTTCGAGCAGCCTTCCATCACCGAGACGAAGGCGGTGGCGCCGTCCGACGTGGGCTTGGGCAGGTGGTCGAACTTCTCGATCTCGGGGAAGGTGACGTCGACCATGGAAATGGTCTCCGCGCCCTGGCGCGAGTCGAGCATGGTCGGCAGTCGGTGCAGTGTCTGCGGACCGAAGACCATGTCGACGTGCGGCGCGCGCTTCTTGATGTGCTCGCCTTCCTGGCTGGCCACGCAGCCCCCGACGCCGATCACGAGGTCGGGATTGGCGGCCTTGAGCTTCTTCCAGCGACCGAGCTGGTGGAACACCTTCTCTTGGGCCTTTTCGCGAATCGAGCAGGTGTTGAGCAGGATGACGTCGGCGTCCCGCTCGTCGTCGGTCAGCTCGAGTGCGTGCGATTCACCGAGCAGATCCGCCATGCGCGCGGAATCGTACTCGTTCATCTGGCAGCCATGGGTCTTGATGAAGAGTTTCTTCGCCATACCGATACGGTCGGTGCGTCGAGCGCCCGACATTGTCCGTGATTGGGGGTGAGTAGAAAGCGTGGCCTTGAAATGCGGCCCAGCCGCTTGTCCAGGATAAGACATTGCATTATACGGATTGCCGGCAGCCTGGGCCAGCCTTGCGCGGACGTCGAATCGTCCGCGAATCCGGCATGGCTATGATACGCTAGCGGCTGTCGCGCAATCTCGCCCTCGGGGCGTCTCCCGCGCGGCCCGTGGATGGCGGCGACGGCGCCGCGCCAGGCGGGTCGGCACGCGATAGAACGCGTGGAAGGGGTGATCAAAAATTGCACGATTTGTCGCTATGACAGACATTGCGGCGGTCTCGCCGCTGTCATGATTCGGTTTTCCCAAGACTTATCCACAGAATGTGTGGATGGTCGCCCGCCGAGGTGCGACAGGAGGTCCGCTCGGCATGGATCGCAACGCGTGGAGCAGTTCGTATCGTGAGCCGTTCGTCATTCATGAAGAAGCCACGTTATGTCTAGAATCAAACCTCTGATGTTGAGCTTGGTCCTCGGGGCCTTTGCGGTGGACACCCATGCACAGGATGAGGCGCAGCACTGGGTCTCGGACCAGTTGCCCACCTATGTACGCAGCGGCCCCACGGACGGTTATCGCATCGTGGGAACGCTCGACAGCGGCGAACCCGTGACGCTGCTGGAACGACAAAACGATTACAGCCGGGTGCGTAGCCAGGACGGCGACACGGTGTGGATTCCCAGTCGCTATCTGCAGGACACGCCGAGTGCGCGTTCACGCCTGCCCGAGTTGCAGACGCGCGTGGACGAACTGACCTCGGAACTCGACGGCATCAACCAGGAATGGGAACAGCGCGTGGCCGACATGAAGACCACGCTCGATGAGCGCGGCCAGCGCATCGAGGAGCTGGAGGCCCGCAACGCCGAGCTGAACTCGGCCTACGGCGAGGCGCAGGAAACCGTGCGCGGGCTCGAGGCGCGGCTCGATACCCAGGAACAAGACCTGTTGATGCGCTACTTCATGTACGGGGCCGGCGTGGCCGGCGCCGGGCTGCTGGTCGGGCTGATCGTGCCGCACCTGCCGCGTCGACGTAAGCGTCGCAGCGGCTGGTTCTAGCGCCAATCGAACGGGAGGCATTGAGTCGCTATGGTGAGCATCCATGGCCACGGATGAGTGGCTGTCGCGCTGGGAGGACGGGCGCATCGGGTTTCATCGCTCGGCGCCGCATGCGTCATTGCAACGGCATTGGCCCACGCTCGGCGCCCCGCCGCGGGGGAAGGTGCTGGTGCCGTTGTGCGGCAAGAGCCTGGACATGCGCTGGCTGGCCGAGCAGGGCCATCCGGTGCTGGGGCTCGAATTGTCGTCGTTGGCCATCGAGCAGTTCATTGCCGAGGGCGAGGGGCCCGTGTCCCGCTACACCCAGGGAGATTTCACCTGCTGCCGGCAGGGGAGCATCGAGCTCTGGTGCGGGGACTTCTTCCATTTTCACACGGCGCAGGCCGCCGAGCTGGCCGCCTTCTACGACCGGGCGGCGCTGATCGCGCTGCCCGAGGCCACCCGGCAACGCTATGCCTTTCATCTCGCGCAGCTGCTGCTGCCGGGAACGCGAGGCTTGCTGATCAGCCTGGTCGATACCCAGTCGCCCGAGGGTGGGCCGCCGTATTCGGTGGATCATGACGAGGTGGAGCGCCTGTTCGCCCCCAATTTCGAACTGACTCTCCTGGAAACCTTGCCGCCGGAGGCCGGCGGCAAGCAGGAGAGCGTTTGGTCGTTGGTGCGACGTGGCCCGCGTCAGGACACGGGGCCCGGCGAGTGACGGTCAGTACTGCAGCTGGCGTGACAGCTCGGGATCGCTGAAGGCGCGCCGCAGGGCGTTGCTCAGCAGGTCGCTGACCATGCGGTTGTTGGTCTCCCAGTCGGGCTTGATGGCGAAACTCTGGGTGCGTTTGGCGGTGTAGGTGCCGGTATAGGTGCCGCCGTCGTTGACGATTTCCGCGCGCAGCACGGCCTGGAGTTGCGCGGCATCGAGCAGCGGCGCATCGGCGTCGGCGGGGGCGTACTGGAGATCGGCGAGCGTGAGTGTCAGGGTCGCGCCGGTCCCTCCTTCGCGCGTCGGGGTGTATCCCATGCGCCGCAGGGCGTTTTCCGCCTGGGTCTGCAGCTTGGGGATGACGTCGTGAGCGGGGACGCGAATCGTCGAGGTCGACGAGGGTTCGCCGGAGCGCGTGCCGAGCACGTCGCTGCGCCGTCCGTCGACGACGCTGACGGCAATCGCCTGACCGTTACCGGTTTGCGGCAGACTCGCGCCGACATCGGGCTTGACCTGAAGAATCTGGGGGCTCTGGGCACAGGCCGCCAACAGGCCGAGCAATAGCAGTACGGCCAGGCCTTTGAACGCAAACCATTGACGCATAACAGTGAACCTCTCGAGTCGTGGAAACGGCGCGACCATTATAGACGCCGGTCGCGAGTTTCCGGAATGCGACGAAGACCCCTAAGGCCTTGACCCGGCTGCCGCCTCATGAGGCCGACAGCGGTGCCAGTGTCTGTGGTCGTGAGGTATCGAAGCGATGCAGACGGCTGGGCTGGGCGAAGAGCCGTTTGCCACGGGTGATCGCCAGGCGTTCGAAATCCGCATGGCTGATCGTGGCCAGCCACGGTTCGCCCAGCCAGTCCGCTTCCAGCTCGAGGCGAACTTCGGCGCCTACCGGCACGACGGCCGTGACGCTGACCGGCAAGTGCGCGCGGGTGCTGGGCTGCTCGTCCAGGCAGACCTCATGGGGTCGCAGCAGCAGTTCCTGGCGACCATTCTCGATGCCGGGCACCGCCACCCGCGCGTTGCCGCAGGTGAGGACTTCCTTCTCGATATCGCCCTCGATCCGGTTGACGTCACCGAGGAACTCGAACACGAAGCGATTGGCGGGTTGGCGATAGAGCGTATCCGGCGTCGCGATCTGTTCGATCCGGCCGTTGCTCATCACCACCACCCGATCCGACAGTTCCAGCGCCTCTTCCTGGTCGTGGGTCACGAACAGGCTGGTGAAGTGAAGCTCCTCGTGGAGATGGCGCAGCCAGCGGCGCAGCTCCTGGCGTACCTTGGCATCCAGCGCGCCGAACGGCTCGTCGAGCAGCAGCACGTCGGGCTTCAACGCCAGCGCCCGCGCCAGCGATACGCGCTGCTGTTGCCCGCCGGAGAGCTGGGCCGGGAAACGCTCGGCGAAATCCTGCAGCCGGACCATTTCCAGCAACTGCATCACCCGCGAACGAATCTCGCCGCTCGACGGCCGCTGCGAGCGCGGCATGGCAGTCAGCCCGAAAGCGACGTTGTCGAACACGCTCATGTGGCGGAACAGGGCATAATGCTGGAACACGAACCCGATGCGTCGATCGCGCACATGAACCCGAGTCACGTCACGATCGCCGAAATGGATCGAGCCGCTGTCGGCCTGTTCCAGCCCGGCCACGATACGCAACAGCGTGGTCTTGCCGGAGCCGGAGGGGCCGAGCAGGCCGATCAGTTCGCCATCGTGGATATCGAGATCGATGGGTTCAAGGGCGCGGGTCCGGCCGCGGCCCTGGTAACCATAGGTCTTTTCGATCTGCGAGATGCGGATACTCATGTCGCGGTCTCCCGGCGCGCAGCGCGCCATTCGAGTGCGGCCTTGGCGGCCAGCGTCAGCAGCGCCAGCAGTGCCAGCAGCGATGCACTGGTGAAGGCACCCACGGTGTTGTAGTCCTGATAGAGTTGTTCGACCTGCAGCGGCAGGGTATTGGTTTCGCCGCGAATCGCCCCTGCGACCACCGAGACCGCGCCGAACTCGCCGACCGCGCGAGCGTTGGTCAGGATCACGCCGTAGAGCAGGGCATGACGAATGTTCGGCAGCGTCACGCGCCGGAAAATCGTCCAGCCGGAAGCGCCCAGCGTCACGGCTGCTTCTTCCTCGCGGGAGCCTTGCGCCTGCATCAGCGGAATCAGCTCGCGGGCGACGAACGGGCAGGTGACGAACAGCGTGACCAGCACGATGCCCGGCCAGGCGAACATGATCTGGATATCGTGAGCATCTAGCCAGCCGCCGAGCCAGCCGTTTCGCCCGTAGAGCAGCAGGTAGACCAGGCCGGCGACCACCGGCGAGACGGCAAACGGAATATCGATCAGCGTCTGCAGCAGGCGCCGGCCGGGGAAATCGAATCGCGTCACCAGCCAGGCCAGAAACACCCCGAAGACCAGATTGACCGGCACGGTGATTACGGCGACCAGCAGCGTCAGGCCGATGGCGGCAAGCGTGTAGTCGTCGCTCAGGTTCTGCCAGTAGACATCGATGCCGCTCATCAACGCCTGGGCGAAGATCGCCACCAGCGGCAGCAGCAGAAACAGTGCCGTCAGCACCAGGGCGGCGCCGATCAGCAGACGGCGGACACGCGGTGCGTCACCGATTCGTATCATCAGCCGCGCCCTCCGTGCAGTCGTTTGATGAAGCGGCCTTGCCACAGGTTGATCGCCAGCAGCAGGGCAAGCGAGGTGGCGAGCACGATAGAGGCGACCGCCGAGGCACCGGCGTAGTCGTACTCTTGCAGCTTGACGAAGATCATCAGTGAGGTGATCTCGGTTTCGTAGGGCTTGCCGCCGGCAATGAAGATCACGGCGCCAAACTCACCGAGCGAACGCACGAAGGCGAGCCCGGTACCGGTGACCAGCGCTGGCCACAGGTAGGGCAGGATCACCCGACGGAACGCATGGCTGTCGCTGGCGCCGAGCGTCATCGCGGCTTCGTCCACTTCGGCGGGGAGATCTTCCAGTACCGGCTGCACGGTACGAACAACGAACGGGATGCTGGTAAAGGCCATCGCCAGGGCGATCCCGATCCAGGTGTAGGAGATCGATATGCCCAGCGGCTCCAGCAGGCGCCCGATCCAGCCGTTACTGGAATAGAGCGTCGCCAGGGTGATGCCCGCGACGGCCGTGGGCAGCGCGAACGGCAAATCCATCAGCGCATCGACCAGACGCTTGCCGGGGAACTCGTAGCGTACCAGTATCCACGCCATCAGCAGCCCGAACGCGGCGTTGAAGAGGGCTGCCACGGCGGCGCCGAAGAGCGTCACGCCATAACTCGCCAGCAGCCGCGGGTCCGTGATCAAAAACCAGTACTGCGACCAGCTCAACTGCGAGAGCTGCCCCACCAGACTGGTCAGGGGCAGCAGCAGAATCAGCGAGACGAAGGTCAGCGAGATGCCGAGCGAGAGGCCGAAGCCCGGCAGCACTCGGCGTTCACGGCGCCAGGTCAGAGCGTGTGCGATCATCGGCGCTGAAGCTGATCCAGTTCACCGCCGCTGGCGAAGTGCGTTTCCATCGCCTCGGGCCAACTGCCGAAGACGTCCTCGACGCGCAGCAGTTCGGTTTCAGGGAAGCGGTCGCTGAACTCCTCGGCCACCTTCTCGTCGTTGACGCGATAGTTGAACCCGGCCAGCAGGCGCTGTGCTTCCTCGGTATACAGGTAGTCGAGATAGCCCTTGGCCAGATCCTCGTTGCCGTTGCGCTCGGCGTACTCGTCGACCACGGCGACCGGGAACTCGGCGAGAATACTGACCGGCGGTACGACGACTTCATAGTCGTCCTTGCCGTATTCGTTACGAATGTTGTTGACCTCGGATTCGAAGGTGATCAGGACGTCGCCGATCCCGCGTTCGACGAAGGTCGTCGTCGCGCCGCGGCCGCCGGTGTCGAACACTTCGACGTTGCCGAGGAACGTGCTCATGTAATCCTCGATCTTCGCCTCGTCGCCATCGAAGGCCTGATCGGCGTAACCCCATGCCGCCAGATAGGTGTAGCGCCCGTTACCCGAAGTCTTGGGATTGGGGAAAACGAGAGAGACATCATCCCGCGCGAGGTCGTCCCAGTTCTCGATCTGCTTGGGGTTGCCCTTGCGCACCAGGAAGGCGGTCGTGGAGTAGTAGGGCGAGGCGTTATTGGGATAGCGGTCCTGCCAATCCTCGGCGACCAAGCCGGCATCGGCGAGCACGTTGACGTCGGTCACCTGGTTGAAGGTCACCACGTCGGCACGCAGCCCTTGCATGATCGAGCGGGCCTGCGTCGAGGAACCGCCGTGGGACTGCTTCACGCTGACGGTCTCGTCGTGCTGGGCCTGCCACCAGTCGATGAACTTCGGATTCACCGCGGCGAACAGTTCGCGAGCGATGTCATAGGAGGAGTTGAGCAGCTCACGCGGTTCGTCCTGGGCCTGCGCGGGCGACAGGGCGCCGAAAGTCAGCGCCAGCCCGACGGCGGACGCGGTGAACAGCGAGCGAGGCTTGGAAAACCAGGTCATGAGTCAGTCCCCTAGGATTTATTGGCAATGGCGGCAAGGATAAATAAACCAGAATGGAATGACAATTCGTTTCAATAGAACTTTTAATTATAAATTTGCTCGGTAACTCTATAAGCCGAGACGGGCACGAGTTTGGCACTCCGGCGCGGCAGACGCTGTGCCTACGGTTCGACGCGAGCGGGCCTGCCGAGCCGGCGGAGAGCAAGCAGCCCCAGCAGCGGGCCGGGGAGTAGCCACCAGGCGATCGTCGCACCAAGGGCGGATAGCCAAGGCACCAGCAGGCCTATCGAGACGGCGGAGATCGCGAACCCGATGGCGTTCTGCAGCGTCAGCGCACTACCGACCAGCGTGGCGGGGCAAGCGTTGGCGGAGAGCGCCGAGAATTGCGGCGAATCGATCACCGCGAGCAGGCTCCACGCTGCCAGATACACCACCAAGGCAGCGAAACCGACCTGCGGGGCAATCCAGGGATAGAGCAGGCAGCCTATCGCCGAGCCGGCCAGCCCCAGGATCGCGACCCGGCGACTGCCCAGATGCTGGCTCAGCCAGCCGCCGAGCCAGCAGCCCGGGGCGCCGACCGCGATCAGGGCGAACGACAGCAGCGACAGCGCTTGGGGAGAAAGGGAAGGGTTGGCCGCAATCAGCAGCAACGGGATCAGCGTCCAGAGCGTGTAGAGTTCCCACATGTGGCCGAAGTAGGCGCTGGCAGCGCGGCGAAAGTCGGCGATGCCAAAGGCCGCCAGCCCGGCCAGGCGCGATGACGTTGAAGTGGGCACTCGAGCAAGGCAAGGGGCGTCGCCCAGCCTCCAGACAGCGACGCCGGCCAGCAGGGCGAGCAGTGACGCGATCCATAGCGTCAACTTCCAGTCGCCTCCCCAATCGATGCCGGCCAGCAGGTGGGGCATCGCCGTGCCCAGCACCAGCATCCCGACGAGCCATGCCAGTCCCAGTCCGGCGCGCCCGGGCGCCCAGCCCACCATCAGTTTCATGCCGATGGGGTAGATGCCGGCCAGCGACAGCCCGGTGATCAGGCGCAACCCGACCGCCGGCCACAGGCCACCGGCATAAGGCAGCAGGGCGTTGGAAAGCGCGCCGACCAGGCATGCCAGGGCGAACAGTCGGCTGGCTCGAGTGCGATCGGCAAGACCGCTGAGGCCCAAGCCGAGCGTCCCCAGCAGGAACCCGAACTGCACCGCACCGGTGAGCCAGCCCAGATCGCCGGTGGCGAGCCCCCACGTCCGCTGGAGATCGTCGATCACGGCGTTGGGCGTGAACCACAGCGCGGTGCCGAACCACTCGGCGATGGCAATGATGACAATCGGCATCGATCTCCCCGCACCTATCAACTCGGGTCATCGCCGCTGGGCGACGGCATGTCGGTCGCTCCGGGACCGCGGGAGCACGAGTATCGGCTCAAAGACCCATCGCCGACGACGTCGATCGCCGCGGATCGGCGCCGCCGGTGAAGGCGCCATCATCCTCGATCAGAATCGATTGCGCCGCGCCCATCGCCTCCTGCTGGCTGACGGTATGGCCCATCGCCTCGAGCAAGGCGATCGTATCCGGGCTGATGCCTTCCTCGATGCGGATCTCGTCGGGCAGCCATTGATGGTGAGTGCGTGGCACGCTCACGGCGCTTTGCACGTTCATGTCGTGATCGATGACGTTCATGACCACTTGCAGCGTCGTAGTGATGATCCGGGAGCCCCCGGGGCTGCCCGTGATCAGGAAGTTCTTGCCATCCTTCTTGACGATGGTCGGCGTCATCGACGACAGCATGCGCTTTTCGGGCTCGATCTTGTTGGCCTCGCCGCCGATCAGCCCATAGGCGTTGGGCGTACCCGGCTTGGCGGAGAAATCGTCCATCTCGTTGTTGAGCAGAAAGCCCGCACCGTCGACGACGATGCCCGAGCCGTAGCTGAAGTTGAGGGTATAGGTGTTGGAGACGGCGAGGCCGCTGTCGTCGGCGATCGAGAAGTGCGTGGTCTCGTTGGACTCGTAGGGCAGCGGATCGCCCGCCGCGATGCTGTCGCTCGGGGTGGCGCGGCCCAGGTCGATCTGCTCGCGAAGCGCGTCGGCATAGGCCTTCGAGGTAATGCCGGCCAGCGGCACGTCGACGAAATCGGTATCGCCCAGGTACTCGGCTCGATCGGCATAGGCGCGTTTCATCGCCTCGCTCATGACGTGGATCGTGCGTGCCGAGTTGAAGCCCATGGCGCCGATGTCGTAGCCCTCGAGGATGTTCAGCATCTGCACGATATGCGCGCCGCCGCTGGAGGGCGGGCTCATGGCATACACGTCGTAGCCGCGATAGGTGCCATGCACGGGTTCGCGGATCGCGGGGCGGTAATCGGCCAGGTCCTCGGCGGTCATGAGGCCGCCATGTTTTTCCATTTCGGCGGCGATCAGTTCGGCGGTTTCGCCTGCGTAGAACTCGCGAGGCCCGTGCTCGGCGATGCGCTTGAGGGTGGCCGCCAGGGCCGGCTGACGGTAGGTGTCGCCCACCTGGTAGCGGCTGCCGTCGGGCTTGAAGAACTTGGCCCGGCTGGCCGGCCACTGTTCGAACCGCTCGCTGGCCTGCTCGATGCCCTCGACGAAGCGCTGCGGAAGCGCGAAGCCGTTCTCGGCCAGGTCGATCGCCGGCGCCAGGGCCTCGGCGAGACTCAGGGTGCCATATTCGTCGAGTGCCAGCGCCAGGCCGGCGACGGTGCCCGGCACCCCGGATGCATTGTGGGTATAGCGGGACAGCTCGGGGACGGCCTCGCCCGCGTCGTTCTGGAACATCGTCTCGAACGCGGCCGCCGGCGCCTTCTCGCGATAGTCGATGGCGACCACCTTGCCGCTGTCCTCGTCGGAAATCAGCATGAAGCCGCCCCCGCCGATGTTGCCGGAGCGCGGCTGGGTCACGGCCAGCGCGAAGCCGGCGGTGACCGCGGCATCCACGGCGTTGCCGCCGTCCTGCATGACATCCCGGGCGATTTGGGAGGCAAGGTAGTGGCTGGTGGCGGCCATGCCGTGACGGCTTTCCTGGGGATGGAAGCGCTCACCCTCGAGAATCGCCTGCTGAGCGCCGGCGGAGGTGGCGAAGAATCCCAGTACGGCGCACAGTGCCAGACGCGGCCCACGGCGCGAAGTGAATCGGAGCATGTCGAGCCCTCGTGAATGCGACGCGCGATGCGTCGTGTCGTGTTTCAGGTTTCTCTTTACTATCGAAGGCGGTTTCCGAAAGTGCAAGGCGTCCGTGCCGCTTCCGCCCCGTGCGTCTGTTTTTCCGTCCGCCATTCGCTAGAATGAGGGCTTCATTTCACGTCGAACGCGCCTTTTCATGCCTGATTTCAAGATTGCTCCTTCGATCCTTTCCGCCGATTTCGCGCGCCTGGGCCAGGAAGTGGACGATGTCCTGGCGTCGGGGGCGGATATCGTCCACTTCGATGTCATGGACAATCACTACGTCCCCAACCTCACCATCGGGCCGATGGTCTGCGAGGCATTGCGCAAGCACGGTGTCACCGCCCCCATCGATGCGCACCTGATGGTCAAGCCGGTGGATCGCTTGATCGGTGACTTCATCGATGCCGGCGCCAGCTACATCACCTTTCATCCCGAGGCATCGGAGCATATCGACCGCTCGCTGCAGCTGATCCGCGACGGCGGTTGCAGGGCCGGCCTGGTCTTCAATCCCGCGACACCGCTTGCCTACCTCGATCATGTCATGGACAAGCTCGATATGGTGCTGTTGATGAGCGTCAATCCGGGCTTCGGGGGGCAGTCCTTCATTCCCGGCACGCTCGACAAGCTGCGCGAGGTGCGTCAGCGCATCAATGCCAGCGGGCGCGACATTCGCCTGGAGGTCGATGGTGGCGTCAAGGTCGACAACATCGCCGAGATCGCGCGCGCAGGCGCCGATACCTTCGTCGCCGGGTCGGCGATCTTCAAGGCGCGCGACGAAGCGGATCCGCACCGCTACGACTCCGTCATGCGTGCCTTTCACGACGCCTTGGCGCAGCGCTGAGCCGCGTCATGGCCGAGGACGATCGCGACGCCCCCGCGCAGCGCTGGTATCTGTACCTCGTCGAGACGGCGGCCGGGGCGTTGTATACCGGCGTGACCACCGATGTCGCACGACGTTTCCGCGAGCATCGCGACGGCAAGCGCGGGGCGCGTGCCCTGCGCGGCAAGGGGCCGTTGACCTTGCGCCATGCGGAGTACGTGGGCGGCCATGGCGAGGCGTTGCGCCAAGAGGCCGCCCTCAAGAAGCTCAGTCCTGCCGCCAAGCGTGCCTGGCTGGCGCAGCGCGAAAGCGAGCCGACGTCCTCATAGGCAGCGCGCCAGCGTCTCGAAGACGCGTGCGACTGCTTCCGCGCCGGGGTCGACGACCCCTTGCAGGGCGGTATCGGGCACGTAGGCGGCACGCCCCGCGCGGGCCTGGGCGAGCGTCGCGGTATGCTCGGCGCCTCGACGAGCGGCGTCGGCCGCCGCCTGCACGGTGCCTTGTGCCTGCCAGGCCTCGAGAGCGGGAATCAGGGCATCCAGCAGCGTGCGATCGCCGCGTTGCGCGCCACCGTAGGTCTGCATGCGCTCGACCCCTTGCCACAAGCTCTCCGGCAGGTCATGTCGTTCCATGGCCGTCGCCGTGGCGGTGAAAAAGATCGAGAGCAGCACGCCGCTCGAACCGCCCATGCCCTTGGCCAGGCACTGGCCGATGCCGGCGAAGAGGCGGTCGGGATGCGCGGTCTCCAGCCGGCCCGCCTCCAGCGCCCCGGCGATGGCGTCGGCGCCTTCCTGCATGCTGCTGCCGGCGTCGCCGTCGCCGCTTTGCGTATCCAGCCGGTCCAGTGCCTCGCGTGCATCGCGCAGGGTCGCGATCACCTGCGACACGGCGGCCGCGATGGCGGACGATTGCGGTGCACCTTCGGCGAGCGCCTCGCCCTGGGTGGCGAGGTTCGGCGTGAACGTCGCGGGTGGCTGGATGGCGCGAACGCCCGGCCAGGCGGGAGCGTCGGTGGGAGCCTGAAGCGCCTCGCGCAAGGCGTCATCGGCAGCGATCAGGGTCAGCGAAAAGCCGTGCATGTCCAGCGACGTCATCAGCGGGGCGGGGCCGATGAGGTGGGGCAGAGGCTCGGCGCCGAATGTCTCGATCAGGGCGCCGGCCAGCACGCTCATCTCCTGGGTCGAGCAACTGCCGAGGTTGTTGAGCATGGCCACCCAGTCGCCGTCGTGGCCGCGTTCATTCAGAGCGGCCGCGAGGGGAGTGACGACGTGCTGCATGGCCTGCCGGGCGTCATCGGGGGCGATGTGCCGGGCGCCGGGTTCGTTATGGATCCCCAGGCCCAGCGCCGGGCTGCGCTCCGGGCGGGCCTGGCCCGGCAGTGTCGCCGCGGTGAGCGCCAGCCCCATCGAGGCCATGCGCTCGCACACGCGTTGCGCCTGGGCGTGCACCGTTTCCAGCGCGTCTCGCTGGCGTGCGTAATGGCCGGCGACCTTGTGGACCAGCAGGGTGCCCGCGAGACCGCGCGGCTGCGGCGTATCGGGCAAGGCAACATCGTCGCCGACGATGATCATCGCGACCTTCAGGCCTTCCCGCTGCGCGTGCTCGGCGGCGAGGCCGAAGTTGAGGCGGTCCCCGGTGTAATTCTTGACCACCAGCAGGCAGCCGGCCGGCCCGCAGACGTCGCGGATGGCGGCCAGCACGGCGTCCACGCTGGGCGAGGCGAACATGCTGCCGGCGATGACCCCCGTCAGCATGCCGTCGCCGATGAAGCCGGCGTGGGCCGGCTCATGCCCCGACCCACCGCCGGAGAGGATCGCGACCTGATGTTGCCCATGCTCGTCGCGAGACCAGTCGCGGCGTATCAGAATGCGGACGCCGCTGGCGGGCTCGGCGATGCGCAGAGGGGCGAGATGGCCGACGGCGTGCAGAACGTCGTCGACCACGCGAGAGGCATCGTTGAAGAAGTGCTGCATGAGCGGGCTCCATGATCGCGCGGTGAGTGCCACGATCATGGTGCTCCGGTCGGATTAGTGCAACTTCATGCGGGGGCGCAGATACCGGTTGAGGCCGTCGACGATGACGGTCATGCCGGTTTTCAAGGCGCCATGAATGGCCAGCTGGTGCATGCGATAGAGCGAGGCATAGAACAGCTTGGCCAGGCGCCCCTCGATGAACAGGCTGCGTGCCGAGGCACCGCGCATCAGGCTGCCCACGGCATCGAAGTGCGCCAGCGAGATCAGCGAGCCGCGATCGCGGAAGACGAAATCCTTGAGGGGCTTGCCGTCCATTGCCGCGCGCAGGTTGTGGTACAGCAGGCTGGCTTGCTGATGCGCGGCCTGGGCGCGAGGCGGTACGCGCTTGTCGTCGGGTTGCGGGCAGGAGGCGCAGTCGCCGAAGGCGAAGATGCGGTCGTCGTCGATGCTCTGCAGGGTCTGATGCACCTTGAGCTGATGATTGCGCTCGGTGGAAAGCCCCAGTTCGGACAGAAAGGCCGGCGCGCGTATGCCGGCGGCCCAGACGTTGAGGTCGGTGGCGATGCGCGTCTCGTCGGCGGTGACGAAACCGTGCTCGTCGGCGCAGGTCACGCGGGTGTCGACATGGATCTGCACGCCCAGGCGTTCCAGCTCCTGGTGCACGGCGCGGCTGATGCGCTCGGGCAGCGCCGGCAGGATGCGCGGTGCCGCCTCGATGAGGTGGATCTCCAGCTTGCCGCTGTCCATGGCGGTGAACCCGTAGCTGTGCAGCATCTTGGAGGCGCCGATCAGTTCGGCGGCCAGCTCGACGCCGGTGGCACCGGCACCGACGAGCCCCACGCTCAGGTTGGGATGGGTGCGCCGCTCGGGATCGCTGTACCGCAGGAAGGTGTTGAGCATGTCCTGGCGGAAGCTTTCGGCCTGTTGCGGGCTGTCGATGAAGTGGCTGTGCTTGGCCACGCCCGGGGTGCCGAAGTCGTTGGAGACGCTGCCCAGCGACATCACCAGGTAATCGTACTCCAGCGTGCGCGCCGGCAGGATCACGACGCCGTCGTCGTCGATGATCGGCGCCAGCGTGATGGTGCGGTTGTCGCGGTCGAGGTTGCTGAGCGTGCCGCGTTGAAAGCGGTAGCCGTGCGCCTTGGAATGCCCCTGGTAGGACACTTCATCGAGGCTGGAATCGAGCACGCCCGTGGCCACTTCATGCAGCAGGGGCTTCCAGATGTGCGTGGCGTTGCGGTCGACCAGAACGATCTCGGCGCGTTGGCGCTTGCCGAGCTTGCGCCCCAGGCGGGTGACCAGTTCGAGGCCACCTGCGCCTCCCCCGACCACCACGATGCGCGGTGTAGACATGATGGACTCCCGAAGAACGAAACATGGAAAAAGGGTGTCGCCAGGGTCGGGCATCGCAGCGAAACGCCAAGGTACGAGGCGCCTGGAAAGGCGTGTCGTGACGCGGGGGCGCTGGCGCCTGGTGTCGGCGACGTCTGCGTATAGAATAACGCCGTTCGCTTGCCAAAAACACCGGGCGCGGAGCAGTGTGGCCGGTTTTTCCGTAATATTACATGCATGACCCTTCCATCGATGACGAGGAGCCTTTCATGTCGCCCAATCCGCCCCTGCGCATTCTCGACGGTATCCGCCTGGTCGCGTTCGACCTCGATGGCACGCTGGTGGATTCGGTCCCCGACCTGGCCGCTGCCGTCGATGCCGCCCTGCGTTCGCTGGGACTCGCGGGCGTCGACGAAGCGTCGGTGCGCGACTGGGTGGGCAATGGCTCCCGCAAGCTGGTGGAGCGCGCCCTGGAAGCGCTCGACGCGCAAGACACGGACCCGGAGGCGGCTCACGAGGCGTTTCTGCATCATTATCGCCTGGCGCCTTGTCGCGCGACGCGCCTGTACCCCGGTGTGCGCGAGGCGCTCGAAGGGTTGCGCGCACGCGGTCTGACGCTGGTGCTGATCACCAACAAGCCGGCGGCGTTCATCGCCCCGATCCTCGAAACGCTGGGACTGAGCGACTTTTTCGACCTGACGCTGGGTGGCGATTCGCTGGCGGCGAAGAAGCCAGATCCGGCGCCCTTGCTGCACGTGGCATCCCGTTTCGGGGTGACGCCGAGCGTCTGTCTGATGGTGGGGGACTCCCGGCATGACATCGAGGCCGGACGGGGTGCCGGATTCCGCACCCTGGCGGTGCCCTACGGCTACAATCACGGCGATCCGGTGGCGGCGAGCGCGCCGGATGCCATGGTTGAATCGCTTTGGGAACTCGTTTAGTGTTTTTCGATACTTGCGTCTATAAAACCAAGTTTTTGATAACGTTCTGCTATAACGGACAGCGTTAGATGATTCTGAATGCCCCCTCGTCGCGTAGAGCCCTCGCGTTGATGCGTGACGTCAAGCGTTGGCGATGGTGATGTCGCCGTCTGGTGTCGGGTCGCGGCGATGGTCTCGCCGACTCGGCCTCGCGATCCCCTTGTGACGCAGCCTCTCACCGAAGGAACCCAGGGCATGATGACCCCCGAACGCTTTGCCGAGCTGGCCCAGGCCGGCTACAACCGCATTCCCATGACCCGCGAGGTACTCGCGGATCTCGACACTCCGCTTTCCACCTATCTCAAGCTGGCCGACGCGCCCTGGACCTTCCTGCTCGAATCCGTGCAGGGCGGAGAGAAGTGGGGACGATATTCGATCATCGGTCTGCCGAGCCGCGAGCGTATCGAGGTGCGCGGCCACGAGGTGCGCCACATCGTGAATGGCGAGCAGGCCGGCGTCACCGAGGCCGACGACCCCCTCGCCTGGATCGAGCAGTTCCAGGCACGCTTCAAGGTCCCCCAGCTCGACGAGCAGCCGCGTTTCGACGGCGGTCTGGTGGGGTATTTCGGTCACGACACCATTCGCTACATCGAGCCGCGCCTGCGCGGCGTGGAAAAACCCGACCCCATCGGCGTGCCGGACATTCTGCTGATGGTGTGCGACGAGCTGGTGGTGTTCGACAATCTCTCCGGGCGTCTGACGCTGTGGACGCATGCCGATCCCGAGGTGGCGGATGCCTATCCCCACGCGCTGGAGCGTCTGGAAGCGCTGGAGATGCAGTTGCGCAGCGCCACGCTCAATACCGTCAGCCCCGGCACGGGCGGCCCGGCGGTCGAGGAGGGGCACTTCACTTCCGGCTTTACCGAGGCAGGGTTCAAAGCGGCGGTGGAGCAGATCAAGGAGTACGTGCTGGCCGGCGACGTCATGCAGTGCGTGCCGTCGCAGCGCATGACGATTCCCTATCGGGCGCCACCGCTGGATCTGTACCGTGCACTGCGCAGCCTGAATCCGTCGCCGTACATGTTCTTCTTCAACCTCGGCGATCACCATGTGGTCGGCTCGTCGCCGGAGATCCTCACGCGCCTGGAGGAGGGCAACGTCACCGTGCGGCCCATCGCCGGCACGCGGGTACGCGGCCATAGCGAGGCGGAAGACCAGGCGCTGGAGGCCGAGCTGCTGGCGGATCCCAAGGAAATCGCCGAGCATCTGATGCTGATCGACCTGGGGCGCAACGACGTCGGCCGCATCAGCGAAACGGGCACGGTCGAGGTCACCGACAACATGGCCATCGAGCGCTACTCGCACGTCATGCACATCGTTTCCAACGTCACCGGCAAGCTCAAGCCCGGCATGTCGGCGCTGGATGTCCTGCGTGCCACTTTCCCCGCCGGCACCTTGTCGGGCGCGCCCAAGTTTCGCGCGCTGCAGATCCTCGACGAGCTCGAGCCGGTCAAGCGCGGCGTCTATGGCGGCGCGGTCGGGTACCTGTCCTGGCACGGCAACATGGACACCGCCATCGCCATTCGCACGGCGGTCATCAAGGACGGTCAGCTGCATGTGCAGGCGGGAGCGGGGATCGTCGCCGACTCGGTGCCCGAGCAGGAGTGGCAGGAAACGCTCAACAAGGGCCGCGCCCTGTTTCGCGCGGTTGCCATGGCCGAGCGCGGTCTCGACAACCTGAGCTGACGCCGCGGGCGCGTCGGGCGGGAAGCACGGCAGGTGCGATGGCACATGCCGTGCGGGGCAGATCAGCGTGAAGACGAATCGTTCGGCGATTTCTTGCGCTGGTTCTGGTACTTCTGGGCCATCTGCTTCGCCGTGCGTTTCGCTTTCTCGCGGTTCTCGGGTTTGCGAAACCAGTTGGCAATGGCGGCGCCTATCATGCGTTTCATCGGTGACTCCTGCAGATGAGGAAGTATGCCTTCAAGCATAGACATGGCGCCGCCGCGACGCGAGATCAAGCGTCCCGAGCCAATTGACATCCGTTGATCACAAACGGCAATATGCAATGCATGACTACCGATACGACCTACAGCTTGATTCAGTGGTGGCGCTCCTGAGCGAGGGGCGGCGCGCTTGCGACTGAACGAAATGCCGCCGTCAGGGCGGCATTTTTGTGTCTGCATCCCTGCACGGCTGGCATGGCATCGCGGCCGACCTGGATGACATCCAGGCGGCCAACCAGAAGCCAGAAACCGAAAACATTGTGAAATCAAGGACTATAGCGCCATGTCCGTGCTGATGATCGACAATTACGACAGCTTCACCTACAACGTCGTGCAATACCTGGCGGAGCTGGGGGCCGACGTCGTCACCTACCGTAACGACGCCATCACGCTCGAGGAGATCGAGCGTCTGGCGCCGAGCCATCTGGTCATTTCGCCCGGCCCCTGCACGCCCAACGAAGCGGGCATTTCGCTGGATGCGGTGCGCCATTTCGCGGGCAAGTTGCCGATTCTCGGCATCTGCCTGGGACACCAGGCCATCGGTCAGGTATTCGGGGGCGACGTGGTGCGGGCGCCGCAGGTCATGCATGGCAAGACCTCCTGGGTCGAGCACGACGGGCGCGGCGTGTTCGACGGCCTGGCCAACCCTCTCGAAGTAACGCGTTACCATTCGCTGGTGGTGTCCGAACAGGGTCTGCCGGAGTGCCTTGAGGTCTCGGCGCGCGTCGTCGCCGATGACGTGACGCCCGGCCTGATCATGGGCATGCGCCACAAGACGCTGGACATCGAGGGCGTCCAGTTTCACCCCGAATCGATCATGACGCGCCAGGGTCACGAGCTGCTGGCCAACTTTCTGAAACGCCGCGCATAACGAGGAGCGACACATGCAGATGCGAGACGCCATCGGCGCGGTGATGCGCCACCGCCACCTGAGCTTCGACGACACCCATGCGGTGATGCGAGCGATCATGACCGGCGAGGCCAGCGATGCCCAGATCGGCGGTTTCTTGATCGGCCTGGCGATGAAGGGAGAAACGGCCGAGGAAATCACTGCCGCCGCGCAAGTGATGCGGGAACTGATGACGCCCGTGGAAGTGGACCGCTCTCACCTGGTGGACATCGTGGGTACGGGCGGCGACGGGGCCAACCTGTTCAACGTCTCCACGGCGTCCAGCTTCGTGGTCGCCGCCGCCGGCGGGCGTGTTGCCAAGCACGGCAATCGCAGCGTGTCGTCGTCCTCGGGCAGCGCCGATCTGTTCGATGTGGCGGGGATTTCCCTGGAGCTGCCGCCGGTGGAAGTGGCGCGCTGCATCACCGAGATCGGGGTCGGCTTCATGTTCGCGCCGATGCACCACCAGGCCATGCGGCATGCCATCGGGCCGCGCCGCGAGATGGGCGTGCGTACGGTGTTCAACATCCTCGGGCCGCTCACCAACCCCGCCGGCGCGCCCAACCAGCTGCTCGGCGTCTACGACCCCGCGCTGTTGACGATCATGGCCGAGGCCTTGAGGCGTCTGGGCAGCGAGCACGTGCTGGTGGTCAACGCCGAGGACGGTCTCGACGAGATTTCCCTGGCCGCGCCGACGCGAGTGGCCGAGCTGCGCGACGGCGAGATCCACGAGTACACCATCGCCCCCGAGGACTTCGGCATCGAACGCCAGGCGCTGGCGCCACTGAAGGTGGTCACCGCCGAAGACAGCCTCAAGCTGGTCAAGGCGGCGCTGGTGGGTGAGGGGCCGGCCGCGGACATCGTGGCGTTGAACGCCGGCGCGGCGCTCTACGCGGCCGGCGTGGCGGATACGCTCAGCGAAGGCGTGGTGCTGGCCCAGGACTCCCAGGCATCCAAGCTGCCCCTCGAGAAGATGAAGGAACTCGCGGATTTCACGCGTATTCTGGCCCACAAGGACGAGCGCTGATGAGCCGAGCAAACGACACCGGTCTACCCACGATTCTGGCAAGGATCCTGGCACGCAAGGACGTCGAGATTCGCGAGCGTCGCGCGCAGGTGAGCGAGGCCGAGCTGCTGGAGCGGGCCCGGCACGAAGCGGCGCCGCGCGGTTTCGTCGCGGCGCTCGACCGGCGCATCGCGGCGGGCGACCCGGCCGTCATCGCCGAGGTCAAGAAGGCCTCGCCCTCGAAGGGCGTGATGCGCGAGGATTTTCAGCCGGCCGAGATCGCCAGGGCCTATGCCGAGGCAGGCGCCAGTTGCCTGTCGGTGTTGACCGACGCGGACTTCTTCCAGGGGCACGAGCGCGACCTGCAGGCGGCCCGAGCGGCCTGCACGCTCCCCGTGATCCGCAAGGACTTCATCGTCGATGCCTATCAGGTCAGCGAAGCGCGCGCCATCGGCGCGGACTGTATCCTGCTGATCGTCGCGGCGCTCGACGATGCCCGCCTGAAGGCGCTGCACCAGCAGGCGCACGAGCTGGGCATGGACGTGCTGGTGGAAGTGCACGACGCCGCCGAGCTCGAGCGGGCGATGGCGCTGGACCTGACCCTGGTGGGCATCAACAACCGCGATCTGCGTACCTTCGACACCACCCTGACGACCACGTTCGACCTGCTGTCGCGGATTCCGCCGCACGTCACGGTCGTCACCGAGTCCGGCATTCACACTCGTGGCGACGTCGAGCACATGCGGGAGCATGACGTGAACGCCTTCCTGGTCGGCGAGGCCTTCATGCGCGAGGCGGATCCGGGCAGCGCCTTGCGTCGCCTGTTTTTCTAGGCGCGCCATTGCCTCGAGTCGATCGCCATCGGGCCGCTGCGTGCGGCCCGATGGCGTCATGGGGGGCGTACGTCGGTCAGTACTCGGGAGAGTCCACCTGGATCAGGCTGATCACGGTGTCGCCGGCGCGAGGCGCCAGCGGCACCCGGTCGTTGGCGACGCGGATGCGGCCGTTGGGGCCGATGCAGAACAGCGGCAGCAGGCGGTCCTGGTGTGCCTGGCGGTAGTCCTCGAAGCTGAAACTGGCCGACAGCTTGGCCTTGCGTACCTCGCCGCCCCGGTGGACCACGCTCGACAGCTGGGCATAGGTGACGCTCTCGCCGAACACCAGCGGCAGGTGGTCCAGCGCCTGTTCCTGATGGCGATGGGCGTGCTTGCCGGTGCCCGCCGCGAGGCGGAAGACCTTGCCGTGCCCCAGCACGTGTTCGAAATGCAGGACCGCCAGGTTGTTCAACTCGCGATAGGGTGACAGCGGCAGCAGATGACCGATGCCGGTCAGTTCCAGGTGTTGCGCGGCATGCTCCGAAAGCGGGTTGCCGTAGTAGACCGGGAGCCCTGCCATGCGCGCTTCCTGCACCGCGTCCCAGCTGTTGTCGGTGAGCCGCACGGTGAAGCCGGATTCTTCCAGTGCCTTGGCGATGGCGCGTGCCACGGGGTTGGCACCGATGATCAGAAAGCCGGTGGGAGGTGGCTCGCTGACCTTCAGGGCCAGGGCGATCGGGCGCGACAACAGGCTCTGCACCACGACGGTGCTGATGATGACCAGAAAGGTCACCGGGACCAGCATCTCGGCGCCGGGCATGCCCAGATTCTCGAGCTTGATGGCGAACAGCGACGCCACCGCGGCGGCCACGATACCGCGCGGCGACAGCCAGGCCAGCAAGGCTTTTTCCCGCCAGTTGAGTCGTGTGCCCGCGGTGCATACCCAGACCGCGAGCGGGCGGGCCACGCCCACCAGAATGAGCAGAAACGCCCAGGCCGGCCAGGACAGCTGCGCGAGCTGGTCGGTGGTCAGCCGCGCCGCGAGCAGGATGAACAGGCCCGAGATCAGGAGCACCGAGAGCGTTTCCTTGAACTCGATGATCTGCTGCGTGGGCACGCCGCGCATGTTCGCCAGCCACACGCCCATCACCGTCACCGTCAGCAGGCCGGACTCGTGGAAGAGCATGTTGGACAGCGTGAACAGCGTCAGCATGGCCATCAGCGTGCCGAAGCTGTGCAGACGCTGCGGCAGCCAGTGGTGCCGCAGCACGCACCCCCATAAATAGCCGCCCAGGCCGCCCAGACCGAACCCGATCAGGGCCGTCTTGGCGAACAGTACCAGGGTATAGGTGGCGGCGCCGTTGGACGCGCCCAGCGCGACGAACTCATACACCAGTACCGCGCCGATGGCTCCCACCGGATCGATGAGGATGCCTTCCCAGCGCAGGATCTGCGAGAGGTGCTCGCGGGCGCGCAGCGTCTGCAGCAGGGGCAGGACCACGGTGGGCCCGGTGACCACCAGGACCGCGCCGAGCACGCTGGCCATTTCCCACGACAGCCCCAGGGTGTAGCGCGCCGCCACGATGGCGATGATCCCCGTGACCAGCGCGCCCCAGGTGACCAGCCGGCGCACGATGTGGCCGTGGCCGCGCAGGTCGCCGAAGTCGAGCGTCAGGCTGCCCTCGAACAGGATCACCGCCACCGCCAGCGAGACGAGCGGAAACAGCAGGTCGCCGAGCAAGGCGTCGGGCTGGAGCAAGCCGGTCACCGGCCCCATGACGATACCCGCGATCAAGAGCGGCAGGATCGCCGGCAGTTTGAGACGCCAGGCCAGCCATTGGCAGATCAGCGCAAGCAGGCCGATCAATGTCAGGTCGAAGGCAGCGTGCTCCATGGTCGCGCTCCTTGGGAAAACGGAAGCGCGAAGCCTAGCGTCGCCTCACGCCAGTTGCAATGCGCCGTGAACGCTCAATGACGGATGGATTGGCATCGCTGTTCGATGCCCCGGGCCGATGTCTCCCGCACGCCGGATGTGACGCGCGATTCAGCGATTGAACAACCACAGAAGTGCCGATATGACCACGCTGACCAGAATCATGGTGGTGATCGGAAAATAGAAGGCGAATCCCTCGCGCTTGATGACGATATCACCGGGCAGGTGACCGAGCGGCAATTTGGACAGCCAGGGCCACAGCAGCCCGATGACCACGATGGCCAGACCGATGAGAATGAGGGGACGCGACATCGTCGGCTCCTTTTCTTGAGTGGCCACCCGTTGCCGGGTGGCGACCGTTCGCTACGCCCATCACGCGCCGCATGCCTATCCCGCGCGCTTGAGGGCGACCAGCAAGCCTTGCAGCGGATGGGGCAGCGACGCCTCCGACAGACGCTGGGCCTGGCTGCGGCACGAATAGCCCGTGGCCAGCAGGCGGCCGGCATTGGCGTCGTCCTCGACGGGCTGTCGCCACGAGAGATCGTAGATCGTCTCCGAGGTCTCGCGGTTGCGCGCTTCGTGGCCGTAGGTGCCGGACATGCCGCAGCAACCGGTGGCGATGCTCTCCAGCGTCAGGCCGAAGGCCGCGAAGACCTGCTGCCAGGCCTTGGTCGCGCCTGGTGCATTGGTCTTCTCGGTGCAGTGGGTCAGCAGCTTGTAGCCCGGATCCGTGACCGGCGAGACATCGCTGGGCACCAGCGCCCGGCCCAGCGACACCAGCCATTCCTGCAGCAGCAGGACCTCGGGGACGGCCTCCGGCCCCAGTGCCTTGACGTACTCCTGGCGGTAGGCCAGCGTCATCGCCGGGTCGATGCCCACCAAGGGCACGCCGAAGTCCGCCAGGGTGCGCAGGCGTCGTGCCTGGCGCGCGGCGGTCTTCTCGAAGGCGCCCAGAAAGCCCTGTACGTGCAACGGCTTGCCATTGGCGTGGAAGGGCGCCACGAACACGCGAATGTCGAGGCGCGAGAGCAGTTCGACGACGTCCATCACCAGCTTGGCTTCGAAATGGCTGGTGAACGCATCCTGGACGATGACCACGCTGCGGGCCTTCTGGCGTTCGCTGAGAAAGCCCAGCGTGGTGGGCGTGGCTTCGGCGATGCCCCAGGCCTCGAGCTGCCTGGCGAGGCTCGCCCGGGACAGGCGCGGCGTGTCGACCATGCCCAGCGGGCCGGCAAGCAGGCGATCCGCCAGGCGCGTGTCGAGCAGCGCGTTGTACAGCGGCGCCACCGGCTTGAGGTAGGGCACGAAGAACTCCAGCGCGCCGATCAGGTAGTCGCGCGGCGGGCGCAGGTAGCGACCGTGATAGAGCGCCAGGAACTGCGAGCGAAACTCGGGGACGTTGACCTTGATCGGACACTGCCCGGCGCAGGACTTGCACGCCAGGCACCCCGCCATGGCGTCATAGACGTCGTGAGAGACATCTTCCCGGCCGCGACGCTTGGCCAGGGTATTGCGCGCGCGGCGAGGGAACGTCTTGACGAAATCCCAGGCCCCGGCGGCCTTCTGCCGATGCGATGCCTCGACGACATCGATGCCGGCCTCGTTCTGCAGGCGCAGCCATTCACGCATCAGGCTGGCACGGCCCTTGGGCGAGTGAATGCGCTCTCGGGTCGCCTTCCATGACGGGCACATGGCGTCATTGGGGTCGTAGTTGTAGCAGGCCCCGTTGCCGTTGCAGTAGACCGCGCTGGCGTGATGCTGCCAGACGCGCTCGTCGATCTGGCGATCCAGCTGGCCGCGGGTGGTGACGCCGTCGATGGTCAAAAGCCCCGGATCGACCCATTTGACCGGCTCCGCCTCGGCGGCAACGGCGTCATCGGAAGCGGCCCCTTGCGAAGGCGCTGTGGCCCCTTCCGTGGGCGCGACGGTTGCCTTCCCCGGCAAAGGACCTTCGCCGGTTTCCGCTTTCGACGCCTGGTCATCGGCCGCATCGGGAGCCCTGTCCTCCGGCCGGATAGCATGACCGGCGTGTTCGGGCCGGGTAAGGAGCGGTGTGGCGATCTTGCCGGGGTTGAGCTGATTGTGCGGGTCGAACGCCGCCTTGAGGCGCTGCAGGCTGGGGTAGAGCTCGCCGAAGAACTGCGGTGCGTATTCCGAGCGCACGCCCTTGCCATGCTCGCCCCACAGCAGCCCGTGGTAGCGCTGGGTCAGCGCGGCGACCTCGTCGGACAGGGTGCGGATCAGCGTGGCCTGCTCGGGGTCCTTCATGTCGATGGCCGGTCGCACGTGCAGTACGCCCGCATCGACGTGGCCGAACATGCCGTACGCCAGTCCATGAGCATCGAGCAGGGCGCGAAACTCGGCGATGTAGTCGGCCAGATGTTCGGGCGGTACGGCGGTATCCTCGACGAAGGGAATCGGGCGCTTTTCGCCCTTGGCGTTGCCGAGCAGGCCCACCGCGCGCTTGCGCATGGCATAGACGCGGGTGATCGCCTCGCGGCCCTCGGCCAGGGTATGGCCGAGACGCTCGACCTGCGTGTCGGTACCGAGATGCGTGCAGAAGGCCTCGACGCGCGCCGCCAGACGCTCGGGATCGTCGTCGTTGAATTCGACCAGGTTGATGCCGTGTATGTCCGCCTCCCCGGCGGGGAAATACTCGGCGACGCTGTCCCAGACGAAATCCTCCATGGCCAGGGTGAGCACCTTGTCGTCGACCGTCTCGATGGAGGTCGGGCGGCTGTCGCCGCTCATCAATGCCTTGGCGTCGCGCAGGGCATCCATGAAGCCGCGATAGCGAATGTTGACCAGGGTCGAATGCTTGGGGATGGGCAGGACGTTGAGCGTGGCCTCGGCGAGAAAGCCCAGCGTTCCTTCCGAACCGCAAAGCACGCTGTTGAGATCGAAGGTACCATCCGCGCGGCGCAGGTGGGCCAGATCGTAGCCCGTCAGGCAGCGGTTGAGAGGCGGGAACGTGGCCTCGATCAAGGCGCCCTGGGTGTCGGCGATCTCGCGTGCGGTGCGGTGTGCGTCGCCGATGCGGTCATCACGTGCGCAGGCCTGGTCGAGGGCGTCGGCGTCGAGGGGCTGGCAGTGCAGACGCTCGCCGCCGAGCAGCAGCATGTCCAGCGCCAGCACGTGATCGCGGGTCTTGCCGTACTCGCAGCTGCCCTGGCCGCTGGCGTCGGTGGAGATCATGCCGCCGATGGTCGCGCGGTTGGAGGTCGACAGATCCGGCGCGAAGAACAGGCCGTATGGCTTGAGGGCGGCGTTGAGCTGATCCTTGACCACGCCGGCCTGGACGCGCACACGGCGGTTCTCGGCGTCGATCTCGAGGATGCGGTTCATGTACCGAGAGACGTCGACCACCAGGCCGTCGGTCAGCGACTGCCCGTTGGTGCCGGTGCCCCCGCCGCGCGGGGTGAGCACGATGGCCTGGAATTCCTCGCGCGCGGCGAGGCGGGCCAGGTGGGCGAGGTCCTCGGCGTCGCGGGGATAGAGCACGGCCTGGGGCAGGCGCTGGTAGATGGAGTTGTCGGTGGCCAGCACCGTGCGGTTGGCGTAGTCCGGGGCGATGTCGCCGCGAAAGCCGGCGGCGTCGAGCGCCTCGATAAAGCGCAGATAGGGCGTGGTGGTGCGTTCCGGGGTGTCCAGAGGTGCGATCATGGAATTTCAAGCCATCGGTCAGCGTCGGGCGGCGGTTTCTATGGTCGCCTGTGCCAGGGCGTCGTCGGGACGCCGGTATCTGGCACCACTTTACTGCAGCGCGCCGCGTGGCGCATCCCGAATGGGGCGGGCGAGCGTGGTTAACGTCGCGGCTTTTCCCTACAATGGGACTCCATTCACGTTGCTTCATCCTTTTTTCCGACGGATAAGATCCATGCTCGATCCCAAATTGTTGCGCAGCGACCTGCCTCTGGTCGCCGAACGACTGGCCCGTCGCGGCTTTACTCTGGACACGGCGCGTCTCGAGGCGCTGGAATCGCGCCGCCGTGAGCTGCAGACCGAGACCGAACGCCTGCAGAACGAGCGCAATACGCGCTCCAAGGCGATCGGCCAGGCCAAGGCATCGGGCGAGGACATTCAGCCGCTGCTCGATGAAGTCAGCGATCTGGGCGAGCGTCTCGACGCCGCCAAGGCGCGTCTCGCCGAGGTGCAGGCCGAATGGGACGAGAGCGTCGCGGCGCTGCCCAACCTGCCCCATGACAGCGTGCCCCAGGGCCTCGACGAGGCCGATAACGTGGAGCTGCATCGCTGGGGAACACCGGGCACCTTCGACTTCGAGGTGCGCGACCATGTCGATCTGGGCGCCAAGTTCGGCTATCTCGATTTCGAGATGGCGGCCAAGCTGACCGGGTCGCGGTTCGCCGTGATGCGCGGCCCCATCGCGCGGCTGCACCGCGCGCTGGCGCAGTTCATGCTCGACAAGCAGACGCGCGAGCACGGCTACGAGGAATGCTACGTTCCCTATATCGTCAACGACGCCTCGCTCACCGGCACGGGGCAGTTGCCCAAGTTCGGCGAAGACCTGTTCAAGCTGGAGGGGGATCATGACTTCTACTTGATTCCCACCGCCGAGGTGCCGTTGACCAACATCGCACGGGAGCAGATCTTCACGCCTGCCGAGCTGCCCTTGAAGCTGACCGCTCACACGCCGTGTTTCCGCAGCGAGGCGGGTGCCTACGGGCGAGACACTCGCGGCATGATTCGCCAGCATCAGTTCGACAAGGTCGAGATGGTGCAGATCGTCGACCCGGCAACCAGCTATGACGCCCTGGAATCCATGCGCGGCCACGCCGAGGCGATTCTGCAGGCGCTCGAGCTGCCTTATCGCGTCGTCACGCTGTGTGCCGGCGACATGGGCTTCGGCGCCGCCAAGACCTACGATCTCGAAGTCTGGCTGCCGAGCCAGGAGACGTACCGCGAGATTTCCTCGATTTCCAACTGCGAGGACTTCCAGGCACGGCGGATGCAGGCGCGCATGCGGCATCCCGAGCAGAAGAAGCCGCAGCTGGTGCATACGCTCAACGGCTCCGGCCTGGCGGTGGGACGCTGCCTGCTGGCGGTGCTCGAGAATTGTCAGCAAGCCGATGGCAGTATCGTGATTCCCGAGGTCCTGCGCGGCTACATGGATGGCGTCGAGCGGATCAACGCCTGACGCCGCGTCCGCCATGCCATTGCTCGCCACGGGCAATGGCATGGATCTCTACTTGGTTATAACCTTCCAACCAGACGTTCCTTCCCCGAGATGCCGAGGAACCTTATCGTTTTGGCTATAAGACCTCGTTTTTTAAGTCGAACCGGGAATAACGATGCCTGTTTCTTCGCATGATGTGACATCGCGCTCGTCGCGCCCCCGACGTCTCCACGGCCATGTGGCGCTGGTCGGCGCGGGGCCCGGCGATCCGGAGCTGCTGACGCTCAAGGCGCTGCGCCTGCTGCAGGAAGCCGACATGGTGCTGCACGATCGTCTGGTCAGCGAGGAGATCATGGCGTTGGCCAACCCCGAGGCCCGGCGACTGTACGTCGGCAAGGCGCGGTCGTCGCACAGCGTGCCCCAGGAAGGCATCAACCAGGCACTGGTCGACTGGGCGCGTGCCGGACATCGCGTGGTGCGGCTCAAGGGCGGCGATCCGTTCATTTTCGGGCGTGGCGGCGAAGAACTGGAAACCCTGGCCCAGGCGGGCATCGCCTTCGAAGTGGTGCCGGGCATCACCGCGGCCAGCGGCTGCGCCGCCTATGCGGGCATTCCCTTGACCCATCGCGATCATGCCCAGTCGGTGCGGTTCGTCACCGGTCATCTCAAGAACGGCGGCTGCGACCTCGAATGGCCGACGCTGGCGCGTCCCGGGCAGACGCTGGTGTTCTACATGGGGTTGGGCTCGCTGGCCACCATCCGCCATGAGCTGCAGGCGCATGGCATGTCCGGCGACACGCCCCTGGCCTTGATCGAACAGGGCACCACCGCGCGCCAGCGGGTGCATGTAGGCACCCTGGCGTCGCTTCCCGAAGGGCTGCTGGCTGCCATCGACACGGGAGACGTGCGACCGCCGACGCTGATCGTGGTTGGCGATGTGGTGTCGCTGCACGGTCGGCTGGAGTGGTTCGAGCCGGCGTCCTCGTCCACCCAGGGGTGGCGCGACGGCAAGCATCCCACGCCACTGGACAATGCCTCGAGCGCTTAGCAGGCGCTCTCTTTTCCCTTTTGCTTGCGCCCGCTCTCGAGACTCGGGCGCCTTGTCACTTGCGTCCTCTCTCTTTGTCTTGCGTGTGTGCACTTTTTTGGTGCTCATGGCGCCATTCCGCTTCCCCTTTGGTGCGCCCACCGATCCGGCGTGCGCCATTTAGGTGCGGGCGGCTCGCCTTCGCGCTTTTTGTATACGCTATAAGCTCTTGTTCCTAATGCGGTTTGAAGGGCGGTGCACGAAGTTGGCACATGACTTGCGAGGTGTCGTGTAGACGTCATCGGGCGTCGTCGCTGGATATCACGACAACAGCGTGCATTGGCGCTGCAACAACAATCAGATCCGCAAGGAGTCGTTCGTGAACAAGATCACCTCTACCGCCGCACTCTTACTCTCGATGGGCATCGCGCTTCCGGCCGCGGCCCAGGAAGACACCATCAAGGTCGGGATCCTGCACTCTCTTTCCGGGACCATGGCCATTAGCGAGTCGACGCTGAAAGACGAAATGCTGATGCTCATCGAAGAGCAGAACGAAAAAGGCGGGTTGCTGGGTAAGCAGCTCGAACCCGTGGTGATGGACCCGGCCTCGGACTGGTCGCTTTACGCCGAGCAGGCGCGTGACATGCTCACCGGGGACGATCAGGTCGACGTGATCTTCGGCAACTGGACGTCGGCGTCGCGCAAGGCGGTTCTGCCGGTGGTCGAGGAAGAAAACGGGCTGCTGTTCTATCCGGTGCAGTATGAGGGCGAGGAGTCGTCCGAGAACATCTTCTATACCGGCGCGGCCCCCAACCAGCAGGCGATTCCCGCGGTCGACTACCTGATGAGCCAGGGCGTGGAGCGCTGGGCGCTGCTGGGTACCGACTACGTCTACCCACGCACCACCAACAAGATTCTCGAGGCGTATCTCAAGGATCACGGCGTCGCCGACGACGACATCATGGTCAATTACACGCCGTTCGGGTTCAGCAATTGGCAGTCGATCGTCTCCGAGGTCAAGGACTTCGGCAGCCAGGGCAAGAAGACCGCCGTGGTCTCGACCATCAACGGCGATGCCAACGTGCCGTTCTATACCGAACTTTCCAATCAGGGCATCAGTGCCTCCGACATTCCGGTGGTCGCCTTCTCGGTGGGCGAGCAGGAACTCAGCGGCATCGATACCGGGCCGCTGGTGGGGCACATGGCGGCGTGGAACTACTTCATGAGCGTCGACAGCGACGCCAACTACGACTTCATCGACAACTGGGTCGAATACACCGGCGACGACATGGCCGTGACCAACGATCCCATGGAAGCGCACTACATCGGCTTCAACATGTGGCTGGAGGCGGTGCGCGAGGCCGGCACCACCGATGTCGACGCGGTGAAGAATTCGATCATCGGGGTCACGGTGCCCAACCTTTCCGGCGGCTCCTCGGCGATGATGCCCAACCACCACATCACCAAGCCGGTGATGATCGGCGAGATCCAGGACGACGGTCAGTTCAGCGTGGTCTGGGAAACCTCGGGCAATGTCGCCGGCGACGCCTGGTCCGACTATCTCCCCGAATCGCAGAACCTGATCAGCGACTGGCGCGCGCCGCTGCGCTGCGGAAAGCTCAACGTCGACACCATGACCTGCGAGGACGGCGCCGGCGCCGAGTAACACGCCCACGGCGAGCGTCCGGCGCTCGCCGTTTCCTTCACGTCATGACGCCCTGTAGGACGGGGCGCTCCCGAATCGTGCGCCGCGACCGTCGCGGCGCGAGAAGGAACCCTTCGATGACGCCAACTCACGCGACGAATGTTCGGCCAGAAGGCATGACCGGATCGCAGGCCGGCTTCGGTTTCCGGCATTGCCTGACGGTCGTGGCCGTCCTGCTGGCATGGCTCGCCATCGTCTCGCCGGTGCAGGCCGAGGTAACGCCGCAGCGCGCCCAAGCTTTGCTGCAGGCGCTGGATACCGATGACTTCGATGCCAAGGCCGAGGCCGCCCAGGCCATCGCCGCTAGTGACGCCGCCCAGAAAACGCGCTGGCTCGAGGCCTTGCTCGACGGCCGTCTGGGGCGCGAGCGCCGTGGCGAGCGTTTTTACATCATCACCGATGACAGTGGCCGCGAATGGCCGATCATCGATGCCATCACCTTCGAGGATGCCGGCACCGGCTCCCGGCGTAGCGTCGATGCGTTTCGCATCAACAACGCGCTGCGCACCCAGTTGCAGGGCTTGATCGCCTCGCTATCGCTCGACGAAGGCGACGAGGCGACCCGTCTCGAGGCCGCGAAGCGCCTGATCGGTGAGGTCGATGCGCAAAGCGTCGACGCGGTCGCCGCGAAACTCGACGACGAGGAGAGTCCCGCGGTACGCGCCGAGATCGACACCGCGCTGGCGCTGTATCGCGTGGAGCAGGGCGATGCCTCGGCTCTGGCGACCCTGCGCGGCAATCTCGACACCCGAGTGCGGAATTCGCTCTCTACCATCGCTGCCAGCGATGCTCCCATTGCTGCCGAGGCCGGCGAGACGCTGGCCGGCATCGAGAGCAAGCGCGCCTGGTACGAGCGCGGGCAGACGCTGTTCTTCGGCTTGAGCGCCGGGTCCGTGCTGGTGCTGGCGGCGATCGGCCTGGCGATTACCTTCGGCGTGATGGGGGTGATCAACATGGCGCACGGCGAGCTGATCATGCTGGGCGCCTATACCACCTGGATGATTCAGCAGTTGCTGCCCGGGCAGCCAGGGCTGGCCTTGTTGCTGGCGATCCCCGGCGGTTTCCTGGTCGCGGCGGCGTTCGGGATTCTCATCGAGCGCAGCGTGATCCGCTTTCTCAAGGGGCGTCCGCTCGAGACGCTGCTGGCGACCTTCGGCATCAGCCTGATCCTGCAGCAACTGGTGCGCACGGTATTTTCGCCGCTCAACCGGCGCGTGAATTCGCCGGACTGGCTGCAGGGCGCCTGGCAGATCAACGAGGCCTTGTCGCTGACCCTCAACCGCCTGGGCGTGCTGCTCTTCTGCCTGGTGGTGTTCGCCGCGTTGTGGGCGCTGATGCGCTACACCCGGCTGGGGCTGGAGGTGCGCGCGGTGACCCAGAATCGTGCCATGGCACGCTCGATGGGCGTGCGTGCCGCGCGGGTGGACATGCTCACCTTCGGCCTGGGGGCCGGGGTCGCCGGGCTGGCGGGCGTCGCCCTGTCCCAGATCACCAACGTGGGGCCCAACCTGGGGCAGAGCTATATCGTCGACTCCTTCCTGGTGGTGGTCTTCGGCGGCGTCGGCAACCTGTGGGGCACCCTGGTCGCCGGCATGTCGCTGGGCGTGATCAATCAGGTCCTGCAGCCCTGGGTCGGGGCCGTGCTGGCCAAGGTGATCGTGCTGATCGGCGTCATCCTGTTCATTCAGAAACGTCCGCAGGGCCTCTTCGCGCCCAAGGGGCGGACCTCATGAGTCTCGCCACGATGTTCAAACGCAATTCCCTGCTCGATGAACGCTCGACCTGGATCACCAGCGTCGTCCTGATCGTCGGCATGCTGGCGGTGGTCGTGCTCCATGCCTTGCCGCCGGATCATGCCTGGCACCTGAACGGCTCCGTCGTCTCGCTGCTGGGCAAGTACCTGACCTACATGCTGCTGGCGCTGGCGGTGGATTTGATCTGGGGTTATCTGGGGATCCTGAGCCTGGGCCACGGGGCCTTCTTCGCCCTGGGCGGCTATGCCATGGGGCTCTACCTGACCGCCCAGCAGGCACCGCTGGCGCCCTGGCAGGCTGTCATGGCTCACTTTCCCGTGGCGGCGCTCGCCGTGATCCTGGCGCCGGGGCTGCTGGCGCTGGTCTTCGGCTGGCTGGCGTTTCGCTCGCGGGTCACCGGCGTGTACTTCTCGATCATCACCCAGGCGCTGACCTTTGCGCTGATGCTGGCCTTCAACCGCAACGAAATGGCCATGGGGGGCAGTACCGGGCTGACGCGATTCGATGAGTTGCTGGGCTTCGCGCTCGCCGGCGAAGGCATGACCGTGGCGCTGTTCGTGGCCTCGGGCGTGGCCGTGCTGCTGGCGTTCTGGGGCTGCAAGGCAGTCACGCGGTCACGGCTCGGGCGGGTGTGCATGGCCACCCGGGACGCCGAGGCACGGGTGCGCTTCATCGGCTATCGCGTCGAACACGTCAAGCTGGCGGTGTTCGTGCTGTCGGCGATGATCGCGGGCATCGCCGGGGCGCTCTACGTGCCGCAGGTCGGCATCATCAACCCGAGCACCTTCGCGCCGCTGTTCTCCATCGAGGTGGTGGTCTGGGTCGCATTGGGCGGCCGCGCCACGCTTTACGGCGCGCTGCTCGGCGCGCTGGTCGTCAATTATCTCAAGACGCTGCTGACCGGAGTGATGCCGGATGCCTGGCTGTTTCTGCTCGGGGGCTTGTTCGTGGTGGTCACCATGTTCCTGCCGCAGGGCGTGGCGGGCCTGATGGCGCACCTGCGTCGGCGCCGGGAGGTGACCGCATGAGCATGATGGATTCGCAGCGCATGCAACGCCTGCGCGAGTTCGCGCGCCCCGATCGCGTCTTCGACTTCATGGCACCGGCGGAGTCCCCCGTCGATGTGCGTCACGGGCCGATTCTCTACCTCGAGGATGTCAGCGTGAGCTTCGACGGCTTCAAGGCCATCGACAACCTCAATCTGACCATCGACGACGGCGAGCTGCGCTGCATCATCGGCCCCAACGGCGCGGGCAAGACCACCATGATGGACATCATCACCGGCAAGACGCGTCCCGACCGCGGACAGGCCTGGTTCGGCAGCCGCCACAACCTGCTGCAGATGGACGAACCGCAGATCGCCAACCTGGGGATCGGGCGCAAGTTCCAGAAACCCACCGTGTTCGAGGCGCTGTCGGTGAACGCCAACCTCGAGCTGGCGATGGCCGGCGACCGGCGCGTGTGGAAGACCTTGCTGGCCCGGCTCGACCACGAGGGGCGCGAACGCATCGACGAGGTCATGGAGATCATCGGCCTGAGCGGCGAACGCGACCGGCTGGCCGGCGTGCTCTCGCATGGCCAGAAGCAATGGCTGGAGATCGGCATGTTGCTGATGCAGCGCCCGCGGCTGTTGCTGGTCGACGAGCCCGTGGCGGGCATGACCGAGCCGGAAATGCACCGCACGGCGGAGTTGATGACGCGCCTGGCCGGCCAGCAGTCGGTGGTGGTGGTCGAGCACGACATGGGGTTCGTGCGCTCCATCGCCCGTACCGTCACCGTGCTGCACCAGGGCAGCGTGCTCGCCGAGGGCAGCATGGACGAGGTCGCCAACGACCCGCGAGTGATCGACGTCTATCTGGGCGGTGACGAATCGTCCGACGTGCGGGAGGGAACCTGATGCTCAGCGTCGACAAGCTCAACCAGTATTACGGCGAAAGCCATATTCTGCGCGATCTCTCGCTGGAGGTACCGGCGGGGCGCTGCACCTGCGTCATGGGCCGCAATGGCGTGGGCAAGACCACGCTGCTCAAGGCCATCATGGGCGAAGTGGCGGTGCGCGACGGTCAGGTGCGTTTCGCCGACGAGAACCTGCTCAAGCGGCGCCCCGAGAGCCGCGCCGATCTGGGCATCGGCTACGTCCCCCAGGGGCGGCAGATCTTCGCCACGCTGAGCGTGGAGGAGAATCTGCGCATCGGTCTGCCGGCACGGCGCAAGCGTGTGCAAGGCGCAGCGGAGCGGGGCATTCCCGAGCGTATCTACGAACTCTTTCCGGTGCTCCGGGAAATGCGTCACCGGCGTGGCGGCGACCTGTCCGGCGGCCAGCAGCAGCAACTGGCCATCGGCCGGGCGCTGGTGATCGAGCCGCGCCTGCTGATCCTCGACGAACCCGGCGAGGGCATCCAGCCCAACATCGTCGCGCAGATCGGCGAGGTGATACGCCGGCTCAACCAGGAGGACGGGCTCACCGTGTTGCTGGTCGAGCAGAAGCTGCCATTCGCGCGCAAGTACGCCGATCGCTTCACGATCATGGACCGGGGGCAGACGGTCGCCGGCGGCGAGATCGGTGAACTCGACGATGACCTGATCAAACGGCACCTGACGGTATGACGGACTTGTCGTTTCCCGGCCAGGCGGCGTCGCCCGGTGAAGGGGCGGGGCAGACGCCGTCCGGCGGTTCGGGGCACCGCTTCGACACCCGGCGCCACTGGGCGGCTTCCCTGTCGCTGGGCTTTCGCGATCGCGATGGGCGCACGCGGATGACGCGTGCGCGCCACCACGGCCCTCTGCGCGTGCAACGGCCGTTCTATCCCGAAACGGGCCATGTTCCCGACGCTCGCTACGCGGAGCCTTGCCATGTGTATCTGTTGCACCCGCCGGGCGGACTGGTCAGCGGTGACGAGCTGCGCATCGACATCGAGGCCGAGAGCGGCGCCCATGCCCTGCTGACCACGCCGGCGGCGACCAAGCTGTATCGCGCCGATAGCCATGGCGTGTGCTGGGGGCAGCACACGCATCTGAGCGTGCGGCCCGGCGCGCTGCTCGAATGGCTGCCGCAGGAAACCCTGTGTTTCGACGGCGCGCGTGGCATGCAGAGCACGACGCTGGATGTGCAGGGCGATGGCTGCTGCGTGGGCTGGGAAGTCCTGGCGCTGGGGCGTCCCGCCAGCCAGTTGCCGTTCGTCAGCGGACGGGTCGAGCAGCGCTTCGCGTTGACGCGCGACGGACGCCCGCTATGGCGTGAACGTCAGCCGCTCGATCCCATGCATCCACGGTTCCACGGTTATTGGGGACAGGGCGGCAGTACGGTGCAGGCGACGCTCTGGGCAGTGGGGCTGACGGCGCCGCAGGCCGCGGTGGAGGCCCTGAGGGAATGCTTGCCGGCATCGCGGCACTGGGCCGTCACCCAGCGCCGCGACGTGCTCCTGCTGCGCTACCTGGGCGATGAGCGCAATGCCGCCTGGGAGATTTGTCAGCAGGCCTGGGAGGTGCTGCGGCCCTGGCTGTCGTCACGGCAGGCCAGCGTGCCGCGGATCTGGATGACCTGACGACGGCCCGACGCCCGAATTCATCAAGAGAGAGTTGCCGATATGGAATTGACCCCGAGAGACAAGGACAAGCTGCTGCTGTTTTCCGCCGCGCAACTTGCCGAACGACGCCGTGCCCGTGGCCTCAAGCTCAACTACCCCGAGGCGGTGGCCTTGATCAGCTTCGAGATCCTGGAAGGCGCGCGCGACGGCAAGAGCGTCGCCGAACTGATGAGCGCCGGGCGCGAGATCCTGACCCGCGACGACGTCATGGAAGGCGTGGCCGAGATGGTCGATGAGGTGCAGGTCGAGGCGACGTTCCCGGACGGCACCAAGCTGGTCACAGTTCATAGCCCGATTGTGTGACGGAGTCCGCAATGGCTGCGCTCGCGCATTTCAGCAACCTCGTAAGGAGGCGCCATGATTCCCGGTGAATACCAGTTGCAGGACGGCGAGATCGAGCTCTGCGCAGGGCGCGAGCGGATCACCGTCGAGGTCGCCAATACCGGCGACCGGCCCATCCAGATCGGGTCGCACTACCACTTTGCCGAGGCCAACCCGGCCTTGATCTTCGACCGCGACAAGACGCGCGGTTATCGCCTCGACGTGGCGGCGGGCACGGCGATTCGCTTCGAGCCCGGCCAGCGCCGCGAGGTGACCCTGATTCCCTTCGTCGGCCGACGGCATGTCTACGGCTTCCGCCAGGCGGTCATGGGCGCCTTGGACGAGAAAGGAGCGACGTCATGAAGCCGACTACCATCGACCGTCAGGCCTATGCGGACATGTACGGCCCGACGGTGGGCGATCGCGTGCGGCTCGGCGATACCGAGCTGTGGATCGAGGTCGAGCAGGATTTCACCCACTACGGCGACGAGGTCAAGTTCGGCGGCGGCAAGGTGATCCGCGATGGCATGGGACAGAGCCAGCGCGTCGACGAGGCGGTGATGGATACCGTCATCACCAATGCCCTGATTCTCGACTGGTGGGGCATCGTCAAGGCCGACGTGGGACTCAAGCAGGGCCATATCGCGAGCATCGGCAAGGCCGGCAATCCGGATACGCAACCGGACGTCGACATCGTCATCGGCCCCGGCACCGAAGTGATCGCCGGCGAAGGCAAGATTCTCACCGCCGGGGGCATCGACGCCCATATTCACTTCATCTGCCCCCAGCAGGTGGAAGAGGCGTTGATGAGCGGCATCACCACCATGCTCGGCGGTGGCACCGGCCCGGCCACCGGCACCAATGCCACGACCTGCACCCCGGGCGAGTGGCATCTCGGCAAGATGCTGCAGGCCATCGACGACATGCCCATGAACATCGGTCTGCTGGGCAAGGGCAACGCCAGCCTGCCCGAGGCGCTGGAGGCGCAGCTGGAGGCCGGCGCCATGGGCCTCAAGCTGCACGAGGACTGGGGCACCACGCCGGCGTCCATCGACAACTGCCTGAGCGTGGCCGAGACGTACGACGTGCAGATCGCCATCCACACCGACACGCTCAACGAGTCGGGCTTCGTCGAGGACACCCTGGCGGCCTTCAAGGAACGCTGCATTCACACCTACCACACCGAAGGCGCCGGGGGCGGGCATGCCCCGGACATCATCACCGCCTGCGCCAAGTCGTACGTGCTGCCGTCATCGACCAATCCCACGCGCCCCTACACCGTCAATACCATCGACGAACACCTCGACATGCTGATGGTGTGCCATCACCTCGATCCCAACATCCCCGAGGACGTCGCCTTCGCCGATTCGCGAATCCGCCGCGAGACCATCGCCGCCGAGGACATCCTTCACGACATGGGCGTGATTTCGATGATCGCCTCGGACTCCCAGGCCATGGGGCGGGTCGGCGAGGTGATCTGCCGGACCTGGCAAACCGCCCACAAGATGAAGGTGCAGCGGGGCCTGCTGCCGGAGGACGCTGCGCGCGGTGCGGACAATCATCGCGCCAAGCGGTATGTCGCCAAGTACACCATCAATCCGGCGATCACCCATGGCATCGCCCACGCGGTGGGCTCGGTGGAGGTCGGCAAGCTGGCGGACCTGGTGTTGTGGGACCCGGCCTTCTTCGGCGTCAAGCCGGCCATGATGCTCAAGGGCGGCATGATCGCCGCCGCGCCGATGGGCGACCCCAATGCCTCGATCCCCACGCCCCAGCCGGTGCACTACCGGACCATGTTCGGCGCCCTGGGGCGGGCGGCCAGCCGCACGCGCCTGACCTTCGTCAGCCAGGCCGCGCTGGATGCCGGCATCCGCGAGCGCCTGGGGCTGCAGAGCGATCTGGTGGCCTGCAAGGACGTGCGCGGCGTGCGCAAGGCCGACATGAAGCTCAACGAGGTTTGCCCCCATCTCGAGGTGGATCCGCAGACCTACGAGGTGCGTTGTGATGGCGACATCCTCACCTGCGAGCCTGCCACCGAGCTGCCGCTCGCCCAGCGGTACCACTTGTTTTGAGTCACGCGCCAGGGCGCGTGGCCGAGAGGGAGATTGAACGATGCTGAAACTGATCGAACGCCTGGGGCCGATTGCGGCGGAGCAGGCCGGCGAGACGCTCACGTTGCCATTCGAGGCGCGCATGCGCGGGCGGCTCAAGGCGGTCAGCGATGCCGGCCGCGAGCTGGGCCTGTTCCTCGATCGTGGCCCGGTGCTGCGCGACGGCGACGGGCTGCGTGCCGAGAGCGGCGAAGTGGTGCGCGTCCAGGCGGCCGACGAGCCGGTGGTGACGGCACGTATCGAAGGCGCACTGGCGCTGGCGCGGCTGTGCTATCACCTGGGCAACCGTCACGTGCAACTGGCCATCGCGGGCGACGCGCAACGCGGCTGGGTGCGCTTTCCGCCGGATCACGTGCTCGAGGAACTGGCCGAGCGGCTGGGCGCGACGCTCGAGCACCACGCGGCACCGTTCGATCCCGAGCCGGGCGCCTATGGCCAGGCGGAAGGTCACGGCCATGGTCACGATCATCACCACCATCAGGCGTCGGCACATGTCCACTGAGCCGGTGTCGCAGCACGATCCGCTGGCCCTGGCCGGGCTCATGCAACTGGTCAGTCCGGCGCTGCCGATCGGTGCCTTCGCCTGGTCGCAGGGACTCGAAAGCGCGCTTGAGCTGGGCTGGGTCGATGATGAGGCGAGCCTCGGCGAGTGGCTCGCCGGCGTGCTCGACGACGGGCTGACCCGCTGCGAATTGCCGGTGCTGGCGCGCGTCCATCGCGCCTGGGTGGAGGGCGACGCCGAGGCACTGGCGCACTGGAATGACTGGCTGCAGGCCAATCGTGAGACCCGCGAGCTGCTCGAGGAAGAGCAGCGCCTGGGCGGCACGCTGGTGCGCTTGCTGAGAAGTCTCGATCAGGTGCCCGTGACGCCGGCCATGCCCGAAACGCCGGGCTACGTGGTGGTCTTCGCGCTGGCCGCTCGGGTACGCGGGGTGAGCCGGGAAGATGCCATGCTGGGCTTCGCCTGGGCGTGGCTGGAGAACCAGTTGACGGTGGCCTGCAAGGCCTTGCCCCTGGGGCAGACGAGTGCCCAGCGTCTCGTCGAGCGCCTGCGCCCGGCCCTTGTCGCGTCAGTCAGCGAAGCCCTGGCGCTGGAAGACGATGATCTGGGACCGGCGTTGCCGGGATTGGCGCTGGCCAGCGCCTTGCACGAAACGCAGTACTCACGCTTGTTCAGAAGTTAAAGGGAGAATTCCTATGACACATTGTCTGCGTGTCGGCGTCGGCGGCCCGGTGGGGTCCGGCAAGACGGCGCTGCTCAAGCAACTCTGTCTGGCCCTGCGCGATCATTACGATATCGCCGTGGTCACCAATGACATCTATACCCGCGAGGATGCCGACTTCCTGCTCAAGCACGAAGCCCTGGCCGCCGACCGCATCCTGGGGGTGGAGACCGGGGGCTGTCCGCACACCGCGATCCGCGAGGATGCCTCGATGAACCTGGCCGCCATCGACGAGCTTCAGTCTCGCCACCCCGCGCTCGAGCTGGTGATGGTCGAGTCCGGCGGCGACAACCTGTCGGCGACGTTCAGCCCCGAACTTTCCGATCTGACGCTCTACGTGATCGATGTTTCCGCCGGCGACAAGATTCCGCGCAAGGGCGGGCCGGGGATAACCAAGTCCGATCTGCTGATCATCAACAAGATCGATATCGCCGAGCAGGTACATGCCTCGCTGGAGATCATGGACCGTGACGCACGCAAGATGCGCGGCGAGCGGCCGTTCGTGTTCACCAACCTGCACGACGGGGTGGGAGTCGAGGAAATCGTCGCCTTCATCCTCGAGCGGGGCATGCTGCCGGAGCGCCGGCCGGCGTCGCAGCGTGCCGGGGCGCCAGCCGCCACGGTCGGCGAGGCCCCGGCCGGTGCCTGATATCGACGCTTGTCACTCATCAAAAGGGAGAGGTTCCATGTTCATGTCTGGTCTTCACGTACGTCGGTGCGCCTGGGTCATGCTGCCGCTGGCATTGTTGTATACCGGTGCGGCAGTGGCGCATCCCGGCCACATGCCGCATTCGCATGCGGGCAGTTTCGTGGCCGGGCTGATGCACCCGCTGACCGGGCTCGATCACTTGCTGGCGATGGCGGCCATCGGGCTGTGGAGCTTCCGCCAGGCGGGCGCGCTGCGTCGTGCCATGCCGCTGTTGATTGCGCTGGGCATGCTGGCGGGCGCCAGTCTGGCCTGGATGGGCATACCGCTCATGGGCGTCGAGTTCGGCATCGCCTCGAGCGTGTTGCTGGCCGGGGTGCTGCTGGCCTCGCTGGTACGTTTGCCAAGTGCCCTGGGCGGCATGCTGGTGTTCGCCTTCATCCTGCTGCATGGCCATGCTCATGGCAGCGAACTGGCGCCGGGGGCATCCGCGTTGTTGTATGCGACGGGCTTCGTGGCGACCAGCGTGGCCATCACCCTGGGCGGACGTGTGCTGGGCGAGTGGCTGGCCCGCCGCGACAACCGTTGGCTGCGTGGCATCGGCGCCGCCATCGCGGCTGCCGGCGGCGCCTTGATGATGGGCTGAGTCGACGCCGGTTACAGGCGCGGCGTTCGCGTGCGCCGATAACCGGCATTGATGAAGCAATAGAGTCCATAGGCCACGAGGCCCAGCGAGACACCGCCGAGCAGCCAGCGGCCGTAGGGTTGCTCGGCGAGTGTGTGGAGCACGCCTCCCAGCCCCTCGGCGTTGTCGGGATCGACCTCGATGGCGGCCACGCTCAGAAAGGTCCCGATGATCACGAAGACCAGCCCTCGTGCCGCCAGCCCCAGGCGGGCGATGCCTTCGAGCAGCGGCATCGGGCCCTTGGGCATGTCCTCGATGTGCCAGTTGCGCCGGTAATGGCGCTTCCAGGCACGATAGAACTGATGCACTCCCACGCCGATGAAGACGATGCCGATTCCCAGCAGGACGAACAGTCCGCCGGGATAGTCGAGCAACTCGGCGGTGCGCTGCGAGGTGCTGCTGCCTCCGCCACTGGCCAGGGAGAGGATGATCAGCGTGGCGCATTGCCAGGCCAGGGCGATGTACAACAACCCGCTGATGGCGAAGCCGAGACGCTGCAGGATGCCTTTCCAGTCGTTGCCCTTGTGCTCGAGGTCCCACCAGGCCTGGGCGAGCCGCCACAGCACATAGGCGAGCAGGCCGATACCGAGCAGGCCGATCAGCAGGGTGCCGAACGGCCATAGCGCGATGGCGCGAATGACTTCGCCGGTGCCGGCCTGCTGGCCACCGAGCCCGATCGTGGTGAGCAGCGACAGCCATCCCACCGTGAAGTAGATCATACCCTTGGCGATGTAACCGGCACTGGCCGTGCCACTGAGTGCGTTACGCAAGCCGGCCAGGGAAAATTTCATGAGGACATCCTTGTCGCCAGGGTGAGAAGGTGAGAAACGACGCGCTACGTTATCTCGTCGGTGTGGCCGATGTATACCGATGCACCTGGCCGCAAGACATGTTGGAAGGATCCCCTCGCGCGCATGAGTACGCTACCATGTGCGCCTTTCTCGCGCGGTCATTTTAGGTCATCGGCCTGGATCGCGTCGGTATCATTCCTGCGGAGATATACGTGAAGCACTATGTTGTCCGCCCTGTCACGGGCCGTGGCTGGGCGTTGACGATTGCCTTCGTCGCGCTCGTCGTTCTGGGCATCTGGCCGGTGATCGGGTGGATCAATCGGGCGAGCTTGTTCCTCGGCCTGCCGTGGATCGCGGTGTGGGCCTATTTCATCGTGTTCGCCTGCTGTGCCGTCATGGCCATCGGCAATCGGTGGGTGGAGGACGTGCCCGATGACGAGTAGCGTTCCTTTCTGGATCACCCTGGGCTACCTGGGGGTGGCGATCCTGCTTGGTCTGCGCGCGCGGGCAGGGCGCTCGATGAATTCCCTCGAGGAGTGGGGCGTGGCCGGGCGAAGCCTGGGCCCGGTCATGCTGTACCTGCTGATCGCGGCAGGCAGCGTCAGCGCCTATACCTTCATGGGAGCGCCCGGGTGGGCTTACACCAAGGGCGTCGCGGTCTTCTATGTGGTGATCTATCTGTCCTACCTGGCGCTGGTGGCCTGGTATTTCGGGCCCAAGGTCTGGGCCTTCGGGCGTCGTTTCGGACACGTCACCCAAGGCGCGGCCATCGCCGACCGCTACGAGAGCCCCTTGCTGGGCGGCCTGGCGGCGGCGGTCATGTCCATCGCCTCGCTGGCGTACGCGGTGCTGCAGACCATCGGCTCGGCTTACATCCTGCACGTGATGAGCGGTGGGCGTGTACCGGTCTGGACGGGCGTGCTGGTGGTGCTGCTCGGCATCGCCATCTATCTGTACGCCAGTGGACAGCGGGCCATCGGCGTCACCAATGCCTTTCAAGGCGTGCTGATGCTGGCGGTGGCCTGGGCCGTTGGTCTGTGGGCGTCGCAGCGATTCGGCGGCGGCCTTTGGTTCGGCGATGTGTTCGCTACCCTGCGTGACCGGGACCCTCGGTTCCTGACGCTGCCTGGAGCGCAGGGCGACATGAGCTTCGCGTTCTGGACCACGTCGATCATCGTGTCGATGCTGTCGTTCATGCCGCCGGTGTGGACGCAATGGATGAGCGCGTCGTCGGCACGCACCATCCGCCGTAGCGCCACCTGGTTGCCGAGCTATTACGTGGTCATCCTGCCGATGGTGGTGGTGGGGTTCATCGGGATCTACAGCCTGCCCGAGCTGGCGCGTGCCGATACCGTGGCGCTGGAGCTGGCCATGCAACAGATGCCTGTCTGGCTGGTGGGCTTGCTGGGGGCGGGTACGCTTGCCGCATCGATGTCGTCCTGCGAACCGTTTCTGCATTCGGTGGCGTTGTCCTACGCCAAGGACATCGCCCAGCCCGCGCTGAGGCTGTCCGATGCCCGCACCGGGGCCCTGGCGCGCTACCTGCTGGTGCCCATCATGGCGCTCATCGTGGCGCCGGTGGCGATCGCCGAACCGGATAACCTGGTGATGATCCTGCTGGTGGGGCTCGGGTTCGCCACCCAGGTCCTGCCGGCCTTCATCGGCATGTTCTTCTGGACCCGCGCCTCGAAGTGGGGCGTGCTGGCGGGCATCGTGGCCGGCTTTTCGCTGACGCTGGCGTTCACTCTCGCATGGCGGAATCCGCTGGGCGTGCATGCCGGATTCTGGGGGCTGCTGGTCAACCTGCCGATATTCGTGCTGGTCTCCTGTCTGACGCGCCCGGCTTCCCGTGCTGTGACCGAGCGCTTTTTCACGATCGCCGCGCCAGGCTGGCGGGCAGCCGGTGATCGTGGTGCTGTGCGCCGCACCTCGGTGAGCGAGTGAGAACATCGTTGATGCTGCGTATTGTACAAAGCTTTGCCAATGTCGGTTACGCGTCTAAGATGGGGGGGATTCAAGCGATCACCGGTCACTGGGACGCTGCCAAGGGACATGCGTGAATGCGCTGGTTGGTGGCCAGCAGCCAGGGAAGGAGGCGGATGCCGCCTCGCAGGCTCATGTGATCCGAATCACCAAGGAAGACGCAGGTCTCATGTGTCTCCAGAGGCGGGGCATGCATCCGTCTCCAACCGGTCTGGAAAGGCCGGCGTAGATCGATCGCCATGCGTGCATGGCGCCTCGCCGGCTGTATGGCAGCCGGCGTTTTTTTGTCCGAATGATGAAAGGTGCAAGGAGTCGATGGTGGGGGAGAAAAGACGCGGCATCCGCCAGGCATGGGGCGTGGCTCTGATCGTGGGGCTCGGCCTCGGCGGGGGCGGCAACGCCTGGGGATATTTTTACAACGGTGCCGACTTGCTCGATTTTCAACAGCATTATCAGCAGTTTCGGGATGGAAAAGCGTACGATACCAGCAAGTTTTTTACCTACACCGGCTATGTGCTGGGGGTCTTCGACCGTCTCGAGGCCGAGGAAAGCATCTGTGCGCCGGGGGATATCCAGGGGCGGGATGTGCTGAACGACGTCGCGCATTATCTGGACAACACGCCGGGCAGTTGGAACGACGCGGCAAGCGATGTCGTCACGGATGCCCTGCAAGATGCCTACGCCTGTCAATGAGGAAATTCACCTCGGCGTGACGGAGTATTACCCGGCTTGTTTGCCGGGTTTTTGTTGATCCATGTTAAGTTTATTGCATTCGAAATTTGACAGAATGCTGTCGTCCAGGATGGATGCTCAGCGCGCCAAGGAGATACTGACACCGTTCAGCGTCAAGGGTATTTGCTGATTGAGAGCCCCCGATCGTCCTCGGGGGCTCTCTCTTTAACAGCCGGTGGGGCCGGGACCTCTACACCGCCGCAGGCGCCGTGCCGCGGGCCGCGATTGACTTCCATGCCGGTATACGTAGAATGTCGCTCGACCTGCCAGGCACATGCGGATGTGGTGGAATTGGTAGACACGCTAGATTTAGGTTCTAGTGCCGAGAGGCGTGGGAGTTCGAGTCTCCCCATCCGCACCAGCTTGATTCACAAGGCCTTGCGGCCTTCGATGACCCCTTCCAGTTGAGCCACTTGATTTCCCGTGTGACCAGATGGTGACGCATCCTCCATTCGGTTGACTGACTCGCGAACTCGTCCTCGCACAAATGACACTGAAATAGTGATCGATCGGATGATATCGCACTGTCGTCCGCTTGCTGGCGTCTTGTCTTGCTCGCCCCGATCCTTCCAGGAATGCCGCTTCATTTTATTTTGCTAATATGTCGTCCGGGCGGTGGCCGCGAGGCCATGATCGGCAATGGGGCGGGAGCGTCGGAGGATGACGGCGGAGAAGGTGGCACGATTGTCGGCGCATGTCTGGCGCTGGATCGATCGGGCGGCGAGCATCGCGCTGCCGGGCCAGTGTGCGTTCTGCATGGGCGAGACCCCGGCGGGGCAGGCCTGGTGCGATGCCTGTTTCGCCGCATTGCCCTGGAATCGCGTGGCCTGTCGGCGCTGTGCCGAGCCCTTGGCGCGCGCCGCCGCGCTGTGCGGTCATTGCCTGCGTGCCGCACCGGCCTTCGATGTCACGCGGGCACCGTTGCGCTACGAGGATGCCGCGCAGATGCTGCTCCAGCGTTTCAAGTTCGCGGCCCAGCCCCGCGCCGGCACCTTGCTGGCGAGCCTGTTCATCGCGGCCCTGCCGGTCATGCCGTTGCCCGATGCCCTGATCGCGGTGCCCGCCCACCCGCAGCGTCGCCGCGAGCGCGGGTTCGATCATGGCGCCTGGCTGAGTCGCGAACTGTCGCGTCGCCTGGGCGTGCCTCTCCTGCATGCCTGGCGCGAGCGCGATACGCCCACCCAGCGTGGTCTGACGCGGCAGGCGCGCCGTGGCAATGTGCGCGGCGCGTTCCGTGTCGCGCCAGGCCTGCCCGAGCGAGTGGCGCTGGTCGATGACGTGATGACCACCGGAAGTACGCTGTCGGCGCTGGCCGGGTCCTGCCGCACGTCGGGAGCCCAGCAGGTCGAGGCGTGGGCGATGGCGCGTACGCCGCGTGGAGTCTGATACCATGCCTGGGCACCCGGAACAGGACGCCCCATGACCGCCTCGAAGCATCCATTCGAAAGTTTGACGCCCGCGCGCGTCGTCGACGCCGTCGAGTCGCTGGGTTTTTGGCTGCCCGGTGAGCCGTTCGCGCTCAATAGTTATGAAAATCGCGTCTTTCTGCTCAGCGATGACGACCGCCGCCGCTGGGTGGCCAAGTTCTATCGTCCCGCGCGCTGGAGCGAGGCACAGATTCGCGAGGAGCACGCCTTCCTCGATGAGCTGGATGCCGCCGGCGTGCCAGGTGCGCCGCCCTGGCGGGATGCGCAGGGCGAAACGCTGCACCATGCGCACGGGTTTGCCTTCGTGCTGTTTCCCCACGTGGCGGGGCAGGCGCCGGAGCTTGAAAATCCCGCGCACCTTTTCGCGCTGGGCGACCTGATCGGTCAGGTCCATGCCGTGGCGCGTCGCCGGGTATTCCAGTCGCGTCCCGTCCAGGAGCCCATGGCGATCAGCCAGGCGAGCTGCGAGCGCGTGCTGGCCAGTGACTGGTTGAGCCGTCGTCAACGCCAGGCGTATGCGCGTATCGCCGAGCGCCTGCAAACGCTGCTCGCCGAGCAGTGCTGGCCGAGCGAGGCGCTGCAGCGTGTCCACGGCGACTGCCACCTCGGCAATATCCTTGGGCGCGACGAGCAGTTTGCGCTGGTGGATTTCGATGACTGCGGCATGGCGCCGGCGGTTCAGGATTTGTGGATGCTGCTGACGTCACCGGATGCCGATGAATGGCAGATGCAGTTATCCGAAGTGATCGAAGGCTACGAACAGCACGTCGAGTTCGATCGCCGTCACCTGCGCTGGATCGAGCCGTTGCGCACGCTGCGCTTGATGCGGCATAGCGCCTGGCTGGTCGATCGCTGGGAGGACCCTGCCTTTCCACGTGCCTTCCCCTGGGTGGCCAGCGAGGATTACTGGGATCAGCATATCCGCATCCTCGAACAGCAGCGCCTGGCGCTGGAAAATCCCCGCTGGCTGGCGTGACGCGGCCGTGTGTCACGGCGCCTGGTAGAATCGTGCGTGCGTCGCGCTTCGCCTCTGTGGCAAACTCATGAATCATGTATCCATCACGTAACCATGCCCGGTCGGGCGTCATGACGAAGGCAGTTAAATGACAGAAGAACTTGCAGACAACTACCGCCACATCATCGCCGGCCTCGGCGAGGACCCCGACCGGGAAGGGCTGCGCGACACGCCCAAGCGTGCCGCGAAGGCCATGCAGTTTCTCACCCAGGGGTACGGCCAGACCCTGGAATCCCTGGTCAACGGCGCGGTATTCGAATCGCAGACCGACGAGATGGTCCTGATCAAGGACATCGAACTGTATTCGATGTGCGAGCACCATCTGCTGCCGTTCATCGGCAAGTGCCACATCGCGTACTTGCCCGAGGGCCGGGTGCTGGGCCTTTCCAAGTTCGCGCGCATCGTCGACATGTACGCACGACGCATGCAGATCCAGGAAAACCTGACGCGTCAGATCGCCGAGGCCGTGCAGCAGGTCACCCAGGCACGCGGCGTGGGCGTGATCATCGAGGCGCAACACATGTGCATGATGATGCGCGGTGTCGAGAAGCAGAATTCGAGCATGAAGACCTCCGTGATGCTGGGGGCTTTCCGCAACAATCTGACCACGCGTCAGGAGTTCTTGACGCTGGTTCACGGCTGAGCGATGCGCTGGCTGGCGCCTTTCGCGCGAGGCGCGATTCCGACGACGAGGAGAAATGCCGCATGGCCCTACATGCCTTGAACGATCAGCACCTGGATCACGATCTGGCGACGATTCGCATCAAGAACCTGCGACTGCGCACCTATATCGGCATCAAGGACGAGGAAATCCAGAATCGTCAGGATGTGGTGATCAACGCCACCATCCGCTACCGGGCCGAGCGGGCGGTCAAGTTCGATCATATCGAGCAGGCGCTCAACTATCGCACGATCACCAAGCATCTCATCGGCTACGTCGAGGACAATCGATTTCTGCTGCTGGAGCGGATGACACGAGAGGTGCTGGATATCATCATGGGGTACGAACAGGTGCTCACGGCGGAAGTGGAAATCGACAAGCCCTACGCGCTGCGCTTCTCCGATTCCGTCTCGGTCACGCTTTCGGATTCACGTCTGGATTGAGCGATGCCCCGTCGACTCGATCGTCATGTGATGGCCGGCCACGAGGAATCGCCACGTGCAAGGTAAGCTGGAAAGCTTCGATGACGACGCCCAACGGGGCGTGATCGTCGGTGACGACGACGGCCACCGTTACTGGTTCACCCTGGCCGATTGGCGTGGCCGAGGCTTGCCTCGGGAAGGGACGCGCCTGCGTTTCGACGCCCGCGGCGAGCGGGCCGAGCAGGTGTTCGACGCGCCAGTGCCGCAACGCGTGGCGCGCCACACCCGTGATGACCAGGGGCGCGTCAAATCCTCCCTTCTTTCTCCTTGGGCGGTGGCCGCCCTGGTGCTCGTCGCCGTGGCCCCTCTGTTTGCCGTCTGGATGCCGCTCGTCGATGCCCTGGCGGTGCTCATGGCCTGGGCGGGCATTCGTCAGGTACGCAGGGCGCCGGCCCGCTACAAGGGTCAGGCGCTATGCGGTGCGGCCATCGCGATCGCGGTGCTCAGCGTTTTGAGTACAGGCCTGCTGTCGTTGTGAGGATGCAGGGGAGTGGCGTTGCGCTTGGTGGCATCGCGAGACTCGGCATAAGATGAATTCACGGCGGCGCGCATCGTCGCCTTCATTTTCAGGAAGGAGAACGCCATGGAGTCCTTTCAGGAGAACTCGCTGTTTCGTCCCTTTGCCTATATCGATGGTAACTGGGTCGCAGCGGATAGCGGCGAACAGATCGACGTCGACAACCCGGCCACCGGCGAGATCGTGGGGCGCATGCCGAAGCTGGGACGTGCCGAGACCGAGCGTGCCATCGAGGCCGCCGAATCGGCCTGGCCCGCCTGGTGCGCCCTGACGGCGCAGGAGCGGGCCGACATCCTGATGAAGTGGTACGAGCTGATGCTCGAGCATCAGGACGAACTGGCGGCGATCATGACCGCCGAACAAGGCAAGCCGCTCAAGGAAGCGGCCGGCGAGATCGCCTATGCGGCGAGCTTCATGCGCTGGTTCGCCGAAGAAGCGCGGCGCGTGTATGGCGATACCATTCCGGCTGCCAAGGCCAATCAGCGGATCGTCGTGCTCAAGCAGCCGGTGGGCGTCGTGGGAGCGATCACGCCGTGGAACTTTCCCTCCTCGATGATCACGCGCAAGGCGGCCGCGGCGTTGGCGGCAGGCTGCCCCATCGTCATCAAGCCGGCCAGCCAGACGCCGTTCTCGGCCACGGCCCTGGCTGCGCTGGCCGAGCAGGCCGGCGTTCCCCGCGGTGTCTTCAACGTGGTGCCGGGGCGCGCCAGCGAGATCGCCAAGGCGATGACCGAGTCCTCCGCGGTACGCAAGATCACTTTCACCGGTTCCACCGAGGTGGGTAGCCAGTTGATGAGCGATGCGGCCCAGCATATTCAGAAGATTTCGCTGGAACTCGGCGGCAATGCACCATTCCTGGTCTTCGAGGACGCCGATCTGGACGCGGCCGTCGAGGGCGCCATGGCCAGCAAGTTCCGCAATGCCGGCCAGACTTGCGTGTGCACCAACCGCTTCCTCGTGCAGTCGAGCGTGGTCAATGCCTTCAGCGAGAAGCTCGCGGCGGCCATGAACAGCGAGCTGCACGTCGGGCCGGGCACCGAGGAGGGCGTCAATATCGGGCCTCTGATCGACGAAAACGCCGTCGCCAAGGTGTCGGAGCACATCCAGGATGCCGTCGACAAGGGCGCCGAACTGTTGCTGGGCGGCCATGCGCACCCCCTGGGAGGACGCTTCTTCACGCCGACGCTGGTAAGCCATGCCAACGCCGAGATGAAAGTGGCCCATGAGGAAACCTTCGGGCCACTGGCCGCGGTGATCCCGTTCGAGGACGAGGAAGACGCCGTGCGCATGGCCAATGACACCCAGTTCGGTCTGGCCTCGTACTTCTATGCCAACGACCTGAGCCGTGTCTGGCGTGTCGCGGAGGCGCTGGAGTATGGCATGGTCGGCATCAATACCGGTCTGATTTCCAATGCCAGCGCGCCCTTCGGGGGGGTGAAGGCGTCGGGGCTGGGACGTGAAGGCTCCAAGTACGGTATCGACGAATACATGGAAACCAAGTACCTGTGCCTGGAGCTCGGCTGAGCGAGACGACGGCATGCTGAGCGGGGGGGGGCGGGCACGCGCATCGCCCGCTCATAGCGTGAAACGATACACGGGGTAACGAAATTCCATTACTCGGCCTGCATGAGAATGGCTATCATGCAGGAAACGCTTGGAGGTCGCCGATGATGAACAAGGCATTGAGCGTGGGAGTGATTCATTTCCCGCTGGTGTTCGCCATCACTTGGATACTGACCGCCGACCCCGTGCTGGCGGGGCTGCTCGCTCTGGTCGAGCCCCTGGTCACGCTGTTCGCCTACCATCTGCATGGCCGCTTGCAGCGTGAAGCGTCCCGGACGCATTGCCCTGGGCCGCAAAGCTGCATGCGCATGCGCCAGAGCCACTGACGCCGCGCCAGTCGCCGCTGCATGGGGCGGCGAGGTACATCCCCCACTCGTAACGCTAACGGCCCGCCCCGAATGTCATCGGGGCGGGCCGTTTTCACGTTGGCGCGCAGTCCGGTCTCAGTGCCGGAAGTGACGCATGCCGGTGAAGACCATGGCGATACCGGCTTCGTTGGCGGCATCGATCACTTCCTGATCGCGCATGGAGCCGCCGGGCTGGATCACGGCGGTGATGCCGGCCTGGGCCGCGGCATCGATGCCGTCGCGGAACGGGAAGAAGGCATCCGAGGCCATCACCGAGCCGGGCACTTCCAGGTGCTCGTCGGCGGCCTTGATGCCCGCGATCTTGGCGGAATAGACGCGGCTCATCTGACCGGCGCCGACCCCGATGGTCTGCCCTTGCTTGGCGTAGACGATGGCATTGGACTTGACGTACTTGGCGACTTTCCAGGCGAAGCTGAGGTCGTTCATTTCCTGCTCGCTGGGCGCGCGCTCGGTGACGGTGCGCAGTTCCTCCCGTTCGACCATGCCCAGGTCACGGTCCTGCACCAGCAAGCCGCCGGTGACGCGCTTGAAGTCGTGCGAGGGGCGACGCTGCCCGGGCCAATGGTCGCTGACATCGAGCAGGCGGACATTCTTCTTCTCGGCGACGATGTCGGCAGCCTCGTCGCTGATGCCCGGAGCGATGATGACCTCGACGAACTGCCGATCGACGATGGCGCGAGCCGTGGCGGCATCGAGTGCACGATTGAAGGCGATGATGCCGCCGAACGCACTGGTGGGATCGGTGGCGAAAGCGCGCTCGTAGGCCGCGAGCGGGGTCTCGGCGACGGCGACGCCACAGGGGTTGGCGTGCTTGACGATGACGCAGGCCGTCTCGCGGAAGGCCTTGACGCACTCGAAGGCAGCATCGGTATCGGCGACGTTGTTGAAGGAAAGCGCCTTGCCCTGGCGTTGCCGGGCAGTGGTCACGCTGGCTTCCGCGGCATCGGCTTCGGCATAGAACGCAGCCTGCTGGTGCGGGTTTTCGCCGTAGCGCATGGCCTGCTTCTTGTGGAACTGCACGTTGTAGGTGCGCGGGAAGTTGGCTTCACCGCCTTCCGCCAGGGTACCGAGATAGTTGGCGATGGCGCCGTCGTAACCGGCGGTGTGCTCGAAGGCCTTGACCGCCAGGTCGAAGCGCAGCGCCTGGCCGACGGCGCCGCCCTGGGCGCTCATGTCATCCAGTACGCGCGAGTAGTCGCTGGCGTTGACCACGATCGTGGTGTGGGCGTGGTTCTTGGCACAGGCGCGTACCATGGTCGGGCCGCCGATGTCGATGTTCTCGATGGCCTCTTCCAGCGTGCAATCCTCGCGGGCCACGGTGTCGGCGAAGGGGTAGAGGTTGACCACGACCATGTCGATGGCATCGATATCATGCGCGGCCATCACCTCGTCGTCCTGCCCGCGACGACCGAGAATGCCGCCGTGAATCTTGGGGTGCAGGGTCTTGACGCGGCCGTCCATGATTTCCGGGAAACCGGTGTGTTGGGAGACTTCCGTCACCGGGATGCCGTGCTCGCTGAGCAGGCGGAACGTGCCGCCGGTGGACAGCAGCGCGACGCCACGCGCGGCCAGCTCGCGGGCGAACTCCACGATGCCGGTCTTGTCGGACACGCTGATCAATGCGCGGCGCACGGGGCGGGCGGACGACGGGGTAGTGTGTTCGGCCATGGGGCTCCACTCTTGCAAGGTGAGGGCGCGCGATGGGCGCCGGACGAAACGCAACGGGGCGTCGCTGACGCGACGCCCCGGGACGGAATCAAATCAGTTCGTATTGCTTGAGTTTCTTGCGCAGGGTGCCGCGATTGAGACCCAGCATGTCGGCCGCACGGGTCTGATTGCCATCGGCGTAGCGCATCACTGCCTCGAGCAAGGGGACCTCGACCTCGGTCAGCACCATGGCGTAGAGATCGGTCACCGTTTCGCCATCCAGGTGGCCGAAGTAGCGCTGCATGGCGAGCTCGACCGACTCACGCAGGGTTTGCTGATGCGCTGGCGAGGTGGTGGCGCCGGCATCGAGCGTATTCTGATCGATGGGGAATGCTTGCCTGCTGGTCATGCTGCATTGCTTCCAGTTGAGGCCAGTTCCAGCGTGTCGTGGGCCAAGGCATCCACGAAACGGTGTTGGGCCGAGGGCTGTTCCAGTACGTTGAAGCGTGCGCGTAATGCCGCGGCTTGCGGTTGCGTCGCCAGATACCAGCCGACATGCTTGCGCGCGATGCGCACGCCCATGTGCTCACCGTAGAAGGCGTGCAATGCCTCGAGATGACGGTGCATCAGGGTGGCGATATCGTCGGGCGTCGGGCGCGGCAGGCAGTCGCCGGTACGCAGGTAGTGATCGATCTCGCGGAAGATCCAAGGGTTGCCCTGGGCGCCGCGTCCGATCATCACTGCATCCGCCTTAGTGTAGTCGAGGACGCGGGCGGCTTTCTCGGCGCCGTCGATGTCGCCGTTGGCGAAGACCGGCAGCGAGACAGCCTGCTTGATGGCGGCGATGGTGTCGTATTCGGCCTCGCCGCGATAGCGCTGCTCACGCGTGCGCCCATGCACGGCAAGGGCCTGGATGCCCGCCGACTCGGCAAGCTTGGCGACCCGTACGCCATTGCGGGTTTGCGGACACCAGCCGGTTCGAATCTTCAGGGTCACCGGGACATCCACGGCGGCGACGACCGCCTCGAGGATTTCCGCGACCAGGCGTTCGTCGCGCAACAATGCCGAGCCGGCGGCCTTGTTGCATACCTTCTTGGCCGGGCAGCCCATGTTGATGTCGACGATCTCGGCGCCCTGGGCAACGTTGAGACGCGCGGCCTCGGCCAGCATCGCGGCATCGCCGCCTGCGATCTGCACGGCACGCGGGCCGGGCTCGCCGGTGTGGTCGAGGCGCTGGCGCGATTTGCGGGTATGCCACAGGCGCGTGTCGGACGTCACCATTTCGGATACCACCAGCCCCGCGCCCAGCTCCCGGCACAACTGACGAAACGGGCGATCCGTCACGCCGGCCATGGGCGCGAGAATCGCTCGGCTGGACAATGCGTAGGCGCCGATTCGCGGCAACGGCATCGCCTGAGATGAGACGTGGGTCGGCATCACGGGACGTGTCTAGATGGCTGAAAGGCGACTATGATAGCCGCCGCGGCGACGTTCTTGAAGGGGGGCCGGCTGCCATCCCTCGCGCCAGGCGCGCTCATGCCGGCGCCTTGCCGGTGATGCGTACCCAGCCTTCGCGTTCGACGGGGGCATCGAGCAGCATGCCCTGCTCGCGATACGCGTCCATGACTTCCTCGGCCTGACCGGCGAGAATGCCCGACAAGGCCAGGCGTCCTCCGGGGGCCAGGTGTGCACAGAGCGTGGGAGCGAGTTCCACCAGGGGGCCGGCGAGAATGTTGGCGACCACGACGTCATGACGTTCGTCGGCGAGCCGCTCCGGATAGCAAAGCGACAAGTGTTCGTCGGCGACGTTGTTGCGCTGGGCGTTGTCGCGGCTGGCTTGCAGTGCCTGCGGGTCGATGTCCGTGCCGGTGGCGTGCCGCGCGCCGAGCTTGAGCGCCGCGATGGCCAGGATGCCGGAACCGCAGCCGAAGTCGAGCACCCGACTGGCGTCGAGATCGAGCCCGTCGAGCCATGCCAGGCACAAGGCCGTGGTCGGATGGGTGCCGGTACCGAAGGCCAGGCCCGGGTCGAGCAGCAGGTTGACGGCACCCGGCTCGGGAGCCTCGTGCCAGCTGGGCACCACCCACAGTCGTTCGCCCATCTTGAGAGGCGCGAAATCGTCCATCCACTCCCGCTCCCAGTCGCGATCGGCGACCAGCTCGTAGTCGATCTCGGGGCAGGGCTCATCGGCCATTTCGGCAGCCCATTGCTGGCGGACGCGCTCGAGCATCGGCTCGATATCCTCCAGGTCGTCGTAGAGACCGGTCAGCACGGTCTCGTTCCATAGCGGCGTGGTGCCGCTCTCGGGCTCGAAGACGGGGTCGTCGTGAGCGTCCTGGAGGGTGATGGCCTGCGCGCCTTCGGCCAGCAGCAAGTCTTCCAGGGTCTCGGCATGTTGCGGAGCGATATGCGCCTTGAGTTGCAGCCAGGGCATGGGGCCTCCTTGGGCATCAACGCAAACGGGACGGCCTAGGCCGCCCCGTGACGAGTCGCTCGACCCGACTAGGTCAGGCCGAGTTTCTTCTCGAGGTAGTGGATGTTGACACCGCCTTGCATGAACGCGCTGTCGCGGACGAGGTCCTTCTGCAGGTCGATGTTGGTCTTGATGCCTTCGACCAGGAGCTCGTCGAGGGCATTGCGCATGCGCGTCAACGCCGTCTCGCGGCTGGCGCCCCAGGTGATCAGCTTGCCGAGCAGCGAATCGTAGTGGGGCGGTACGCTGTAGCCGGTGTAGATGTGCGAATCCATGCGCACGCCCAGGCCGCCGGGAGCGTGATACAGATCGATCTTGCCGGGGGAGGGCATGAAGGTGCGCGAGTCCTCGGCGTTGATCCGGCATTCGAAGGCGTGCCCGTTGAGCTGAACGTCATCCTGGGTGATCGACAGCGGCAGTCCGGAAGCAATGCGCAGCTGCTCCTTGACGATGTCGACGCCAGTGACCATCTCGGACACGGGGTGCTCGACCTGCACGCGCGTGTTCATCTCGATGAAGAAAAACTCGCCGTTCTCGTACAGGAACTCGAACGTGCCGGCTCCGCGATAGTTGATCTCGTTGCAGGCATCCACGCAGGCCTGGAGAACATCGGCGCGGGCTTTCGGATCGAGATGCGGCGCGGGGGCTTCTTCCAGCACCTTCTGGTGACGGCGCTGCAGGGAGCAGTCGCGATCGTAGAGGTGGATGGCATTGCCCTGACCGTCGGCCAGCACCTGGACTTCGACGTGACGCGGGTTCTCGAGGAATTTCTCCATGTACAGTGTGCCGTCGCCGAACGCCGCATTGGCTTCGTTGCGTGTCACGCTGACCGAGGAGAGCAGGCTGCCTTCGCTGTGCACCACGCGCATGCCACGTCCGCCGCCGCCGGCGGCCGCCTTGATGATGACCGGATAACCGATGCGCTTGGCGGTAGCCAGAATGGCGTCGTCGTTGTCTTCGGGGAGCGGGCCGTCGGAGCCGGGCACCGTGGGTACGCCGGCCTTCTTCATCGCCGCAATGGCGCTGACCTTGTCGCCCATCATGCGGATGGTTTCGGCGCGCGGTCCCACGAAGACGAAGCCGGAGCGCTCCACCTGTTCGGCGAAGTTGGCATTCTCGGAGAGGAAGCCGTAGCCGGGATGGATGGCGCTGGAATCGGTGACCTCGGCGGCGCTGATCAACGCCGGAATGTTCAGGTAGGACTGCGCCGAGGACGCGGGGCCGATGCACACGGCTTCATCGGCCAGGCGCACGTGCATGAGCTCGCGGTCGGCCTTGGAATGCACCGCCACGGTCTTGATGCCGAGTTCCTTGCAAGCGCGCTGTATGCGCAAAGCGATCTCGCCACGATTGGCGATGAGTACCTTGTCCAACATAGTGTCGTCCGTCTCTATGTAAGCTCGGAAGCGGTTGGCGATCGTTCACTCTGGGCGATCGCAAACGGCTTCAAGAGATGATGACCATCGGCTGGTCGAATTCGACCGGTTCGCCATCTTCGACCATGATGGCTTCGATCACGCCATCCTGATCGGCCTCGATCTGGTTCATCATCTTCATGGCTTCGACGATGCACACGGTTTCGCCTTTCTTGACGCTCTGGCCGATTTCAACGAACGGCTTGGCTCCCGGTGCCGGCGAGCGGTAGAACGTCCCCACCATGGGCGAGGTCACCGGATGGCCGCTGGGCTGTGCCGGTGCCGCATCGGCCTCGGGCGCTGCAGGGGCGCTGGGAGCGGCCGGTGCGGGTGCCGCGGCGGCGGGAGCCGGTGCAGGGGCGGCTGCAGGTTGTGCGCCGAACCCGCCGGTGTGGCGGCTGATGCGCACGGACTCTTCGCCTTCCTGGATTTCGATCTCGCTGATGTTGGACTCTTCCAGGAGTTCGATGAGTTTCTTGACCTTGCGAATATCCATAAGCCTGTCTCGTTCAAAGTGAGTGTGAGGTGGCGTTACGTGCCGCTGAAAGCTGCCGCCCGATCAATCGAGCTGACGCAGGGCGGCTTCCAGGGCGAGTTCATAACTGTCGGCGCCGAAGCCGGCGATGACGCCACGAGCAACATCGGAAAAATACGAATGCGCACGAAACGGCTCGCGGGCATGGACGTTGGAAAGATGCAGCTCGATGAAGGGCAGCGCGACGCCGGTGAGGGCATCACGCAGGGCGACACTGGTATGCGTGAAGGCGGCCGGATTGAGCAGGATGAAATCGGTCCCGTCGGTGCGCGCCGCGTGCACCCGCTCGACCAGCTCGTGCTCGGCATTGGACTGCAGCCAGTCGAGCCGGTGGCCGGCCTCCGCGGCGCGCTGCGTCAGCCGCAGACGAATGTCCTCGAGGGTGGTGGTGCCATAAACCCCGGGCTCGCGCGTACCGAGCAGGTTGAGGTTGGGGCCGTTGAGTACGAGAAGCTTCGCCATGTCGGAGTCCCTGGCTGACGCTGTTAACCTGTTCAGGATTTATCTAGATCCCGGCACGATCACGCAAGATGCCGTCGCTGACGCCATATATCGTCAGTGTGGGCGAAGTTTGCCCAAAAACGTGGTAGCTGTCCAGTTTGTGTTGTCGTCAGCAGTCGCAAGCAAAAACGTCACTGCGTGATAAGATGAAAAGTCATCGCTTTCCACTTCACCACAAGGACGTCCCATGGCTCTATTTCGCAAGCGTGAGCGTCAACAACGCAATGTTCTGGAATCGCCCCAGTACGGCTGGATCTGGAAACCGCTGGTTGCCTTGCTGCTGATCTATCTGGTGGTGTGCCTGGCCTTGGGCATCTGGTGGAGTCAGCGTCCCGATGCCTTCGACGTCGACGCCGCGGTCTCGGTACAGCGTGGCGGTGCCGAGCAGTCGGGCGCCGAGGCGGCGTCGGCGGCGCCCCGACCGGGCGAGACGATGACCGCGACCACCTTGACCCTGCTGGGGACCTTGCTCGACAAGCCCGGAGGATATCTGCGCAATGACATCGCGCCGCCGGGATTGTGGCTCGACAACATGCCCAGTTGGGAACAGGGCGTGCTGGGCCAGGTGCGAGCCATCGGCGCGGCCTTGAACGACACCATTGCCAGCGACGACGATGCACTGCAGGAAGCCGTCGAGGCGCTCGACACGCGCAGTGGGGCCTGGCGCTTCCCGTCCGCCGAGGGGCGCTATCAGGAAGCGCGTGACACGTTGCGCGACTACCTGGCCCGTCTGGGGGATCAGCAAGCCGGGTTCTCGCAGGAGGCGCCGGCCTTGGCGGCCTGGCTCGAGCGGGTGCAGACGCGTCTCGACCGGCAGACGCAGCGCCTGGCGGCGAGCGTGGGACACGCCGAGCGTCGCGGTGCCGACCTGCAGGGCGATGAAAACGACGAAGGCGGGCAGGAGACGCCCTGGCTGCGTATCGACAATGTGTTCTTCGAGGCGCGGGGCAACGCCTGGGCGTTGATGCACTTGCTCGAAGCGGCCGAGCGCGATTTCGCGCCTGCCATCGAAAAGGCGCAGATGGGCAGTGCGTTCGATCAGTTGATCGCCGAGCTTGATGCCTCGCAAGCCCGTCTGTGGAGTCCGGTCGTGCTCAACGGCAGCGGATTTGGCATGTTCGCCAACCACTCGTTGACGATGGCCAGCTATACGTCACGCGCGTCGCAGTTGATCGGCGAGATACGCACCGCCCTCGATGCCGTGGGATCGGGCGCTGGCGAGGCCGGCTCCGGCGAACCAGGTGCTGGGGAACCAGGTGCCGGAGAACCAGGTGCTGGGGAATCAGGCGCCGGGGAATCGTAGACCTGGGGCGACAGCCTGTCCCTGAAGGCGTGTTGGACAGGCCGTATGCCGCATAAAAGTACGCCCCGTGTCGCATGCGACACGGGGCGTGGTGCCTGGAAGCGAGACGCGGCGTTTACGCCTTGGTGTAGGCGGCTGCGGCTTTTTCGATGGCCTTGCGCGCGGCGTCGGCGCCATCCCAGGAGTCGATCTTCACCCACTTGCCTTTCTCGAGATCCTTGTAGTTCTCGAAGAAATGCGCGATTTGCTGGCGCAGCAGCTCGGGGAGGTCGGTGACTTCCTGAACGTCGTCGTAAAGTGCGCTCAGCTTGGAGTGCGGCACGCAGACCAGCTTGGCGTCCTCGCCGGCTTCGTCGGACATGTTGAGCACGCCGACCGGACGGGCGCGAATCACGCTGCCGGCCTGTACCGGATAAGGGGTCACCACCAGGGCGTCGAGCGGGTCGCCGTCGTCGGCCAGGGTGTTGTTGATGAAACCGTAATTGGCCGGATAGAACATCGGCGTGGCCATGAAGCGGTCGACGACCAGCGCATCCATGTCCTTGTCGATCTCGTACTTGATCGGCGCGTGGTTGGCGGGGATCTCGATCGCCACATAGACGTCGTTGGGAAGATCCTTGCCAGCGGGAATGTTTTTGAAACTCATCGTCGAGTCCTTGCGGTTTGCAGGTTGAACACCAGCGGGGGAAAATCCCCGGAATTATACGAGTAGCGTCCGGCGTTTACCAATCGACGAGAGGCGCAGACGACATCCCGCTGCCGTCGTCTTGCGTTGTCACGCCCATCGGTCGCGGGGATTGCCCGTCTCATCATCGACAAGGAGACGATCGTTGACGGAAAGCAGCCTTTCTATCAGCTTCGGCCAGGCATTCGTGGCGCCGGATCGGCGTCACCATCGCAGTTCGATGTCGGTACAGATACCCGGTGGCTCACAGCTTGCCGCCAAGGGCGCCTGCGCGCTGATCAGCGACTCCACCTGGCGCAATGCCATCGCCAAACAGGCGGGGGATTTGAGCGTGCGCGGCTTTCTCGCCGATTACTATTCGACACCCGAGCACTGGGATGTCAAGACGTCGGCCCATCGCGTGCTGCGCGCATTGAATGGCTGGTGCTACAGCCAGAGTGCCTATATCGAGGGCGGCAGCTATATCTGCTCGCTGTCGGCGACGGTGTTCCGCCATCGGGAGATGCACCTTTTCCACATGGGCGACACCCTGGTGTTTCGTCTGCGCGGTGCCGAGTTCGAGCAGCTCTCCCGCGATCATGTCACCGATCTGGGCGGGTATCGCTATCCGTCGCGCGCGCTGGGCATGGATGGCAGCCTGGATATCGATTACGTGACGCACTCGCTCAAGCAGGGCGATTTGTTCCTGTTCACCACCCAGGCGGTGCGCGGCACCTTGCTGCCCTCGGATTTCGTGCAGCTGATCCGCGCCGATGTCAGCGATCTCGACGCAGCCTGCGAACGTCTGGCCGAGGCAGCGCACGCGCGTGCCCAGGAGCGTGGCTACGGTGGCGATCAGTTCTGTTTCCAGCTGGTGCGCATCGATCGTTTGCCCGAGGAAGTCGAACCGGAGCATCCCGTGCCGCTGTACGGTGATTTGCCGGTGCCGCCGGAACTGACGCCGGGCGAGCGTCTCGATGGACTGGAGGTGCTCGAGGTGCTGTCGCGCACCGCCAAGTCGCGAGTCTATCGCGTGCGGGATACCCGCAATGAACGCGAGATGGTGATGAAGGCACCTAGCCCCGAGCTGTCGCTGCGCAATGCCTATCAAGAGCATTTCGCGCTGCAGCAGTGGGTCGTGCAGCGGGTCAATTCACCGTTCGTGGCCAAGGTGGTGGATCCCTCGCGCCCGCGTCGCTATCAGTATTATCTGATCGATTACATCAAGGGCGAGTCACTGACGGCCTGGGCTTTGCGCCATCCTCAGGCAAGCCTCGGCGCTCGCCTGGACCTGGCGCGCCAGCTGGTCAAGGCCGTTCAGGCCCTTCACCGGCGCGACGTGCTGCATCAGAACCTGCATCCCGACAACGTGCTGGTCGATCCGCACGGACAGTTGGTGCTCACCGATTTCGGGGCGTGTCACTTGCGCGAGAGCGACAGCCAGCAGGGGGCTCGCGAACTGGCACGACAGGTGGGGCTGACCGAGCACAGCGCGCCCGAATACGCGCTGGACACCGATGTCGGGCGGCGTAGCGATCAGTATGGCCTGGCCTCGACCATCTACTGGCTGCTGACCGGCCATCAACCTTACGCACTGGCGCCCAACGAATTGCGCAGCCATACCGACCTCGAGCGGATGAGCTACACCAGTGCACGCCGATACAATCCGGCCATCGCCAGCGAACTCGATGACGCCTTGAAGCGTGCCCTCGACCCCCAACGTGCCTTGCGGTTTCGGCGGCTGGGCGAGTTTGCCTATCATCTGCGCACGCCCAGGCGGAACGAGGACGGCGTGGCACACCAGTCCTGGCAGACGCCGGCCACGCTGTGGAAAGCCGTGGCTGGGGTGCTGTTGTTGCTGTTATTGCTGTCGTGGTGGTTGAGGTGACCGGCACAGCCGATAACGGGAGGGCGGAACGCCCGGCGCCAGGTGTCTGACGCCGGTAGAGATGCTCAAGCCTGATCCAGCTTTTGCTTGAGGAGGCTGTTGACCTGTTGCGGGTTGGCGGTGCCGCGCGAGGCTTTCATGACCTGGCCGACGAAGTAGCCGATCATCTTGCCGCGCTTGGCCTCGTCGGCTTCACGGTACTGGGCGACCTGAACCGGGCTGTCGGCGATGACCTGGTCGATCATGCCTTCGATGGCGCCGGTATCGGTGACCTGCTTGAGCCCGCGGGCCTCGATGATGGCATCGGCACTGTCCGCCTCGCCGTCCCACAGCGCCTGGAAGACCTGCTTGGCGGCCTTGCCGCTGATGGTGTCGTCCATGACGCGCTGGATGAGGCCACCGAGCTGCTCGGCCGTGACCGGGCTGTCGCCGATCTCCAGGTTTTCGCGGTTGAGGTTGGCCGAGAGTTCGCCTTGCACCCAGTTGGCGGCCTGCTTGGCGTCGCCGCAGACATCCTTGACGGCTTCGAAGTACTCGGCCATGGCACGGCTCGAGGCCAGCACGCCGGCGTCATAGGCGGACAAGCCCAGCTGGTTTTCGAAGCGGTGGCGCTTTTCGCTGGGCAGTTCGGGCATGAGCGCGCGCTGGTGATCGACATAGGCACCGTCGAGCGTCACCGGAAGCAGGTCGGGGCAGGGGAAGTAACGGTAGTCGTTGGCTTCTTCCTTGGTGCGCATGCCGCGCGTCTCGTCGCGTTCCGGGTCGAACAGTCGAGTTTCCTGCACGACCTGACCGCCATCTTCGATGAGTTCGATCTGGCGCTCGACCTCGAAGGCGATGGCCTTCTCGACGAAGCGAAACGAGTTGACGTTCTTGATCTCGGCGCGGGTACCGAAAGCGGCCTGTCCCTTGGGACGTACCGAGACGTTGACGTCGCAGCGCATCGAGCCTTCGGCCATGTTGCCGTCGGAGATACCGAGATAGGTGACGATGGCGTGCAGCGCCTTGATGTAGGCGACCGCTTCCTTGGCCGAGCGCATGTCGGGCTCGGAGACGATCTCCAGCAACGGCGTGCCGGCACGGTTGAGATCGATGCCGGTCATGCCGTGATAGTCCTCGTGCAGCGACTTGCCGGCATCTTCCTCGAGGTGAGCGTGATGAATGCGGACGCTGCGCGTCGAACCGTCGTCGAGGGTGATCTCGACCTTGCCGGGGCCGACAATGGGCTGCGCCATCTGGCTCGTCTGATATCCCTTGGGCAAATCCGGGTAGAAGTAGTTCTTGCGCTCGAACAGCGAGGTCTCGGGGATCTCGGCGTCGACGGCGAGACCGAATTTCACCGCCATCGCCACGGCGTTTTCATTGAGCACCGGCAGCACGCCGGGCATGCCGAGGTCGACGGCGCACGCCTGGGTGTTGGGCTCGGCGCCGAAGGCGGTGGACGCTCCGGAGAAGATCTTGGACTGGGTGGCGAGCTGAACGTGGACCTCGAGCCCGATCACGGTTTCCCACTGCATCATGCCATCTCCTTGCCGAATGCCGGACGCTTGAGGTGCCAGTCGGTGGCCTGCTGGAATTGATGCGCCACGCCGAGCAGCTGGGCCTCGGCGAAGTGCGGAGCCAGCACCTGGAGGCCTACGGGGCGGTTACCGGCAAAGCCGGCCGGAACGCTGATGCCCGGAATGCCGGCCAGGTTGACGGCGATGGTGTAGATATCCTGCAGGTACATCGAGACCGGATCTTTCTGCGCGCCGAGGTCGAAGGCCGGCGTGGGGGCGGTCGGCCCCATGAGCACGTCGACTTCGTCGAAGGCGTCGAGAAAGTCCTGGCGGATCAGGCGGCGCACTTGCTGTGCCTTGAGGTAGTAAGCGTCGAAGAACCCTTCGGAAAGCGTGTGCGTGCCGATCAGGATGCGCCGCTTGACCTCTTCGCCGAAGCCTTCGGCCCGCGTGCGCTTGTAGAGGTCCTCGAGGTCGGTCGGATCCTCGCAGCGGTGGCCGAAGCGCACGCCGTCATAACGCGACAGGTTGGACGATGCCTCCGCCGGTGCGATGACGTAGTAGGCAGGAATCGCCAGGTGCGTGTGCGGCAGGCTGACTTCGCAGACCTTGGCACCGAGCGACTCGTAGACCTTGATCGCTTCACGCACGGCGGTTTCGACCTCGGGGTCGAGTCCGTCGCCGAAATATTCCTTGGGCAGCCCGATCTTGAGGCCGGCCAGCGAGGTGTCGAGCTCGGCGGAGTAGTCGGGCACCACGCGTGCCACGCTGGTGGAATCGCGCACGTCGTGGCCGGCGATGGTTTCGAGCAGCAGGGCACAGTCGGCAGCGGTGCGTGCCATGGGGCCGCCCTGGTCGAGGCTCGATGCGTAGGCCACCATGCCGTAGCGCGACACGCGCCCGTAGGTGGGTTTCAGGCCGGTGATGCCGCAAAAGGCGGCCGGCTGACGAATCGAACCGCCGGTATCGGTGCCGAGCGCTGCCGGTACCAGGCCCGCCGCCACGGCGGCGGCGCTACCGCCCGAGGAGCCGCCGGGCACGGCGCTCAAGTCCCAGGGGTTCTTGACCGGGCCATAGAAGCTGTTTTCGTTCGACGAGCCCATGGCGAACTCGTCCATGTTGGTCTTGCCGAGGCTGACACCACCCGCCTGGCGGATCTTCTCGACGACCGTGGCGTCATAGGGCGCGACGAAGCTGTCGAGCATCTTCGAGCCGCAACTGGTGCGTACGCCCTGGGTGCAGAAGATGTCCTTGAGCGCCAGGGGCAGGCCGGCAAGGGCGGCGGCATCGCCCGATGCGCGAGCCTGGTCGGCGGCGTCGGCGTCGGCCAGGGCCTGTTCGGCGGTCACGCTGATGAAGCTGTTGAGGTCGCCGTCGAGGCGCTGGATGCGATCGAGCGCCGACTGGCAGAGCTCACGGCTCGAGAACTCGCCCGCGCGCAGGCCGGCGGCAAGCTCCGTAAGGGTCTTGTCATGCATGGAAGAAGGTGACTCCTGTGTCGGGTCCTGACAGACGGCTCATTCGACGACGCGCGGGACGAGATAGAGACCGCCCTCGGTGACGGGGGCGCAGGCCTGGAAGCGCTCACGCTGGTTGTGTTCGGTCACTTCGTCGGGCCGCAGGCGCTGCGTGGCATCCAAAGGGTGTGCCAAGGGCGCGATGCCCTGGGTGTCGACGGCCTGGAGTTGATCTACCATTTCCAGGATGCGGCTCAAGTCGTCGACATAGCCGGTCGCTTCGTCCTCGCCGAGGCCAACACGGGCCAGGTGGGCGGCACGGAGCACGTCTGCATGTTCGATCGCCATAGGGATTGCCTTTTTATGAATACCGCGCGGCGGCGTTCGGTCGCCGCGTCAATGAAAGGGCTGACGCCGGGAATAACCCGGGAATTTACCATATCTGGCGCGCGCTGACAGGCCTTTGCTTGCCGCGCCACCCCCGCGATGATACCGTTTGCGTCCGCACAGGGTTCCGGTCTGGACTAGGTGAAAGACTTCCATGTTTAAACGTTTACGGGGGCTTTTCTCGAGCGATCTCTCGATCGATCTGGGAACGGCCAACACACTGATTTACGTGCGCGGTCGCGGTATCGTGCTCGACGAGCCGTCGGTCGTGGCGATCCGCCAGTCCGGCAATATGCGCAGTGTCGCGTCCGTGGGTATCGACGCCAAGCGAATGCTGGGCCGTACCCCTGGCAACATCACGGCGATTCGTCCCATGAAGGACGGCGTCATCGCCGACTTCACCGTCACCGAGCAGATGCTGCAGCACTTCATTCGCAAGGTGCATCAAAGTACCTTCCTGACGCCGAGCCCGCGCGTGCTGATTTGCGTGCCGTGCATGTCGACCCAGGTCGAGCGCCGCGCGATCAAGGAGTCGGCGGAAGGTGCCGGGGCGCGTGAGGTCTTCCTCATCGAGGAGCCCATGGCCGCTGCCATCGGCGCCGGGCTGCCGGTCGAGGAAGCCACGGGGTCGATGGTCGTCGACGTCGGCGGCGGCACCACCGAGATCGCGATCATCTCGCTCAACGGCGTGGTGTATTCCGAGTCGATCCGCGTCGGTGGCGACCGTTTCGATGAAGCCATTACCGCGTACGTGCGCCGTCATTACGGCAGCCTCATCGGCGAAGCGACGGCCGAGCGCATCAAGGAAGAGATCGGCTGCGCCTATCCCGGCGGCGAGCTGCGCGAAATCGACGTGCGCGGCCGCAACCTGGCGGAAGGCATCCCGCGCAGCTTCACGCTCAATTCTCACGAAATCCTCGATGCCCTGCAGGATCCGCTATCCTCCATCGTCGCGGCGGTGAAGAGCGCGCTGGAACAATCGCCTCCCGAGCTGGCGTCGGACATTGCCGAGCGCGGCCTGGTGCTGACCGGTGGCGGTGCCCTGTTGCGCGATATCGACAAGTTGATCGCCGAGGAAACCGGTCTGCCGGTGATCGTCGCCGAAGACTCGTTGACGTGCGTGGCGCGCGGTGGCGGCAAGGCGCTGGAAATGATCGACCAGCGGACCTTCGAGCTGCTGTCCAGCGATTGACGCGTTAAGGTGCCCGACGGGCGCGTGCCGATCCCCCACCCAGATGCCGCCAAGCGGGGCGACGGGCGGCGGGGCGTGTCCGCGTCGTGTCGTCGCGCACGCTTTCCGCGGAGGGAAGGCCTATCAAACCTCTGTTTTCGCACGGCCCCGTGCCCAGTTATCGGATGTTGCTGTGTGCGGTGCTTGCCTTCACCTTGATGTTCGCGGAGCACCGCTTGTCCTTCATGGAGGACGTGCGGGCTCAATTGACCACGGTGGTCGCGCCGGTGCAGTGGGCGGTCAGCCTGCCCAGCGAGGGGCTCGCCTGGGCTGCGCTGGTGTTTTCCGACCAGCGCGCCCTGGTGGAAGAGAACCAGCGCCTGCGCCAGCAGTTGCTGACGCTGTCGCATCGTGTGCAGCGCATGGCGAATCTCACCGCGGAGAACGTCCGTCTGCGTGAACTGCTCAATGCCGCGCCTCGCGAAGACGTTCCCTATATCACCGCCGAGCTCTTGTCACTGGATTCCGACCCCTTCACCCAACAGATGGTGATCGGGCGCGGACGTCGTGACGGCGTCTACGTCGGACAGCCGGTCATGGACGCTTCCGGGCTGATCGGCCAGGTCGTCGCCGTGTCCGCCTATACCAGCCGGGTCTTGATGATCGCCGATGCCAATCATGCCGTCCCGGTGCAGATCAACCGCACCGGGCGCCGCTTCATCGTGCAGGGCACGGGCAAGCTCGATACGCTTAGCGTGCTCAATGTGCCGGCGACGGCGGACATTCGAGAGGGCGACCTGCTCACCACGTCTGGCCTGGGCGGGCGCTTTCCCGAGGGCTATCCGGTCGCCGAGGTCACGCGTGTGCAGCGGGATGGCCAGCACTCGTTCGCCGATGTCGAGGCACGGCCGCTAGCGCAGCCCGAGCGCTCGCGTCATTTCCTGCTGCTGTTTCCACCGCCCTCGTCGGCGGCCGTGAACAGTGAGGTCGATCTCGAGGCCGCGCTGCGTCTGTTGGAAGGCGTCTCGGGCGGGACCGGGGCCCAGGAGGCAACACCATGATGCGATTGCCGGGACTGCTCGCCATTTGGCTGACGCTGGTGATCAGCCTTTGCCTGCAGGTCATGCCGCTGCCGGATGCCTGGCTGATGTGGCGTCCCAACTGGCTGGGGCTGGCGCTGGCCTATTGGTGCGTGACCGCGCCGCAGCGCGTGGGCGTCTTCCATGGTTTCGTATGCGGCCTCCTGCTGGATCTGATCGAGGGGACTCCGCTGGGGCAGAACGCGCTGACGCTTTCCTTGCTGACCTATCTCTGCCTGCTGCTCTATCAGCGCCTGCGCGCCTATTCGATCTGGCAGCAGGCGGTGATGCTGTTCGTGCTGCTGGGGTTGATCCAGCTCGTGGAGCAGTGGCTGCGCACCATCTTCGGGCCGGTATCGATTCATCTGGCATTCCTGCTGCCCGCGCTCATCGGCGGTGCACTGTGGCCGTGGCTGTTCACCATGATGCAGGTATTGCGCCGGCGCCTGGGAATCACGTAAGCCCGGGCACTCGCGTCATGCGTCGCTGCCGTTCGTCCGTTCGTGCTGGGGCTTTTGTAGGGAGTTTTCATGACATCGTCCGATACACCGTCTCTGCGTCTGGCGTCGGCCTCGCCGCGGCGTCGTGAATTGCTGGCCTCCATCGGGGTCGCCGTCGAGGTGGCGCCGGCCGATATCGATGAAACGCCGCTCGAGGACGAAGCGCCTGCCGCTTACGTGGAGCGTCTGGCGCGTCGCAAGGCACAGGCAGGAGCCGAGGGTACCACGTTGCCGACGCTGGGGTCGGATACCGCCGTGGTAGTGGACCGGCGCATTCTCGGCAAGCCGCGTGACCGAGAGGACGCCATCGCCATGCTCTCGGCGTTGTCGGGGACCACCCATGAGGTCGTGACGGGCATCGCCGTGACCGGGCCGCAAGGCATGCTGTCGACTCATGTGGTCACGCGGGTCACGTTGCGCGAGCTCCAGCCGGACGAGATCGAGGCGTACTGGCGTAGCGGTGAGCCGGTGGACAAGGCGGGCGCCTACGCCATTCAGGGGCTCGCGGCGATCTTCGTCGAGCGCATCGAGGGCAGCCATTCGGCCGTGGTCGGTCTGCCGCTGTTCGAGACCGCCAAGTTGCTGACACGCCAAGGTGTCTCGCTGTGGGGCGAGCGCCCGGCTGTGCCATAATGCCGTCAGATAACCGGGTTTAGGGGCAACGCATGAGCGGCGAGGTACTGATCAATTTGACGCCGATGGAGACGCGCGTTGCCGTGGTCGAGAACGGCGTCCTGCAGGAAGCCTTCATCGAACGCAGTCGGCGGCGCGGCATCGTGGGCAACATCTACAAGGGCAAGGTGGTGCGCGTGCTGCCGGGCATGCAGGCCGCGTTCGTGGATATCGGTCTGGAGCGCGCGGCCTTCATCCATGTCAACGAGGTCGTCTCGCCCAATGCGAGCGTCGACGAGCATGTCACCATCACGCACTTGCTGCAGGAAGGGCAGCCTCTGGTGGTGCAGGTCACCAAGGACCCGATCGGTTCCAAGGGCGCACGCCTGACCACGCATCTATCGGTCCCCTCGCGCTACCTGGTCTACATGCCCGACTCGCCCCACACCGGCGTTTCCCAGCGCATCGAAGACGAGAACGAGCGCGAGCGGCTCAAGACGCTGATCGAGGCCGCCCACGCGGACATGCGCGAGGGCGCTCCGGGGGGCGTGATCATTCGCACCGCGGCGGAGGGAGTCGGCCAGGAGGAACTGACCGCCGACATGCACTTCCTGCTGCGCCTGTGGCGCAAGGTCGAGGAGCGCCAGCACAGTGCGGTGCCGCCTGCCTTGCTCTACGACGACCTGCCGTTGTTCATTCGTACGCTGCGCGACGTGATGCGCGATGAAGTCGAGCGCGTGCGTATCGACTCGCGCGAAAATTATGTCAAGCTGAAGGAGTTCGCCAAGGAGTTCATGCCCGATGTCGAATCGTGCATCGAGTACTATCCCGGCGAGCGTCCGCTGTTCGATCTCTACAGCGTCGAAGACGAAATCCAGAAGGCCCTGGGCCGCAAGGTGCAGCTCAAGTCGGGCGGGTATCTGGTGATCGATCAGACCGAGGCGATGACCACCATCGACGTCAATACCGGCGGTTACGTGGGACATCGCAATCTCGAGGAAACCATCTTCAAGACCAACCTCGAGGCTGCCACCGCGATCGCGCGGCAACTGCGCCTGCGCAATCTCGGCGGCATCATCATCATCGATTTCATCGACATGGAAGACCCCGAGCACCAGCGCCAGGTATTGCGCGTGCTCGAAAAGGCCCTGGAGCGGGACCACGCCAAGAACAAGCTGACCGGCGTGACCGAACTCGGCCTGGTGCAGGTGACGCGCAAGCGCACCCGTGAAAGCCTGGAGCAGACCCTATGCGAGCCCTGCCTGACCTGCCAAGGCCGTGGAACGCTCAAGACGCCGGAAACCGTGTGCTACGAAATCTTCAGGGAAATCCTGCGCGAGGAGCGCGCCTACAGCCCAGAAACCTACATGGTGCTGGCGTCTCAAGCGGTCGTCGACCGCTTGCTCGACGAGGAGTCCACGGCGGTGGCGGATCTCGAGTCCTTCATCGGCAAGACGATTCGTTTCCAGGTCGAGGCCCATTATTCCCAGGAGCAGTACGACATCGTGCTGATGTGAGCCCATGACAGCGTTGCGAGGATGTTGGCGCTGGGCGCTCACGATCATGGCCATCGTGCTGGGGGGTATCGCGCTGATACTGCTGGCGGCACGAGGTGTCACCACGCAAGCCGATGCGTTTCGCGGTGAGCTCGAATCCCTGCTGGCCAGCCGCTTCAGCGCCAATGCCGAGGTGCAACGGCTGGGGGCCGAATGGCATGGCTGGGATCCTGCGCTGAATCTGTCGGGCGTGACCCTGCGCGCCGCGACGCGACAGGGGGCGCCGCTGCTGAGCCTCGACAGTGCCCAGGCGCGCCTCGATACCCTGGCGTCCCTGCGGGCCGGATATCCGGTATTTGCCCGGGCCGACGTCGAGCGGGCCACTGTGCATCTCTATCAGCGCGAGGACGGCGGTTGGGGATGGCCGTCCGCCGAGGTGCCCGAGCAGGTGCAATCGTCGCGCTTTCGGCTCGCCGATCTCGATCGCTGGGTCGGGGCCCTGCTGCGCCAGCGGGTGACGATCGACGATGCCCGGGTGGTACTGCATGGCCAGAACGACAGCGTCACGCTCGTCGCGCCACGGCTGCTGATGGCGGGGGGCGACTCGCGGGCCCATCTCGAGGGACGCATGCATGTCGCCGGCGAGCCCTCGGCGGCGCTCACTGCCGTGCTCGACGTGCTGCCTGGCCAGCGAGGTCTGGGAGCCTTCAATGCCGCGCTGCAGGTGGATGTCAACGCCGACGGATTGCTGGCGCTGGGCCGGGTATTGACCGCCAACGAACGCTACACGCTGAGCGCTCTGGAAGGGGATGCACGGCTTTGGGCACGCTGGCACGACGCGCGCCTGGAGGATGCGCGCCTGCGTCTGTCGTTGCCCAGGCTCGAGGCCACGCAGCGCGACGGGCCGCCGTTGAGCTTCACCGATATCGGCCTGCGTGCCCAGGCCTTGCGCGATGATGACGGAGGGTGGGACCTCTGGGCCAATGGTTTGTCCGCGACGCGCGACGATAACGACATGTCGCCACTCCCCGAGCGCCTGCAGGCACGCCTGGATACCGATGGCTGGTGGTTGCGCAGCAGCGGCTTCACGATCGAGGCGCTGGCGCCCTGGGTGGCGCTGTTGCCATTGTCCGACGAGCATGCACGGATGCTGGATCGCATGGCTCCGCAGGGGCGGGTCACCGGCCTGGAGCTGGGCCGGCGCGAAGGGCAGTGGTATTCGCGCGCGGCGCTGACCGGGGCGCAGGTCTCGGCCTGGGACGGCATCCCTGGTGGCGGCCCCTTCGCGGCCTGGATCACCGCCGATGGCGAGACGGGGCGTGTGCGCTTTCGCGGCCCCTCGGGGATGCAACTCGTCTTTCCCGATGTCTATACGCAGCCATTGACGATCGGCGGTGCCAGCGGGCGCGTCGACTGGCGACGCGACGGCGATGCCTTCGATATCACCGGCCACGATCTGCGCGCCGTGTGGCGCGACGCCCCGGTCAGTGGCACCTTTGCCGTGCATGTGCCGCGTGCCGACGACGCGCCCGGGCATCTCGATCTCGATCTGGAGTTCGCCGATGCCGATGCCATCGATACGCCGCTGCTCGAGTGGCTGCCCACCGAACCCATGGACGAGGAGCTGCTCGACTGGCTGTCGGGCGTGAGCGGCCGGGTGACCCAGGGCCGACTCTCGCTGTCGCAGACGCTCACCGAGCGCGAAGCGCCGGAAGGGCAGATGTTCGTCAATCCCGACGACCGTCTGCAATTGCAACTGGATATCGAGCAGGGCCATTTGCCCTACGATCCGCAATGGCCCGCCCTCGACAATGTCGCCGGCCATCTGGACATCGACAACCAGTCCCTGGTGGCGCAGGTCGATCACGCGACCAGCATGGGGCTGGAAACTCGCGACGCCCGTGTCCTTATGGTCGGCAACACGCTGGGCGTTCGGGGAGACGTGTCGGGGAGCAGTCAGGCTCTGCTGGACTACCTGGCCGCCGCGCCTCTGGAAGAACTCAGCGAGACGTTTGCCGGCTGGCAGAGCGAGGGCCGCGTTCAGGCCGATCTCGACTTGACCATTCCGCTGGCCATTCCCGAGACCATGCAGGCGGATATCCGGGGGCGCATCGAAGCGTCACGGCTGTATCTCGACATGCTGCACCTGCCGCTCGAAGACGTCACGGGCGACCTGCGTTATCGTCACCGCAACGATCAGGATCTCTTGACCGGTAACGTCTCGGCACGTGCCCTGGGCGGGCGCGTGGACGGCGAGCTGGACATGGGGGGCGAGGGCTTCACGTTCGATGGCCGCGCCAGTGCCGCGGGGCTGCTGGCATGGGCGGGGCTGGCGCCGCAGCCCGCGATTGCCGAGGGCAGCATGCCCTATCGGGCACGCGTGACCTTCGACGAGGAGGACAATGCCAGTGTGCGCGTGACCAGTGATCTCGCCGGGCTGGCGTTGCATCTGCCGGCGCCCTTCGGCAAGACCGCCGGTGAGACGCGCTCTCTCCTGGTGACCTCGGATGTCGCGTCGGGCAGTGGTCAAGTGCGGCTGCCCCCGTGGGGACGTGCGCGCTGGCGGACGCAGGGCGATGCGCTGCAGGGGCAGGTATGGCTCGAGGACTGGCCACAGGCTCCGCAATGGCCTCGTCAGGCGGGCTGGTTCGTGAACTGGCAACCCGCGCGGCTCGATCCGCAGCAATGGATCTCGCTGCTGCGCGAGCGGGATCTCGAGGCCGATGTCGCCGCCAAGTCGGCTGCCCAACCCCGCGAGGCGGGTGGCGCAGGGGGTGCGTCGAGCACCTTGCAGCGTGTCAGCATCTCGACGCCTTGCGTCGTCGTCGATGGCGACTGTCGCGGCGCGTTGCAGGCCGCCGCGACTCCCCTGGGCGAAGGGTGGCAACTGGCTCTCTCCGGACCCATCGCCGCCGGGACGGCGCAGTGGCGGCCGGAGGCCGAGCGACCGGTGGACATCGACCTGATGCGCCTCGATCTCGACACGTTGTGGCCGTCTCCCGAAGAGGGCGAAGACGGTCCGGTCACCCTCAGCGAGGAGATCGCCACGCCCCCGGAACCGGCGGCATTTCCCGGCGGCATGGCTGGTTGGCCGGACGGACGCCTGCATATCGGGGAACTGCGCCGCCAAGGCCAGGCATTCGGTCCGCTGGATGGCGAGTGGCGTGCCTCGGCACAGCGTCTGACGCTCAAGCCGGTATCGCTGGTCGTCAACGGGGTAACGGCCAGTGGCGAACTCACCTGGGAAGCGGCGGGGCGTGACGACAGCCTGACCCGCGCGCGCCTGTCGCTGGAGGGCGCCAACCTGGGTGATGCGTTGGTGCGTCTGGGCCAGCCCGAAGTGGTCAATAGCGAAAGCGTCGACATCGGGGCACGCCTGGCGTGGCCCGGCGCCCCCTGGCAGTTTGCCGTGGAGCGTTCTCAGGGCAGTATCTCGCTGGCCTTGACCAATGGCCGCTTCCGTCAGATCGACCCCGGACCTGCCAAGCTGGTGGGATTGCTCAACCTGGACAATATCTTTCGCCGCCTGACGCTGGATTTCTCCGATATCACCCGCGAGGGCACCGCCTTCAATAGCGTGACCGGCGAGGCGACCTTGTTCGATGGTAAGCTTGTCACACGTGGCCCGGTTGAAATCGACGGCTCGGCCACCCATTTCACCTTGCAAGGCGAAGCCGATCTCGTGCAGCGTACACTCGATCAGCGGCTGGGAATCACCGTGCCGGTGAGCCAGAACCTGCCGCTGGCAGCCGTACTCGCCGGCGCACCGCAAGTGGGCGTGGGCCTCTACCTCGCCCACAAGCTGTTCGGTGGCTGGCTCGACAAGGCAACGCAGATTCATTACCGCGTGCACGGCCCCTGGTCGTCACCGCAACTGACACTGGAAAGCGCCCGATGAACGCACTCAACGATAGCGCCTTGAATCAGGCGACCTCATTGCTCCTCGCGCCGGGCGGTCTCGACCTGTCGGCGCTGGATACCGGCCTGGGCCACGCCATGGGCCCGGGCGTCGATTACGCCGACCTCTATTTCCAACGTACCTGGCAGGAAAGCTGGATACTCGAGGATGGCGAAGTCAAGGACGCCGGTTACAACATCGACGGCGGTGTCGGGGTACGCACCCTGGCCGGAGAGAAGACCGGCTTCGCCTACTCGAACCAGATCAGTGCCGATGCGCTGGCGGATACCGGCCGTATCGCCGCCGGGATCGCGCGTAGCGGGCAGCGAGTGTCGCCGCAGGCGGTGCATGCTGCGATGCCGACGCGGCGCTATGCCGATGTCGATCCGCTGGCCGGACTGTCGGCCGCCGACAAGATCGCCATGCTGAAGACGGCGGACCGGGTGGCACGCGCCGCCGATCCGTGCGTCTCCCAGGTCAGCGCGTCGCTGTCGGGCGAGTACGAAGTGGTGCTGGTACGCGCCAGCGACGGCACCCTGGCCGCCGACATCCGGCCGCTGGTGCGCTTCAACGTCAGCGTCATCGCCGTTCGCGACGGCCGCCGCGAGCGAGGCAGCGCCGGCGGCGGGGGGCGCTACTCGATGGCACGCCTGCGCGACGACAACGTCGCCGAACGCTTTGCCAAGGAAGCCGTGCGTCAGGCGCTGGTCAACCTGGAGGCGGTCGACGCCCCCGCCGGGCAGATGCCGGTCGTGCTGGGCAATGGCTGGCCGGGAATCCTGCTCCATGAAGCGGTGGGCCACGGTCTCGAGGGCGACTTCAATCGCAAGGGCAGTTCGGCGTTCGCCGGGCGCATCGGCGAGCGTGTGGCCTCCCCCGGCGTCACGGTGGTCGACGACGGCACCTTGGCCGACCGGCGCGGTTCGTTGAGCATCGATGACGAGGGAACACCCACGCAGTGCAACACCCTGATCGAGGACGGCATCCTGAAGGGATACATGCAGGACAAGCTCAACGCGCGCTTGATGGGCATGGCGCCCACCGGCAATGCGCGTCGCGAATCCTATGCCCATGCCACCATGCCGCGCATGACCAATACCTGCATGCTGGCCGGCCAGGACGACCCCGATGACATCGTCAAGAGCGTCAAGCGGGGCATCTACGCGGTGAGCTTCGGAGGTGGCCAGGTGGACATCACCTCGGGGCGTTTCGTGTTTTCCGCCTCCGAAGCCTATCTGATCGAGGACGGCAAGGTCACCACGCCGGTCAAGGGCGCCACGCTGATCGGCAACGGCCCCGAGGTCATGCAGCGGGTTTCGATGATCGGCCACGACCTCGAGCTGGATACCGGCATCGGGGTCTGCGGCAAGGAAGGGCAGGGTGTGCCGGTTGGCGTGGGCCAACCGACACTCAAGATCGATGAACTGACCGTGGGCGGCACGCAGTCCTGATGGCGCCTGGCATGCGGCCTAGCGTGGCATGCCCGCCGTCTCGCGGATCAGACGGAAGAGTTTGCGGGCGTTCGTCGGCGGTTTTTCACGCTGGCGTTCGCTCTGGGCGTTGCGGATCAGTTGACGCAGCGTCTGTCGATCGACATCGGGATATTCGGCGATGAAGGCCTCGAGCGACTCGGCGCTGGTGTCGTCGATCAGCCGGTCACGCCAGCGCTCGAGCCGATGAAAGGCCTGGTCGCGGCGCACGGCTTCCTGCTCCATGGCGTCGAAGGCCGCCTGGATGGCAGGCAGGTCCTCGCGGCGCATGACCTTGCCGACGTATTGCATGTGACGTCGGCGGCCTTCGTGGGAGCGGATGCGCGAGGTTTCCTCGACGGCGAAGCGCATGTCCTCGGAAAGTGGCAAGCGCGCACGTTCGGCCTCGCTCATCGCGATGATGCGCTCGCCCAGCGCTTGCAGGGCCTTCATTTCGTTCTTGCGCTGGGTCTTGCTGGGGCGCTCGGCGGCGTCGTCGTGTTGATCGGGGAGGTCGGTCGACATTGCATTACCATCATGCTTCGGGGATGACCGTGCAGTATATCAGGCTTCCTCGACAATCCTATCGAGCCTTTGAGCAGTGTCTCGGGCCATATGAGTACAGGAGCAGACCATGAGCCAGGCCTTCGATGCCGTAGAGCAGCAAGCACGCTTGGAGGCGCGCGTGGCACAGGCCCTGGAATGGGCCAAGCAGTTGGGTGCCGATGCGTGTGAAGTGGGGGCCAGTGTCGACCAGGGCATCGGTGTCAGCGTGCGCCTGGGCGATGTGGAGAGCGTCGAACTGTCACGCGATCAGGGCATTGCGGTCACTGTCTATGTCGGGCAGCGCAAGGGTAGCGTGTCGACGTCCGATGACAGTGACGAATCGCTGCGCGCGGCGGTCGAGAAGGCCGTGGCGATCGCCGGGTATACCGGCGAGGACCCCGCGTCCGGCTTGGCCGATGCGGCGCTGATGGCCACCGATCTGCCGGATCTCGGGGTGCACCATCCCTGGCCGCTGAGCACCGATGACGCCATCGAGCTGGCGCTGGCCTGCGAAGCCGCCGGGCGCAATGTCGAGGGCATCACCAACTCCGATGGGGCCAGCCTTTCCAGCGGCGAGGGCGTTCGCGTCTATGGCAACAGTCACGGCTTTCTGGGCAGCCAGCGCGGCAGCAGGCATTCCTTGTCGTGCATGCTGATCGCCGGCCACGGTGCGGAAATGCAGCGCGACTATGATTACACCTCGGTGCGCGACCCTGCGGCCATGCTGGCGCCGGAGACGGTGGGACGCAACGCCGCCGACAAGACGCTGGCTCGTCTGGGGGCGAGTTCGCCGGCCACTGGACGTATGCCGGTGCTGTTCGCGCCGGAGCTGGCCAGCGGCCTGGTGGGCAACTTTTTGAACGCCATTGCCGGAGGGGCGTTGTACCGCGAGGCTTCCTTCCTCTGCGACCGGCTTGGCGAAAGCGTCTTTCCCGAGTGGTTCACCTTGCGGGAAAAGCCACGGGAATATGGCGCCATGGCCAGCACGGCCTTCGACAACGATGGCGTGGCCACGCGCGACAACGTTTTCATCGACCGGGGGCGCCTGGCGAGCTACATGCTGTCGGCGTACAGCGCACGGCGGCTGGGCATGAGCACGACCGGCAATGCCGGCGGTGCACGCAACCTGCGTATCGAGGCACCCCTGATGTCGCGCGAGGCGCTCTTGGCACGCATGGAGCGCGGTGTGCTGGTCACCGAGCTGATGGGGCAAGGCGTCAATGGCGTGACTGGCGACTATTCACGCGGTGCGGCAGGTTTCTGGGTCGAGAACGGCAAGATTCAGCATCCCGTCGAAGAATTCACCATCGCGGGGAATCTGCGCGACATGTTCGCCAACCTGGAAGGCGTGGGCAGCGATACCGACACGCGTGGCAGCGTGCATACCGGCAGCTGGCTGATCGGTGACATGATGGTCGCCGGCGAGTAAGGCCGGCGTCCCTCAGTAGAACGCCGCGGCCAGGCCCAGAAACGCGACGAAGCCGACCACGTCGGTGATCGTCGTCAGCAATACGCCGCCCGACAGGGCCGGATCGATCTTCAGGCGCTTTAGCAGCACGGGGATCAAGGTGCCGGCCAGGGCGGCGATGGTGAGGTTGATGACCATCGCCAGGGCGATGATGCCGCCGAGCTTGTAGTCATCGAAACGCACGACGGCGACCAGCGCGACGATCACTGCCCAGAGCACGCCGTTCATCATGCCCGACAGCATTTCACGCACCAGCAGCCAGCGCACGTTGGCGCCGCCGACATGCCCCAGGGCGATGCCGCGGATCAGTACCGTCAGCGTCTGCGAGCCGGCAATCCCGCCCATGCTGGAAACGATGGGCATCAATACCGCCAGGGCGGTGATCTGCTGAATGGTCGACTCGAAGATGCCGATGGCGAACGACACGATGGTAGCGGCCACCAGGTTGATGCCCAGCCATACCGCGCGTCGACGTCCGGTGCGCCAGGCCGGCGCGAAGGTGTCTTCGTCCTCGTCGAGACCGGCCATGCTCATGACCTGGTGCTCGGCATCCTCGCGAATCACGTCGACCACGTCGTCGATGGTAATGCGTCCCAGCAAGGCGCCGTCGGTGCTGACCACCGGTGCCGAGATCAGGTCGAATTTCTCGAACAGGCTCGCGACTTCGGTGTCCGCGGCGGTGGCCTGTATCGTGGGAAAGTCGGTATTCATGACCTCGCGCACGAGAATCGACGGGTCGGAAACCAGCAGGAGGTTGAGCGGCAACGTGCCGATCAACTCGTCGCGTCGGGTCACGACCAGCAGGGTGTCCGTGGAGTCGGGCAGCTTCTCGTGACGGCGCAGGTAACGCAGCACCACGTCCAGGGTGATATCCGGGCGAATGGTGATGGTGTCGGTGTTCATCAAGCCGCCCGCGGTATCCTCCGGGTAGGAGAGGACGGTCTCGATGCGTTGGCGTTCCTGCGCCTCCATGGCTTGCAGGACTTCGTGGATCACCGTATTGGGCAGGCGCTGCAGCAGGTCGGCGAGGTCGTCGACATCGAGCCCCTCGGTCGCCGAGACGAGCTGTTCGGCGTCCATGCGGCCCAGGAACTCGCTTTGGATGTCATCGCCCAGGTATTGCAGTACGTCGCCCTGCAAATCGGCATCGACCAGCTCCCAAAGGACATTCCGCTCGCGCGGTGGCGTCGACTCCAGTAGATGCGCGACATCGACCGGTGCCAGGCCACGATTGAGCATGCGCCGAGCCTGATCCAGCGCCCCGCTTTCGAGGGCATCGCTGAGGCGGTCCAGGCGCGGTTGTAAATGCTTGTGATTGGGGCTCATGAGGAATCGGCATCCTTTGTCGATGCTGGGCCAAGGTCGATTCTAGGTCGTGGCGCTATTCTACCATCGCTTCGGGCAGGCGCGAACACTGTTCGTTAATCAGGCGTCTTCCTCGAATCGCGACTCGAACAGGTCGGTCAGTGCATCGAGCACCTCTTCGGCGTCCTCGCCATCGGCCTGGACGTCGAGCTCGGTTCCGCAGGGTGCGGCGAGCATGAGCAACGACATGATGTTGGCAGCGTCCGCTTCGCGTTCGCCGTGAAAAACGCTGACGCGGGCGGCGAAGGGCTGGCAGCACTGCACCAGCTTGGTGGCTGCGCGGGCATGCAGGCCGCGCTTGTTGGTGAGTTGCAGTCTACGACACGGCATTGCCATCCTCCGGCAATGCCGCTTGAACCCCCAGTTCGCGATGGCGCAAACGCACGCCGCTCATCTGTTGGGCGAAATGGTGTGCCAGATCCTCGACCAGGTAGACCGAACGGTGCTGGCCGCCGGTGCAGCCGACCGCGACGGTCAGGTAGCTGCGATTGCTGGCCAGATAGGCGGGCAGCCAGCGCTCCAGCCAGTGGCGAATGTCATCAGCCATGGCGCGGACATCGGGGTAGGCCTCGAGAAAGGTGACGATCTGCGCGTCGCGCCCGTCGAACCCGCGTAGCTGGGGATCCCAGTACGGGTTGGGCAGGCATCGGGCGTCGAACACCATGTCGGCATCCAGCGGCACGCCGCGCTTGTAGCCGAACGACTCGAAGGTCAAGGTCAGATGGCGGCCGCTGTGGCGAGCCACCTGTTCGGCGATGCGCCCACGCAACTCATGCACCGACAGGCTCGAGGTGTCGATCACCAGGTCCCCGATGTCGCGGATCGGCGCGAGGTAGGTCTGCTCCTGCTCGATGGCTTCGGCGAGGGTCATTTCGCTGGCGCGCGTCAGCGGGTGGCGGCGGCGCGTCGCTGAATAGCGTTCGAGCAGGATGCGCGAGTCGGCGGTCAGATAGACGACCTGGCATTGAATGCCACGCCCGCGTATTTCCTCGAGCAGGACCGGAAAGCGGCGCAGGGCGTCGGGAAGGTTGCGGGCATCGATGCTGACGGCGATATGAGTGCGCGAGGGCGGTCCTTCGCGCAGCTCATCGATCAGGGGCGCCATGAGGCTGGCGGGCAGGTTGTCGATCGCGTAGTACCCGAGATCCTCGAGTGCCTGCAAGGCAATGGATTTGCCGGAGCCGGAACGGCCGCTGATGATCACGAGTTGCATGGGCGCGCCCCTTGGTTTGCGCCAGCGTCAGCTGGCGCGGGTGTCTTGCTGGCGTATGGCCTCGATCAGGGTATCGTAGAGTTGCCGTTGGGTCTGCGCTTGTCGCAGCCTGCCCCGGATGGCGCTGTCGTTCATGATGGCAGCGACCTGGGCGAGCAGCGACAGGTGGGCGTCATCGGCTTCTTCCGGGACCAGCAGCACGAATATCAGGTCGACGGGCTCGCCGTCTATCGCATCGAAGTCGATGGGGTCCTGAAGACGCAGAAAACCGGCGATGGGCGCCTTGCAATGCGGGTTGCGCGCATGCGGAATGGCAACGCCATTGCCGATGCCAGTGCTTCCCAGGCGTTCACGACCGATGAGACGGCCGAAGACCTCCTGGCTGTCGAGGCTAGGCGTATTCTGGGCGATGAAGGTGCTGAAGAATTCCAGCACACGCTTCTTGCTCCCCCCGGCAACGCCGAAGAGGGCGCGCTCGGGGGGCAGGATGCTTTCCAGTGTCATGGCGGATTCAACGGGCACCGGCGCCCTGGGCGCGTGCCTGCATCTTTTCTTTGTGTTTGACGAGCTGGCGGTCGAGCTTGTCGGTGAGGGCGTCGATGGCAGCGTACATGTCGTCGCTCTGCACATCGGCGTGCAGGTCGGCGCCTGCGGCATGAAGCGTGCATGCGGCCAAGTGACGTTCCTTTTCGATGGATAACGTGACTTGAACGGTAGTGATGTTGTCGTAATGCCGTTCCAGACGTGCGAGCTTTTCATTGACGTAGTCGCGCAGGGCATCGGTCAATTCGATGTGATGACCGGTGATATTGACTTGCATGGCACGCTCCTATTCCATCGGTTGGCACTTTGATTGTAACCCTTTTTAGGGCAATGCATAGCCCCGGGCGATGCCTGGGTGTCGACGACCGCGGCGAGTCTACGCAGCGGCGTCGACGGGTGCAAACGTTGGGCGTTCAGGCCAGGCGCTTGCGTTCGCTGGAGGAGGGGATGCCCATCGCTTCACGATACTTGGCCACCGTGCGGCGTGCGACCTGAATGCCGTCCTGTGCCAGCAGGTCGACGAGCTTGCTGTCGGACAACGGCTTGCGTGGCGGCTCTTCGCCGATCAGCTTCTTCAGCCGGGCGCGTATCGCGGTGCTGGAATGGGCGTCGCCTTCGCCGTGGCCGCCGCCCACATGGCTGGAGAAGAAGTATTTCAGCTCGAACACGCCACGTGGGGTATGAATGAATTTCTGCGTCGTGACACGTGAAATGGTCGATTCGTGCATGTCCACCGCGCCGGCGATATCGGCGAGGATCAACGGTTTCATCGCTTCTTCGCCATGCTCGAGGAAGTCGAGCTGACGGGCCATGATTTCGCGGCCCACGCGCAACAGGGTGTCGTTACGGCTGGACAGGCTCTTGAGCAGCCACTTGGCTTCCTGCAGGTGCTGCTTGAGGAAGGTGTTGTCGTCACTCTTGTCGGCCCGCTTGATCAGAGCGGCGTAATCCGGCTGGATGCGGACGCGCGGCAAGGCGTCGGGATTGAGCTCGATGCGCCATTCCTGACGAACGCGGCGGGCGATGAGGTCGGGGATGACGTAATCGTTGTCGCTGTCCTCGAAGGCCAGACCGGGGCGCGGGTCGAGCGTGCGGATAAGGGCGATGATATGGTCGAGTTCCGCCTCTTCGAGACGCAGGCGCCGTTTGAGCAGCTTGCGGTCGTTGCCGGCGAGCGCGTCGAGGAATTGACGCACCAGGCGCTTGGCCTGGGGAAGCAGCGGCATGTCCTCGGGCAGGGCGCCCAGCTGCAGCAGGAGACATTCGCGCAGATCGCGAGCGGCGACGCCCGTGGGGTCGAATTGCTGCACGCGCATCATGACCTGCTCGACGTCACCGATCTTGAGGCCGGCCAACCCCTGACCGCGCAGCCCATCGAGAAGCTCCTCGAGCGACACGGTAAGGTAGCCATCGGCGCCCACGGCATCGATCAGACTCTCGGCGATCGCATGTTCGCGTGGCGTCATGTCGGTCATGGCCAGTTGCCAGCCCAGATGATCGTGAAGGCTGGTGTGCGCCGTGTTGCGCTCGATGTCGGGGCCTTCCTCGCTGCCCCCGCTGCCGTTCAATGAGCCGAGCCCGGCGTCCTGGTAGGTATCGCTCCAGTCGCTGTCCAGCGGCAGGTCTTCCGGAATTTCGCTGCTCCAGTCGTCGTCCTGCGTCTCGCTGACTTCGCGCTCGTCGAAGTGTTCCTCGAGTTCCAGCATGGGATTGGCGTCCAGCGCCTGCTGGATCTCCTGACGCAAATCCAGCGTCGAGAGCTGCAAGAGCTGGATCGCTTGCTGCAACTGAGGCGTCATCGTCAGCTGAGTGCCGACGCGAAGCTGAAGCGTAGGTTTCATGGACATGGAGAGTCGGTCGTCGCTTCCTGAAACGGTGCCCGTACGTTATCCCGCAGCGACGTGAGTTGCAAGAATGGAAGCAACAACCATGCCATTTGTATGAGCCAAGCGTGATACCAGTGGCTTGCGTTCACAGGCGGAACTCGTGGCCGAGATAGACGTCGCGCACTTTCTGGTTGGCAAGGATGGCGTCGGCATGCCCTTCGGCAATGATTTGCCCATCGCCGACGATGTAGGCGTTGTCGCAGATGTCCAGGGTTTCCCGCACGTTGTGGTCGGTGATCAAGACGCCGATGTCGCGGTCGCGGAGCTGGCGGATGATGCCCTTGATTTCGCCCACCGAAATCGGGTCGACGCCGGCGAAGGGTTCGTCGAGCAGGATGAAGGCGGGCTCGGTGGCCAGCGCGCGGGCGATCTCCACGCGGCGGCGCTCGCCACCGGAGAGGCTCATGCCGGGGTTGTCGCGGATATGGGTGACGTGAAACTCCTCGAGCAATCGCTCGAGCCGATCCTTGCGGGCGGCCTTGTCGAGATCGCGCCGTGTTTCGAGGATGGCCATGATGTTGTCGGCTACCGAGAGCTTGCGGAAGATCGAGGCTTCCTGCGGCAGGTAACCGATACCGGCGCGGGCACGCTCGTGCATGGCCGCGCGGGAAAGATTGCGTTCATCGATGTGAACGCTTCCCGCGTCGGCGCCCACCAGGCCGACGATCATGTAGAACGAGGTGGTCTTGCCGGCGCCATTGGGGCCGAGAAGGCCGACGATGCTGCCCTGGCGAATGGTCAGGCTGATGTCGTGGACCACGCGGCGGCCCTTGTAACTCTTGGCCAGGTTGGCGGCACTCAGGGTCTTCATGGGCATCGCATCCAGGGCGTTGGTGAACGAAAGGTCGAGGGTGTCATTGGTCGTTGCGCGGGGTCAGCGTCATGCGCACGCGCTGATCGCCTTCACCGTCGTCGTCGGAGCGCGCCTGGACCTGGCGGCGGTCGAGGAAATACTCGACATAGGCACCGTTGAAGGTGTCTCCGCCCTGGTGAAGCTGAGCGCGATCGATGAGTTCGACGCGGCGTTCGCCGGCATGATAGATCACGGTGTCGCCCCAGCCCTTGGCCACCGGCTCGTCCGGTGAAGGCTTCTGCTCGAGATAGGCGCGCTCGCTACCGCTGCCGTGGGCGGTGACGGTGGAGACCTCGCCCTGCGCGTTGCGCTCGATCTCCACGCGTGCCGCGGTCAGGCGCATGCTGCCCTGCTGCATGTCGACATCGCCGGTGTAGACTGCGGTGCCGGCGTTATCGTCGAGATCGAGCTGGTCGGCGGCGATCTCGATGGGCTGGCTGGCATCGCTTTCCAGCGCCAGGGCCGCGTGACTGGCCAGGCCCAGTGCCGCGCATGCCAGCGCGACCGTCAAGGTTCGTGTCATCATGTGTCGTCCTCGGCAATCTGTGGGTGGTGGCCTTGCACGTCGCCGGTCAGGCGCGCACGGTCGGTATCGAGCCAGGCGTCGAAGCGATTGCCGCGCACGCGTTGTTCATGCTGCCGCAACACGGCGTCGCTGTCACTCCAGGCATGGGCCTCGCTGGCCTGGTAATGCAGGACATCGGTGTTGAGCCGCCAGCCTTGTTCGGGCTGCACGAGCTGGGCATTGCCGGTCAGGGTCAGCAGATCGCGTTGCGCTCCCAGCCGTCCCTTGTCGCCGGTGATGTCCCATTGGCGGCCGTCTGCGTCGCGTATTTTGGCCACGGGCGACGCGGCACGAATGATATCGTCCTTGGGCGTGTGGACCAGGCGCGGCGACGTGAGCGTCTGGTGCGGGATGCCTTGTGCATCGAAGCGCGTCATGGTCACGCCTTCGAGGTAATAATCCGGCTCCCCGGCATCGTCGCTGGGCACGGGGCCGGGCGTGGTGGCGTTGCGCTGTTCGACGATGGCCAGACCGATGCCCAGCACGACCAGAATCAGCAGCAGCGCGAAGCGCGTCCATTTGCGAGAAGAGAAGAACGTCGGCATGGCGTCACTCCAGGACGTCGAGATACGGCGCCAGGCTGGCATCCCAGTTCCCCTGGCTGGCCAGCAGTGCGTCGCAGATCTCGCGCACGGCGCCCTGGCCACCCGGGCGGCTGGGCACCCAGTCGGCATGCTCGCGCACGTATGCGGGGGCATTGAGGACGCTCAGTCCCAGACCGGCGGCACGGATGGCGGCCAGGTCCGGGAGGTCGTCGCCGCAGTAGGCGACGTCGGCCAGGGGCAGGCCGAGAGCCTCGCACAGGGCGCGCAGCGCGATCAGCTTGTCCTCGCGTCCCTGATGGACGTGGGCAATGCCGAGCGCCTCGGCACGGCGCGTGACCATGGGCGACTCGCGCCCCGTGATCAAGGCCACCTGGACGCCGCTTCGTTGCAGCATCTTGATGCCCAGGCCGTCGAGGATGTTGAAGCTCTTGGTCTCCTGGCCGTCGCTGTGAAAGTGGAGCGTGCCGTCGGTGAGCACGCCGTCCACATCCAGGGCCAGCAAGCGGATGCGGCGCGCCTTGTCTTGCCATTCGCTGGATCGTGTCATGGACTCTCCTCAGATGACGCCGCTGGCCAGCAGGTCGTGCATGTGCAGGACGCCGACCGGATGGCCCTGGTCGTCGACCACGGCCAGGGCTGTGATGCGATTGTCTTCCATGATCTTGACCGCCTCGGCAGCCAGCAATTGAGGACGAATCGTCTTGCCGCCGTGGGTCATGACGTCGTCCACGCGCAGCTGGCGCAGATCGTCATGATGGTCGAGGGTGCGACGCAGGTCGCCGTCGGTGTAGACCCCGGCGAGGCGGCCGTTCTCGTCGAGCACGCAGGTGAACCCCAGGCCCTGACGCGTGATCTCCAGCAAGGCATCGCGCAGTGGGCTGCCCAGCGCCACCCGGGGCAGGCGATCGCCCTGATGCATGAGGTCTTCGACCTTGAGCAGCAATCGCCGACCCAGGCTACCGCCGGGATGCGACAGGGCAAAATCCTCGGCGGTGAAGCCGCGTGCCTCGAGCAAGGCTACCGCCAGGGCATCGCCCATGGCCAGGGCGGCAGTGGTCGACGCGGTCGGGGCCAGGTCGAGCGGGCACGCCTCGCGATCCACGGCGGTGTCCAGGTGAGCTTCGGCATGCCGCGCCAGGCTCGAGCCCGGGCGCCCGGTCATGCTGACCAGAGGGGTGCCCATGCGCTTGAGAAGCGGCAGCAGCGCCGTGACCTCGGCGGTCTCGCCGGAATTGGACAGCGCCAGGACCACGTCGCGCGCGGTGATCATGCCCATGTCGCCATGGCTGGCCTCGCCGGGGTGAACGTAAAACGCCGGCGTGCCCGTGCTGGCCAGGGTCGCGGCAATCTTGCGGGCGATATGCCCGGACTTGCCCATGCCGGTGACGATGATGCGTCCCTCGCAGGCGAGAAATAGCTGGCAGGCGTGATCAAACGCTTCGTCGAGGCGTTCGATCAAGGCGGCCACGGCATGCGATTCGAGGGTCAGCGTACGGCGGGCGCTGGCGCGGTAATCATGATCGGTGACGGTGTTCATGGTGATGATTGTTGCCCTTCGCGGCCTTTGGCTCAAGCGGCGCGTGCCTGCAGGAAATGGCGGGTGAGATCGGGCGCTTATTAAACGCACTCATCGTCGGCGTTGCAAGGCGAGGCTGGCGGTGATCGCCGGAGTTAGGATACGATGTTCGATAATTATCGAGACGTGGATGAGCGTGACGTGACTGACACGACACTGGTCGATGTCGAGGGATTGCATTTCTCGCGAGGCGAGAATGAGATCTTTCGCGGCGTCGACCTGCGTATACCCAAGGGCAAGATCACTGCGGTCATGGGGCCCAGCGGCACCGGCAAGACCACGCTGCTCAAGTTGATCGGCGGTCAGCTGGTGCCCGATGCGGGGCGCGTGTGTATCGATGGGCAGGATGTGCACCGTTTGTCGCGGCGGGCGCTGTTTCGCTTGCGCCGGCGGATGGGCATGCTGTTCCAGAGCGGCGCGCTGTTTTCCGACTTGAACGTGTTCGAGAACGTGGCGTTTCCGCTGCGTGTGCATACCGACCTGCCCGAGGCCATGGTGCGCGACATCGTGCTCATGAAGCTGCAGGCAGTCGGCTTGCGTGGCGCGCGCAATCTGTCGCCGGCGGAACTCTCCGGCGGCATGGCCAGGCGCGTGGCGCTCGCCCGTGCGGTGGCGCTCGACCCCGAGCTGGTCCTGTATGACGAGCCGTTCGTGGGGCAGGATCCGATTTCGATGGGCGTGCTGGTGCAGTTGATCAAGACGGTCAACCAGGCGCTGGGTCTGACGGCGGTGATCGTGTCCCACGACATCAAGGAAACGCTTTCCATCGCCGATTACGTGTATATCATCGCCGACGGTCAGGTGATGGCTCACGGCACGCCGCAGACCCTGGACGTCAACCGGGATGCCCGGGTGAAGCAGTTCGTGCATGGAGAGCCCGACGGGCCGGTGCCGTTTCATTATCCGGCTCCCGACTTTCATCGCGATATCCTGGCCACCGGGGGAGGGCGCCCATGATCCACCATATCGTAGCGCTCGGTCGGGGCACGCTGGAGACGGTGAGTGCGCTGGGGCGCGCGGTGATCTTCCTGGTGCAGGCGGCATGGGGAGTCCCCTCGCGCGAGGGATGGCATCTCTGGCTGCGACAAATGCATTTCATCGGCGTCATGTCGCTGGCCATCGTGCTGGTGTCGGGCCTGTTCATCGGCATGGTGCTGGGGCTGCAGGGCTTCACCATCCTGGTCGATTTCGGCGCGGAAGACGCCCTGGGTCAGATGGTGGCCCTGTCGTTGCTGCGTGAGCTGGCGCCGGTAGTGGCGGCGCTGCTGTTCGCGGGACGTGCGGGCTCGGCGCTGACCGCCGAGATCGGCCTGATGAAGGCCACCGAGCAGCTGACCAGCATGGAGATGATCGGGGTCGACCCCTTGCGTCGAATCGTGGCGCCACGCCTCTGGGCGGGGTTCGTCTCGATGCCGTTGCTGACCGTGGGGTTCAGCGTGGTCGGCATCTGGGGCGGCTATCTGGTCGGCGTGCAATGGCTGGGCGTGTTCGACGGCTCGTACTGGAGCAACATGCAAAGTAGCGTCGCGTTCGTCGACGACATTCTCAACGGCATGCTCAAGAGTGTGGTGTTTGGTCTCGTGGTCACCTGGATCGCGGTATTTCAGGGCTATGACTTGGTCCCCACGTCGGAAGGCATCTCGCGGGCCACGACCCGCACGGTGGTCTATTCGTCCCTGGCGGTGCTCGGACTGGATTTCGTGCTGACCGCGCTGATGTTTGGAGAACTTGGATGAAGCGCAGCAAGATGATGGAACTCGGCGTGGGACTGTTCGTCCTGGCCGGTATTCTGGGCATGGTGTTTCTCGGCTTGCGAGTCAGCGGCGTCGGGTTCGGCGTGCCGCAGGACACGTTCACGCTGCAGGCGAACTTCGCCAACATCGGCGGTCTCAAATCGGGATCGCGGGTTGCCATGGCGGGCGTGACCGTGGGGCGCGTCAGCGACGTCTCGCTCGATACCGAATGGCTCGATGCCCGAGTGACCATGGAGCTCGACGACTCGCTCGAGGGCAAGATCTCGCGTGACAGCACGGCCTCGATCCTCACCTCGGGCCTGCTGGGCGAGCAATACGTCGGCCTGAGCGTGGGGGGAGACCCTGAAATGCTCGAAGATGGCGACACTATCCGCGATACGCAGCAAGCGCTGGTGCTGGAACAGCTGATCCAGCAGTTCGTGTCGAACATGACGAGCGAATGAGCCAAGAGCCAAGGAGGTTTTCATGATAGCGAAGCAAATCCAATGCCTGCGGGCGAGTCGCCTTGGTGCGCTGCTGCTGATCGGTTTGTGGTGCGTCACGCTGACGGCCCAGGCCCAGCAGGCGCCGCAGCAGTTGATCGAAGACAACGTGGCGGCGCTGATGCAGAAGCTGGAAGGCCGCAAGGATTACTACGCCGAGCACGAGGACGAGCTCGAGTCCCTGGTCGACGAGAGCCTCGACGACGTGGCCGATTTTCGCTATATCGGCGCCAGCGTGATGGGGCGCTATTTCCGCAACGCGACGCCCGAGCAGCGCTCGCGCTTCGTCGAGACGTTCCGTGACACCTTGATCGAGACCTACGCCCGAGGGCTGGTGACGTTCGACTATCGCGAGATTCGCGTGCTCGACGACGACGACGCCGGACGCTACGAGGATCAGGCCAGTGTCGACATGGAAGTGGTCTCCACCAACGGCGAGGTCTATCCCGTGGTCTACACGCTGCATCAGCGCGATGGCGAGTGGCGCGTGATCAATGTCATCGTCAACGGCATCAACCTGGGGCTGACGTTCCGTAACCAGTTCGACCAGGCCATGCGCGACAACAATCGCGATATCGATGCGGTCATCGATGGCTGGGCGCCGGAAGTGGCCACCGACGAACTGGAGCAGGGCGGCAGCGATCAATGAGCGTTCTGCTCGAACGTGAAGGTGCGCGCCTCGAGGTGTGCCAGGAGCGCATCCTGAAGGTCGACGGCGAGGCGGATTTCGACAGCGCCGCATCGCTGGCGGCGAAGGGCACGGAGTGGCTGCAAGGCCTGCCGCGCGCCACCGAGGTCGAGTTCGACCTGACCGGCGTGCAGCGTGCCAGCAGTGCCGTGCTCAGTGTCTTGCTCGAATGGTTGCGCACCGCCCAGGCCTGCGAGGTACACATCGTGCAGGTGACGCTTTCGCAGCCGCTGGCGCGCCTGACCGCGATGGCCGGTCTCGACCCGTTGTTGCCCACGGCCGAGACGAGCGTTAGCGCCTGACACCGTCCGGCATCGTCGTTTCCGCCATTGCATGGCAAGCGGGCGTCGCCAACGGCGCCCGTTTTCTTTATCATGCCGGATCAAAATCACGTCTCAATTGTGCTCGCACGTGTCACGTGCGAGCGTCCTGAAACAGGAGCCAGCGCCCTATGCAACCCAGCGACGTCAAGGCCCTACTCGAATCTCGCATCGACGATTGCCAGTTTCACATCCAGGGGGAAGGCTGCAATTTCCAGGTTGTCGCCATCAGCGAAGCCTTTGCCGGCCTGAGTCCCGTCAAGCGGCAGCAGCTGATCTACTCGGCACTCTCCGACGAAATTGCCAGCGGCGCCCTGCATGCCATCAGCATCAAGACCTATACTCCCGACCAGTGGGAAACGGCCCCGGAAAACGTGGGCGTCTAAGCGCGGACTTTCATGGACAAACTGATCATTACCGGCAACGGGCCACTCGACGGCGAAGTCTGGGCAAGCGGTGCCAAGAATTCCGCCTTGCCCATTCTGGCGGCGACCCTGCTGGCCGACGAGCCCGTGACCATCGGCAACCTGCCGCATCTGCAGGACATTACCACCACGCTCGAACTGCTCGGCCGCATGGGAGTCGAGCCGGTGATGGGCGACAAGATGAGCATCCAGCTCGACGGCTCGCAGGTGACGCACTGTCACGCGCCATACGAGCTGGTCAAGAAGATGCGCGCCTCGATCCTCGTGCTCGGCCCGCTGCTGGCGCATTTCGGCACCGCCGATGTCTCGTTGCCGGGCGGCTGCGCCATCGGCTCGCGTCCTGTCGACCTGCACCTGCGCGGACTCGAGGCCATGGGGGCGGAGATCCATGTCGACGGCGGTTATGTCCAGGCGCGTTGCGCCGGCCGCCTGAAAGGGGCGACGATCTTCTTCGACACCGTGACCGTGACCGGCACCGAGAACCTGCTGATGGCCGCGACGCTGGCCGAGGGCACCACGGTGCTGGAGAACGCGGCCCGCGAGCCGGAAGTGGTGGATCTCGCCGAATGCCTGATCACCATGGGCGCCAGAATTCGGGGACACGGCACGGATACCATCGTGATCGAGGGCGTCCCGCGTCTGCATGGCGGGCATTACGATGTCATGCCCGATCGCATCGAGACCGGTACGTTCCTGGTCGCGGCCGCGGCCAGTGGCGGTCGCGTCAGGGTGCGCAACACGCGTGCCGATACGCTGGAAGCCGTGCTGGCCAAGCTCGACGAGGCGGGCGCCAGGGTCGAAGTCGGCGACGACTGGCTCGAGCTCGACATGCGTGGGCGGCGCCCGCGTGCCGTCAATGTGCGCACGGCGCCTTACCCGGCGTTTCCCACCGACATGCAGGCGCAGTTCGTGGCGCTCAACTGTGTCGCCGAAGGGGCAGGCACCGTCGTCGAGACGATCTTCGAAAATCGCTTCATGCATGTGCAGGAGCTCAATCGCATGGGCGCGCGCATCTCGCTGGAAGGCAACACCGCCGTGATCACCGGTGTCGACCGCCTGTCCGGGGCCCCGGTGATGGCGACCGATCTGCGCGCCTCGGCGAGCCTGGTCGTGGCCGCTCTGGTGGCCGACGGCGAGACGCAGGTGGACCGTATCTACCATATCGATCGCGGGTACGAATGCATCGAGGAAAAATTCCAGTTGCTCGGTGCCAAGATTCGTCGCGTTCCCGGTTGAGCGCCGCGCCCATTCTCGCGTTCCGCCACGTGCGGAACGCCAACGTTCAATAGACGTGCCAACATCATGTCCAAGCAACTGATCCTGGCCCTGTCCAAGGGGCGTATACTGCAAGAAACGTTACCGCTGTTGGCCGATGCGGGCATCGAACCGGCGGAAGATTTCGGCAAGAGCCGAAAGTTGCTGTTCGATACCAACCTGCCCGACGTCAAGCTGGTGGTGATTCGCGCCGTGGACGTGCCGACGTATGTGCAGATGGGCGCCGCCGATGTGGGCGTGGCCGGCAAGGACACGCTGCTCGAGCATGGTGCGGAGGGGCTTTATGAGCCACTGGACCTGGAAATCTCGCGTTGCAAGCTGATGACGGCGGGAATCGTCGGCGCCGAGCCCACCCATGCACGGCGCCGCGTCGCCACCAAGTTCGTCAACGTGGCGCGTCGCTATTATGCCCAGCAGGGCATTCAGGCCGAGGTGATCAAGCTGTACGGCGCCATGGAGCTGGCACCGTTGATGAACCTGGCCGACGAGATCGTGGATATCGTCGACACCGGCAACACCTTGCGCGCCAATGGCATGGAGCCGCGAGAACTGATCGACGAGGTCAGTTCGCGCCTCGTGGTGAACAAGGCGTCGATGACCATGAAGCATGACCGCCTCAAGCCGTTGATCGAACGCTTGGGCCAGGCGGTGGCGTCGCGCCGCGAGACGCAGGCTTGAGAGTGAGGGTATCCGATGAGTGACAATGCCGTGAACGTGGCACGCCTGACCACGACGCAAGACGATTTCGACACGCGCCTGAATGCGCTGTTGGCCTGGGAAGGCGTCTCCGACAAGGAGGTTGCCCAGCGGGTGGAAGAGATTCTCGACGCCGTGCGCACCCGTGGCGACGCTGCCGTGATCGAATACACCAACCGCTTCGACCGTCTGCAGGCCGCCGAGATGAGCGAGTTGACGCTGGGGGCCGAGCGCCTGCGTCACGCCTATGAAGGGTTGCCGGCCGATCAGCGCGAGGCGCTCGCGCATGCCGCCGAGCGCATCCGCGAATACCATCAGCGCCAGAAGCCCGAGTCATGGCAGTATACCGAGGCCGATGGCAGCGTGCTGGGGCAGAAGGTCACGCCGCTGGATCGCGCCGGGATCTACGTGCCGGGGGGCAAGGCGGCCTATCCGTCCTCGGTGTTGATGAATGCGATTCCGGCGCATGTCGCCGGCGTGCGCGAAGTCGTCATGGTCGTGCCGACGCCGGACGGTGTGCTCAATGATCTGGTGCTGGCGGCCGCGCACCTGGCCGGGGTCGACCATGTCTTCACTGTGGGCGGGGCGCAGGCCGTGGCGGCGCTGGCCTATGGTACCGAGAGCATCCCGCGCGTGGACAAGATCGTCGGGCCCGGCAACATCTACGTGGCGACGGCCAAGCGGGCGGTATTCGGCCAGGTCGGTATCGACATGATTGCCGGCCCCTCCGAAATCCTGGTCGTGACCGATGGTCTCACCGATCCCGAATGGCTGGCCATGGACCTGTTTTCCCAGGCCGAACACGACGAAGACGCTCAGGCGATCCTGGTCGGCTGGGAGGCCGCGCATCTCGATGCCGTGGCGTCCGCCATCGAGCGCCTGTTGCCCACCATGGAGCGCGAGGCGATCATTCGCGAGTCTCTGGCGGCACGCGGTGCGCTGATTCAATGCCGCGATCGCGAGGAAGCGCTGGCGGTGATCAATCGTATCGCGCCGGAGCACCTGGAGCTTTCCGTGGCCGACCCCGAGTCGATGGCGGAAGGCGTACGCCATGCCGGTGCCATTTTCATGGGGCGTTATACCTCGGAAGCGCTGGGCGACTATTGCGCCGGCCCCAATCATGTCCTGCCGACCTCGGGCACCGCGCGGTTTTCCTCGCCACTGGGGGTCTATGACTTCCAGAAGCGTTCGTCGCTGATCCATTGCTCCGCGCAGGGGGCAGCGACGCTGGGGCGCACGGCGTCGGTGCTGGCGCGTGGAGAGTCGTTGACGGCACATGCGCGCTCGGCGGAGAGTCGTCTCGACGAGCGCTAGTCGTCTTCTCGGGCGTCGGGCCGGGCCGACATCCCGGCTTGCGCATCCGCCCCCTCACGGCCCCGTCGGCATATATTGCCGGCGGGGCCGTGTCGTCTCAGGGGGCCGACGCGTCATTCAGAAGAGGGAGCGGTTGGTTGACGCTGCGCTGCCTGGGGGCGCTCGCCGACCGTCAGCGTCACCTCACGCTTTTCGCCATCGCGCACGATGGTGACGGGGAGCGAGGTGCCGGGCGAGATCTCCGCGATATCGGCCATCGCCTCGCGAGCGTCGACGATGATCTTGCCGTTGACGGACATCAGCACGTCTCCGGGCTGCAGGCCTGCCTTTTCGCCGGGGCCGCCGGGCACGACATTAGCGATGACCACGCCCTTGAGGGTCTTCAGGCCGAAAGAGGTGGCAAGATCGGGAGTCATCGCCTGGACGTCGATGCCCAGCCAGCCGCGAATGACACGTCCATGCGCGACGATCTGATCGAGTACCTGATGGGCGAGGTTGGCGGGAATCGCGAAACCGATGCCTTGCGAGCCTCCCGAGCGGGAGAAGATCGCGGTGTTGATGCCCACCAGAGCGCCTTCGGCATTGACCAGGGCGCCACCGGAGTTGCCCGGGTTGATGGCGGCATCGGTTTGAATGAAGTCCTCGTAGGCGTTGAGCCCCAGATGGTTGCGTCCGGTCGCGCTGATGATGCCCATGGTCACGGTCTGTCCCACACCGAAGGGGGTGCCGATGGCCAGGCTGACGTCCCCCACGGCGACCTGCTCCGAGTCGCTGAGCTCGATGACCGGCAGGTTGTCGACGGGAATCTTGAGCACCGCGAGGTCGCTTTCGGGATCGGTGCCGACGACCTCGGCGAGGGTCTCGCGGCCGTCGCGCAGGGCGACCTGGATCTGGTCGGCGTTGCGAATGACATGGTTGTTCGTGAGGACGTAGCCCTCGGGGCTCACGATGACGCCGGAACCCAGACTGGACAGCATGCGCTGACGTTGCGGCATGTCCTTGCCGAAGAATTGCTCGAAGAACGGGTCGGACATCAGGGGGTGCTCGCTGGGATCGACCATGCGCGACGAGTAGATATTGACGACGGCCGGGGCGGCCTTGTCCACCGCGGTGGCATAGCTGGCCGGTCCTTGTGCCCGGTCGAGCGGGGCGGCCTCGACGACTTCCGGGGCACGGGCGGCGGTATCGGTGCGTTCGGCAATGGCGCGCACGGCGCTGGTATCGGGGACGGGCGTCACGGTGTCGTCGGCGTTGCGTCCGCCAAGCAGCTGGGGGAAGGCGTTGAGCAGCACGATGGCAAGCAGGATGCCACTGATGGTGGGCCAGACGAGCGACATCAGTGAGCGGCGCATGACGGGTTCCTTGTCGGCGAACGGGCAGTCGCCGCCCCTCGGGGCAGCCGTTACAATGGCGCCGAGTGTAACATTGCATCCGCCAACTGTCTGGAGCCGCGCATGAGTGCTCGACACGACATGATCGCCGCGATCGAAACCGAACTGCGTCCTGGCGCGTTCAAGGACTACACCCTCAATGGGCTTCAGGTGGAGGGGCGCGAGGACGTCACCCGCGTCATGAGTGGCGTGACCGCCTGCCAGGCTCTGCTAGACGAAGCGGTGGCCTGGAACGCCGACCTGCTGCTCGTCCATCACGGCTATTTCTGGAAGAACGAGCCGGTGGAGGTGACCGGGATGAAGCGCCGCCGATTGGCGACGTTGCTGGCTCACGATATCAACTTGCTGGCCTACCACCTGCCCCTGGATGCCCATGCGACCCTGGGCAACAACGTGCAACTGGCCAGACGGCTCGACATCACGCCGCAGGGGTGCCTCGATGGCGAGCCGGGGGAGGGGCTGCTGTGGCATGGCACGCTGCCGACGATGGACCACACCGCATTCGCCCGGCTGATCGAATCGCGTCTGGGGAGGTCGCCCCTGGTGATCAACGGCCATTCGCGACCGCTCAAGAGGGTGGCGTGGTGTACCGGTGGCGCCCAGGACATGCTGCCCCGAGTGGCCCAGGCCGGCGTGGACGCCTTCATCTCGGGAGAGATTTCCGAGCGTACCACGCATCTGGCCCGCGAGATGGGCGTGAGCTATTTCGCGGCCGGGCACCATGCGACCGAGCGCGACGGCGTTCGGGCGCTGGGCGACTGGCTGGCCTCGCGCTTTGCACTCGAGCACCGCTTCGTGGATATCGACAACCCTGCCTGATGTCACCCCGCCGGCCGAAGACGCCAACGGCCGCATGACAGCGGCCGTTTCGGCGATGCATCGGAGTGTCGCTCAGTAGCGAGGTGGTGCCGGTTCTTCGGTCTCGCGCCGCTTGTGTGACTCTAGCCCGTAGTTTTCGGCCAGGGTGCCTTGAGCGCCTTCCGCGTAGTCGCGTGGCACCTGGGGAGAGTCGGTGTCGTCGTCGGTGACGGCGTCATCCTGACCTTGGTGCAGGCGCCGCTTCAGCTGCAGATCGTCGACGAGGCGGTCGGCCCCTTGTGCCAGTTGCTGTTCGAGCTCATGGCTCTGACGCTGAATGCTGGTCACCAGGTCGGCGGCCTTGGTGAAGTGATCGTTCAGCGCATCCTTGACCTGGCTGAGCTCCAGTTCGGCTTCAGCCAGGCGTTGGCGGACTTTCTGATTGCGCGCCACGTTGGCGTTCAGCAAATGGTAGCCGAGGGCGCCGACGCCGATGCCCGCCAGAAAGCAAGCGATGGCCAGGATCCAGTCGATGTTGCTCTCGTTCACAATGCTCTCCTTGAATGTCACGGGCATGCGGTGTGCAGTACGAGGGCATACCGAGCCTGGGGCCATTATATCGGTGTCTTGGCGCGACGGGTCAAACCCAAAAGCGCGACGAGGTGTCGCGCGACGTCATGCAAGAGTGCGCATGGCGCGTATAATGGTGGCTTTCATTATTCAGTCGAGGTGTTTTTCGACCCCATGAGTGCCACCATGCCACCGTCCCGGGGCGCGTCGACGCCCCTGGAGAAATACCGTCAGGATCTGCAGCGCGACGACTTTCAATACGACCCCGGTCAGGAAGAAGCGGTCAAGCACCTGCAGCGGCTCTACGATGAGTTGATGCAGGCGCCACGTCAGTCTCCGAGTGCGCCCGCGTCATCGAGCGGCGGTCTCAAGTCCAAGGTCGCCAAGCTGTTCGGCAAGCCGTCGGCGCCTTCCCCGTTCGAAGAGCCGCCGGCAGTGCTGGGGTTGTACTTCTGGGGCGGCGTGGGACGCGGCAAGACGTATCTGGTCGACACCTTCTACGAAACGCTGCCGTTCGCCGACAAGATGCGCACGCACTTCCATCGCTTCATGCAGCGCGTGCACAACGAGCTGACGCACTACAAGGGCGAGAAGAACCCGCTGACGTTGATCGCGGCCAAATTCGCCTCGGAGGCACGCGTCATCTGTCTCGACGAGTTCTTCGTCAAGGACATCACCGATGCGATGATCCTGGCCAACCTGCTGGAGGCCCTGTTCGCGCAGGGGGTCGTGCTGGTCACCACATCGAACATCGTGCCCGACGATCTCTACAAGGACGGCCTTCAGCGGGCACGGTTCATCCCGGCTATCGACCTGCTCAAGCGACATTGCGAGGTCGTCAACGTCGATTCGGGAGTCGATTACCGCCTGCGTGCCCTGGAGCAGGTCAAGATCTTCTATCATCCGCTGGGCGACGAAGCCGAGCACGCGCTGGAGAAAAGCTTTCGCGCCATCGCCGGTGCCGGGGGGGAGCCCGATGCCGACATCCACGTCAACCATCGCGTCCTGCCCGCGCGCCGCCTGCATGAGGATGTGGTCTGGTTCGAGTTCCGTACCCTGTGCGACGGGCCGCGAAGCCAGAACGACTACATCGAGCTGTCGCGCGAGTTCCATACCGTCTTGCTCTCCAACGTGCCGCAGATGAGCGCTCACTCGGAAGACCAGGCGCGTCGCTTCATCAATCTGGTCGATGAGTTCTACGACCGCGGGGTCAAGCTGTTGCTTTCTGCTGCGGTGGCCATCGAGTCGCTGTATACGCACGGCCAGCTGGAGTTCGAGTTCGAGCGCACGCTGTCGCGTCTCCAGGAGATGCAGTCCAAGGAGTATCTGGCGTTGCCGCACAAGCCGTGATGTCCGAGAAACGCGAAATCAGGCTTAACGGGCGGGCGAACAGCATGTATAATGCGCGCTCGCTCTAACGTTGTGCCGTCTCGCGAGATGGTACAACCAAGAAAAATAGGGATTGGCCGATCGCCATTCGGCGTGACGCCCACACAAGCAATTGGTGATTCACCCATGAAGACGTTCAGTGCTAAGCCGCAGTCCGTCACACGCGACTGGTATGTCGTCGATGCGACTGACAAGACGCTCGGCCGCCTGGCCACCGAAATCGCTCGCCGCTTGCGCGGCAAGCACAAGCCGGAATACACGCCTCACGTCGACACCGGCGACTACATCGTCGTCGTCAACGCCGAGAAGGTTCGTGTCACCGGCAACAAGGCGCAAGCCAAGAATTACTACCGTCATACCGGCTATCCGGGCGGTCTGCGCTCCATGTCCTTCGAGAAGTTGATCGATCACGCGCCCGAGCGCGTCATCGAAAGCGCGGTCAAGGGTATGCTGCCGAAAGGTCCGCTGGGCCGCGCCATGTATTCCAAGCTCAAGGTGTATGCCGGTGCAGAGCACCCGCACGCCGCGCAGCAGCCGCTTGAACTGAACCTCTAAGGGATTCTTCGCCATGACACAGCAGTATTACGGTACCGGGCGCCGCAAGACTTCCACAGCTCGGGTGTTCCTGAAGCCGGGCACTGGCAAAATCTCCGTCAACAGCCGCGAGCTGAACGACTATTTCGGTCGTGTCACCGGCGAGATGGTCGTGCGCCAGCCGCTCGAGCTGACTGAGACCACTGGCCAGTTCGACGTGTACGTCACCGTGACCGGTGGTGGCGGCTCCGCGCAGGCGGGTGCGATTCGTCACGGCATCACGCGTGCTTTGATCGACTACAACGAAGACTTCCGTCGTCCGCTGCGTGACGCGGGCTACGTGACGCGTGACGCGCGTCAGGTCGAGCGCAAGAAGGTCGGTCTGCGCAAGGCGCGTCGTCGTCCGCAGTTCTCCAAGCGTTAAGACGCGACGCTTCGCACCCGCGGGTGCGTGGTACGCAAAGGCCCGGGCCGCTCGCCCGGGCCTTTTTGCGTCGCGTTCCCGATGGGGGCGCTTGTCCGGGAATGCCGCCTTATCTACCATCGCGGCACGCTCGACGAGCAAGAGGGGTGGCATTCGTGTGCCCTATTATCGTGTTATCATTTGGGTTCGAACTGAAGCGAGGAATGTTTCATGGGTGTAGTGGCCAAGCGGTCGTCGATGACCTTCTATTCTGGCAGCGATGATCATTACAGCCATCGCGTGCGTATCGTGCTGGCGGAAAAAGGAGTGGCCGTCGATGTCATCGAAATCAACGATGACAACCATCCCGACGAGCTTGCCGACCTCAACCCCTACAACAGCACGCCGACCCTGCTGGATCGCGACCTGGTGCTCTATGAATCCAAGGTGATGATGGAGTACCTCGACGAGCGCTTCCCGCATCCGCCGCTGTTGCCGGTGTATCCTGTGGCGCGTGCGCAAAGCCGCCTGTGGATGCATCGTATCGAACGCGAGTGGTGTCCGCTGGTCGAAACCATTCAGCAGGGCAGCAAGAAGGATGCCGAGAAGGCGCGCAAGGAGCTGCGCGAGAGCATCGCCGGCATCTCGCCGATCTTCGAAGACATGCCCTTTTTCATGAGTGAAGAGTTTTCGTTGGTCGATTGCTGCATCGCGCCGATTCTCTGGCGCCTGCCGGCGTTGGGCGTGGAGCTGCCGGAAAAGCAGGTCAAGCCGCTGATGAATTACATGGAACGCCTCTTCAGTCGTGATGCCTTCAAGGCTTCTCTGCTGGAGGCGGAGAAGGAAATGCGCACCTGATGTTGCGTCGCGGCGCTGACTGGCGTCGTGGATGCCGCTGCAAGCGCGAACCGAAAGAGGAAGTCGCCTTATGCTTTCCAGTCGTCCTTACTTGGCACGCGCTCTCTACGAGTGGTTGCTGGACAACGAGCAGACGCCGTACATCGTCGTCGATGCCGAGCAAGACGGTGTGAGCGTGCCCCGTCAATATGTGCAGAACGGTCAGATCGTGCTCAACATCGCGCCTTCGGCGGTTCGCGATCTGTATATCGAAAACGCGGCAGTCACGTTCGGAGCGCGTTTTTCCGGCCAGCCGATGCAGGTCATCGTGCCGATGGAAGCCTTGATCGCGCTTTACGCGCGTGAAAACGGCGTGGGCATGGTCTTTGGCCACGAGCCGGTCATGCCGGAAGCGGAAAACGAGTCGACCGGGGAAGAGGCGCAAGAGCAGGAGGGCTCGCGCCCCACGCTGGAAAGCGTGGAAGCACCGTCGGAAGAAGACGCCGATAGCGGTGATCAGGATGACGAGGCCCCGCGTACCAAGGGGCGCCCGTCATTGCGTGTGGTGAAGTAACTCCCCCTGGTACGCGATCGGAGGGGGCGATCAGTCGAGGTATTCGAACACCTTGACGATGCGCTGAACCCCTCCAATCTGGGAGGCGATATCGACCACGATATCCGCCTCCCGGTGATTGACCATCCCCATCAGGTAGACCGTGCTGTTCTCGGTAATCACCCGGATCCGGCTGCCGTCGATGCGTTCGTCGGTGGCCAGGTTCGCCTTGATGCGTCCGGTGAGCCAGGTGTCCGTCATGCGCTGACCGATCGGCGTATTGGCGGCGACCTCCAGTTCATTGTGCACGCGACGAACCTGCCTGACCTGTTCCGCGACATTGCCTGCCTTTTGCTTGAGTTCGTCGCTGGCGACCTGACCGGTCAAGAGCACCATGCCGTTGTAACTGTCGATGTTGAGATGCGCATCGCGGAAGCGCGCGTCGGTACGCACGAGGTTGTCGGAGATCTTGCTCTGGATGTTCTCGTCTTCGACCTGCATGCCGGCGGTGCGCTTGCCGTAATTCTCGCCGCCTTGTCCGTCGGAGGCGGGCGAGGCGCAGCCGGCCAGGGCGAGTGCGAGGCTGACGAAAAGGGTCAGAATGAGCGGTCGTATCATGACGGTATCCTTACTCTGTGCTGCCGAAGAGTTGTTGGTCGATCAAGTCGCACAGGCAGTGTATCGCGAGCAGATGCACTTCCTGGATGCGTGCCGTGGAAGTCGAGGGAACGCGAATTTCGCAGTCGTCCTGGCCGAGCAGCGAGGCCATGTCGCCACCGTCGCGCCCGGTGAGCGCCACGATGTGCATGTCGCGATCGTGTGCGGCCTGGATGGCCTGCACCACGTTGGCGGAGTTGCCGCTCGTGGAGATGGCCAGCAGGATATCGCCGGGTTGGCCCAGGGCGCGTATCTGCTTGGAGAATATCTCGTTGTAGCTGTAGTCGTTGGCGATCGAAGTGAGAGTCGAGGTGTCGGTGGTCAGGGCCAGGGCCGGCAGGCTCGGACGCTCGCGCTCGAACCGGTTGAGCAACTCGGATGAGAAGTGCTGACTGTCACCGGCACTGCCGCCGTTGCCACAGGCGAGAATCTTGCCTTCGCTGACGAGGCACTGAACCATCATCTGGCTCGCGACTTCGATGAAGGGAGGCAGAACCTCGCTGGCATAGGTCTTGGCATCGATGCTGGCGTTGAAGTGGCCGAGTATGCGTGATTGGAAATCCATGAGTAGGCCTTGCTTGGGTCAAAAGGCGTCGAATGCCGAACGAATCCACTCGAACGACAGATGGGGTGGCGTGCCGGTGACGCCGACGACGTCGAAACGACACGCACATGATAGCCCGTTGCGATGGAGATAAAAACGTGCCGCGCCGATCAGGCGGCGCTGCTTGGCGGCGGTGACCGTCTCGAAGGGGTGTCCATGTCGAGCATCGCGACGATGCCGGACCTCGATGAAGACGAGGGTGTCCCCGTCACGCATGATCAGGTCGATTTCGCCGCGACGTGCATGCTGGTTGGCGTCCACCAGGCGCAGCCCGTGTGACGCCAGCCAGTCCGCGGCACGGCGCTCCATTTCGAGGCCGCGCCGGCGTGAGTCATTGTTCGAGTTGGACATTGCCGATCTCGAGACCGGAGCCGGTGTTCAGCAGGGGGGCCGGTATGCCCGACTGGAACTGCGCCCACGGCAGGGTGCGCTGGATGCGACCGTCGTCTCGGGCCTGCAGGGTCCCCGTGGCGCCGAACACTTCCAGCGAATGCAATGCCTGCATCAGCGGCAGTCGACGTGCCAGTTCATAGGCATCGACACCCATGGCGTTGAGTTTCAACAGGCTGGGATCGTCCCGGGCGTCGAGTTCGCGATAGGCGGCATAGAAGGGCAAGGCTTCCTCGCCGCCCACGGAGGCATCCGGAATCAGCCAGGGAATGTCCACGAACATGACGCCGTTGAGGTCATGGTCGGCACGAGGTTGCGGGCGGCCGCCGTAGACCTGGGACGTGGCATAGACGGGGAGATCGCCTGCATAGTAGTACTTCAGCATGGGGGGCACCTGACGTGCATAGCTGGGGAGTGCCAGCAGGAACAGCATGTCGATGTCGTCGCCCCCGGAGTCGAGCAAGCGCTTGGTGGCGTCGCTGACGGAGCCCTTGGGTGCGTAGTGCACGACGGCGTCGAGCTCGCCTTGCTGCGCTTCCCAGTCCTCACGGAACGCTCTGAGGACACGGGCGCCCCATTCGTTGTCGGGCACCAGCGCGGCGGCATCGCGATGTCCGTCCATGTAGGCGCGCTCGGCGATCTGACGGGCTTCATCCTCGGCGGAGAGCCCGTACTGGAACAGCTTGTCGGCACGGTTGCGCGGGTGCTCCCCGTAGTTGAGCGCCAGCGTCGGCAGGGCGACCTCGTCGCGCTGCTCGAGCTGCGAGACCAGGTCCTTGTCGAGTGGTCCGAGCACGACCTGTGCGCCGTCCATGGTCGCCTGGGCATAGAGTGACTCCAGGTCGTTCTCGCTGCTGTCGTAATAGGTCAGCTGTGGCGTCTGTTCGCCCTGGTTCAGGGCCGCCATGTGGCGTGCTTGAATGCCGGTCTTGAGCGCCTTGGCGACATTGGCCAATGGGCCTGACTGGGGCAGGAATATCGCGATGCGCTTGACTTCGCGGCCGCGCAGTTCACGCAGTGCCGACAAGTTGCTGGGCAGACGGCGCGCGGCGGGATGGTCGGCGTAACGGGCACGCCAGTCCTGCAGCGACTCGCTCAGTCTGGACACGTTGCCGCCGCTTTGACGGTAGAGTCGCGCGAGGGCGACCCAGCCTTCGGTGAGCGGATCGGCAGACGTGTCCATGTCATCCAGCACGCGCTCGCTGAGGCGCGACAGCGGCTTCCAGATGTCGTCGTTGAGATCGAAGGGAGCGTCATCGCGCTGGAGAGCGATCAGTGTTTCCGCGGCGGCGCGCGAATCGCCCACGAGTGTCAGGGCCAGCCCCTTGCGGTGGCGCAGGGTCTGCTGCGCGTCGCGGGGAATATCGTCGACGTCGTCGAGAATGCGCGTGGCGGCCAGCGCGCCGCGACCGTCTTCCTTGCGCAGAGCGAGCTCCGAGACCAGCAGTGCCCAGTCGATGAGGGCGCCACGGTTCAGCTGAGAGGTGTCGATGTCGCGTGCCACATCGAGCGCCTGCTCGTCGTTGCCCTGGCGTGATAGGATGGCGGCCGCTTGCAGCCGGCTCTGGGCCGCCTGCGTGCCGGACTGTTGCTGCGCCTGGCGAAGCAGCTCACTGGCACCGGGCCCTTGCGAGGGGCGTTGCGTCTCGCTGGTGCCCGGTCCTCCGGCGCAGCCGGCAAGGACTGAGGCGATCAGGGCGAGCCCCAACAGGCTGCGCAATGATATGAGCATGGTGTCATTCCTTTATTGGCGGTACAGCTCGGACGGTTCCCTTTTCCGGACGTTGTCTGACGCAGGCGGCGTCTGGCGGGCGCTCGCGACATGACACGACGCATGCTTTCCAATGAGGCGTCGCAACCGGGATATTAACGAATGAGCGAAGGATGTGAAGGGGCATTGTACGTGGTCGCCACGCCGATTGGGAATCTCGAGGACCTGAGTCCCCGGGCGGCCCGCGTGCTGGGGGAGGTGGACTGGATCGCCGCGGAGGATACCCGGCATAGTGCGCGTCTGCTGCGCCCGTTGGGGATCGACAAGCCGCTGGTCTCGCTGCACGAGCATAACGAGCAGGCGCGCGTGGAAACGCTGCGTCAAGCGCTGGATGCGGGGCAGCGCGTGGCCTTGATCAGCGATGCCGGGACCCCGCTGATCTCCGATCCGGGGTTCGTGGTCGTGCGCGAGCTGCGGGCCAGCGGCCATCGGGTGATTCCGGTGCCCGGGCCCTGCGCCTTGGTCGCGGCGCTGTCGGCGGCGGGGTTGCCCACGGATCGCTTTCTCTTCGAGGGATTCTTGCCGGCGAAGGGCGGGCCTCGTCGCCAGCGCCTGACGGCCAACCTCGAGCGCCAGGAAACCGTGGTCTACTATGAGTCGCCTCATCGCATCCAGGCGACCCTGCATGACCTCGCCGCGCTGTTCGGCATGCGTCGTATCGTCCTGGCGCGTGAGCTGACCAAGACGTTCGAAACGTTTCTGGATGCGGATGCCGCCACGCTGCTGGCCCGCATGGAGGCGGATCCGGACCAGGCGCGTGGCGAATTCGTGATCATGGTGGCGGGGGCCGAGGCGCGGGGCGACGAGGCCGGGCTCCTGGCCGAAGGCGAGGCATGGCTCGCGGCGATGCTGGCCGAGGGGATGGGCGTCAAGTCGGCGGCGGCGGTCGTCACTGCCCGCCTGGGAGGCCGCAAGAAGCAGTGGTACCAATGCGCGCAAGCCCTCAAGGACCGTGACGCTTGAATGCCGTCACGCTCGGCGTGCATGGGCGCTTGAGGCCCTCTCGAGGGGCTGTTATTCTTGCGCGCTTGGGAGTCGGCCGGACAGTCGCCGCCGTGCCATGCACGGGGGAGGAAAGTCCGGGCTCCATAGGGCAGGGTGCCAGGTAATGCCTGGGCGGCGCGAGCCGACGGAAAGTGCAGCAGAGAGTAGACCGCCTAAGCGGGCGTCAGCCCGCCGGTAAGGGTGAAAGGGTGCGGTAAGAGCGCACCGCGCGCCTGGTAACAGTGCGTGGCAAGGTAAACCCCACCCGGAGCAAGACCAAATAGGAACCCAAAGGCGTGGCCCGCGCTGGGTTCGGGTAGGTTGCTTGAGGGTCGCGGTGACGCGGCCCCTAGAGGAATGGCTGTCCTCGACAGAACCCGGCTTACAGGCTGGCTCCCATTCGATTTTCAGATCTCCGGGTCTGTGCGCGTCATGCCGCGACGACTGCCTTCGGGCGGCCCGATACAGCGGCGGCAGGCCCCAACGCCCGAGTGATTCATGCAGCACCGTGACAATCCCGAGAAGGCCCCGCTTTCCGATGCGCCGACCGTGGTCGAGGATCGGGCCGCCGACTACCGACATGCGAGCGTTCTGCTCGATGGTGCGGTGGAGGCGCTGATGACCGACCCCGATGGCTGCTATCTGGATGGCACCTTCGGTCGCGGTGGGCATTCCCGCGCCATTCTGCAACGCCTTTCTCCTCAGGGGCGGTTGCTGGCCATCGACCGCGACCCCGCCGCCCTGGCCGAGGGCGCCACCTGGGACGATTCCCGCTTTACGCTTCGACACGGCCGGTTCGCCGAGCTGGACGACATTGCCCGCGACGCTGCGTTGCACGGGCGGTTGAGCGGCGTGCTGCTGGATGTCGGCGTGTCGTCGCCACAGCTTGACGATGCCTCGCGGGGGTTCAGTTTCCTGCGCGATGGCCCGCTCGACATGCGCATGGACCCGACTCAGGGGGAGAGTGCGGCCGACTGGCTGGCGCGCGTCTCCGAGCGTGACATGAGCGATGTCTTCAAGCGCTACGGAGAAGAGCGCTTCGCGCGGCGTATCGCCAAGGCGATCGTCGCACGGCGTGGCGAGCGGCCCATCACTCACACGGCGGACCTCGCCGAGCTCGTCAAGGCTGCGCACCCGGCATGGGAAAAGGGCAAGCACCCCGCGACACGCGTCTTTCAGGCCATTCGAATCCATGTCAACGGCGAGCTCGATCAGCTCGAGGCGGCGCTCGCCGCCGCGCTGGAGTCCCTGGCGCCGGGCGGACGTCTCGTCGTGATCAGCTTCCATTCCCTGGAGGACCGTCTGGTCAAGCGTTTCATTCGCGACAAGGTGCGTGGCGACACGCATCTGCCACGTGACCTGCCGATCCGTGACACCCAGTTGAATCGGCGCCTGGCCATGGTAGGCAAGGCGCGTCGCCCGGATGAAGACGAGATAGCGCTCAATCCACGCGCACGCAGTGCCGTGATGCGCGTGGCACAGAAACTCGGCTGAGGCCCACTATGGCGGCTCAAGGACGACATACCGCACCCCGCTTTCGATGGCCGTTCGCCAAACGGCTGCGCTGGAGTCATATCGTGCTGGCGGGGCTGGTCGCCGTATTGTTGATCACGGCCCTGGCCTCCGTGGCGAGCACTCACCTGACGCGCATTCAGTACGCCCGCTTCCAGCAACTGGAAAGTGAACGGGATCGCTTGCAAACCGCATGGGGGCGTCTGCTGCTGGAAGAAAGCACCTGGTCGGCGCCGGCGCGTGTCGAGGAGGTGGCGACCGAACGCCTGGAAATGCGCGTTCCCGATGTCAATGACGTCGAGGTGATTCGCCGATGAGCCGCGAACGCTCCACCACCTCGTCGCGTCGTGCCCCCAACACGGGACCTGCGGGGCGCGGACGTTACCTGTTCCTGCTGGCACTCATCATCCTGGCCCTGGGCGCGCTGGTGGGGCGTATTACTTACCTCAACGTGATCGACCGCGATTTCCTGCAGAATCAGGGGGATTCGCGCACCTTGCGTGTGGAGCCCATCAATGCCCACCGGGGCATGATCACCGACCGTAACGGCGATCCCTTGGCCATCTCGACGCCCGTGGTCACGCTGTGGGCGAATCCCCAGGAGCTTCCCGACGATCCGATTCGCCTCGCCACCTTGGCGCGTTCCTTGAACATGAATCCCGATGCCCTCGAGTCGCGTCTCGAGCGGTATGCCAACCATGAGTTCATGTATCTGCGCCGGCGCTTGACGCCGGAGGCAGCGCAGCCGGCACTCGCGCTCGACATGCCGGGCGTCTATGCCAAGGACGAGTACAAGCGTTACTACCCGTCGGGAGAGGTGGCTGCCCAACTGGTGGGCGTGACCGACATCGACGATCAGGGGCAGGAGGGGCTCGAGCTGGCCTACAACGACTACCTCTCCGGGCAGCCCGGAAAGCGTCGTGTGCTCAAGGACCGCAAGGGACGACTCGTGCGCGATCTGCACCTGCTTCAGGACGCCAAGCCCGGTGGGGACCTGACGCTGTCGATCGATCTTCGCCTGCAGTACATGGCCTATCGCGAGCTGAAGAAATCGGTCGATGAGCATGATGCCGACGGCGGCTCGCTGGTGATGATGGATGCGCGCAACGGCGAGGTGCTGGCCATGGCCAACCTGCCTTCCTACAACCCCAACAATCGCACATCCATCGATGTCAAAGGCCTGCGCAATCAGGCGATCACCGACGCCATCGAGCCGGGGTCGGTGATGAAGCCGCTGGCGATGTCGGCTGCGCTGGCCACGGACGAGATCGATCCCGATACGGTCATCGATACCTCGCCGGGCTGGATGGTGATCGACGGATACACCATCAGCGACTTTCGCAACTATGGAAAGCTCACCCCGGGGGGAATCCTGCTTCACTCCTCGAATATCGGGATGTCGCACATCGCGCTGAAGCTGGAAAAGGACACCATCTGGAACCAGTACCGGGCACTGGGACTGGGGCAAGCCCCGGAAACCGGATTCCCCGGCGAGGGCAGCGGTAGCCTGCCATCGCTATACGGTCTGTCGCAAAGCGCTCGGGCGGCCATGGCCTATGGCTACGGCATTTCGTTGACGCCCTTGCAGCTCGCCAGTGCATACACGGCGATCGCCAACGACGGTCGGCGCCTGCACGCATCGCTGTTGAAGCGTCCGTCCGCGCCGCTCGGCGATCAAGTCATGTCGCCGAACATCGCGCACGAGCTGCTGGGCATGCTGGAGCAGATCGTCCAGCCCAATGCGGGGGGCGCACGCGCGATGGTGGATGGCTATCGGATCGCGGGCAAGACCGGTACGGTGCGCAAGGTCACGGCCGGGGGCTACCAGCAGAAAGCCTATCGCAGTTTGTTCGCCGGCATTGCGCCGGTCTCCGATCCGCGCATCGTCACGGTCGTGATGATCGACAATCCCAAGGGAGACGAGTATTACGGAGGCTTGGTGGCGGCGCCGGTCTTTGGCCGCGTGGTGGGCAAGGCGCTGCGGCTTCTCGACGTGCCGCCGGATAAACAGGAGACTTCCGAGTGATGGAGACCGATACTCAGCGTCTGGTGGACGTCCTGGCCTGGCTATGGCCCGCGCAGGCCACGTCAGCGCGACTCGACGAATGGCGTCCGCAGCGGGAGCGTTGTGCGGTGACGCTGGACAGCCGCGAGGCGGGGCCCGGCGTGCTTTTCGTGGCGGTGCCGGGCGTGCATGCCGACGGACGGGACTTCGTGGCCCAGGCGCTGGAAGCCGGCGTGGAGGCCGTGCTTTGCGAGGCGGAGGCATTGCCCACGTCCGTGCCGGAGCAGGAGGCGCGCGTTCTGGCCGTGCCGGGGTTGCGCGGTCAGCTCGGTGAGCTGGGGCGTCACGTGTTCGCGGTGCCTGCGTCGCTCGAACTGATCGGCGTCACCGGAACCAACGGCAAGAGTTCCGTGACCCACTATCTCGCTGCGCTGTCCGAGGCGCTCGGCACGCCGGCGGCGGTGATCGGCACGCTGGGTGTCGGGCGTCCCCAGCATCTTCGGCCGGCCCGGTTGACCACCCCGGGGCCGCTGGCGCTGCAGTCGGCGCTGGGCGAACTGAGCGCCGAGGGCGTCGGTCGCGTGGCCATGGAGGTATCGTCGCATGCGCTCGAGCAGGGGCGGGTGGCGGGGTGCCGTTTCCACGCGGCGGTATATACCAATCTCAGCCGGGACCACCTCGATTATCATGGCAGCATGGCGGCCTACGCGGCGGCCAAGGCGCGTCTGTTCCAGCATCGCGAGCTTGCCCTGGCGGTGGTCAACGGGGACGACCGGCTGTCGCCACTCATGCTGGCGGGACTGGCAAAGGGCGTACGGGTGCTCGCCACCGGCACGCAGGAGGCCACGACCCTGTGCGTCATCGACTGGTTCCCCCATGCCCAGGGCCAGCGTGCCCTGATTGCGACGCCGGAAGGCGAGATCGAGCTCGATCTGTCATTGCTGGGACGTTTCAATCTCGACAATGTCCTGCTGGCGATAGCGACGCTTTACGGCATGGGCGCCGAGCTGAATGCCTTGTTCTCGGCCGCCGCCCGTCTCGCGCCGGTGCCGGGGCGCATGCAGCGCCTGGTGGCGGAGAACGCTCCCACGGTCGTCGTGGACTATGCACATACGCCGGACGCCTTGCGCAATGCACTGGAGGCCTTGCGTGCACACCTGCCCAGCAGCGATGGTGCCAAGCTTTGGTGCGTGTTCGGTTGCGGCGGCGACCGGGACCGCGGCAAGCGCCCCTTGATGGCGCAGGCTGCGGAGGCGCTGGCCGACCGCCTGGTGATCAGCGACGACAATCCGCGTGGCGAGCCCGCTGCAGCGATTCGCGACGAGATCGCCGCGGGGCTCTCGACCGACGGCCGAGCGCGGGCGGAGTGCATGGGCGGCCGACGAGAGGCCATCGAGTGGACGCTGGACGCCGCCGGCGAGCACGACATCGTTCTGATTGCCGGCAAGGGGCACGAGACCTACCAGGAAATCGCCGGGGAACGTCATCCGTTCAGCGATATCGATATCGCCCGTGAGGCGCTCGACCGGCGTGGGGCGCGACAGGCATGAACACCACGAGCGTGCAGACCATCGCGACCTGGCTGGGGGCGCCACCGCCCGATGTCGACGCCCCCGTGACCGGTGTGACGACCGATACACGGCATGTTTCGCCGGGCGACGTGTTCGTTGCCCTGGTCGGTGAGCGTTTCGACGGGCACGAGTTTCTCGAGCAGGCGCGGGCCAGCGGGGCAGTGGCAGCGGTGGTATCGCGTCGCGTGGCATCTCCGCTGGCCCAGATCGAAGTGGCGGATACGCGTCTGGCGCTGGGAATACTGGCGCGTGCCGCACGGCGTGCCTGGTCAGGAGAGCTGGTTGCAGTGACCGGCAACAGCGGCAAGACGACGGTCAAGGAGATGCTGGCCGCGATCCTGTCGCGTGTCCATCCCACGCTGGCCACGCGTGGCAACCTCAACAACGATATTGGTGCCCCGCAGACACTGCTCGCCCTGTCGTCGGCGCATCGTCGCGCGGTCATCGAACTGGGCGCCAATCACCTGGGCGAGATCGCCTGGACCACATCGCTGGCGATTCCCGACGTGGCCGTGATCACCAACGTCACTGGCGCGCATGTCGGCGAGTTCGGCGGGATCGGTCGCATCGCCCAGGCCAAGGCGGAAATCCTCCTCGGGCTCTCGGCATCGGGGACGGCGGTGCTCAACCGCGATGATCGTTTCTACCCCATGTGGCGTGAATTGGCCGGCGACGCCGAGGTGCTCGACTTTGGCCTCGACCCGGCTGCCCGAGTGCGCGCCGAGGCGCTGGCCTGCGACGACGACGGGCGTTATGCTTTCACGCTATTCGTCGACGGCGTGTCGCTGGGGCGTGTTCGCCTGGCATTGCTGGGCCGCTACAACGTACGCAACGCGCTGGCCAGTGCCGCCGCTGCCTGGGCGCTGCGCGTGCCGGCCGAGGACATCGTCGCCGGCCTGGAGGCCTGCCGGACGATGCCGGGGCGCATGATGAACGTGCCGGGTATTCGCGGTACGCGCCTGCTGGACGATACATACAATGCCAATCCCGGCGCGGTGCGTGCCGCGTTGGCCGTGCTCGCGGAGATGCCGGCGCCACGCTGGTGTTTTCTCGGCGCTCTGGGCGAGCTGGGCGCCGAGAGCGAACGGCTGCACGCGGACCTTGGACGCGTTGCGCGGGAACTGAAGATCGACTTTCTCGGCACCTTCGGCGCCGATGCTCGCCCGGCCGTGGCGGCATTCGGTGATCGCGGGTGTCATTTCGATGATTGGGCGGCGCTGGTGCGCTATGCCCACGACCATCTTCCCCCCGGGGCCAGTGTCCTGGTCAAGGGATCGCGCAGTGCCGGCATGGAACGCTTGATTGCCGACCTGCGCACGGATGCACCAAGGTGAACGCGACTCATGCTGCTTTTCCTGGCTGACTTATTGGCGCACTTTCAGAGCGCCTTCAACGTTTTCAACTACCTGACACTGCGCGTGATCCTGGGGACGCTGACCGCGCTGATGCTTTGCCTGTGGCTGGGGCCGCAGGTGATACGCCGCCTGGTCGAACGCCAGATCGGTCAGGCAGTGCGCGACGACGGCCCGCAGTCGCACCTCTCCAAGGCCGGCACGCCGACCATGGGCGGTGCGATGATCCTCATCGCCATCGCCGTGAGTACCCTGTTGTGGGGTGACTTGACCAACCATTACGTCTGGCTCGTCCTGGCGGTGACGCTGGGCTTCGGTGCGATCGGCTGGGTCGACGATTACCGCAAGGTGGTGGAGAAGAACCCACGCGGCCTGCCGGCACGCTGGAAGTATTTCTGGCAGTCGGCCATCGGGCTGGGCGCGGCGGTCACCCTGTATCTCACGGCGGCCAGCCCCGTCGAGGTCAGCCTGATCGTGCCCCTGTTCAAGGACGTCGTGGTACCGCTGGGGCTGTTCTACATCGTCTTGACCTATTTCGTCATCGTGGGCAGCTCCAATGCGGTCAACCTGACCGACGGGCTCGACGGCCTGGCGATCATGCCGACCGTGCTCGTCGCCATGGGGCTGGCGATCTTCGCCTATGCGAGCGGTAACACCGTCTTCGCGCAGTACCTGCACATCCCCCTGGTGCCCGGGGCCGGCGAGCTTGCCGTGTTCTGCGGTACCATCGCCGGCGCGGGACTCGGCTTCCTGTGGTTCAACACCTACCCGGCGCAGGTCTTCATGGGCGATGTCGGGGCGTTGGCCCTGGGCGCCGCGCTCGGGGTGGTGGCCGTCATCGTGCGTCAGGAGATCGTGCTCTTCATCATGGGCGGGGTGTTCGTGATGGAAACCGTCTCGGTCATGCTGCAGGTGGGTTCCTACAAGCTGACGGGGCGACGTATCTTCCGCATGGCGCCCCTGCATCATCACTTCGAGCTCAAGGGGTGGCCGGAGCCTCGGGTGATCGTACGTTTCTGGATCATCACGGTGGTACTGGTCCTGTTGGGTCTCGCCACGTTGAAGATTCGCTGACATGCCCAGGGTGCCCGCTGCACATACGCTGGTCATCGGTCTGGGCGTCTCCGGACAGGCCATCGCGCGGCATCTGTCGCGTCGGGGCGAGCCCTTCATGGTCGCCGATACGCGTGAGTCGCCAGCCGGCCTGGAGGCATTCCGGGCCGCGCATCCCGGGGTGGACGTCGTCTGCGGCCCGCTCGCGGCCCTCGACATGCAAGAGGCCCGAGAGATCGTGCTCAGCCCCGGTGTCGATCCCCGGACGCCGGGGCTGATCGATTACGTCGATCATCCTGGCTCGGGGCCTGAAGTGGTCGGCGAGATGGCGCTTTTCGTGCGCGAATGCCGGTCGCCGATCGCCGCGATCACGGGCTCCAATGCCAAGTCGACGGTCACCACGCTGCTCGGCGAGATGGCCCGCGAATCCGGATGGAAGACGGCCGTCGGCGGCAATCTGGGCACTCCCGCGCTGGACTTGCTGGACGAGTCGCCGGATGCCGAGCTTTTCGTGCTCGAGCTGTCCAGTTTTCAACTGGAAACCACGCCCTGGCTGGGCGCCGACACGGCAGCCTTTCTCAATCTCTCCGAAGATCATCTGGATCGTCATGGCGACATGCAGGGCTACCGTGCGGCGAAGCAGCGCATCTTCCGCGGCGCGCGCCATGCGGTGGTCAATGCCGAGGATCCGGCCACCTGGCCGGATGCCCCGTCATGCGCCGTGACGCGCTTCACCACGGACATGCCCGAGTCGGGGGAGTGGGGCATCGTCGATCACGGCGGTGAATGCTGGCTCGCCCAGGGACGCGCCGCGATCATGCCGGTCGGCCAGGTGCGCATGCCGGGGCGTCACAACCATGCCAATGCCTTGGCGGCCCTGGCGATGGGCGCGCATCTGGGATTGTCGCGAGAGGCGATGTGCCGAGTGCTGGAGCGCTTTCCGGGACTGCCGCATCGCGGTGAATTCATCGTCGAACGTGAAGGCGTACGGTGGATCAACGATTCCAAGGGGACCAACGTGGGGGCGACGCTGGCCGCGATCGCGGGGATCGGGTCGGATCTCGAGGGACGCTTGATTCTGCTGGCAGGCGGTGACGGCAAGGGGGCGGATTTCTCGCCCTTGGCCGAGCCGCTGGCCCACCATGCACGCGAGGCGATCGTCTTCGGGCGGGATGCCGAGCGCCTCGAGCAGGCCCTGAGCGCGAGACTGCCGGTGACACGCGTCGCCGATCTCGCGGCCGCCATGCAGCGTGCCCGGACGATCGCCCGAGCGGGCGATACCGTCTTGTTGTCGCCCGCTTGCGCGAGCCTCGATCAATTCCCCAACTACATGGCGCGAGGCGAGGCGTTTCGCCAGTGGCTGGCGACCGACGGGGAGGCATCATGCTAGCGCGTTGGGAAAAGCGTCTTTCCACGCAGGATCAGCCCACCGATGGCTGGCTGTTGCTGGCGACGGCGTCGTTGTTGATCATCGGCTGGGTGATGGTGACCTCGGCGTCGTCGGAAATCGCGACCAGCCTGACGGGCAATCCCTACTATTTCAGCATTCGCCATGGCGTGTTCGTGGTGTTTTCGGTGCTCGTCGGGTTGTTTGCGCTGCGTATCCCGCTGGAGCGCTGGCGTGCCTGGGGGCCGGGCTTGTTGCTGGTGGGCGTCGTGCTGCTCATCGCGGTGCTGTTCATCGGGCGTGAGGTCAACGGCAGCAAGCGCTGGATTCCGCTGGGCATCGCCAACGTGCAGGCTTCCGAAGTCGCCAAGCTGTGCTTGATCGTTTATTTTGCCGATTACCTGCAACGCTACCTGCCCGAGGTGCGTCGCGACTGGGGCGCGTTCCTGCGTCCGTTCGTGGTGCTGGGTGTCTATGTCGTCTTGCTGATCTTCGAGCCGGATTACGGTGCGATAGTGGTGATCGGCGGCTGCATGATGGGCATGCTGCTGATGTCGGGCGCGCCGTTGTGGCGCTTCGGCCTGGTGACCATCCTGGTGGTGGCCGCCGCCGGCTTTTTGGCCGTGGCCGAGCCGTATCGTCTCGAGCGCATCACCAGCTTCGCCAACCCCTGGGCCGATCAATATGCCAGTGGCTATCAGCTGACCCAGGCGCTGATCGCCTTCGGTCGCGGCCACTGGCTGGGGCTCGGCCTGGGCAACAGTGTCCAGAAACTGTTTTACCTGCCCGAGGCGCATACCGATTTCGTGTTCGCGGTACTGGCCGAGGAGCTGGGCCTGATCGGCGCCGTCAGCGTGGTCTGTCTCTTTGCGCTGCTCATCTTTCGAGGCATACGCATCGGGCGCAAGGCCGAACTGCGCGGCTGGGCGTTTTCCGCCTACCTGTGCTATGGCATTTCCCTGGTCTTCGGGGCCCAGGCCTTCATCAATATCGCCGTCAGCACCGGCATGCTGCCCACCAAGGGCCTGACGCTTCCGCTGCTGAGCTACGGGGGCTCGAGCCTCGTGGTCAGCTGCGTGATGGTGGCCATGCTGTTGCGGGTCGATGCCGAGCTGCGCGCCAAGATGCGCGCTTCCCGGGTGGCGCGTCAGGCCAAGCAATCTGAGCAAGGAGAGCGCTAGTGTCATATCGGGAAGTGTCGCGTGTCTTGATCATGGCCGGCGGGACCGGGGGGCATGTCGTGCCCGCGCTGTCACTGGCACGCGCCTTGCGGGCCCGCGGGGTGAGCGTCGAATGGCTGGGCAGTCCGCGCGGCATCGAAAACCGTCTGGTCCCGGCGGCGGACATCGTGCTGCATCGCATTCAGGTGGCCGGCCTGCGTGGCAACGGCATGGCGGGATGGTTGCTGGCGCCATGGCGACTGGCCAAGGCGATCTGGCAAGCGCGCCAGGTCATCGCGAAATTCGATCCGCAACTGGTCGTCGGGCTGGGCGGCTTTGCCAGTGGTCCCGGGGGGCTGGCGGCCTGGTTGATGCGCCGGCGCCTGATCATTCATGAGCAGAATGCCGTGGCCGGCATGACCAATCGCTACCTGTCGAGACTGGCCGATGGCGTTTACGCTGCCTTTCCGGGCGCGTTCGGCGCGCACCGGGCCGAGGTGGTGGGCAATCCCGTGCGCGACGACATCGCGGCTCTGGGCGAGACGCCGCGTGGAAGCGATGCCTTGCGGCAACGTCCCTTGCGCCTGCTCGTGCTGGGAGGGTCGCTGGGAGCCCAGGCATTGAACACCCAGGTGCCCCAGGCGCTGGCTCGATTGCCGGCGGCGCAACGCCCCGATGTTCGCCATCAGGCCGGTCGCGACAAGGAAACCGCGACGCAATCGGCATATGCCGAGGCGGGGGTGGAGGCCGAGGTGAGCGCGTTCATCGATGACATGGCGGCCGCCTATGACTGGGCCGACCTGATCGTCTGCCGCGCCGGAGCCTTGACCATCGCCGAGCTGGCGGCGGCGGCCAAGCCGTCCATCCTGGTCCCGTTTCCGCATGCCGTCGACGACCACCAGACACTCAACGCGCGCCAGCTGGTCGATGCCGGCGCGGCACGCTTGATGCCACAAACGCAACTCACGGCGGAAAGTCTCGCCGAGACGTTGGCAACTCTTCTCGAACCCGAGACCCTGGCTACCATGGCGACGTCAGCACGCGCGCAAGCGCGCCTGGATGCCGTCGAGCGCCTGGTGGCGGGGTGCATGGAGGCAAATCGTGACAGCCAGTAGCGTTCACTCGCCTGTTCGCCAGAACCGCACGGGGCTGGGCATGCGTCGCATTCGGCACATTCATTTCGTGGGGATCGGCGGCGCAGGCATGTGCGGCATTGCCGAGGTGCTCGCCAACCAGGGCTATATCGTCAGCGGCAGCGACTTGCGCGAGTCGGCCGTGACACGCCACCTGCGCGACTGCGACATTCGCGTCTACATCGGGCACGTCGACGAACATGCGCATGGCGCCGATGTGCTGGTGGTGTCCACGGCGGTGGATCTCGAAAACCCGGAAATCCGCTGGGCACGCGAGCATCGCATTCCGGTGGTGCGTCGCGCGGAGATGCTCGCCGAGTTGATGCGCTTTCGTCACGGGATTGCCGTGGCCGGTACGCACGGCAAGACGACCACCACCAGCCTGACGTCGACCCTGCTGGCCGAGGGCGGGCTCGATCCGACCTTCGTGATCGGCGGCAAGCTGACCAGCGCGGGCACCAATGCGCGTCTGGGCGAAGGCGATTATCTGGTTGCCGAGGCCGACGAGTCCGATGCCTCGTTCCTGCATCTGCAGCCGATGGTGTCGATCGTGACGAATATCGATGCCGATCACATGGCGACCTATGCCGGCGATTTCGCACGCCTGAAGGACACCTTCCTGGAATTCCTGCACAACCTGCCGTTCTACGGGCTGGCGGTGCTGTGTCTCGACGACGATAACGTGCGTGGTCTGCTGCCCCGGGTTCAGCGACAGTTCGTGACCTACGGCTTCGCGGAGGATGCCGATTATCGCCTGCGCGACTTCGTGCAGCGCGGCGGGGAAGTACAGTTCACCGCCGAGCGTCCGCCGGGCATGGCGCCGCTGGAGATCCGCCTGGGCATGCCGGGGCGGCACAACGCGCTCAACGCGCTGGCCGCGATCGCCGTGGCCAGCGACGCCGGGGTCGATGATGCGGCGATCCAGCAAGGGCTTCTGCACTTCGCCGGGGTGGGGCGTCGCTTCCAGGTCCATGGCCATTATCCGGCACCGGGAGGCGAAGGCGACGTCATGCTGGTCGACGATTACGGCCATCATCCGCGCGAGGTGGAAATGGTCATCGACGCGGTGCGTGCCGGCTGGCCCGAGCGACGCCTGGTCATGCTGTATCAGCCGCATCGTTATTCGCGCACCCGCGATCTCTACGAGGACTTCGTGCGCGTGCTGTCGGGGGTCGATACCCTGTTGCTGCTGGATGTCTACAGTGCCGGCGAGTCGCCCATTCCGGGCGCCGAAGGACGCACTCTGGCAGGGTCGATTCGCCAGCGCGGGCAGGTCGACCCCATCTTCGTCGAGAGCAAGCAGGAACTGCCGGCCCTGCTGTCGCGCGTGCTGCGCCCCGACGATATCCTGATCACTCAGGGCGCGGGCGATATCGGCGGTATCTCGCGGCGGCTGGCGGCCGGTCAGTTAGATTTGAATGGAATGGAACTATGAGTGACACCGTAACGAATGGAGACGCTTCACGTCGTCGGCACGGGCGTGTCGTGGTGGTCTACGGTGGCCGCTCCGCCGAGCGCGAGGTCTCGCTGCTGAGCGGCGGAGCGGTGCTGGCATCGCTCGTGCGCAGCGGGGTCGATGCGCACGGGTTCGATTTCGCCGGGGGAGGCCTGAGCGGTCTCGAAGCGCTGGCCCCCGATCGCGTCTTCATCGCCATGCATGGCCGCGACGGCGAGGACGGTTCCTTGCAAGGCGCGCTGGAACTGCTGGGGATTCCCTATACGGGCAGCGGCGTGCTGGCCTCCGCGCTGGGCATGGACAAGGAACGCACCAAGCAGCTTTGGCGCGCCCATGGTCTGCCCACGCCCGAAAGCGTGATGCTCGAGGGCGAGCCCGACTGGGATGCCGTGATCGAGGCCCTGGGGTTGCCCTTGATCGTCAAACCGGTGCACGAAGGCTCGACGATCGGCATCAGCATCGTCGAGACGCGTGATGCACTGATCGCTGCGCATGCCGAGGCGTCGCGCTTCGATAGCGCGATCATGGCGGAACGTTTCGTGCAGGGCGAGGAATATACGGTGTCGCTGCTCGGCGACGAGGTGCTGCCGGCGATTCGCGTCGAAGTGCCGAGCGGTTTTTACGACTATGAGGCCAAGTATCATTCCGATACGACGCGCTATCTGTTGCCCTGCGGGTTGGAGCAAGAAGAAGAGCGCATGCTGGGTGATGTCTGCCGCCGCGCCTTCGAGGCGATCGGGGGGCGTGGCTGGGGACGCGTCGATGTGATGCGCGACGCCCAGGGACGCTTCTGGTTGCTCGAGGTCAATACCGTTCCCGGCATGACCGACCATAGCCTGGTCCCCCAGGCGGCGGCGCATGCGGGGCTCGATTTCGATGCACTGGTGTTGCGAATTCTCGACACCACTACCGGCAGTTGACCAATACCATGAAGGAGGCCGGTTTGCGGGGTGCCTTGCTAGGCTTGATCCTCTTCGTCGTACTGCTGGGCGCCGGTGGGCGGACGCTGTGGATCTGGCTCGACCGGCCCATCGAGCGGGTCTCGGTCGGCGGTGATCTGGACTATGTGTCGGCGTCGTATCTGCAGCGCAACCTGGCGCCCCTGGTCAAGGGCAAGACATGGTTGTCCATCGACCTGGACGCGGTGCGCCGCGAGGCGCGCGACATCGAATGGTTGTCCGAGGTGAAGGTCTCCCGCGAGTGGCCCGATGCGTTGCGGTTCGAGCTGTTCGAGCAGGAGCCTGTCGCGCACTGGAACGACGACAAGCTCCTCAATACGCACGGCAAGCCTTTTTCGCCGGGGCCGGTCGAGGCGTTCGACGAACCCTTGCCGGACCTTGCCGGCCCGAAGGGCAGTGGGCCGGAAGTGCTGGCGTATCTCGATTCATTGGTGCGTCGGCTGGGTACCCTGGACCTCCAGGTGACCCAGTTGCGACTCGAAAATCGCGGTGCCTGGCGTTTCCAGGTCAATGATGGTGTCTGGGTCATTCTGGGGCGCGCCGATCTGGAGCCTCGGCTGGCTCGTTTTACCGCCGCTTGGCAACGCCAGTTGGGTGCGCAAGCGTCGCAAATTCGCTACATTGATTTGCGTTATCCCAATGGGGTCGCGGTGGCCTGGCATGGCGAGACCGAAACGCAGGCGACAGAGTAACGCTGCAGGTGCCTTTTTCGTCGTCAGGCCACGAAATCCGGGCGTCGGGGGTTTCCCTTTTTGCAAAAATAACCGTATTCTGAGGCCGGTTTCGCTTGTTGGGTGGTGACTTCAAGTCTCTTGTTCCTATAATTGGCCCAACGCGTTTTTAGTGTCTCAATGGCTTTTAACCCAGCTCAGTTCGAGGAGTGAACCCGACCTATGGCAGGACAATCCAATGCTTCCAATATGGTGGTCGGGCTGGATATCGGAACGTCCAAGGTGGTGGCCATCGTCGGTCAACCTTCCGATGATGGAAGCATCGAGATAGCCGGCATCGGCTCGCATCCTTCGCGCGGCATGAAAAAAGGTGTCGTCATCAACATCGAGTCGACCGTGCAGTCGATTCAGCGTGCCGTCGAAGAGGCCGAATTAATGGCCGGTTGCGATATTCATTCGGTCTATGTTGGCGTGGCGGGCAGCCACATCAGCTCGATGAATTCCGATGGCGTCGTGGCGATCAAGGAGCGCGAGGTCACGCCCTCCGACATCGATCGCGTCATCGATTCGGCGCGCGCGCGTGCCATCTCGGAAGGCCAGCGCATTCTGCACGTGCTGCCCCAGGAATTCGCCATCGACAATCAGGAAGGGATTCGCGAGCCCCTGGGCATGTCCGGCGTGCGTCTCGAGGCGCGCGTGCATCTGGTGACAGCGGCGCTCAATGCCGTTCAGAACATCGAGAAATGCGTGCGTCGCTGCGGGTTGGAGGTCGATGACATCATCCTGGAACAGCTGGCGTCGAGCTATGCGGTGCTGACGGAAGACGAACGCGAGCTGGGTGTCTGCATGGTGGATATCGGTGGCGGCACGACCGATATCGCCGTGTTCACGGAAGGGGCCATACGCCATACGGCGGTGATTCCCATCGCGGGGGATCAGGTCACCAACGATATTGCCATGGCGCTGCGAACGCCGACGCAGTATGCAGAAGACATCAAGGTCAAATACGCTTGTGCGCTGACCCAGCTCGCGAGCAGCGACGAAATGATCAAGGTTCCTAGCGTGGGGGACCGGCCGGCGCGGGACTTGTCCCGGCAGGCCCTGGCCGAAGTGGTCGAACCCCGTTACGAAGAATTGTTCACATTGGTACGCGAAGAACTGCGGCGTAGCGGCTACGAGGATCTCGTGGCGGCCGGTGTCGTGCTTACCGGCGGTACGTCGCGCATGGAGGGTGTCGTCGAGCTGGCCGAGGAAATCTTTCACATGCCCGTGCGCATTGCTTATCCCCACAATGTTCGTGGTCTCGCCGATGTCGTCCGCAACCCGATTTATTCGACGGGAGTGGGTTTGCTACTCTACGGTATGAATGATGCCAAACGTAATGCCGTCGTGTCGGCTCAGCCCCGTAGGGAAGAGGCTCATACCCGACGTGGACACAGGCAGGAGCGCTCGGGGTTGGAAAGGATCAAAGGCTGGTTCAAAGGAAATTTCTGAGAGGGCCGCACTGGTAGCGGTCACAGGAGACGGGGCTTATGTTCGAACTGGTAGATAACGCACCTTCTAGCAGCGCGGTTATCAAGGTGATTGGCGTCGGTGGTGGTGGTGGCAATGCCGTCAACCACATGGTCGAAAGCAACATCGAAGGCGTCGAGTTCATCTGTGCCAACACCGATGCGCAAGCGCTCAAGCGTGTTGCCGCCAAGACCGTTCTGCAACTCGGTAGTGAAATTACCAAGGGGCTGGGGGCAGGTGCCAATCCCGAAGTCGGGCGGCAGGCAGCCATGGAGGATCGTGAGCGGGTCGCCGAGTTGCTGCAAGGCGCCGACATGGTCTTCATTACTGCCGGCATGGGCGGCGGCACCGGTACCGGCGGTGCGCCCGTCGTCGCGCAGGTGGCCAAGGAGCTGGGCATCCTGACCGTTGCGGTCGTCACGCGCCCGTTCCCCTTCGAGGGGCCGAAGCGCATGCGGGCCGCCGAGGAAGGGATGGCGTCGTTGTCCGAGTACGTCGACTCGTTGATTACCATTCCCAATGAAAAGCTGCTGGCGGTGCTTGGCAAGAACGCGAGCCTGCTGTCGGCCTTCAGTGCCGCCAACGACGTGCTGCTGGGTGCGGTGCAGGGCATTGCCGAGCTGATCACCAGCCCCGGCATCATCAACGTCGACTTCGCCGACGTGCGTACCGTCATGTCGGAGATGGGCATGGCGATGATGGGAACTGGCGGAGCCACGGGCGAGAACCGTGCTCGCGAAGCCGCCGAAAAAGCGATTCGCAGCCCCTTGCTGGAAGATATCGACCTGCATGGCGCGCGCGGCATCCTGGTCAACATCACGGCGGGGCCGGATCTTTCCATCGGCGAATTCAACGACGTCGGGGCGACCGTGCAGGAATTCGCGTCGCAGGACGCCACCATCGTGGTGGGGACGTCCATCGACATGGAAATGTCCGACGAGTTGCGGGTCACCGTGGTGGCCGCGGGTCTCGAAGGTCTCAAGGAAAAAGCCGCGGTGTCGACACCGCAGCGCGAAACGGTCGCGGCCGCGCGCAGCGCCGAGTCGCCGGACTATCGCAAGTTGCAGCAACCCACGGTGATGCGTCAGCAGGCGGCCAAGGAGCAGGAAGACTCGGCGAAATCACGCCAGGAGTCGCGTCGCAAGTCCCAGGAACTCGACGACTACCTGGACATTCCGGCGTTTCTGCGTCGCCAGGCTGATTGATCGCGTAGAACCGCTGGGCGCATAGGCGTGGCCAGGCGACATTTTTTTGTTGAAACGTCTGTTCGGTGTTATAGTGAACGGCGTTTCATAACGATTTCCAAGCTTGGCTTACGCCCATGATTAGACAACGTACATTAAAGAATACCATCCGCGCCACGGGTGTCGGTTTGCACTCAGGCGAAAAGGTCTACCTGACGCTGCGTCCCGCACCGGTCAACACCGGTATCGTATTCGTGCGTACCGATCTGGACCCGGTGGTGCAGATTGACGCCAACGCCGAATACGTGACCGATACCACGCTGTGTACCGCGCTATCGCGTGACGGCGTCAAGGTCGCGACGGTCGAACACTTGATGTCGGCGTTCGCGGGCTTGGGAATCGACAACGTCTTCGTCGAACTCAGCGCAGCGGAAGTCCCGATCATGGACGGCAGTGCCGGTCCCTTCGTCTTCCTGATTCAGTCGGCGGGCATCGCCGAGCAGGGCGCGCCCAAGAAGTTCATCCGCATCAAGCGCGAGATCGTGGTCGAGGAAGACGGCAAGGAAGCACGTTTCTTGCCGCACAACGGGTTCAAGGTGGCGTTTGCCATCGATTTCGACCACCCGGTCTTCGCACATCAGAAGCAGACGGCGAGCGTCGATTTTTCCACGACGTCCTTCGTCAAGGAAGTCTCGCGAGCGCGAACCTTCGGTTTCATGCGTGACCTGGAACACCTGCGCGCGCAGAACCTCGCGCTGGGCGGCAGCCTGGACAACGCCATCGTCGTCGACGATTACCGCATCGTCAACGAGGGCGGCCTGCGTTACGAGGACGAGTTCGTCAAGCACAAGGTGCTCGATGCGATCGGCGACCTGTATCAGCTGGGGCACAGCCTCATCGGCGAATTCCGTGGCGTCAAATCCGGTCATGGCTTGAACAACAAGCTGTGCCGTGCGCTGATGGCTCAGCAGGATGCCTGGGAAATCGTCACCTTCGAGGATGACACCCAGACGGCGCCGATTTCCTATGCGGCACCAGCGTTGGCCTGACATGCAGGCGAATGGACAAGCTTGATTGACGCCGGCCCCGGGCCGGCGTTTTTTATGCGTGTTTTTTATGCGTGGCCTCGAGCGTCAGGAGGAGCGTGACGCATCGGGCGCGTGGGCGGCCAGTCGTGCGAGGGCTTTCTTGAGTCGTGGGTCGTCGGTGTCTTCGGCGCAGGCCTTGAGATGGTGGGCGGCCTCGGAGGACAGCGTGCGTGCCTGGGTGACCGGCGCCTTGAGGGGGTGTACCGGGCGTACCTTGAATTCGAGCGTGAGCACCGCCTCGAACTCGGGCAACTGGCGCAACAGCGTCAGCAAGCGCTGGCGTTCGTAGCGCAGCCACGTCAACCACACCGCACCATCGGTAATCAGGGTCAAGGCGCCTTCGCGGTAGCCGCCGACGTAAAGGTGCTCGGCGACCTCGCTGGGCAGGCTGCTCCGCAGGTGCTGCTGTGCCCGCCCCAGCAGCTTGGCCATGCGCACCACCGAGCCCAGCTCGCCTGAGCCGTCGATGAGATGGTGGATGGACTGGGCTCGGAAACGCTTAGCCTTTATACTCATGGGCTTGCCCGCGCGAAGGAAAGCAGAATGTCTGCGCAATCTACCATGAGCCGGAGCTCGTCGATAGCATGACCAGCGCTACACACGACAGTCCCGCGTCGCCGCGCCGGGTGCGTGCGCGCCACCGCGCCCAGTGGTGGCTCGCCGGACTGCTGGTCGGATGTCTGTTACCCGCCGGGCTGATGCATCCCGAGGCGCTGCGCATCGCCGAGCGCCTGACGCAGATTTGCTTGATGGCGCCCGAGGTCATCCGGGCGCAGTCGCGACGCGTGGCACACCGTCGCCGCCTGCTGACCGGACGTCGTCGCCCCTTCACGCCACGCCGCGTGCGATTGCCACGGCGTGTCTGCCACCTGATGAGCGTCGGGGTGGATACCCTGTCACGCCGAGGTCCTCCCAGTACTGCCTGCGTTCATGGCTCACGGCGGCTTGCCGCCTGATGCCGACATCGCCCCCGGGCGGTGACCCGACGATTTCGTTCAGGCACTTTTGGAATTCAGGATCTCACATGCTCAATACTATCGTACGCAAGCTGGTCGGCTCGAAGAACGAGCGCGAAGTCAAACGCATGCGCAAGGCCTGCGAGGCCATCAACGCACTGGAACCGACATTCGAGGCGCTCGATGACGCCTCCTTGACCGCCAAGACCGCCGAGTTTCGTCAACGCCTGGAAGCGGGCGAGTCCCTCGACAAGCTCTTGCCGGAAGCCTTCGCCGTGGTACGCGAGGCGAGCAAGCGGGTGATGGGGATGCGCCACTTCGATGTACAGATGGTCGGCGGGATGACCCTGCACGAGGGGCGAATCGCCGAGATGAAGACCGGCGAAGGCAAGACGCTGGTGGGGACCTTGGCGGTCTATCTCAATGCGTTGACCGGCAAGGGCGTGCACGTGGTGACCGTCAACGATTACCTGGCGAGCCGCGATGCCGAGTGGATGCGCCCCCTGTACGAGTTTCTCGGTCTCAGCGTGGGTACCATCTTCTCCGGCCAATCCTCGACGCAGAAGCGCGAGGCCTACGCCTGCGATATCACCTACGGCACCAACAACGAATTCGGCTTCGACTACCTGCGCGACAACATGGCGTTCTCGCTGGACGACAAGGTCCAGCGTTCGCTGCATTATGCGATCATCGATGAGGTCGACTCGATCCTGATCGACGAAGCGCGTACTCCGCTGATCATCTCGGGTCCGGTCGAGGAAAACGTCGACATGTATCGGCGCATCAATCAGCTCTCCGTACAGCTCGAGGAGTGCAGCGACGAGGAAGATCCCACCAGCGGGGATTTCACCCTCGACGAAAAGCAGAAGCAGGTCGAACTCACCGAAACCGGGCACCAGAAGCTGGAAGGCCTGCTGCGCGACGCCGAGATGCTCGGGCAGGACGACTCGCTGTACTCGGCCCAGAACCTCGGGCTTCTGCAACACGTTCATTCGGCCCTGCGCGCGCGCCATCTCTACCATCGCGATGTCGATTACATCGTCGCCAACGGCGAGGTGGTCATCGTCGACGAGCATACCGGCCGCACCATGCACGGGCGCCGCTGGTCGGAGGGGCTTCACCAGGCCGTCGAGGCCAAGGAAGGGGTCACCATCCAGAAGGAAAGCCAGACCCTGGCGTCGACCACCTTCCAGAACTACTTCCGCCTCTACGACAAGCTGTCGGGCATGACGGGCACCGCGGATACCGAGGCATTCGAGTTCCGCCAGATCTATGGCCTGGATGTCATGGTGATTCCCACCAACCGGCCGCTGGTGCGTGTGGACCACAATGACCTGGTCTATATGAGCGGCGAGGAGAAATTCGAAGCGATCATCGAAGACGTCAAGACCCAGCGTGAAGCCGGCCGCCCGGTGCTGGTCGGGACGGCGTCGATCGAAACGTCCGAATACCTCGCCAAGCTGATGCAGCAGTACCAGATTCCTCACAACGTGCTCAACGCCAAGCAGCACCAGAGCGAGGCCGAGATCATCTCCCAGGCGGGGCGCCCCGGGGCCGTGACCATCGCCACCAACATGGCCGGCCGCGGTACCGACATCGTGCTGGGGGGGAACTGGGAGGCCGAGGCCGCAGCGCTCGACGATCCCAGCGACGAACAGATCGAAGCCCTCAAGGCCGCCTGGCAGGAGCGCCACGATGCCGTGCTCGCCGCGGGCGGGCTGCATGTCATCGGCTCCGAGCGTCACGAGTCCCGGCGTATCGACAACCAGTTGCGGGGGCGTGCCGGCCGCCAGGGGGACCCGGGTTCGACGCGGTTCTTCCTGTCACTGGAAGACAACCTCATGCGCTTGTTCGGCTCCGACCGCGTGCAACGCTTGATGCAGGCCCTGGGGCTCGAGCATGGCGAGGCGATCGAACACAAGATGGTCTCCAATGCCGTCGAACGGGCGCAGAAGAAGGTCGAGGGACGCAACTTCGATATCCGCAAGCAGCTGCTGGAATACGACGACGTGTCCAACGACCAGCGTCGTGTCGTCTATCAACAGCGCGATGAAGTGCTCGCCGCCGACGATCTGTCATCGAACATCGCCGAGATTCGCGAGCAGGTCCTGTCGGAGGCCATCAGCAGCTATGTGCCGCCCCAGAGCCTGGCCGAGCAGTGGGACCTGCCGGGACTGCAGGATTATCTCAAGCAAGAGTTCAATCTCGATGTGCCGCTCGTGCAGTGGGCCGAAGAAGACGAGCACTTCCACGAGGAACTGCTGCGCGAACGCCTGCATGACCAGCATCGCGGGCTGTTCACCAGCAAGGCCGAAGCGGTCGGTCCGGAACTGATGCGGCGCTTCGAGAAGCAGGTCATGCTGCAGGTCCTGGACACGCGCTGGAAAGAGCATCTGCAGCACATGGATCATCTGCGTCGCGGCATCCACCTGCGCGGTTACGCCCAGAAGAATCCCAAGCAGGAATACAAGCGCGAAGCCTTCGAGCTGTTCCAGGCCTTGCTGGGCAACATCAAGCACGATGTCATCCGCATCCTGAGTCACGTCCAGGTGCGGCGCCAGGAAGAAGTCGACGAACTCGAGCGCGAGCGCCGCGCGACGCTGGAGCGTGAGCGGGCGGTCAGCCAGCCGGTGCATGAAGATGCCGTGGCCTCGGCCGAGGCCGTGGCCGAGAGCGAGGAAGCCAGCGGCGAATCCGCCGACGACGCACAGCCGGTGCGCCGCGACGGGCCCAAGGTGGGACGCAACGACCTTTGTCCCTGCGGATCGGGCAAGAAGTACAAGCATTGTCACGGCAAGTTGAATTGACACTGAGCGTGACCAACGTCGATTGAGGAGAAAAACATGGCGGTGGGGGAAGCGAGTTTTCCGGCCATGCCGGTCATCGAGGGCATTCGGCTGGGAACGGCGATGGCCGGGTTCAAGACGCCTGGGCGTCGTGACCTGGTCGTGGTCGAGCTGCCCGAGACGACGACGCTGGCGGCCACGTTCACGCGCAATGCGTTCTGCGCGGCGCCCGTGCATGTGGCGCGGCGCCATCTGGAAGCGCAGGCACCGCGCTATCTGCTGGTCAATACCGGCAATGCCAACGCGGGAACGGGGGAGCAGGGAATGCGCGATGCCGAGGCCAGCTGCGAGGCGCTGGCCTCGCTGGCGGGCGTCTCGGCTCAGTCGGTGCTGCCGTTTTCCACCGGTGTCATCGGTGAACCGCTTCCGGTGACGCGGCTGTGCGATGCCTTGCCGGATGCCTTGTCGGCGTTGAACGCCGATGGCTGGCACGCTGCCGCCGAGGGCATTCTGACCACCGATACCCGGCCCAAGGGGGCGACGCGTCAGATCGATATCGACGGTCATGTGGTCACCATCAATGGCATCGCCAAGGGCTCGGGCATGATCCAGCCCAACATGGCCACCATGCTGGGGTTCGTCTTCACCGATGCCGCCATTGACGAAGCGCGACTGCAGCCGCTGCTGCGGGCGGCCGTGGATGCCTCTTTCAATTGCATCACCGTCGACTCTGATACCTCGACCAACGACGCCTGCACGCTGGCGGCCACCGGCCGCGGCGCAAGCATCGACAGTGACGCGCGCGAGGCGCGTTTTGCTGCGGCGTTGACCGAGGTACTGGTAGAATTGGCGCAGGCCATCATCCGCGACGCCGAGGGCGCGACCAAGTTCGTCACCCTCGAGGTCGAGGGCGCGTCGTCGCGTCGGGAAGCGCTGGATGTGGCGTTCACGGTGGCGCATTCGCCGCTGGTGAAGACGGCACTGTATGCCAGTGACGCCAACTGGGGGCGTATCCTGGCGGCGGTCGGACGTGCGCCGGTGGAAGCGCTGGACGTGTCGCGTATCGTCATCGATCTCGGCGACGTTCGCCTGGTCGAGAATGGCGGGCGCGCCGCGTCGTACACCGAGGAGGCAGGCAGTGCCGTCATGGCCGAGGCCGAGATCGCCATTCGCATCCATCTGGGGCGCGGCGATGCCAGTGCCACGGTCTGGACCTCGGACCTGTCACACGATTACGTCTCCATCAATGCCGATTACCGTAGCTGAGTGCGGATCGCAGCAGCGATCAGGGGCGCGCGGGCCACTGATCATGAACAGTCAGTCAAGGTGAAATGACCAACATGGTGAAGAGAAGGGTACACGTCGCGGCGGCTGCCATCATTCGTGAGGATGGGCATGTGCTGCTCGCACGCCGCCCCTCGATCGTCGATCAGGGTGGCTTGTGGGAATTTCCCGGTGGCAAGCTGGCGCCCTATGAAACCGGCTTCGAAGCGCTTCGGCGGGAATTGCGCGAAGAGCTCGGTATCGAGATACAGCGGGCCCAGCCGCTCATTCGCGTCCACCATGAATACGAAGACAAGCGTATCCTGCTCGATGTCTGGCAGGTTCATGCCTTCGAGGGCGAGCCCTTCGGCCGCGAAGGCCAGGCGGTGCGCTGGGTGCCCCAGGAAGAGTTGAACAATTACCCCTTCCCGGAGGCGAACCATGCGATCCTGCGCGCGGTGTGCCTGCCCCACGATTACCTGATCAGTGACGAGGAAGACGACGATGCGGTCTTCCTCGGCAAGCTCGAGCGGGCTCTCCGCGACGATGGGGTCCGCCTGGTGCAGCTGCGGGCCAAGTCGCTGGATGAAGATGCCTACCTGAAGCGTGCCGAGCAGGCGCTGGCCCTCTGTCGTCGCTACCAGGCGCGCTTGATTCTCAACGGTGATCCCGCGCTGCTCGAGCATGTCGATGCCGATGGCGTTCACCTGCCCAGCCGCACCTTGATGGCGCTCGAGCATCGCCCCATCGCGACCGACAAGTGGTTGGCCGCCTCGACCCACGATCCCGAGCAGCTCGCCCAGGCCGCGGCGATAGGCTGTGATTTCGTGACCTTCTCGCCATTGCGGATCACGCCGAGCCATCCCGATGCCGCGCCCGTGGGCTGGCACGATTTCCAGCAACTGGTCGAGACGGCCGCCATGCCGGTCTTCGCGCTGGGGGGCGTGACGCGTGGTGATATCGATCAGGCACGCGCGGTGGGCGCGCAGGGGATCGCCTCGATCCGCGATCTCTGGAAATGAGGCGTTGACGCCTGCCTGACGCACCTTCCCATCGACAAACGGCCCGCTGCATGCGGGCCGTTTGCATTGGCGGTCAAGCAAGGGCGGTCAAGAATCCCCGGCCACGATCCGGCGCTCATGACGACTCGCCGCGCTCCAGGCCATCGATCAGGCGATCGAGATCGGCCTCGTCCATGGCGGGCTCGCCCGCGATGCGATGAGACTCATCGGCCCAGGCGCCGAGATCGAGCAGGCGGCAACGCTTCGAGCAGAAGGGCCGATAGGGGTTGTCGGTCGTCCAAGCGACCTTGGTACGGCACTGTGGGCAGGCGACCTCGAGGGGGCGGTCTTGCGGTGTATCCGTCATGCTAGGGCGAATCCTCCTGGTCCGGGGCATCCAAAGGTTGCCGGTAACGGGCATCGAGCCGGGCGACCTGCGCCTTGAGCGATGCCAGGTCACCATCATTTTCGATCACGTCGTCGGCCCGTGCCAATCGCGCCTGGCGTGGCATCTGGGCGGCGAGGATAGCATGCGCCTGCGATTCGCTCACGGTGTCCCGGGCTCGCACGCGCGCGACCTGCACCTTTTCCGGCACATCGATGACCAGGCAGCGGTCGACCAGCGAGGCCTGGTCCGTCTCGAACAGCAACGGCGACACCAGCAGGCCGTAGGGGGCATCGCCGTGGCGGATCGTGTCGAGCGTGTCGCATAGCCGTTGGCGAATGCGCGGGTGGGTGACGCTTTCCAGCCAGCGTCGCTCCTCATCATCGGCGAAGACGATGTCACGCAGGACGCGGCGCTGCAAGTGGCCCCGGTCATCGACAAGCGAGGGGCCGTAGCGCGCGACGATCTCCGCGAGCGCCGGCTCGCCGGGGGCGACGACATCGCGGGCGACGTGATCCGCGTCGACCCAGGGAATGCCGTGTTCGGCGAACATGGCGGCGACGGTGGACTTGCCCGAGGCGATGCCACCGGTCACCCCGATGATGCGTACGGGTGTGGTCATGTCGAGTGCCTCATAGACCGGTCAAGGCGCGCAGCGGTGCGCCGAAGAGGACCGCCACCCAGCCGGCGAGGGCGAGGAAGGGGCCGAAGGGCAGCGGCATGCCGCGTAGCCGGGGGTGCGTGAGTTGCAATAGCCCGCCGATGACGGCTCCCAGGCCAGCGGAAAGGATCAGCAGAATCGGCAGCATCGTCCAGCCGAACCAGGCCCCCAGCGCCGCCAGCAGCTTGAAGTCGCCGTACCCCATGCCCTCCTTGCCGGTGATCCACTTGAAGAGCCAGTAGAACCCCCAGAGCAGCAGATAGCCGGCGAGCGCGCCGATGACGGCGTTGCCCAGCCAATAGGGCTGAAAGACGAGCTGGTAGATAAGCCCCGCCCAGAGCAGGGGGAGCGTGATGATATCGGGCAGCAGCTGCGTGCGCAGGTCGATGACGGCGACCACCAGCAGCGTCAGGCACAGCCCGCCCCAGGCGAGGGCGGACCAGGTCGCGCCATGCACCATCACCACGCTGAACAGCAACAGCCCAGCGGCCAGCTCGACCAGAGGATATTGTGCGCTGATCCGCCCCTGGCAATGCGCACAGCGACCGCGTCGCTTGAGCCAGCCGATCAGGGGCAGGTTGTCGTGCCAGGCGATCGGCGCTCGGCAACGCGGACATTGCGAGCGTGGCGTGCACAGGTTGTAGGCCGGCACGTCCTCCGTCTCGAGGGCCAGCGATTCGCGCGCCTCCTGACGCCATTGCTGCATCAGCATGACCGGCAGGCGCACGATGACGACATTGAGAAAGCTGCCCAGCAGCGTACCCACGACGAAAGCCATCACGGCCAGCCAGGGCAGAGGGATATCGGCCAACAACTTGCAACTCCTACGCTATGTCTGAAAATGTCTGCCTCCGGGATGGACAGGCAGAAGTGGTCGCGAACGGGCCGGCGCCGGCGCGGGCGAGCGCGACGCGTGCGGCCGGCTCAAATGGCCGAGCCCATTTCGAAAATCGGCAGATACATCGAGACGACGAGGCCGCCGACCAGTACGCCCAGCACCACGATGATGAAGGGTTCGAGCAGCGATGTCAGCGCGTCGACCTTGGTATCGACGTCTTCCTCGTAGAAATCCGCCACCTTGTTGAGCATGGCGTCCAGCGCACCGGATTCTTCGCCCACGCCGATCATCTGCACCGCCAGGTTGGGGAAGCGCCCGGTGGCACGCATGGCGAAGTTGAGCTGCTGGCCGCTGGCGACATGCTCGCGGACCTCGCCGATGGCGCGTTGGTAGACCCGATTGCCGGTGGAGCCGGCTGCGGTGTTGAGCGATTCGACCAGTGGCACCCCGGCGCTGAAGGTCGTCGCCAGGGTGCGCGCAAAGCGCGCCACCGACGATTTGTCCAGAATGTCGCCGATGACCGGCAGGCGCAGCATGAGCGCATCGGCACGGTAGGCGAAGCCCGGCGAGCGACGGATGCCGAGGCGGACCAGCAGCAAGGCGGCGATGAAGGCGCCGAGCAGGTGCGGCCAGTACGCCTGGACCCACTGCGACAGCGCAATGGTCAACTGCGTGAAGGCGGGCAAATCGGCGCCGAAGCCGCGAAACAGGCTCTCGAACTGAGGCACGACCTTGACCAGCAGCAAGGCAGTGACCCCCATGCCCACCAGGACCACAGCGGCGGGGTAATAGAGGGCCTTGCGCACGCGCGCGCGCAGGGAGTCGATCTTTTCCTTGTAGCTCGCCACCCGCTCGAGCATGCGATCCAGCGACCCCGACTGCTCGCCGGCCTCGACCATGTTGACGAACATGCGATCGAAATGCTGAGGATGCTGGGCCAGCGCCTCGGAGAAGCTGGCCCCCGCCGAAACCTCGTTCATCAAGGTCTCGATGAGGTGATGCATGGCGGGGCGCTTGAGACTCTCCGACACCACGCTGAAGGCTTGCAGCAGCGGGATGCCGGCACGGATCATCGTCGCCATCTGCCGTGCGAACAGGGTGATGTCCTGGGGGCGTATGCGGCCGATGCCGAAGGGACTGCGCACGCGCTGGATGCGCTTGACCAGAATGTTCTGGCGGCCGAGCTCCTGGCGCACCGTCATTTCATCCGCCGCCACCAGCTCGCCCTGGATGGTCTCGCCACGGGAATTCTTGCCCTTCCATCGCCAGCGATGCAGGACGACGCGCCGTGGCGCCTTGCTACGTGTCGCTACCGCCATGTCGTTCCCCTCTTGTCACTTGCCCTGATCTTTCATTCCAGCACTACGCGGTTGATTTCCTCGAGGCTGGTGATGCCGGCGAGCACCTTGCTCAGTCCGCTGCGTCTTAAATCGGGGTGGCCTTCTTGACGGGCCAGTTCCCCCAGTTCCAGAGAATTGCCGTCGGCCATGATCAACTTGCTCATGGCCTCGCTGACGGGCAGTACCTCGTAGATTCCCACACGCCCCTTGTACCCGTGGGTGCACTGGGCGCAGCCCACGGCGCGATAGCAGGTCGTCGATTCGATGTCGGTGGGCGTGAAGCCGGCCTCGATGAAGAGCTCCCGGGGCAGCTCGACGGGCGTCTTGCAGTGGGGGCAGAGCTGTCGCACGAGCCGCTGAGCGACGATCAGGCTCACCGAGCTGGCGATGTTGTACGCCGCCACCCCCATGTTGCGCAGGCGCGTCAGCGTTTCCGCCGCCGAATTCGTATGCAGCGTCGAGAGCACCAGGTGCCCGGTTTGCGCGGCCTTGACGGCGATTTCGGCGGTCTCCAGGTCGCGCACCTCGCCGACCATGACCACGTCGGGGTCCTGGCGCAGAAAGGCGCGCAAGGCATTGGCGAAATCCAGCCCGATCTTCGGCTGGACGCTGACCTGGTTGATGCCGTCGAGCTTGAGTTCGACGGGATCCTCGGCGGTGGAAATGTTGCGCGCGTCGGTGTTGAGGATATTGAGCCCGGTGTACAAGGTCACGGTCTTGCCGCTGCCGGTGGGGCCGGTGGCGAGAATCATGCCCTGGGGTTGTGCCAGGGCGTGCTCGAACATCGCGCGCTGCGCCTCGCTGAACCCCAGAGCGTCGATTCCCAGCCGCGTGGCGCCGGCATCCAGCAGACGCAGCACGATCTTCTCGCCATGGACCGTGGGCAAGGTACTGACGCGGAAATCGATGGTTCGCGATGCCGACAGGCGCAGCTTGATCGCACCGTCCTGAGGCAGGCGGCGCTCGGAGATGTCCAGGCGCGACATGACCTTGAGGCGTGCCGACAGGCGCGCACGCAGGTTGAACGGTGGACGTGCGACTTCGACCAGGATGCCATCGATGCGAAAACGAATGCGAAAGGTCGACTCGTACGGCTCGAAGTGAATGTCCGAGGCGCCGCGACGGGCCGCATCGATCATCATCTTGTGCACGAAGCGCACCACCGGCGCATCGTCGTCATCGGTACCGAGCCCATCCTCGAGAGGCTCGACGTCGTCGAGATCCAGCGTCTCGAGCGCTTCGCTGGCATCGCCAAGAGCCTCGAGCATGCCGTGCGTCTCGCGCTGGGCAAGGTGGCTGTCGATGGCGGGTTGCAACTGATCGGCGGCGACCAGGACCCCCTCGGCGGTAAGGCCGGTACTGAACTGCAGTTCGTCCAGTTTCGCCAGGGTCGCGGGGTAGGGAACCGCCACGCTGATATGCCGCTCGCTGCGCGCCAGGGGCAGTACCCCCAGGCGGCGTATCATTGCATCGGGCAGGCCGTCGCCGATGGGGAGCCGGCCGAGGTCGACGGCCTCGAGATCGACGAACGGCAGGCCGTACTCCCAGGCCGCGGCCTGGGTCGCCGCGCGGGCGGGGACCCACTGGCGCTCGATGACGTACTCGAGCATCGACTGTTGGCTTTCGCGTACGGCCTCCAGGGCGCTGCGCGCCTGCTGTTCCTCGAGCAGCCCCTCCTGCACCAGGCGTGCGGCGAGCCCTTTCAGCGGTGATGCCTCCGTATCGGAGGTGGATGATGAAGACAATGGCATAGGCGTTGCGACACCCAAGGCAGTGACCAAACGGGGCGGCGTCACCGCCCGCTACTCATCGCATCCTACCCCATGCATGAACGCTTGGTGACCCTTGGTATGAGATATCTCGTCAATTAGCGGTTACAGATGAGATCGGCGTGGCGTGGCGAACCTTTAGGTAGCGCCACCTTGCCAGCATGAGAAGTGTAATTTAACGTAACGGTCTGGACGGCCGCCTCGGCGCGCCACGTTATGCTGCCGGCGACTCGCTGGTGCGCGCGCGACGCGTTATCATCCACCCGCGCCGGGCTCGCCTAGTAAAGTGGACAGCAGGGTATTCAACCAGGGGTTACAGGAGAAGTTCATGGAACGTCAACAACGCGGTTTCACGCTAATCGAACTGATGATCGTCGTCGCGATCATCGGCATTCTCGCCGCCATCGCGGTACCGCAATATCAGAACTACGTCGCCCGCTCGGAAGTCAGCGCCGCACTCGCGACCCTCAAATCACTGCAGACGCCGGCGGAGCTGGCCGTACAGGAGGGCGAGACGGATGTCGCGTTGTCCGATCTTGGTCTTTCGGATAGTGCAGTTCAGAACGGAGGTATCACTATAGGAAATGCTTTCACTACGGACACGCCCAGCCTTGTATTTACGTTTGATTCTAATGAGAACCTTGTAAGTGCATCAGGAAGTGGGGAGAGTAAGATAACATTGACTCGTAGCACTGCTAGTGATGGTACTGGCGGTGGATGGATATGCTCTACTACGAATATCCGTACCGATATCGTGCCCGAAAGTTGCCAGTGATGCTTCATGTAGGCCGGCAGTCGCCGGCCTTTTAGCTTTTCTCTTCCAGCTTCTCTCTTCCAAGTCTTCTCTGACGTCCTTCCTTCTTCCCTCTGTCCTCTTCTTTCTACCGACTTCCAGCTTCCCGCTTCAGTACAACGCCTTCCCTTCGTCGACGACTTCCTTCAGCACTTCCAGAAACAGCCGGTCGGCTTCCGAGTGCTCGCTGGGGTCTTCGGGGATGTGCACGCTGGTATTGTCCGAGATTTCATTGGCGATGGTGGCCCACATCTGGCGGCTGTCGCCTTCCTCGGTGTAGTGCTCGCGGGCGATGGCGAGGGACTGCTCGAGAATCGCCGGATCCTGCAACAGTTTCTTGATGAATTCGCGTAGCTCGTTGATGATCCGGACTTTCTGCATTTCGGACGCGGAACTCATGGGGCTCTCTCCGTATGGCTCATGCGGGCTCGCGTGCCGTGCGTTCACGGTGTCGCGAGTCGGTCGCGGGACGATGTCGCGGACGATAGCACATCGTGGCGGAAGACGGCATCGGCCGTGCCGTCGGCTGAAAAGCGTGCGGGGAGGAGGATGCGCGTGGGTGGAGAAAGTGCCCGCCGCCCCTTATAGTGTCGCTCCGTTTGTCGTCTCGCACGGGCGCGAGGCATGGAGCGTGTAACACGCGACGAGAGGCCGAGGAGTAACGGGATGGCGGCGATTCATCCGCGTATCATGCGCAGTCTGGCGGTGAGTGCGCCGGTGGTCAGGATCCTGGCGGTTCTGCTGTTTGTGCTGGCCATGCTCATGGTGGTGCCGTTGATCGTGCTGACTCTGGAAGGGGATCCCGATCGCATGGCGTTCCTGCTGTCGATCGCCATCGTCGCCGGGGCGGCATTGACCATGTTGCTGATCACGCGGGGCGTGGAGATCCTGCTGCGGCCCCGTCAGATGTTCATTCTGACCACCCTGAGCTGGGTGCTGGTGAGTGCCTGTGCCAGTTTGCCGCTGATACTGGGGGCGCCGCAGCTTTCCTTCACCGATGCCGTCTTCGAGTCCATCTCGGCGATCACCACCACCGGTTCGACGGTGCTGGTGGGCATCGATGACCTCTCCGATGGCTTGAAGCTATGGCGTGGCCTCATGCAGTGGCTGGGTGGCATCGGCATCATCGTGATGGCGATCGCCATCCTGCCGTTTCTCAAGGTAGGCGGCATGCGCCTGTTCCAGACCGAGTCGTCGGACTGGTCGGACAAGGTGCTGCCGCGTGCCGGGGGCATTGCCAAGGCCAGCGGTGCGATCTACCTGGGGGGCACGCTGCTGGCGATGCTGACTTACTGGCTGGCGGGCATGACGCCACTGGATGCCGTGGTGCACGCCATGAGTTCCATGGCCACCGGCGGGTTCGCCAACTCCGATGCCTCGTTCGGCGTGTACCAGGATCGTCCGCTGATCCTGTGGCTGGCCTCGTTCTTCATGCTGTGCGGCGCCTTGCCGTTCGTGCTGTTCATCCGTGCGTTACGCGATACGCCTCAGGTGCTGTGGCAGGACCAGCAGGTCCGTGGCCTGCTGGGTCTGCTGCTCGTGGTGATACTGGGGTTGACGCTGTATCGCGTCGTCGGGGGCGTGGCGTTTTTCGAGGCGCTGACCCAGGTCGCGTTCAACGTGATCTCGGTGGTCACCACCACGGGCTACGCTTCCGACGACTATACCCAGTGGGGACCGCTGATCGTCGCCGCGTTCTTTTACCTGACCTTCGTCGGTGGCTGCAGCGGCTCGACCAGCGGCGGCATGAAGATCTTTCGCTTTCAGATCGGCGCCATCATGCTGTTCACGCAGCTGCGCCACCTGGTGCATGCCCAGGGCGTGTTCGCGCAGCGCTATAACGGCAATCCGTTGAGTGACGAGGTCGTGCGCGGCGTCATTGCATTTTCGTTCTTCTTCTTTTTGACCATCGCGGGACTGGCGCTGGGGTTGGCGCTGCTGGGGCTGGATCTGGTCACGGCGCTGTCGGGGGCGGCCACTGCCGTGGCCAACGTCGGCCCAGGGCTGGGGCCGATCATCGGGCCGGCGGGGAACTTCGCGCCGTTGCCCGATGCGGCCAAGTGGCTGCTCAGTCTGGGCATGCTGATGGGACGTCTGGAGATCCTGACCGTGCTGGTGCTGTTGACGCCCACCTTCTGGCGGAAGTGACGCCTCAGGCGTCTTCCTCGACATGCCCGGCGCGATTGAGGATGGGGTTGGCGTATTGGCGTAACCACCAGTACCTCAGATGCTCGGGCACCGATGCCAGCCGCGTTTCGAAACGCTGGCGGTCGGCATCGGTGACCTCGCTGAGGTCGACCAGTTCCGGTGCCAGGCCGCTGGCTTCCAGCGCCAGCTGATGGCTGGGGAACATGTGGTAGTTCGCCAGTACCTGGCGGTCGATTTCCTGGGTCACGGCTTCGGGCGTGTCGAAGTCGCGGCTCAAGGGCGTGCCGAACGTCAGGCGGATGCGTCCCTTGTGTCCCGTGATGCCGGCGACGATGGACTGAATGTCCTCGAACTCGACCTTCTCGTAACTCCCTTCCGTATGTCGAGCGTGGAGCTCGCGTGCCTTCTGCAGGTCGCAGGGATCGTATTCGTAGCTGATGGAGACCGGCACCAGGCGCAGCTCGGCCACCGCGGCGCCGATGTCGGCCTCGCCATCGTCCATGCGCTGTGCCATGCCCAGCATCTTGACGATGGCGGTGTCGGCGCGGTCGATCCCGTCCTTGGCGCGTCCTTCGCGCTCGGCGATCCAGATCGAGTGATTGTCGACGGTGATCGAGTGCCGGATATAGCGCGACAGGGTCTGATACGCCTGCAGCATCGCGCGCTTGCCCTTGGCGGAGCGGGGAACGATGAAGCTCTTGTTGAGGCGCATGAGATCGTTGACGAACGGCTTTTGCAGCAGATTGTCGCCGATGGCGATGCGTACCGTGTTGCGTCCTTTCTGGTACAGCGCGTAGTTGACGAAGGCCGGATCGAGCGCGATGTCGCGATGATTGCCGATGAAGAGGTAGGCCTTGTCGGCATCGAGGTGCTCGAGCCCCTCGATCTCGAAGCCATCCGTGGTGGTGGCGATCATGCGGGCCATGTAGCGTGCGATGCGCTGCTGGAAGGCCGCGACACTCTCTATGTTGCGCATTTCGCGCTGCAGACCCAGGCGTGCCAAGAAGCGTGCCACGGGGGGTGCGTGGCGCGCCAGGCGAGGCAGGCGGAAATGCGTGATCGCGTCGAGCAGCTCGTCGCAATGGGCGAGGCGATCGAGAACGCTGGCGACCTCGTCGTCGTGATAGGGACGGATGGCGTCGAAGTCGTGCGGGGCGGAATGCGGAGTCGATGCGTGCGTCATGATGTCGGCGCTGCCGGGTCGGCTTCACCGCCCAGCCAGTCGATGAGTTGTTCGATGAATCCGGAGAGTACGTGGGCCATGAGGGCGAAGTCCGTTTCCAGGCGCAGTATGGGGTCGTCATCGTCCTCGTTTTGCGACGCCTCGTCGAGCACGGCGTCGGCAAAGCGTAATGACTTGAGCGTCAGGTCATCATGCAAGACCAGCGACAGCTGGTCTTCGACGTCCAGTGCCAGACGGCTGGCCTGACGGCCGCCGGCCAGCACGCTTTGCACTTCGTCGCCGTCGAGGTCGATGCCGCGTGCACGCCAGACCCCGTCGTCACCGGCATCCTTGAGTTCGACCTGATCGCCCAGGCGCAGTCCTTCGGGGCGTGACGTCATGTCTTCCAGCCAGGTGGTCATGGTGCGCGATGGCAACTGGCGCACCGTGAGCGGCGTCACCTGGAGCGACCCCAGCGACTGCCGCAGCAGGTCGAGAGCCTCCTCGGCACGCGTGCGGCTGGCGCAGTTGATGGCGATGAGCCCGCGGGCGGTGTCCCACCACAGGTCGATGCGCTGACTGCGCGTGAAGGCGCGGGGCAGGAGCTCCTCGACGACCTGCTCCTTGATCGCCTGGCGGTCGCGACGCGGCAAGGGGCGGCCTTCGGCAGCCTCGCGCTCGGCGGCACGCTCCTCGACTTCCTCGCGAATCACCGATGCGGGCAGCAGGCGCTCCTGACGCAGGGCGGAGAGGAGGCGATGGCCTTGGATCTCATGCACGCGTTGCTGCCCGTGACGTCCCGCGGGGCACTGCCAGCCGAGGCGTTTGCCCTCGCTGGGCGACACCGGGCGAAAGGCGAATGCCTCCAGTGCCGTTTCGAGTGCATCGATCGCGATCGGCGTCGTGTCGTGCAGACGATAGAGATGCAAGTGCTTGAACCACATGGGCCTGTTCCATCACAAAGGGGCTCATTATGGCGAAACGCCACGGCCCGTGCCACCTCCCCGGGCGGGATGCGTTGTCGATCAGGCGTCGATCATCGAAAACGGCATGACGGCGTCCACTGAAAAAGCGTGGTGACGTTGCAGCGCCGGGGCATGAATGCGTGGTCCAAGCCTGCCGCAATGGCATGTGAAATGGTATGATGGCTCGATTCGGGCCCCCCGCAAGGTGGGGTCCGCCATCGAAGCTCAATGATTGCTGTGACGGCCATTGGCGTCGAGCGCTGAAGAGTGGCTTGCAGGGGCCTCGTGCCCGATGCGGCAACACTGTTCGTTTCATTCAGTGCCATGACCGATGGTATGGCGCGGTGCAAAGGATTGAACGACCCATGGGTGAGATCGCCAGAGAAATTCTGCCAGTCAATATCGAGGACGAACTCAAGCAGTCGTATCTCGATTACGCCATGAGCGTGATCATCGGCCGTGCGCTGCCGGATGTACGTGATGGCCTCAAGCCTGTGCACCGGCGCGTGTTGTTCGCCATGCACGAACTCGGTAACGACTGGAACAAAGCCTACAAGAAATCGGCCCGTGTCGTGGGTGACGTGATCGGTAAGTATCACCCGCATGGTGATAGCGCCGTCTACGACACCATCGTGCGCATGGCGCAGGAGTTTTCCATGCGCTATGTCCTGGTCGACGGCCAGGGCAACTTCGGTTCCATCGACGGTGATAGCGCGGCGGCCATGCGTTACACCGAGGTGCGCATGTCGCGGCTCGCTCATGAGCTGCTGGCCGACCTGGAAAAGGATACCGTCGACTGGGTCGACAACTACGACGGTACCGAACGCATTCCCGAGGTGTTGCCGACCAAGGTGCCCAACCTGCTGGTCAACGGGGCCTCGGGCATCGCCGTGGGCATGGCGACCAATATCCCGCCGCACAACATGCGCGAGATCATCGATGGGTGTCTGGCGCTGATCGACGACTACACGCTCAGCATCGACGACCTGATGGCCTACATTCCCGGCCCCGATTTCCCCACCGGGGGAATCATCAACGGGCGCGCAGGGATTCTCGAGGCGTATCGCACCGGGCGCGGGCGCATCTACGTGCGGGCTCGTCACACCATCGAGCATGACGAAAAGACCGGTCGCGATCACATCATCGTCACCGAGCTGCCATATCAGGTGAACAAGGCACGCTTGATCGAGAAGATCGCCGAGCTGGTCAAGGACAAGCGCATCGAAGGCATCGCCGAGCTGCGCGACGAGTCCGACAAGGAAGGCCTGCGCGTGGTGATCGAGGTCAAGCGCGGCGAGTCCGGCGATGTCGTCGTCAACAACCTGTTCGCGCACACCCAGTTGCAGACCGTGTTCGGCATCAACATGGTGGCGCTGGATAACGGTCAGCCGAAGATTCTCAATCTCAAGGAGATTCTCGAGGCCTTCGTCCGTCACCGCCGCGAGGTGGTGACGCGGCGCACCCTGTTCGAGCTCAAGAAGGCGCGCGATCGCGGCCATATCCTCGAGGGTCTGGCGGTGGCGATCTCCAACATCGATGAGGTGATCGAGCTGATCAAGGCCTCGCCCTCGGCGGCGGAAGCCAAGGAAAAGCTCGTGGCGCGCGCCTGGCGGCCGGGGCAGGTCACCGACATGCTCGAGCGTGCCGGTGCCACCTCGTGCAAGCCCGAGGATCTCGAAGAAGGATACGGCCTCGCCGAAGGCCAGAACGAATATCGCCTGTCGCCGGCCCAGGCCCAGGCCATCCTGGAACTGCGCCTGCACCGGTTGACCGGGCTCGAGACCGAGAAGCTGCTCGATGAGTATCTCTCGATTCTCAAGCGCATCGCCGAACTCAATGAAATTCTGGCCTCCCCGGAGCGACTGCTGGACGTCATCCGCGAGGAGCTCCAGGCCATTCGCGATCAGTACGGCGATGAACGCAAGACCGAGATTCAGGCCAGCCATCTGGACCTGACCATTGAGGACCTGATCAACGAAGAAGACATGGTGGTCACCATTTCGCGCAGCGGCTATGCCAAGACGCAGCCGCTGTCCGACTACCAGGCGCAGCGGCGCGGCGGCCGCGGCAAGTCGGCGACCACCATGAAGGACGAGGACATCATCGAGCACCTGCTGGTGGCCTCGACCCACGATACCGTGCTGCTGTTCTCCAATCGTGGCAAGGTCTACTGGCTCAAGGTCTACGAGATGCCCAACGCCAGTCGCGGTTCGCGCGGCAAGCCGTTGATCAACCTGCTGCCGCTGGACGAGGGCGAGGCCATCAACGCCATCCTGCCGGTGCGCGAGTACCGCGAGGACAGTTACATCTTCTTCGCCACCGCCAAGGGGACCGTCAAGCGGACCTCGCTGGAGCAGTTCTCGCGGCCGCGCAGCGTGGGACTCATCGCCATCGATCTCGAGGAGGACGACCGCCTGGTCGGTGCGGCGATCACGTCCGGTAACGACCACGCCATGCTGTTGTCCTCCAATGGCAAGGCGATCCGTTTCGAGGAAGGCAACGTGCGCGCCATGGGACGCACCGCGCGCGGCGTTCGCGGCATGCGCCTGCAAGGCGGCGCCGAGGTCATCAGCTTGATCATTCCGCAGTCGTTGACCATCGACGCGGAGACCGACGATGACGCGGAAGAGCGCCCGGTCGAGACGGTCGGCGAGGATCAGGTCTACATCCTCACCGCGTCCGAGAACGGTTACGGCAAGCGCACGCGCCTCGACGAGTTCCCGCTGCGCGGACGCGGCGGCCAAGGGGTGATCGCCATGCAGACCTCGCAGCGCAATGGTGCCCTGGTGGCGGCGATCCAGGTGCGCGACAGCGACGAGATGATGCTGATCACCGACAAGGGCACGCTGGTGCGTACTCGGGTCGGCGAGGTCTCGGTTTCCTCGCGCAACACCCAAGGGGTCACCCTGATCCGTACCGGGGAAGGCGAGCACCTGGTCGCCACGGTACGCGTCGATGAACCCGATGCCGTGGAGGACGATGCCCTCGACGCCGAAGCCCTCGATTCAGAAGAAGGGGCGGCAACCGCAGAGGCGACGCCAACGCCGGATGACGTTGCACCGAGCGACGAGGCGCCGCAAGACGATTGAGGCTCAATGCGGCCGCTCCGGGGGAGGGGCCGCTTTACGTTTGGAATGACGCTGATGACACGTAGATTCAACTTCTGTGCCGGACCCGCGGCACTGCCTGCCCCCGTGCTCGAACGCGCCCGCGACGAGCTGCTCGACTATCATGGCCAAGGCTTGTCGGTCATGGAGATGAGTCATCGCAGCGAGGCCTTCGCCGACATCGCCGCCCAGGCCGAGCGTGACCTGCGCGAGCTGCTTGGCGTGCCCGACAACTACCGGGTGCTGTTCATGCAGGGCGGTGCCTCCAGTCAGTTCGCGATGGTGCCCTACAACCTGCTGGGCGCCGGAGGCACGCCGAACTACCTGTATACCGGCATCTGGGGCAAGAAGGCGATCAACGAGGCGCGTCATCTCGCGGGTGCCCACGTGGCGGCCTCGAGCGAGGCCAACGGCCTGACGGCCGTGCCACGTCCGTCGGACATTGCCGTCTCGGACGATGCGGCGTATCTGCATTACACCGACAACGAGACCATCGGTGGCCTGGCGTACGACTACATTCCCGAGGTCGGCGAGGTACCGCTGGTGTGCGACATGTCGTCGTCGATCCTGTCGGGTCCGCTGGACGTGTCGCGGTTCGGGATCATCTATGCGGGAGCGCAGAAGAACATCGGGCCGGCGGGACTGACCCTGGTCATCGTGCGCGACGATCTGCTCGATCGCGCCTTGCCCTCGACCCCGACCATGTTCAACTACCGCGTGATGGCCGAGCATGGCTCGATGTTCAACACGCCGCCGACCTATGCCTGGTATCTGGCGGGGCTGGTGTTCGACTGGCTGCGACATGACGTCGGCGGTCTCGAGGCCATGGACCGCATCAACGATCGCAAGGCCGCCAAGTTGTATGCGGCCATCGATGCCAGCGGCTTCTACTCGAATCCGATCGCCACGGCCAATCGTTCGCGCATGAACGTGCCCTTCGTGCTGGCGGACGACGCGCTCAATGCCACGTTCCTGCGTGATGCCGAGGCGGCGGGGCTGTTGAACCTCAAGGGCCATCGCAGCGTGGGGGGCATGCGCGCCAGCCTGTACAACGCCGTGCCCGAGGCGGCGGTGGATGCGCTGGTCGATTTCATGCAGGAGTTCGAACGACGTCATGGCTGATCACGACATGTCCGATAACAACCTCCCCGTCACCTCGGCCGACCTGCCGGCATTGCGCGAGCGGATCGATGCGCTGGATAGCCAGATCCTCGAGCTGATCAGCGAGCGTGCCCATTGCGCGCAGCAGGTGGCGCAGGTGAAGACCGATTCCGATCCTCAGGCGACCTTCTATCGACCCGAGCGCGAGGCCCAGGTCCTGCGGCGCATCATGGCGCTCAACAAGGGGCCGCTCGACGACGAGGAAATGGCCCGCCTGTTTCGCGAGATCATGTCGGCGTGCCTGGCGCTGGAGCGGCCGGTCAAGGTCGCGTATCTGGGGCCCGAGGGTACCTTCACCCAGCAGGCAGCGCTCAAGCATTTCGGCGATAGCGCGGTGAGCCTGCCGATGGCCGCCATCGACGAGGTCTTCCGCGAGGTGGAAGCCGGCGCCGCGCATTTCGGGGTGGTGCCGGTGGAAAACTCCACCGAGGGGATCGTCAACAGCACGCTGGATACCTTCATGGACGCCAGCCTGCGGATCTGCGGCGAGGTGGTGCTGCGCATTCACCACCATCTGCTGGTCTCCGATACCACGCGTCGCGACAAGATCTCGCGGATCTATTCGCATCCCCAGTCGCTGGCGCAGTGCCGCAAGTGGCTGGACGCGCATTACCCCAATGCCGAGCGAGTGCCGGTGTCCTCCAACGCCGAAGCGGCGCGCCTGATCAAGAGCGAATGGCACAGTGCCGCGATCGCCGGTGACATGGCCGCCAAGCGCTACGCGCTGGACAAGGTCGCCGAGAAGATCGAGGATCGACCCGACAACTCGACGCGCTTTCTGATCATCGGCCACCAGGACACGCCGATCTCGGGCGACGACAAGACATCCATCGTCGTCGCCATGCGCAACCAGCCCGGGGCGCTGCACGATCTGCTCGAGCCGTTCCATCGCCACAAGATCGACCTGACCCGCGTCGAGACCCGGCCATCGCGCACGGGGGTCTGGAACTACGTATTCTTCATCGACTTCAAGGGCCACCGCGACGACCCGCAGGTAGCAGCCGTGCTCGAGGAGATCACCCTGCGTGCCGCCGAGCTCAAGGTGCTGGGGTCCTATCCGGTGGGTGTGCTGTAAATGTCGGCAATGCCATGTGCCCCCGCCGAGCGGGGCATTCTCATCGTCGGCCTGGGGCTGATCGGCGGCTCCCTGGCCGCGGCCCTCAAGGCATCGGGGTATCGGGGACGCATCGTGGCCTGCGACCGTGATGCCGACGAGGTGGCACGCGGGATCGATATGGGGCTGATCGATGACGGCGGCACGCAGCTCGCCCCCTGGGTCGCCGAGAGTTCGCTGATCGTGCTGGCGGTGCCGGTGCTGGCAATGGAAGACGTGTTGCGAACGCTGGCGCCTCGGCTCGACGCGCAGGTGGTCACCGACGTGGGCAGCACCAAAAGTGCCATCGAAGCGGCAGTGGTGCGGGTCTTCGGGCATCTGCCGCCGCGTTTCGTGCTCGGCCATCCGATCGCGGGCTCCGAGAAAAACGGCGTCGCGGCCGCGGATGCGTCACTGTATCGACAGCACAAGGTGATACTGACGCCCTGCGAGGATACCGATCCCGACGCCTTGGCCCGCGTGCGCGCCCTGTGGGCGGCATGCGGTGCACAGTTGCTGGAAATGACGCCGGAGCGGCACGATCAGGTGCTGGCCCGGACCAGCCATCTTCCGCATCTGCTGGCGTTCTCGCTGGTGGATACCCTGGCCCGTCAGGACGAGCGCCTGGATATCTTTCGTTACGCGGCGGGCGGGTTTCGCGATTTCACCCGGATCGCGGGCAGCGATCCTGTCATGTGGCGGGACATCTTCAGTGCCAACCGCGACGCGGTGCTCGGTGCGCTGGACGAATTCGAAGCCGGGGTGGCGCGGCTACGGCGCGCCGTGACCGAGGGCGATGGCGATGCCATGTTGGCGGTATTCGACCGTGCCAGCCATGCACGGCAATACTTCGATACGCTTTTGAACCAGACGAGTTATCAGGCGATGGAACAACGCAATATCCGCTACCGTGTGAGTCCCGGTGGTGCCGTCCGCGGTCAGATCCGCGTCCCCGGCGACAAGTCGATCTCTCACCGCTCGATCATGCTCGGCGCGCTGGCCGACGGCGTGACCGAGGTGCACGGCTTTCTCGAAGGCGAGGACAGCCTGGCGACCCTGCAGGCGTTTCGTGAAATGGGCGTGGCCATCGAAGGGCCGCATCACGGCCGCGTGACGATTCACGGAGTCGGGCTGCACGGCTTGACGGCGCCCGCCGGGCCGCTCTACGTGGGCAACTCGGGAACGGCCATGCGTCTGTTCGCCGGGCTGCTGGCGGGGCAGGCCTTCGATACCGAGCTGACCGGCGATGTATCGCTGAACAAGCGTCCCATGGGGCGCATCGCCGATCCGCTGCGCGAGATGGGCGCGGTGATCGAAACCGCGGAGGGCGGCCGGCCGCCGCTGATGATCCGCGGCGGGCAGGCGCTTTCCGGCATCCGCTACGACATGCCCATGGCCAGCGCCCAGGTGAAGTCCTGCCTGCTGCTGGCGGGGCTCTATGCCGAAGGGGAAACGCGAGTGCGCGAGCCGGCGCCGACGCGCGATCATACCGAGCGCATGCTCAACGGCTTCGGGTACCCGGTGCAGCGCGACGGCGATGAAGCCTGGCTGCAGGGAGGCGGTCGCCTGGCGGCATCGCCCATCGATGTGCCGTCGGATATTTCATCGGCCACGTTTTTCCTGGTGGCGGCGGCCATCACCCCGGGGTCGGACCTGCTGCTGGAGCATGTCGGCATCAATCCGACGCGTATCGGCGTGATCAACATACTCCAGGCCATGGGGGCCGATCTCACCCTTCAGGAGCCGCGCGAGGTGGGGGGCGAGCCGGTGGCCGACATCCGCATTCGCTATGCGCCGCTCAAGGGCATCGACATTCCGACCGATCAGGTGCCGCTGGCCATCGATGAGTTCCCTGCGCTGTTCGTCGCCGCGGCCAATGCCGAGGGCGTGACCCGGCTGCGCGGCGCGGAAGAGTTGCGCGTCAAGGAATCCGATCGCATCCAGGCGATGGCCGACGGCCTGACCACGCTGGGCGTGGACAATACCGTGTATCCGGACGGTATCGATATCGTTGGGCGGGCCAGCGCGGACGAGACGCCGGCAGCACACTATCGCGGCGGACAGGTCGATAGCCTGGGCGATCACCGTATCGCGATGGCCTTTGCCGTGGCGGCGCTGCGGGCCAGCGACGAGATCGTCATCGATGACTGCGCCAACGTGGCCACCTCGTTCCCCGGCTTCGTGGATCTCGCGCGTCGCGTGGGGCTGGTGCTGGACGAGCAGGAGGTGTCATGAGTTCGCCGGATTCGGCAATGCCCGTCCTGACCGTCGACGGCCCGGGCGGTGCGGGCAAGGGAACCGTGAGTCGCCTGATCGCCGAGCGCCTGGGCTGGCACCTGCTCGACTCCGGGGCACTGTACCGCCTGACGGCACTGGCGGCGCTCAAGCATGGCCTGGCGCTCGACGACGACATGGCACTGGCGAGCTGCGCCGAAACCCTGGATGTCGCGTTCGTGGCCCAGGACGGAGACGCCCGCATCATGCTGGAAGGCGAGGACGTGACGGGGGACATCCGCACCGAGGCGGTCGGTGACGCGGCCTCGCAGGTAGCGTCGCTGCCGCGCGTGCGCGATGCCTTGCTGACGCGTCAGCGCGACTTTCGCGCTGCGCCAGGCCTGGTGGCCGACGGGCGCGACATGGGCACGGTGGTGTTCCCGCAGGCCGAGTTGAAGATCTACTTGACCGCCTCGGCCGAGGAACGCGCGCGGCGTCGCCACGAGCAGTTGCTGAATGCCGGTGTGGATGCTAATCTAGCGAGTCTTCTAGAGGAAATAAAGGCTCGTGATGCGCGCGACATGCAACGCGCGGTGGCGCCACTCAAGCCGGCCGACGATGCTGTCTTGCTGGACAGCACGAGTCTTGCGATACCGGACGTGGTGGAGCGTATCGAAAGGCTACTCAGTGAACGTGGGCTCGACCTCCCGAACTGAGTAGCTGGGGTGAAACGGGCACCCATCCGGAGACCCTGGCCAGACGTCATGACGTGCGCGGGCGATAATCGAGAGCCTTCGCAGGTCGAACCAGCGCCAACGTCCCCAGGGATATGTAGGAAAGGCCCGCACTCGCTGGTGGTGCGGAGAACGAGCGGCCTGGCCGCTATTAACGTTGATCACGTAGGAACGACATGAGCGAAAGCTTTGCTGAACTGTTCGAACAATCTCTCCAGGACATCAACATGGAGCCCGGTGCCATCGTCATGGCAACCGTGGTCGACATCGAAGGTGACTGGATTACCGTCAACGCGGGTCTGAAGTCCGAGGGGCAAATCCCCGCGGCGCAGTTCCGTGATGACAACGGCGAGTTGACCATCGCCGTGGGCGATGAAGTCAAAGTTGCCCTGGAAGCCGTCGAGGACGGTTTCGGCGAGACACGCCTGTCTCGCGAGAAGGCCAAGCGTGCCGAGGCCTGGAAAGAGCTGGAAGCGGCCTTCGAGAAGGACGAAATCGTCAAGGGCGTGATCAACGGCAAGGTCAAGGGCGGCTTCACGGTCGACGTTTCTTCCATCCGTGCCTTCCTGCCCGGTTCTCTCGTCGATGTCCGTCCGGTGCGCGATACCGCTCACCTGGAACACAAAGAGCTGGACTTCAAGGTCATCAAGCTCGATCCGAAGCGCAACAACGTCGTGGTCTCTCGTCGTGCCGTTCTCGAAGCCGAGAACAGCGCCGAGCGCGAAGCGCTGCTGGCGACCCTGCAGGAAGGTCAGCAGATCAACGGTATCGTCAAGAACCTCACCGACTACGGTGCGTTCGTCGATCTGGGTGGCGTTGACGGCCTGCTGCACATCACCGACATGGCCTGGAAGCGCATCAAGCATCCGAGCGAAATCGTGGCCGTCGGCGACGAAGTCAACGTCAAGGTGCTCAAGTTCGACCGCGAGCGCAATCGCGTGTCTCTCGGCTTGAAGCAGCTGGGCGAAGATCCCTGGGTCAACATCAAGGATCGTTACCCGGAAAACACGCGCGTCAACGCCCGCGTCACCAACCTCACCGACTACGGCTGCTTCGCCGAGCTGGAAGAGGGTGTCGAAGGCCTGGTCCACGTCTCCGAAATGGACTGGACCAACAAGAACATCCATCCGTCGAAAGTCGTTCAGGTCGGCGACGACGTCGAAGTCATGGTGCTGGATATCGACGAAGAGCGTCGTCGTATCTCCTTGGGCATCAAGCAGTGCACCACCAACCCGTGGGAAGACTTCAGCGCGCGTTACAACAAGGGCGACCGTGTTGCCGGGACCATCAAGTCGATCACCGATTTCGGTATCTTCATCGGTCTCGAAGGCGGCATCGACGGCCTGGTTCACCTGTCCGACATCTCCTGGAGCGAGCCCGGCGAAGAAGCCGTGCGCAAGTTCAAGAAGGGTGATGAAGCCGAAGCGGTCATCCTGTCGATCGATCCGGAGCGTGAGCGCATCTCGCTGGGCATCAAGCAGCTCGAAACCGATCCGGTTTCCGAGTACCTGGCCGTGAATGACAAGGGCAGTGTCGTCACTGGCCGTGTCGTCGAAGTCGACGCCAAGGAAGCCCACGTCGAGCTGGCCACCGATGTCGTCGCCGTGCTCAAGGCCTCCGAGATCAGCGCCGATCGCGTCGAAGATGCACGTAACGTGCTCAGCGAAGGCGACAGCGTCGAAGCCAAGATCGTCGGCGTCGATCGCAAGAACCGTGCGATCAACCTCTCGGTCAAGGCGAAGGATCAGACGGATACCCGTCGTGCCATGGGCAAACTGCGCGACCAGGAAGCTGAGCCGCAGTCCGGTCCGACCACCATCGGTGATCTGATCAAGCAGCAGATGGGCGGCGAATAAGCCCGCACATCGCCGTCGCGTCCCGCACGCGACGGCCTTGGCTCGCTAAGCCAAACGAAAACCGTGCCTCGCGAGAGGCACGGTTTTTTTTGTGCATCATTTCCGGGTGACGCGCTCCAGCTCGTGCTATCCGGCCCCCGGGACCGACGAAATTGGCACACAGGTGCTACGCTGATCTCGATCGAGAGCCGGTGTCGAGGATGCAAGCGAAGCGTCGGCATCCAGCGTCGATCCGGGGTGACTCGGCCCTTCTCGAGAGTCACATCTTCGCCTTCCACGAGCGCTTCGTCATGCCAATCCCGAGTCGTCAGCGCCTTCTTGCCGATCACCTGCCCGATGCCGTCCAGGCACGACTGGGCATAACGCCGAAAGCCTCGACATTGCCCGATGCCGTGCTTGGGGGCATCGATGGCTGTGTGACCACTTTCGCGGTGGTCTCGGGGGCATTCGGTGCCGGATTCTCGCCACAGGTGGCGCTCGTGCTGGGTTTTGCCAACTTGCTGGCCGATGGCTTGAGCATGGCGGTCAGCAATTACGAGGCAGGTCAGGCGCAACTGGCCCAGATCGCCAGCGCTGAGCGCACCGAACATCGACATATTGCCCTGGTGCCCGAAGGCGAGCGCGAGGAGATTCGCCAGCTGTTTCGCGCCAAGGGGTTCGAGGGCGAACTGCTCGAGCAGGTCGTGGAGGTGTTGTGCCGCGACCCCGAGGTCTGGGTGAGCACCATGCTGCGAGAGGAATATGGCTTGTCACGCGAGGGCCTGAGCCCCCTCCGCGCCGGACTCGTCACCTTCGCGGCCTTTCTGGGAGTGGGGGCGTTGCCCTTGTTGCCGTACGCGTTGCCGGGGCTGGGCGTCGTCACGCAGTTTCTGACAAGCCTGGGCGTGGCTGCCGGTGTCTTCCTGGGTATCGGCATGCTGAAAAGTGCGGTCTATGGCCTGCCGGCCTGGCGCTCGGGGCTGCGGACATTGTGCATGGGATCCGCCGCCGCCGGGCTGGCATTCGTCACCGGCCATGGCGCGCAAATGCTGCTGGGCGGCTAGAGAGGGCGCAGGGGGACCATCCGGCTGCGGCCGGGGCGAGAGACATGTGTCGGGGCAATGCCAGGCCGGAGTGTGTCCGGCCGGGGGCAACGCCGGGGCCTACGAGGAGGAACGCGGATTACTGCCCGCTTTTTCCAGCGTCGATAACACGCCTCGCAGAATGGACAGCTCCTTGCGGGATGGCTGTGCACGCGCGAAGAGTGCGCGCAGGTGATCCTCGGTACGCGCGTGAGGTTGCGTCAGGAAACCCGATGTCACCAGGGCCTCGTGCAAATGCGCCTCGAAATGGGCCATCTGGTCGCGGGTCGGTAGCGAGGGCGGTGTTTGCGAGGTCGCGGGGCTGGCCTGGTGATGACGCCAGGCTCGGCGCACCTCGTAGGCCAGGATCTGCACCGCCTGGGCGAGGTTGAGCACACCATATTCAGGGTTGGCAGGGATGCTGACCTGGTGCGTGCAATGGCGAATCTCATCATTCGTCAGCCCGAAGCGTTCGCGACCGAATACCAGGGCTACCGGGGCGTCTTGTGCATGCTCGATCAGCTCGGACGCCATGGGCTCGGGGTCGTCGAAATGCGGCAGGGGAAGGCTGCGCAGCCGCGCGCTGGCACCTACCACCTGCACGCAGTCACCCACGGCTTGCGCGATGTGTTCGACGACGCGTGCGTTGTCGATGACATCGGTGGCGCCTGCGGCCAGTCGAGTCGCTTCCGCGTCCGGAAAGCTGCGCGGATTGACCAGCACCAGGTCGCTGAGGCCCATGGTTTTCATGGCGCGTGCCGCCTGGCCGATATTGCCGGGGTGAAAGGTCTGGACGAGTACGATGCGAATATTGGAGAGCATAGGAAGTCGCGAGGCAGTCTAGGGCAGGGCGATAGTGTACTTGGGCTACGGGCTACGGGCTACGGGCTACGGGCTACGGCACCGGTGACCGGCCGGCAACGAAAAACCCCTGCCGGTCGCCCGGCAGGGGTTCGTGTCACGGGACAGGGCCCGGGAATCGGCTGGCAGCGTTACATCATGCCGCCCATGCCTCCCATGCCGCCCATGTCCGGTGCGCCACCGGCTTCTTTCTCGTCCGGATCGTCGGCGATCATGGCTTCGGTGGTGATCATCAGACCCGCCACGGAGCCAGCGGACTGCAGCGCGCTGCGCGTGACCTTGGCCGGGTCGAGAACGCCCATGTCGAACAGGTCGCCATACTCGCCGGTTTGCGCGTTGTAACCGTAGTTACCTTCGCCGGCCTTGACCTGGTTGACGATGACGGACGCTTCCTGACCCGCGTTGGTCACGATCTGACGCAGCGGGGCTTCCATGGCGCGCAGGGCGATGGCAATCCCGTGGGTCTGATCTTCGTTGTCGCCCTTGAGATCGGCAAGCTTGTTCAGGATGCGGACCAGAGCGGTACCGCCCCCCGGCACCACGCCTTCCTCGACGGCAGCACGAGTCGAGTGCAGCGCGTCTTCGACGCGAGCCTTCTTCTCTTTCATCTCGAACTCGGTGGCTGCGCCCACGCGGATGACCGCGACGCCGCCGGCCAGCTTGGCGACACGCTCCTGCAGCTTCTCGCGATCGTAATCGGAGCTGGTGTCTTCGATCTGAGCGCGAATCTGGCTGACGCGCGCTTCGATATCGGCTTCGACACCGGCACCGTCGATGATGGTGGTGTTTTCCTTGGACATGGTGACGCGCTTGGCGCTACCCAGGTGGTCCAGGTTGGCCTGCTCGAGGGTCAAGCCGACTTCCTCGGAAATCACGGTACCACCGGTGAGGATGGCGATGTCCTGCAGCATGGCCTTGCGACGATCACCGAAGCCGGGCGCCTTGGTCGCCGCGACCTTGACGATGCCGCGCATGGTATTGACCACCAGGGTGGCCAGCGCTTCGCCTTCGATGTCCTCGGCGATGATGCCCAACGGCTTGCCGGACTTGGCGACGGCTTCCAGCACCGGCAGCAGTTCGCGGATGTTGGAGATCTTCTTGTCGACCATCAACAGGTACGGATCTTCCAGTTCCACCATCATGGTGTCCTGGTTGGTCACGAAGTAGGGCGACAGGTAACCGCGATCGAACTGCATGCCTTCGACGACTTCCAGCTCGTCTTCGAAGCCGCGACCTTCATCGACGGTGATGACCCCTTCCTTGCCGACCTTCTGCATGGCATCGGCAATGATTTCGCCGATACGCTTGTCGCCATTGGCGGAAATGGTGCCGACCTGGGCGATGGCCTTGGCATCGGTGCAGGGCACGGAAAGCGACTGGATTTCCTTGACGGCGGCGTCGACGGCCTGGTCGATGCCACGCTTGAGATCCATCGGGTTCATGCCGGCGGTGACGCCCTTCATGCCCTCGGTGACGATGGACTGCGCGAGGACGGTTGCCGTGGTGGTGCCGTCGCCGGCCACGTCAGAGGTCTTGGAAGCGACTTCCTTGACCATCTGTGCGCCCATGTTCTCGAACTTGTCCTTGAGTTCGATTTCCTTGGCGACGGATACGCCGTCCTTGGTCACGGTGGGAGAGCCGAAGGACTTTTCCAGTACGACGTTACGTCCCTTCGGACCGAGAGTTACCTTGACCGCATCAGCCAGAACGTTAACACCACGCGCCATGCGCTTGCGGGCATCATCGGAGAATTTGATTTGTTTAGCTGCCATGTCTAACTCTTCCCATTAGTAGGTAGTAGGCGCGATGCATCGCGCAAACGTGAAACGAAAATGTGCTCGGCGAGCGTGAAGATCACTCGGCGACGGCGAGGATGTCGCTTTCGCTCATGATCAGGACTTCTTCGCCATCGATTTTCTGCTTCTCGACACCGAAGCCATCCTTGAAGATCACGGTGTCACCCACCTTGACGTCCAGCGGGCGCACTTCGCCGCTCTCGAGAATGCGGCCGTTACCCACGGCGAGGACTTCGCCGCGAGTGGGCTTCTCTTGAGCATTACCCGGGAGCACGATGCCGCCAGCGGTCTTCTGCTCTTCTTCCACGCGACGGACGACGACGCGATCGTGCAAAGGACGGATTTTCATTGCTCACGTTCTCCTGATGGTTACATGGGTCATGTGGTAATCCCGTGACGCCAAGCGCACGGGGTGAAGGCTAGGCCTTCTGTTTATAAAGCCGACGCATCAATGCGTTACGGCCGAATCGTCTGTTAAGGCCCTTGATTGGGTCGACGTCACCACTTTCAAGGGGCCTTGATGAAATTTTTCAATGCCGGGAATCGTCCTTCCCTATGTAATCGCCCTCGATCGGACGATCGCGCTGCGTTCCGCTGTCATGGGCGTCCTCCCGGGGGCGTGCATGTTCGTGCCAGGCGTCGTCCGCATGCGGGCCGGGGCGCTGGGCGTGACCGCCCATCGAGAACATGCGGGCCCGCCAGCCCCCCTGCTTGAGCCCCTTGCCGAGCAGGCGGCGGCTGCTGGGAATGAGGCACAAGAGCCCCAGTCCATCGGACAGAAAGCCCGGTGCGACGAGCAGTGCCCCGCCGAATATCAGCGCGGCACCGGTAATCAGTTCGTCCGAGGGGATTTCCCCCTGCGCAAAGCGTGCCTGTGCGCGCTGCAGCGTCTGGACGCCTTCACGGCGGATCAGATGAAGTCCCAGTGCGCCGGACAGAAGGACCAGCGCCAGCGTGGGCAGCAGGCCGATCTGTCCACCGATGGCGAACAGGATCACGAAATCGAGCAGACCGAAAAGCGTAATGAAAAGTAACAGTGGCATGACGGCTCCGTAAGATCGACTAGGCAATAAATGGTGGCACGAGTGTGAATTGCAAGGGAGACATGCCGACGAGATGGAGGGGGCGTGAGGCGCATGCTAGACTCTTTATGCTGCAACGCACAAAACGGGTGGCGTGAGTGGAAGCCACCGGTTCATGAGGAGGAGAGGCCATGCGGCTTGATGGTGCGGTAGTGGGCATAACGGGAGGCGCACAGGGGCTGGGGCTGGCGATGGCGGCCGAACTCGGGGCCCAGGGGGCGCGTATCGCGTTGTTCGATCGCGATGAAGAGATCATGCAGGAGGCGGTGGCGACGCTGAGCCAGGCGGATGTCGAGGTACATGCCTTCGCGGTCGATGTCGCCGATGAAGAGGCCGTGGCCCGGGCATTTGCTCAGCAGCATGCGCTGCTCGGACCGCTCGATGTCCTGATCAACAACGCCGGCATCACGAGCGATGGCCTGCTGGTGAAGAGCCGGGACGGACATGTCGAGTCACGCATGAGCCTCGAGCAATGGCAGCAAGTGCTCGATGTCAATCTGACGGGGGTCTTCCTGTGCGGTCGCGAGGCGGCGACCCAGATGACCGAGGCCGCGCGTGGTGGCGTGATCATCAATGTGTCGAGCATTTCCCGGGCGGGCAACATGGGGCAGAGCAACTACAGTGCCTCGAAGGCAGGGGTCGTCGCGCTGACGGTGACCTGGGCCAAAGAGCTGGCGCGCCAGGGAATACGCGTGGCGGCGGTGGCGCCGGGATTCATCCGCACCGAGATGACCGCCTCGATGCGCGATGACGTGCTCGAGAAAATCAGCCGTGGCATCCCACTGGGGCATCTGGGCCAGCCAGCGGATATCGCGCACAGCGTGCGTTACATCGTGGAGAATGACTATTTCACGGGCCGGGTGCTGGAGTGCGATGGTGGCCTGAGGGTCTAGGGCCCGGTGTCCGGCGAGCCGGGGCAGGGAGCGCGACATGGCCCGCGCATCGGCGCGCGGGCATGCCGGACCGTCGGTGCGATCAGAAGGTCACGCGGTTCTCCAGGTCGTGCACGGTTCCCTCGCCGATACCGCTGACGCGGGTCAGGTCCTCGAGAGACGCAAACGGCCCGTTGGCTTCACGATCCTCGACGATGGCCTGTGCCTTGACTTCGCCGATGCCCGGCAATTCGGCCAGGGTCTCGGCGGTGGCATGATTGATGTCGATGGCCTGCGGCGCGTTCTCCTGCGCCAGGGCCAGCGGAGCGGCACTCAGTGAGAGCGCCAACAGGGTACAGCTGAGCAGATACTTCATCGAAACCTCCCTTGCATAATTTCTAATACATGCCGCTTTACCCTATCCAGTTCCGCTCACCCGACGTGTAAGCTTTTGCGTACAAAACGTGTAGGTGAAACGCTTAAAATTAAAATAATCTTATTTATAAATACTTTATTGAGCGCGCAAAACGTGCGGGCCTAGGTGGCGCGACGACCACGACGGTATAATCCCGGCTTCATCTCGCCGTTTATGCAGGAGACCCCATGTCGTCGGACCTCGATACGCCGCTGATCATCGCACTCGATTACCCACGCCTCGATCAGGCACTCGCCATGGCCGAGCGCCTGGACCCGTCGCGGTGTCGCGTGAAGGTCGGCAAGGAACTGTTCACCCGCACCGGGCCCCGAGTTCTGGAGGCCTTGCACGGACTGGGGTTCGAGGTCTTTCTGGATCTCAAGTTTCACGATATTCCCAATACGGTGGCCGGCGCCGTCGAGGCCGCTGCCGATCACGGCGTATGGATGGTCAACGTGCATGCCGGCGGCGGGCGCCGAATGATGGAGGCGGCCCGGGAGCGACTGGAACGTCGTCGGCTCGGTACTCATCTGATCGCAGTCACGGTGTTGACCAGCATGGAACGTGACGACCTGATCGAAGTGGGCGTCGAGGCCGAACCGCTGTCACAGGTCGAGCGTTTGGCGAGGTTGGCGCAGCAGAGCGGCATGGCGGGCGTGGTGTGTTCCGCGCAGGAAGCGGCGGCGTTGCGTGCTACGTGCGGCGACGACTTCCTGAAGGTCACGCCCGGCATCCGGCCGCGTGCGTCGAGTGCCGACGACCAGCGCCGTACTCTGACCCCGGGCGAGGCGATGGCGGCCGGCAGTACGCATCTGGTGGTGGGACGCCCGGTCACGCAGGCGCCGGATCCGATGGCGGCGCTGGCGACCATCGAACGCGAGCTTGCGGAGTCGTCGTAAGGACGCGGCTACTCGCCTTCCAGTCCCGTGATCGGCTTGGTGGTGCCCCAGCTCTGGCAGCGCGGGCATTGCCAATGCAGTTGTGCGCTGCCGAAGCCACAGCGATGACAGCGATGACGGGGGCGTGCTGCCAGCAGTTTCTGAGTATGTTGCTTGAGCAGCAGCAGGCGTTCGCGGTCGCCGTGATTTTCGCCGATCAGGTACAGGTCCATGAGGTAATCGACGCCGCGCAGGCTGGGGTGCGCTTGGAGCTGTTCGCTGATCAGTTCGATGGCCGCGTCCTGGCCTTCGGTATTGAGTCGGGACGCCGCGAGCATGATCACGACGCTGGTGAAGTGCGTTTCCTGCAGCTTGGTCTCGAGAAACGCGCGCCAGCCCGACTCGTCTTCCAGGCGTCGATAGGCCTCGTGCAAGGGCTCGAGGATGACCGGCAGAAAGCCCGGGTCCTGCTCGGGGATGCGCTTGAGATGGCGGATCACGGCCTTGTAGTGGCCGGTATCCCGTTCCAGCTCGGCCAGCAGCCAAGTGGCCCGTACGCAGCTTTCGTCGATCGACAGGGCCTGGCGCAGGCGTTTGCGTGCCATGCCGGGGCTGGCATTGTGCCGGTCGCGCTGGGCGAGTTCGCATAGCCAGTGCGCTGCGGCGCGCTGGATGTCCGCGTCCTGGCGGACGAGCTGCGGCGTGGCGACATCCAGCGCCTGCTGCCATTCCTTCTCGCGCTGCAGGAGGTCGACCAGCAAGCGCTTGGCGGCATCGCGAAGGCCTTCATCGGGGACGTCCTTGACCAGGCTCTGCAGCAGGCGCTCGGCGCGGTCGAGCAAGCCGAGGTGGAGGAAGTCGCGCGAGAGTTCCAGCTGCACCAGGCCGCCCTGATGGGGGGTCAGGGTAGGGCGGGCCAGGAGGTTCTGATGAATCTTGACGGCACGATCGGCTTCGCCGCGAGAGCGGAAAAGATTGCCCAGCGCGATATGGGTCTCGATGGTGTCGCTGTTGACCTCGAGCGCTTGCACGAACGTCTCGATGGCACGATCCGGCTGCTCATTGAGCAAGTGGTTGAGGCCGATGAAGTAGTCCCGGGGCAGGGACACGCCGGGAGCGGGTTGTTCGCGAGCGCGCCGGCGCTCGCGCCGTCCCAGCCACCAACCGATGGCGATCGCCGCGACCAGCAGGCCAAGCAGCAGTGGATCAAGCATTCAGGGCGCTTCCTTGAACTCCTGGGTGCGAAGCCGATCCAGTTCCTTGCGCTGCTGTTGGTTATGGCGTTGCGCGCGGGTCAACAGGGTCCGCAGACGCAGGTAGATGCCGGTCATCGCGAGCATGCCCAGGATCACCCCGCAGGCCAGCGAGAGCAGTAACCACAAGGATAGCGACGCAGGCGGCAATTCGACCCAGATCAGGTCGAGGGGCATGGCCTGCTGGTTATTGACGGCGAACAGGATGCCGAGCAACAGGACGACCAGAAGGAGAATGGCCAGCACGACACCTTTAAACCAACGCATGGGCAGGTTCCTTTTGCATGAGGGATGGCGCCCGGTATCGGATCGCATTCGATAAAGCGGCTTCACCGTGACATTCAGCGATCGTTGTCGATTCCGGACCTGATGGGTGGCGATGATAGCACGCCGTGTCGTGTCCCATTTCTCGCCTCCCCGGCGTGTCCGTCAATAGCCGAGCGCGCGACTGGCATTGACCTGTTCGCGCAATTCCTTGCCGGGCTTGAAATGCGGTACGTACTTGCCTTGCAGATCGACGGGGTCGCCGGTCTTGGGATTACGCCCGGTACGCGGCTCCCGAAAGTGTAGGGAGAAGCTGCCGAACCCGCGAATCTCGACACGTCCGCCGCTGGACAGCGATTGCGTGATGTCTTCGAGAATGATCTTGACCGCGGCTTCGACCTCTTTGGCCGACAACTCGGGTTGGCGTATGGCGATTTGCTCAATCAACTCGGACTTGGTCATCGGATGCCTCCAAGCGATACCATCGCTCCGCTGCGGCAAGCAGCAGGGCGAGCGCGATATTGTTGTGATTTCAGCATACTGCTCAAACCTTGATAAAACAACGCACTAGCACAATTCAAGTCTAGCTTAGCCGGTTTTCGGCAAAGAGGGGAAACGATGTGTCACGTCAGGCCCTCGGGTATACTCGTGGCCTGTTCACGACTTCGCACTGGGAGCTTTCATGCAAGACGACGCCACCACCAAACGGCTTTACTGGCACTCGCGGCGCGGCATGTGGGAGCTGGACCTGCTGTTGATCCCCTTTCTCGAGCATCGCTACCCCCAGCTCGACGATGCGGACAAGGCACGCTATCAGGCCTTGATCGACCAGGAGGACCAGGACCTCTTCATATGGCTGATGCGTCGCGACTGGCCTTCCGACCCGGAATTGCGGCGTATCGTGCAGATGATCGTCGACTATGCCGAAACCACTTCCAACGCTCAGTATCGCACCCTCTAGGCTGGCGCTGACGGCGCATCTGGGAGTCTGGGCCTCGGTGAGCGGGCTGGCCGTTTCCCTGGGTAGCGCCTGGCTGGCCGGCTCGGTCATGGTCAGTGGCGGCCTGCTGGTGGGACGCTGGTGGCGTGGCCAGCGCCGCTGGGAACTGCGCGAAAGCGTCGAAGGACGGCACGCCACCTGGCAATGGCGTCGTCCCGGCGAGTCGTGGCAGGTGGTGCATCCAGCGCCGGTACGCGTGGGCGCCTGGCTGACCGGCCTGCGTATCGGGCATCGCACGCTGTGGCTGTGGCCGGACAGCGCGTCGGCGACGTCGCGCCGCCTGCTGCGTGTACGGCTTCTGGCCTCGATGCCGCAGGCCCGGCGCTGACGCGTCACCGTGGCAGACGAAGCGCATGCCGGTCGCGAGCGCTTGGTAATCTGCTGGGAAGAGGCGTGGCCGTGGGGCATGGCAGTGCGTGGAGGTGTCGCTCAGTTCGGCTTGTCCTTGTCGTCGTCGCGCCGCCCCTGGGACGGATCCAGCGGCATGGCCAGGCGGTCGCGGATCAAGGTCTGGCGCGAGGCGCGTCGACGCAAGCGGGCACTGGGCAAGCGGTTGATGGTCTGCAGCGTGTCGATCAGTGCCTGGGTGAGGCGTGCCAGCTCGCGGTTGAGCCATAGATAGCCGCTCGGGCTGAAGAGTGCGCGACCGTCGTCGGCATGCACGCTCAAGGTCGCTTGCGCGTGACGCTGCAGGTCGAAGGCGACCACCGTGAGGTCGATGCTCTGCCCGGTGCGCACTTGAAAGGCCAGGCTGCCCAGGGCGCGGGCCAGGCGGTGCTGCTCGTCACGCAAGCCTTCCAGGCCGGCGATGATGTCGTGGCCGGCGCGGGTTGCCCAGTGCGTCTCCAGCAACAGCTCGATGGTCGACAGCATGCGTCTTTCCAGCGACAGGATGCGTTCCAGGTCGTCGCGGTGCAGGCGGCGCTCGCTGTGGATGGCGTCCACCAGGCCACGTTGCTTGACCAGTTGCGTGGAGGTGGTCTTGAGCAACTGGCGCGTATCGACGTCTTCCTGCTGGGCGGCGCTCGTATGGGCATGATAAAGGCGCGCCAGCTTGTCGAGGTTGTCCGCCAGCAAAAAGCGCAGCAAGTCGGTGGCTTTCTGCGGCAGGATGAAGAGCGTGGCGAGAATGCCGACGAGCGTGCCGATCAGGACGTCGAAGGCGCGCCACAGCGCGATGCCCAGATCCTGATGCCCATCGCCGACGACCATCAGGAGCGTCACGCCGAACATCAGCGCACTGTAGCCATAGCGCGTGGCAAAGGTGGTGTGCGTGGCCACGGCGATGCCGATCAGCGTCCAGGCGGGAATCACCCAGGGTGCCGGTGCCGGGATCAGCACCAGCAACACGCCCCAGATCGCGCCGAGTACCGTGCCCAGCAGGCGCTGTCCCCCCTTGTCGATGACGCCGCCGATATGCGGCAGGTTGCCCATCACCATCATCGTGCTGACCAGCGCCCAGCTGCCGTGGGGAATCTCGAGGGTCAGGATGATGACATAGGTGATGGCCAGCGCCAGCGATGTGCGCAACACGTGCAGACGATGGCGATAGCGATAGATGAAATACGGATCGCGGAGGCGTGAAAGCGACATCACCGTGAGCGTGCCTCCGTGGGGGTGTCGATTGGCGTGGCGAAGTAAGCGTTCGATAGGGGTGGCGGAAAGGTCGGGAACATGCGTCGTCGTCACCAGGCGGTCGGGATGGCCGTGTCGGGCGCCCAGTGTAACCAAGCGCCCGAGGTGTTGTCCCGTCGCGACGCGTCAGCGTGGCGTGGGGGAAGGGCGAGCGCCACGCCCCTTGCCGCGCGCCAGTTTCGCCGCATGGACCATGCTGGCGGCCCAGAGCAGCAGCAACAGCAGCAGCCAGATGAAACTCAACCAGCGGATGGGAATCGTCATCAGGGTCAGCAGTGCGCCGAAGCCCGCCAGCCACAGTGCCGCCCAGCCCCAGCGGCGCAGGAACAGGTGGCCGAGCCCCGGCAGCAGGAATGCCAGCAGTAACGTGATGAAGAGGCGGTGGCGCATGACGTCTCCTTGAGGATGATGGTTACCTTGGGCCTGCCCCGTGCCAGTTGCGTCGCCATCACGAAGGCGTGTCGCGATACAGCGCATCCAGGGACGGGGTCGAACGCTGCTGGCGCCGGGCCGCGTCCCGCAGCGGGCCGAGTATCGCTTCACGTTCGGTGGGGCGGCCGGCAAGCACATCTTGCAGCATCGAGGCGCGATTGTCGGCCGTGGCCTCGATGACTTGCCAGATCAGTGCCGACCAGCCGGCCGCGGGAGGCTCGACACCCTGACCTTCGATCAGCGGCCCGATTTCGTCGATGAGTGCGTCGACCATGCGTCGAAACGGCCGATCGCGCAACTGGCCGTTGCGAATTCGGTGGCGTGCCACGAGAGGATTGATGGCGGCATTGACGGCCAGCTTGTGCCACAGGCGCTGCGCGATGTCGTCATCGACCTGCGCCCTCATCCCCGCTGCCGTGAGTGCCTCGACGACGCCATGCGCCAGGTCGGGCCAGGCGTGGTCGAGGTCGCCGATCCAGGTGACGCCCGTTCCGGCATGGACGACGCGCGTTCCGCCGTCGGGTGCGGATTCGACATAGGCCCCCTCGGTGGTGCTGGCACAGAGCACGGGACCCAGCCACTGACGCGTGACGATCGGCTGGACGCGGAAGCCGTTCTGCAACAGCAGCAATGGCGTCCGGGCGTCGACATGCGCGCTCAACGCGTCCAGGGCGGTCTGGGTGTCATGGCTCTTGGTGGCGAGCACGACCAGGCCCGGTGGTGTCGGATCCGATACCGCCAGTGACGTCAGTGTGCAGCAGGGCACGTCCAAGGCGTGATCGACGCCGCTTGGGTCGCGATAATGCAGCACGTTCGGGGCGTCGCGGCGGCCGATCAGGCACACCGGACGCGCGCCGCTCAGGCGGGCGGCGAACAGGCGTCCCATGGCGCCGGCACCGAGTAGCCACCAAGGAGACGAGGCGGGCATCATGCCTGGCCTTTCTTGGAGGAGGTGCGACGCCTGGCCGTGGACTTCCCGGCGCGGCGTCGGGGGCTGGACGAGGCGTCGCCGCTGCCGCGCCGGGTGCCGCGCTTCTTGCCACGCGAGGGCGAGCTCGGTTCGGCACCGCCGGTGGTGGCCAGCGCCTGGCGCATGCGTGCGGCATCCGCCTGGTCGAGCAGTTGGCGGACATCACCCACCAGCGCGTCGAGGAAGGCATCCGCATCGCCGCGGCCCTCGGCGATGTCGGCAAGACGTTGTTCCCAGAGTGCCGTTCGCTCGGGACGGGTGGCGGTATCCGGCAAGGCCTGGATGAGCGCGCGTCCGGTGCGAGTGGCGCGTAACGCGCCTTGCTGACGCACGATATAACCGCGCGTGACGAGGGTTTCCATGATTCCCGCGCGCGTGGCCTCGGTCCCCAGCCCGTCGGTATCCCGCAAGGTACGCTTGACCGTGGCGTCGTCGACGTAGCGGGCGATGTTCATCATGGCCTTGATCAGGCTGGCATCGGTGAACGGATCCGGCGGCCGTGTCTGACGATCCTCCACCGCGCAGTCGACGACCCGTGCCGACTCGCCTTCGTGCAGCGCGGGCAAGGGCGGGGCCTCGTCGCGCGTCGTGAAGAGCGGCTTCCAGCCAGGCTCGAGAATCTCGCGCCCCTGGGCACGAAAGCACTCGCCGTGGATCGAGAACGCTGCCTTGACGTCGCGGGTCACCAGCGGTGAATAGAACTGCGCCAGCACGTTGCGCGCAATCAGACGAAAGACATTGGCCTCGTCGCCCGTCAGGCGTGAGGCGTCGAACGTCCGCCCGGTGGGCGCCAGGGCGTGGTGGGCGCCGACCTGCTTGTCGTTCCAGGCGCGCGAACGGCGCGAAAAATCCGCCCCTTGATACCACTCGCGCAGGGTGGCGTCCTGGGCGCAGGCCGTGTCCAGCGTCGTCTTCGCCGCGGCGAAATGCCCCTCGGGCAGGTAGCGGCAATCCGAACGCGGATAGGTGATCAACTGGTGGCGCTCATAGAGCGTCTGGCAGATATCCAGCACGCGCTTGGCCGGCAACTTGTAGCGGCGCGCGGCATCGACCTGCAGGGCGGAAAGCGAATACGGCAACGGTGCCGATTGCGTCTGCCGCTTGCTCTGCAACTCGCTCAGGTGGCCCTCGGCGCCGGGCAGACGGGCCGCCAGGGCCTCGGCCGGGGCGCGCTCGAGCAGCCGGCCCTGCTCGTCGAGTGGGTGGGGGGCTTGCGGTTGCCACCAGGCACGCAGGGTTCCGTGCTCGACCTTCAGGTCCGCCCACAGGGGGTAGAAAGGGCGTGGCGTGAAGGCTTCGATGTCCAGATCGCGGCGCACGATGAGCCCCAGCACCGGGGTTTGCACGCGGCCGACCGACAGGACGCCCTGATAGCCGGCCTGGCGCCCGGTGAGGGTCCAGGCGCGAGACAGGTTGATGCCATATACCCAGTCGGCCCTCGAACGGGCCTCGGCGGCCTCGAACAGCGATTGATAACGCGCATTGTCCTCGATGCGCTGCAGGGCCTGGCGCACGGCGGGGCGGTTGAGGTCGCTGATCAGCAGGCGCGAGATCGAGCCGCGCCAGCCCAGATGCGCGATCACCTGTTGCACCAGCAGTTGCCCCTCGCGGTCGGGGTCGCCGGCGTGCACGACGGTGTCGGCACGCTTGAGCAGCTTGCGAATCACCGCCAGCTGCGCGCGCGCCTTGGAGCGCGGGATCAGCTTCCATTGCCGGGGCACGATCGGCAGATGATCCAGACGCCATTGCTGATAGCGGGCGTCGTAGGCGTCGGGCGGTGCCTGCTCGAGAAGATGTCCCACGCACCAGCTGATGCAGGTCTCCCCGCACACCAGGTAGCCCTCATGGCGCTGCGGCGCCGTTGGCAGGGCATCGGCGATGGCGCGTGCCAGGCTGGGTTTTTCGGCGATGATCAAGCGCATGGAGACGATTTCCGGCTATCGGGCGGTCAGTTTGCCACGTCCCACGGAACGTGGCGAAACGGGGCGCGAGGTCTCAACGGCGTCCGAAGAGTCGGCGCGCGCGGACGAGGGCGCGATACCAGTCGCGGTGCGGGCTGCCCACGGCAGGCGGGCGATGGCTGAGAAAGCTGACGTTGCGCGAGTCGCCACGCCCCGAGAGGTTGATGTTGGACAGCATCTTCAGGGTGCTGTCGCGAGCGCCGTACTGACGCTTGAGAAACTCGATGGCCGCGGGCTCCAGTTCGACACGGTAGTGACGCACCAGGGCCAGGGCGAGCGATTCCGCCGCGCGCGACAGCTCGGTGTCGACCTCGCGGACCATGGAGGCTCCCAGCGCGGCCTTGGCGGCCGCCGACAGGTTGGGTTCGATCTGGCCGAAGTCGGCGGCGTTGGAACTGTTGATGGCCCGCTGGGTGGCTGGTTGCGACAGCCCGACGTGCGGTTCCAGGGCAATGAAAATCTCGATCGCCAGGCGCTTGGCGGCATCCACGCCGACGCTGAGCCGGGTGTCGCGATGACGCGAGGTGATCCCCGCCTGGGTCAAATAGCGGGCCAGATGCTTGCATACGCGCGCCTTGGACTCGTCATCCAGGGCGATGGTGCGCTCGCGGATGCGCAGACCGCGGCGCCCCGGTCCCAGGCGCAGTCGGGTGGTGTCGTCGGAGAGACTCGCGGTGATGCGCTCCCAGCGGTCCACCGACTTGAGCAGCTGAGCGTGGCTGCGGCCGACCTGCTCGTAAGCGCTGGACACGCTTTTGTAGAGCTGAATGGCGTTGGCGAGAATGTCCGACTTGGTGCGCAGCGCGCGCTTGCGTTCTTCCTGGCCGGCTTCCACGGCCTGGGCCAGGTGCACGATTTGCTCGGCAAGCGCATCCATGGCTTTCACCGAGCGTTCCAGCAGCAACTCGGCGCGGAGCCCCGAGGCGGCGTCCTCGACCAGGGTGCCGGACTGCTCGGCGAGGTACACGTTGAGTGCCTTGAGACGCGACAGTCCCGTCGCCTGCGCGATGCGCTGGCGTGCCCGGGCCTCTTCCAGGTTGTCGAACGCCTGGGCGAGCCGCCAGCGTCCGCGGTATTCGAAGGAGAGCACGGGAATCTCGCGGCCGCTGATCAGCTCGAATGCCAGGATCAGCATCTCCTCGACGTCCTGCAGCGTCATCAGCAGGTCGTTGTCCTGCTCGATGGCGGCCATGACGCGCTCGATGAAGTTCTCATCCCGCGGCACGCCCTGATGCAGATCGGGGGCGCGTCCCTCGAAGCGTTCCCGCAGCAGGTGCGTGGCGATCGGCGCGGCTTCGTAGAGGGCATTGAACTGGGGCTCCAGGGTGTCCCGGTACTGAGCGACCAGGTCGCGGATTCGGGCATGCAGACCGACTCGGCGATAGACGTCGATCTGGCCGATGAGGCGGGCACTTTCACGATCGTCGAGGAGCTCGATGGCGGCCAGTTCCACGCCTTCCGGCGAGAGATCGTGCTTGCGCAGCAACATGGCGGCGGCTTCGCGCCGCCTTGCGTCGCCCTCGAGGTTGTCGACGATCAGGTCCCGCGTCACCAGCAGCAGCTCGGGGAGGGCCTTGATGACCTGTTCGATCTGGCCCGAGGTCTTTTCGGCCTTGCGCCCGCGTGTGAGGTGATAGCCGAGGTTGGCCAGGATCCCCGCGGCGCCGGTGATCACCGTGTAGGAAATGAAGAACACGTAGTTCTCCATGGTCGGTGCCTTGCCATAGCCGAGGAGATAACCGCCCCAGGCGCCGAGCAGGGTCACCGGACCGGCGGTCCACAGGATCTGCATCAGGCTGACCGACCATGGCACCTTGTCGACCGCCGCGGTGATGCGGCGGATCTCGTTGCGCCCCTCGCGCTCGAGGCGTACCTGCGAGGTTTCTTGAGTGGTCGATGATTTACGCTGAAACGGCAACGGCAGGAGCACGATGACATCCCTTGATATGGCGGGCCTCGGACAAGCGGCGACAATACCCGAAAAGCGACGATGGTGCACGAAGCGGTGCGACGGATGAGGGCGGCTCGCCGGACATGCTAGAATAAGGCGATTTTTTCAGGAGGGTCGCGATGCTGGCCGCATGGGTAGAACAGTTGCTGGGGTATGCCAGCGGTGCGTTGAAGGCGATACGCGACAATGAACACTATCCGGCGCTGATGACGTGGGCACGCGACGAGGGTGCCATGCGTGTCGGCGGTGAGCTGGGTGTGGCCCAGGCACTGGCGCCCTTGTTGTGGAACCAGACGCCCCTGGTACGGCTCGATTTCGATCCCGAACCCTTGGCCTGGCCGGGGCGCAACGAGCCGTGCTGGTGCGATTCCGGGCGCAAGACCAAGCAATGCTGCGGTGCGGTGGATCTGCCCGGCGCGATACCGCCGCACTTGATGTGGATGCTGTCGCTCAAGGAATGGACCGGCGAGACGCTCAAGGCGGCGCTGGCGAGCGGCAAGGCGCCGGATCAGGCGCTTCTCGAAGCCGGCTTGATCGCGGCGGAAAGCGGTCAGCGCGGTCGGGCTCAGCAGATACTCGAGAGCCTGTTCGCCACCGAGCGCGACTGGTCGCGCCTGCCGGAACAGGCCGAGCCGGCCTTCGAGATCCTGGTCGATCTCTATCAGGCGCGGGGGTTTCATCGCAAGCGTGCGGCGTTGCTCGATGAAGTGCTGGAACGCGGGCCCACGTTCCTGCGCGGCGTGGCACTCGAGCGCCTGTGCCTGATGCACCTCGACAGCGACGATCTCGCCAGCGCACGCGAGGCGTTCGTGCGTGCCCAGCAGACGCTGCCGGACTCCCCGACACTGGCCTATATCGAGGCCATGCTGCTGTTGCACGAAGGTCACCCCGAGGAGGCGCGGGCGCGGGCGCATTTCTGGTGGCGCCGGTTGTCCAAGCGCGCCGACCTGGAGGCCGAGCAGCTGCAGTTCCTGGCCGATCTCGCCGCCAACCCCGAGGCGACCCTGGCCGAACAGATGATTCACTCCGAGGAGGCGCTGGCCGAGCCGCTGGCGTCGTTGTCGGCCCTGCTCGAAACTCTCGAAGCGCCGCCACGGCTGACGTTGACGCTGACGCCCGAAGGACGCGTGGAGTATCACGCCACGGCACGCGAGGATACGGCCTTTGCTGCCTGGTTCGAGCATTTTCAGGCGGCCATCGATGAAGATGCCGCACTGAGTTTCGCCGCCGACCCGTGGGAAAACGCCGCCGAATGGCTACCTGCGCTGTGCGCGCACCCGGAATGGCTGGGTGCCCCGGCGGTGCTGCAGTCGTTGAGCCTGGCCTTGACCAGCCGCTTTGGAAGCCTGCCGTGGATGGCGGACAGCTTCTTCGCGCCGCTGGCGACACGCTTCGAGGCGTGGTTGGCGCAGGTCGAGGCGCTGGGAGGGACCTTCGCCTGGGACGATGCCGACAATGCCATCCTGCTGCGTTGCGCCCTGTCGCTGATCGTGGGGATGGAGCGCGGCGCGCGGATGCGTTCGCGGCATCTCGCCGAGCGTGTCCTGAAGCTCGACGAAGAAGACGACCTGGGGCTGCGCGAACTGGTCCTCGACCAACTGCTGCGTGAAGGGCGTGACGACGAAGCGGCCGAGTTGAGCGGGCCGGTCGACGACGAGGAGGTGATCGGCGTGGCGATGGCGCGCGTACTGGCGCTTTATCGCCTCGCACGGCGCGACGAGGCGGCCCGTGCGCTGGCCGCCGCGCAGCGCGCCAACCCCTATCTCGTGCCGATGCTGTGCGATGAGCGCCCGCGCCCGGTGGCACTGGCCGTCGATGCGCCGGCGCCGGGCACGCGCGCGGAAGCCTGGCAGTACCGGCAGCTGATGCGCGACCAGTGGCTGGCGACGCCGGGCGCCCTGGCATGGCTGGCGGAGCAGCGCTGAGCGCCGGTCGCTCTCATGCCCGCGCCGTCGGCCAGCGGCGACGGGCGATCCACAGCGCCAGCAGCACGGCGGGAATGCCCATCGCGGCGCTCAGGGTGAAGAAGCCTGCGTAACCGGCGCTATCCACCACGAGTCCCGAAAACCCGCCCAGGAACTTGCCTGGCAGCGTCATCAGCGACGAAAACAGGGCGTACTGGGTGGCTGTGTAGGCGCGCGAGGTCAGGCTCGACAGGAAGGCGATGAAGATCGTGCTGGCCAGGCCATTGGCGAGGTTGTCGCCCATGATGGTGACGACCAGCATGGGAAGGTTGTGCCCCAGGTTCGCCAATGCCACGAACAGCAGGTTGGTCAATGCCGTGGCCAGCGCACCGATCACCAGCATGCGTCCCAACCCGTAACGCACCACCAGCAAACCGCCGGCCACGCCGCCCAGGATGCTCATGGCGATGCCGAACACCTTGGTCACGTTGGCGATTTCCGACAGACTGAACCCGAGATCGATATACAGCGGGTTGGCCATCGCGGCCATGGCCAGGTCGCTGATGCGATACAGGCCGATGAGCAGCAGCAGCCACAGTGCCGTGCGCCCGTGGCGGGTGAAGAAGTCGGTGAACGGACAGACGATGGCGCCCATCACCCAGGCTCCGAGGCGACGGCGGCGCCGGGGAGCGTGTCGGTGACGGTGGAGAAAGCTGCGCACGCGCGGTTCGCTGGCGAGCTGCGCTCCCAGCGGCGAGCGCGGCGGTTCCGGCCTGATCAGCGTGGTGAGCATGCCTACGCCGACGAGTGCCGCCATGCTGGCATAGGCCGCATGCCAGGAAAACGCGTCGGCGATATATAGCGCCCCTGCGCCGGCGGCGAGCAGTCCGCCCCGGTAGCCGATGATGTACATCGAGGCCATGGCGGCCTGGACGCTTTCCTCGGCGGATTCGATGCGATAGGCGTCAATGACGATATCCTGCGTCGCCGCGCCGAACGCCACGACCAGAGCCAGGCCGGCGATCCAGCCGAGATGACCGAGGGGCGAGAGGCCGGCGAGGCCCAGCAAGCCGGCGGCGATCGTCATCTGCGCGCCCAGCATCCAGCCACGGCGTTGTCCCAGCCAGCGACACAGCACGGGCAGGGCGAGACGGTCCACCACCGGCGCCCAGACGATCTTGATCGAATACAGGATCCCGATCCACGAAAAGAAGCCGATGGCGGCGACTTCCACGCCGGCGTCGCGCAACCAGGCGGTGAGGGTCGAGAACACCAGCAAAAAGGGCAGGCCGGCGGCGAAGCCGAGAAACAGCATGGTGATGACCGGCGCCTGTAGATAGGTCGCCAAGGCGTCGCGCCAGCGGCGGCGCTCGACAGGGTGAGTCATCCGTTCCTCCCGTGAGCGAGCCGCCGGGCGCGGCTCGGACATGAACCCGACACAATGCTAGAATGCGGCAGTTTGCACTGCGGTGGCCTGCGTTCCAGGCGAAGGCCGGAACCGTTGGTTGCGTACCGTGGCATACCCCGACGATGAAGGCCAGAGGACATGACCGATCAGCTCGACCCCGTTGCCTCCGACGATACGGCGGCGCGCCCACGCTGGTATGTGGTGCAGTGCAAGGGAGGCGAATCCTTTCGCGCCGGCGAGCACTTGACCAATCAAGGCTATCGCGTCTTCCATCCGGTGCTCGAGGTGCAGAAGAAACGCCGCAACAAGCTGGTATGGATCGCCGAGCCCCTGTTTCCGCATTACCTTTTCATCCATCTCGACCGGGTGGCGAGCAACTGGCGCCCCATCCGCTCCACGCGCGGGGTGCTGAAGCTGGTGGGATTCGGCGATGAGCCGCTGCCGGTGCCGGATGCGCTGATCGAGACGCTGGCCGCGCGTGCCCATCTCGACGAGGCGAGCCGGACGTCGGGAAATGCCTACTTCCGGCCGGGCGAGATCGTCGAGATCACCGAAGGTCCCTTCCAGGCACTGCAGGCCGTATTCGATACCCAGCAGGGCGATGAACGGGCCATCGTGCTGCTCAATATGCTGCACCATCAGCAACGTCTCGAGTTGCCGGTGGGGCATCTGCGCCGTTCGACCTGAAGGCGATCCGCGATCGCGCCCGTCACCTCATCCTCACATCGTCATCCAGTTCAGGAGTCAGCATGCGTATCTCGCCGCAACACGTCGTTCGTCTGCACTATACGTTGCGCGACCCACAAGGCCAGCTTCTCGATGATTCGCGACGCCGCGAGGAACCCCTCGAGTATCTGCACGGCCATGACAATATCCTGCCCGGCCTGGAGGCGGCGCTGGCGGGGCGGGCTGCCGGTGATGCATGCGCCATTCATCTCGCTCCCGAGGACGCCTACGGGCCGCATTTGCCCGAGCGCGTACAGCGCGTGTCGCGTACGGCGTTTCCTGGCGTCGAGCATTTGTCGCCCGGCATGCGTTTTCAGGCCCAGGGGCCGGATGGCCCGCGCACGGTGACGTTGCTGGAGGTAGGAGACACCCAGGTCAAGGTGGACACCAACCATCCCCTGGCGGGTCAGTCCCTCGACTATCAGGTCGAGATTCTCGAGGTGCGTCCGGCGACCCGGGCGGAACTGGCCAAGGGGCATCCGCTAGCTGCCGACGTGACGGCGGCGGAGGTGGAGGATCGCAAGGCGTGATGCTTGGGGCGGCGTGCGTCATCGCCCCGATGGCGTGTCCAGGCGACGCAGGAAGGCGTCTACCGGTTCGGGGCGCGCCAGGTAATACCCTTGCAGGAAATCGACGCCGTTGGTGACCAGATAGTCCTGCTGAAATGCGCTCTCGATGCCTTCGGCCACCACGCGCAGCTCCAGAGCCTTGCCAAGCGCGATGATCGAGCGTACCAGGGGCGCGTCCTGGCGTTCCTTGATGGCGTCGACGAAGATCTTGTCGATCTTGATCTCGTCGACCTGGAAATCCTGCAGATAGCGCAGCGACGAGTAGCCGGTGCCGAAGTCGTCCAGGGCAAGACGAATGCCCAGTGCCCGCAGTGCGTTGAGCCGGCTGGCGACGCCCGGCGTCACCAGCAGGGACTCGACGACCTCCAGGATCAGCCGGTGAGGCGCGAAACCATGTCGGTCGAGCAGGTGCGTCAGGGTCGTGATGAACGCATCGTCATGCAGCTGCTGCACCGAGACGTTGACCGAGAGGGTCAGGTCGCTGTCGCGCAGCACGCCGCCGAGCAGGGCGCAAGCTTGTTCGAGGACCCACTGCCCCATGGGGCGGATCAGCCCGCTGTGCTCGGCTTCGGCGATGAAGCTGCCGGGCGCCAGCAGGCCTTCGCGCGGGTGCTGCCAGCGCAGCAGCACCTCGGCGCCGGCCAGCCGGCCCGAGGTATCGAATTGTCCCTGCAGGTAAAGACGCAGTTGCTGCGTGTCGAGCGCCGTACGCAGCTCGCGTTCCAGACGGCTCAGGCGATGCTCCCAGTCACTCAGCTGGCTGGTGTAGAAGGCCAGATGGTGGGGCAGGGTTTCGCGGGCATGCTGTACGGCGAGTTCGGCACGTTGCAGCAGGGATTCGATGTCGCTGGCGTCGTAGGGGTAACGCGTCACGCCGATGTTGAAGCGCAACTGGCAGGGAGTGCCGAAGACGCGCCAGGTGCCATCCCCGAGGGTCAGCAGCCGCTGCAGGCAGTAACGGCGCAACGAGTCGTCGGTCTGGCCGGGAATCGTGATCAACAGCCGGTTGGCCGGAAGACGCCCGATGAGAATTTCGCCTTGCAGCTCGGTCAGGCGCTCCTTGAGCTTGTCCGCCACCTGACGGATCGCCTCGTCCCCGGCCTGTTGCCCCAGTGTCTCGTTGATATGACTGAGTCCGCCGAGGCGTATCACCAGGAGATGGAAGGGATCATGGCTCCGGATCAGGGCGTGAAGACGCTCGAGCAGTCCCTTCAACGTCGCCAGGTCGGAGACTTCGTCATGGTGCAACTGACGATACAGGTCGTGTTCGACCTCGCGCCGGCGCAGGGATTCGGAAAATTGCGACAACAATCCCGCGAAGCCCATCAGGCTGGTGATTTCATCGCCCTGCCATTCACGCGGATGCGTCGATTCGCAGCAAATTGCGCCGCGCAACTCGCCGCCGACGAAAATGCCGACGTCCAGCATGGCCTGAATGCGATTGTCCCGAAGGTAGTCGCGCAGGCCGGCTAGCCGTTCGTCGTGCTGAGCGTCGGAGGTGACCAGACAAGGGTTGCACGTCAGCGATGCAAGATAGCCATCCAGCCCGTTGGGGGGCAGTCGCAAGCCATTGAGTGAGTCGATGAGGGACATGCGACAGGTCAGGGCGCGGTCTTCGTCGAGGAACCACAGGCCGGCACGCTCGACGCCGAGCACTTCGGCGGTGGTATGGAGCAAGGCCCGCAGGAAGGCATCCTCGTCCAGATCGCGTTGCAAAAGCTCGCGCATGCGGCGCCAGGCTTCCTGCTGATCCGCCTGGCGCTGCTGGGCGTTCAGCAAGGCTTGCCACTGGCGAATGCTGTCCCGCGTCTGGCGGGCCATGCGCCGCAGGAGCAATGTCGCCAGCAGGATCACGCCGCCGATCACGATGAGCAGCCCCGTCATGCTGCCATCGAAAAACAGCGACATGAGCACGGCCAGTCCGCTGCCCGCCACCAGGGCGCAGAAGAGCGCGATATTGCGTCGATGCTCGCCACGCAAATGGTGCAACCGACGGACGATGTCGGAAATCATGCGTGACACCGGTCGTGGTCGGGGAAGAGGGAAACCGTCATGCGCCATCCTGCGTTGTGTCGAAAGGGGCCGCACTCGTCGGTGGCCTGGCGATACATCGCCCTCCGCAGATCCATCTTGTCAGTGAATCAGGGGTGGAGGGAAGCACGGTCGGGGTGCGGTTGTGCACCCCGACGGTCGTCAACGCGCGGAGGCTTCACTTCGCGATGCGTTCACGCAGAAAGCTCAGCAGCCCTTCCGTGGGAACCATGGTGACGTCGCTGTCGCGCCGTCCCTTGTATTCCAGCTCATCGTTATCGAGGCCGCGATCGCCGATCACGACGCGGTGCGGAATGCCGATGAGTTCCTGGTCGGCGAACTTGACACCGGGCCGCAGGTCGCGGTCGTCGATCAGGACATCGAAGCCGGCATCGCTGAGCTGCTGATACAAGGTGTCGGCGTATTCGCGGACCCGTTCCGACTTGTGGGCGTTCATGGGCACCAGAGCGATCTCGAACGGGGCGATGGCATCCGGCCAGATGATCCCGCCGGCGTCGTGATTCTGCTCGATGGCGGCGGCGACCACGCGGGTCACGCCGATGCCGTAGCAGCCCATCAGCAGGGGTACGGCCTGGCCGTTGTCGTCGAGCACGGTCGCATTCATCGCCGTGGAATACTTGGTGCCCAGCTGGAAGACGTGACCGACTTCGATGCCACGGGCGATGGACAGCGTGCCCTGGCCGTCCGGCGAGGGGTCGCCCTCGACCACGTTGCGCAGGTCGGCCACCTTGGGCAGGGCGACGTCGCGCTCCCAGTTGATGCCGAAGTAGTGCTGGCCGTCGATGTTCGCGCCGGCGCCGAAGTCGCTCATCAGCGCCACGCTGCGGTCGATGATCAGCGGCATATCGAGGTTCACCGGGCCGAGTGAGCCGGGGCCGGCGCCCACCGCCGCGCGAATTTCCTCCTCGCTGGCCATGGTCAGGGGCGCGGCGACCTCGGGGAGGTTCTCGGCCTTGACCTCATTGAGCTCGTGATCGCCACGCACCAGCAGCGCGATCAGACCGCCCTCGGCGGCGTGCACCATCAGCGTCTTGATGGTCTTCTCGATGGGCAGGCCGTGCTGCTCGACCAGGGTGGCGATGGTGCGCGCATTCGGCGTGTCGACCAGACGCAACGTTTCCTGGGGGGCGGGGCGCTCCGCTGTCTCGCCGAGCGGCACAGGCAGCGCCTCGGCTTTCTCCATGTTGGCGGCGTAGGAGGACGAGGTGGAAAAGACCACGGCATCCTCGCCGGAGTCGGCGAGTACCTGAAACTCGTGGGAGCCGGTACCGCCGATATCGCCGTTGTCTGCCTCGACGGCGCGGAAATCCAGCCCCAGGCGCGTGAAGATGCGCATGTAGGCGTCATACATGGCATCGTAGGAGCGTTGCAGGCCGGCCTGGTCGATATCGAAGGAGTAGGCATCCTTCATGATGAACTCGCGGGCGCGCATGACCCCGAAACGCGGGCGCGTCTCGTCGCGGAACTTGGTCTGGATCTGGTAGAAGTTGGAGGGCAACTGCTTGTACGAGCGTATTTCGTTGCGCACCAGGTCGGTGATCACTTCCTCGTGCGTCGGGCCATAGCAGAAATCGCGCTCGTGACGGTCGCGAATGCGCAACAACAGGTTGCCGTACTGATCCCAGCGTCCGGACTCCTGCCACAGTTCCGCCGGCTGGATCGACGGCATCAGCACTTCCTGGGCGCCGGCGCGATTCATTTCCTCGCGCACGATGTTCTCGACCTTGCGAAGGGTGCGAAGTCCCAAGGGTAGCCAGGTATAGAGCCCCGAACTCAGGCGGCGGATCATGCCCGCGCGCAGCATCAGCTGATGGCTGACGATATCGGCGTCGGCAGGGGTTTCCTTGAGGGTGGAGATCAGCAATTGACTGGCGCGCATGGACAAGCGGTTCCTTGGATTCGAGGCCTAACATCGCGTCGCTCGAAAGCGGCGCAGCAGATGGGGCTATTGTACGGTCAAGGCGTTAACGCGGCAAAAGCGATGACTCGACGCCGCCCAAGTGGGCGGTCGCTCGGGTGGCGAACATCAGGCCAATGCCTTGAGCCAGAATACCATGCGCTTGTCGGTGGCCTGTTCGCTATCCACGTCCTTCCAGGCAAAGTGCGTATACAGGTCGGGGCGGCGCTGATAGCCATGGCGTTCCCAGAAGGGGGCCAGGGGGCGGTGACCCACCGGGCGTCGCGGATGCGCCGGGTCGCGTTCCACCGCGCAGAACGCCGCCACATCGAAGCCTCGGGCCTGGACATGTGACTCGCGTTCGTGCATGAAGGCCTTGCCGATGCCCCGGCCTCGATATTCCGGGCGCAATACCGACTCCCCGTAATAAAATACGCGCGCTGGCGCGGGTCCCTGGTGTTCGAAAGGGGCACGAAACTCCTCGCATTCGTCGGCCAGCGGCTGGCCCGTGGCGGCGCCGATCACGGTATCGTCCGCGAAGGCCAGCACGAAAAGGCTGGCGGGATTGTCGGCGTAACGGGCCAGGTAGCGGGCTTCGTACTCCGCATCGCCATCGTAAAGATAGGGGTAGTCACGAAACACCTGAATGCGCAGTGCGGCGAGAGCGTCGAGATACGGCACGATGTCGCGACCTTGACAGACCTTCAGCGTGACCGCTGCCATGACATCTCCCGATCGAAGGGGTTCTGCTGTGCGGGCGATTGCGCTCACACGTCGTCGCGCTTTGCGATATGCTTTCGCGCACAGCGTACGTCTCCACGCCCGCTGTCGTGGCGACGTCGCCTTTTCCGACAGTGACGTATAACGCATAGGATAAGAGGAGAGGATGATGAACGCCATGAACCGCTGGACGTCTCCCAGGGCCCGCCGCTGGATCGCTGGGTTGACCATCGTGGCCACCACCACGACGTTGGCGGGCTGCGGGAGCATCTTCTATCCCGAGCGCAAGGGGCAGCCGAGCGGCCGGATCGACCCGGCGGTGGCGATCGCCGACGGGGTGGGCCTGCTGTTTTACATCATCCCCGGTGTCATCGCGTACGCCATCGACTTCTCCAATGGCACGATCTATCTACCGAGTCGGGATACCGCCGCGGTGAATACGCTGCATTTCGATGACGAACTGGATGCACGAACGCTCGAGTCGATGCTGGCGGAGCAGGCCGGTCAGCCGGTGCGACTCGATGACGAACTGGTGCGAGTCGAGCGTGTCGCGTCTCGCGACGAAGCGATCGCGCTGGTACGCATGTCGGGTGTCTATGACAGCGAGCGCTTGGCTTCCATGTAGGTCGAGCGGCGGCAGCGGTGCTGCTTGAAGGCGCTACACGAATGCCTTCCTGTCAGAAGTGGCTCTCCTGAAGGATCCGGTACTCGGCCCCTTTCTGCTCTACCAGGGAAACCAGCAGGGGCCGGGTATCGGCAAGCATGACGTTCAGTGCGACGCGACAATGCTGCAGGGCATGGCGTGCGCGTTGCTGACATGCCCACAGCAGTCGATAGGCCATGACGTTCTCGGTGACGAAAAACTGTGGCGTCGCCCGATCTGTCACCGGAAGCATGCGCGGAAGAGGGAGCCGGGCGAGGGCATCGTGTCGCTGCAAGGTCTCGCAGCGTTGCTGGCATTCGTCAGCGAGCACCTCCATCAGCCGACTCATTCCGCGGTGATGCGTCAACAAGCGAAGCGCCAGGCATCGATAGTCACGCGCCGTCGACGCCTCATGCATGAGTAGAGAACACGAAAGAGCGACGGGTGTGCCAACCATGACGTCCTGAGCGCGGGCGTGTTGCATCTCGGGTCTCCTCGGCGAGCCGGATAAAAGGCATTCTTGTGTGATCGCATGCACGTCGACTTCCGTGTGCAGATTCGACACGACAAGGATATGACCGGATGGAGACAGCATAGTGCGAATTGCCTCACATGACTTTGATGAGTGTCATGCGCCGTGACAATTCGTATACCGCATGAGAAAAATCAGTCACACAAACACGAATATCAAACTGTTCTCAAAGAGGCTCTCCCGCATACTTGAAACTCGATTCAGACGCGGGGAGTCAACCATGACATCACAATACAAAGCCTCTCGGTTTGCCACGCCGCGCGATATGCCGGAGCAGACTTATCGCTTGAGCAACGTATGCTTGCCAGCGCCTCTCTCCATGGGGGAATTGGAAACTTTCAGCGCCATCAGTCGACAAGTTTCGCCGCTGAGAAAGCGCCATATACTCTTCGAGCAGGGCGAGGCGTTCAGAAGTCTTTATATCGTGCGTTGCGGAAGCTTGAAGCAGGTATATCGCGATATCACGCGCGAAGAACATGTCACCCAGTTCTATCTGCCCGGCGAAGTCGTGGGACTCGATGCCCTGAGCAGTGGCTTTCATCCCGGTGCCACGATTGCCTTGGAGACCACCTCCGTTTGCGAAATAGGTCCGGAGTCGATAGAAGAGCTCGCCCATGGCGATCGTACCGAGCGTGGCGTCGGCGGATGTTTCTTGCGTGTCATGAGTCGAGCCATGCATCAAGAAAGGATGATGGTGCGGCTGTTTCTCAATCGGACGTCCGACGTGAGACTGGCGAGTTTCCTTCTCGCATTGTCGGGCCGCTTTCGCCAGCAAGGCTACTCACCTTTCTGCTTCCGTCTCTCCATGTCGCGAAGCGATATCGGCAATTATCTCGGGCTGGCCGTCGAGACCGTGAGTCGACTGTTGGGGCGTTTTCAACACCTGGGGTTGTTGACGGCAAAGGGGCGAGAAATTCGCATCGATGATCTGGAGGCATTGGCCGCGTTGGCGGATGGGCGTTCGCGTCACCCGATCTGGGATACTGCCGATGAGGCACCCGAACGGCTGGCGTCCATGTCCACGCATTGAGGTGGAAATGATATCGGTAGCGATCAGGATGATGACGACAATGAAGGCAAGCGATCATGGCAAGGGCTTGGTGGAGAGGGCGCCAAATACGTCATGATGCTGGTGCCCGGAGCCGGACTTGAACCGGCACGGTGTTACCACCGAGAGATTTTAAGTCTCTTGCGTCTACCAATTTCGCCATCCGGGCTAACGGATGTGGAAGAGAACACCGCGGGGAAATGATGGAGGCTGGAGTCGGAATCGAACCGGCGTACACGGAGTTGCAGTCCGCTGCATAACCACTCTGCCATCCAGCCTATGAGTGCCTGATAGAACAGGCCAACCACTTGGCTTGAAAGCCTGACACAAGACATGCAGGGCTTCCAAAAGTTGGAGCGGGAAACGAGATTCGTCCGGGCTGGCGTTCCAGCTCGCGACCCTCATTGGCCGTTCCAATACCACCAAGTTCTGGAGCGGGAAACGAGATTCGAACTCGCGACCCTCGCCTTGGCAAGGCGATGCTCTTACCACTGAGCTATTCCCGCCCGAACTCGAGGACGCATTATAAGGATAAGTCTGTGAATGTCAAACGTTTATGCGCCTCATCCTGGATGCTCACATGGAGCGCGTGAGCTCTGGCCAGGCGGCACGCATGTACTGGTACATCGACCACAGGGTCAGCGCGGCGGCGACGTAAAGCAGCACGACCCCCACGTTGGCGATCATGGTGCCTGGCGCAAAGCCCAGCAGCAGCAGCAGAGAGACCATTTGCAGCGTGGTCTTGAGCTTGCCGATCCAGGAAACCGCGACGCTGCCGCGTTTGCCTAGCTCCGCCATCCACTCGCGCAAGGCCGAGATGACGATTTCGCGGCCGATGATCACCAGTCCCGGCAGCGTCAGCCAGGCGGTATCGAAGCGTTCAATCAGCAACGCCAGCGCAACCGCGACCATCAGCTTGTCCGCCACGGGGTCGAGGAAGGCACCGAAGGGAGTGCTCTGATTCCAGCGGCGTGCCAGATAGCCGTCGAGCCAGTCGGTAACGGCAGCGAGCCCGAAAAGGCCGGCGCACAGCAGCAAACTCCAGGCATAAGGGAGATAGAAGGCGATCACCAGCAACGGAATGCACGCGATTCGGGCAAGCGTCAATAGGTTGGGAATGTTCATCGAGCGACGTAAGTCCTGGCTGGTGAATGAGGTAACCGCATTATTCTATCTTTCCGCTCATGGCTCATCCATGCAAGGCTTGATGGATGGTCGTGGCCATTTGGGCGCTGATGCCGGGCACACGCGCCAACTCGTCGCGACTGGCCTGGCGCACGCCCTGCAGCCCACCGAAGAAGCGCAGCAACTCCCGGCGACGCTTGGGCCCGATCCCGGGAATGTCCTGCAGGGTCGAAGTACGGCGTTGCTTGTCGCGTTGCTGACGATGACCGGTGATCGCGAAGCGGTGGGCTTCGTCGCGAATATGCTGAATGAGGTGCAGCCCCGGCGATGCGCTGTCCAGTGCCAGACTGTTGTCGACGGTTTCCAGAAACAGCGTCTCGAGTCCGGGCTTGCGTGTCGTGCCCTTGGCCACGCCGAGCAGATGCGTTCCGGTGATGCCGACGTCCTCGAGCACCTCGCGTGCCATGTTGAGCTGTCCCTTGCCGCCATCGACGATCAGGATGTCGGGAAGCTTGCTGTCGTCCTGAGTCAAGCGTTTGTAGCGTCGAGTCAGGGCCTGCCGCATGGCCGCGTAGTCGTCCCCCGCTGCCACGCCCTCGATGTTGAAACGTCGGTAATCGGATTTGACCGGCCCGTCCTGGTCGAACACCACGCAGGAGGCGACCGTCGCCTCGCCATGGCTATGGCTGATGTCGAAGCATTCCAGGCGTGTCGGTGTCTCCTGCAGCTGCATGGCGTCACGCAGGGAGGCGAAACGCTTGGCCAGCTGCGAACGATTGGCCAGTTGCGTGGTGAGGTGTTGCTCGGCATTGGTTTCCGCCAGGCGCAACCACTGGGCACGGTGGCCGCGAACCTGATGGGCCAGGCGAATCCGCTTGCCGGCACGCTCGGAGAGGGCGGCTTGAATGACGTCGCTGTCCGCCAGGGGCAGGGCCGTGATGACTTCCGCGGGAATCTCGCGCTCATGCCCCAGGTAATAATGGCTGATGAACTCGCCGAGAAGCGCCTCCGCCGTGAGATCCAGCCCGTTCTGGGGCATATGGTGGCGAGCGCCGAGCATGCGGCCGCCACGCACGGCCAGTGCGCTGATGCAGAGGCCGCCGGGGCGCTCGGCCAGAGCGAAGATGTCGGCATCGCCGTCCCCGGTATCGACGATTTGGCGTTCCTGCAGGCGGCGCAGTTGCTGGATCTGGTCGCGCAGGCGTGCGGCTTCCTCGAAATCCAGCGCCTGACTGGCGGTTTCCATGTCGCGTGTCAGTTGCGCGGTGACCTGCTCGCTGCGCCCTTCCAGGCACATGATGGCGTGGTCGATATCGCGCTGGTATTCCTCGCGACCGATGTAGTCGACACAGGGAGCGCTGCAGCGCTGAATTTGATATTGCAGGCAGGGCCGGGTGCGGTGCGCGAAGACACTGTCCTCGCAGTTGCGGATGCGAAAGATCTTCTGCATCAACGACAGGCTTTCACGCACCGCCGTGGTGCTCGGAAACGGCCCCAGGTAACGGCCGTCGCCACGTTTCTGCCGCGCGCGCTTGAATTCGAGGGCGGGGTAGGGGTGCCGGTCCGAGACGAAGATGAACGGGTACGATTTATCGTCACGCAGGAGGATGTTGTACGGCGGACGCTGCTCCTTGATGAGCGTCTGCTCGAGCAGCAGGGCCTCTGTCTCGGTCCGCGTGATGGTGACCTGGATGTCCTCGATCCGGCTGACCAGGGCCTGGGTCTTGGCGTTCAGCGCGCCACGGAAGTAGCTGGCGAGGCGGGCCTTCAGCCGTTTGGCCTTGCCGACGTACAGCACGTTGCCTTCGGCATCCAGCATGCGATACACGCCGGGTGACTCGGAAACCGTCTTGAGGAAGTGCTTGGCATCGAAGCTCATGGGCGCGGGGGAATCGTTGCATGGATCATGCCCGCCAGTGTATCAAAGGAGGACGGGGCCCGGCGCGCCCTGCGATGCCGATATGCCTGGTATCACGACGCCTCGTAGCCGTCGATCAATCCATAGCGCAGTCCGAGGTGGGTGAGTTCGACGTCGGACTGGACGTTGAGCTTCTCGAAAATGCGGTAGCGGTAGGTGTTGACCGTCTTGGGGCTCAGGAACAGGCGATCGGATATATCGCTGACCTTCTGACAATTGACGATCATCATCGCGACCTGCAGTTCGCGATGCGAGAGTTGATCGAAGGGATTGTCCTGTGTCCCCATCTTGGAAAGCACGACTTTCTGCGCGATGTCGGGGCTGATGTAGCGCTGCCCATCGAAAATGGCGCGGATGGCACGCACCATTTCATCGAGCTCCGTGCCCTTGCTGATGAAGCCCGCGGCACCGGCGTCCATCAGGCGTTGCGCAAAGGCTTCCTCCAGAAAGGCGGTCACGATCACGACCTTGATATCCGACATGCCGCGCATGATCTTGCGTGTGGCTTCGAGCCCGCCGATGCCGGGCATGCGGATGTCCATCAACACGATATCGGGGCGCAATTCACGCGCCATGTTGACGGCCTCCTCGCCATCGACAGCCTCGGCGATGACCTTCAAGCCGTCCTCGGAATCGAGCATGCGGGCGATGCTAGTACGTACCAAATGGTGATCGTCAGCGACAAGAACCTTGATCAAGGGAACTCCTGCAATCAATCGCCGGTTAGCGGAATGGTGACCTCGATGGCCCTGGCGAAGGCCATTGTGACGTTATTATGGGAGGTCGCGATGCGTTTCGCTATGTGCGAGCTTCGTCGTCTTCATATCAAGACGTCCTAAAATCAACGTAACAGCAATGTTCCCGTTATGCTGCCATCGATTTTGCATTTCCGCGCTTTCTGCGGCGGTGGATATGGCGTGCCAGGAAGGAAGAAAAACGCGTCTTGACACGAGGCAAGGAGGTTCGTAGTATACGCAGCGTTCCAGGGCGCTGTGGCGGAATCGCGTCCTTGGCAGTGAAAGATGCATGCGACATGCATCGATGATTCGGGGCCTTAGCTCAGTTGGGAGAGCGCAACACTGGCAGTGTTGAGGTCAGCGGTTCGAACTCGAACCCGCTAGGCTCCACCAATATTCCGCTCGAATACCAGGCCGCCGACGCAATGCGTCGGCGGCTTTTTCGTGTGGGTGGAGGGTTCGTCGGCGACCGCTTTGGGCCGGTCGTGCGTGATGGTCCGGAGATTACGGGCTGGCGGGGCCGCTGGCGCCGCATTCCAGACAGCGGTATTGCATGCCGTCCTGGGCATGACGCTCCTCGAATGCCTGAAGACGTTCGTCATCGCTGATGGTCTCGCTGAGGCTGCACGCCGGACATTCGATGGTGCGTTCGTTGTCGTTCTGCTCGATGAGAAACATGATGCTCTCCTGCCGTGGTCTCGACTCGATATGAAGCATGTTCGCCGTGCTGTGACGGCAAGGCACGAAGCCTGTGAGCGCGCGGCTCATAGAGTGAAAAGTCGGCGTTTGGCCGGACAACGTCAACGTAGACATTGGCGACGTCCGGGTAGTAAAAAATCAACCGGAAATGCGGTCGATGTCGGCGCGCAAACTCATGTGGCGGGCAAGTCGAGAGAGCAGAGGCGTTTTCGTCGGCGTAGTCGAATTACAAGCGAGCCGACTACAGGCCGAAGACGGCGCTTGTGGAGGGCATGAACCGGCCAGATCGTTGCCAGAAAGATGGCGCGGCATCGTTCTGGCCGGTCTCGGTCTTGGCGTTATTCGACTTTGCCCAGCAGCAGGAATTCGATCAGGGCTTTCTGGGCGTGCAGGCGGTTGCCGGCTTCCTGCCATACCACGGCGCGTGGGTCGTCGAGTAACGTGGTGCTGATTTCCTCGCCACGGTGGGCGGGCAGGCAATGCAGGAACAGCACGTTATCGGCGGCATGATCGAGCAGCTTCTCGGTGACCTGAAAGCCGGCGAAATCCCGCTCGCGCCGGGCCTGCTCCTCTTCCTGACCCATCGAGGCCCAGACGTCGGTGGTGACGAGATCCGCGCCCTGCACCGCTTGCCGTGGGTCGTGAAGGATTTCCACGCGTTCGCCGGCCGCGGCCACGATGTCGGCATCCGGCTCGTAGCCGGGCGGGCAGCACACCCGCAGCCGAAAATCGAACTGCCGTGCCGCGTTGATCCAGGAATGGCACATGTTGTTGCCGTCGCCGATCCATACCGCCGTCTTGCCCTTGACCGAGCCACGGCATTCGGTCCAGGTCATGACATCGGCCAGCAGCTGGCATGGATGGTAATCGTCCGTCAGGGCATTGATCACGGGGACCGCGCTGGCGGCGGCATATTCCTCGAGCCCGGCATGCGAGAAGGTGCGAATCATGACGATGTCCACCATCTCGGCGAGCACGCGGGCGGTGTCGCCGATCGGTTCGCCGCGTCCCAGTTGCGTGTCCCGTGGAGAAAGGAACAGCGCATGGCCGCCGAAGTGCGCCATGGCGGTCTCGAAGGAGACCCGGGTACGCGTCGAGGACTTCTCGAAAAACATCGCCAGCGTGCGGTTGGTGAAGGGCGTGTAGGTCGGCCCTTGTGCCTTGAGGCGGTTCTTGATGGTGATCGCACGCTGAATGAGGTGGCTGAGCTCCTCGGGTGTCAGATCGAGTAAGGTCAAGAAATGGCGTGTGGCCATGGCGACGCTCCTTGCAGATGAAATCGACGGCACTCGCCAACGAAAAGAAACGGGGCGCGGCGGGCCCCGATCGGGGCTCATCCTCGCGCACCCGGCCTCGTGCAGGGCGACATGCGGGCCGTACGGAAAGTCGACCATCCTAGCCAGCCTGCCGAGATGGCGCAATGTCGTCGTCACGAGGGCTGTTTTCGGCGTTCGCCATCAGTAGAATGGGCCTACATTCACCCGACGTCTTGCGGAGGCGCCGGCCAATGGGCAAGTCGCCCCGCGTGAGGAAACTGAGATGAGCACGACTCTCGAAAACATTCAGCAGCAAATCGGCGAAAACACGATTCTGCTTTACATGAAAGGCACGCCCCAACTGCCGCAGTGCGGATTTTCCGCGCAGGCTGTCCAGGCGGTGATGGCATGTGGCGAGCGCTTTGCGTTCGTGAACATCCTCGACAATCCGGACATTCGCGCCGAACTGCCCAAGTACGCCAACTGGCCGACGTTCCCGCAGCTGTGGGTCAACGGCGAGCTGGTCGGTGGCTGCGACATCATCGTGGAAATGTACGAAAGCGGCGAGCTGGAAAAGCTCATCAAGGATGCCGCGGCCAGCGCCGAAACCGAAAAGGAATGAGGCGCAAGCAGGTGGATCCTTGATCCGCGGCCCGCTCCGAAGGGGGGGCGGTATAGCGAAAGCCCCGTCGGCTCACACCGGCGGGGCTTTCGTTTGTCGGACCTGAGCGTCAGTCCTCGTCCATGCCCTGTTCCTTCAAGGCCAGATCCCAGCCGCCCAGGTTCTTGTAACGGTTGACCATGGCGCAGAACAGCTCGGCGGTGCGTTCGGTATCGTAGCGCGCGGAGTGGGCGGAGGCATTGTCGAACTCGATTCCCGCCGCTCGGCAGGCACGTGCCAGGACGGTCTGGCCATACACCAGCCCGCCGAGCGTCGCGGTGTCGAAGCAGGAAAAAGGGTGGAACGGATTGCGCTTGATGCCGTTGCGCTCGACGGCGGCATTCAGAAAGCCCTGATCGAAAGCGGCGTTGTGGCCGACGAGTATGGCGCGCGTGCACTGATTGGCCTTGATGGCCTTGCGGACCGGCTTGAAGATCTCGCCGAGCGCGTCGTGTTCGCTCAGCGCGACCTGCTGGCGCAGCGGACTGTCGAGGTCGATGCCGGTGAAGTCCAGTGCTGCCTGTTCGATGTTGGCACCCTCGAAAGGGCGCACATGAAAGGCGTGCGTGTCATCGGGCATGAGGTTGCCCTGGGCATCCATGGTCAAGGTCACGGCGGCGATTTCGAGCAAGGCATCGCGTTGGGCGTTGAAGCCACCGGTTTCCAGATCGACCACCACCGGGAGAAAGCCTCGAAAACGTTGAGCCATCAAATCGCGTGCCTGGCCGTCGCTCATGCTTTTGCTCCCATCCCAATGCGGTCTCGATAAGCGTCGCCACGCCCGGGTGGGGGCGACAAAGTGGCAGCGAGTGTAGCATTTTCGCCCCCCGACGTCCCGCCGCTCGGTGTTACTGAACGGCGCTCGGCGCTATAATCGGGTCACGCGTTACGCTGTGTTCGCGCAGCCGACCCACTCGATCAACATCCATCTGTTCAGGAGTCCCGCATGTCCGATGTGAAAAAGGTCGTCCTCGCCTATTCCGGCGGCCTTGATACGTCCGTCATCGTCAAGTGGTTGCAGGAAACCTACGATTGCGAGGTGGTGACCTTTACCGCCGACATCGGTCAGGGCGAAGAAGTCGAACCGGCGCGCGCCAAGGCACAAGCGCTGGGCGTCAAGGAAATCTACATCGAGGACTTGCGCGAGGAATTCGTGCGCGACTATGTCTACCCGATGTTCCGCGCCAACACGATTTACGAGGGAGAGTACCTGCTGGGGACCTCCATCGCCCGTCCGCTGATCGCCAAGCGCCTGGTGGAAATCGCCAACGAGACCGGTGCTGACGCCATTTCGCACGGTGCGACCGGCAAGGGCAACGACCAGGTGCGCTTCGAGCTCGGGGCCTATGCGCTCAAGCCCGGCGTCAAGGTCATCGCCCCGTGGCGCGAGTGGGACCTCAACTCGCGCGAGAAGTTGATGAACTATTGCGAAGAGCACGACATCCCGGTCGATTTCTCCACCAGCAAGAAGAAATCGCCGTACTCCATGGACGCCAACCTGCTGCACATTTCTTACGAGGGCGGCATCCTCGAGGATCCGTGGGCGGAAGCGGAAGAGGACATGTGGCGCTGGAGTGTCTCGCCGGAAGCCGCGCCGGAGCAGCCGACCTATGTCGAGCTGACCTTCGACAAGGGCGATATCGTGGCCATCGACGGCGAACCCCTGAAGCCGCACGAAGTGCTGTCCAAGCTCAACCAGATGGGCGGCGACAACGGCATCGGGCGTCTCGATATCGTCGAGAACCGTTACGTGGGCATGAAGTCGCGCGGTTGCTACGAGACGCCGGGGGGCACCATCATGCTGCGCGCGCATCGCGCCATCGAGTCACTCACGCTCGACCGCGAGGCGGCGCACCTCAAGGATGAGCTGATGCCCAAGTACGCCGAGGTCATCTACAACGGCTACTGGTGGAGCCCGGAGCGCAAGATGCTGCAGGCTGCCATCGATGCCACGCAGGACAACGTCAACGGCGTGGTGCGGATGAAGCTCTACAAGGGCAGCGCCACGGTCGTTGGGCGCAAGTCGGAGCAGTCGTTGTTCGATGCCTCGATCGCCACGTTCGAGGACGACGCCGGCGCCTACGACCAGAAGGATGCCGAGGGCTTCATCAAGCTCAACGCGCTTCGCCTGCGGATCGCCGCCGGCAAGGGGCGTCAGGCCGACTGATCGTCTTCGGGCCGGCGCGCGCGTGTCGCGCCGGCCTCCACGCGCAGGGAGAATGTCATGCTCAAGAAGTTGATCGACGGGCTGTTTCGCAGCGGCAACGTCAACGACGAGGAGATTCCCGCCACCGACTATGAAGGTTTCCTGATCACCCCGGACCCGCAGGATGTCGGCGGTCAGTACCGTGTCAGCGGCTGGATTCGCAAGCCCGTCGAGGGAGGCGAAACGCGCGAGCATCGCTTCGAGCGCTCGGATGTCGTCTCCAGCCGCGAGGATTGCATCCAGCTCACGCTGCGCAAGGCCCAGCGTTTCATCGATGATACGGGTGACGCCATGTTCGATGAGCGCTGAGACGTCGAGCGTGTCAGGCCGCCGTGGCAATAAAAGCGGCATCTTGCGACAGCGCCGCTACCCTTGAGGTGGCGGCGTTGTCGTTGGTAGCCGCCACCACCGACCCGCTCGTGCCTGGAACTCGCCCCCGGGGCGATGGCCTAAGGCCCTGTATTTTCCGATGGAGCTGCGCATGATTACCGTGCATCATCTCGACAATTCCCGCTCGTTGCGCATCGTCTGGCTGCTGGAAGCACTGCAGCAACCCTATGAACTGGTGACGCACCATCGCGACCCCCAGACGCTGCTGGCCCCGGAAAGCCTCAAGCGGCTTCATCCTCTCGGCAAGGCGCCGTTGATCGTCGATGAGGGGCTGACCGTGGCCGAGTCCGGCGCGATCATCGATTACCTGATCGAACGCTATGACGACGGTCGGCTCGCACCCGCTCCGGGCACGCCCGAGCATCGCGATTACCGATACTGGCTGCATTACGCCGAAGGGTCCGCCATGCCACCCTTGGTGATGCATCTGGTGTTTTCCCGTCTGGGCAAGCCACCGGTTCCGGCGCTGCTGCGTCCCTTGGCGGGCAAGCTGGGACAGGGCGTGCAAGCCAAGTTCCTCGACCCCGAAATCGAGCGCCATCTGGCTTTCTGGGAAACGACGCTCGGCGAGCATGCCTGGTTTGCGGGATCGACGTTCACGGCGGCGGACATTCAAATGAGCTTCCCCGTGCTGGCGGTCGAGTCGCGGCGGGGGCTAGCGGGCTTTCCGGCCATCGGCGAGTGGCTGACTCGCATACGTGCCCGGGCCGATTATCAGCGCGCCGTGGAGCAGACCGGCGAGTTGAACCTGAGTGCGACACGCTGAGAGGAGGTGAACGATCATGACAAGTCATCGTTGGATGTATGGGGCGGTCTTGATGGTGCTCGCGCTTCCCGCCATCGCTGTCGCCCAGACGTCGTCGCACCGAGATGACGACGGCGCTCTCGGGGAGCCCGGCGTCATGGACTGCGATGTCCTGCAGGATGAGATCGAGGCCAAGATTCGTGCCAATGGTGTCGACGAGTTCCAGCTCGATATCATCGACAGTGCGCGTGTCGACGAGGATGGAGTCCGCGAAGGGGATCCGCTGGCCGGGGGCGAGGTGGTGGGCAGCTGCGATGGCGGCTCGCGCAAGGTGATCTATCGGCGCGGTGCGCAAGGCAGCGGGGCGATGTCCAGCGAGGATGCCACGCTGCCGCCCCGGGAGGCGAGCAGCGAGCCGGGCGAGGGCGATACACGGCCAGCCGAAGCCTCGTCGCCTTAATCGTCGACGCCACTTCCCGCTCATCGCCGCGGTTGGCTACCATGGGGCCTTTTCAGCAGGAGTCTGCCGTGAAGGCCCTATTGCTTTCCGCTTACGCCGCCATGAGTCATCGCCATTGGGCGGAGGGGCTGCAGCAGCAGTTTGCCGAATTCGACTGGCGATGCCTGGCATTGCCGCCTCGGCACTTTTCCTGGCGTATCCGTGGCAATCCGCTGACGTGGCTCGGGCAGGCGAGTGAATGCCTTGCCGACGAGCATGATCTGGTCGTGGCCACGTCGATGGTCGATCTGGCGACCCTGGTGGGGCTGTTTCCCTCGTTGGGGCGGGCGCGCAAGGTCGTGTATTTCCATGAAAATCAGTTCGCTTACCCATTGCCCAAGGGGCAGCGGGTGCAGGCGGAACCCCTGATGGTCAACCTCTATGCGGCTCTGGCGGCGGATGTCGTGGTGTTCAACAGTGCCCACAACCGCGACAGCTTCCTCGTCGGCGCGCGCACTTTCCTGTCGCGCATGCCCGAACGGCTGCCGCTGTCGGCACTGTTGTCGCGCCTGGCCGAGAAGGCCGTGATTCTTCCCGTGCCCTTGCCCGAGCAGACACCACGCCCGGCGGGGCGCGGGCGGCGTCTGCTGTGGAATCACCGCTGGGAATACGACAAGAACCCCGAGATGTTTTTCGCCGCGCTGCAGACACTGGCGAACCGCGACATCGAGTTCGAGGTAGCGGTGGTGGGACAGCAGTTCCGCGATCAACCGCCGATCTTCGAGGCGGCGCGGGCCTGGCTGGGAGATCGCGTGGTCAGCTGGGGCGAGCAGCCCGGCGATGCCTACCGTGAGGTCCTCGACGGTGCCGATATCGTGGTGTCCACGACCGATCATGAATTCCAGGGGCTGGCGGTCATGGAGGCGGTGACCCATGGCTGCGTGCCGCTGGTGCCGGAGCGCCTGTGCTTTCCCGAATATTACCCGCCTGAATGTCGGTACGCCGGCGACCAGGCCGCGCTCGAGGCCCGCCTGGCCGAGTGGCTGACTCAGCCGGGGACGCGCCCCGCCTTGCCCGATGCGCGTGCCTGGCAATGGCCGGCGTGGCGTGCGGCGTATCGCGACGTGTTGCGCGGTGCGTAGAAGGGTCAGGCCAGTTCGGTCTTGTCCTTGTACTCGCAGAGATCCTCGATCACGCAGCTTCCACAACGCGGCTTGCGAGCCACGCAGGTGTAGCGCCCGTGAAGGATGAGCCAGTGATGCGCATCGTGCAGGAATTCCCTGGGGACGTGGCGCATCAGTTTCTGTTCGACCTCGAGCACGTTCTTGCCTGGCGCGATGCGCGTGCGGTTGGCGACCCGGAAGATATGCGTATCCACCGCCATGGTCGGCTGCCCGAAGGCGGTATTGAGGATCACGTTGGCGGTCTTGCGGCCGACACCGGGTAGCGCTTCCAGTGCCTCGCGGGTATCCGGCACCTCGCCGCCGTGCCGTTCGAGCAGCAGGTGGCAGGTTTTCATCAAGTTATCGGCCTTGCTGTTGTACAGGCCGATGGTCTTGATCTTGTCCTTGAGACCTTCCAGGCCCAGGTCGAGGATGCCCTGCGGCGTATTGGCCACCGGGAACAGGCGCGCGGTGGCCTTGTTGACTCCCACGTCCGTGGCCTGGGCGGAAAGCAGTACCGCCGTCAACAGCTCGAATGGCGTTTGCCAATGCAGCTCCGTCGTCGGCGTGGGATTGTGATCGCGCAGGCGCGAAAAGATCTCGTGGCGTTTTTGAGCGTTCATGAGCGAATCAAGGCGATGAAGAGGAATCGAGGGCGGCACGGGCGGCATCGAGCATGCGCTGGGCCTCTTCGACCTGGCCGTGGGCGGCCTCGCGGCTGGCGGCATCGCCGTGGCGCTCGGCGTGGGCGACCTGCTGGCGGGCCTTGCGCAATGACTGCTCGGCGGCTTTGACGGCCATGCGCCGATGATGCGTAACGGAGGTGTCGGCGTGCCTTGTCTGGGCGTTGCCGAGCTGCCGGTCGATGTCCGCCAGGCGCGCTGTCAGCGTCTCGGCGCGTTCATCGAGCGCCCGGCGTGCCTCCGCGTCCAGCGGGTCGCGCTGGCGCTGACGCTCCACACGCTTGAGGCCGGCGACCAGCGTGGCGCGCGTCGCCTTGAGAGACGTGGCATCCACGCCGGCGGTGGCCTCCTGTGGCGTCGGCTTGGCAGGGGCGGTCTCGCGTGTGGTCTTTGCCGCCAGGGCCGCCTGGCGACGTTCGCGCTTGCGGCGTTTCTCCTCGGCCTGGCGCTGGAGACGTCGCTGACGCGCCTCGTGGCGTTGCCGGCCCAGTTCGGCACGCCTGGTCAGGTAGGCGTCCTGCTGGGCGCGAGTTTCTGCCGCGACCCATTCGGGGTGCGGCAGGATGTCGATGCAGTCGACCGGGCAGGGCGCGACGCACAGCTCGCAGCCGGTGCACTCCCCGGCGATGACGGTGTGCATCTGCTTGGCCGCGCCGAGGATGGCATCCACCGGGCACGCCTGGATGCACTTGGTGCAGCCGATGCATTCCGCTTCGCGAATGAAGGCGACCTTGGGCGACTCCGCGGGCTGCGCGAGAGGCTGTGGCGTCTGGCCGGTCAGCTCGGCCAGACGTATCACGGTCGCCTCGCCGCCGGGCGGGCACTTGTTGATCGCCTCGCCGGCGGCGATGCCTTCGGCATAGGGACGACAGCCGGGATGCCCGCACTTGCCGCATTGGGTCTGCGGCAGTGCGGCATCCAGCGTCTCGATGAGCGCGGCGTTAGCGGACACCATGCCTCCTCAGGACACCCGCTGGCCGGGCTCCGCCCCGTTGTCAGGTGACAGCAGATAGATGCCGCCCTCCTTGTCGCCGGCGGCCAGCACCATGCCTTCCGAAACGCCGAAACGCATCTTGCGCGGTGCCAGATTGGCGACCATGACGGTCAGGCGGCCTTCCAGCGCCTCGGGCGCATAGACGGCGCGAATGCCCGAGAAGACCGTCCGCGTTTCGCCGCCCAGGTCGAGCGTCAGCTTGAGGAGCTTCTTGGCGCCCTCGACGTATTCGGCCTTGGCGATGCGCACGATGCGCAGGTCGAGCTTGGCAAAATCGTCGAAGCCGATCTCGTCGGCGATCGGATCGTCGGCGAGGGGGCCCTTGGCCTGTTCCTTGAGCTTCTGCTCTTCGGCGAGGACTTCCTTGGACGCCTCGGTCATCGACGCGATCTTGTCGGTATCGACACGTGTCATCAGCGGCTTGAACTTGGTGATCGCGTGGTCCTCGAGCAAGGTGCGGCGGCTTTCCCAGTCGAGCGACTCGATCTGCAGGAAGTCGCGTGCCTGCTCGGCCATCGCCGGCACCACGGGCTGCAGGTAGACCATCAGGATGCGGAACAGGTTGATGCCCACCGAGCAGATGTCGAGCACCTCCTGCTCGCGGCCTTCTTCCTTGGCCAGCACCCAGGGCGCCTTGTCGGCGATGTAGGCATTGGCTTCGTCGGCCAGGTCCATGACCTTGCGCATGGCGCGGGCGAATTCGCGCGCCTCGTAATCGGCGGCGATGGCCTCGCCGGCCTCCACGAAGCGGGCCACCAGCTCGGGCTCGGCACAGTGCGCGGCGAGTCGGCCGGCACCCAGCTTCTTGACGAAGCCGGCACAGCGACTGGCGATGTTGACGACCTTGCCGACCAGATCCGCGTTCACGCGCGAGGCGAAGTCCTCGAGGTTGAGGTCCAGATCGTCGACGCCGGCGGTGAGCTTGGCGGCGAAGTAGTAGCGCAGGTACTCGGGGTTGAGGTATTCGGCATAGGTCTGCGCCTTGATGAAGGTCCCGCGGGACTTGGACATCTTGGCGCCGTTGACGGTGACGAAGCCGTGGCAGTTGACGCCGGTCGGCGTGCGCAGCCCAGCGCCCTCGAGCATGGCCGGCCAGAACAGGGCGTGGAAGTAGACGATGTCCTTGCCGATGAAGTGATAGACCTCCGCGTCCGAGTCGCGGCGCCAGTAGCTGTCGAAGTCGATGCTCTCACGCTCGCAGAGGTTCTGGAAGCTGGCCAGGTAGCCGATCGGCGCGTCCAGCCAGACATAGAAATACTTGCCCGGCGCGTCGGGGATCTCGAAGCCGAAATAGGGGGCGTCGCGCGAGATGTCCCACTCGTTGAAGCCCGATTCGAACCATTCGAGCAACTTGTTGCGGATCTGCGGCTGGACGTGGCCGCCGTCGATCCAGCCCTGCATGAAGTCGGCGAAGTCGGGCAGCTTGAAGAAGAAGTGCGTCGAGCTGCGCACCTCGGGCGTGGCACCGCTGATCGCCGAGACCGGATCGATCAGCTCGGCCGGCGTATAGGTGGCTCCGCACGCCTCGCAATTGTCGCCGTACTGATCGCCCGCCCCGCATTTGGGGCAGGTGCCCTTGATGAAACGGTCGGCGAGGAACAGGCCCTTCACCGGGTCGTACATCTGCTCGATGTCACGCGTCGAGATATGGCCGGCGTCACGCAGCGCCGTGTAGATGCGCTCGCTGTGCTGACGGTTCTCTTCCGAGTGGGTGGAATAGTAATTGTCGAATGCCACCCCGAAGCGGGCGAAGTCGGCCTGGTGTTCGGCGCTGACCTTGCTGATCAGTTGTTCCGGAGTGATGCCTTCTTGCTCCGCGCGCAGCATGATCGCGGTGCCATGGGCGTCATCCGCACACACGTAATGACACTCGTGGCCGCGGCTCTTCTGGAAGCGCACCCAGATATCGGTCTGGATGTACTCGAGCAGGTGGCCCAGATGGATCGAGCCGTTGGCATAAGGCAGGGCACTGGTGACCAGGATCTTGCGCTTGGCGTTGGCGGTAGTCGGCATGGCGGCTCTAGTGACTGAAATCGGGAACAAGAAAAGGTGTCTCGAACGACATCGACGAAAAGGCGATTGTAGCCCGCTTGGCGCTTGGCTGCATCCGTGGCGCCACGCGACGCCCGGGTGGCGCGTGCTCAGTTCGCCGGCCAGCCGCCTTGACGTATGGCCGGGCGGCCGGCGACGCCGGGGTTGTAGAGATATAGCCAGGCGGGGCCGAACGTCGTGGCATGCACGCTGCGGTCATAGGTGCCCCGGGACGGGGCGCGCACGCGGTAATCTTCCAGCCGGTCGAGCGCTGCCAGGCCGCTGGCATTGACCCGATAGACCTCCACCTCGATGCCGCGCGACGGCTCTTGCTTGGCACCGGGACAGTGGCCCAGATCGTAGAGGGTGATATGGGTCAGGGTGTCGCGGCCGAGGTACTCGGCGTCCTGCAGCCAGTGATGATTGCGCAGACCACGCTTGAGCGTGCCATAAACGGCGACCAGCGGTGTGCGGCGAATGGCGAGAGCGGGTGAATGCATGGCGACCTTGCGTTGACGGCGACGCGGGTTCAGCGCTCGGCGTGAGCGTCGTCCCGATAGACGAGGAAGTTGTCGAGGCCCTGGTCGGCGAGCCGAAGCGCCTGCATCTTGCTCATCACGCCCTGGGCGCAATAGAGCGCGTAGCGTTGCCGGCCTGAAAGCTGCGCGGCGCGTGCGGCGAGTTCGTAAAACGGAATCGCCAGCGGCTCGCCATGCGGCAGCTTCAGCGGTGCGGCATCGCGTTCATCGGGGTGGCGAATGTCGATCACCGTGACGTCCTCGGCTGCGCGCAGCGCGTCGGCGGAGGCGATCACGGGAACATCCATCGGACGTGACGGCGGTGCATCGAGGAGGCGATCCACCCGGGTGCGACTCGCGGCCTCCAGGGCGGCATCGAGGACGCCCATGTCGAAATCGGCCTCGGCGGCCTCGATCTGGGCGAGCTTGGGGCGCGTGTTGGGGCGCCGTGAAATCGTGCCGCAATATTCCGGCAGGCGTTCGGCATGTTCGGCCGTGCCGATGCGCTGAGCATCCTCGATGATGCGCTGCTTGTCATCGGCGATGAGCGGGCGCAGCACGGGGCGCTCGCTGACGCGATCGATCAGCCCCAGGTTGGTGACGCTCTGGCTGGAGACCTGGGCCAGGGCGTCCCCGGTGATCAGGGCGGGAATGCGTGCCCGCGCCGCAACGCGATTGGCGGCGCGCAGCATCATCCGCTTGAGCACGACCCCCGCCAGGCCGGCAGGCACGCGTCGCTGGATCTCGTCGAGCACCTCCTCGAACGGCACGCTGATGAAATGCACGCGATGAGAGGCGCTATAGCCTTGCCACACGCGATGGACGACCTCGCGTACGGTGCGTTCATGCGCGGCCCCGCCGAGATTGAAGAACAGGTAGTGGGTCTTGAGGCCACGGCGAATCATGCGCCAGGCGGCTACCGGGGAATCGTAGCCGCCCGAGATGAGCGCCAGCGCCTGACCCTGGGTACCCAGCGGATAGCCGCCCAGGCCGGGAAGGCGCCGTGTGACCAGGCGCAGATGCTGGTCCTGCAGTTCGAGAGTGACATCCACGTCGGGCTGCGTGAGATCCACCCTGGCCTGCGGAGCGGCGGCAAGAAGGGCGCCTCCCAGGTAACGCTCGAGCTCCGCCGAGGTGAAGTCATGTTGTCCTCGGCGCTTGACGCTGACCCGAAAGCGCTGGCCTGCCAGTGCCTCCTGCCATAACGCCGCCAGGTGTGCGGCGGTGTCATCGAAAGAGGTGAACGTATAGGCCTCGATCACCAGCGTCTCGTGAATGCCGGAGGTGCGAGACAAGACGCCTTCCACCCGTTCGCGGGTCGTCTCGTCGATGGGGCGGCGAATGCGTACCTCCAGCGCATCCCAGCAGTCGGCGATGCGTACATCGGGCACCAGGGGCGCAAGGCTGTTGCGCAGGTTGGTGCGCAGGCAGCGGACCATCTCCTTGCGCACGGGCCGTGACTTGATGGTGATCTCGGGGAACAGCTTGACGCGATACCGCATGTGATTCATGTCGACTGACGATGGGCGCGCCATGGTAGCAAGGTGCCGGAGGGCTCGCCAGTTGTCCCCGGAGGCGCAGGGGGGCCGTGACGATCATGCTCGATGTTACCGACCGGTGGCGCTATGTTGAGAAATGTGTGCTGTCGCCACGCCCGAGCGCACATGAATTTGATACCATCGACACGTTCGTGATCCGCGCCGTGGTGGGCGCTTCTTTATGGGCAGGGATAAGCGCATGTTTCTCGACGATTTTCACACCGTGACCGATGACCGGCTATGCATCACCGCCGAGCAGGCGAGCCGCTTCGCCAAGTGTATCGCTGGCGATTACAATCCCATTCACGACCCGGACGCGCGCCGGTTCTGCGTGCCGGGCGATTTGCTGTTCGCGCTGGTGATGGCGCGCTTCGGCCTGGCGCAGCGAATGACCTTCCATTTCAAGGGCATGGTCGGCGACAGCGTGCCGTTGTGCTTCGCACAGCACGGCGATACGGTCAGCGTGACCGATCACCACGGCAAGGTGTACCTGGAGGTCGAGCGCGGGGGCGACATTACCCACGACGCAGGTGTCATCGAAGCCTTCACGCGTCGCTATGTGGCCTTTTCGGGGCGCAACTTCCCGCATTATCTCAAGCCGCTGATGGAAGAGCAGGGCGTGATGTTCAACCCCCAGCGTCCCCTGGTGATATACGACAGCATGGGCTTCTCGTTGTCGCGCCTGGATGTCGCCGAGGCGGGCGTTGCCTTCACGGGGGCCACGCTGGATGTCATCGGCAAGCGTGGCGATGCCTTGCTGCAATTCCAGATGACCGATGCCGACACCGTCATCGGCCATGGCTCCAAGAAGCTGGTGGTCAGCGGATTGCGCGAGTACGACCCGCCGGTCATGGATGCCTTCGTCGAGCAGTTCATGAGCCTCAAGGCGCACTCTGCGACGACCGGCTGAGGGCCGCTGCATTCGCCCCGCGGTCTCTGCCTCGATTCAAGGGTGCAACCCTCGTGCGTCTGGCCTGTCACATGTCATGTCATCCCCAAGTCACAGGAGCGAGCCTTGAGTCTCGAAGGTATTCAGCAATTCTTTCAACGCATGCTGGACGCGCCGCAGTCGTCCCGGCGTCAGGTCACGCTGGAGCTGGCGGTGGCGGCGCTGTTGTGTGAAATCATGCGTGCCGATTTCGAACATGATCCACGCGAGAAGGCGCTATTGCGCGAGCTTCTGACCGCGCGCTTGCGCGTCAGCGCCGAGGAAGTCGAGGAGTTGATGGCGCTGGCCGAGGCGGAGGTCGAGCAGGCCGTCGACCATTACGAGTTCGTCAGGTTGATTCGCGACCATTACGACTACGAGGATCGCGTGGCCCTGGTCGCGCAAATGTGGCAACTGGCCTTCGCCGACGGCGAGCTCGATGCCCTGGAGGAGCACCGCATCCGGCGCCTTGCGGATCTGCTTTACGTCAGTCACGGCGATTTCATTCGCACCAAGCTCGAGGTGATGCCCGACGGTTGATGCGTCGCTCAAAAAGTTGACTGAAACGCTTGGGTAAGTGCCCTCGCCGGACGTTATACTGGGCGGCAGATGGCGTCGCGTTCCGGCGCCAGGCAGACAAGGCATACCGTTGAAAGGAGAGTTGCTGTGATCGAGGGCGTGAAGCATATCGTCGCCGTGGCATCGGGCAAGGGGGGCGTCGGCAAGTCCACCGTGACCGTCAACCTGGCCCTGGCGATGGCGGCCGAGGGGTACCGGGTGGGGTTGCTCGATGCCGATATCTACGGCCCCAGCCAGGCCCAGATGTTGGGCATCGCCCCGGGGGTGCGTCCGCAGCCGGCGGGTGAAAATGCCTTCGCGCCGCTCGAGGCGCACGGTCTGCAGGCCATGTCCATGGCGTTCATGGTGGATATCGACGAGCCCATGGTCTGGCGTGGCCCGATGGTGGCCGGCGCTTTCCAGCAACTGCTCAATCAGACCGACTGGAAGGACCTCGACTACCTCTTCATCGACATGCCGCCCGGCACGGGGGATGTGCAATTGACGCTGGCGCAGAAGGTGCCGGTCAGCGGGGCGGTGATCGTGACCACGCCGCAGGACATCGCGCTGCTGGATGCCAAGAAGGGCATCGAGATGTTTCGCAAGGTCAATGTGCCGGTGCTGGGCGTGGTCGAGAACATGAGCCTGCACGTCTGCTCGCAGTGCGGCCACCAGGAGCCGATCTTCGGCAGTGGCGGCGGCGAACGAATCGCCGAGCGCTATCAGACGAAACTGCTGGGCCAGCTCCCCCTGGATGGCACGATCCGCGAACAGGTCGACGGCGGGAAGCCCAGCGTCATCGCCGACCCCGAGGGCAGCGTGGCGCAGACGTTTCGCCAGGTGGCGCGTGCCGTCGCCGAAGGCATCGACGCCCAGGCCGATGAGTCGCCGACGATCAGCTTCGGCGAATGATGTGATGAGCGCCGCGTTGGCGTGATGCGACAGGGCCGTTATCATAACGGCCCTTCGTGTTGGCGGTTACGCGCCGACTCCATCGCGTCAGCGCACGCACCGAGCAGGAAATTTCAATGAGCATCAAATCCGATAAATGGATTCGGCGCATGGCCGAGCGTGAGGGCATGATCGAGCCGTTCGAAGAGGATCAGGTCCGCTACGTGAACGAGCGGCGGGTGATCTCCTACGGGACGTCCAGCTATGGCTACGACGTGCGCTGTGCCGATGAATTCAAGGTGTTCACCAACATCCACTCGGCGGTGGTCGACCCCAAGGGCTTCGACGAGAAGAGCTTCGTCGACGTCAAGGGCGATGTCTGCGTGATTCCGCCCAACTCGTTCGCCCTGGCGCGCACCGTGGAGTATTTCCGTATTCCGCGCAGCGTCCTGACGATCTGCCTGGGCAAGTCCACCTATGCGCGTTGCGGCATCATCGTCAACGTCACTCCGCTGGAGCCGGAGTGGGAAGGGCATGTGACCCTGGAATTCTCCAACACCACCAACCTGCCCGCACGCATCTATGCCAACGAAGGCGTGGCACAGATGCTGTTCCTGGAATCCGATGAAGTCTGCGACGTTTCCTACAAGGATCGCGGCGGCAAATACATGGGCCAGCGTGGCGTGACCCTGCCACGTACTTGATCGGAAGCGTATCCGTCGGGGCTGTCCAGGCCTCTGACGCGGGAAGAAAAACGCCCCACGGCCAGCGGCCGTGGGGCGTTTTGCAGTGATCTCCGCAAGCGTTTACGCGTCGATATCCTCGTCGAGCTCTTCCGCGGCATCCTCGTGCGACATCCGCAGTCCGGTGGGCGGCAGCGGCATGTTGTCGAACAGGGCGCCCTCGGCGCCGAGCCGTAGGCGGCCTTCGAGGAACCAGCGCGCGGCGATGGGATAGATCAGGTGCTCGCGGGCCTGGACCTTCTCGACCAACGTCTCCAGGGACTGGTTCTCCCCGACCTTGACCACGGCCTGCATCACGACCGGGCCGCCGTCGAGTTCCTCGGTGACGAAATGCACGCTGGCGCCATGTTCGGCGACGCCATCGTCAAGCGCTCGCTGATGCGTGTGCAGCCCCTGATACGCGGGCAGCAGCGAGGGGTGGATGTTGAGCACGCGACCGGCATAGCGGTGGACGAACATCGGGGTGAGAATGCGCATGAAGCCGGCCAGGACGATCAAGTCGGGCGCATGGCGATCGATGACCTTGATCAGCGCTCGGTCATAGGCCTCGCGGTCGTCGTATTCCTGATGGGGCAACACCACGGCGTCGATGCCGGCTTCCTTGGCGCGCACCAGGCCGTAGGCGTCGCCGCGATTGGAGATCACGGCAACGATCTCGCCGCCCAGCTCATCGTGTCGTTGCGCATCGATCAGGGCCTGAAGGTTGCTGCCGTTGCCTGAAATCAGCACCACGACGCGACGCTTGTCCACCGGTTCGGGGGTGAAGCCGTTGGTGTCGGCTTCGGCGTTATCGGCGTGAGGCATGTCGTTCATCAGCGGACGTTCTCCAATCGCACTTGTTCTTCCTCGTCCTGGCGCGGGACGATCTCGCCGAGACGATGCACCGTTTCGCCGGCCGCTTCGAGCGCGGCCTGGGCGCGCTCGGCCTGAGCGGCGGGGACGACGACGACCATGCCGATACCGCAATTGAGCACGCGATGCATTTCGTGTTCGTCGACGTTGCCTTCGCGCTGCAGCCAGTCGAAGACCGCGGGACGCGTCCAGCTCGCCGCATCGATGCGTGCCGCGAGCGTATCGGGCAGCACGCGGGGCACGTTCTCGAGCAGGCCCCCGCCGGTGATGTGGGAGAGCGCGTGGACGGTCACGTCGCTGTCCTTGATCAGCGACAGCAGCGACTTCACGTAAATGCGGGTCGGCGCGAGCAGGGCGTCGCGCAGGGGAACGCCGTCGATCTCCTGCTCGAGGTCGGCCTGGCCCCGCTCGATGATCTTGCGGATCAGCGAGTAGCCGTTGGAATGCGGGCCGGAAGACGCCAGGCCCAACAGCACGTCGCCCTCGGCGACGCGGCTGCCATCGAGAATCTCGGACTTCTCGACCACGCCGACGCAGAAGCCGGCCAGATCGTAATCGCTGCCCGCGTACATGCCGGGCATTTCCGCGGTCTCGCCGCCGATCAGCGCGCATCCGGCCTGGGCGCAACCTTCGCCGATGCCGGTGACGACGTCGGCGGCGATATCGACATCCAGCTTGCCGGTGGCATAGTAGTCGAGGAAGAACAAGGGTTCGGCGCCGGCGACGACCAGGTCGTTGACGCACATGGCCACCAGATCGATGCCGATGGTGTCATGGCGTGCGAGGTCCATGGCCAGACGAAGCTTGGTGCCGACGCCGTCGGTGCCGGAGACCAGCACCGGCTCGCGATAACCGGTGGGCAATTGGCACAGCGCGCCGAAGCCTCCCAGACCGCCCATCACTTCGGGGCGGGAGGTACGCTTGGCGACGCCCTTGATGCGTTCGACGAGCGCGTTGCCGGCGTCGATGTCCACGCCAGCATCCTTGTAGCTGAGCGATGCGCGGGAAGAGGAGGGCGTGTCCGAACTGCGAGTCATGGGCATTCCTGTCAACAGTGAGCCGGTCGCGGAGGCGACCGAGCGAAGCCGATGGCGCCGCCTGGCGCCCGAGGCCAGAGCGGAATAAGGGAAGCCCGCATTGTAGCATTGCCCCACGGGAGGCGCATCGCCCACCGGGGCGTGTAGAATCGGTATCAATGAAATCGGAGATGGCATCGTAATGACACGCATACAATGGTGGGGACTGCTGGGCGCGGCGGGGCTGGTTTGGCTGCTCGTCCTGCTGGAGCCGATTTTGATGCCGTTTTTCGTGGGCATGATACTGGCCTACCTGGGCGATCCGGTGACCGACTGGCTGGAGGCGCGCAGTCTTTCCCGGCGTCTGTCGGTGAGCGTGGTGTTTCTGGTCCTGGCGTTGAGTATCGTCCTGGCGTGCCTGGTCTTGATTCCTTTGCTGGGGCGCCAGTTGGCGCAGTTGGCCGAATCGTTCCCGGCCATCTTCAATTGGGTGCAGACCACGGTGCTGCCGGAAGTCCAGTCGCTGACCGGCGTCGATCTCAGCGCCGACTTCGATCAGCTGCGCAGCACCTTGATGGACAACTGGCGGGAAACCGGTACCGTGGCGGCGGCCGTTCTGGCGCAGGCATCCAAGTCGGGCATGGCAGTGGCGGTCTGGCTGGGCAACCTGGCGTTGATTCCCGTCACGACCTTTTATTTCCTGCTCGACTGGGATCGGCTCAAGGCGCGTCTGCGTGATCTGATGCCGCGTCATGTCGAGCCGACGATCACGCGCCTGGGGCGTGAGTGCGACGAGGTGCTGTCGGCCTTCCTGCGCGGACAGCTGCTGGTGATGCTCAGTCTGGCGGTGATCTACGCCGTGGGCTTGAGCCTGCTCGGCCTGCGTTTCGGGTTGTTGATCGGATTGGTGGCGGGGCTGGCCAGCATCGTGCCGTATCTCGGCGTGATCGTGGGGATCAGCATCGCCGCGCTGGTGGCATTCTTCCAGTTCGGTGAATGGCTGCCGCTGCTGGGCGTCGCCCTCGTGTTCGGCGTCGGTCAGGTCGTCGAAAGCACATTGCTTCAGCCGGTCCTGCTGGGAGACAAGATCGGTCTGCATCCGATTGCGGTCATCTTCGCGGTCCTGGCGGGCGGGCAGCTGTTCGGATTCACCGGCATCCTGTTGGCATTGCCGGTCGCCGCCATCGTCATGGTAGTATTGCGCTACCTTCATGAGCGCTATAAAAACAGTCGCTTATACGATAATTCCCGCCACGCTGGCGCCTCGAACGGAGGCGATGAGGAAACGTCATGACCGGGCCCGCGCAGCTGCCACTGGGAGTGGGGCTGAGTGACGACGCAACGTTTGCCAATTTTCACTCGCGTGGCAATGCGCCATTGCTCGAACGCTTGCGCGGTCAGCTCGACGTGGACGGCGAGCCGTTTCTCTTCTTGTGGGGCGCGCCGGGCAGCGGACGCAGCCATCTGCTGCAGGCGGCGTGTCACGAAGCCGGCGATCGCGGCGACCGCGCGCTGTACCTGCCTCTGCACGACCTCGGTCATTTCCCGCCCCACATGCTGGAAGATCTCGAGCGCCTCGACCTGGTGGCGATCGACGATCTGAGTGCGGTGCTGGGCCGCAAGCGCTGGGAAGAAGGGCTTTTTCACTTCTTCAATCGCATGCGCGATGCTGACAAGCGTCTGGTGATCGCTGCCGATGCCGCGCCACGCCAGCTCTCCACCGTACTGCCCGATCTCGCCTCGCGCCTGACCTGGGGCGTGACCTTTCACGTCGCCCCGCTGGACGATGCGGGGCGGTTCGAGGCCCTGCAGCTGCGCGCGCGAGTGCGTGGCATGCAGTTGCCCGACGAAGTGGCGCGCTACATCCTGCATCGTGGGCCGCGCCAGTTGCCGGCGTTGTTCGATGCCCTGGCGCGGCTCGATCGTGCCTCTCTCTCCGCCCAGCGCAAGTTGACCATTCCCTTCGTCAAGCAGGCGCTGGGCTGGTAGGTACTATACGAAAACTGCCTGCGCTCGCCCATACGGCGTTTAAAATCGGCTCAAAATACTCATTTACAACACGTAAACTCCGCTTTTTCGCCGATTTTTGCCTTGTCTGTCCATCGCTCGTCGACTTTTCATACAGAACCTCACGCGACGGTTCATGCGTCGTCGCCGTTGAGCGTGGCAAGGAGTCGGCGTGCGCCACCCTGCCGACGGTGCTCGCCCAGCCAGATGCCCTGCCAGGTGCCCGTGGCCAATCGGCCATTGTCGACGGCGAGCGTGACTTGCGTGCCGAAGAGACTGGCCAGCACATGTGCCGGCATGTCGTCCGGCCCTTCCAGCGTGTGCTGCATGCCGTCGATGCCCTGGGGAGCGAGCCGTTCGGCGTAGAGTGCCATGTCGTGACGCACGTCGGGATCGGCGTTTTCGTTGAGGGTCAGCGAGGCGGAGGTATGCAGCAACTGCAGGTGGAGCAGGCCGAGACGCACGTCGGCGAGCACCGGCAGTTGCTCGAGGATCTCGTCGGTGACGAGGTGAAAGCCTTGCCGACGGGGACGCAGGGTCAGCGTGGTGCGGTGCCACATGTTCATTCCTCCCGATGCGTGGTGGTCGGCGCCTTGAAAGGCGCCCTGGGCAGCACAATCCTATATCGACAGTCATCGGGCGTGCGTGCCTCGGCGTGCCTATCGTCATGATCGCCGACATCGATTGGCATCGCCATGATGCGGCCCGCACACTGGTGATCTCAACCGAGAGGAGGCTGTCATGAGCGAGACGCGCATCGAACGCGATAGCATGGGGGAACTCGAGGTTCCCGCCGACGCGCTGTATGGCGCACAGACGCAACGTGCCATCAACAATTTTCCCATCAGCGGCCAGGCGATGCCGGCTGAGTTCATCCAGGCCGTGGCGCGGATCAAGCTGGCGGCAGCGCAGGTCAATCGCGATCTCGGCCTGCTCGATGACGAGCGTGCCGAGGCGATCGCCGCCGCTGCCCAGCGTCTCGTCGATGGCGAGCATGCCGACCAGTTTCCGATCGATGTGTTCCAGACCGGGTCGGGCACCTCGACCAACATGAACGTCAACGAGGTGATCGCGCACCTGGCGGCTCGGGCGGGCACCGAGGTGGGACCCAACGATCACGTCAACATGGGGCAGTCGAGCAACGATGTGATTCCCACGGCGCTGCACTTGTCGGCGGCGCTGGCGGTCGAGCACGACCTGCTGCCTGCATTGCGCCATCTGCAGTCGGCCATCGATGCCAAGGCGCGCGACGTCGACGATGTCGTCAAGACCGGGCGCACCCACCTGATGGATGCCATGCCCGTCCGCATGAGCCAGGAACTGGGCGGGTGGTCCAATCAGATTGCCCAGGCCATCGAGCGGCTGGAAGGCACGCAGTCGCGTCTGGCGCGTCTGGCGCTCGGGGGCACGGCCGTGGGCACGGGGATCAATGCCCACCCCGAATTCGCCGAGCGCGTCGCCAAGGCGCTCAGCGAGCAGACGGGACTGCGTCTGCGCCCCAACGACAGCTTCTTCGCCAGCCTGGGCTCGCAGGATGCCGCCGTCGAACTCTCCGGGCAATTGCGGACCTACGCCTGCGCGGTGATGAAGATCAGCAACGACCTGCGCTGGATGAACTCCGGTCCCTTGGCCGGGCTGGGCGAGATCGAGCTCGAAGCGTTGCAGCCGGGCAGCTCGATCATGCCGGGCAAGGTCAATCCCGTGATTCCCGAGGCGGCCGCGCAGACGGCGGCCCAGGTGATCGGGCTGGATAGCGCGGTCACGGTCGCAGGCCAGAGTGGCAACTTTCAGCTCAACGTCATGCTGCCGTTGATCGCCAGCAACCTGTTGACCTCGGTGCGCTTGATGTCACGGGCCAGCACGCTGCTCGCCGATCGTGCCATTGCCACGTTCAACGTGCGTCGCGACAACATCGAGGCACCGCTGTCGCGCAACCCCATCCTGGTCACGGCACTCAACTCGGTGATCGGCTACAACGCGGCGGCGCAGGTTGCCAAGAAAGCCTATCAGGCAGGGCGGCCGATCATCGACGTGGCCGAGGAGGAAACCGACCTGTCGCGCGAGGAACTCGAACGCCTGCTCGACCCCGCGCAACTGACGCATGGCGGGATCCCCGGGTAAGGCAGGAGACAGCCGCCCTGGTGCCTGTCGTCGGCAGGCGCGTGGCGAGAAGCATCGGCATCGACATGGGCGCCCCCTGGGCGCCCATGTCGTGTGGACGTCAGTCGTCGTGCTTGACGGGCGCTTCGCCGCGTCGTTCGTGGGCTTCCTCGATGGTTTCTTCGGCATCCTGACGTTCTTCGCGATCGGCCTCGGGACTGTCGTTTTCGTCGGCGCGTGCCGGGTGGTAGCGAAAGGTGGCGAGGATCGGGAAATGATCGGAGCCGAAGGCCGAGAGGCGCTGCAGGGCCACCAGGGTGAAATGTTCGCTGACGAAGACATGATCCAAGGGCCAGCGCAGCCATCGATACTCGGCATGAAAGGTGCTGTAGAGACCGCGACCCCGGCGTGGATCGAGCATCCCGCTGATGCGGCAGAACAGACGGGTGGTCTTTGACCATGCCACATCGTTGAGATCGCCGGCCACCAGAGTGGGGAGCCCCGAGTCGCGAATCGTCTGACCGACCAGCAAGAGTTCGGCATCCCGCCACAAGGATTCATCGCTTTCGCCGGGCGCAGGCGGCCTTGGGTGGACGGCGTGAAACCGCACACGGTCGCCGCTGGGAAGTTCGAACCAGCCGTGGATCGAGGGAATATCATCCTGGATCAGCCACTCGATCTGAGGGTCGTGTACCGGCAGGCGAGAATACAGGTGCATGCCGTAAAGATTGTCGAGCGGAATCCGGGTGGCATACGGATGACTCTCGTCGAGCGTCTCGTCGAGGCGCTCCTGCCACCAGGCATCCGATTCCAGGGTCAGCACGATATCCGGGTCGGTCTCGCGGATCTGGCGCATGAGGGATGCCGACTGGCGGTTGCCGGTGAGGACGTTGGCGACCAGCAGCGAGAATTGACGCGCGGCGTCCTCGCCGTCGGCATCGACCACGTGACGCCTGGCAAGGGGCGTCCACGGGAAGATGCTGACACCTTGTACCCCCAGCACGATGAGCGCGGCAACAGCGCCGATTTCTCCCCAGGCGCCCCATGGCAAGGTGCCCAGCAGGGCGAGCAACACCGCGGCGGCGAGAATCGCCAATTGCAGGCGGGGGAAGTCGAAACCGCGCACCCACCAGTAGCGCAGGTGCAACCACGGGATCGCCGTCGCGGCGAAGAGCAGTAGTGCCAGCAGCGCCAGCGTCGTTTCGATGAGCGTGGTAATGGCCATGCCTGGTTTCCGATGGTGCCGGCTCCCGAACGCGAACCGGCGCGTTACCGTCCCGGTAAGCGTGAAGGAGAGCGTAGCAGGCCAAGGGGGCGTTGGGCCACTCGAGCCGGCGCCGTGCCTCAGGCGGCATGTCCCCGATGGTGGCGCTCGAGGTAAGTGGCCAATCGCTCCTGCTGTGCGGCGCTCAGGCGCAGGCCGAGCTTGGTGCGTCGCCACAGGATATCGTCGACCTCGCGCGCCCATTCATGCTCGACCAGATAGTCGACCTCGGCTTGTGTCAGGCCGCCGCCGAAGTCCTGGCCCAGCGCCTCGATGCTTGTGCAGCCCCGGAGAAAGCGCAGACAGAGCGAACCGTAGCTCGAGGCGAAGCGCCGTGCGCGCGCTTCGCCCAGGAACGGATAATCGCGTACGAGGCGCATGGCGAAGGCGTCTCGCGAGTCGATGTCGCCGCCCGGCAGGGAAGCCTCGGCGGTCCAGGCCTCGCCGATATCGTGAAAATACGGCGACAGCTGCTCCAGCGCGGCCTCGGCCAGTTTGCGGTAGGTCGTGATCTTGCCGCCGAATACCGAGAGCAGCGGGGCGTCGCGTGCGTCGAGATCGAGCGTGTAATCACGCGTCATCGCCGACGGGTCGGCGGACTCGTCATCGCACAGTGGACGCACACCGGAAAAGGTGGCGATGACATCCTGGTGGGTAAGGGGATGTGTGAAGTGCTGGTTGACCACCTCGAGGAGATAGTCGACCTCCTGTCGACTGGCGCTGACCTGGGCGGGGTCGCCCTGATAGCGCACGTCGGTGGTGCCGATCAGACTGTAGTCTTGCTGATAGGGCAAGACGAAGACGATGCGCCGGTCACGGTTCTGAAGGATATAGGCGCGTTCGTCGCCGTTGAGGCGGGGAACGACGATATGGCTACCCTGAATCATGCGCACGCCGTAGCGTGAGTCGCGCCGCGTGCCTTCGCGCACCACGCGCTCCACCCAGGGGCCGGCCGCGTTGACCAGAACCCTGGCATGGCGCGTATGGCGCTTGCCGGTGGCGACGTCTTCCAGTGTGATATGCCAGATGCCATCTTCCTCCTGCGCGCCGATGCAGCGGCTGCCGACCTGAATGTCGGCGCCGTGTTCGCGTGCCTGCATGGCATTGAGTACCACCAGCCGTGCGTCGTCGACCCAGCAGTCCGAATATTCGAAACCGCGCTTGATGCCGGGTTGCAGCGGACTGTCGGCGCCGAAGCGAAGGCCGCGGGAGGCGGGCAGGTTGTCGCGCTGGCTGAGATGGTCGTAGAGAAACAGGCCCGCGCGAATCATCCACGCCGGACGTAGATGCGGCTGATGCGGCAGGATGAAGCGCAACGGCCAGACGATGTGAGGGGCCTTGCGCAACAGGACTTCGCGCTCGTGCAGCGCTTCCCTGACCAGGCGGAACTCGCGATGTTCGAGGTAGCGCAGCCCGCCGTGAATCAACTTGCTGCTCGCCGACGAGGTGGCGCTGGCCAGGTCGCGTTGTTCGCTCAAGGCGACGCGGAGACCGCGGCCCGCGGCATCGTTGGCGATGCCGGTGCCATTGATGCCACCGCCGATGACGAAGAGGTCGAGTATGTCCTGTCGGGGGCAGGCGTTCATGGCAAGCTCCGCAAGGTTGGTGTCGCAGGTCGAGGGTCGTGTTTGACCGCCGTCGGTATTCGAATGTGAAAGTAGCGTAGTCGAAAACGAACATCAAGTCGCGAAACGAACATGCCGCCACGAAGCGCGCCATGTTCGAAAAGCCGTGTCAGGAAGGGGGTGTCAGGAAGTGAGCTTCAGGAAGGAGGGTCGGCGAGGTGGAGCGCCACGTCGTGCTCGCGCAGCAGGCGCAGAATGCCGTCCGGCGGTTGGCGGTCCGTGAAGAGCGCATCGATTTGCGCGATGTTGCCCTGGCGCACCACGGCGTTGCGATGGAACTTGGAGTGGTCGGCGGTCAGGAACACTTGGCGCGAGTTGCGGATGATGGCCTGGGCGACGCGGACTTCCTGATAGTCGAATTCGAGCAGGGAGCCGTCGTCGTCGATGCCGCTGATGCCGATGAGACCGTAATCGACCTTGAACTGGTTGATGAAGTCGATCGTCGCCTCGCCGATGATGCCGCCGTCGCGCGAGCGCACTTGCCCCCCGGCGATGATGACATTGAAGTCTTCCTTGTGCTGCAGAATGGCCGCGACGTTGAGGTTGTTGGTGATGACCTCCAACCCCTGGTGGCCGCGCAGCGCTTCAGCGACCATCTCGTTGCTGGTCCCGATATTGATGAACAGCGAGGCGTGGTCGGGAATCGTCGCGGCGACGCATTCGGCAATGCGCTGCTTGGCGTCGGCGTTGAGTGTCTTGCGCGTGTGGTAGGCGGTGTTGACGGTGCTCGATTCCAGCCCTGCGCCGCCGTGCACGCGCTTGACGGCCCCTTCGGCGGCCAGTTGGTTGAGGTCGCGGCGAATCGTCTGCGGGGTAACGGAAAAGTGCTGCGTCAGTTGCTCGATGGAGGCGTATCCCTGGCGTTTGACGAGGGTGACGATGGCATCGTGGCGGTCTTGTTGTGTCATGCGGACTCCCGTCACTGAGAGAGGTGAACAGCGGATGAGCGAGGCGTATCGAGCGGTCGGGCGAGAGCGTCGCAAAGGCGCCGCCACGCGGGGTGGAGCGCTATGTTATACCATGGTCTAGAACGAAAAAAGGGTGTCATGGATTGTTGTAAATCGAAAATAGGCATAGGTTTTATCCGACAAAAACGAACTTCGATGAACAGGAATGAACATGCACTCCTATCTGCTTTCGATCGATCAGGGCACCACCAGCTCGCGCGCCATTCTCTTCGATCGCCATGGCCAGGTCGCGGGCGTGGCTCAGGAGGAGTTCGCCCAGCACTTTCCCGAGGATGGCTGGGTCGAACACGACGCCGAGGATATCTGGCAATCGGTGCTGCGTACGTGCCAGCGGGCGATGGAGAATACCGGCGCGGCGATCAGCGACATCGCCGGCATCGGCATCACCAACCAGCGCGAAACCACCCTGCTGTGGGACCGGCGTACCGGGGACCCCCTGCATCGCGCGATCGTCTGGCAGGACCGGCGTACCGGCTCATACTGCCAGTCGTTGATCGATGCCGGCCATGAGGCTTTCATCCAATCGCGCACGGGGCTGTTGATCGACCCGTACTTTTCGGCCACGAAACTGCGCTGGCTGCTGGATAACGTCCCCGGCGCACGCGAACGCGCCGAACGCGGCGAGCTGGCGTTCGGTACCGTCGATACCTTCTTGCTGTGGCGGCTGACCGGCGGGCGCGAGCATGCCACCGATGCCACCAATGCCTCACGTACCTGCCTGTTCAATATTCATACTCAGCAATGGGACGAGGCGTTGTTGGCGTTGTTCGAGATTCCGGCATCGCTGTTGCCGGAGGTCAAGGATTCCAGTGCCGATTTCGGGCAGACCGAGCCCCATCTGTTGGGTGGGCCCTTGCCCGTTGCCGGCATTGCCGGCGATCAGCAGGCGGCTCTGGTGGGGCAGACCTGCTTCGCGCCGGGCATGACCAAGAGCACCTATGGCACGGGGTGCTTCATGATCATCAATACCGGCGACAAGGCGGAAGTGTCGCATAACCGCCTGTTGACCACCGTGGCGTATCGGCTCAACGGCAAGGCGACCTATGCCATGGAGGGCAGCATCTTCGTGGCCGGCGCCACGGTGCAGTGGATGCGCGATGGCCTCAAGTTGTTCGCCGATGCCTCGGAGACGGAAGCCTTGGCGCGTCGGACCCGGGCCGGGCATGGCGTGTACCTGGTGCCGGCCTTCACTGGGTTGGGGGCGCCGCACTGGGACCCGAGCGCGCGCGGTGCGATCTTCGGGTTGACGCGCGACACGGGAATTGCCGAGATCGTCGCGGCGGGCCTGCAGGCCGTGTGCTATCAAACACGGGATCTCCAGACCTGCATGGATGACGATATCGACGCCAACGCCGGACGGTTGCGCGTCGACGGTGGCATGGTCAGCAACAACTGGGTGATGCAGTTTCTCGCCGACATGCTCGGCGTTCCCGTCGATCGCCCGACGGTGCTCGAGACCACCGCACTGGGGGCTGCCTATCTCGCCGGGCTGCAACTGGGATGGTATGCCGATCTCGACGAGATCGCCGGACTGTGGCGCTGCGAGCGGACCTTCGAACCCAACATGCCGGAGGCCGAACGCGAGCGGCTCTACCGTGGCTGGCAGGATGCCATCGAGAGGGTCAAGTGTCCCGCCGGCGGGGAGGAATGAACATGGAATGGCAGGTCATGCAGGGTGAGTTTCTGGGCAGCCTCTTCTTGATCTTGTTCGGAGGTGGCGTGGTCGCCAACGTGTTGCTCGCCGAGACCAAAGGCAATGGCTCGGGATGGATCGTGGTCGCCACGGGGTGGGGATTCGCGGTGACCATCGGCGTGTTCGTCGCGGTGGCGACCGGGTCCGCCCAGGCCGATATCAATCCGGCCGTGACGCTGGCCAAATGGATTCTCGGCGTGCATACCGCCGCCCAGGTGCCGGGCTATATCGTTGCGCAACTGCTGGGGGCGTTCGCGGGAGCGGTAGGCGTATGGCTGGCGTATCTACCGCACTGGTCGCGTACGCGGGACAGCGACTTGAAGCGCGCGGTCTTTTGCACCGACCCAGCGGTGCCGCATCGCTTAGGGAACGTGTTGTGCGAATGCATTGGCACGCTGGTGCTGATTTTCGGCATCGGTGCCATCGCCAGTTCCGGTCGCGTGGGGGATGGCCTGCTGCCGTATTTGATCGGCATCCTGGTATGGGCCATAGGGCTCTCGCTGGGCGGACCGACGGGGTACGCCATCAACCCGGCGCGTGATCTGGGACCTCGCCTTGCCTATGCGTTGCTGCCGATAGCCGGTAAGGGGAATTCGGGATGGTCGTACGCCTGGGTGCCGATTCTGGGGCCGGTGCTGGGGGCGGTCATCGCGGCGTTGATGTGGCAGCGGCTGTTGCCGTTGTCATGACGAGGGGGCGATGACGAGGGTGCCATGAAGAAATACGGTCAAGCGTTTGAGCGTCGGCGAATTTTTGTCGCCGACGCTTGCATTTTCCGGTGATCTGCGTAGAATGCGCATCCGTTGCCAAGGCGAGTGTCGCCAGCGGCAGGCGCGACTCGATGAAAATGAACGAGTTGCGAGGCAAGGACGATGAAAGTCGAATGAAAGACCGACATCGTGCGAAAGATAGGACCGTAGCTCAGTTGGTTAGAGCGCCACGTTGACATCGTGGAGGTCAGCGGTTCAAATCCGCTCGGTCCTACCAAGCGTTGCAAGATGAAAGATTGCTCCACGCTTGCTTTCGACTGCCCGACAATCCGATTTGCAGGACCGTAGCTCAGTTGGTTAGAGCGCCACGTTGACATCGTGGAGGTCAGCGGTTCAAATCCGCTCGGTCCTACCAGCTTTAGCGAAAACCCCCGATGCCTGGCATCGGGGGGTTTTGCGTTATGCCCCCGGGGTCGGCAGATCGCTGGCGGCAACGAACACGTCGACCAGGCGTTCGATGCCGGCTTGGTCCGCGTCGCTGAAGCGCGCCGGCTGCGGGCTATCCAGATCCAGCACGCCCCAGAGCTCGGCGCCGCACTCGATGGGAACCACCAGTTCCGAACGCGAAGCGGCATCGCAGGCGATATGTCCCGGAAACGCGTGGACGTCCGCGACGCGCTGCGTGCGGCGGGACGTCGCGGCGGCGCCACACACGCCCTTGTCGAACGGGATGGGGTTGCAGGCCGGCAAGCCCTGGAAGGGGCCGAGGATCAGGGTGCCGGGCTGGCGTTGCAGGTAAAAGCCGGCCCAGTTGAGGTCGGGAATTTCGTGCATCAAGAAGGCACAGGTTTGCGCCGTGTTGGTCAGCCAGTCGCGAGTGTCCAGCAGCGTTTCGAGCTGGCGGGCGAGCAGGGCGTAGTCACTCATGGTGTCTCCGGAGCGAGGTTTGCGAGGGGTAACGAAACAGGCCGGCCTCGCGAGGCCGGCCTGTGAGTTGCGAGGACAGAGCGGAGGTTACTTCCAGCCGGGAACCGCGGCGCCCTTGAACAGTTCGTCGGCCTTGTCGATGACTGCTTGCGACTGGTAGGCCTTGACCAGGTTCTGGATCGCCTCGTCATCCTGCTTGCCTTCGCGCGTCACGATCAGGTTGACGTAAGGCGATTCGGGACCTTCCTTGATCAGCGCGTCATCGAGGCTGAGGCCCGCCGGCTGCGCGAAGGTGTTGTTGATGAATGCCAGGTCGACATCGGGCAGCACGCGCGGCAATTGCGCGGCTTCGATCTCGCGGAACTCATAGTCATGCGGGTTGTTGCTGATGTCGATCGGCGTGGCTTCGAGATTCTCGGGGTCGTTGAGCTCGATGAGGCCCTCGTTGTGCATCAGGATCAGCGAACGCCCCTCGTTGGACGGGTCGTTGGGCAGCGCGATGCTCGCACCATCCGGGAGGTCGGCGATGTCGTCGTAGCGCTCGGAGTAGGCGCCGATCGGGTAGACGAAGGTCTTGCCGGCGATGGCGAAGTCGTAGCCGCGATCCTCGACCATGCTGTTCAGATAGGGCTCATGCTGAAACGCGTTGGCGTCCAGGCTGCCATCGGCCAGTGCGGCGTTGGGCGAGACGTAGTCGGTGAACTCGACGATCTCGACGTCGAGGCCGTATTCGTCCTTGGCGATCTGCTTGGCGACTTGCATGACGTCCGTTTCCGGGCCGGCCACGGTGCCTACCTTGATCGACTGCGTCTCGGCATCGTCACCGCCGCAGCCGGCGATCAGGCCGGCACCCAGCAGTGCCGCGGCGCCGAGCAGACGCGCGGGGCGTAGAACGTGAGCCAGAGGGGTGTTCATCGTATGTTTCTCCTTGAACGAGGTGGTCTCGCCGGCGGGGAGGGCCGGCTCCCGAAAGCATTTATGCTTTTTTGAGTATAAAAGACGCGCCTATTATAGCTTTGCGTTTTCTGACTGACCACGTGTTCATTTGTGGTCGGCCTTGCGTACCAGGTGATCGCCGAGGCTCTGGAAGCCTTGCACCATGATCACCAGGATCGCCACGGTGATGAGCATGATCAGGGGGTCGAAGCGGTTGTAGCCGTAGCGTATGCCCAGGTCGCCCAGCCCGCCGCCGCCGACGGCGCCGGCCATGGCCGAGTAGCTGACCAGTGTGACGACGGTGATCGTCAGGCCGTTGAGAATGCCGCCCTTGGCTTCCGGCAGCAGGACCTTGGTGATGATCTGGTAGGGCGTCGCCCCCATCGCCTGCGCGGCCTCGATCAGCCCGGGAGGAATCTCGTTCAACGCGCCTTCCACCAGGCGCGCCACGAAGGGAATGGCGGCGATGATGAGCGGGACCACGGCGGCATTGGTGCCGATGGAGCTGCCCACGATCAGGCGCGTGAAGGGAATGATCGCCACCATCAGAATGATGAAGGGAATCGAGCGGCCGATGTTGGTCACGATGGCGAGCACGCGCTGGGCGAATGGCTGCGCCAGGATCTGGCCGGGGCGAGTGACGTACAGCAGCACCCCCAGCGGGATGCCGATCAATGCTGACACCGCCCCCGACAGCGCGACCATATAAAGCGTATCGAGCGTTGCCTCGAGGATCAGTTCAAGCATCGCGCTGGACATGGCCGAGTACCTCCACGTTGATATCGTGTGCTTCGAGTTGTGTGAGTGCCCGCGACGTCGTGTCGGGCGAGCCGATGAGCTCGGCGATCATCAGGCCGAGCGTGCGTCCCTGGATCGACTCCACCTTGGCCTGCAGGATGCTGACGTCGACGCCGCTGTCGCGGGCCAGGCGCGAAATGAGCGGTGTCGCGACCGTGGCGCCGGAGAATGCCAGTCGCACGACAGGGTGGGTGTGAGGGCCGGCTGTCTCCTCGAGGCGCTCGACCAGGGCCTGGGGCGGCTCGAGCTCGAGGAAGGCATTGAGAAAGTCGCGTCCCAGTCGCGTGGCGGGCGCAGTGAAGAAATCGCCGACATCGGCTTCTTCCACCAGCTCGCCGTCCGAGATCAGACCGACGCGATGGCAGATGCTCTTGACCACTTCCATTTCGTGGGTGATCAGCAGAATGGTCAGGCCCAGCTTGCGGTTGATGTCCTGCAGCAACTCGAGAATCGAAGCCGTGGTCTGGGGGTCGAGCGCGGAGGTCGCCTCGTCGCACAGCAATACCTTGGGGCGGCTGGCGAGAGCCCGCGCGATGGCCACGCGCTGTTTCTGGCCGCCGGAGAGCTGGGCCGGATACTGTCGCGCCTTGTCGGTCAGCCCGGTCAGGTCGAGCAGTGGCTCGACGCGCTCGCGAATGTCGCTCTTCGATACGCCCATCAGCTCCAGAGGCAGGGCCACGTTATCGAAAACGGTGCGCGAGGCCAGCAGATTGAAGTGCTGGAAGATCATGCCCAGTTGATGACGCGATTGACGCAATGCCTCGGCATCCTGTCGGGTCAGGTCCTGGCCGTCGACGATGACGCGGCCCGACGTGGGACGCTCGAGCAGATTGACGCAACGTATCAGCGTCGACTTGCCGGCCCCCGAAAGGCCGATGACGCCGTGAATGGCGCCCTGCGGGACGTCAAGGTCGATGTTTTTGAGGGCGTGGACCGCCGTGGGGCCGGCGCCATAGGTTTTGGAGACACCTTCGAGTTTGATCATCGTCTTCGTTCGGGTCGATGCGTTGGACGTCTTGGCCGTCGGCAAGCCAGCGAGCCCTTGTGGGGCAGGGCGAGCCCGGCGTGACGTCGCGTGTGGCAAACCCGTCATTATAGGGCGTCGGGTTGCCGGTGTGGCGGGATTTGTCGGCGGGCCCATAAAAAAAGGCCACCCAGGCGGGTGGCCATCAACGCTGGACACACCCTTTTAGCGGTATTTTCCCGGGACGGACCCGGGAGCGCCCGCAATCTGGGTACAAATCGGCGCTCAAGAATCGGCGAATATTAGGCGGGGCGGCTCTCGTTGTCAACGTGCCTGGGCCAGGTTTTCATGCCATGGCAATTGCCTGGCGAGATGACCTGCCTGGAGGCCGATGTAGAGCATATTTCTCTGCTCGGTGTGGGGTGGTCGGCCCATGATATAGTGACGGTCGTCGTGGCCACCGGCAGGTGGCGTATTGGGATAGGAGTCGAGATGTTTACCGGTATCGTGCAGGGAGTGGGAACGTTGGTGGCCGTGGAGGAGGCGACGCAGTTCCGCCGCCACGTGGTGGCGTTTCCGGAGGAAATGGTTCAGGGGTTGCAGACCGGTGCCTCGGTGGCGCACAACGGCTGCTGCCTGTCCGTGACCCATATCGACGGCAACCGGGTGGCGTTCGACCTGATGCGCGAAACCCTGCGGCTGACCAATCTGGGCGCCCTGGAAGTGGGTGATCGCGTCAATCTCGAACGCGCGGCCCGCGTCGGCGATGAAGTCGGCGGCCATGCCATGTCGGGGCACATCCTCTGCCAGGCGGTACTGGATGAACTGGACGAGGCGCCCAACAACCGCCGTCTGTGGTTCGCGGTGCCGGAGGTGCACGCGCGCTTTCTGTTCGAGAAAGGCTATATTGGCGTCGATGGCATCAGTTTGACCATCGGTGCCGTCGATGGCGCACGCTTCTGCGTCGACTTGATTCCCGAGACCCTGTCGCGCACGACTCTGGGCGAGCGCGTGCTGGGCGAGCGGGTGAACGTCGAGATCGACCCGCAGACCCAGGCGATCGTCGAGACGGTGGAGCGGGTGCTGGCATCGCGTCGCAGCGAATGAACGAACGCGCGGTCATGCGCTCTCGATTCCTGGCCTGGCATTGGGTACCATTTGCGGCTTTGTCCGCTGCCCGTCGCGGCGCGAGTCGCGAGCATTGCTGATGGAGCCTCAGATGAGCATTTATGGCGATTACATCAAATCGGTCATTCGTACCGTTCCCGATTGGCCCCAGCCGGGCGTCAATTTCCGTGACATCACGCCGGTGCTGCAGAACAGCGCCGCTTTCCGCAAGCTCATCGACAGTTTCGTGCACCGCTATCAGGAACTGAACCTGGATGCGATCGCCGCGATCGATGCGCGCGGTTTCATCATCGGCGCGCCGGTCGCCTATGAGCTGGGCTGCAGCTTCGTGCCGGTGCGCAAGAAAGGCAAGCTGCCGTTCAAGACCATCAGTGAAACCTATACGCTGGAATACGGCGCTTCCACCGTCGAGCTGCATTCCGATGCCTTCCGCGAAGGCGACCGGATCCTGGTGATGGACGATTTGATCGCCACCGGCGGTACCATGCTGGCCGCGGCCTCGCTGATCCAGCGCAGCGGCGGCCAGGTCGTCGAGACCGCGACCATCATCGACCTGCCCGAACTGGGTGGCGCGCAGAAGATTCGCGATGCCGGCCACGGTGTATTCGCGGTGTGCACCTTTACCGAAAACGAATGACGCACGCGGGGCGCATCGCGTCCCGCCGGTTTCCTTACGCTTCCGTGTGGCCTACCCATGAGTATCGACCGTTACCATCAGCAATTCACCGTTTCCTGGGACCAGCTGCATCGCGATGTGCGTGCCTTGTGTCACCAGCTCGTCGAACGCGACTTTCAGGGCATCGTCGCGATCACCCGCGGCGGATTGATCCCCGCCGCCCTCATCGCCCGCGAGCTCAACGTGCGCCTGGTCGATACCGTGTGCATCAAGAGCTATGAGCACCAGGATCAAGGTGGTCTGCAGGTCATGAAGGGGATCGATCACGACGGCGCGGGCTGGTTGCTGGTCGATGATCTCGTGGATACCGGCAACACCGCACGCGCGGTGCGCGAGATGCTGCCCGAGGCGCATTTCGTGACCGTTTATGCCAAACCCGAGGGACGTCCTCTGGTCGATCAGTATCTGACCGAAGTGGCGCAGGACTGCTGGATCCAGTTCCCGTGGGACATGGGCGTCGCCTATGTCGAGCCGCTGGTCGATCAGGTGCGTTCGCGCGATTCGTGATCATCCACCGTCAGAGGCAAGGAAGTTCCGCGATGTCACAGGTCTTGCCGGACAGTTGGCAGCATCATCTTGGCCCCGAGTTCGATGCGCCTTACATGCAGGCGTTACGTGATTTCCTGGCGCGTGAAAAAGCCGCGCGCAAGGTCATCTACCCGCATTCCGCACACTGGTTCCGCGCCTTCGAATTGACCCCGCTGGATCAGGTGCGCGTGGTGATTCTGGGCCAGGATCCGTACCACGGGCCTCACCAGGCGCACGGGTTGTGCTTTTCGGTACGCCCGGGCATTCCTGCGCCGCCCTCGCTGCAGAACATCTACAAGGAGTTGGCCCAGGACGTGGATGTGACGCCGGTGCCGCACGGTTTTCTCGAAACCTGGGCGCGACAGGGCGTGTTGCTGCTCAACAGCGTACTCACCGTGGAACAGGGCAATGCCGGCGCTCATCGCGGCCAGGGGTGGGAGACCTTCACCGACCGTGCGATCCAGGTGGTCAACGAACAATGCGAAGGCGTGGTCTTTCTGCTGTGGGGCAGCTATGCCCAGAAGAAAGCCGCGTTCGTCGACCGTCAGAAACATCTGGTGCTGCATGCACCGCATCCCTCGCCGCTGTCGGCGCATCGCGGTTTCTTCGGTCAGCGGCATTTTTCCCAGGCCAATGCCTTCTTGAGCGCTCGCGGCCGGCAAGGCATCGACTGGCAATTGCCGATGCAGCCCGAGGGATGACGCAAGCAGGACCCGTGCTGCCCTTAACCCGCGCTCCCTGGCGCGCTAGAATACGCGCAAATCCGGATCGTCCCACGTCTCTGCCGCTGCCATTCCCCAGCCGGGGCGAGTGAGGTCCGGCTCGTCATCGCCGAAAGGATACCCCCCGACATGAGCATTCATGCCATTCAACACCCCCTGGTCAAGCACAAGCTGGGCCTGATGCGCGAAGCCGGCATCAGCACCAAGAGCTTTCGTGAACTTGCCAGCGAAGTCGCCAAGCTGCTGACCTACGAAGCGACACAGGATCTCGAGACCCAGAAGACCGAGATTCCGGGGTGGAGCGGCGAGATGCTCGAGGTCGAGTTGCTCAAGGGCAAGAAGGTGACGGTAGTGCCCATCCTGCGCGCCGGTCTGGGCATGCTCGACGGCGTGACCGATCTGATTCCCAGTGCGCGTGTCAGTGTCGTCGGGTTGTATCGCAACGAAGAGACGCTGGAGCCGGTGCCGTATTTCGAAAAGTTCGTCGGCGACCTCGACGAGCGTCTGGCGATCGTCATCGACCCCATGCTGGCCACCGGAGGCTCGATGGTGGCGACTCTGGACATGCTCAAGGCACGGGGATGCCCGCTGGTGAAAGTCATCGTGCTGGTGGCCGCGCCGGAGGGGATTGCTCGGGTGCAGGAGGCTTACCCGGACGTCGAAATCTATACCGCGTCCATCGATGAACGCCTCGACGAGAACGGTTATATCGTCCCTGGGCTCGGGGATGCTGGCGACAAGATCTTCGGCACGCGCTGACATGTGTCGACACGCCCGAATCGGCAGCGCCGAGGCGGGCGTGGATTCCTTCCCCTCATCTTCACGTTCCCCCCAGGAAGCAGGGCTGTCGATGCAGTCCTTTGATGTTCGAAAGCGAAAAGATGATTTCTCCTCCCTCGGAAAGCGCCGAATGCCGTTTTTCTCCATGAAGTAGACAAAAGTTCTACTCAGATCCTTTTTTTAGTAAAAACAAGAGATTGCTGGTATCGGGACGTGTCGTCGATGGCGCCGGGCGTCATTTTCGATAAATAACATTTGTGTCTGAATTCGAATCTCGACTAACGTGATTTCACACGCCTACGCCGCGTGGTCTCATAACGAATAACAGCCGAGATCCGTATGTCATTGACCCTAGAAAACATCGATCGGGTTGTCGGCGGCGAGACATATATTGCCGACATGAACCTGACGCTCGAGCCGGGATCCTTCAATGTCCTGCTGGGCCGGACGCTGGCAGGTAAAACCACGCTGATGCGCTTGATGGCGGGGCTGGACATGCCGACCCGGGGGCGGGTTCTGATGAATGGAGAGGACGTCACGGGGCGCTCCGTGCGTCATCGTAATGTCTCCATGGTCTATCAGCAGTTCATCAACTACCCAGGCCTGACGGTGTACGAGAACATTGCCTCCCCCCTGCGTCTTGCCAGGGTCGGGCGTGCCGAGCTGGATCGGCGAGTGCGAAGCATCGCCGAAATGCTGCACATGGAGCCCTTTCTCGATCGTTTGCCTCTGGAGCTTTCCGGTGGTCAGCAGCAGCGCACGGCCATGGGGCGCGCTCTGGTCAAGGATGCCGATGTGGTGCTGTTCGACGAGCCGCTGGTCAATCTGGACTACAAGCTTCGTGAGGAATTTCGCGAGGAACTGCGCGCCGTATTCAGTGAACGCAAATGCATAGCCGTCTATGCCACTACCGAGCCTGCCGAAGCCCTTGCTCTGGGCGGCAATACGGCAGTGCTGCATGAAGGCAGGCTTCTGCAATATGGACGCACCGACGAGGTCTATCATCGTCCGCGTGACATCAAAGCCGCCGAGATGTTCTCGGAACCCCCCATCAATGTCGTCAAGGGTTTTATCTCGAGTACGAAAATCAGCTTCGGGGACAGCCTCCACTTTTCCATCGGAGACGACCTGCGACATTTAAAACAGGGGGAATATCGGTTTGGCATTCGTGCCTCGCATATTTCCCTGGCTCCCCGGACCCCGAACGACATCGAAGTTGCCATGACAGTCGATCTGGCTGAAATCAGTGGTTCGGAGACTTTTCTGCATGTGCATAACGAGCATTTTTACATGACGGTACACCTCGAAGGCGTGCACGAGTTTGACGTTGATGCGCCAGTCAAGCTCTATTTCTCGGTACATAAATTGTATGTCTTCGACCGCGATGGCGGAGTGGCACATATCCCGGCGCACCTGGGAGGAGTCTGACATGGCCGAGATCACGCTCAAGTCCCTGGCGCATAGTTACTCGAAGAATCCCGCAGAACCACAGGATTATGCCATACGCGAGATGAATCATGTCTGGCATCAGGGCGGTGCCTATGCGCTGCTTGGCCCTTCGGGGTGTGGCAAGTCGACCATGCTCAATATCATTTCGGGGCTACTTGAGCCATCGAACGGCGAGGTGCTCTTCGATGGCAAGGTTGTCAACTCGTTGCCGCCAGAAGAACGTAATATTGCCCAGGTTTTTCAGTTTCCTGTCATTTACGACACCATGACGGTATACGACAACCTGGCATTTCCACTGCGTAACATGAAAACGCCGGAAGCTCGTGTTCATGAACGCGTCATGGAAGTGGCCGATGTACTGGAGTTGACGTCCCAGCTCAAGCGCAAGGCCAAGAATTTGAGTGCCGATGAGAAGCAGAAAGTTTCCATGGGGCGAGGCCTGGTACGCGATGATGTGTCGGCGATCCTGTTTGATGAGCCGCTGACGGTCATCGACCCCCAGCTCAAGTGGAAGTTGCGGCGCAAGCTCAAGGAAATTCACCATCGCTTCCGCATCACGATGGTCTATGTGACTCACGACCAGCTAGAGGCGTCGACGTTCGCTGACATGATAGCCGTGATGTACGAAGGGCAGGTCGTGCAGTTCGGCACCCCCCGAGAGTTGTTCGAGACGCCAAACCACACCTTTGTCGGCTACTTCATCGGTAGCCCGGGAATGAATTTTCTAGACGTCACGGTACGTGATGGCAAGGTATTTTCCGGGGAGGCGCAGCTTTTAGTCGACAATAGAGTTCACGACGGCATCGCGCGTGCCACCTCTGACAACGTCAAGCTGGGAATTCGCCCGGAGTTCATCGAGGTGCACCAGGAACCGGTCGAGGACGGCATGGAAGTGAAGGTGGAGCATGCCCAGGATCTGGGGACCTATTCGATCGTGTATGCCTCACTCGGTGGGATCTCGCTGAAGGCGCGTGTCGAGGAGGATCAGATAACGCCGGTCGATAAAGCCTGGCTACGCTTCCCGAGCGAGAAGATCGGGTTATATGTCGATGACTACCGGGTGGAGCTTCCTCATGAATAAAGTCTACAACAACCGCGCCTGGTGGTTGATCCTGCCGATGCTCCTGCTGGTGGCCTTCTCGGCGATCATCCCGCTGATGACGGTGGTGAATTATTCGGTGCAAGACGTTTTCGACGCCCACACGCGTTTTTTCACGGGCACCGAGTGGTTCGTGAAAATGCTCAACGATCCCATGCTGCAGGGGGCACTGCTTCGCCAGTTTGCGTTTTCGCTGACCATCCTGGCTATCGAGGTACCACTGGGGATCGGCATTGCCCTGCTCATGCCCAAGCGGGGATGGCAGGCGTCGGTGGTTCTCATTCTGGTCACCATGCCGCTCTTGATTCCCTGGAATGTGGTGGGAAGCATCTGGCAGCTGTTCACCCGAGGCGATATCGGCTTGATGGGATGGAGCCTGCGAGAGCTTGGGTATGGCTATAACATCACGGCGAGCCCAGTGGATGCCTGGGCAACGATCATCCTGATGGATGTCTGGCACTGGACGCCGCTGATCGCATTGCTCTGTTACAGCGGGTTGCGCTCGATCCCCGACGCCTACTATCAAGCAGCGCGCATCGACCGTGCATCGAAATGGTCCGTCTTTCGCTACATTCAACTGCCCAAGCTGACCAATGTCCTGGTGATCGGCGTGCTGTTGCGCTTCATGCATTCCTTCATGATCTATGCCGAGCCCTTCGTGCTCACTGGTGGCGGCCCTGGCAGCTCAACCACCTTCCTTAGCCAGTCGCTGACCACCATGGCCATCGGTCAGCAGGATCTCGGTCCCTCCGCCGCCTTCTCGCTGATCTATTTCCTGATCATTCTGCTGGTCACCTGGGTGTTCTACACCGCGATCATGAACATGCAAAAAGATGACAACAAGGGGGCATGACATGAGCCACACATCACCCACAACGCCTGATGCCGTGCGCCAGCGCGCGGCGGAAGCCGACAATCGACGGCGTCGCAGGGCCCGTCCGGCTTCTCGGCAGTGGCGTCGCCGGGGGCTGATGACAGCCTATCTCGTATTCGTGCTGCTGCCGATCTATTGGCTGCTGAACATGTCCTTTCAGTCCAACGCCGAGATTCTCGGTGGACTGACCTTGTGGCCCGAGAACTTCACTGTCGAGCACTATGCCAAGATTCTGACCGAATCCAGTTGGTACATGGGGTACGTGAACTCGATTATCTATGTGTTGATGAACATGGTGATCAGCATCGCGGTGGCGTTGCCGGCTGCTTATGCCTTCAGTCGCTATCAGTTCATAGGCGACAAGCATTTGTTCTTCTGGCTGTTGACCAACCTGATGGCGCCGCCGGCCGTGTTCTTGCTGCCGTACTTCCAGCTTTACTACACCGTCGGGTTGTTCGATACGCACGTGGCGGTCGCGTTGGCACATTGCTTGTTTAACATCCCGCTGGCCGTATGGATTCTGGAGGGATTCATGAGCGGGGTGCCCAAGGAGATTGACGAGACAGCCTTTATCGATGGCTACAGCTTTCCACGTTTTTTCATAAAGATATTCATCCCCATGATCAGTTCGGGAATCGGGGTCACCTTGTTTTTCCTGTTCATGTTCTCCTGGGTGGAACTGCTTCTGGCGAGCACGCTTACTTCCACAGGCGCCCAGCCCATCGCGTCGGTGATGACCCAGACCAAGGGAGCCTCGGGGATCGATTGGGGGACATTGGCTGCCGCCGGTGCCTTGACCATTCTGCCCGGCATCATAGTGGTCTACTTCGTACGCAATCACATTGCCAAGGGCTTTGCCCTGGGCCGTACCTGAGGAGGACGGTGACATGGACTGGATGGTCTGGACCACGCCCACCACAATCTTCTTTGCCGTGATCGCGGCCCTGCTCGCCGGTATGACGGCATGGGAAGTCGTTTCGCCGACCATCGAGCGCAAGGGCTTCTTGCCAATCTCGACGACGCGTGGTGACCGCCTTTTCATCGCGCTGCTGTCGGCTGCCTATATTCACTTGATAGTGATCGGGTTTACACCGTTCAGTATTTGGCTGGCTCTGGGCGTGTCGGTGCTGTGGTTGTTGATACTGATGCGCTGGGGATAAAGGTAATGCATGGAGTGAAATGTCCAGGACGGGACGACAACAAAACCACGAGGTCAATATGAAATATACAACAATGCGACTCTCTCTACTCGCTGCTGGCGTGATGCTGGCAAGCGGGGGACTGCACGCCGATGATCAAGATACTCGCGCCATCGCCGAGCGGCTGGTCGATGAGCACTTCCAGGAGTCGACGCTGACACGCGAAGAGCAAATCGAGGAATTGATGTGGTTCGCCAAGGCGGCCGAGCCTTTTAGAGGCATGGAGATCAACACGGTGGCGGAAGGCTTGACCACGCATATCTACGAGCGTGACGTGCTGGCCGAAGCGTTCACCGAGCTGACGGGTATCGAGGTGACGCACAACATCATCGGCGAGGGGGACGTCGTCAACAACATGCAGACCCAGATGCAGTCGGGTCGCAATATCTATGACGGCTACGTCAACGATACCGACTCCATCGGTACGCACATTCGCTACGGCACCACCATCAACCTTTCCGACGCCATGAAAAACGAGTGGGCCGACTATACGTTGCCGACCCTGGATCTCGATGACTTCATCGGCCTGCAGTATGGCACCGGCCCGGATGGCAGCGTCTATCAATTGCCGACCCAGCAGTTCGCCAACCTCTACTGGTTCCGCTACGACTGGTTCCAGCGCGAGGATCTGCAGAAGCAGTTCCGTGAGCTCTATGGCTACGACCTGGGCGTGCCGACCAACTGGACCGCCTACGAAGACATCGCCGAGTTCTTCACCGAGCATGTCGGCGAGATCGATGGCGAGAAGGTCTATGGCCACATGGACTACGGTCGTCGCGATCCCTCGCTGGGCTGGCGTTTCCACGACTCCTGGCTCTCCATGGCGGGCATGGGCAGCCCCGGCGTGCCGTTCGGCAACCCGGTGGACGACTGGGGGATTCGCGTCAACGAGCAGAGCCAGCCGGTCGGGGCCAGCGTGTCGCGTGGCGGGGCCACCAATTCGCCGGCCTCGGTGTTCGCCGTCACCAAGATGGTCGATTGGCTCGACAAGTATGCCCCACTCGAAGCCAGCGGCATGACCTTTGGCGAAGCTGGCCCCGTGCCGGCCCAGGGCAATGTCGCGCAGCAGATCTTCTGGTACACCGCTTTCACGGCCGACATGACCGACCCTGGACTGCCGGTCACCGATGAAGAGGGCAACCCCAAGTGGCGCATGGCGCCGTCCCCGACGGGACCTTACTGGGAAGAGGGCATGAAGGTCGGTTATCAAGACGTGGGGGCCTGGACCTTCTTCGACTCGACGCCCGAGGAGCGTCGCACGGCTGCCTGGCTGTTCGCCCAGTTCACCGTCTCCAAGACAGTGTCGCTGGAAAAGCTGATGGCGGGGCTGACGCCGATCCGCGAATCGGACATCTTCTCCGAACAGATGACCGAGATGGCTCCCAAGCTGGGCGGTCTGGTGGAATTCTATCGTAGCCCGAACGAATCCAACTGGACGCCGTCCTCCACCAACGTGCCGGACTACCCGCGCATGGCGCCGCTGTGGTGGCAGAACCTGTCGCCGGCGGTCAGTGGCGATATCTCGCCCAAGGAGGCGCTCGACAACCTGGCGAGGGATCTCGACAACATCATGGCGCGCCTGGCGCGGGCCAAGGTCTTCGATACCTATGCGCCCAACCTGAACGAGGAGCGTGATCCGCAGTACTGGCTCGATCAGCCGGGTTCGCCGAAACCGAAGCTCGACGACGAGATGCCGCAGGGCAAGACGGTTCCCTATGACGAAATGATGGAGGCGTGGATGGCCGCCGGTTCTCGCGAATGATGACGGGGCGGATCAACTGATCCGCCCGCCGGCGCCCCGGCTATTGCCGGGGGCACTCAAGTTCGTGCCGCCGGTTGTCTGAACGAGGCTGAGGCCCCGCTCGATGTGTATCGAGCGGGGCTCTTTGCTTGGAAGGGGAGCGTATTCATCCGGATGGCGCCGTAATGGCAGGGCCCGGTCAGCTCTTCGGTATGCGTGCCACGCGTCCAGTCGTTCGTGGGACGGCCACGACGGCATGGGTAAACGGTGATTCGCTGCTGGCTGCTTCTCAACTGGGCTGACCAGGCTGCGATTCAACGACCAGGGTTGCTAGAATGCCGCGCGTGCGCTTCTCCCCCCAATGCCAGGAGTCTCCCGATGACCACCGACGATACGGCAACAATGCCGACCGACACCCCGCTACGCACCTTGATCACGGGGGCGCAGATGCTGTTCGTGGCCTTCGGTGCGCTGGTGCTGGTGCCCTTGCTGACGGGATTGGATCCCAGCGTGGCCTTGTTCACGGCGGGCATCGGCACGCTGCTCTTCCAGTTCGTCACCCAGCGCAGCATTCCGGTGTTCCTGGCATCGTCGTTCGCCTTCATCGCGCCCATTCAAGGGTCGGTGGCCAGCTACGGCATTCCTGCCACATTGGGTGGCCTGTTCGTGGCCGGGCTGGTGTACGTGGCAATCTCGCAGATCGTGCGCTTGAAGGGGACGGCCTGGCTGCATCGCCTGCTGCCCTCGGTCGTGGTGGGGCCGGTGATCATGGTGATCGGCCTGGCCCTGGCGCCGGTCGCGGTGGACATGGCCACCGGACAGAACAGCGACATGGGCTATGGCCAGGCCATCACGCTGTCGATGGTCAGTCTGCTGGTCACCCTGGTGCTGGCGGTATTCGGGCGCGGCCTGATCCGTCTGATTCCGATCATGGGCGGGATCGTCGTCGGCTATGCACTGGGCCTGGCAATGGGCGTGATCGATCTCTCGCCGGTGCACGACGCCGCCTGGCTGGCATTGCCGGATTTCGTGGCCCCGACCTTCAATCTCGCGGCGATCCTGTTCATGATTCCGGTGGCCATCGCGCCGGTGATCGAGCACATCGGCGACATGGTCGCGATCGGCTCGGTGACGCGTCGCAATTATCTGGAGAAGCCCGGTCTGCAGCGGACCTTGCTGGGCGACGGTCTTGCCACTGCGGTGGCGGCATTGTTCGGGGGGCCGCCCAACACCACGTACTCGGAAGTGACCGGGGCGGTGACACTGACCCGCAACTTCAATCCCGTGATCATGATCGTCGCGGCTTGCACGGCCATCGTGCTGGCCTTCGTCTCCAAGCTGGGCATGTTGCTGCAGACCATCCCCACGCCGGTGATGGGAGGCATCATGACGTTGCTGTTCGGCTCCATCGCCGTGGTGGGGATGAATTCCCTGGTACGCGGCGGGCAGTCATTGACGGCGCCGCGCAACCTGGTCGTGGTGTCGTTGATCCTGGTGTTCGGTATCGGTGGCATGCAGCTCGGCAGTGGCGAATACGCCCTGCAGGGCGTGAGCCTGGCCGCTCTGGTCGGCATCGTCCTCAACTGGGTGCTTCCGCCCGCCGCCACCCACGAGTAAGGCGAACGCGGCCGTCAGGCACGGTCAACGGCGATGGTGCGTGCTGGCGCCGCCCTCCGAGAATCCCGGCGGCGTGTTGGCACTGACGATGACGCAGTCGCCATCGCCGGGGTTGCGGAAGCGGTGGGGCAGGCGGGAGTCGAAATAGTAGGCATCGCCCGCATGCAGGCATTGCGTATCGCCGTTCACGGTGAGCTCGATGCTGCCGGCGATGACGACGCCGCCTTCTTCCCCTTCGTGCTCGAGCATTTCCTCGCCGGTATCGGCGCCGGGCGGGTAATGTTCGTGGATGATCGACATGCCTCGACTGGGATGACGCGCCGCCACCAGGCGCCAGGAAAGATTGCCGTCGCCGATCTCGGTGAGCTCCTCGGCACGATAGAAGAATTTTTCTTGCGGGCTGGTCTCTTCGCCAGCAAAAAACTCGCTGATCGAGACCGGCATGGCATCGAGAATCTTCTTCAGCGAACTGACCGAGGGGCTGACGTTGTTCTGTTCGATGAGAGAGATGGTGCTGTTGGTCACGCCGGCGCGTTTGGCCAACTCGCGTTGCGACAGGCCACGCAACTTGCGCAACTGCTTGAGACGTGCACCGACGTCGAATCCACTCATGAAGGTTCCTTGGCATGCTGTGAGACGTTGCGGGCCATGATAGCGGGTCGGCGCGCCAAGCTTAACTGCCGCGTGACGACGGCGCGGTGGCATCGCTGAGAGAGTCGAGCAACTTGCGGGTCGTGGCCTCCTCTGCGCCGCTGGGTGCTGCCCGGCATGGCAGCCAGACATGGAAGATCGTGCCGCGGCCCGGCCTCGAGGCGACACCTATGTCTCCCCCGCTGCGACGCACGATGCCGGCACTGATCGCCAGGCCCAGGCCGGAGCCGGCCTCGCGGGTGGTGAAGAACGGGTCGAAGATGCGCTGGCGGACTGCCTTGGACATGCCCGGTCCCGGATCGGCGACGCGGATTTCCACGCCGTCGAGGTCGCCGCGTCCCGGCACCTCGCGCACGCTGTCGCGCGTGACGAGGTGAATGGTCACCGGCGCGGTGCTGGCCTGGGCGGCGTTGAGCAGCAGGTTGATCAACACTTGCTGCAACTGACCACGATGACATTCGACCGGCCGCGTGGCATGCAGGGCGCTCACCAGCCGGTGACCATGCTTGTCGAGCGCGTGGCGGACGAGGACTTCGGTGTCCGCGGCGATGGCATTGATGTCCTCGGCGCGGAACGCCGGTTCCTGACCGCCGCCGGCGCGCGAGTATTGCAGCAGATTGTCGATCAGCGCGCGGATGCGTTCGACCTGCGCGATGATGGTGTCCACCTCGTCGCGTACCGGGGCCACGTCGGGCCCCAGCGTATCGGCAATGAGTTCCACGTGTCCGAGTATCACCGCCGCGGGATTGTTGATCTCGTGCGCGATGCCGGCGGTCAATTCGCCCAGGGCCGCGAGCTTTTCCTGGGTCATGAGGCTGGCCCGTGCCTGCTTGAGCAAGGCCACGTGCTCCTCGAGCGCGCGGGTTTTTTCGGTCAGCGAGTGCGTGCGGCTCTGAACGCGACGCTCGAGCGTCTGGGCGGCGCGTTCCAGGGCATGCTGGTGTTCGTCCAGCCGGTCGAGCATGGCATCGAATTCCTGCGCCAGCTCGGCCAGTTCGTCCTGGCTGTCGAGATGCCCGATACGCAACTGACGGCCTTCACGGATGCCGTGAATCACGCGGTGCATCCGGCGCACGGGGCTGGCGAGGGTATCCACGCCGCGAATCACCATCAAGCCGGAGATCAGCATGATCACGGCCAGGACGCCGCCGATCTGGAGCAGCGTTTCGCGGTACAGACGCTGGTACGGCGTCAGGGGGAAGCCGGCGTAGATCATGCCGATGCGTTGACCGGTCAGCGAGGCAAGGGGCGCATAGGCCGCCACGTACCACCCGCTGACCACGAAGGCGTTGTCGATGAAGCGTTCGCCGCGCGCCAGCACCTGCTCGCTGACGGGCTGCGAGACGCGCGTGCCCAGGGCGCGCTCGCCGTTGGCCAGGCGCACGTTGGTAGCGATGCGCACATCGTCGAGAAACAGGGTCACGCTGCCCGTGGTGCCCTCGGGCAGCGTGCCGGGTCCGTAGACCAGGTCGCGAATCTCGTCGACCGGCCCGGCGTCGCCATTGAGCAGGCGGCCGCCGTCCAGCAGCAGGCGCAGATGGCCCTGGGCGTCACGCAAGGGCGTCAGCGTGCGCAGCACCATGCCGCGCGTTTCATGCCGTCGTTCGCTCGGGGCTGCCTGCGGGGTCTCGCGCAGCGGCAGGCGTGCGCGCTCGGCCAGACCCGGTGCCAGTGCCTCGAGCCGTGAGGCACTGAGCACGTCCAGACCGGAAATGCCGCTGCCGTCATCGGGCGGTTGCAGGCGGCGTTGCAACTGCGGGTCGCCATCGAGCATGTCGGGGGAAACCACGCGGAGCCAGTCCAGTTGCATCGCACGCTGGGTTTCATCGAGCAGGGCATCGAGCGATTGCGTGCCATCCCCTTGCAGCGACGAGGCCAGGGCATGACTGCGCGCGAGTTCTTCCAGGCGTGCCTGCTGTTGCTGACTCAAGCTGTCTAGCACGCGTGAGGCGACGGCCAGGTCGGCACGAACCTTCATGTACAGCTGGCGGTCGTTGTACGTGGAGGTCCAGTAGGCGGTGAGCCCGGCGAGCGCCAATGCCAGCAGGACCAGCGGCGCGAAGGCCAGCCATAGCAGGCGGCGACGGATCGAGGCGCGCAACCAGCGGCGCAGGCCGTTCATGCGTCGAGGTCTTGCCAGGCGGTGAGCTTGCGATCGAGCGTCTTGCGCGACACGCCGAGCGCGCGAGCGGCACTGGACTTGTTGTTGGCGTGCGCGTCCAGCACGTTGAGGATATGCGCTCGTTCGACGGCGTCCAGAGTCCAGTCCGTGGGGTAGCCGTCGGCGTTGAGGTTGGTTTCGGCAACGACGGCATCATCGAACATGTCGCTCGGCAATTGGCCGAGCAGGATGCAGCGTTCGATGAAGTTCTTGAGCTCGCGGATGTTGCCCGGCCAGGAATAATGCGTCAGGCGCTCGAGGTCGGCATGCTGCCACGGCAGGGCGTCGAGTCCCAGGTCGCGGGACAACTGTCGCGAGAAATGATGTGCCAGAGCGGGTATGTCTTCGGGACGTTCGCGCAACGCCGGCAACGGTAGTGTCAGCACGTTGAGGCGAAAATACAGGTCCTCGCGGAAGCGACCCTCGTTGACTTCATGCTGCAGATTGCGATGCGTGGCCGCGACGATGCGCACATCCACCGGCTGTTCCTGCTCGCTGCCCACCGGACGGATGCGCTTGCTTTCGAGCACCCGCAACAGCTTGGCCTGCATGGCCAGCGGCATTTCGGCGATTTCGTCGAGGAAGAGAGTGCCACCGTCGGCATAGGTGAAAAGCCCTTCACGGGTCTTCACCGCGCCGGTGAACGCGCCCCTGGTGTGTCCGAACAGCTCCGATTCCAGCAAGTCGCCGGCGATGGCGCCGCAGTTTAGCGGTACGAAGGCGCCGAAACGTCCCGACAGGCGATGCAGGTCGCGGGCCACGAGCTCCTTGCCGGTGCCCGACTCGCCATAGATCAAGACCGCCGAGGGAGTAGGCGCCACGCGCTCGATGATCGTCCTGACCCGTGCCATGGCCTGACTGTCGCCGATCATGCTCTCGTCGGGACTGTGCAGACGTTGCGCCTCGCGCTTGAGAACGAAGTTCTCGCGTGCCAGTCGGCGCTGGGCCAGGCAGCGATCGACGGCGCTTTGCAGCTGTTCCAGCCGGAACGGCTTGATGATGAAGTCGCTGGCGCCGGCGCGTAATGCCTTCACCGCAATGTCGAGATCGGCGTAGGCCGTCATGAAAATGATGTCGCTGCGCCGTTCGGGGCCGAGTGCCTCGTGCCACTCGATGCCGGAGCGGTCGGGGAGCCGGATGTCGACCAGCAGCAGATCGAAGTGCAGCCGCTGACGCAGGGCTTCCGCCGCAGTGAGCGAATCGGCGGTTTCGATCAGCGCGAATCGTGATGCCAGCGCCTTGCTCAGATAGCTGCGCATGCCGGGCTCGTCATCGACGATCAACACGGAGGCGGTAGGCAATTCGGTGGATGCGGTCATGGGTGACGTTCCCCTGCGCGACGGGACAGTATGTCTCGTCATTGGGTCAATTTGTTACACTTGGCGCGCGACAAGATTATTTTCATGGTAAAAGGCGCGATGCAATCCGGCAATTGTCGCTGTTTTATCGCGATGGGTCACGTCAGGCATGCCACTTGCAAGAAGACTCGGGCAGTTCCTGAAAGCACATGACCGAGGAGTTCCCATGCTGAAACGTCGACTCTCGCTGATCGCTGCCCTGGCGCTCTCCTGCCTGCTGGTGTCGGTGGCCCAGGCAGCCGACACCGTGCGGCTGGCAACCACGACCAGTACCTACAATTCCGGCCTGCTCGACTATCTGCTGCCCAAGTTCGAAGCCGATCATCCCTACCAGATCCAGGTCATTCCGGTGGGCACCGGCAAGGCGCTGCGCCTGGGGCGCGATGGTGACGTCGATCTGGTGTTGACGCATGCCCCCGCCGCGGAAAAAGCCTTCGTCGATGCCGGCTATGGCGTCGAACCGCACGGGGTGATGTACAACGACTTCGTGATCGTGGGGCCGACCGACGATCCCGCAGGGATCGCCGGGGGCAATGATGCCACTCAGGCATTTGCCACGCTTGCCGAGGACGAGGCACTTTTCGTCTCGCGCGGTGACGATTCGGGCACCGACAAGAAAGAGAAGATCCTGTGGGAGCAAGCCGGCGTGACGCCCGACTTCGATGGCTTCCGTGCCGCCGGACAAGGCATGGGGGAAGTGCTGAGGATGGCCAGCGAACTGCAGGGCTACACGCTGACCGATCGTGGCACCTGGCTGGCGATGCAGGACAAGCTCGACCTCGAGATCATGGTCGAGGGAGATACGCAGCTGTTCAATCCCTACCAGGTCATCCTGGTCAATCCCGAACGCTATGATGGTCTCGATACCGAGGGCGCGCGGGCGCTTGCCGAATGGTTGATTTCCGATGAAGGCCAGTCCCTGATCGATGGTTTCCGCCTCAACGGCAAGGTGCTGTTCCACGCCAGCGCCGGAGAGGACGTCGATCCGGAAAGCGTCGCTAACCAGGAATAAGGCAGCCCGGAGGCGCCGATGAATGAACTCATGGTAACGACCGGGGAGGCGTTGCGGCTCTTGGTTTCGTTCGACCCCGCGCTGTGGGAAATCATCGGTGTCTCGTTCCGGGTGTCGTTGACGGCGATCCTGGTGTCGTTGCCTCCCTCGCTGCTGTTGGCGCTGCTGCTGGCACGCGTCTCGTTTCCGGGGCGCTGGCTGGCGATCTCGGTGGTCAACACCTTGATGGCCGTTCCCACCGTGGTGGTGGGATTGGTCCTGTTCATGCTGCTGTCACGCAGTGGGCCGCTGGGAGAGCTGCGGCTGCTGTTCACGCAAAGAGCCATGATCATCGGTCAGATCCTGCTGGCCATGCCGATCCTGACAGCCATGCTGCACAGCACGTTCCAGAGTCTCGACCAGCGTGCCTGGGAGACGGCCCGCCTTTTGGGGGCAAGCTGGTTCCAGGCCTTGTGGATGCTGATTCGGGAGGCACGCTTCGGCGTCATTGCCGCCTTGCTGGCGGCCTTCGGGCGGATCATCGCCGAGGTGGGCAGCGCCGTGATGATCGGCGGCAACATCGAGCACTTCACCCGAACCATCACGACCGCCATCGCACTGGAAACGCTCAAGGGCGAGTTTGCCCAAGGGTTGGCCCTGGGGCTGGTGCTTCTGTTGCTGGCCTTGTTGCTCAATGTGCTGCTGGGCGTCATGCGAGGGCGAGGACAGCAGACCGTGAGTGTCTGAGATGTCCGCGCAGACGGGGCGGTGCATGCAGGATGCCGCCGAACGCAAGGCGTCGAAGAAGACGAAAGGAGAGTCGATGCTCGAGGTATGCCATCTCGCCCATGGGTTCGGGCGACAGCCGGCGTTGTGGGAAATCCCCCACTTGAGGTGGCGCGGAGAATCGCTCGTGCATCTGCAGGGAGACAACGGCAGTGGCAAGACGACCTTGATGCGCTTGCTGGCGGGGCTGGAGGTGCCGCGTCAGGGAACGCTGCGCTGGTCGCTCGACGATGCGCCCGCACAGCCTCCGCCCTGTCCCGGGCGCCTGCTCTACCTTCATCAGCAGCCCTATCTCTTCGATACCACGGTGGCCGGCAATCTGCATTACATCGCCCGTTGGAACGGCTGGCGTGGCGAGGCGATGCGCCGACGGATCGACGAGATGCTCGAGCGCTGTGGCCTGGCCGAGCATGCCAGGCAGCGGGCACGCTCCTTGTCCGGCGGTGAGCGCATGCGTCTGGCCCTGGCTCGCGCCTGGTTGCTGTCGCCGCGCGTGCTGCTTCTCGACGAGCCCACCGCCAGTCTCGATCGCCAGGCCGTTCGCGATGTCGCGGCTCTCGTCGGCGCACTGCATGCGTCCGGTTGCGCCGTCGTCCTCAGCGCGCATCAGCCCAGCGAGCTGACCGAGCGCTGCGACGAACACTGGTATATTGCCCATCAGCGTCTGGGCGTGGAGACCCGTGAGGCGCCGTTGCCGGCTTGAGCGAAAGTGGCGAAGGCATGTCGGGTGCGCTGATTCGGTGTCCGGGGTAAAGCCGAGTATGATGGTGGGAGATCGAATCCAGCAGGAGCAATGACATGCGCGACGATGAAGTGACGGCCGTGATCCTGGCGGGCGGTGAAGGGCGGCGCATGGGCGGACGCGACAAGGGATGGGAACCGGTCGCCGGGCGACCGCTGATCGAGCATGTCCTGGCGCGCCTGGCTCCCCAGGTCGAGCGTATCGCGATCAACGCCAACCGCAGCCTGGCGCGTTACCGCACCCTGGGATACCCGCTCGTGACCGACCGCGAGGCGGGGTATCATGGGCCGCTGATGGGGATCTGGAGCGCGCTCTGTGCCGTGGAGACGCCCTGGACATTGGTGGTGCCCTGCGATTCGCCGGTACTGCCTGTCGATCTGGTGACGCGTCTGTACGCGCATCTGGGATCGCGGCGCATCGCGGTCGCGCACGACGGTCAGCGAGCGCACCCGGTGGTGGCCCTGATCGACACCTCGCTGCGCGATGACCTCGCGGATGCCCTGCAGGCGGGCGAGCGCAAGATAGACCGCTGGTACGCGCGTCATCCATGGTGTCACGTCGATTTTTCCGATCAACCTCAGGCATTTGCCAATCTCAATTCGCCGGGAGACCGTGACGATATGGAGCGGCAATGGCGTTCGGGTGGGTCATTTTGACCCGAGGCATGCAAGATGGCGGAATTTTTCATGTCATGTCGCGCGCCAGGCGCGTATCGCCGACCACGTGTCGGCACGTTTGTTGCCTGTGCTTTCTGCTGCCCATGTTCTGTTGCCGACGCTGGCGGAGACGCCCACCGAGCCGCGGCTGCCACGCCTGCCGCAATGCACCGACACGAGGATGACGAGACGCGATGACGCTATCGCTCGAGACGCTGGAGACGCCGCTATTGGGAATTGCCGCCTGGAGCGGTACGGGAAAGACGACCCTGCTGGAAGCGTTGTTGCCCAGGCTGTCCGCCGCCGGCATGCACGTCGCGGTGATCAAGCATGCCCACCATGCCTTCGACGTCGACCAGCCCGGCAAGGACAGTCATCGACTGCGCCAGGCCGGGGCGGCACCGATGCTCGTCGCCTCGGGCAAGCGTTTTGCCTTGATGATGGAAACGCCCGAGCAGGAAGAGGCGGACCTGGCCGCGCTGGTTTCCCATGTCTTGCCCTTGTCGCCGGACCTGATTCTGGTGGAAGGCTTCAAGGCATGGCCACTGCCCAAGCTGGAGCTGCATCGGCACGCACTGGGGAAGCCGCTCATGGCGCCGGATGATGTCTGGGTACGTGCGGTGGCGACCCCGGACGACGTGGCGCTGCCGACGGGCGTCGAACGCCTGCCTCTGGACGATCACGCGGCGCTCGTCGCGTGGCTGCAGGCATGGCCGGAGCGCTGGCCGGCGATGCGCCGAGGCCCCCGGGAGGCGACATGACCCTGTCCTGTTTCGAACTGGGTGAGCGCATGCTCGGCGTCGACGAGACGCTCGGCGCACTGGCGGCGATGACGCCGCCCGCCGTGGCATGCCAACGTGTGCCGCTGTCGTCGGCGCTGGGCGGCGTGCTGGCGGCGGATGTCGTGTCACCGATCGATGTCCCGCAGAACACCAACGCGGCCATGGACGGCATTGCGCTGGCATGGCCCGAGGCGCCACCGACCGAGGTGACGGTGGTGGGCGAGGTGCTGGCCGGCACCCGCTTCGAGGCTCGGCTGGCAGCCGGACAGGCGGTGCGTATCACCACCGGTGCGCCGCTTCCCGACGGGGCGGATACCGTCATCATGAACGAGCAGCTCGCGACGAGCGCCGCGTCACAAGTGCGTGTCGAGCATCCCGAGCGGGTGCGGCGGGCGCAGAACGTGCGCCGGGCCGGAGAGGATCTCGCCCGCGGTCAGCTGGCGCTGGCGGCAGGCACGCGGCTGCGACCGCAGCACCTGGGGCTGCTGGCCTCGCTGGGCCTGGCCGATGTCTCGTTGTTCCGGCCGGTGCGTGTGGCGGTGTTTTCCACCGGTGACGAGGTGACCGCGCCGGGAGAGGCATTGCCGGCCGCGGGCATCTACGATACCAATCGCTTCTCGCTGCGCGGGTTGCTGGAGCGGCTGGGCTGCGAGGTGATCGACCTCGGCATTCTCCGCGACGATCTCGAGACCATGCGGTGGGCGCTCGCCACGGCGGCTCGTGATGCAGACATGGTGATGACCAGCGGTGGCGTGTCGGTCGGGCAGGCCGATTGGGTCAAGCCGGCGCTGGAGGCCATCGGTGAGCTGGGGCTGTGGCGCATCGCCATGCGCCCGGGGCGGCCGCTGGCGTTCGGCCGGATCCGGCGCGAGGCGGGAGCGCCGGTGCCGTTTTTCGGCTTGCCCGGCAACCCCGTGGCGGTGATGGTGACATTCCTGCAATTCGTGCAGCCCATGTTGCGACGCATGCAGGGCGAGCACGCCTGGCAACCTGCACGGCTCACGGCGTTGGCGGGCGAATCTCTGAAAAGCCGCGAGGGGCGTGTCGATTTCCATCGCGGCATCTATGCCAGTGACGAGGCGGGACGGTTATGGGTGAACACCACCGGCCGCCAGGGGTCGGGCATTCTCAGCTCGATGGTGGCCGCCAACTGTCTGATCGAAATTTCCGCCGAGTGCGCCACCGTGGATGTCGGCGCCCCGGTAACGATTCAACCGTTTGGTGATTTGACATGAGTCTGACCCATCTCAATGCTCGGGGCGAAGCCCATATGGTGGACGTCGGCGACAAGGCCGAAACCCAGCGTGAAGCCGTGGCATCGGGGCGTATCGTCATGCGTCCGGAAACGCTTGCCATGCTGGCCGAAGGTGGCCTGCCGAAAGGGGATGTGCTGGCCACTGCGCGCATTGCGGGCATCCAGGCCGCCAAGCGTACGCATGAGCTGATTCCCTTGTGCCATGTGCTGATGCTGTCCAAGGTCAGTGTCGACTTTCGCCTCGATGAAGCGGCCTCGTGCGTCCATGTCGAGTCGCGTTGTCGTCTGGCGGGCCGTACCGGCGTGGAAATGGAAGCATTGACGGCCGTGTCGGTGGCGTGCCTGACGCTTTACGACATGTGCAAGGCGGTGGACAAGGACATGACCATCGAAGCGGTCAGGCTGGAACACAAGATCGGTGGAAAGTCCGGCGAATGGCATCGCGACAGCGACGTGACGCCATTGCCGCCGGAAGCCCCCGTGACCTTGCCGTCGGCCGCGAGCGAACCGGCTTCGATCCGCGTGAAGTTTCTCGCCGAATTGCGCGAGCGGCTGGATATCGCTGATCTCGAGGTGCCCGTCGAGACGCTGGATAAGCGCGATGTCGCCAGCCTCAAGGCTGCGCTTCAGGCGCGGGACCCTCGCTTCGCGGCGTTGTCGGAAGCGCGGATTCTCTGCGCCGTCAATCAGGCCATGGCGCACGATACATCGCTGCTTTCCGAAGGGGACGAGGTGGCGTTCTTTCCGCCGGTCACCGGTGGTTGAGGAGATCGGGATGATCGAGGTACGCGTACAGTCGGCGGTGTTCGACGTCGGCGAAGAGCAGCAGCGCTTGCTGGAAGGGCGGCATGATGTCGGCGCCGTGGTGACCTTTACCGGCCTGGTACGGGACTTCAACGAACGCCCGGATGTCGAAGCCTTGTCACTGGAACATTACCCCGGCATGACCGAAGCTGCCCTGCACGATATCGCTCGACAGGCAACGGCGCGCTGGCCCCTTGACGGCATACGCATCGTGCATCGCATCGGGCGCTTGTCGCCTGGCGACCCGATCGTGCTGGCCATGGTGGCCAGCGCGCATCGACGCGCGGCGTTCGAGGCCTGTGATTTTCTCATGGACTACCTCAAGACACGTGCGCCATTCTGGAAGAAAGAACATACCGCAAGCGGGACGTACTGGGTGTCGGCACGTGATAGCGATGCGCAGGACGCAGCCCGTTGGGAGGCTACATGACCGAGCTGATCGACAACTTCCAGCGCCGTATTCGCTATGTGCGCATTTCGGTGACGGACCGTTGCGATTTTCGCTGTGTGTACTGCATGAGCGAGGACATGACGTTTCTACCGCGTGCCCAGGTATTGACGCTCGAGGAAATCGAGCAGGTCGCGCGTGCATTCGTCGAGCTGGGGGTGGAAAAGATTCGCCTCACCGGCGGCGAGCCTCTGGTACGGCGCGGCATCGATGATCTGGTGGGGCGTATCGGTGCGTTGCCGGGACTCAAGGACTTCGCCATGACCACCAATGGCGCGGGCCTGGTGAAGCACGCCAAGGCATTGCGCGAAGGGGGGCTCCAGCGCCTCAACATCAGCATCGACTCGCTCGATCCCGAGCGCTTCCGTCAGCTGACGCGCACGGGCAACCTGGAGCATGTCGTCGCAGGTATCCGCGCGGCACGCGATGCGGGGTTCGAGCGGATCAAGCTCAATGCGGTCATGCTCAAGGGCCGTAACGACGATGAGGTGCTGGATCTGGTCGATTTCGCGCGTCGAGAAGGCGTGGATATCAGCTTCATCGAAGAGATGCCGCTTGGCGATGTATCCGACCACTCGCGTGGCGAAACCTTTTATTCCAGCGACGATGTGAAATCCACCGTCGAGCAGCGTTATCCTCTGATGCCGACCACCGAGAATACTCTGGGTCCATCCCGATACTTCCGGATGCCGGACAGCGACTCGCGTGTTGGCTTCATCTCGCCGCATAGTCACAATTTCTGCGATACCTGCAACCGGGTTCGCGTCACCGTCGAAGGGCGCTTGTTGTTGTGTCTCGGCAATGAGCATTCGGTCGATCTGCGTGAGGTCATGCGTCGTTATCCCGGCGATATGGCGCGTCTCAAGCAGCGTATCGTCGAGGCGATGCCGCTCAAACCGGAACGCCACCATTTCCGTACCGATGGCGATGTCGATATTGTGCGGTTCATGAATATGACGGGTGGGTAATGTTTTGCGTGATGCGATTATTCGCGGTAGCGTATTACGCCTCCTGACGATAAAAGTATAAGACTCGGCTTGCGTCGACTGCATTATTTTCTTGCTAAACCAAGTTCGCGTCATATACTTTTCAAAAACCCGAAGCGTTATGCTTCAGGTTGGTTATTTTAAATGGAGGAGGCGAATGTCCACTGAAACCCTGGAGCGCATTGCGCGAAATAAAAACGTGGCTCGCGCCGCTGCGCGACAGCTCAGCATGGAACAGCTCCACAAGCTGTCGGAAGTCATCGGTGAAGTGATCGAACAGAAGCAGCAGGAAGATCAGAAGCGTCAGGCCGAAGAGGCGGCGAAAGAACGCAAGCTTGCGGAAATCCGTGAAGCGATGAACGATGCGGGACTTTCTCTGGACGATCTGATGTCCGAACAGCCTCGCAAGCGTCGCGGTCGTCCGCCGAAGAAGGATAAAGAGCGCCAGCAGTAAACCGGCGTCTTGCATGAGCAAACGGACCTTCGGGTCCGTTTTTTCATGAGGGGTCAGGCATCGTAAACGGTATCGCCTTCCGCGGCCATGATGTGCAGGTGCACGTCGGGAAGGTGGCGCAGATGGCCGCCCAGCCAGTGCATCAAGGGGCCATGCAAGCGCTGGCGCAAGGTGACGATGGTATCCGCGTCGTGGCCTGCGAGCTGCTCGTCGACCCAGTCGGCGAGAGCCACGTCGTCCAGAGGCAGGTCGTGGCTGGTATCCCAGAGCAGTCGTCCGATCCGTACCCATCCAGTGGATTGGCGAACGACCGGCAGGGTCAGGCTCAGAATCCCGCTGCGTCGATGCATGCTCGAGGCCTCGGGGGCACGCAGTCCTTCCAGGGGGTGAATGCGGTTCTGCGTGACGATGTGCGGCGCCAGCGAGTGGCGTGACTCGCAGTGCAGGCCCTCGGCGTCGAGACGTAGCATATCGCCGTTGCGGGGAATCCAGGGCACCTCGATGCCCAGCGATTCCGCCAGCGCACGATGGGCCTGTTGATGTTGCTGCTCGCCATGCACGGGCAGCAGGCGTCGAGGCTTGACCCATTCGTAAAAACGGCGCAATTCCGCTTGTGCGGGGTGTCCCGAGGCATGCAGTTCGGGGTGGCTGCGTTCGTCGAAAATCGTGACCTTGGCACGCTTCAGGCCGGCCTGCAGGCGTTCGATCAGCAGTTCGTTGCCCGGGATTGCCTTGGCTGAAAAGATCACGCTGTCGCCGGGGTGCAATTCGAAATCGGCATGCCGCCCCTGCGCGAGCCGCGAAAGCGCGGCACGGGGTTCTCCCTGACTGCCGGTGGCGATGACCAGCACTTCCTCGGGCGGCAGGTAGCCGAGATCGCGTACCGGCACCAGCGGCGGAAAGTCCTCCAGGTAGCCGAGCCCGCGTGCGACGCCCACCATGCGTTCCATCGAGCGTCCCATCAGGCTCACGCGCCGCCCGCAGGCATGCGCGGCGCGTCCCAGCGCCAGGATTCGCGCCAGATTGCTGGCAAAGCAGCTGACGATCACGCGTCCCGGGCATGCGCCTATCGTGGTCTCCAGGGCGCGCGCGACCTCACCCTCGCTGCGCGAGTGACCGGGAACGGGGGCATTGGTGGAGTCGCCGACCACCAGATCGACCGGGGCAAGCGCCTGGAAGCGTTGAGGGGATGCCGGCTTGCCGATCAGAGGTTCGGGGTCGAGCTTCCAGTCGCCGGTGTGCAATATCCGGTGCTGGGGCGTCGTCAGCAGCAGCGCGCAGCTTTCGGGAATCGAGTGCGGCAGCGGCAGGAAACGAATGTCGAACGGCCCGCTTTCCATGGCGTCACCGGGCGTGATGACCTGGATGGCGCTGGTGGGCAATTGCTGCTCGGCAAAACGCAGGCGCAGCAAGCCGGCGGCGAGGGGCGTGGCATGCACGGGGCATTGCCAGCGGGGCCAGAGCCAGGCGATCGCGCCGATATGATCTTCATGCCCGTGCGTCACGACGATGGCCCGGGGAACGATGTTCTGCGACGCCAGCATGTCCACGTTGGGAACCTGAAGCGGTGCCTGCGGGAGATCCTGGCGAATCATCATGCCGCAATCGACGACGACCCAATGATCCTGGTGGCCGTAAAGCGTGAAATTCATGCCGATTTCACCGCAACCACCGAGCGGCAGCATATGCAGGGGAGGCTTTCGACGGGCGCGAACCTGGATGCGTGGCTGGGACATCGTCATCCTTAATCGTGGGCATGACCCATTACTATACGTGATGCGTCGGCGTGCCCACAATCGAGGCTTCTTGTCGGTGATGAATCCGCTACAATAGGCGCCCTTCGGCGATATGTCCTAGCGCGTATCGCCACCTTATTTCAGGATTGATGGTAGCTCGCATGTCCCATTCGTATCGTCTTATCGTCTCGTGCCCCGACCGCGTGGGCATCGTCTCTCGCGTGTCCAGTTACATCGCCGGCCATGGCGGCTGGATCACCGAGGCCAATCAGCATTCGGATCTGGTTACCGGACGGTTTTTCATGCGTTACGAAATCAAGGCCGAATCGCTGGCGCTGGATATCGAGGCGCTGCGCGACGATTTCGCCGCCATTGCCGACGAGTTCTCGATGGAGTGGGCATTGAGCGATACCGCGCGGCGCAAGCGGGTCGTGCTGATGGCATCGCGTGCCTCGCATTGCCTGGTCGACCTGTTGTATCGCTGGAAGGCCGGTGAACTCGATTGCGACATTCCCTGCGTGATTTCCAATCATGAATCGCTGCGCCCCTTGGTCGAGTGGCACGGCATTCCTTTCTATCATGTCCCGGTCGAGCCGCACGACAAGGCGGCAGCGTTCGCGCGTGTCGAAGCACTGGTCGAAGAAGCTCGCGCGGATGCCGTGGTGCTGGCGCGCTACATGCAGATCCTGCCGCCCAACCTGTGCCAGCGTTACGCGGGGCGCGTGATCAATATCCACCATAGCTTTCTGCCTTCCTTCGCTGGTGCCAAGCCGTATCACCAGGCCTACGAGCGCGGCGTCAAGCTGATCGGCGCCACCTGTCACTATGTCACCGAGGAACTCGATGCCGGTCCGATCATCGAGCAGGACATCCAGCGCGTGACGCACTGCCATACCGCCGATGACCTGGTGCGTCTGGGGCGCGACGTCGAGAAGGCGGTGCTGGCGCGTGGCCTGCGCTGGCACCTGCAGGATCGAGTGTTGATCCACGGCAACAAGACGGTCGTCTTCGCGTGAACGGAGGCAGTGGCATATCGGCTTGGCATGGCGCATGGCAGCCGGTATGATGCGCCCCGTTTTGAGGGAGTAGTCTCTTTCCCGCCGACGGGGCGTTTCGCGCCTCTTCGCGCATGCAATGAAAGGTTTGCGTCAACACCTTTGGCCATCCCGGCCATGGCGCAAACAGCCTCCGGGCCTGACGAGACTCAGAACACCCGCTTCCGGTGCCGGCAGCGAGGTGTTCTGATCGTGACTCGCCGGCGCCGTGAGGAGACGTCGTTGGATGCTCTGCTGACCAGTGTCGCCGCCGTGGGGCTCGCCGAGATCGGCGACAAGACGCAGCTGCTCGCCTTACTGCTGGTGGCGCGTTTTCTTGCGCCATGGTCGATTCTCTGGGGAATTCTCGTCGCCACGCTGATCAACCATGGGGTTTCCGCCTGGTTGGGCACGGCACTGGCGGACATGCTCGATCCGCAGACGCTGACGATCACGGTGGGCTTCGCCTTCCTGGCCATCGGCATCTGGCTGCTCAAGCCCGATGACGACGAAGCTCTCGATGCCGACAATGTGCGCTACGGCGTGTTCATGACGGCGTTTGTGCTGTTCTTCGTCGCCGAAATCGGCGACAAGACACAGGTCGCCACGGTCTTGCTGGGAGCGCGGTTCGACGACGTACTGGCGGTCACGCTCGGGACGACGCTGGGCATGGTGGCCGCCAATGCCCCGGTGCTGTGGGTCGGTCACCGTTTCTGCCGCGATCTTCCCCTCAAGACGATTCATGGTGTCGCAAGCCTGTTGTTCATCGCCATCGGGCTATGGACGCTGTGCATCGAAACCGGCTGGTTGACGGGCTAGGCACGCCGCTCAGTCGAAGAGCGTCATCTGGCGACGCTGGGCCTCGGGGGCCAGTCGCACGCCGACACCGAGCAGCCGCACCGGTCTCTCGCCACGCGCCCAGGCGCCCTCCAGCAACGCCTGAAAGCGCGTCGTCTGCGCCTCGCGGCCCGATGCCTCCAGCGTCGTGCTGCTGAAATCGTCGAAGCGTACCTTGACGAACAATTTGTGAATGGCCGGCGTGCCATGGCGGGCCAGCCGCTCTCGCAACCGCTCGATCAGCGGCGACAGGGCGTCGTGGCAGGCGGCGAGGTTCGGCAGGTCACGGTGGTAGGTGGTTTCCACGCTGACCGATTTCCTCTCGCGCTCGATCTGCACCGGGCGCTCGTCGATCCCGCGGGCCAGTTCGAAGAGGCGTCGTCCGAACTTTCCGAAGCGCTCGAGCAGGGTGTCGAGGGGCCAGTCACGCAAGTCGCGGCAGGTCACGATGCCCAGGCCTTCGAGCTTGGCCGCCGTCGCCGGTCCCACCCCATGCAGGCGCTTGACCGGCAGTTCGAGCAGGAAGGGTTCGACTTCCTCCGGCGCGATCACGTAGAGGCCGTCGGGCTTGTCCCAGTCGCTCGCCAGCTTGGCGAGAAACTTGCTGGGCGCCGCGCCCACCGAAATCACGATACCCGTGCGTGTCAGCGCTTCCTGCTTCAACCAGCGAGCCATCCAGGTCGCGCTTCCCTGGCATTGCGTCACCTCGCTGACATCGAGATAGGCCTCGTCCAGCGACAGCGGTTCCACCAGCGGGGTCAGTTCGTGAAACAGCGCTTGAATGCGCGCCGACACCTCCCGGTACTTGGGAAAATCGGGCGCCAGGCGGGTGAGGTGAGGGCACAGGCGCATGGCTCGGGCCATGGGCATCGCCGAATGGATGCCGAAGGCCCGCGCCGGATAATTGCAGGTGGCGACGACACCGCGTTGCTCGGGGCTGCCGCCGATCGCCAGCGGGACGTCGCGCAGCGCCGGGTCGTCGCGCATTTCCACGGCGGCGTAGAAGCAGTCGCAGTCGGCGTGGAGGATCTTGCGCATGGCGTGGGCCAGTGGGGCCTCAGTGCAGGCCGTTGCCGCCGCCGCCGCGAATCACCCCCACGCCCAGTCCTTCGATTTCCAGGTCCTGGTGACGCAGGTCGACTTCGATGGGGGCAAAGTCGGCGTTCTCGGCCACTAGCCAGACGTGATGTCCCTGGCGCTTGAAGCGCTTGACGGTCACCTCGTCGTCGAGGCGGGCCACGACGATCTGCCCGTCGCGAATCTGCTGCGTGCGATGCACGGCCAGCAAATCGCCGTCGAGAATGCCGGCATCCTTCATCGACAGCCCGCGCACCCGCAGCAGGTAATCGGCACGCGGCGTGAAATAATCCGGTGCGAGCGGGCAGTGGCGATCGATGTGCGCCGCCGCGAGAATCGGACTGCCCGCGGCCACTTCGCCGACCACGGGCAGGCCGTCGGTGCTCGTCGCTGCGGCGTCCTCCTCGCTGGTCAGCCGGATGCCGCGCGAGGTGCCGGGGATCATGCGGATCACGCCCTTGCGATCGAGCGCTCGGAGATGCTCCTCGGCGGCGTTGGGCGAACGAAAGCCCAGTGCGCGGGCGATCTCGGCGCGGGTCGGCGGATAGCCGAGCTCGTTCATGGTCTTGACGATGAAATCGAAGACGTGTTGTTGGCGCGAGGTTAGCGAGCGAGACATGGGGCCTCCGGCGGGCACTGACGTGTTCAAGTATACAGTATGTGATTGTATCCAGTCTTTGGCGTGGTGCAACCGTCCAGACGCAATGCGCTGCGCTGTAAGCGCGGGAATTTGTGGTCACCGCCGACAGGGCTTAGAATCGAGTTCGTTTTAAACATTCGTTTATTCTGCGCGGAGCACCCCGATGGCTCAAACCGACACAGTGACGCGTATTCTCGACACCGCCGAGGTGCTGTTCGCCGAGCGGGGCTTCGCCGAGACGTCGCTACGCACGATCACCAGCAAGGCCAAGGTCAATCTGGCGGCGGTCAATTATCACTTCGGCTCCAAGAAGGCGCTCATCCAGGCGGTCTTCGCGCGCTACCTGGACCCTTTCTCCGAGCGTTTTCATCAGGCGCTGGACGCTCTCGAAGCGGAATACGCGAATGCCCCGATTCCCCTCGACGTGCTGCTGGAAACCCTGGCTCGCACCGTGCTCGAAGTGCCTGCCGAGCGCAACAGTCTCAAGGTGTTCATGCGCTTGCTGGGATTGGCGTATACCCAGGCGCAAGGCCATCTGCGCCGCTACATCCAGACCCATTACGGCGATGTGTTCTCGCGCTTCAGCGGTCTCGTGCGGCGCGCGACGCCGGAGCTGCCCGAAGCCGAGCGTTTCTGGCGGCTGCATTTCATGTTGGGCACGGTGATCTTCACGTTGTCGGGACTCGATGCCTTGCGTGACATCGCCGACAAGGATTATCACGAGCACGTCAGCGTGCGCGACTTGATCCGGCGGTTGCGTCCGGTGGTGGTGGCCGGCATGCAGGCGCCGCTGCCCGACGATGCTCTCAAGGTGGCGGGATGACCATCACGCCTCGCTTGGCCGACTTGCCGCCCCGGCAGGGGACCTGGCTGGAGATCCATCTGGGGGCGCAGTCGCTGACGGTCTGGGAGGCCGATGAGCGCCGCGAGACATTCGCCATTTCCTCGGGGGCTCGCGGCATCGGCCAGCAGGAGGGCAGCGGTCAGACGCCGGTGGGATGGCATTACGTGCGTGCGGCGATAGGCGATGGCTTGCCCCGCGGCAGCGTGTTTCGCGGACGTCGTCCCACCGGTGAGGTGTTTTCCCCCGACCTGGCGCGCCAGTATCCGGAGCGGGACTGGATTCTGACGCGTATCCTGTGGCTATGTGGTCTCGAGCGTGGCGTCAACCGCGGAGGCGATGTCGACAGCCAGCGCCGCTATATTTACCTGCACGGTACGCCCGATGATCAGCCGATGGGGGTACCGGCCTCGCATGGCTGCATTCGGCTGCGCGATGCGGCACTGCTGTCGGTGTTTGCCGCGGCACCGCCCGGTACGCCGGTATGGTTGCATGACTGAGCGGCTCGACGCCATGTCGCTCACCGCCTAGAATCCTTCCTCCATTTTCCAGGAGCGCGACGATGACCCAACCCCTCGGCACGGTCATGCTGGACATCGAAGGAACGCAGCTCGGCGATGAGGAACGTCGTCTGCTGGAACGCCCCGAGGTGGGTGGCGTGATTCTGTTTGCACGCAATACGCGTGATGCCGAGCAGGTACGCCGCCTGACGCGCGAGATTCGCGAACTGCGCCCCGACATGCTGCTGGCGATCGACCAGGAAGGTGGTCGAGTGCAACGCTTGCGCGAGGGAGTGACGCGCCTGCCGAGCATGGCCGCGCTGGCCGCCGGTTATGCCGATGCGCCCGATGAGGTGCGCTTGCGGGTACACGAGGCGGGGTGGCTGCTGGGCATGGAGATGGCCGCCTGCGGCTTCGATGTCACTTTCGCGCCGGTGCTCGACGTGGACGATCAGCGTTCGCCGGCGATCGGGGATCGCAGCTTTTCCGCCGATCCGGCAGTCGTGGCGGCTCTCGGCGATGCCTTCATCGAGGGGCTGCACGAGGCCGGCATGGTGGCCGTGGGCAAGCACTTCCCCGGCCACGGCGGCGTCACCCTCGACTCGCACCATGCGCTGCCCGAGGACAGTCGGCCGCTGTCGGTTCTGCGCGAGCATGACCTGGTGCCGTTCAAGGCGCTTTCCGGCAAGCTGGATGCCATGATGCCGGCGCATGTCGTCTATACCGCGTTCGATACACGTCCCGCGGGCTTCTCACCCTCCTGGCTGGGCATGCTGCGCGAGGAAATGGCCTTCAAGGGCGTGGTGTTTTCCGATGATCTGAGCATGGCGGGGGCGCATGTGGCGGGCACCCCCGCGGCGCGTGCCGAGGCTGCTTGGTCGGCGGGGTGCGACATGGTGCTGGTGTGCAACGACCGCGCGGCGGCGCTCGAGATCGTGGACGCCGCGGCCGGCCGGACCTCGAAGCGCTTGGGCAAGCTGCGCTACGGCCGCGCCCGTCCGCAACTGGAGACGCTGCCGGCGCTGGCACGCTGGCGCCGTGCCCATGCACGCCTGGAAGCGCTCTCGGAAACACCGGCGAGTTGATGTCGTCCGAACGTTGAGGGGCTACCCGGTACCGGACTCGCACTAGAAGGAAGGATCCTCGTGTTCGAATTTTTCACTCCCGTGATGGATTGGTTTCAGGCCACGCTCGGCGTGCCCCTGTGGGTGGCGGCGATCGGCCTGGTCATCGTCATGACGCTGCTCATCGATCTGGTGAGCTGGGTGGTCTTCTGGCGTCTGGGACCGCTGCTGGAAAAAACCAGCAATCGCTGGGACGACATCCTGATCCAGTCGCTGCGCCGTCCGCTGCGCATCTGGATCTGGCTGATGGGCGGGCTGCTATGCCTGACGATCATCCGTCTGCACTGGGAGATCGACTGGATCGCGGGACACCTGAGCCAGGCGCGGGCGGTCGTCTCGCTGTTCCTGCTGGCATGGGCCGGACTGCGCGCCGTGAAACTGCTCGAAAAGCGTCTGATATTCCCGCCGGCGGGACATCGCGCCAAGCCGATGGATGCAGACACGGCCTCGGCGGTGTCCAAGATCCTGGGCGCCGTGGTGGTGGTGCTTGCCGGCCTGCTGATGCTTTCCAGCCTGGGCGTGTCGCTCTCGGGGGTGGTCGCGTTCGGTGGCTTCGGCGGCTTGATGATCGGTTTCGCAGCGCGGGACATGCTGTCCAATTTCTTCGGCGGGCTGGTCATCCACCTGGACAAGCCGTTTCGTGTCGGGGATTGGGTCAAGTCGCCGGAGCGCGAGATAGAAGGGGTGGTGGAAGACATCGGCTGGCGGCTGACACGCATCCGCACCTTCGCGTCACGTCCGCTGTACATACCCAATTCCGCCTTCAGCAATCTGGTGCTCGAGAATCCCTCGCGCATGTTCAATCGCCGTCTGTTCGAGACCATCCGGTTGCGCTATACGGACATCGAACGCGTGGCGGAGATCGTCAAGTCGATTCGCTCGATGCTCGAGTCGCATGACGATGTCGATACCGACGAGCAGCTCCTGGTGTATTTCCAGACCTACGGCGAGCATGCGCTGGAAATCATGGTCTATGCCTTCGCCAGAACCACCGACTGGTCCGAATTCCAGTCGATGAAGCAGGACATATTGCTGCGCATCTACGACATCGTGCGTGAACACGATGCATGCCTGGCGCTGCCGGCCTCGGAGCTGCATGTCGCGGGGCCGGTGACGGTCGCCAGCGAGGATGACGGCGAGACCGCCGAGACCGACGATGCATCCGGCACCACGCACTCGCGGGCGGCGTCCTCCCGCGAGGCACCCTATACCTCGTCTCGGCAGCGTTCGCGCGATGCGCGACAGGGCGAGGCGAAAGACGCTTCTCAGGATCAAGATCAGGAATCCGATGCCTAACCAACCTACTTCCGTTTGCCAGACGTCCCTGGCCTCCATGCGCGATGTCATGGCGCATGCCGACTGCCTCATCTCGCAGCAGGAGGTCGAGCGTGCCCTTGATCGCATGGCGGATGACATCACCCGGGATCTGGGCGATAAGCTGCCGGTGTTCTACTGCGTCATGAATGGGGGATTGATCACCACGGGACATCTCCTGACGCGGCTGGGCTTCCCGCTCGAGGTCGATTACCTGCATGCGACGCGCTACCGTGGCGGCGTGCGCGGCGGAGAGCTGTTCTGGCGCGTCTCGCCGGAAATTCCCATGGCCGGACGTCATGTGGTGATCGTCGATGATATTCTCGACGAGGGCGCCACGCTGGCGGCGATTCTCGACTACTGCCGACAGGCGGGGGCGGCGAGCATCTCGACGGCGGTGCTGGTCGACAAACGTCATGATCGCAAGGCCGTGCCGGGGTTGCAGGCGGACTACTGCAGCCTGGAAGTCGTCGACCGCTACGTGTTCGGTTTCGGTATGGACTACAAAGGCTACTGGCGCAACGCGCCGGGCATCTTCGCGCCGCGGGGCATGTGATCTAAGGCACGATCGCGCCTCGCTTCACGGTCATGACATGACGTGGCAGGGGGTCGAATGACGGAACCGATGGTGACATTCGAGGAAAAGCCTACACGCGATGGCGGTTGCATCGGTGTGGCGACGCTGAACGCACCGGACAGTCTCAATGCCCTGTCCCTGACCATGCTCCATGCCCTCCACGCCAGGCTCGAGGCCTGGGCCCAGGCGCCTACGGTCCATGCCGTGTGGCTCCAGGGCGCCGGGGGCAAGGCGTTCTGCGCGGGAGGCGACGTCGTGGCGCTCTACCACGCCATGCGTGGTGCCCACGAAGGTGGCGCCGACGTGGCCACGGCGTATTTCAGTGCCGAATATCGTCTCGACCACTTTCTGCATCATTATCCCAAGCCGCTCATCGCCTGGGGCGACGGCGTCGTGATGGGAGGTGGTCTGGGACTGTTGCAGGGAGCCGGCCACCGCGTGGTGACGGACACCAGCCGCCTGGCGATGCCGGAAATCTCCATCGGGCTCTATCCGGATGTCGGCGCCAGCTGGTTCCTGTCGCGCATGCCCGGTGGCGTGGGGCTTTACGTCGGCGTGACCGGCGCGCACCTCAATGCGCGGGATGCCCTCGACCTGGGGCTGGCGGACCGCTTCATACCACATGCGGCGCGCGAGGACGTGCTGGATGCCTTGACCCGGGCCGATCATCGCTCGCCCCATCACGCCGTCAGACAGGTACTGGAAGCGTTCGAAGCGCGCGCGCGAGCCCCCGAGGCGCAAGTCATGCCGCGGCTCGATCACCTGCAGGCATTGAGCGACGGCGCGGATATCGCCACGGTGGTACAGCGCATCCTCGACGACACCCGCGAGGATGCCTGGCTCGCCGCCAATCGCGAGCGCCTTGCGGCGGGGTGTCCCGCCACGGCGCATCTGGTGTGGCGCATGCTGTGTCGGCACCGACATGGCGGATTGGCCGAGACGTTCCGCGACGAGCTGGCACTGTCGGTGCAGTGCTGCCGACACACGGAGCTGGCCGAGGGCATCCGGGCGCTGCTGATCGACAAGGACAAGGCTCCACGTTGGGCGTATCCGGATGTCGCCAGCGTACCGCCCAGCTACATCGACGGTTTCTTCATGCCGCTCTGGGACGCCGACACGCATCCACTGGCGGATCTTTGAGCCCGTTCAACGCGGACTGAAACGTCGCGTCAAATGCGTCTCGGCGATCATGCGGGTGGATATCTCCTCGATGGAGAAGCGTGTGGTGTCGATATAGGGGATGTGATAGCGGCGGAACAGCGCCTCGGCCTGCTGCAGTTCCTGCATGCATTGATCCATCGAGCAATAGCGGCTGTTGGGGCGGCGTTCGCTGCGAATCGCTGCCAGGCGTCGCGGGTCGATGGTCAACGCGAACAGTTTGTGGCGATAGGGTGCCAGCGCCTTGGGCATGTTCAAGACGCCGTCCTCGTCCAGATCGTCCTCGGTCAGCGGGTAGTTGGCGGCACGAATGCCGAATTGCAGCGCCAGATAGAGTGACGTGGGCGTTTTGCCGCAACGCGATACGCCAACCAGAATGACATCGGCCTGGTCGTATTGATGCGTGCGCGCGCCGTCATCGTTGTCCAGGGCGAAATGCACGGCGTCGATACGGTGCATGTAGACATCGTCGCGTCCGATGGCATGCGTGCGTCCCACCGTGTAGGTCGAATGCGTGGCCAGCTCCTCCTCGAGCGGCGCCAGGAACGTCGAGAAGATATCCACCTTGAAACCCGGCGCGGCGGCGATGATGTCGCGGATCGACTGGTCGACGATGGTATCGATGACGATGGGGCGTTCACCGTCGCGGTCGGCGGTCTGCGCGATGATGGCCGCCAGGTCATGGGCCTTTTCCAGCGTATCGATATAAGGCTTGACCACCAGGGTGAGGTCGACGCCCTCGAACTGGGCGAGCAGGCTGCGGCCGAGCGTCTCGGCGGTGATGCCGGTGCCGTCGGAGATGAAGAACGCGGTGCGTGACATGGAAGGCGTCCGAACGTGGTGAAAAGGAGGCCTCCATTGTCCGGGGGCTTGCCCGTCGGCGCAAATGGGCGTTCGTCGCGCGGCGGATGCGGTGACTACAAGAATCGCCTAAAACACCTGGCTGTTGTAAAAATACTCCAATGCGTTCGCTATTAGACCAATGGCGAATGTGTGGCCTCGTTGGTAGGGTACGTTCATCCGCCGCGCCCCGATCTGTCTCGCGCGGTATTGGCTGTGACGACGTCGTCATCGCGACCGTCCCGACTCTAGGGGGTTCTCTTGGAAGAGTATATCGTTTGGTTCGATCAGCTTGGCATGGGCGACGTCGAGCGGGTGGGCGGCAAGAACGCCTCGCTTGGCGAAATGATTTCCAACCTGGCGGACGCCGGTGTCACGGTGCCGGGCGGGTTCGCGACCACGGCGTTTGCCTATCGTGAATTTCTCGCGCACGAGGGGCTCAACGAGCGTATCAACACCGCGCTGGCGCGCCTGGACGTCGATGACGTCACGGCCCTCGCCGAGGCCGGTGCCCGCATTCGCCAATGGGTGATCGACACGCCCTTGCCGCCGGCATTCGAGCGGGCCCTGGCCGAGGCCTACGGCCAGTTGCAGGACAAGCATCCGAACCTCAAGGCGGCGGTGCGCTCCTCGGCGACGGCCGAGGATCTTCCCGATGCGTCGTTCGCCGGCCAGCAGGAAACCTTTCTCAACATCGAGGGCTTCGAGAACGTCAAGCGCGCCGTTCATGAGGTCTTCGCCTCGTTGTTCAACGATCGTGCCATCGCCTATCGGGTGCACCGCGGTTACCCCCACGAGAACGTGGCCTTGTCCGCCGGCGTGCAGAAGATGGTGCGTTCCGAGACCGCGGCCAGCGGAGTCATGTTCACCCTCGATACCGAGTCCGGCTACCGCGACGCGGTGTTCGTCACCGGGTCCTGGGGCCTGGGCGAGACGGTCGTGCAAGGGGCGGTGAACCCCGATGAGTTCTATGTGCACAAGCCGACCCTGGCGGCGGGACGTCCCGCCGTATTGCGTCGCACCCTGGGCTCCAAGCTGATCAAGATGGTGTATGGCGAGGAAAGCGTCGCGGGGCGTTCGGTGCACACGGTGGACGTGCCGCATGCCGATCGCCAGCGGTTCTGCCTGTCCGACGATGACGTCATGGACCTGGCACGCCAGGCGGTCACCATCGAACGGCATTACGGGCGCCCGATGGACATCGAATGGGCGCGCGACGGGGATGACGGCAAGCTGTACATCGTCCAGGCGCGTCCCGAGACCGTGGTCTCCAACGTGGAAGGCGGCACGCTGGAGCGCTTCCAGCTCAAGGAGAAAGGCCGGGTGCTGGTCGACGGGCGTGCCATCGGCCAGCGGATCGGGCGCGGTGCGGTCAAGATCGTCGCCAGTCCCGAGCAGATGGACAAGGTGCACGACGGTGATGTGCTGGTCACCGACATGACCGATCCCGATTGGGAACCGATCATGAAGCGTGCCTCCGCGATCGTCACCAATCGCGGCGGACGGACATGCCACGCGGCGATCATCGCGCGCGAGCTGGGCATTCCGGCCGTGGTCGGGTGCGGCGACGCGACCCAGGCGCTCGCCGACGGCCGCGAGGTGACCGTGTCCTGCGCCGAGGGGGATACCGGTCACGTCTACGACGGATTGCTGGATTACGATTGCCAGACGACGACGGTCGACAACATGCCGTCTCTGCCGTTCGACATCATGATGAACGTCGGCAACCCCGATCGCGCCTTCGGCTTCTCCAGCCTGCCCAATGCCGGCGTCGGGCTGGCACGCCTGGAGTTCATCATCAATCGCATGATCGGCGTGCATCCCAAGGCGTTGATCGACTACGCGACGCTGCCCGCCGACCTGCAGCAGACCATCGACCTGCGTACCGCGGGATATGACGATCCGGTGAGCTTCTACGTGGATCGGCTGGTGGAGGGCATCTCCACGCTGGCGGCGGCATTCTATCCCAAGCGGGTCATCGTGCGCTTGTCCGACTTCAAGTCCAACGAGTACGAGAATCTCATCGGCGGCAAGCTCTACGAACCCGGTGAGGAGAATCCGATGCTGGGCTTCCGCGGGGCTTCGCGCTATATCTCGGACACCTTCCGTCCTTGCTTCGAGCTCGAATGCCGTGCCTTGAAACGCGTCCGGGATGTCATGGGATTCGATAACGTCGAGATCATGGTGCCGTTCGTGCGTACGCCGGAGGAGGGGCGCGAGGTCGTGTCGCTCATGGCCGCCAACGGGCTCGTGCGTGGCGAGGCCGGCATTCCCGATGGACGAGGGCTGAAGGTCATCATGATGTGCGAGCTGCCGGCCAATGCGCTGCTCGCCGACGAGTTCCTCGAGCATTTCGACGGTTTCTCCATCGGCTCCAATGACCTCACGCAGCTGACGCTGGGGCTGGATCGCGACTCCGGGATCGTGGCGCATCTGTTCGACGAGCGAAACCCCGCGGTCAAGAAGCTGCTGGCCATGGCCATCCAGGCATGCCGAGCGCAGGGCAAGTACGTGGGCATTTGCGGTCAGGGCCCCTCCGATCACCCGGAACTGGCCAAATGGCTGATGGAACAGGGCATCGACTCGGTATCGTTGAACCCCGATGCGGTACTCGAAACCTGGTTCATGCTGGCCGGGGAAAAGCTCGGCTGACGCGATCACGAGCGTACGATGCATCGCCATGCGGTATCAGGCGCGCCCGATGACGGGCGCGCCTTTTTCGTTGTGCGCCAGGCATGGCGCGCAGCGCCAGACTGGCGCTGTTCCCGAGGGTGGTGCCTCGGGATGACTTGGGGGTGAAAGTCCCCTGTACGCCCGGCAAGGGGAAGTACTAGCCGACGGCAAGGGTGTCTTCTGCGAGGGAGAATCTGAAGGAAGCCCGAGGCAAAACGCTGGCCTGACGAACAGGAAGCGGATATGAGGCGTCCTGGCGGGGTGAGGTGGCAACGATCACCAACGCCCGGTACTTGCACGAAACGCCATGACGTACATCCGACAGGCATAAGCGGGAAGGTCGCGCGTCTTACCCTGGGAGGTCTGGTGGTCTGCCACAGTGCTACCGGCGTCGAAAGGCGACGGGAGGGGCCATCAGACGTCAGCCAAGGCCATAGTAAGGGCCGGTTCACCTCGGCACCAAGGGCCGAACATGAAGAACCGCGAGTAGGCGATGACGTCTCGAGGATTGATCATGAAGACAGCAATGGGCGCTAACACCGCCACCCACCCAGAGGGGCCGGGGTGGAACCCCGCGCCCCAGCCGGTGGGCGTCGAGACGGTCCCGGCGTCGTCATCGTGGACGAAAGCGGAGCCCGCCCCGCTCATGGAAGCCGTGGTAGAGAAGGCCAACATGGCGCGGGCTTACCGCCGGGTGGTCGCCAACCAGGGGGCGCCGGGTGCCGATGGCATGACGGTGCACCAGCTGGCCGACCACCTGAAACAGCACTGGTCGGCGCTGTACGAGCGGCTGCTGGCCGGCGAGTACCACCCCAGCCCAGTCCGGGCCGTCGAGATCTCCAAGCCCAAGGGCGGGACCCGACAGCTCGGCATTCCCACGGTCACCGACCGACTGATCCAGCAGGCGCTGCTGCAGGTGCTGACGCCGATCTTCGATCCGGGCTTTTCCGCATCAAGCTACGGCTATCGCCCCGGGCGCAGTGCTCAGCAGGCTGTTTCGGCCATGAAGGCTCACGTTTCTGCCGGCCACCGCTGGGTGGTCGACCTCGACTTGGAAGCCTTCTTCGACCTGGCAGCCTTCTTCGACCGAGTGAACCACGACCTGCTGATGGCGCGGATCGCGCGCCGCGTTCGCGACAAGCGGGTGCTGCGCCTGATCCGCCGCTACCTGGAAGCCGGGATGTTCCAGCATGGCCTGACCACGCCACGCCGACAGGGAACGCCCCAGGGCGGGCCACTCAGCCCGCTGCTGGCGAATATCCTGCTGGACGACGTGGACAAGGAACTGGAGCGCCGCGGTCACCGCTTCTGCCGCTACGCCGACGACATGCAGATCTATGTACGCAGTCGGCGAGCGGGTGAGCGCGTCATGGCCAGCCTGAGTGAGTATCTCGAGAACTCACTTCGGCTCATGGCCAACCACGCCAAAAGCGCGGTGGATCGCCCCTGGCAGCGAGGCTATCTGGGGTACACGCTGACTCGGCACAAGCTGCCACGGCTGACGCTGACCCAGGCCAGCTTGCAGCGCCTGATGCAGCGTGTCCGGGAGATCCTGAAGCGTGGCAGGGGGCACAACATCCGGCGAGTCACCGAGGCGTTGGCCCCCGTCCTACGCGGCTGGGCCAGCTACTTCAGCCTCGTCGATGTGAAGCGTCCCCTGGAAGCGCTGGATCAATGGGTACGCCGACGCTTGCGCTGCGTGATTTGGCGGCAGTGGAAACGTCCAGGCACCCGGCGTCGGAAACTCCTGGCGCTAGGGTTGGACGAGCCCCGTGCCAGGAAGTCAGCGGGGAATGGGCGAGGTCCTTGGTGGAATGCGGGCGCCTCGCACATGAATCAGGCCCTGCCACGGAAGTGGTTCGAGCAGCAGGGGCTGATCTCGGTACTCGACACGGCAAGAGGGCTTAGCCGTTCTTCATGAACCGCCGTATACCGAACGGTACGTACGGTGGTGTGAGAGGACGGGGGAGGCGACTCCCCCTCCTACTCGATGGGGCGGGGATGACGTCCCCGGGGGCTTTCGGTGTACGCTAGCGCCTTGTCACGATCACTCGGAGTGGATAATGAGGCGATGGACGCGTGTCCTGGGAACGGCCCTGGGCGTGGTTTTCCTGTTGGCGTGGAACATGCCGCCGGCGATGGCGGCGGATGACGAGATCTGGGTGCTGATCGATGACCGCGAGGCGACGCTGGACATCTATCGTGGCGATACGCGCATTGAGCGGTTCGAGCCGGTGTCGCTGGGCCGGGGCGGCACGGCACGCGTGCGCAAGCAAGGCAGCAACATGACGCCGACGGGGGAGTTCCACATCAATCGGATCAACCGCGAGAGCAAGTTCAATATCTTCTTGGGGCTGGACTATCCCAAGCTCGAGACCGCGCGGGAAGCGATGCGGGCCGGGCTGATGTCACCCGCGGAGTACGCCGATTTCCAGGACGCTTACTATCGCAATGGCGCCCCCCCTCAGGACACGGTGCTGGGGGGCTACATCGGCATTCACGGGTTGGGCGCCAGCGACCCCGACATTCACCGGCGCTTTCATTGGACGGAAGGCTGCGTGGCGGTCACCAATCCTCAAATCGAGGAGCTGACCCGGCTGGTGTCGATCGGCACACGCGTGGTGATCCGGGGAGACGACGATGCGCCGATCGCTTCCTTGCATGACAAGCCTCAGCTCGACTCGAGCACCTCGACCGACTGATACAGCAGGGTCGGTGGCGTCGGCAGGGCGTCATACAGGCTGCCCGGGAGCGGAATGCGCGGTGCCGCCGGCTCCGGCTCGACATTGAGTGCCACCGGCGCGCCGGCGGGAATCAGGACCGCCTCGGCGAGCCGCTTGTGGTCGATCTTGGTGTCGATCTCGTGACGCGCGAGTGTCGCCACGAGCGCCTCGTCGGCATCGAGCATGCGCTTGAGCACCGGTGAGCGCCGGTCTTCCTCCAGCAACGGGAACGACTGCACGTACAGGGTATCGTCGCGCCAGCCGAATTTGGTCGGCTCGCTGACGAGATTGACCTTGGTGCCCACGGGCAGTTGACCGAAAAGATGTTCCACGTCTTCCGGGAACATGCGAATGCAGCCATGCGTCACGCGCATGCCGACGCCTTGCGGGCGATTGGTGCCGTGGATCAGGTACCCCGGCAGGCCCAGGCGCATCTTGTACTTGCCGAGCGGGTTGTCGGGGCCGGGGGGGACGACGTCGGGCAGCTCACGACCGTCTGCCGCGTGTTCCTCGATGATCGACTGCGGCGGATACCAGGGCGGATTTTCCTGCTTGGCGGTGATGCGGGTTTCCCCCAGGGGAGTCGACCAGTCCATGCGGCCCACGCTGATCGCGTAGGTTTCCACGCGCTGCGGTTCTCCTTCCTTGCGGGGCGGATAATAGTACAAGCGCATTTCGGGAATGTTGACGACCACGCCCTCGTAGGGCGTGTCCGGCAGGATGAAACGGGTCGGCACCACCACCTCGGTGCCGGCGCCGGGGTACCAGACGCTGACGTCGGGATTGGCGCGGCGCATTTCTTCGTATCCGATGCCGTAATGACGCCCGATGTCGAGCAGCGTGTCTTCCTTCTCGGCCTCGATGATCCGCTTCTTGCCCACGATGTTGCTGTCGTCGGCGATCGTGAAGCGAGTCACGCGCTGGTCATGCGGCTTGGACGAACTCTGCGGCAGATTCGCCGTCTCCGGGTCGATGACGGGTCCGGGGGCGGCAGGTGTCGCCGTGTCCGGGTCGATGACGGGTCCGGGAGCGGACTCGGCCAACGCCGCGGTGCTGAGGGAGAGCAGCGGGGCCAGCAGGAAGGGCGAAAGGCCTCGAAAAGTAACCGGCATGGATATGGACTCTTTATCGTTCAGGCAAGTGGCATGTGCCACGGTCATCTGCATTCTGGCGTATTTTCGTGCCGACACAAGCCTCTTGGTGCCGCGCCGGCGCGATGCGGGTCGTTGCGGAGGGCGATCGGCCGCGCGAGCACGCGCGGCCGACCGGGTCACGCCGCCTTGGCCTTCTGGTTGAGGCGCTCCAGCAAGGCTTCGAGCAGGGCGAAACGAGACTCCTCGTCGGCCATCTCGCCCTCGAAGCGCAGTGTGTCGGCCCCATCCAGGCGATAGTGGGCGGGATCGCGCTGGATCATCTCGACCAGCGTCATCGGGTCGACGGCCGTCTGGGTACCGAAGGTCATGCGGCCACGCTCGGCGCCTGCCTCCAGCCGCGTGATGCCCAGGCGTTCGGCACGCTGACGCAGCCGGGTCTGGCGGAACAGCGTCTTGAGCGGCGCCGGCAACAGGCCGAAACGGTCGATCATTTCCACCTGCAGCTCCTTGAGCTCGCCCTCGCTCTCGGCATTGGCGATGCGCTTGTACATGATCAGGCGCTGCTGCACGTCCGGCAGGTAGTCGTCGGGGATCAAGGCCGGCAGATTGAGGCTGACTTCCACGCCCTCGTCGAGGGGGGCCTCGATGTTCGGCGTTCTGCCGCTCTTGATGGCCTTGACCGCGCGATCGAGCATTTGCATGTAGAGGCTGTAGCCGATCGTTTCCATCTGCCCGCTCTGCTCGTCGCCGAGCAGTTCCCCGGCGCCCCGAATTTCCATGTCGTGACTGGCGAGGGTGAAGCCGGCACCGAGGTCTTCCGCCTGGCCGATTGCCTCGAGTCGCTTGAGGGCGTCCCGGGTCATGGCCTTGGGCGGCGGCGTGAGCAGGTAGGCATAGGCCTGGTGATGGCTGCGGCCCACGCGGCCGCGCAACTGGTGCAGCTGGGCGAGACCGAACTTGTCGGCGCGTTCGATGATGATGGTGTTGGCGCTGGGCACGTCGATCCCGGTCTCGATGATGGTCGAGCACACCAGCACGTTGAACCGCTTGTGGTAGAAGTCCGACATCACCCGCTCCAGCTCACGCTCCGGCAACTGGCCGTGGGCGATCCCCACTCGCGCGTCGGGCACCAGCTCGGTGATCTTGGCGGCGGTGGCGTCGATCGTCTTGACCTCGTTGTGCAGGAAGTAGACCTGGCCGCCACGCAGGATCTCGCGCAGCAGGGCTTCCTTCAGGACCCCCTCGTTGCGCTGCTGCACGAAGGTCTTGACCGAGAGACGGCGCGCCGGCGGCGTGGCGATGATCGAGAGGTCGCGGATACCGCTCATGGCCATGTTCAGGGTGCGCGGGATGGGCGTTGCCGTCAGCGTCAGGATGTCGATCTCGGCACGCAGACCCTTGAGCTTTTCCTTCTGCGAGACGCCGAAGCGGTGCTCCTCGTCGATGATCAGCAGTCCCATGTTGGGCAGCGACATCGACTTGGACAGCAGCTTGTGGGTACCGATGACGATATCGGCGCGTCCTTCGGTGATGCGCTCGAGCGAAGCCTGCTGCCCCTTGCCGGCGGTGAAGCGCGAGATGAGCTCGATCTGCACCGCGGTATCCGCGAAGCGGTCGCGGAAGTTGTCGTAGTGCTGCTGGGCCAGCAGCGTGGTGGGCACCAGCACCACGACCTGACGCCCGGACTCGACCGCCAGGAAGGCTGCGCGCATGGCGACCTCGGTCTTGCCGAACCCGACGTCGCCGCAGACCACGCGGTCCATGGGCCGCGCGGCGGTCATGTCGCCGATGACGGCCTCGATCGCCGCGTGCTGGTCGGGCGTTTCCTCGAAAGGGAAGCTGGCGGCGAAACGCGCGTAGTCCTCGTCGGGCGGGGCACAGGCGAAGCCCTCGCGGGCCTCGCGCCGCGCATAGGTATCGAGCAGTTCGGCGGCGGTATCGCGGATCTTTTCGGCGGCCTTGCGCTTGGCCTTGTCCCAGGTCTCCGAGCCGAGCTTGTGCAGCGGTGCCAGCTCGTCGGTGGCGCCGGCATAGCGCGAGATGAGGTGCAGGCTGTCCACCGGCACGTAGAGCTTGGCGCCACCGGCGTACTCCAGCGCCAGGAACTCGGCGGCCTGGCCGCCGGCCTCGAGGGTTTCCAGCCCCTGATAGCGACCCACGCCATGGCTCTGGTGCACGACCGGGGCGCCGGGACGCAGTTCCGCCAGGTGACGCACGGCGAGCTCGTTGTCGTCGGTGGCGCGGCCCCGGCGACGTGCCTGGCGCACGACGTCGCCATACAGTTCCGTCTCGGTGATGACGCAGGTGCTCGCATCCTCGAGCCACAGGCCTTCGTCGAGACTGCCCTCGCAGATCGCCAGCGGGGCACTGCCGTCCACAAAGTGCTGCCAGCCCTCGGCCACGGCCAGCGGGCGCCCCAGGGGGGCGAGAGTTTCCTCCAGGGCCTCGCGACGGCCGCTGGATTCGGCGACGAGCAGGATGCGCAGGTCATCGTGCGCGGCGAGAAAGGATTCGAGCTTGGCCAGCGGACGATGCGCGCGAGCATTGATGGCGACGTCGGGAGGCGGCTGGGTGGTCGGCACCACGGCGTGCGGCTGCTGTTCGTCTTCCTCGACGATCGCCACGCGCGGATGGCGCTTGATGGCGGCGAACACCTCGGCAACCGGCACGAAGGCGTGCGCCGGCGGCAGCAACGGGCGCGTGGGGTCGACGCCGAGGTTGTCGTAACGGCTCTCGATGGCGCTCCAGTGATGCTCGGCGGCGTCGTGCACACCGGGCAGCAGGGCGATGCGGGTATTGTCCGCCAGATGCTCGAACAGGGTCGCGGTCTCCTCGAAGAACAGCGGCAGGTACTGCTCCAGACCCGGGGAGGGGATGCCCTTGAGCGCATCGTTGTAGAGCGGGCATTGGCGCGGATCGACGTCGAACAGCGTCTCGAACCCTTCGCGGAAACAGGCGATCGCCGAACGCGAGAGCGAATATTCGTGCGCGGGCAGCAGCTCGATTCGCTCGATCTTGTCCAGCGAGCGCTGGGTGTCGGGGTCGAAGTGCCGCAGGGTGTCGATTTCGTCATCGAACAGGTCGATGCGCAGGGGATGGTCGCTACCCATCGGATAGAGGTCGATCAGGGCGCCGCGCAGCGCGTACTCGCCCGGTTCGTAGACGGTCTCCACGGCACGATACCCGGCGCGAGACAGGCGGTCGCGGAACCCTTCCCGGTCGAGCTGCATGCCGGTGCGCAGCGTCAGCACGCGGCCGGCGATGTAGTCGGTGGGCGACAGGCGCTGCATCAGGGTGTTGATGGGTACCACGACGATGCCCCGGGTGCCTTCCTGCAACTGGCGCAGCGTCTTCAGGCGCGTCGACACGATATCCTGGTGAGGCGAAAAGCTGTCGTAGGGCAGCGTTTCCCAGTCGGGGAACGACAGGATGGGATGATCGGCGAAGAACTGCAGGGCGCTTTCGAGGCGTTGCGCGCTGGCGGTGTTGGGTGCCACGACCATCAAGGGGGCATCATCGGCCAGGCGCGCCAATGACAAGGCGCTGGCGGCGGCATGCGGACGCTGCCAATAAAGCGTATCGCGCAGGCCCCGTGGGGACGGAGGATCGAGCGGTGAAAAATACGACATGGTGCGCTTTGGTTTCCTAGTCGACACGATGATAGCAAGCTAAAAGGGGATTGGGGGCGATTCGACGAGATTTAAAGCGACGAAAATGCCGGCCTTGTAGTCGAAAAAAGTGCCTGAACGTGCGTTGCAATGCCTGCTTTTTTCCCTGTAGTCAAGACCCTGTCGGTGTAGTGGAATTACACCGCATGCGACCAAGCTGGCATTGCCAAGTCCGTGAAAGCCTACCGATAATGCCCGGGTTTTCGATCCCCCGCTGCCGTGACGAGGCCCGCCGTGAGTCAACAAAAGCTCGAGACCTATTTTCAGGATTGGCAAGAAAACGAAGCCCTGGCCGAGGAGATGATTCCACTGCTGGGTCGCCTGTATCGCAAGTACAATATCGTGCCTTCGCTTTATGGTCGGTCCCTGATCAATCGCTCGGTCATTCGTATTCTCAAGAATCACCGCTATGTCAAAAAGGTCGAGGGCACCGAGCTGTCCGTGCGCGACACCCTGCCGATGGTCAAGGCCATGACCGAGCTCGACCTGGGGCCCGCGCACGTCGACATCGGCAAGCTCGGCGTGGCGTTCAAGCGCTCCGGGCAGGACGACGTCAAGGCGTTTCTCGAAACGGAGCTGGCGGATATCGTCGGCCGTCATGCCGATACCGGCATGGGGGGCGAGCCCAAGGATGTGGTGCTCTACGGTTTCGGGCGCATCGGGCGTCTGCTGGCTCGCATCATGATCGAGAAGGCCGGGGGCGGCAACCTGCTGCGCCTGCGGGCCATCGTGGTGCGCGGGGGCGGTGACGACCTCGAGAAGCGTGCCAGCCTGCTGCGTCGCGACAGCGTGCACGGGCCCTTCGCCGGGACGATCCGCGTCGATCACGACAACCAGGCCATCATCGCCAACGGCAACTACATTCAGGTCATTCACGCCGACTCGCCCCAGGACATCGATTATACCGCGTACGGGATCGACAATGCCCTGGTGGTCGACAACACCGGCAAGTGGCGCGACGAGGAAGGCTTGTCCCAGCACCTGGCGTCGAAGGGCGTGGCCAAGGTACTGCTGACGGCACCGGGCAAGGGCGGCGTCAAGAACATCGTGCATGGCATCAACCATGACGAGATCACCGACGAGGATCGCGTGATTTCCGCCGCCTCCTGTACCACCAACGCCATCGTGCCGGTGCTCAAGGCCGTCAACGACGAGTTCGGCATCGTGCACGGGCATGTCGAGACGGTGCACGCCTACACCAACGATCAAAACCTGATCGACAACTATCACAAGGGCGACCGCCGCGGTCGCAGCGCCGCGCTCAACATGGTGCTGACCGAAACCGGTGCCGCCAAGGCGGTGGCCAAGGCGCTGCCGGAGCTGTCGGGCAAGCTGTCCGGCAACGCCATCCGCGTGCCCACGCCGGACGTATCCATGGCGATTCTCAACCTGACGCTGGACAAGGCGACGGACCGTCAGGCATTGAACGAATACCTGCGGCAAATGGCCCTTCATTCGCGTATGCAGAAGCAGATCGACTACGTCGATTCCCCCGAGGTGGTGTCGTCGGACTTCGTGGGCAATCGCCATGCCGGCATCGTTGATGCCCAGGCGACCATCGCCGACGACCGCCAGGTCGTGCTCTACGTCTGGTACGACAACGAGTTCGGCTACAGCTGCCAGGTGGTGCGCATCCTGCAGCACATGTCCAACGTGAGCTTCGTTTACCTGCCCCGCGAACAGCACTGAAGCGCTGGCCGTTTCCCTCTCGTGGCGCCCCGGGTCTCCCCGGGGCGCTCGTCGTCGTCGGTACCATGCCGCGTAAGCCCTATGCTTCCTAAGGTTATGTAGTCATCCGGGGCTCGTCTCTCTATAATGGTGCCCGATTTTGGGGACGGCCCTTGGCCATGGGCCGAAAGAAGCAATCGTCTGATAAGAAAAGAATCCGACACCCGTGACGATTCCGCGCCGCCGAGCACCTAGTCGCGCGGCCGACGCGTGAGCGTTCATGGACCCCTTTCCTTTCGAAACATCAGATCCGACAACTGGGCGAGATTATGATCGAAGTCAAACGAGGCCTGGATCTCCCCATCGCCGGGTCGCCCGAGCAGCGCATCGACGATGCGTCGCCGGTGCGACACGTGGCGATCCTCGGTACCGACTACGTTGGCATGAAGCCGACCATGGAGGTCCGAGAGGGGGACAAGGTTAAACTGGGCCAGCTACTGTTCACCGACAAGAAGGTCCCGGGTGTACGGTTCACGGCGCCAGGCGCAGGCGAAGTGGTGGCGATCAACCGCGGTGAGAAGCGGCGTCTGCTGTCAGTGGTAATCAAGCTCGACGACAACGAAGAAGCGGTTTCCTTCACGGCGCATGGCGAACAGGCGCTGGATGGCCTTGATCGCCAGGCGGTGGTCGATCAGCTGGTCGATTCGGGGCTCTGGACGGCATTGCGCACTCGCCCCTTCTCGCGCACTCCCGCACCCGATGCCGTGCCGGCCGACATCTTTGTCACTGCCATCGATACGCATCCGCTTTCCGCCGATCCCAGTGTCGTGATCGAGGAAGACAAGGCGGCGTTCGAACACGGTCTCAAGGTGCTCAAGCGCCTGACGCCGGGCAAGGTCTTCGTGTGTCATCAGCAAGGCACCGAGATTCCGGGCAGCCAGCTCGAAGGCGTGCAGCACGAGGCGTTCGCCGGTCGTCATCCTGCAGGCCTGGTGGGAACGCACATTCACTTTCTCTCGCCGGTCAGCCTGGGACGCAAGGTCTGGCATCTGGATTACCAGGATGTCATCGCCTTCGGCAAGTTGTTCGTCGAAGGGCGCCTGGACACCCGGCGGGTCATTGCCGTGGGTGGCCCGCGGGCCAAGCACCCGCGTCTGTTGCGCACGCGACTGGGCGCCAGCAGCAGTGAGTTGCTCGACGGCGAGATCGAGGCGCCGGACGACACCCGGGTGATTTCGGGGTCGGTCTTCAGCGGCGAGATCGCGGAAGGCTCACGGCGCTTTCTGGGTCGCTTCCATCGCCAGTTCACGCTGCTGGAAGAGGGCAACAAGCGCGCCTTCCTGGGCTGGCTGTCACCCGGCTTGCGTCGTCACTCGGTGATGGGCATCTACGTGTCGCAATTCCTGGGCCTGAACCAGTACGCGCCGAATACCTCCACCAATGGTTCCGAGCGCGCCATGGTGCCGGTGGGCGCCTACGAGCGCGTGATGCCCCTGGATATCATGCCGACCCAGCTTCTGCGTTCGTTGATCGTGGGGGATATCGAGACGTCCATGCAGCTGGGCTGCCTGGAACTGGATGAAGAAGACCTCGCGCTGTGCACCTACGTTTGCCCCGGCAAGTACGAGTACGGCCCCATCCTGCGTGATAACCTCACCATGATCGAGAAAGAGGCCTGACGATGGGAATTCGTAATACGCTCGACAAACTCGAGCCGCATTTTCACCAGGGCGGCAAGTACGAGAAGTTCTACGCGCTTTATGAAGCGGTCGACACCATCTTCTACAGCCCGCCCAGCGTGACCAAGAGCACGGCGCACGTGCGTGATGGCATCGACCTCAAGCGCATCATGATCACGGTGTGGCTGTGCACCTTCCCGGCCATGTTCTTCGGGATGTACAACGCCGGCCTGCAAGCCAACATGGCGATCGGCGACGGCTTCAGTGCCCTGGGAGGCTGGCGCGAAGCCGTCACCATGGCGCTGGCGGGCAGCCATGATCCGGGCAGCATCTGGGCCAACTTCGTGCTGGGGGCGACCTACTTCCTGCCGATTTACCTGGTGACCTTCGCCGTCGGCGGGTTCTGGGAGGTCCTGTTCGCCGTCAAGCGTGGTCACGAAGTCAACGAAGGTTTCTTCGTGACGTCCGTGCTGTACGCGTTGATCCTGCCGGCGACCATTCCGCTGTGGCAGGTGGCGCTCGGCATCACCTTCGGTGTGGTGATCGGCAAGGAAATCTTCGGCGGCACCGGCAAGAACTTCCTGAACCCGGCGCTCACCGGTCGTGCGTTTCTCTATTTCGCCTATCCGGCGCAGATCTCCGGTGACAGCGTGTGGGTCGCCGCGGATGGCTACACCGGGGCGACGGCGCTCTCCACCGCCGCGCAGAACGGCATGAGCGCCGTGCAGCAGGCGTATAGCTGGTGGGACGCCTTCCTGGGCTTCATTCCGGGGTCGGTGGGCGAGACCTCGACGCTGGCGATTCTCATTGGTGCCGCCGTGCTGCTGATCACGCGGATCGCTTCCTGGCGCATCATGCTCGGGGTGTTCGTGGGGATGGCGCTGACGGCGATGCTGTTCACCGCCATCGGCTCGGAGAGCAACCCCATGTTCGGCATGCCCTGGTACTGGCACCTGGTGCTGGGCGGTTTCGCCTTCGGCATGGTGTTCATGGCCACCGACCCGGTGTCGGCATCGATGACCGATCCCGGCAAGCTGCTGTTCGGCTTCCTGATCGGGGTGATGACGGTCCTGATTCGCGTGGTCAACCCCGCGTTTCCGGAAGGCATCATGCTGGCGATCCTGTTCGCCAACCTGTTCGCGCCGATGATCGACCACTTCTTCGTGCAGGCCAACATCAAGCGCCGCATGAAGCGTGACGCCGCGTATTCCCCCGCGACGAACGAGGAGACCGCCTGATGGCCAGTAACAACTCCATCAAGAAGACGCTGACGGTCGCGCTCGCTCTGTGTATCGTGTGTTCGGTGGTGGTCTCGACCGCCGCCGTGGTGCTGCGACCCAAGCAGCAGCAGAACCAGGAACTCGACCGCAAGAGCAATATCCTGCAGGTGGCGGATCTCTACGAGCCAGGCATGGATATCGAAGAGGCGTTTTCCGAGTACATCACGCCGCGCGTGATCGAGCTGGAAAGCGGCGACTACACGGATCGGTTCGACCCTGAGAGCTTCGATCAGTTCGAGGCCGCGCAGGACCCGGCGACTTCCCGCACGCTCTCCGGTGAGGAAGATCGCGCGGGGATCGGGCGCGAGGAGATGTACTCCACCGTGTACCTGGTCGGCGATCCCGAGGACCCCGAACAGATCATCCTGCCCATCCGCGGGCAAGGCCTGTGGGGGCTGATGCGTGGCTTCTTCGCCCTCGAGGGCGACGGCAACACCATCATCGGGCTGTCCTACTACTCTCACGCCGAGACGCCTGGGCTGGGCGGCGAGGTCGACAATCCTCGCTGGAAGTCCAAGTGGGAAGGCAAGGAGGTCTACGCCGACGGTGACATGGACCCCGAGATCTCCCTGGTCAAGGGCGGTGCCGAGGGTGAGTATGAAGTCGATGCCTTGTCGGGCGCGACGCTGACCAGTCGTGGCGTCACCAACATGCTGCATTTCTGGCTGAGCGAGAGTGGCTTCGGGCCTTATCTCGCCCGCTTCCACGGCAACTCCGAAGGAGCGTGAACATGGCTGCTGAGTCCGTAAAAGACGTTGTTCTCTCGCCAGTCTTCAAGAACAACCCGATCGCGCTGCAGGTGCTGGGGATCTGTTCGGCACTGGCGGTGACCAACTCCATGAGTGTGTCGTTGGTCATGGGCCTGGCCGTCATCGCGGTCACGGCGTGTTCCAACCTGTTCGTTTCGTTGATCCGTCAGCACATTCCGTCGTCGATCCGCATCATCGTGCAGATGACCATCATTGCCTCGCTGGTCATCGTGGTCGACCAGGTGCTCAAGGCATATGCCTACGAGATGTCCAAGCAGCTGTCGGTCTTCGTCGGTCTGATCATCACCAACTGCATCGTGATGGGGCGCGCCGAAGCCTACGCCATGCAGAACGGGCCGGTGATGAGCTTCCTCGACGGCGTCGGCAACGGCCTGGGTTACGCGGTGATCCTGCTGATCGTCGGCTTCGTGCGTGAGCTGTTCGGGTCGGGCAGCGTGTTCGGCTTCACGGTTCTGACGCCGGTTCAGGACGGTGGCTGGTACGTGCCCAACGGCCTGATGCTGCTGCCGCCGTCGGCGTTCTTCGTCATCGGCCTGATCATCTGGGTGCTGCGCAGCGTGCGTACCGAGCAGGTCGAGAAGACCGAATACCGGATCGTGGCCAACAGCAAGGCCAAGATTAAGGAGTCCGTGTGATGTTCGAGCATTACCTGAGCCTCTTCGTCAAGGCAGTGTTCGTGGAGAACATGGCACTGGCCTTCTTCCTGGGCATGTGCACGTTCCTTGCCGTTTCCAAGAAAATTTCCTCGGCCATCGGTCTGGGCATCGCGGTCGTGGTGGTGCTGACGATCACCGTGCCGGTCAACAACCTGATCCTGACGTACCTGTTGAGTGAAGGCGCCTTGACCTGGACGGGCCTGGAAGGTGCCAGCAACATCGACCTGTCCTTCCTGGGGCTGCTGAGCTACATCGGTGTCATCGCGGCGCTGGTGCAGATCCTCGAGATGTTCCTCGACAAGTTCGTGCCGGCGCTCTACAACGCGCTGGGGGTGTTCCTGCCGTTGATCACGGTGAACTGCGCGATTCTCGGCGCTTCGCTGTTCATGGTGGAGCGCAGCTACGACTTCGGGGAATCGGTGATCTACGGTGCCGGTGCCGGTGTCGGCTGGGCGCTGGCGATCACCGCGCTGGCGGGCATTCGCGAAAAGCTCAAGTACAGTGATGTGCCGGCCAGCCTGCAGGGCCTGGGGATCACGTTCATTACCGTCGGACTGATGTCTTTGGGCTTCATGTCCTTCTCCGGCATTCAGCTCTAAGCAACGGAAATAGGAAACCGACATGGTTGATACATCCATCATCGTGATCGGCGTCGTCATGTTCACCGTGATCGTGCTCGGTCTGGTGGCGGTGATTTTGGCAGCGCGCAGCCGCCTGGTCAGCAGCGGTGACGTGTCCATCGAGATCAACGGCGACCCCGACAACACCCTGACCACCCAGGCGGGTGGCAAGCTGCTGCAAACGCTTGCCGCCAACGGCATCTTTCTATCCTCCGCATGCGGTGGCGGCGGCTCCTGCGCCCAGTGCCGGTGCCGCGTGGTCGACGGGGGCGGCTCGATTCTGCCCACCGAGGAATCGCACTTCACGCTGCGTGAGAAGAAGGAAGGCTGGCGGCTTTCCTGCCAGGTGCCGGTCAAGCAGGACATGAAGGTCGAGGTCCCCGAAGAGGTGTTCGGGGTCAAGAAGTGGGAATGCGAGGTCATCGAGAATCCCAACGTCGCCACCTTCATCAAGGAGCTCAACCTCAAGCTGCCCGAGGGCGAAGAGGTCGACTTCCGTGCCGGCGGCTACGTGCAGCTGGTGGCGCCGCCCTACGATATCAAGTTCTCGGATTTCGACATTGAGGAGGAGTATCGCGGCGACTGGGAGAAGTTCAAGCTGTTCGACATCGCCCACAAGAACAACGAAGAGATCATTCGCGCTTATTCGATGGCGAACTATCCCGATGAAAAGGGGATTCTCAAGTTCAACATTCGCATCGCGACGCCGCCGCCCAATACCAACCATCCGCCCGGTCTGATGTCGACCTATGTCTTCGCGCTCAAGCCGGGAGACAAGGTGACGGTCATGGGGCCCTTCGGTGAGTTCTTCGCCAAGGACACCGATGCCGAGATGATCTTCATCGGCGGCGGTGCGGGCATGGCGCCGATGCGCAGCCATATCTTCGACCAGCTCAAGCGCCTCAAGTCCACCCGCAAGATCTCGTTCTGGTACGGGGCACGCTCGTGGCGCGAGACCTTCTACAACGAAGAGTACGATCAGCTGGCCGAGGAGTTCGATAACTTCGAGTGGCACCTGGCGCTTTCGGATCCTCTGCCGGAAGACAACTGGCAGGGCGACACGGGCTTCATCCATAACGTGCTCTACGAGAAGTATCTCAAGGATCACCCGGCGCCCGAGGACTGCGAGTACTACATGTGCGGTCCGCCCATCATGAATGCCTCGGTCATCAAGATGCTGACCGACATGGGGGTCGAGCCCGAGAACATCATGCTGGACGACTTCGGCGGATGAAGCGGCATGCCCATCGTGCAGGGCCGGCCTGGAAAGGGCTGGTCCTGTTTGCGTTATTGGCCCTGGTCGGTTGCGACCGTTCGCCCGAAGCGCATCGCTTCGAAGGCCCCATTTTCGGCACGGGCTACCATGTCACGGTGTATGGCGACTTCAGCGACCGTCAGCTGACGTCGTTGAAGGACGGCATCGACGATGCCCTCGAAGACGTCGACCGGCTGATGTCCACCTACAAGCCGGAGTCGGAGTTGTCGCGCTTCAATGCCGCGCCGGTGGGGGAGCCGTTCGCGCTGTCTCCGCCCACGGCGCAGGTGATCGACGAGGCCATCGAGATCGGCGAACTCTCGAATGGCGCCTTCGACGTGACCGTCGGCGCTGCGGTGAATCTCTGGGGCTTCGGGCCGGACAAGCGTCCGGACGAGATCCCCAGCGACGCGGAAATCGCCGAGGCGCTGGACGAAGTCGATTTCCGGGCGTTGCATCTGAACGGCAACCGGCTGACCAAGACCAAGCCGGTATACGTCGACCTCTCCGGCATCGCCAAGGGATATGGCGTCGATCACGTGGCGGCGCGACTGGATGCCCTGGGCGTGACGTCCTATCTCGTCGAGGTGGGCGGTGAAATCCGCACGCGCGGTACCAAGCCCGGTGGCGAGCCCTGGCGGGTGGCGGTCGAGAAGCCGGTCTCCCGTGAGCGCAGCGTGCAGCGAGTGCTCGAACTCGAGGATGTCGCCGTCGCGACGTCGGGCGACTATCGTAATTATTACGAGGAAGACGGCCGGCGTTATTCGCATACCATCGATCCGCGCACCGGTCGCCCGATCACGCATCACCTCGCGTCGGTGACCGTCGTGGCGGAGCAGTGCTCCACGGCGGATGGTCTGGCCACGGCGCTGGAGGTGCTGGGGCCGAAGAAGGGCATGGCCCTGGCCAACCGTGAGGATATTGCGGCGTATTTCATCGTCAAAACCGATGAGGGCTTCACGACCGAACTCAGCGATGCGTTTCATGCCTATCTGGCAGAGCCGCCATCCGAAGGAGGTGAGCAATGACTATATGGATTCTGGTATTCGCGTTGATGCTGCTGCTGCTGGCCGGCATGGCCATCGGCGTCATCCTCGGGCGCAAGCCCATCGCCGGCTCTTGCGGCGGTCTCAATCAGCTGGGGCTGAAGGATGGCTGCGACATCTGCGGCGGCAACGACAAGGTCTGCGAGGAAGAAAGCCAGAAGCGTCGCAAGAGCGCTCAGCGCAGCAGTGATGAAAGCCGTGGCGCCGACCTCGGTTACGACGCCGTACGGCGCTGACCGCACGCGTTCATGAATACTGACGTGGAATCGTTGGTTGAGTCCCACGCGCCTGAGGGCGTGTCCCGACATGACGATGCGACAGGTCCGTGATGTGCGGCGTTCATCGCCGCGCTTCGTGCGACTCCTGTGCCGTGACCGGTCTTGCGTTGAGACTTATCGCAGCGGTTCCTCATGCACCAAGAGGAGCAGGCGAACCTAATGGCAGTTCACAATTTTGATGTGGTGGTGATTGGCTCGGGACCCGCCGGGGAGAGTGCGGCCATCAATGCGGCCAAGCACGGCAAGCGCGTGGCCATCGTCGAGAAGCAGCAGGCGGTCGGCGGCAATTGCACGCACTGGGGCACGATTCCCTCCAAGGCGCTGCGTCACCAGGTCAAGCAGATCATGCAGTTCAATACCAACCGCATGTTCCGCGACATCGGCGAACCGCGCTGGTTTTCCTTTCCTCGCGTGCTGGAGCGTTCCAAGGTCACCATCGACCAGCAGGTCGAGATGCGCACGCAGTTCTATTCGCGCAACCGCATCAACCTGTTCTTCGGCGTTGCCCGCTTCCGCGACGAGCACACACTGACCGTGCGCGACAACCAGGATGGCGTCGAGGAACTCTGCGCCCAGCAGTTCGTCATCGCCACGGGATCGCGGCCGTATCGCCCGGCCGATATCAATTTCCGGCATCCGCGTATCTATTGCTCGGATACCATCCTGGGGCTGTCGCACACGCCGCGCACCTTGATCATCTTCGGGGCCGGGGTCATCGGTTCCGAGTACGCGTCGATCTTCTCGGGGCTGGGGGTCAAGGTCGACCTGATCGACATGCGCGAGCGGCTGTTGTCGTTCCTCGACGACGAGATCAGTGACGCGTTGTCCTATCATCTGCGCCAGAACGGCGTGCTGGTACGTCACAACGAGGACTACGAGAGCATCGAGGGCGATGAGTCGGGCGTGATCGTCAAGCTCAAGTCGGGCAAGCGGTTGCGCGCCGACGCCTTTCTCTGGGCGAACGGGCGGACCGGCAACACCGACGAGCTGGGGCTGGAAAACATCGGCCTCGAACCCAACGGGCGTGGTCAGCTGCAGGTTGATGAGCATTACCGCACCATGGTGCCGCACATCTATGCCGTGGGCGATGTCATCGGCTGGCCGAGCCTGGCCAGCGCGGCGTACGACCAGGGCCGCAGCGCCAGCGATGACTTCCTCGACGAGGACTTCCGCTTCGTCGAGGACATTCCCACGGGCATCTACACCATTCCCGAGATCAGCTCGGTGGGCAAGAACGAGCGCGAGCTGACCGAGGCCAAGGTGCCTTACGAGGTGGCGCAGGCGTTCTTCAAGGACACGGCGCGTGCGCAGATCACCGGCGATACCGTCGGCATGCTCAAGATTCTCTTCCATCGCGAGACGCTGGAGATCCTGGGCATTCACTGCTTCGGTGACCAGGCCTCCGAGATCCTGCATATCGGCCAGGCGATCATGCAGCAGAAGGGCGAGGCCAACACCTTGAAGTACTTCATCAATACCACGTTCAATTATCCGACCATGGCCGAGGCCTATCGGGTCGCGGCGCAAAACGGCTTGAACCGCGTGTTTTGATGAGATCCGATAATGTCGGGCGCGGCTGCGTGCAGCGGCCCCGGCGAGCCGACCGAGGTCGGCCCCCCC
>JQNW01000003.1 GCA_000761475.1 Chromohalobacter israelensis
GTCTCAAGCTCCAAGCGCAACACTATTATTGAAGGGTTTGTGGCCCCGCGACTGATTTCTTAAGCACGTCTGCGTAGACCTCTAGTGGCGTGCGCCAATCGAGCGTTTTGCGGGGCCGGGTATTCATCGAATCGGCGATAGCATCGAGCTCTTCCTGGCTGTAGATAGAAAGGTCCGTCCCTTTCGGCAAATACTGACGAAGCAGGCCATTGGTGTTTTCGTTGGAGCCTCGCTGCCAGGGGCTATGCGGATCGGCAAAGTAGATCGCCGTGCCGGTCTTCTGGGTAATCTCGGCATGGTGCGCCATTTCCTTGCCCTGATCGTAGGTCATGGATAATCGCAGCTCACGTGGCACCTCGTTGAGCTTGTCACTGAAGCCGATGGAGGCCGCTGTTGCCGTGGTGCCGTCCATCTTCGCCAGGATCACCAAGCGAGTGGTGCGCTCCACCAGGGTGCCGACGGCTGACTGGTTGCCAGCCCCCATGATCAAGTCACCCTCCCAGTGCCCCGGGATGAGACGATCCTCGATCTCGGGCGGGCGCAGATGGATGCTGACCAGGTCCGGCAATTGGCCACGTCGATCCTTGCCACGACTCCGAGGCCGGCGTTTACCGTTACCCTGACGCAGACAGGCAATGAGTTCTTTCTTGAGCGTGCCGCGTGGCATCACGTAAAGCGCATTGTAGATGGCTTCATGCGATACCCGACGGCTGGAATTATCGGGAAACATATCCCTCAGTGTGCGGGCTATCTGCTCAGGTGACCAGTACTTGCGGAGCAGATACACCACCAGTTCGAACAGCTCCCCACCGGGATGCAGCTTGGGCTGGCGACGTGATCGATGACGTGCCAATCGAGCTCGCTGCCCGGCTAGACTGGCGTCGTAGCGCTGATTGGGCCTGATGGCATGCCGAGCCAGTTCCCGGGATACCGTACTGGGCGCTCGACCGATATGTCGGGCAATAGCGCGGATTGAATGGCTTGCCTGCATCAGCATGATGGCAGCTCGGTCTTCAGGGGCGAGATGGTGGTAGTAATGTGACATGGCAATACGATACCTGATGGCTCAGGTGTTGCACTTGGTCATTGAGACCGCCCATTGAAAGTCATGCCGTTTTTTTATGGAGTCCACATTTTAAACAGTAAGCTAATGTAAGTTAAAGACTATTTTCTGTGAATATGCGTATTTTCCTGAGTGCTTGATTCAGGTCATGTCGAGAACACGCATTTGATGTATAAGTCGTTGAACGATGGGCTTATTGAATTGAATCGGTTTAATTTTTGAAGTTTCGATTCAATTGATGATATCGAATGAAGCGGTGCAAAGAGGCAGGTGTCACGCACAAAAAACCCCGCTCCTGGGAGCGGGGCGCTAAATAGAATTAGCTGTCGGGTCCCGTGTGATTGACTACCCGCTTGGTAAATAACTCAGGACGCTTGGTCTGCCATTCCTTCATCATCGCAATCGGTGATTGATGGTGCAGCGCCTTCTGCGGGATGTGGTGATTGTACAGCCAGGTGTAGCGTTTGAGCGTCTGCTCCAGGTCCTCGCCTGAGGTATAGCGCCGAGTCGCCAGCACATCGCTGATACGGCCGTTGAAGCGCTCCACCATGCCGTTTGTCTGCGGTCTTCCCGGCTTGATCAGACGGTGCTCGATACCAAGGGCCTGGCACTCTTGGTCAAACGGGTGATTCCCGCTGGGCTTGCGCTCCCCCGCCCGCGTGAAGCGATCGGTGAATGACTTGCCGTTGTCGGTCAGTACCGTCTGGACCTGGAAGGGAGCCTTCTCCTCCACCCGCTTCATGAACGCCCGCGCATCCTTCGCGGACTGGCTGCGTCTCACCTCCAGATGGACCCAGCGCGTGGCGCGATCGATGGCGACGTACAGGTAGCGTTTTTGCTCCTCATCGGGCATCCGGGGCAGGTGCTTGATGTCGATGTGCACGTAGCCCGGCTCATAATCTTTGAAGGGCTTGTGCCGGGGTTTCTCATCGTCGCCCGCGTCCCGTCTAGACAGCTCTGCCAGTGTCGGCACCTCGCGCCGCTTGAGCATGCGATGCAGACCAGAACGCGACAAGCCAGGATTGAGGAACTCACGCGCCACGACGAGCAGATCATCCAGGCCGAGGCGCAGGAATTCGCGCGCCGCGATCAGCACCTCTTCCTGTTCGGAAGTGAGCGTGGCCAGCAGGTTGTGACGCGTGTGCGGTCGGTCCTGGACATCGTCACGGTACCGCCAGCGCCGGATGGTCGAGACGGCGACGCCGTACTGGCGTGCTAGCTCGCTGTCGCTGATGCTGGAAGGCGCTGCCTGGATCTCGGCCCGGATCTTCGGAGTGGTGGTCGCCTGTTTATGTAGCTTGATGTCCATATCCTTGCTCCCGGATGAACTGGTGAAGAAGCTCCTTGGCGGCCAGCAAAGGATAACTTCTATAGCTCATCTGATCATCCGGGACCCTACAATTAGCTAGTTAAGCGATGACGCTTAGAAGTTGAAGCCGAAGTTGGACTGCACGCTGGTGTGCCAGTCGCCGTCGGTCGGCGAACCGAAGTAGCCGAGGGCGTTCTTGTTGGCAATGACGCTGAACCAGGCGTAGTACGGGCCGGCGGTGACCTTCATGCCCAGATCGTTGAGCATCGGATCGTCGACATCGCCAAAACCGCCAGGGTTTGAAGCGGTGCTTGGTGCGTAATCACCCTTGGGGTTGACATAGCTGAAGTCGTTGTAGAAGTAGAGGTTGTCGATGTCGCCCCAGTCGACGTTCATGCTGTACGCCAGGCTGGCGGAGTACATCTGACCTTCGGTGGGGATCAGGTAGTTAAAGCCGAATGCGCCGATTTGCATAGCATTATCAGAGATACTGCTATTCGCCGGATTCTCGGCGTCGTATTCGTAGGCGGTGGCCTGCAACAGCGTATACCAGTTGCCGTAGCTGCCGTTCAGGCCCACGGCGGCCTGCCAGTTGCTGCCGCTTTCATTGGTTTGATTGTTGTAGAGCTGACCGCCCTTGGCCGAGAAATTGATCTCGGTGGTGTAGTCGGTGCCCTGACCGAAGGTGTAGGCGACACGGCCGGCGAGCTGGTTCTCGGCGGAGTTGCCCTGAGCGCTGCTGCCGACCGGGTTGGCGCCATAGTGCTCGTTGCCGTCACCCAGCTGGTCGCTCTTGAAGAAGGCCAGCGAGGTGTCCCAGGCGCCCTGGGTATGATCCCACTTGATACCGGCGTTCTGGTTGTCGTTGAAGCCGGAGAGATACGGCAGGGTGCCGTACCAGCCGAGGTAGCCGTAATCCATGTTGCCGAACGGCGTCTGGACCAGACCCACCTTGACGGTATCGTTCTCGCTGGCCTGGTAACCCATCCAACCGCTCTTCAGGAACTGGTAACCGTCATAGAAGCGGTAATCGAACCCGTAGAGGAAGTTGCCGTGCTCACCGTTGAGGGCGAGGACGAACTTGCCGAAGTCCATGTCGCCGGCAGTGTCCTTGTCGACCTGATCCCAGTCGTTGTAGGTCGCGTTCAGCTGGAGCGTACCGCTGATCTGCGAGTTCTGGATCGACTCGAGCAGCGAGCGGTTTTCCTCGGCCAGCTCACGGGTCTGCGCGACGTCCTGGCTGTCGGACGCCGCCGGCGTGGCCTGCTGGGCTTCGAGCTGCTGCTCCATGCGCTCCACCTGGGCGCGCAGAGCATCCAGCTGACGCTGCATGGCTTGGGTGTCTTGTTGTGCCAATGCCGGTGCGGCGAATGCCAGTGTGCTGGTAACGCCGAATGCGAGGCCAGCTGCCTTGAATGATCGTTGTGTCACTTTCTTTTCTCCGTTTCCTGCTTAGGGTCGTGAGTCATAGGAAGGGCGGGTTTGCCCATGCAAACTGACGCCAAGGGAAACAACGAACCGGGATTCGTGCGAAAGCCCGTACATGGGCGCGCAAGAGCACACTCGCCCCGTGAGCGAGGGCGATTGCCATGCTTGGCGGGCCATGTAGTGGGAGACGGTTCAGAAGTTCCCTGAATTTTCTTGATTTCTCGTTATGGGGCGCATCATACCGAAACACACCGGATACATAAACCGGTGTTATGAAAATGAGGGGGGTGTCTAATGCATACCGTTATGGGATTCGCTGGCGGGCAGGGCGGCGAGCCCTTCGAGGCCCGGAACGACGGTCCCGGGTGCATGGTGAAGTGGGTGGCGAGCTGCTAAGGTGCGCACATGTTCAAGTGATCATATTCAGTCTTTTTCATGCCCATTGCGGCAAGGCCAGTCAGGGGAGCGTCATGTCGAAGCGTGGAATCGGAACGTCAGGAAGCGCGAGCAGCCGCGGTAGCGCAGGCCACCGGTCAGGGCGCCTCGTCCTGGGGGCCTTGGTCCTGATAGGCTGCGCCATGGGAAGCGTCGCCATGGCCGCTGACACGAGCGTCGATGACGATCCCGTGCAAGACGATCCGGCGTTTCTATGGGTCGCCGATAAAGGCGACACGGCGCCGGCAAGAGCAGGCGACAGCGAGGCCCCGGGTGACGATCTTCCCTCGGATGAGGATAATGCGGTGCCCGAAAAGGCGGAGGCTGCGGCACCCTGATGGCGCGTTGCCTCGCGAGGGAACGCACGATAGCCCCATGGACTGGCAAGAGGAGAGAGACGATGCAATTTTCATGGCGACCGATGCTGCTGGTGGGACTCGTCGGCCTGGGATTGAGCGTGACGGCATGCAGCTATACGCCGGCGCGCATCGACCCCGAGCCCGTGGTCGAAGTCGGGGACGGTCATCACGACCATGACCGCGATCGAGATCATGGGCATGGCGGCGACTTCTGTCCGCCGGGGCAGGCGAAGAAGGGCAACTGCTAAGTGTTTAGTCCCGGAGTGTAATGATCCATGGTACGAACCATTGTCCGAGGAGGATCCCACTCTCACACGAGCACAAGGAGGTTGTCATGCAACGAGAGGAGAAACCGAACAGCGACGAGACGACCTTCACGCTGGGGCGTGAAGAACTGATCGTGCATCGTCGTCATGAACTGGCCAGCACCGTGAACGATCTCATGCTGGGGCTGTGGTTCACGATCGGCAGCGTGTGCTTCTTCTTCCAGGGGGGCGTCAAGGAAGCGGGCATCTGGCTGTTCGTGATCGGCAGTCTGCAGCTGTTGATCCGGCCGGTGATCCGCCTGCACCGGCAGTTGACCCTCAAGCAATTGCCGTCCAGCAGTCAGGATTTCTGACGCGGCTAGCGGTAGCGATAGGCGCGCAAGCTGGGCAGGAACGGCGTGTCCTCGAGCTTGGTATCGGCGCGCTTGGCTCTCGTGCGTGTCGGAGGCGGTGCATCGGCGGGCACGTTGTGCGGCGGCAGGTGCCCCTCCGGCGAGGGAATGAACAGCGGCAGAGGAACGTTCATGGCGCGCCTCTGGCGCCCGTCGTCCAGCGCTTCGCGGAAGAACAGGTTGGCGCGCATCACCGGCGTCTGGGTCTGTACCTGGGCGAGGGGCTCGCTGTCGGGAATGCCCGCCAGGGCGCGTAGCTGAATGCGGATATGAGGGCTGTCGCTGTCCATCTCCAGCAGGCGTCGTTCGGCGTCGCGCACGCTCAGGCGCTTGATGGATCGGCCGCTGGTGTACCAGGCCAGACGCACCTGGGCGAGCGGTGCATCGGCGACGGGCAGGTGTCGCCAGCATTGCTTGAGATGCAGGCGTGCCAGGCCCTTGCCGCGCAGATGGTCGTGCAGGGTGGGGTGGCGGAAGGGCAGCACGGCCTTGGCTTCGGCGACCAGGCTCGGGGCGTGCTCGCGAATCTCGGCCAGGGTCGCCGCGAATGCCTGCTTGGCCCGGTTGACCTCATCGACATGGGCAAGCAGGGCCGAGTCGGCGGCGACCAGGCCGATGTAGTTGCGTGTCGCGCGGCCGTCCTGGCCGTCCTGGTACCAGAAATCCAGCAATGCATGGCGCAGCCAGCGTGCCTCGAAGGGCGCCCCGCCCAGCACCCAGCCGTCCGGGGGGTGCCGCTCGGCATGATCGATCAGTGTCTCGCAGGTTTCGATCACATGATCGAACTGATGTTCGAGCTGGGCGAGCAATCTGTATTGTCGTTCCATTTCTTATACCGTTATCTTCCGGTGATGCTCGTTATCATGGCAACGACGGGCCGCTCTGACAAGCCATGCCGGTAGACGGACACGCAGCGGCATGAGGCCGTTACGTGTCCGTCACGTCGCATGCATGGAGATCAGCGGTCGCGATAACGCTTGGTGAGCTCATCGTAGGCGTCGATGCGGCGGTCGCGCAGGTAGGGCCACACGCGGCGGACCTGCTCGCTGCGGCTCAGGTCGACGTCGACCAGCAGATGGGCAGGCGCGTCGCCGGCTTGTGCCAGCAGCTCGCCCTGCGGGCCGCACACGAAGCTGCCTCCCCAGAAGTCGATGCCGGGACTGGCCCCCGAGGGATCGGGCTCGTGTCCCACGCGATTGGCAACCAGCACCGGCAGGCCGTTGGCCACGCCGTGCGAGCGCTGAATCAGCGTCCAGGCATCCTTCTGGCGCTGTTTTTCCTCCGGCGCGTCGGTGGGCGTCCAGCCGATGGCGGTGGGGTACAGCAACAGATCGGCACCGGCCAGTGCCATGAGGCGCGCGGCTTCGGGATACCACTGATCCCAGCACACCAGCAGGCCGAGCCGGCCCACGGAGGTGTCGATCGGCTCGAAGCCGGCGTCGGCCTCGGCATCCCCGGGGGTGAAATAGAATTTCTCGTAAAAGCCGGGATCGTCGGGAATATGCATCTTGCGGTAGTAGCCGACGCGTCCCTGCTGGCGATCGAAGACCACCGCCGTGTTGTGGTAGAGCCCCGCCGCGCGCCGCTCGAACAACGACCCGACGAGCACGATGTCGAGCTCGGCGGCGAGGGCGGCCAGGCGCTGCGCGCTGGGACCGTCGAGCGGCTCGGCCAGGTCGAAGAGGGTATCGTCTTCGGTCTGGCAAAAATAATGCGTGGCATGCAGTTCCTGCAGCAGTACCAGGGTCGCGCCCTGTGCGGCCAGGGCGCGAATGCCGGCCTCGCTTTCCGCCAGACTGCGTGCCTTGTCGGGCCAGGCCGCTTGTTGAACGAGTCCTACCTTGAGTGTCGCTGGCATGGGATCAGGCCTCCGAAGTGACGTCGCCGTTCGACGGCGTGAAGAGTGCGCCGCGCGGCAGCTGCATGGTCAGACAGTGCAGGCTGCCATGTTGGCGAATGACGGTGCGGCAGTCGATGGGGATGATGCTGCGTCCCGGAAAGGCACTGGCCAGTGCCGTCAGGGCCACGCCGTCGGCGGCGTCGGCATAGGTGGGCACCAGCACCGCGCCGTTGATGATCAGGAAGTTGGCATACGTGGCCGGCAGACGGTGGCCATCGTCCGGGTCGTGGCACGGCTGCGGCAGGGGCAGCGGAATCAGGCGATAGGCGCTGCCGTCGGCGCGACGCATGGCCTTGAGCTCGCTTTCCATCCGGGCGAGGGCCGGGTAGTGCGGATCGTCCGGATCCTCGCAGCGGACATAGGCGATGGTGTGTGCGTCGCAGAAACGCGCCAGTGTATCGATGTGGCTGTCGGTGTCATCGCCCTCGAGGTGGCCCTGCGTGAGCCACAGGAAGCGTTCGACACCCAGATCGTCGCGCAAGCGCGCTTCGAGGTCCTCGCGGGTCAAGTCCGGGTTGCGGTTGGGGTTGAGCAGACACGCTTCGGTGACCAGCAGGGTACCTTCGCCATCGCTGTCGATGGCACCGCCTTCCAGCACCAGGTCGCGTTGTTCGCAGGGCGCGGCATAAATGCCGATGTCCGCCAGGGCCGCGGTCAGGGCGTCATCACGCTGGGCGGGAAACTTGCCGCCCCAGCCGGTGAAGCGGTAATCCAGCAGCACCACCTCCGATTGCCGCTCCACGGCGATGGGGCCGTGGTCGCGGGTCCAGGTGTCGTCGGCGGGGGCGACGATGAGTCGCCACTGCTTCGGGTGAATGCCCAGTTGCATGAAACGCGTGTCGAGACGTTGCCGCGTGGGCGCATCGGCGACGACGATCAACACCGGCTGGAAGCGGGTGATGGCGACCACGATGGCTTCCATGGTGGCTTCGATGCGTTCGAGCAGAGGCTCCCAGTCGCTTTCCGTGGTGGGCCAGGTGAGCTGAATGGCGTCCTGGGGATGCCATTCGGGGAACAGGCGTGGGAGCATTGCGGTCTCCTATGGGGATTGGGGCGCCTCGGCGTCGAATGATCGCGGTGCGGGGTGGCCGCGGCATTTTAGTCTGCGCCGACACGGATGCAAGTGTCACGAAGGACCCACGGGCGGCCGATGCGGCGCCCTTCGATGGCTCATGCAGGAACGCGCAAAAACACGTACCATGAGCCCGGCTCATACCAAGGAATCGATGTCGATGCTGGATCGCTTGCCGTTTCTTATCGGACTGCGCTACGTGCGCGCCAAACGTCGCAACCATTTTATTTCCTTCATTTCCCTCACTTCCATGCTCGGCCTGATGCTGGGGGTGGCGGTGCTGATTCTCGTGCTGTCGGTGATGAATGGTTTCGATCATGAACTGCGGACGCGGGTACTGGGCATGGTGCCGCATACCCGCATCGAAGCCCAGGGGGGCATGACGGACTGGAAGGCGCTCGCCGAACGCCTCGAGAAGCGTGATCACGTCATCGGTGCGGCCCCGTTCGTGCAACAGCAGGGGATGTTTTCCTCCGAGGGGCGCACGCAAGGCGCGATGGTCAACGGGATTCAACCGGACTATGAAAGCAAGGTCTCGATCATCGACGAGCACATGACGCGTGGCTCGCTGGATGATCTGGCGCCCGGGGAGTGGCACGTGGTGCTGGGGGATCTGCTGGCGCGCAATCTCGGCGTGGGGGTCGGGGATCGCGTGACGCTGCTGGTGCCCGAGGCCTCGATCACACCGGGAGGCGTGTTCCCGCGGCTCAAGCGCTTCACCGTCAGCGGCATCTTCAAGGTGGGGGCCGACCTGGACGCCAACCTTGCCTATGCCAACATCCAGGACATGCAGACGCTGGGACGCCTGGGCGACTCGGTGGAAGGCCTGCGTCTGGAACTGGACGACCTGTTTCAGGCAGGGCCGGTCACGCGCGCGATCGTGAACGACCTGGGGAGCGGCTATCGGGGGGTGGACTGGACCTACACCCAAGGCAATCTCTTCCAGGCCATCCAGATGGAAAAGCGCATGATCGGCTTGCTGCTGATGGTGATCGTCGCCGTGGCGGCATTCAATATCGTCTCCACGCTGGTCATGGTGGTGACCGACAAGCATGCCGACATCGCCATCCTGCGGACCATCGGCGCCAAGCCGGGGACCATCATGCGCATCTTCATGGTGCAAGGCATGGCGATCGGCATCATCGGCATCGTCGTGGGGGTGTTGCTCGGCGTGGTGCTGGCGCTGTCCGTGTCGGATCTGATCGCCTGGTTCGAGGCGTTGACCGGTATCCACTTCCTGGACCCGAATGTCTATTTCATCAGCTACCTGCCCTCGCAACTTCAGTGGAGCGATGTGGGCATCATCGTGGGATCGGCCTTCGTGCTGACATTCCTGTCAACGCTGTATCCCGCCTGGCGGGCGGCGCGTATTCAACCGGCCGAGGTATTGCGCTATGAGTGAGGACACCGCGATGGCATCGAACGACACCCCGGCGTTCGCCAACAACGAGATCATGCTGAAGTGCGAGGGCCTGACGCGCATTTATCGCGAAGGCCCGCAGGATGTCACCGTGCTCGATGCCTTGGAACTGGAAGTACGCGCCGGCGAGCGCGTCGCCGTCGTGGGCAGCTCGGGCTCGGGCAAGACGACGCTGCTCAATTTGCTGGGCGGGCTGGATCGCCCGAGTGCCGGCGAGGTGCGCATCGCCGGGCAGTCGCTTGCCGAGATGGGAGAGGCGGCGCTGGGCAGCTTCCGCAATCGACATATCGGCTTCGTCTATCAGTTCCACCATCTCCTGGCGGAGTTTTCGGCCCTGGAGAATGTCGCCATGCCCCTGCTCATCCGGGGGCAGACGCGCCAGGAGGCCCAGGTGCGGGCACGGGAAATTCTGGCGAAGGTGGGCATGGAAGCGCGCGGCGAGCATAAGCCGGGCGAATTGTCCGGCGGCGAACGCCAGCGCGTCGCGATCGCCCGCGCCCTGGTGACCGATCCCAGCCTGGTGCTGATGGACGAGCCGACGGGCAACCTCGACCAGACCACGGCAGGCCACATTCTGGCGCTGATGGACGGGCTTGCCGCGCAGAGCGCGTGTGCCTTCATCATCGTGACGCACGACCCCGGGCTGGCCGCGCATCAGGACCGGGTCATGCGTCTCGATCAGGGGCGCCTGAGCGAGGACGCATAGCACTTCATGCCTGGCGCTGGCGGCGCTGCCGAGCGCGGCGCTTCCAGCTCCGGGCCACCTGCCAACGCCAGATCAGGCGAATCGTCAGGTTGCTCAGCAGCCCCACGACGATCGCCACCACGATCGACCCGGTCAGCAGGGCCGGCAGAATGTCCGCCATCTTCTCGGCGATCCACGAGGTCGAAAGTCGGTCCGGCATGTGCCTGGCCGGCGTGTCGAGCAGCCAGGCGCCCACCCGATAGTTGAAATAGAAGATGACCGGCATGGTGAGCGGGTTGGTCAGCCACACGAGGCTGACCGACAGCGGGAGGTTGCAGCGCAAGAGCCAGGCACCGAACGCGGCGGCCAGCATCTGCAAGGGAATCGGCAACAAGGCAACGAACAGCCCGACCATGAAAGCGTTGCCCACACTGCGGCGTGACAGCATCCATAGCGACGGATCGCCCAGCAGGTGATGCATGAAACGCAGCGATTTCTGGCGTCTCAGCGTTTCCGGCCGGGGCATGTAACGCTGCAGGAGTCGGCGAGGCATGGTCCACGGGCTATCGAAATGTCGATTCATTATCCATACAACCCGATGCTCTCGCCATCGTTGCACGCAAGCCGGCGACGATCGATCATATATCCGTTTTTTCTAAATTGAAGGCTCGGACGGATGCGGATCGGTTGGGCGATGCCGCTGGCGTTGTCGGCCCTGGTCGGTAGCGTCTGGGGCGGGTGGGGCGTGTCGAGCGCCGCGGCGCCGTGGGGGCTGCTGTGCCTGCTGGCACTGATTCATGCTCGCTGGCGCGGACTGGCGATGCTGCTGGTGGCGGGGTGGTGTGCGCTGAATGTTGCCGGACAAGCGGCGGGCGAACTTCCCGACGGGCTGGCGCGTCAGGATGTCACGCTCGAGGGGCGGGTGACACAGGTGAGCCGCGATCGCGGGCTGGCCAAGCTGCGCCTCGCGGTCGAGCGCTGCGTGCCCCGGACAGCGGGATTGCCGCCTTGCGCGCGCCTGTCACGGGTACGCCTCTCCTGGTACGACGCGCCCGCGCTGCGTGTCGGCGATCAGTGGCGCCTGACGGCGCGCCTGCGCCCGCCGCAAGGCTTCGCCAACGGCTATGGTTTCGACTATGCCGCATGGCTGTGGCGTGAAGGCATCCAGGCGACGGGCTATGTGCGTGATGCCGCGTCCGCGCAGCGCCTCCAGGCGGCCCCCGCCGACCTGCGCGAGACGGGGCTGGCATTTCTGGAGGCACGTGCGTTGTCGCCGCTCGGCAAGCGCTGGCTGGCGGCATTGACCCTCGGCGCCGGCGAGCGGTTGATCCAGGACGACTGGGATCTGCTCAACGCCACCGGTACCACGCACCTCATGGTGATCTCGGGGTTGCATGTCGGCCTGGTGACGAGCGTCGCGCTCTGTCTGTTACGCCTTCTGGCGCGCGTGGTGACGCCGGGACGCTGGCGACTCGCGGCCTGGCCGTGGTGGCTGGCCGGGGCGGCAGCACTGGGGTATGCCGGTCTGGCGGGTTTCGAGCCGCCGGCCCTGCGCGCCACGGTGATGGCGCTGCTGGGGTTGTGGGTGGCCAGCGGTCGCCATGCGCCCGGCCCCTGGCAGGCCTGGTGGCTGGCATTGCTGGTGGTCGTCACGGGCGACCCGTTGACGGTGTGGCAGCCCGGGCTCTGGCTGTCGTTCCTGGCGGTAGGGGTGTTGATCGCCGCCTGGCAGGGCAGGCCGGTGCCGCGCGGCGCGAGGGGATGGCTGGTCGCCCTGGTACGCTCGCAATGCCTGCTGGCGCCCTTCATGGCGGCGGCCGTGCTGGTGGGCTTCGAACGCTTGTCGCCGGCCGCGCCCTTGATCAACCTGGTTGCCGTGCCCCTGGTGGGAAGCCTGATGGTACCGCTGGGACTGGCGGGGTGGGCCCTGGCCTGGTCGCCGGGGCTGGCCATGTTGCCCTGGCGGGCCTTCGATGCCCTGGCCCAGCTCGTCTGGCAAGGGCTCGCGTGGATGGGCGAAATCGTGCCATCGTGGTTGCCACCGGGCGAGGAAATCCCGACCCTGGCGTTGCTGCTGGCCGCCTGGGGGGGAGCATGGCTGATGCCGGGGCTTGCGCGGTCCGTTCGTCTGTGGGCCTCGCTGAGCCTGATCGCTCTGGCACTGACCTGGCAGCCGTCGACGATTCCGCCGGGGCGGGTCGTGGTCATCGTCCACGATGTGGGGCAGGGGCAACTGGTCGAACTGCGCAGTGCCACGCAACGCATGCTGTTCGATACGGGACCGCGTTACGGCTCGGGGTTCGCCCCCGCCGCCACGTTGTGGCCGCCGGGGCGTCGCTTCGACGATGTCATCGTCAGTCACAGCGATCGCGACCATGCCGGCGGCGTGGCCACGTTACGCGACATGCATCATGTCGGGCGCTGGTGGGGGCCGCCGAACATGGCGGTGGGCGTTGCCACGCACGCCTGCCGCCAGGGCGTGACCTGGCGGCGCGACGAGGTGAGTTATCGGTTCTTGTCGCCGCGTTCCGGTGATTCGGCATTGAGCGACAATGATCGCTCCTGCGTGCTGAGCGTGACGGCCGGCGGGCAGCGCTTGCTGATCATGGGGGATGCCGGCACCACCATCGAGCGTCGTCTGCTGCGAGACGCCGAGCGCCCGCTGACGGTGCTGATCGCCGGCCACCACGGCAGCCGTACGAGTTCATCGCCGGCCTTCGTCGCGCGGGTACGTCCTCGGCATGTGATCTTCAGCGCCGGCCGCGACAATGCCCATGGCCATCCTCATCCCGAGGTGGTGCGCCGTTTCCGGCGCGCCGGGAGCTGTCTGTGGAATACCGCCGTCGACGGCGCGCTGCGTTTCACCCTGGGCGAGGCTCCGTTGCGCATGCGGCCCGCGCGCCCGCCCGGCGGTGTCGAAGGGCCGTGCATTGGGGTAGAATCCGGCGATTGAGCGGTCACCCCTCGTATCTCGTGTGGCATCGCTCTACATGCAGAGCCGGGCGAGCGTCGCCGATGGCCATGCATGGCGCTCGGGACGGTGGCGAAGGGCTGCCATCCGGGCGTCATGCAGCGACTTCAGTATTTGCCCCCCGGAGATGGGGCGAGCAAGCCTCTCGACAAGCGGAGACGCCGTGAGAAACGCTACCAGTTGGTCCCTTTACCGTCGCTTGCTGAGTTACGTCAGACCGTATTGGAAGGCATTCCTGGCCGCCGTGGTGGGCTATGCCATCTATGCGGCCTCGAGCACCGCGCTCGCGGAGATGATGAAGCGTCTGATCGACGGCATTCAGAATCCCGATGCGGCATTTCGTCTCATGCTGCCCCTGTTCGTGATCGGCATGTTCGCGGCGCGTGGCGTGGGAACCTTCCTGGGCACCTATTACATGAGCGACGTGGCCCGTAACGTGGTGCATGCACTGCGCTGCGAGGTCTTCAATCACATGCTGCGCCTGCCGGGGCGTTTCTTCGACATGCACTCGAGCGGTCATCTGCTCTCGCGCGTCACCTACCATGTCGAACAGGTCACCGGGGCGGCCACCAACGCGATCACCATCATCCTGCGCGAAGGGCTGTTCGTGATCGGTCTGGTCAGCTATCTGCTGTGGACCAACTGGATGCTGACGCTCATCTTCATGGCCGTCACCCCGTTGATCGGGCTGGTCGTCAATTACACCAGCAAGCGTTTCCGCCGCTTGTCGCGGCGCATACAGAATTCCATGGGCGATGTCACTCATGTGGCGTCCGAGGCACTGTCGGGGTATCGCGTGGTGCGTACCCACGGTGCCGAAGCCTACGAAAAGGCCCGCTTCGCCGAGGCCAGCGATTACAACCGCGAACAGAGCATGAAGGTGGCCCTGACCAAGGCGGTGAGCACGCCGGTCATTCAGCTGCTGGTGGCGCTTTCCCTGGCGGGGCTGGTATGGCTGGCGATGTCGCCGGCACTCATGGCGTCGATGACGCCGGGCGAGTTCGTGGCCTTCATCACCGCTGCCTCGTTGATGGCCAAGCCGGTACGCCAGTTGACCGAAGTCAACAGCACGATCCAGAAAGGGCTTTCCGCCTCCCAGGAATTGTTCGGCCTGCTCGAACAGCCGCCCGAGGTCGACGAAGGCAGCTACGTGCCGGCGCGCATCGACGGTCGTGTCCGCTTCGAGGGTGTGCGCTTTCGTTACGGCGAGGATCAGGCGGAAGTGCTCAAGGGCATCGACCTGGACGTGCCCCAGGGCGAGATGATTGCCATCGTGGGGCGTTCCGGCAGCGGCAAGTCGACGCTGGTCAGCCTGATGCCGCGCTTCTATCGGCCCACCGAAGGCCGGGTGCTGCTGGATGACGTGGATATCCAGGAATACGCGCTGTCACCGCTGCGTCAGCGTATCGCCCTGGTGTCCCAGCAAGTCACGCTGTTCAATACCACCATCGCCGCCAATATCGCCTACGGCCATCCCGACGCCGATCGCGAGGCGGTCGAGAGCGCGGCACGTTCCGCCTACGCGCACGAGTTCATCGAGCGCTTGCCCAACGGTTACGATACCGTCGTCGGCGACAATGGCGTTATGCTGTCCGGTGGCCAGCGGCAGCGCCTGGCCATCGCGCGGGCTATCTTCAAGGATGCACCGCTGCTGGTGCTCGACGAAGCGACATCGGCGCTGGATACCGAGTCCGAGCGCTATATCCAGCAGGCGCTGGAACGGGTGTGCCGGGGACGCACGACCTTCGTCATCGCGCATCGCCTGTCGACCATCGAACGTGCCGATCGCATCCTGGTCATGGAGCAGGGCGAAATCATCGAGAGCGGCACGCATGGCGAACTGTTGGCCCAAGACGGTGCCTATGCGGCGCTTCATCAACTGCAATTCCAGGAGGCCGAGTGAGTCGCTTGCAGGATGCCTGGTACCGCGACGCGGCCTGGCTCGTACCGTTGCGTCCCTTGGCGGGGCTCTACGCCCAGGTCATGAGTGCGCGACGTAGAGCCTATCAGCGTGGCACGAAGAAAGTCTGGACACCCCCGGTGCCGTTGATCGTGATCGGCAACTTGTCCGTGGGTGGCACCGGCAAGTCACCTCTGGTGGCTTGGATGGGGCGCTGGTTACGAGAGCGCGGCTGGCACCCGGGCATCGTGTCGCGGGGATATGGCGGCCATGCACATCGTTATCCGCTGTACGTCACGCCGGAAACCTCGCCCGTGGAAGCGGGGGACGAGCCGGTCATGCTCGCGGCGCAGACAGGACTGCCCGTGGCGGTCGACCCCGATCGTCCGCGTGCCGCGCGCAAGCTGATCGCCGCGGGGTGCGACATCCTGCTGTCCGACGATGGTCTGCAGCACCTGGCGATGGGACGCGACATCGAACTGGTGGTCGTGGACGGCGCAAGAGGGTTCGGCAATGGCCGTTGCCTGCCCGCCGGGCCGCTGCGCGAGCCGCTGTCGCGCCTGCATGAAGTGGATGCGGTGATCGGCAACGGCGCCCTCGAGCAGGACCTTCCCGTGCCTCATCACGGCATGCGCCTGGTGCCCTCGCGCTGGCGGCATCTGATCGACGATGTCTGCTACCCCATCGAGGGGCGTCCCTTCAACGGCCGTGTGCACGCGCTGGCGGGCATCGGCCATCCCACGCGGTTTTTCGATACCCTCAAGACGCTGGACGTCGAATTCGATCCCTGTCCGCTGGCCGATCATCATCGATTCGATGCCGCCGATCTTCAATTTTCCGATAACCGGCCGGTCGTGATGACGGCCAAGGACGCGGTCAAATGCCGGCCCTTCGCTCATGAACGTTGCTGGGTGCTCGATGTGGAAGCGCATCCCGACGCCGCATTCGTGACATGGCTGGAGGGTCGCTTGGCGGCGCTGACCGAGAGGTGATGCATGGATAAGGAATTGCTGGCGATGCTGGTCTGCCCCCGCTGTCAGGGCAAGCTGAAGTACGACCGCGAACGTGCGGAACTCAAATGCCACTTCGATGGACTGGCGTTTCCCATCGAGGACGAGATTCCGGTGATGCTCGAAGAGCAGGCGCGCCACATGGATGCCGACGAAAAGCTGGGCAAGTCGCCGAAGGCGCCGGGCGAGGCGCGGGATGCCACGTCATGAGTGATGTCGTGGTCGTGATACCGGCACGCTATGGCGCCTCGCGTCTGCCGGGCAAGCCCTTGCTGGACCTCCACGGCGAACCGATGATCGCCCGCGTCTGGCAGCGCGCGTGTCAGAGTGACGCGACGCGGGTGGTGATCGCCACCGATGACGAACGCATCGAGGCGGCCATGCAGCCGTACGGTGCTGACGTCATGCTGACCGCGCCCGATCATCCCTCGGGCACCGACCGCCTGGCGGAGGTCGCGGCCCGGCTCGAGCTGGATGCCGACACCATCGTGGTCAACGTGCAGGGGGACGAGCCCCTGTTGCCGCCAGCGTTGATTGACCAGGTGGTACGCCGGCTGGCCGACGACACCACGGCCTCCATTGCCACCCTGGCCGAGCCCATCGGCGACGTGGAAACCTTGTTCAATCCCAACGTGGTCAAGGTCGTGCGCGACCTGCATGGGCGCGCCCTGTATTTCTCGCGGGCGCCGGTGCCCTGGGACCGGGAGCATTTCGCCACGCGCCCCGATTGCCTGGCGACCGATGCCTGGCTGCGTCATATCGGCCTTTACGCCTATCGTGCCGGTTTTCTGGCGGCGTATGTCGACTGGCTGCCGTCGCCGCTCGAGCAGCTGGAACAGCTCGAACAGTTGCGTGCCATGCACCATGGGCACCGAATCCAGGTGGCGCTGGCCGCCGAGGCGCATCCCGCGGGCGTCGACACCGAAGCGGATCTCGCGCGGGTTCGTCGCTTGATCGCCGAGGGGGAAGGGGCGGCATGATACGCATTCTGTTCGTTTGCCTGGGCAACATCTGCCGCTCGCCGACCGCCGAGGGCATCGTGCGATCCCGCCTTCAGGCGGCGGGGCTGGCCGACGAGGTGGCGCTCGACTCGTGCGGTACCGGGCGCTGGCACGTCGGGGAGCCGCCGGATCCGCGTGCCCAGCAGGAAGCCCGCGCACGCGGCATCGACATCGCCTCGCTGCGCGCGCGCCAGCTCTCGGTGGAGGACTTTCGGCGCTTCGACTACCTGCTGGCCATGGACGCGGAGAACCTGGCCCACATGCAGCGCATGGCGCCGGCGGACTGTCAGGCGCACGTCGGTCTGCTGCTGGACTTCGCCGGCGAGCGGGGACGCTCGGTGCCGGATCCCTACTACGGGACGGACGACGGCTTCGCCGAGGTGTTCGCCCTGATCGAGCAGGCGGCGGATGGGCTCATCGATGCCTGCCGGCAACGTCTGGAGCGTGGCGATGCACGTCGCTGACGACGCGCCCCTCGACAATACTCTGGGGTTGCCGTGCCGGGCGGCGCGCCTGGTCGCGGCGACAACCCGCGATGACATCCGTCAGGCGCTGGCCATGGCCCGTCACGACGAGGCGCCGTTGCAGGTGGTGGGCGGCGCGAGCAACGTCATCCTGCCGGCTCGTCTGCCGGGCGTGACGTTGCAGCTGGCATGCGATGACTGGTGGTGGCACGCGGTCGACGAGCAGACGGTGCAGGTGCATGCCCAGGCCGGCCTGTCGTGGCACGAGCTGGTCACCGCCTGTGTCGAGAAAGGCTGGTGGGGCATCGAGAACCTGGCCTTGATCCCGGGGCAGGTGGGGGCCGCGCCGATCCAGAACATCGGCGCCTACGGCGTCGAGCTGGCCGATGTACTGGAGGCGGTGCATGTCATGCATCGCGAGGATGGTCGCGAGGAGGTGCTGTCCCGCGAGGCCTGCGACTTCGCCTATCGCGACAGTATCTTCAAGCGCTCCCTGGCGGGGCGCGTGGTGGTGACGAAGATCGTGCTGCGCTTGTCGCGCCGTCCCGCGCCGCGTCTCGGCTATGGCGATCTCGCCCAGCGTGTCTCGACGTCACCCACGCCGCACGAGATCTACACGGCAGTGTGCGCCATACGGCGCGAGAAGCTGCCCGACCCCGCGGTGCTGGGCAATGCCGGCAGCTTCTTCACCAATCCCGTGGTCGAGGCCTCGCATGCCGAGCGCTTGTTGCAGGAATTCCCCGACATGCCGCATTTTCCCCAGCCCGATGGCCGCATCAAGCTCGCGGCGGGCTGGCTGATCGACCGCTGCGGCCTCAAGGGACAGCGTTGCGGCGCCTTCGGGATGCATGAGCGTCAGGCGTTGGTGCTGGTGCACTTCGGTGGCGGCGACAGGCCGGCCTTGCTGGCCTGGGCCGAGCGCATTCGCGATGCCGTGCAGCAGCGCTTCAATGTGGTCCTGGAACGCGAGCCGCGGCTGCTGGGGTAGGGCGCCGCGGCACTCGTCGGCGTGGTGGGCACCACACAGGCAGGCACCATGAAAAACGCCTGAAGGATGATCCTTCAGGCGTTTTCGTGTCGCGGTATGGCGTGTCCGCTCCGGGCGGCCCGGGGGCCGCCCGTGACGACTCAGGCGTTATCGTCGCCCCGGAAGAGGTTCTCCTGCAGACGACGCTGTTCGCGAGGGTCGTTGTGCGCGCGACGGCGACGACGCGGTGCGGGTGCCGTCGCCTGCTGCGGCTCGGGCGCCTCTGTCGAGGCCGTCTGCCCCGGCTGCGGTGCGGGCGTCTCGGTGGATGCCTTCTCCTCCGATGACGTTGCGGAAGCGTCGCTCGGCGCTTTCGGCTCCGCCTGGGGCTGGGACTCGCTGACCTCGGCCGGTGCTTTCTCGTCGGATGACGAGGCGGCAGCGGCGGCCGGCGTTGTCGGCTCCGCCTGCGGCGCCGGTGCATCGGTCGATGCCTTCTGCTCCGGCTGCGATGCAGGCGTGGCTAGCGTGTCGTCCTGCGGCGTTGCCGTGGAGGACGCGGCGTCCTGACGCTTGTCGGTGTCCGCAGAGGGCGTGGCAGGCGCCGTCGCCGCCTCGTCCTTCGTCACCGGGCTGGCAGCCTCCTGCTCGACGGTGTCGCGTCCAGTGGACGTGGCTTCGTCGGTGGCAGCGCTGGATGCCGGCTGGGAGTCGCTGACCTCGCCGCGAGGCGCGTCGGACGCGCTGGTCTCGTCGGCCGATGCCTCGGCGCTCGGTGTCGCATCGCGCGGCGCTTTCGGTTCGCTGAGCGCGGTGGCGTCATCGGCCGAGGGCGCCGGGGCAGAGGCTCGAGTGTCCGCATTCGCGGTCGCCGATGCCTCGGAGGTCGCACTATCGGCCGGTTGCGCGGCGGCCGCTGCCTCGCGGGGCTGGGACGGTGCTTCAGCTGCCGTTTCCGGTGCGTCGGCCGACGTCTTGCCTTGCGGTGCCGCGTCGGCGGTTTCCGAGGCAGTCCGGGCCGGCTTGGACGCGTTCCGCGAGCGCTTGGACTTGGCGTTGCGCGACTTGGCATCTTGCGACGACTTGGCCGCCGCTGCCTGCGAGCTTTCATCCTCGTCGGTGGGGGCGGCCGCCGCGGCCGGCGCGTCGCTGGGTGCCGTGCTCGTCGGCTCGGCCTCGGGCGAAGCCTGGGCAGCGGTGGCCTGCGGCTGCGTGTCGCCCGTCGACGTTGCGCCTTCGGCTTCCTGCTGCGCTTGCGCCTGCAGCTTTTCCTGCTCGGCGACCGCGTTCGGATTCACGGCATGCTTGCGACTGCGCTGACGCGGATTGTTGCGCGTGCGCTTCGGCTTGCCGTCGCTCTTCGGTGCGTCATCCTGGCTCGGCGTCGTCTGCTTGTCGGACGTGCCCTGCTTGTCGGGCGCGCTCTGCGAAGACGCTTCCGCCTTGGGCTTGCCGGTCTTGGCGTCCTTGCTTTCCTCGCGGGACTTGTTGCCGCCCTTGGTGGCGTTGCGTCCGTCGCTACGAGAATCGCTGCGCGTGTCCTGGCGGCCCTTGTCGCTGCCACCGCTGCCGCGTGCGTTCTCGTTACGGCCGCCATTGCCGCCATTGCCGCGCGAGGAACGCGAGCTGCGGTTGCCATCACGGTTGTCACTGCGCGACGCCTGGCGATCCTGCGATTCCTCGCCGTTGCGACGCCGGCGATTGCCACCGCGACCGTTGCCGGAGCCGGCATCGCGACGGCTATCGTCGTTCTGACGCTGCTTGCTGCCGGTGTCACCGTCGCTGCGCGAGGTGGACGACTGGTCGCTGCCTTGCCGCTGACGCCGTGCCTCGCTGGTGGTTTTCGAGGCCCCGCTCTGCTGGGCCTGATCGTTCGACTGCTTCGATGCCGAGGTACTGTCCTCGCCGTTGAGCAGCTTGCCGAGTCCTTTTACCAGACGTGAGAACAGGCCGCTCTCGGCCGGCGTGGAGGCCGGGGCGTCGGCGGCGGGCGCCGGCGTCGGCGTCGCCGGCGGTGCGGTATCGTGCTGCAGCGAGGTCGGCGCCGGGGCGTTGTGGGCCACGCTCTTGACCGCCGCTTCCGCGCGCTGCATCGGCTTGTCGAGTGCCGGATCGGGTTCCTGTGTCAGCTCGGTGGTGGTGGGCAGCTCGAAGCTCGAGCGCTGGCCGTCTTCCTCGCTGACCTGGTCGTCACGCAGGCGCTGCACGTCGTAATGCGGCGTATCCATGTCGGGATTGGGCAGAAGGACGACCTGCACTCCCTGGCGCTGCTCGATATCGTTGAGCACGCTGCGCTTTTCGTTGAGCAGGTAGGTCGCCACGGGCACCGGGAGAATGGCGCGAATCTGGGAGCTGCGTTCCTTCATGGCCTCTTCCTCGATGAGGCGCATGATCGACAGCGAAATGGAGCGCACGTCGCGGATGGTGCCCTGGCCGTTGCAGCGCGGGCATACCACGCCGCTGGTTTCGCCCAGCGACGGGCGCAGGCGCTGACGTGACATTTCCATCAGGCCGAAACGCGAGATGCGCCCGATCTGCACGCGCGCACGGTCGAGCTTGAGCGCGTCGCGGACGCGGTTTTCCACTTCACGCTGGTTCTTGGCCGGCGTCATGTCGATGAAGTCGATGACCACCAGGCCGCCGATATCGCGCAGACGCAACTGGCGCGCGATCTCGTCGGCGGCCTCGAGGTTGGTCTGCAGCGCGGTTTCCTCGATATCGCTGCCGCGCGTGGCGCGCGCCGAGTTGATGTCGATGGACACCAGTGCCTCGGTGTGGTCGATGACCACGGCGCCGCCCGACGGGAGCTTGACCTCGCGCTGGTAGGCGGTCTCGATCTGCGACTCGATCTGGAAACGCGAGAACAGCGGCACGTCGTCGGCGTAGAGCTTGATCTTGTTCTGGTAGGAGGGCATGACCTGACGGATGAAATGCAGGGCCTCTTCATGCACCTCGGGGCTGTCGATCAAGACCTCGCCGATGTCGTGGCGCAGATAGTCGCGCATCGCGCGGATGATGACGTTGGATTCGCGATAGATCAGGAACGGCGCGCTACGCTTGCCGGCTTCCTCGGTGATGGCCTCCCAGACCTGCACGAGGTAATCCATGTCCCACTGCAGTTCCTCGGGGGAACGACCGATGCCGGCGGTGCGCACGATGACGCCCATCTTGTCGGGCACGGTCAGCTGGCCCATGGCGTCCTTGAGCTGGGCCCGGTCATCCCCCTCGATGCGCCGCGAAATGCCGCCGGCTCGGGGATTGTTGGGCATCAGCACGAGGAAGCGGCCGGCCAGGCTGATGAAGGTGGTCAGCGCGGCGCCCTTGTTGCCGCGCTCCTCCTTGTCCACCTGGACGATGACTTCCTGGCCTTCCTTGAGCACTTCCTTGATGTTGGGACGTCCGGAAGGCTCCTTGGTGAAATACTCGCGGGAGATTTCCTTGAGCGGCAGGAAGCCGTGTCGTTCGGCGCCGAAATCGACGAAGGCGGCTTCGAGGCTGGGCTCGATCCGCGTGATTCGGCCACGGTAGATATTGGCTTTCTTCTGTTCCCGAGCACCGGATTCGATGTCGAGATCGTACAGGCGTTGTCCATCGACGAGCGCGACGCGCAGCTCTTCGGGCTGTGTCGCGTTGATGAGCATTCGTTTCATGCAAGTCTCACTGACTAGGCGTGCCGGTCGAACGGCAAAGCGTGGCAGCGGTGCGACGAATCGTTTGCTTGCATGCTTGTGCTCAGTGCATGTCGTGACGATGTCTTGACGACCCGGAACGGGCCGAGGGCGGCAGGACAGGCATACCAACGGATGTCGCCGCCCCGTTGGGGACGACGCGCGTGATGATGGCCGCCGAATGCGGTGGACGAGAGGGCCCGCCAGCGCTTCGAGGGGTGTTCAACTTCGTTGTTCCGTTCGTATCGATCCCGTTCTACCCATCCCTGAACACTGCAAGAGCATGTTGAGTACACGGCGGAGGCAGGACGTGTTTCGGCGGGAGTGTGTGCCCGTCCGGCCCTGCGGTCATCCGCCAGACAGCTAGCAATTGGTCGATTCGGCGACGCCGGCCCCGGCACGGTGTTTATGTCACCCCGTGTGGTTGGCGACGAGCGAGTCGTGCGCCCCTAGCGGGCATGGCGTTCCAAACGTTCGCTTCCCCTTGGGCGCGACGATGCGGCATCGGCGCGCGGGGGGATGTCATGTTCTTCGCTCGGGCCTGCGTGTCTGCAGAGCAGGCGCAACTGACGGGCGCTTGATGCCCATTTGAGCGAGCCTCGAATATAACAGTAAAGCGATAACGCAGCAATTGGCCTCAAGGCTGTCTCGCTGCGGTAGAATGGCGTGTGGCGTCCAGCGCCGAAATCCGGTGGCGATTCGTATAAGGAGAGGGTGCGCATGGCCGAAGGCCGCGACGTACAGTGGGTGGAAGTGAGTGAAGGGCAGGTCGGTCAGCGGATCGACAATTTCTTGCGCACACGGCTCAAGGGTGCGCCCAAGTCGTTGATCTATCGGATCGTGCGCAAGGGGGAGATTCGCGTCAACAAGAAGCGGGTCAAGGCCGACTATCGCCTGGAGCTGGGCGATCTGGTGCGTATCCCGCCGCTGCGGCTGGCACCCGAGGAGGCGGTCCGCGAAGTCAGCGACGGGTTGCGCAACCTGCTGGCGGGCAGCGTGCTGGTCGAAGGGCCGGACTGGCTGGTGATCAACAAGCCGGCCGGGCTCGCCGTGCATGGCGGCAGCGGGGTGAAGATCGGCTTGATCGAGGCCCTGCGTCAGGTGCGCGACGATCTGGACTTCCTCGAGCTGGTGCACCGCCTGGATCGCGATACGTCCGGGTGCCTGCTGCTGGCCAAGTCGCGTACGGCGTTGGTGACCTTGAACCAGGCGCTCAAGGCACACCAGATGGACAAGCAGTACCTGGCGCTGGTGCAGGGGCGCTGGCCGACGCGGCGCGAGTTCGTCAGCGCGCGGCTCGACCGTTTCGATGCGGGCAATGGCGAGCGGCGAGTGCGGGTCGACAGTCAGGGCAAGGTGTCGCGCACGCGCTTCGCCGTGCGCGAGGCCTTTTCGCGTGTCACCTTGATCGAGGCCGAGCCGGTCACCGGGCGCACGCACCAGATCCGCGTCCATGCCGCGCATGCCGGGCACGCCCTGTTGGGTGACGACAAGTACGGCACCCGCGAGGGCGCGCGTCTGGCGCGCGAGCTCAAGCTGGAGCGCCTGTTCCTGCACTCCAACGCCTTGACGTTCCCCGAGCCCAGCAGCGGCCGTCCGGTGCACGTCAAGGCGCCGCTCGGGGAGACCCTCGAGGGGGTGCTGGCGAGGGCGCGGCAAGCGCGCTGAGGGAAACGGTTCACGGCGGTGCCCGGAGTGGGGCGCCGACACAGGGTATCGACGAGGGGGAAGGGGTTTGCGCTATCGGCTAGTGATCTTCGATTGGGACGGCACCTTGATGGACTCCGCGGCGCGTATCGTCGCCTGCATGCAAGCGGCCGCGCGCGATGTCGGCGCCGCGCCGCTGACCGACGCGGCCGTGCGCGACATCATCGGCCTGGGGCTGCCCGAGGCCCTCGAGATTCTGTGCCCGGGGATGCCGGCCGCGCAGCGCGAACGCATGCGCGAGCGCTATTCCGCGCACTTCGTGGCGGCGGATCAGGTGCCGATGGCGTTTTTCGCGGGCGTGGAAGCCGGTATCGCGAGGCTGCGCGGCGAGCCCGGGCTGCGCCTGGCCGTGGCCACCGGCAAGAGTCGTCGCGGGCTGGATCGCGTCTTTGCCCATACCGGCAGCGGTGACTGGTTCCATGCCAGCCGCACGGCCGACGAGACGCGCTCCAAGCCGCATCCTCTGATGCTGGAGGAACTGCTGACCGAGACCGGGGTCGAGCCCCGCGACGCGCTGATGGTCGGCGATACCGAATACGACATGGAGATGGCGCGTGCACTGGGCATGGACCGCGCGGCGGTGACCTATGGCGTGCATGCACGGGAGCGACTGGCGCGCAGCCAGCCGGTCTGCATGGTGGATACCTTTCCTGCGTTGCTCGAGGCGCTGTACGCGCCCATGGCCGAGCCCCGGCACGCCCCCGCGACGATGATGGCACGGAGTGAGACATGATGGATGATGACAAGCGTGACGACGCCTGGACGCAAGGCCCCGAGGTGGGGCGCGGGTCGCGAGACGAGGATCGTCGGCGCGCCGAGGAGGCCGCCGCCGGCGACCCCGAACAGCTGCGCGAGCTGCGCCGCCTGCGCGAGCAGCACATGCTCGATCGCTGGATCGATGGCGTTCTCGTCGAACAGCGCCGTACGCGACGCTGGAAGCTGTTCTTCCGCTTTGTCTTCGCGGCGCTGATTGCCGCCTCGCTGGCGATGACGACCTATGCGGTATTTTTCGCCGGGCGCGACATGACGGGCGCCGCGGGACCGCACCTGGGCGTCGTCGAGGTGCAGGGCGTGATCGATGCGCAGGGCGAGGCGAGTGCCGAGCGCATCATCGAGGGGCTGCGTGACGCCTGGAAAGCGCCGTCGTCGCGTGGCGTGGTGCTGCACATCAACAGTCCGGGCGGCAGTCCGGTTCAGTCGCAGCGCGTCTACGACGAGGTTCGCCGTCTGGCGGCGCAGGGCGACAAGCCCGTGGTGGCGGTGATCGAGGACATCGGCGCCAGCGGTGCTTACTACATGGCCTCGGCGGCGGACGACATCTATGCGTCGCCGGCCAGTCTGGTGGGGTCGATCGGGGTGATCTATTCGGGCTTCGGGCTGCAGGAAGCCATCGACAAGGTCGGTGTGGAGCGGCGCGTTTTCACCTCCGGTGACAACAAGGCGTTTCTGGATCCTTTCTCGCCGATACGCGACGAGCAGCGCGCGTTCTGGCAGACGGTGCTGGATACCACGCACCGTCAGTTCATCGATGACGTCAAGGCGGGGCGCGGCGAGCGGCTCGACGACGACCCCCGTCTCTTTTCGGGCCTGATCTGGACGGGCGAGCAGGCCCTCGGGCTGGGGCTGGTCGACGGGCTGAGCAGCCTCGACGCATTGTCGCGGGAGCGCTTCGGTGGCGTGCCGCGGCGGGATTACACGCCCGCCCTCGACCCCCTGTCGCGCTTGTCGCGTCAGCTCGGACGCGTCGCCGCCGAATGGACCGGCATGGCCCATCACGCCTCGCCCGTGCGCTACCAGGTGCAGTGAGGGCGTCGCCTCAGCCGAGCGGGTCCAGGCCCGCTTCGCGCAGCATCTCGCACAGGCGGATGAGCGGCAGCCCGATCAAGGTATTGGGGTCACGCCCCTCGAGGCGTTCGAACAGCGTGATGCCCAGGCCTTCCATGCGAAAGCTGCCGGCACTGTCCAGCGGCTGCTCGCGGTCGACGTAATGGGCGATCTCGGTCTCGCTCAAGTCGCGGAAGATCACGTCATAGCGTTCGTGGTCGACCCAGTGGCGGGCATGTGCGGTATCGATGACGGCAATGCCGGTCAGAAAGCGCACGCGCTGGCCCGAGAATCGCTGCAGGTTGGCACGGGCGGTGGCCGCGTCGCCGGGTTTGCCCAGTATCTGGTCATCGAACAGGCAGACCTGGTCGGAGCCGATGATCAGGTGGTCGGGGTACTCCCCGGCCAGGGCCGTGGCCTTGCCAAGGGCGAGGCGGTGTACGAGGGCCTGGGGGGATTCGCGGGGGTGCGGCGTTTCGTCGATGTCCGGCGCGGCCCAGGCGTAGGGCAGCTCGAGGCGGTCGAGAAGCTGGCGGCGCCAGCGGGAACCGGAGGCGAGAACGAGGCGGGTCATGGCATCTCCTTTTGCACGATTCGAGCAGGGTCGGGCTTGTCACGTCGCAGTCTGGCGCGACATCGGGTGTCTGTACAGCGCGCTTGTTTTGACAGCGTCGGGGCGAGTCCCTATTATTGCGCGCCTATGTTGACCACACGACTCCCCAAGCAGGTCGAGCCCTACAAGCTCGCCGCCAATCATGAATCCCTCGAGGGGCTGGTATCGCTCGACGCGATGTCGCGCCTCGGCGAAGAGATTGGCGCGCAGCAAGGCGATTGCGAAGTCCGTCTGGACTTCGGCATCGATACCCAGGGGCGTCGCCGCATGGAGGGGCAGCTCCAGGCGGCCGTGCAGATCCCTTGCCGGCGTTGCCTGCAGCCCATGCCCGTCACGCTGGAGAGTCGCTTTCTGCTGGGGCTTGTCAGCGATGACAGCCTGGCGAGCGAATTGCCGAGCGACTACGAGCCGGTGTTGGTGGAAAACGAACAGCTGAATCTTCTGCCGGTGGTCGAGGATGAGCTCATCCTCAGCCTGCCTCAGGTGATTTATCATGATGAGGCGGATTGCCCCGTCTCGCGCGACCAGCTGGAAAGCGGCGCTGATGCCGACGTGTCGGAGCAGCCTGCTGCAAGCCCTTTCGAGGTGCTGCGCAACTTGAAAGGCAAACTTTGAATCATCGTCGACACTCTGGAGTGTAACCCATGGCAGTTCAACAGAACCGCAAGACCCGTTCCAAGCGTGGCATGCGTCGCAGCCACGATGCGCTGAGCGCACCGACCCTGTCTCAGGACAAGGAAACCGGCACCACGCATCGTCGTCACCACGTGGCGCCCGATGGCTTCTATCGTGGCCGCAAGGTCGTCGACGTTTAAGACGTCGTCGCCACGCACGTGACCGTGCGAATCGCTATCGATGCGATGGGCGGGGACCTGGGTCCCCGCGCCACCGTTCTCGGTTCTCTTCAGGCGCTCAGCATGCATCCGGATCTCGAGATCCAGATGTACGGCCCTCGCGAAGCGCTGGAAGATGAGCTGGAGACCCTTCCCAAACGCCTTTCCGGCTACCGCTCCCGACTCGTCCTGCATGATGCGCCTCGCGTCATCTCGCAGGCTATGCGTGTGGCGAGCGCGCTGCGTGAAGCCGAGGGGTCGAGCATGCTCGGGGCGTTGTCGAGCGTGCGCGAAGGGCGGGCGCAGGCGTGCGTCAGCGCCGGCAATACCGGTGCGCTGATGGCGCTGGGGCGTCGCGAGCTGGGCACGATCAGCGGTATCTCCCGGCCTGCCATCAGCACGGCCGTGCCGACGCAGGACGGAGGGCGCTGCTATCTGCTCGACCTGGGGGCCAACGTCGATGTTCAGGCGCGCCATCTGGTCGATTTCGCCCGCATGGGGGCGGTCATGGCGCGCGTGGTCGATGAAGTGGCGGTGCCTCGCGTGGCGCTCTTGAACATCGGCGTCGAGGCCAACAAGGGCGTGCCCAGCGTGCGCGATGCGGATCGGTGTCTGCGTGAAGACGCGAGCCGCCGCATCGGCGACGGTACGTTCGACTATATCGGCTATCTCGAGGGCGACGGCATCTTTTCCGGTGCGGCGGACGTCGTGGTCTGCGACGGTTTCGTGGGCAACACGGTACTCAAGGCCAGCGAAGGGTTGGCGACGATGCTGCTGACGCGATTGCAAGAAACGTTCGAGGCACATTTGACGACGCGCATGGTGAGAGCGATGGCGCGCCCGGCATTGCTGCGTCTCAAGCGTCGGCTCGACCCGGTGCGCTATAATGGCGCCAGTCTCCTGGGACTTGCCGGTATCGCCGTCAAGAGCCACGGGGGGGCGGATGCCAAGGGATTTGCCTATGCCGTGTCGCGTGCAGTGCGCGAAATCGACATGGACCTGCCGGCGCATCTGGCGCGGGCATTGAGCGACGAGGGCGCTGCCAAGCCTTCTACCCACTCGGCCGCGACAGTCGGCGGTCGAGTGGATAGCGGGTTGGCGAGTGACGCCAGACCCGACGACTCCCATCCTCAAAGGTGACTGTCATGACTCAATCCCTCGCCCTTGTCTTTCCAGGGCAGGGCTCCCAGCAGGTCGGCATGCTGAGGGAGCTGGCCGAGCGCTACAGCGTGGTGCGGACCACGTTCGACGAAGCCTCGGGCGCGCTGGGTTACGATCTCTGGAAAGTGGTCCAGGAAGGCCCGGAAAGCACCTTGAACACCACCGCCTGCACGCAGCCGGCACTATTGACGTCCAGCGTGGCGATCTGGCGTGTCTGGCAGGAGCTGGAAGGCCCGCGCCCGCTGGTCATGGCCGGCCACAGCCTGGGCGAATACAGCGCCATGGTCTGCGCCGGCGTCATCGGTTTCGCCGAGGGCGTGCGCCTGGTGCGCCTGCGTGGCGAGGCCATGCAGGCGGCCGTGCCGGAAGGCCAGGGCGCCATGGCGGCCGTGCTGGGCCTCGACGATGAAACGGTCGAGACCGCGTGTCGCGATGCGGCGCAAGGTGAAGTGGTGTCGGCGGTCAACTATAATGCGCCGGGTCAGGTCGTGATCGCGGGCAACAAGTCGGCCGTGGAGCGTGCCATTTCGCTGTGTCAGGAGGCGGGAGCCAAGCGCGCTCTGCCGTTGCCGGTGTCGGTGCCGTCGCACTGCGCGCTGATGCAGCCGGCCGCCGAGCGTCTCGCCGAGGAAATCGGCGGTCTCGATCTCAAGACGCCGCGCTACACCGTGGTGCAGAACGTCGATGCCCGTGCTCACGACGACGTCGACACGCTCAGTCAGCGTCTCGTCGAACAGCTTTATCGCCCGGTGCGCTGGACGGACTGCGTCAACGCCATGCACGAACGTGGCGCCCGGGTGTTCATCGAGTGCGGCCCCGGCAAGGTGCTGACCGGTCTCAACAAGCGGATTCAGCGTCAGGCCAAGGGGCTGGCCGTCAACGACCCCGACTCGCTGGAAAGCGCGCTGGAGCTGGCGCGTAGCGAAGGGGATGAATCTCAGTGATGAATGCGGGAAATCAGATGACAAGCGAACGTAGGGTCGCCCTGGTCACGGGGGCCAGTCGTGGCATCGGGCAAGCGATTGCACGCGAGCTCGGCCGCCAGGGACGCGTGGTGATCGGCACCGCTACCAGCCAGGCGGGCGCCGACAGCATCGATGCCGACCTCAAGGCGCACGGCATCGACGGGGCGGGTCGCGTGCTCGACGTGACCGATCAGGCCAGCGTCGATGCCCTGATCAAGTCCATCGGCGAGGAATTCGGCGCGCCCACCATCCTGGTCAACAATGCCGGCATCACGCGCGACAATCTGTTGATGCGCATGAAGGAAGACGAATGGGACGCGGTGCTCGACACCAACCTCAAGTCGTTGTACCGCGTCACCAAGGCCTGCGTGCGGGGGATGACCAAGGCGCGCTTCGGGCGTATCGTCAGCATCAGTTCGGTCGTGGCCACCATGGGGAATCTGGGCCAGAGCAACTATGCGGCGGCCAAGGCCGGGATGGAAGGGTTTTCCCGTTCTCTGGCACGTGAAGTCGCTTCGCGCGGAATCACCGTCAACAGCGTGGCGCCGGGTTTCATCGCTACCGACATGACGCAAGCACTGCCTCAGGCTCAGCATGATGCACTGCTTGAAAACATTCCCCTGGCACGCCTGGGCGCGCCTGAGGAAATCGCTGCCGCCGTCGGCTTCCTGACCAGTGACGGTGCCGGTTACATCACCGGTGAAACGCTGCAGGTCAACGGCGGCATGAATATGCGTTAACGCCCCTGCAGGCGCTGGTTGCGTCGTCTGGGAGCGGTCTATAAACTACCCGCAGCTTTCTAGAGCTAGCGGATTCGTACCACTAGGAGTAACGATATAATGAGCACCATCGAAGAGCGCGTGAAGAAGGTTGTGGCCGAGCGCCTGAACGTCAAGGAAGAAGACATCCAGAACACGTCTTCCTTCACCGAGGATCTCGGCGCCGACTCGCTGGATACCGTCGAGCTGGTGATGGCGCTCGAAGAGGAATTCGACACCGAGATTCCCGATGAAGAAGCCGAGAAGATCACCACCGTTCAGGAAGCGATCGACTACGTCGTCGCTCACCAGTAAGTAGAGCGGTGCCGGGTCGGCCCGGTTCGAAATCGACTCGCGAAGGCCGCTCTGTCATCAGGGCGGCCTTCGTCGTTTGTGCATGCTTGCCGTCTCCATCCCGGCGGCGAATCGGGTATAATGCGCGCCAAACACGGCCATGCCGTGCCAACTCGCAAGTCTGGAGGAGAGCTGATGCCTCGTAAAAGGGTCGTGGTGACCGGATTGGGCCTAGTGACCCCTGTCGGTAACACTGTCAAGGAAAGCTGGGACAACATCCTGGCAGGCAAGAGCGGCATCTCGCTGATCGACCAGTTCGATACGTCGGGATTCAACACGCGCTTCGGCGGTTCGGTGAAGGACTTCGATATCAGTCCGTACCTGAACCCCAAGGATGCGCGCAAGATGGATCTGTTCATCCAGTACGGAATCGCGGCGGCCGGGCAGGCCATCGCCGACGCCGGGCTGGAAAGCAACGACGACAACGCGGACCGCATCGGTGTGGCGATCGGCTCGGGCATCGGCGGTCTGCCGATGATCGAGCACAACCACAACGCACTGAACCGTGGCGGGCCGCGCAAGATTTCCCCCTTCTTCGTGCCCGGGTCGATCATCAACATGATCTCCGGCAATCTGGCGATCCAGCATGGCTTTCGCGGTCCCAACATCGCCATTACCACGGCGTGCACCACCGGGACGCATAACATCGGCTACGCGGCTCGCACCATCGCGTACGGCGATGCGGATGCCATGGTCTGCGGCGGGGCCGAAATGGCCACCACGCCGCTGGGCCTGGGCGGGTTCTCGGCGGCCCGCGCGCTGTCCACGCGCAATGACGATCCCGCCGCGGCGAGCCGCCCCTGGGATCGCGAGCGCGACGGTTTCGTGCTCTCCGACGGGGCCGGGGTGCTGGTGCTGGAAGAGTACGAGCATGCCAAGCGCCGAGGCGCGCCCATCTATGCCGAGCTGCTGGGCTTCGGCATGAGCGACGACGCCTATCACATGACCGCGCCCAATGGCAGCGGCGCCGAGATGGCGATGCGCAACGCGGTCAAGGATGCGGGCATCGAGGCCGGCCAACTGGGCTACATCAATGCGCACGGCACCTCCACCCAGGCGGGCGATGTCGCCGAGAGCCAGGCGGTGGAGCGCGTCATGGGCGAGGCGGCCAAGTCCGTGGCGGTGAGTTCCACGAAGTCGATGATCGGTCACTTGCTGGGTGCCGCCGGCGCGGTCGAGGCGATCTTCAGCATCCTCGCCATTCGCGATCAGGTCGCGCCGCCGACCATCAATCTCGACGACCCCGATGAAGGCTGCGTGCTCGACTACGTGCCCAACACGGCGCGCGAGATGGCCATCGACTACACCCTGTCGAACTCCTTCGGCTTCGGTGGTACCAACGGGTCACTGATCTTCGGTCGTACCTGATCGCCATGGGTGACGAGGCGGTACCGTTCGACGATCGGGGCCTCGCTTACGGGGACGGTCTCTTCGAGACCGTCCTCGTGCGTGACGGGCAGCCTGTCCTGTGGCAAGCGCACATGGCGCGGCTGGCACGGGGAGCCGACCGCCTGGGGCTGCCCATGCCGGCGGCCGAGACGTTGAACGCGCTGCCCGGGCGGGCGGAAGGTGGCCTGCAGGTGCTCAAGCTGCTCGTGACGCGCGGCAGTGGCGGGCGCGGGTACGCCGTGCCCGATACGCCCAGGCCGCGTCTGCGCTGGCGTTTCTCCCCCTTCGCGCCCATGCCCCGGCGATGGCGCGAGGGCGTGCACGTGCGCCTGTGCCACCTGCGCCTCGGTCATCAGCCGCTGCTGGCCGGCATCAAGCATCTCAATCGTCTCGAGAACGTACTGGCGCGTCGCGAATGGCAGGCCCCCGAGATTGCCGAGGGCCTGCTCCGCGACCAGCAAGATCGCCTCGTCGAAGCGACCAGCATGAATCTGGTATGGCGACGTCACGGGCGGCTGGAGACGCCGAGCCTGACAGCATGCGGCGTGGAAGGAACCCTGCTGTCGACCCTGCGCGAGCATTTGCCGATCCATGCCTGCGACGCGGGCATCGACGCCCTGGTCGAGGCCGAGGCGGCATGGGTGCTCAATTCGGTGCAAGGCGCCTGGCCACTGGCACGCCTGGACGATGCGCAAGGTGGCTGTCTGAAGCGTTGGTCGATGGGTACCGAGCACAGGCAATTACAACGCCACGCCCAGGCGCTGCTGGGATATCCCGCGAGTGCCCTGGGCGAGGCTTGAAACAAGGTAGCGACATGCGAGTGGTCAAGATTTTATTGGGCGGGGCGGCGCTGGTGGGCGTGGCGGCATTCGGCGCCTACCAGTATTGGCAATCCCGGCTGGCGGCCCCGATCGCCCTCGAGGCGCCCACGATCTACGAGGTGCCGCGTGGCGCGGGGTTCCAGCAAATCCTGGGCGAGCTCGAGTCGCAAGGCATCATCGAGGCCGCCTGGCCGTACCGCGTGCTGGCGAAACTCTCGCCGGAAGCGGTGAACGGCCTGCGCTCCGGCGAGTTCGAGCTCACCCCGGGCATGAGCGGTCGCGAGATGGTGGCACGGCTCTCCAGTGACAATATCGTCACCTATCGCCTCACCATTCCCGAGGGGTGGACGTTCGCGCAGATGCGTCGCGCACTGGCCGAGGCCCCCAAGCTCGAGCATCGCACGCAGGACATGAGCGACGCGGAGGTCATGGCGGCGCTGGGGCATGAGGACGAGCATCCCGAAGGCCGCTTTTTCCCCGATACGTACCGCTATCACAAGGGAATGACGGATCTGGCGCTGCTCGAACGCGCCTATGCGCGCATGGACAACATGCTGCGCGACGCCTGGGCGGGACGCAGCGGCGATCTGCCGCTCGAGACGCCTTACGAAGCCCTCATCCTGGCGTCGTTGATCGAGCGCGAAACGGGCGTGCCGAATGAGCGTCGGCGGATCGCCGGCGTCTTCGTGCGGCGTCTCGAGCGTGGCATGCGCCTGCAGACCGATCCCACGGTCATCTACGGCATGGGCGAGGATTACGATGGCAACATCACGCGCGATGATCTGCGTCGCGAAACGCCCTACAACACCTACGTGATCGACGGCCTGCCGCCCACGCCGATCGCCATGCCCGGCGAAGCTTCCCTGGAAGCTGCCGTGGACCCCGCCTCCGGGGACGCCCTGTATTTCGTGTCCCGGGGCGACGGATCGCACTATTTTTCCAGTACGCTGGCCGAACACAATGCCGCGGTACGCCGCTATATCCTCAACCGCTGAGCGAGGGCGACCATCACCATGACGCCAGGACGTTTCATCACCCTCGAGGGGGGCGAAGGGGTGGGGAAGTCCACCAACGTGGCCTTCGTCTGCGACTGGCTGAGCGCGCGGGGCATCGAGGTGGTGCGTACGCGCGAGCCGGGGGGAACCCCCCGCGCCGAGGCGATTCGCGAGTTGCTGCTCGATCCCGCGCCGCAGGAGCCGCTCGACGAGACCGCCGAGCTGTTGCTGATGTTCGCCGCCCGTGCCCAGCATCTGGCAGCGCGGATCCGTCCGGCCCTGGCGCGCGGTGCCTGGGTGGTATGCGACCGCTTCACCGATGCCACCTTCGCCTATCAAGGCGGCGGGCGAGGGCTGGACGAGACGCGTATCGCCACCCTGGAAACCCTGGTGCAGCAAGGCTTGCAGCCGGACTTGACGCTGCTGCTGGACATGCCGGTGGAAGCCGCGCAGCGCCGGGTCGAACGACGCGGCATCGAACGCGACCGCTTCGAGCGCGAGCGCGGGGCATTCTTCAATGCCGTGCGCGAGAGCTATCTTGCCCGGGCCGCCCAGGCGCCGACGCGTTTCGCCGTGATCGATGCCGATCGCAGCCTGGAGGCGGTGCAAGCGTCGATCGCCTCACACCTGACCGAGAGGTTGGCATCATGGTCATGACGCCGTTGCCCTGGCAGCGGGATCTGTGGACGCGGCTGGTGCGTCAACAGGACGCCCAGCGTCTGCCTCACGCGCTGCTGATCTCGGGCCCCCACGGGGTCGGCAAGCACGATCTCGCCGACGCCCTGATCGCGCGCACCCTGTGCCATGCGCCGGGGGAGACGGCCTGCGGCGAGTGTCATGCCTGTCACATGCTGGCCTCGGGCTATCACCCCGATCTGCTGGACATCTCCCCGGCGGAGAAGCGCCGTCAGATACGCATCGATCCGATCCGTCAGGTTAATGCCTTCGTCTCGCAGACCGCGCAGCAGGGCGGCCACCGGGTGATTCGCCTGCATCCTGCCGAGGCCATGAACGTGGCCGCCTCCAACGCCCTGCTCAAGAGCCTGGAGGAACCCGGGGAAAGGACCCTGTTCGTGCTGCTGGCCGACATCCCCTCGCGCATGCTGCCGACGATTCGCTCCCGCTGCCAGCACTGGAGCCTGGGCGTGCCCGATGCGGAAAGCGCCTTGCCCTGGTTGAGCGAACGCCTCGAGGATGCGGAGCAGGCGCGCTTCTGGCTGCGCGTGGCCGGCGGGCTGCCGCAGTTCGCGCTGGAGCTGGCCGAGGGGCGCGCGCTGCGCCAGGAATTGCGGGAACTGTTCGATGCTCTGGTGCGCGGTGCCGAGCCGGTCGCCGAGGCGGCGCGCCTCGATCCCCAGTCGTTGGACCGCGTGCTGTGGTACGGTATCGTCTGGCTCGAGGATCTGATCCGCCTGGGCGTGGCCGGCGATGCCGAGCACGTGCGCAACCCGGATCTGCTGCCGTTGTACCGGCAGGCAGTCAAGAACGCGCGGGTGCGCGACTGGTTTCGCCTGCTCGATTATGCCCGCGAACAGCGGCGCCTGATCGCGGCGGGCGGCAATCCCAGCGCGCAACTGGTGCTGGAGGCCTGGCTGGTGCGCTGGGCATCGTTGCTGCGATCTTGACGGTGCCGTGGCGTCGCCGACGGTGCGGCGATCGTGTCCGGTCGCTTCCGCATCGGTCCGATGCCCTTGTTACGGAGTGTTCTGCGTGGCGCAAAAAGCCTTGTCCCTGACATTTCACGATACCCAGACCCTGCACGCGGCCTACATGCCCTGGTTGCAGCGCGGCGGCATCTTCGTGCCCACGTCGGAGCGCTATTCGCTCGGCGATACGGTGTACCTGCTGGTGACCCTGCCGGAGGAAAGCGAGCGCCTGCCGGTGTCGGGGAGCGTCGCCTGGCTGTCGCCGCCCGGCATCGGGGGGCGGCGCGTGCCGGGCATCGGGGTGCATTTCAGCGCCGACGACCAGCGCGTGAAGACGTTGATCGAGGCGTGTCTCGACGGTGTCACGCCGACGCGTCCCAGCTATACCCTTTGATTCATGCCGCGGGCCGTGTGCCGGCCCGTTCGATCGTTTAGGTACCCCATGTTCGTTGATTCCCATTGTCACCTCGACCGACTCGATCTCGCCGCCCATGACGGCCAGCTCGCCACTGCCCTGGACGCCGCGCGCCAACGGGGCGTGCGTCAGTTCCTGGCGATCGCCGTCACGCTGGACGACGTGCCCGGGCTGGTCGATATCGCCCGTGCCCACGACGATGTGACGTTTTCCGCCGGCGTGCACCCCCTGCATACGGTGCCGGACGAACCCGACACCCAGGCCATCGTCGCCTGCGCCGAACGCCATGGGGCGGTGGCCATCGGCGAGACGGGACTGGATTATCACTACGACGGCGTCGCCCACGACGTCCAGTACGCCCGCTTCGCCAACCATCTGCGTGCGGCTCGCGAGCTCGCGTTGCCGGTGATCGTGCACACGCGTGACGCCAAGGAAGACACCCTGGCGCTGATCCGCGAGCATACCGACCCGGCGGTGGGAGGCGTGCTGCATTGCTTCACCGAGGACCTCGACATGGCGCGGGAAGCGATAAGGCTGGGGTTCTATATTTCCCTCTCCGGTATCGTCACCTTCCGCAATGCCACCGCCGTGCGTGAATTGGCGCGCCGCATTCCGCTCGACCGTCTGCTGATCGAGACGGACAGCCCCTACCTGGCGCCGGTACCGCATCGCGGCAAGCCCAACGAGCCGCAATGGGTGGTGGAAGTCGCCGAGTGCATCGCCGCCGAGCGCGGGATCAGCGTCGACGAAGTGGCGATGCAGACCACCGCCAACTTTTATCGGCTGTTTCGCGAGGCATTGCCCGAGGCCCCGGAAGACGTGCGCGAGGCGCTGACGCACCTGACCGGCCAGTAATGCCATGCACGAGGAGGCAGCATGTCACTTGAGTCGATGACCGCACACCTCGAGGCATCGCAGGCGAGCGAGATCCCGCCCCTCGACCGCTGGGATCCGCCGTTCTGCGGTGACATGGCCTTGACCATCGCCGCCGACGGCCGCTGGTGGCACGAGGGCGCGCCGATCGGTCGCGCACGTCTGGTGCGGCTGCTGTCGCGCCTGTTGCGGCGCGAGGCGGACGGCGACTATTACCTGGTGACGCCGGCCGAAAAGCTGCGCATCCAGGTCGAGGACCGTCCCTTCCTGATCGTCGATGCCGACTGCCAGGACGGGGTCTGGACGTTGACCACCCAATGGGGCGATAGCGTGACCCTCGACGCGTCGCGGCGCCTTGCGATCAGCCCCACGCCCGCCGGGGAGCCGGTGCCGGAAGTGCCCATCCGTTTCGGGCTGGCGGCGCGGCTCAATCGCAACGTCTATTACCGTCTGATCGAACTTGCCGAGCTTTGCGAAGGTGACGAGGGCACGGCACTGGGGGTCTACAGCGACGGCATCTGGCAGCCGCTCGGGCATCTTCCCGGGGAGCTGCCGTGAGCGAGCCTCCCACGCCCGAACAACGCGCCGTGGTGGGGCACGGCCAGGGACATGCCCGCGTCTCGGCGGTGGCCGGCGCCGGCAAGACCACCACGCTGGTCCAGCGGGTCCTGCACCTGCTGGCCAGTGGCGTGCCGCCCCAGCGCATTCTGGTGCTGATGTTCAATCGCGCCGCCCGCGAGGACTTCACGGCCAAGCTGCAGCGCGAGGCGACGGGGCAGCGCCTGCCCGACGTGCGCACCTTTCACTCCATCGGTCACCGACTGACCCAGACGCTGACGCGCTGGGGATACCTCTCGCCCCGGCAGTTGATCGCGGCGGACTGGCAGCGCGAGCGTCTCCTGCGCCAGGCGGTGCAGATGAGCCTGGAGCAGGCCGATGACAGCCAGCGTCAGGCGGCGCTGGAAGCCGACCGGCTCGAGACGCTCGCGCAGTTCTGCGAACTCGTCAAGGCCGAGATGCGCACGCCCGAGGAGCTTCACGAACGCCTCGACTTCGGGGACGACACCCAGCATTTCTGCGAGGCGTACGCGCATTTCGAAACCCTGCTCGCCGATCACGGCGTGATGACCTACGCCGACCTGCTCTACCGGCCGTTGCGCTGCCTGGAGGCGACGCCCGAGGCGCGCGCCCGCGTGCAGGGATTTCTCGACCACGTGATCGTCGACGAATACCAGGACATCAACGAAGTACAGCAGCGCCTGCTGGCCATTCTCGCGGGGAAGCGCGCACAGGTGATGGCGGTCGGCGACGCCAACCAGTGCATCTACGAGTGGCGCGGTGCGCGCCCGGACGCCATGTTCGAGCGTTTCGGCGCACTGTTCGGCACGGCTCACGACTACCCGTTGTCGTACACCTTCCGGCACGGTCATGTGCTGGCGCTGGCGGCCAACCATGCGATTCGCGCCAACCGCCGGCGTCCCGATCAGCTGTGTCTGGCGGCGCCGGGCACCCCGACGACCCGAGCCGACGTGGCCGTGGGCAATGCGGCGCTGCTCGAGGCGCTGCGCGAATGGCAGCAGGCCGGACGCGCGCTGAGCGAAACCTGCGTGATGGTGCGCAGTTGGACCCTGTCGGTCTCCGTACAGTTGCAGCTGTTGCGCGCGGGGGTCCCGTTCCGGCTCGCCCGCGAGGACCGCTTCGTCTTTCGTCTGCCGCTGGTGCAGGCGCTGGCCGGTTACCTGGCCCTGGCGCGCGACGGCAACCGCCTGCACGACCCCGAGCAACTCAACCTGCTGCTGTCGCAACCGACGGTGTTCGTGCCGCGCGAGACGCTGACCGCGCTGGCCCGGCAGCTGGCGCACACCCAGCAATGGCCCGAACGTCACGACCCGTTGTTGAGCGCCTTGAAGCCCCTGCAGCGGCGCAATCTCAAGCGGCGCTGGCAGTTGCTCTGCGAATTGCCGCGCCTGGGGCATTGGCCGCCGGCCAAGTTGCTCGAACACGTCGTGGAAGCCACCGAGGCGGACAAGGCGCTCAAGCGTGCGGCCTCGCGCCGCGCCAAGGCGGAGGATGACGTGCGCCTGCTCGATGTGCTGATCGAGCAGGCGGGCGAGCTCGCCAACGATCCCGATGCCTTCATCGAGCTGCTGAGCCAGCCGGTCGAGGGCCGCGAGGATGGCGTGCTGGTGACCACGGTGCATGGCGCGAAAGGGCTGGAATGGCCCCTGGTCGCCTTGTGGGGCGTCAACGAAGAGGATTTTCCGCATTACACGCGGGAGACCCCGCTGGATGCCGAGCGTCTCGAGGAAGAGCGCCGCCTCTACTATGTCGCGATCACGCGGGCGCGCGAGCGTCTGCTGGTGCTCCACGACGGCGGCGACCATCGTCCCAGCCGCTTCATCGACGAGACTGCCTGGGACGACTGCCACCGCGCCGCCGCCGCGCTCGGCGAGGCGCCGTTTGAGTCGCTGGCGGTGCGCGCACCGGAGGTGGTGGGGCCTTATCTGGAGCGCTGCGGCGTGCGTCTGCCCGTGACCCGCGTCGAGGAAAGCGCGACCGCCGCGACCCGCCACTGGGAGGTGGGGCAGTGGGTGCGCCACGGGGTCTTCGGCGAGGGCGAGATCGTGGTGCTCGAAGGTGATCCCGCCAATCCGGTCATCGAGGTGCGTTTCACCCAGGCCGGCCGCCGACGGCTGATTGCGGCAAGGGCGCCGCTCGAGCCCATGGCGGCGCAGGCGAGCTGACAGGCGTCCCGCCGCCGGGCGGCTGGCGAGACGCTATCTTGGCGAGACGCTATCTCTCGGGCGAGGGCCTACATGTTGGGGTAGTTGGGCCCACCGCCGCCTTCCGGCGCGACCCAGGTGATGTTCTGGGAGGGGTCCTTGATGTCGCAGGTCTTGCAGTGCACGCAGTTCTGGAAGTTGATCTGGAACCTGGGCTCGCCGTTTTCCTCGACGATTTCGTAGACCCCGGCGGGGCAATAGCGCTGCGCGGGCTCGGCGTATTCCGGGAGATTGACGCGCACCGGAATCTCGGGATCGGTGAGCCGCAGGTGGCAGGGCTGATCCTCTTCATGGTTGGTATTGGAGAGGAAGACCGACGAGGCCTTGTCGAAGGACAGCTTGCCATCGGGCTTGGGATACTCGATGGGCGTCGCCTCGCTGGCATGGCGCATGCTGGCATGGTCGGGCGTGGTGTCGTGCACGGTGGGCAGCTTGCCGCCCAGCCACTGGTCCAGGAAGTTGTAGGCGCCGCCCTTGACGGTGCCGTACTTGTGAATCGCGGGGCCGAAGCTGCGGCTTTCGTGCAATTCCGCCCAGGCCCAGCTGTTGCGCCACTTGGTGGTGAAGGAAGACAGCTCCTGGCCGCCCTCGTCGCCGCCCACGAAGGCCTCGAACACGCTCTCGGCCGCCACCAGGCCGGATTTCATCGCCATGTGAATGCCCTTGATCTTGGCGAAGTTGAGCGTACCGGCGTCGCAGCCGATCAACAGGCCGCCGGGAAAGGTCATTTTGGGCAGGCTGTTGGCGCCGCCCTTGGTAATGGCGCGTGCCCCATAGGAAACGCGCGAACCGCCTTCCAGGTACTGCTTGAGCACCGGGTGGTGCTTCATGCGCTGGAATTCGTCGAAAGGCGACAGGTAAGGGTTGTCGTAGGACAGGTCGACGATCAGGCCGACCACGACCTGCTGGTTCTCGGCATGGTAGAGAAACCAGCCGCCGTGGGTGTCGCCGGGCAGCGGCCAGCCGGAGCCGTGCAGTACGCGTCCGGGCTCGTGCTTGTCGGCCGGCACGTCCCACAGTTCCTTGAGGCCTAGGGCGTAATGCTGGGGATCGCAACCCTCGTCGAGCGAGAAGCGCTGGATCAGCCGCTTGCCGAGATGGCCGCGGGCGCCCTCGGAGAACAGCGTGTACTTGGCGCGAAGCTCCATGCCCGGCATGTGCCCGGGCTTCTCGCTGCCATCGGCGGCCACGCCCATGTCGCCGACGACGATGCCGCGTACCGTGCCGTCCTCGTCGTGCAGGGTCTCCTGGGCGGCGAAGCCGGGAAATATCTCCACGCCCAGTTGCTCGGCCTGTTCGGCCAGCCAGCGGCACAGGTTGCCGGCACTGATCACGTAGTTGTCGTACGCGCCGCCGGTGTTGTGCATGCTCTTGGGGATCAGCGCGTTGGGAAGCTTCTGCGCATTCTCGGCGTCCTTGAGCAGATACAGGTCATCGCTGACGACCGGCGTGGTCAGAGGGGCGCCGCGCGATTCCCAGTCGGGGAACAGCTCGCGCAGGGCGCGCGGCTCGAGCACCGCTCCGGAGAGGATATGCGCGCCCACCTCGGAGCCTTTCTCGACCACGCAGACACTGAGTTCGCGCTGCGCCTCGTTGGCCTGCTGCATCAAGCGACAGGCGGCCGAAAGCCCCGCAGGGCCGGCGCCGACGATGACGACGTCGAAATCCATGTATTCGCGTTCCACGGCTTGATCTCCTTCATCTTCGCGTCGGGCGAGCGCCTCACCCGGTCATGCGCGCCACGTCGCTCGGGGAGAGCGGCACATGAACAATGTTTCGTGGTTGAATTGTATTTTAAACGGTTGTTTGATTCCAGCCGGAACGGCCGACGCGCATGATGTCATCTTCCATGGAGTTTGTCTGCGACTCAGGCGTGGGGCGCTGCGGGGTTTGACCGCGTTGGACGAGTTCACGCAATATTATATAGGGTCGCCGAGTGTGTAACGGGCGACATTTTTTCGGGACACGCCCCCTATCAAACGCTTGAATGAATTTGTTCTAAGGGCATGCCTGCCGGTTCTAACCAAGCGAGGACACCATGAAAGTACTCGTCGCGGTCAAACGCGTCATCGATTACAACGTCAAGATCCGGGTCAAGCCGGACCACTCCGACGTCGATCTCACGAACGTCAAGATGGCCATGAACCCATTCTGTGAGATTGCCGTGGAAGAAGCGGTGCGCCTCAAGGAAAAGGGCGTCGCCAGCGAAGTGGTGGCCGTCACCATCGGGCCCAAGGCCGCGCAGGAACAGCTGCGTACCGCGCTGGCGCTGGGCGCGGATCGCGCCATCCACATCGAGACCGACGACAAGGTCGAGTCGCTGACCGCCGCCAAGCTGCTCAAGCGCGTCGTCGACGACGAACAGCCCGGCTTGACGATCCTCGGCAAGCAGTCCATCGATACCGACAACAACCAGACCGGTCAGATGCTGGCCGCGCTGGCAGGCATGGGACAGGGTACCTTCGCGTCCGAGGTGCAGGTCGAGGGCGACGAGGTCCGCGTGACCCGCGAGATCGATGGCGGCCTGCAGACGGTCTCGCTCAAGCTGCCGGCGGTGATCACCACCGACCTGCGCCTCAACGAGCCGCGTTACGCCAAGCTGCCCGACATCATGAAGGCCAAGAAAAAGCCCATCGACGTGCAGACGCCCGATGCCCTGGGGGTCGCGGTGACCTCCAGCCTGAACGTGCTCAAGGTGGAATCGCCGGCCGAACGTCAAGGCGGCACCAAGGTGGCGTCCGTGGATGAACTCGTCGACAAACTCAAGAACGAAGCCAAGGTGATCGCATGAGCATTCTGGTAATCGCCGAACATCACAACGGCCAACTGGCCGGCAGCACTGCGCATGTGGTCGCCGCGGCCCAGGCCATCGGCGGCGACATCGACCTGCTGGTGGCGGGCGAAGACGTTGCGGGCGTCGCCGAGGCGGCCGCCGGGCTCGTCGGCGTGAGCAAGGTCCGCGTGGCCGATGCCGGCGTCTATGCCCATCAGCTCGCCGAGCCGGTGAGCGATCTCATCGCCGGGCTCGCCGGGGAGTATTCCCATGTGCTGGCGGCGGCCTCCACCCAGGGCAAGAACGTCATGCCGCGCGTCGCCGCGCTCAAGGACGTGGCGGCGATTTCCGAGGTGTTGGCCGTGGAAAGCCCGGACACCTTCCTGCGGCCCATCTACGCGGGCAACGCGATCGCCACCGTGCAGTCGAGCGATGCCCTCAAGGTGCTCACCGTACGCACCACGGCTTTCGATGCCGTCGAGGCCACGGGCAGCGCCACCATCGAAGCGGTGACGGCCGAGGTCGACAATTCGCTGTCGCGTTTCATCGGAGAGGAACTGGCCAGCAGCGATCGCCCCGAGCTGGGCAGTGCCCGCGTGGTCATCTCCGGCGGGCGCGGCATGGGCAACGGCGACAACTTCAAGCTGCTCGAGGGCATCGCGGACAAGCTGGGTGCGGCGATCGGCGCATCGCGGGCCGCCGTGGACGCCGGCTTCGTGCCCAACGACATGCAGGTGGGGCAGACCGGCAAGATCGTCGCGCCGGAGCTCTACATCGCCGTGGGCATCAGCGGGGCGATTCAGCACCTGGCGGGGATGAAGGACGCCAAGGTGATCGTGGCGATCAACAAGGACGAGGAAGCGCCCATCTTCCAGGTCGCCGATTACGGCCTGGTGGGCGACTTGTTCGAGGTGTTGCCGGAGCTGGAATCCAAGCTCTAGGCACGCTCTGGAACGTGCCGTATCGGGGCGGTCGTGCCGCCCCGTCACCCCGGAAGAACCGGCCCTCGTGGCCGGTTCTTTCGTTGCATGGGGTGGCTCATGATTGATAATTGTTCTTGTTTGTATTAGCGTGCTAGCACCTTCAGGTGCTGGCCGTTGAGGTGACCGGCACGCAAACGCAACGGGAGAAGGCGTGGTGGCAAACGACACGCGACACCGAACACGGACAGGCTGGTGCGCGGCCTGGGCCGGCATGGCGCTATTGACGAGCCTCGCGACACCCGCCTGGGCGCAGCAGACGTCATTGCGCGAGGCGAGTGCGCAAGCGCAACAGACCCAGGCGGCGTTGCAGGAAAAGATCGACGCGGCCGACGACGAGACCCGCGAGCTGCTCACTCGCTTGCGGGATGCCAGCCGCGACGCGTCCCGCCTCGAGCGCTACAACGAGGAACTGTCCCGCCGCAACGAGACGCAGGCGGCGCTGATCGAGCGGCGCCGCGAGGCCATCGACCAGCTGTCGGTCACGCGCGAGGCGCTGCCCGGCTTGCTGCGCGACATGGTGACGCGCCTGCGCACCCTGATCGAGGCCGATCTGCCGTTCCTGCGCGAAGAGCGTCTGGCCCGGGTCGAGAGTCTCGAGTCGATGCTCGATGACAGCGAAATGGCGGCCGCCGACAAGCTCGATCGCGTCTTGTCCGCCTGGCGCACCGAGCTCGATTACGGACGCGAGATGGATACCTGGCAGGGCACGCTGGTGGGCGATGAGGCACGCCAGGTCGATTATCTGCGCGTGGGGCGCGTGGGGCTCTATTACCTGACCCCCGACGGGCGCTCCGGGGCGGTCTGGCGTGCCGACGAGCGCGCCTGGCAACCGCTCGAGGGCGATGCGCTCGACGAACTTCGCAAGGGCATGCGCATCGCGCGTGACCAGCGTGCGCCGGCCCTGCTGGACCTGCCGGTCTCGGTGGCACTCGAGACTCGCGCGTCCGACGCCGCCAATTCTTCAGCCGCCGAGGACGAGGAGTCGTGATGAGCGCATGGAAGTCTCTGCTGTTATCCCCGGTGCTGGTCGCGGCGATGGCGTTGCCGGGTGTCGCGTCCCTGGCCTCGGCGCAGGACGATGGCGCGACGCCCTCGCTGGGGCAGTTGCTGGAAAGCTTGCGTACGGACAGCGACGCCGCCGAGGCACGTGACCGGCAGCGCCTCGCCGCCTTGATGGAGGATCGGGAAGCGCTGCGGGACGCCGTGAGCGAGGCCGAGGCCGAACGCGAGGCGGCCCGTGAGCGGCGCGACGCGCTGGAAGCCACCCAGGCCGAACAACGCGAGGCGCTCGAGGCGGTGAACGAGCGTCGCCGCAATGAGGCGGGCGACCTCGACGGCGTGTTCGGAGTGGCGCAGGGCGCCATCGGAGAACTGCGCGATGACCTGGGCGACGGCTGGTTGACGGTGGGCACCCAGACCCGGTTGCCGGCGCGCCTGGACGATGACGCCATCATCGACACCCAGACCCTGGAATCGCTGGGTCGGACCTTTGCCGCGCTGACCGCCGAAACGGGACGCGGCGTACGCTTCGAGGCGCCCATCGCCGATGCCGAAGGCAACGTCGAGCGCCGCGAGGCGATTCGTCTCGGCGACTTTCTGGCCTTCAGCGACGGCAAGCTGTTGACCCGCGACGTCGGCGACGACTCGCGGGAACCGACACTGCGCGTGGTGTCGCACACCCCGGAAGCGGCCTCGCAGGCCTTGCGCGCCTTCCAGCAGGGCGACGGCGATCGCGTGGTGTTCGATCCGACGCGGGGCAATGTGCTCGAGGCGCTCTCGCAGCAGCCCACGCTCTGGGAGCGTTTCCAGCAGGGCGGTGCGGTCGGCTACGTGATCGTGGTGCTGGGCATCGCCGGTCTGCTCGTCGCCTTGTCGCAATACGTCTACCTGCTGCTGGTCAGCGTGCGTCTGCGGCGTCAGCTGCGCTCGCCCGATGCGCTGCGCGACGACAATCCCCTGGGCCGCGTGCTCGGGCGCTTCGCGGCACTGGGTCGCGAGCATGCCCCGGAGGCCCTGGAAGCGCGTCTCGATGAAGCGCTGCTGGCCGAGAAGCCGCGTCTCGAGCGCGGCCAGCCTCTGGTCAAGCTGATGGCGGCCGTGGCGCCGTTGCTGGGGCTTCTGGGGACCGTGACCGGGATGATCGGGACCTTCCAGTCGATCACCGTCTTCGGGACCGGCGATCCGCAGCTCATGGCGGGCGGGATCAGCCAGGCCCTGGTCACCACCGTGCTGGGGCTGATCGCCGCCGTGCCGCTGCTGTTCGCGCATACCGCCTTGAGCAGCCGCAGCCGCGAGTTGCTCGGCACCCTCGAAGGGCGCGCCAGCGCCGTGCTTGCCGAGCATCTCGAAACGCCCGACGGCCACACGGGAACGCAGGCCCATGCCCACACTCGCTGAGCCCATCGTCTGGCTGGTAGGGGCCGGCGGCCCCGTGCTGGTGGTGATCGCCCTGGTCGCCATGGCCCTGTTCGCCATGGGGCTGGAACGCGGCCTCTACTGGCAGTTCGTGCATCGGCGTCGGCGTCGTGCGCTGGTCTCGCGCTGGGTCGCGCGACATGACCATCTGAGCTGGAGCGCGCTGACGCTGCGCGAAGTATGGACCCAGGAACTCATCGGCCAGCTGCGGCGCCCCTTGCCATGGCTCAAGTTGCTGGTCGGGCTGTGCCCGCTGCTGGGACTGTTGGGCACGGTCACCGGGATGATCCAGGTCTTCGACAGCCTGTCGCTGACGGAGGCCAATCAGGCGCGCGCCATGGCCGATGGCGTGGCGCGCGCCACGCTGCCGACCCTGACCGGGATGGCGGTTGCCGTGGTGGGGCTGTTGTTCACCACACGACTCGAACACGTGATTCGGCGCGAGGACCAGCGGTTGCATGACCGCATGGCGCGTGCCGTGGAGGATGCCAATGCGTAGGCGTCGACTACAGGACGTCAACGACGACGCCCAGGAGATCAACCTCACGCCGATGCTCGACGTGGTGTTCATCATGTTGATCTTCTTCATCGTGACGACCAGCTTCATCAAGGAAAGCGGGGTCGAGATCGAGCGCCCCGAATCGTCGGCCGCCACGGCGCGTCCCGATGCCCAGGTGATGGTCGCCATCACGGCCGAGGACGCCGTGTGGGTGGATGGTCAGCCGGTGGACGCGCACCGCGTGGGCAACGAGGTGGCCAGCCTGGTCAGCGACGAGGGTGGGGTCGTGATCCAGGCCGATCGCCAATCGACCACGGGGCTGCTCATCGAGGTCATGGATGCCATCCGCGACGCCGGCGTGGATGACGTCGCCGTGGCGGCGGAGCGAGGCGCCGACGGATGAGGGCGATCGCGGGAGCCGCGGGCGGCGTGCTGATGGCGCTGGGCCTGTTCTATCTGCTGGCATTGCTGGTGGCGCCGCCGGACGATGCGCGCGAGCCCATCGAGCAGCCGATGTCGGTGTCGCGTGTCGAGGCGCCACAGGCGCAGGCACCGGCCCCTCAGGCGGCCGCGCCCGATGCGCCGACGCCACCGGCCGACACGCCGCCGCCACCGCCGCCGTCGCCCGTGCCGGCGGCGCAAAGCGACAGTGCGCTGGCGTTGCCCGAGCCCGAGCGCTCGGCACCGCCCACGCCGGAGGTGCCGCAAGAGACATTGCCGGAGCTGGAGGAGATTGAACCGCAGCCCGAACCCACGCCGGAACCGCAGCCCGAGCCGGAGCCGGCTCCCGAGCCCGAGCCGACGCCGCAGCCGACCGAGTCTTCGTCGGCGAACGAGGCGTCCCAGGGCGAGAGCGAGGCCGCCTCGGCGGACCAGGCCGCGGATAGCGGGGAGTCCAGCCAGGCGCCGTCGCAGGAAGTGGGGTCTCCCCAGCCCACCGAGCGCGTGCCACCGGAATACCCGTCACGGGCGCAGCGTCGTGGCATCGAGGGGTACGTCGAAGTGCGCTTCACGATCCAGCCCGACGGCCGGGTGGACGCCGATTCCTTGCGGGTCACCGAGGCCCAGCCGCGAAACGTGTTCGAGCGGGCGGCACTGAAGGCGATCTCCGGCTGGCGGTTCCCGCGTGCAGATGCCCCGCGTGAAGCGCGTCAGCGTCTAGAATTCCGCCTCAAGAGGTAGCGCATGCGGTTGTCTCATTGGAGCTATGCAGTAGTGCTGGGCCTGTGCCTGGGGGCCGCCGGCAGCAAGGCGCTGGCGGCAGGGCCGCCGCTGGCGCCGGACATGGTGAACGCCCTGGAGTCGCTGCAGCAGCGCCTGCAGGACGACGGGGCCAGCCAGGACGAGATCGACGACGCCAAGGCGGCGGCACGCCGACTGCAAGGGGGCAATGCGGCGGACCGCTGGGCGCGGGCGCTGTTCCTGCAACTGGCGGCCACCGGTGAAGCCCGGCGGGGGCGTGACGGCGCCGCCGCCGATCTGTATCGCCAGGCGCGGCGCATCGACGGTGTCGACGGCGACTCGCGCCGGCGCTGGCTCGATCAGGAAGCTCGCCTGCGGCTGCGTGCCGGCCAGACCGCGCAAGGCGCCGAGCTGCTCGGCGAGTGGATCGAGCGTCACGGCGGCGACCGCGACAGCCTGTGGTTGATGGCGCAGGCTCAGGCGACGCTGGAGCGCTGGTCACAGGCCGCGAACTGGGTCGATCGTGCACGCCGCGCCGGTGGCATGAACGACACGCGTCGTGCCCTGGCGGCGAGCGTCTATCAGCATGCCGAGCGCTATGAGGCGGCACTGGGATTGCTCGACACGGCGCTCGAGGGGAAGGGCGACGACCCCGATGCCTGGCGGCGCGCGGCGGCCCTGGCGCAGCGCATGCAGCGTCCCGGCCTGGCCGCCGCGTTGTGGGAAGCCGGTTGGCGGCGGGGGGCGCTGCAAGGGCGCGAGGCGCTCGAGCAGTTGATACGCCTGCATGTGGCGGGCGGTACGCCGGCACGCGCCGCCGAGTACCTGCAGGCCGCATTCGAGGACGGTACCTTGCCCCGCGATGTCGAGCATCAGCGGCGTCTCGCCGAAGCCTGGACGGCGGCGCGCGCCCAGCGCGAGGCGCTGTCGGCGTGGCGCACGCTGGCCGAACGCACCCAGGCCGCCGAGGACTGGCGGCAGCTCGGCGAACTGGCCTATGGATGGGGCGAATGGTCGACGGCGGTGGAGGCATTGCGCGAGGCTCGCGAGCAGGGCGCCGATCCCGCGCGAACCTGGCTGCTCGAAGGCGTGTCCCTGCTGGAACTGTCTCGCGAGGAAGAGGCTCGACAGGCTTTCGAGGCGGCCCGCGACGCGGGCGCGTCGCAGGCCGAGGACTGGCTGGCATCGCTCGACGCCGACTGAGGCCGGCGTCGCGCCGTTCTCAGCTCGCGCCGGCGTCGCAGGCGAGCTGCGCCCATACCGGCGCATGGTCCGAGGGCCGCTGAATGCCGCGCAGTTCGTAGTCGATGCCCGCGTCCGTCACCCGCTCGCAAAGCGGGGGGGTGACCATGATGTAGTCGATGCGCAGCCCGCGCTTGGGATCGCGCTCGAAACCGCGCGAGCGATAGTCGAACCAGCTGAAACGGTCGTCGACCTCGGGGTAGCGCAGGCGGTAGCAATCGCTGAGCCCCCAGTCGACCAGCCGCGCGAGCCATTCGCGCTCCACCGGCTGGAAGCTGGTCTTGCCCTCGCGCAACCAGCGCTTGCGGTTGGCCTCGCCGATGCCGATGTCGATATCGGCGGGCGAGATGTTGAAGTCCCCCATCACCGCGAGACGTTCGCTGGGCGTGTGGCGTTCCTGCAGCAGCGTCGTGAGCCGTGCGTAGAAGTCGCGCTTGTTGGGAAACTTGGTAGGGTGGTCGACGTTCTCGCCCTGGGGAAAGTACCCGTTGTAGATCGTCAGCGGCTCGCCATCGTCACACGCCAGGCGCACGCCGATCAGCCGGCGCTGGGCCTCCTCGCCGTCGTCGGGCAGGCCGTAGTACACCGCCTCGGGCGCCTGGCGCGTCAGCAGCGCGACGCCGTAGTGCCCCTTCTGGCCGTGGAAGGCGACGTGGTACCCCAGCGCTTCGACCGCCTCGCGGGGGAATTCGCTGTCCTGTACCTTGGTTTCCTGGAGGCCGATGACATCGGGCGCGTGGGCGTCGACGAGCGCTTCCAGTTGATGCAGGCGGGCACGGATCCCGTTGATATTGAACGACACCAGGCGCATCAGTCGTCACCTCGCTTGTCGCTGTCGGATGACGAGGCGCCGCCATGGATATCGAGCTTGGGCGCTTGCTGCTGACGCGCCAGACGGCGTGCTGCCTGCAGCTTGCGCTGCTGACGCTTCTTCTGCGTATAGCGCGCCGAGGATTTGACCTCGTCGGGGTTGTCGTGGCGCCATTGACGATAGTCCTTGCGGCGCCCGGTGCGAATCGTCACCTTGCTGGCGAGCGAGCGGGTCTTTTTCCTGCGTGTCATGTCGTATCCCGTGTCGTATTGACTTGGCGCCCATTCTACCAGCCGCGTCGTCGAGCGACATCCGTGCCGGGCGCGATGCCCGCGCGAGGCTCGGCAATGACTGATACAATGCCCGCTTCCGCCGTGATCCAGCTCGGCTGAACGACGGCCGTGGCGCGCCCGGGAGGCGGGCGAGCGTGCTGGATTCATGCATTCCGTACGAATATTGGACAGACATAGAAGCCTATGAGCGAGTCGGACAAAACCTCAGCACCGGCCCAGAACCGAAAACCGAAACGTCGGCGTCGCAAACCGCGCCGCTCGCAATCCCAGTGGGACATCAAGCAGTTTCAGGTACCGCCGGTCGCGGGGAAGTGGCGTTTCCACGATTTCGACCTCCCCGTGCCGTTGATGCGCGCGATCCATGCCCTGGGGTTCGAGTATTGCACGCCGATCCAGGCCGAGGCCCTGGCCAAGACCCTGCTGGGCGGGGACGTGGTCGGCAAGGCCCAGACCGGAACCGGCAAGACCGCGGCCTTCCTGATCTCGATCCTGGCCTACTTCCTCGAGGAGAAGGCACCCGACGGTCAGAAGCCGGGGGCGCCGCGTGCGCTGATCGTGGCGCCGACCCGGGAGCTGGCGCTGCAGATCGAGAAGGACGCCAAGGCCCTGGCACGCTTCACCTCGCTCAACGTCGCCAGCGTCGTGGGCGGCATGGACTATCAGAAGCAGCGTGACCAGCTGGGCCGCAAGGTCGATGTGCTGGTCGCCACGCCGGGGCGTCTGCTCGACTTCCACGAGAAGCGCGACGTCGACCTGACGCAGACCGAAGTGCTGGTGCTCGACGAAGCGGATCGCATGCTGTCGATGGGTTTCATCCCCGATGTCAAGCGCATCGTGCGGCATACGCCCAAGGCCGAGGAGCGTCAGACCTTCCTGTTCTCGGCGACCTTCAGCCAGGACATCCTCAACCTCGCCAATCAGTGGACGCACGATGCCGCGCATGTCGAGATCGAGGTCAGCCTCGAGAATGCCGCCAACATCGATCAGCGGGTCTATCTGGTGAGCGACAGCGACAAGCAGCGCCTGCTGGTCAATCTGCTCAACCAGGAGAACATGGAGCGCGTGATCGTGTTCGGCAATCGTCGCGACCTGGTGCGCAACCTCGACAGCGAGCTGCGCAAGGCGGGGATCAACGTGGCGATGCTGTCCGGCGACGTGCCGCAGAACACGCGCATCACGACCCTCGACAAGTTCCGCAACGGCGAGGTGGACGTGCTGGTGGCCACGGACGTGGCAGGGCGCGGCATCCACATCGACGATGTCAGCCATGTGGTGAACTACACCCTGCCCGAGGATCCCGAGGACTACGTGCACCGCATCGGACGCACGGGACGTGCCGGCGCGGAGGGCGTGTCGATCAGCTTCGTCGGCGAGGAAGACGCCTTCGCCCTGCCGGGGATCGAGTCCTACATCGGCGACAAGCTGCCGTGCCAGCATCCCCCCGACGGGCTGCTTTGACCCTTGGCCGAGACGACGGATAACGGGCTCGACAGCGAGCTCAAGGCGACGATTCAGACGGCCTATCGCCGGGTGCTCGACTCGCTCGAGCTGACCCCGCGGTACGGCCAGCGTCTGATGATCGCCGAGATCGCGCGAACCCTGGGCGGTATCGAGTCGGACGACGCCGGACGGCGGCTGTCCAACGAGCACGTCTGCGTGCTGGAGGCGGGCACCGGCACCGGCAAGACGCTGGCCTACCTGCTCGCCGCGCTGCCCATCGCCCAGGTACGCGGCAAGCGTCTGGTGATCTCCACCGCCACGGTGGCCCTTCAGGAGCAGGTGCTGCATCACGACCTGCCGGCCCTCAAGGCGCACAGCGGCCTCGACTTCGAGTTCGCCCTGGCCAAGGGGCGCGGTCGCTACTTGTGCGTGGCGCGGCTCGATCAGGCCCTCGAAGGTGGCGAAGACAACCCCACGCTGTCGCTCTTCGAGGAGGCGATGTCCTCCGGCGACGGGGACGACTTCCAGGCCCTGGCCCAGGAGATGGCCGACGCCTATTCGGCGGGGCGCTGGGAGGGCGATCGCGACAGCTGGCCCACCGGGATCGACGACGCCGACTGGCGGCGCCTGACGATCGACCATCGCCAGTGCACCAATCGCCGCTGCGGGCACTTCGGGGCCTGCGCCTTCTTCCGCGCGCGTCGCGGGCTCGACCAGGCCGACGTGATCGTCGCCAACCATGACCTGGTGCTGGCGGACCTTTCCCTGGGCGGTGGGCTGGTACTGCCGTCGCCCAAGGATTGCATCTACGTCTTCGACGAAGGCCACCACCTGCCCGACAAGGCGCTGGATCACTTCTACCACCGGCTGCCGGTCAACGGCACGCTGCGCTGGCTGCGGACGCTGAAGAAGTCGCTGACCGAGCTCAACACGGCCCTCGGCGTGCAACCGACCCTGGCGCGCCTGCTGGCGACCCTGCCGGAGGCGATCGCGGCGCTGGAACCCCGCCTGGGCGAGGCCTTCGCCATGGGGCATCGCCTCGCCGAGCGCGAAGAGGGGCTGCCCGACGATGCCACCGATGCCGTGCACCACCGTTTCCCGATGGGGCGCGTGCCGGAGGCCCTGAGCGAGCAGGCCCAGTCGATGGTGACGGCATTCGCCGAACTGTCGCGCACGCTCGAAAGCATGGCGGATATCCTGCGCGAGAGCCTCGACCCCGAAAAGGCCACGGGGCTGCCGCGCGAGCAGGCCGAATCCTGGCTGCCGCTGGTGGCGCTGCTGCACGGGCGCGCGCTGGAGGCGCATGCCTTGTGGCAGGCCATGGCGACGCCGGACCCGGCCGAGGGCATTCCCCAGGCACGCTGGCTGACCTTCGAGCGTATCGCCGGCGATGCGGAACTGACGTTTTCGGCCAGTCCGGTGTCGGCCGCCGAGACCCTGGCGCGCCACTTGTGGGGCACCTGTCACGGGGCCGTGGTGACCTCGGCGACGCTGACCGCGCTCAATCGTTTCGAGCGCCTGCAGGAGCGGGCCGGGCTCGCCAATCGGTATCGCTATCAGCGCCTGCCGAGTCCCTTCGACTATTCCCGCGCCGTGCTCAGCGTACCGCCGGAGGCCGTCGATCCCAGCAACCGCGAGGCCCACGAGCGTGCGCTGATCGACTTCACCAAGGCACTGGACGAACGCGAAGCCGTGCTCATGCTGTTTTCGTCACGCAAGCAGCTGCGTGCGGTGCTGGAGGCGTTGCCGGAGACGGTGCGCGAGCGGGTCGTCGCCCAGAATCACCTGCCCAAGCGTGAATTGCTGCAGCGCCATCGCGCACGAGTCGACGCCGGGGAGGGCAGTATCATCTTCGGGCTGGCCAGCTTCGCCGAGGGCATCGACTTGCCGGGCGAGTATCTCACCCACGTGGTGATCACCCGCCTGCCGTTCTCGGTGCCCGACGATCCGGTGGGAGCAACCCTGGCGGAGTGGATCGAGAGCCGCGGCGGCAACCCCTTCATGCGGATCTCGGTGCCGGATGCGTCGATACGCCTGGTTCAGGCCTGCGGACGGCTGATCCGCAAGGAGGCCGATCAGGGTCGCATCACGCTGCTCGACCGGCGCGTTCTGACTCGGCGGTACGGGCGGGCGCTGCTCGATTCGCTGCCGCCGTTTCGCCGCGAGATCGACGGTCAGGCGCAGTAGGCGCGCCGCCCGGGCCGCCGGAAAGGCGGTCGCGGGCGGCGGTGGGGCGGGCGATCAGGCGCCGCGCCGGCGCTGACCGAGTACCGGCTTGAGCTTCTCGTCCATGCTGCGCATGGCCGTTTCGGTGGTCGGCCAGTCGATGCAGGCATCGGTGATCGAGACCCCGTATTGCAGCTGCGAGCGGTCCTCGGGAATCTTCTGGTTGCCCCAGCCGATATGCGATTCGACCATCAGGCCCATGATCGAGGTGTTGCCCTCGAGGATCTGATTGGCGATGTTGTCCATCACCAGCGGCTGCAGGGACGGGTCCTTGTTGGAGTTGGCGTGCGAGCAGTCGACCATGATGTTGGGGGTGACGCCGGCCGCACGCAGCTCGTTCTCGGCCAGCGTGACGCTGACGCTGTCGTAGTTGGGCTTGCCGTTGCCGCCGCGCAGGACGATGTGCCCGTAGGCGTTGCCGCGCGTGCGGATCACCGCGACCTGGCCACCCTGATCGATGCCCAGGAAATTGTGCGGGTGGGCGACCGACTTGAGGGCGTTGACCGCGACATCGAGACTGCCGTCGGTGCCGTTCTTGAAGCCCACCGGCGACGAGAGACCGGAGGCCATTTCACGGTGCGTCTGGGACTCGGTGGTGCGGGCGCCGATGGCCGACCAGCTGATGCAGTCCTGCAGATACTGGGGCGAGATGGGGTCGAGCGCCTCGGTGGCCAGCGGCAGCCCCATTTCGGCGAGTTCCACCAGCAGACGCCGGGCGGTGCGCAGCCCTTCCTGGATGTCGAAGGTATCGTCGAGGTGAGGGTCGTTGATCAGTCCCTTCCAGCCGACGGTGGTACGCGGCTTCTCGAAATACACGCGCATCACGACGTACAGGCTGTCGCTGACCTCGTCGGCCAGCTTGCGCAGACGCCGCGCGTAGTCGCGCGCGGCTTCCACGTCGTGGATCGAGCACGGGCCGATGACCACGACCAGGCGCGGGTCGTCGCCATCGAGAATGCGCTGCAGGGTCCGACGACCCTCGAGTACCGTGCGCTCGGCTTCCTCGGAAAGAGGGATTTCCCGCTTGAGAGCTTCGGGGGTGACCAGCACGTCCTGCGCGAGGACGTTGATATTGTTGACCTGCTGTTCTGACATTCCGCTACCTGTAGATATGTGTCGCCAAGGGCATCGGTTTCGCTTGCGAAGAAGCGCTACTATCGCTTGTCGGCGCCGGGAAAATCAATGTCGCAGCCGAACTTATCGCCGAGCGAGCGGTCAATGCCCGGATGCCTTGCGCGCATCCGCCGTCGTGTCGCCTTGATGGGACGGGCAGAAACAGGAACACTAGACGCATCACAAGCAAGCGGATCGGCCACATGACCCCAGGTCTTCGCCCCATTCGATTCATTGTCTCGATCATTCAGTGCCCCGCGGGCTCGACTGGAACATGATGACCACACAGCAGATGCAAATTTCATGCGGTGCCGCCGAAGCGGGCGGCCCGCGCCATGGTGCCTCCAGCATTGAGGGGGAGTGAATGGGCACAAGGGAAACCGATCACCAGCTCGTTGAGCGTGCCCAGAAGGGAGACACCCGCGCTTTCGACCTCCTGGTCAAGAAATATCAGCACAAGATCATCGGACTGATCGGCCGCTATGTGCACGATCCCGCCGAAGTGCAGGACGTGGCGCAGGAGGCCTTCATCAAGGCATATCGTGCGCTCGGCAAGTTTCGCTCCGAGAGCGCCTTTTACACCTGGATGTACCGTATCGCGATCAACACCGCCAAGAACCATCTCGTCTCGCGCGGTCGCCGACCGCCGGGCAGCGACATGGACATCGTCGATGCCGAGGTGCTCGATCACAGCGGTCGCCTGTCCGATATCGATACCCCCGAGGCGGCGCTGCAGCGCGACCAGCTCGAGGCAGTGGTGTTCGAGGTGATCGAGAACCTGCCGGAAGACCTGCGTACCGCGATCACGTTGCGGGAGATGGACGGTCTCGCCTACGAGGACATCGCCAACATCATGCAGTGTCCGGTCGGCACGGTACGCTCGCGCATCTTTCGCGCGCGCGAAGCGGTGGACAAGGCCATCGCCCCGTTGTTGAGCACGTCGAACAAGGCGGATGCCGCCGTCGAGTGATGAAAAATGCAATCCATGCCATCGCGAGTGAACTGTTCGGCGACTTTGACGTCTCAACGGGGTATCAGTGGAATGAGTGGGCGCTACGACGCCATGTGAGCAGGACGCTCGCTCGGGTTTCAGAACCGGTTTCAGGAGCTGTGTTGCCACATGCGAGCCGCTACGCAGCGCCCAATGGACGATGGGCATTCGTCTTGTCGAATGTGAGGGTGTAGGTATGAATCAGAACGTGCGAGAGTCTTTTTCCGCGCTGATGGATAACGAAGGCGATGACCTGGAAATACGGCGTGCCTTGAAGGCGCTGCAGGGCTCGCCCGAGGAAGCCGATACATGGCGGCGTTACCATCTGGCGCGCAGCATGATGCAGCGCGATCGCGACGTGGATGTCACGACCGATCTCTCCGCCGGTATCATGGCGCGGCTGGCCGACGAGCCCGCGCCCCAGGAAGCGCCGGCGCCATCCACATCGCGCCGCGCCGCACCGTTTTCCTTCGCCGGTAGTGCCGCTGTCGCCGCGGCGGTATCCCTGATGGTCATCACCGGCGTTCAGGTCTACAACGCCAACGTACCGGGCGATGGCGAAGGCGCGGAGTTCGCCAGCAGCGATGCGGCCACGGGGCAGGGAGGTGCGGATGCGCAGCGCGCCTCGCTGACCAGCGCTCCCTCGGGCGGCGCCATGGTGACGCCGGTCGGCATGGGGGGCGGTGCCTCGGGATTCTTGGCCTCTTCGGCAGGCACCGGGCCGGTCTTCCCGAGCCTGGCGCCGTCAGCGCCGGGCGGCCTCATGGAAGCGGGCATGGACTCGCCGCTGTTTGCCGACCCCGATCGCCAGTCCCAGCGCAGCGGCTATCAGTTCCAGCGTAGCGACTACGAGCAGGTGCTCATGTTGCAGGCGTATCTGAATCAGCATGCCGACCAGTTCGCGGGCGATGCATGGATGTCCAGCCGCAGCGTGTCGGGTGGCCCGGAAGCGTCCGAGAGGGCGAGCCAGCGCTGATGCGCTGGATGGCAAGGACACACGAATGACCCATGGGGCGCGCCGCGGATTGCCGGGTGCGCCCTTTTATCGTTCGGGTCGGGGCGTGCGTGTCATGGAGCGGTGCCACGCCTCGGCCGGACCGGAGATGCGCTCGGCGCGACACGGGCGAATGGCAGTGTTCAGTGAACTCGTGTTGCGTTAGCGTATCAATGGAGTGTCGGCCGCGTCGCGGATATCGCGGTCGGCCATGGTAGGTCGGCGAGCCCCGCCGGCCATTGTCAATGCGACTCCTCGTTTGGTTAACGAGTCCACGCTTTGTATCAGGAGTCTTTGATGAAATACATCGCCCGTCATACCACGCTCTGGTGTCTTGCCCTGCTGACGCTTTTCACCGCTCAGCTCGCCCAGGCACGCGACCTGCCGGACTTCACCCAACTGGTGAAGGATGCCGCCCCCGGGGTCGTCAACATCTCCACCACCAGTACCGTCGAATCCCGGGGCATGGCCGGGTCGCCGTTCGGCGGTCAGGACGTGCCCGAAATCTTCCGGCACTTCTTCGGCGATCAGATGCCGCCGATGATTCCCGGGGCGCCGGGCTACGGCGGCAGTGAAGAGCGCCACTCCCTCGGCTCCGGCTTCGTCATCAGCCGCGACGGCTACATCATGACCAACGCCCACGTGGTCGACGGTGCCGACGAGATCGTGGTGCGCCTCAACGACCGTCGCGAGCTCGAGGCCACGCTCGTGGGGGCCGACAAGAAAACCGACGTCGCCGTGCTCAAGGTCGATGCCGATGACTTGCCGGTACTCGAGATGGGAGACTCCGACGCCCTGGAGGTCGGTGAATGGGTCGCCGCCATCGGCTCGCCCTTCGGCTTCGATCATTCGGTGACCTCGGGCATCGTCAGCGCCATCGATCGTACGCTGCCCAGCGACGCCTATGTGCCGTTCATCCAGACCGACGTGGCGATCAATCCCGGCAATTCCGGCGGTCCGCTGTTCAACCTCGATGGCGAGGTCGTGGGTATCAACTCGCAGATCTATACCCGCAGTGGCGGCTTCATGGGGGTGTCCTTCGCCATTCCCATCAACGTGGCGATGGATATCGCCGATCAGTTGAAGGACTCCGGGCATGTCAATCGCGGCTGGCTCGGCGTGGTGATTCAGCCGGTATCCCGTGACCTGGCGGAATCCTTCGGGCTCGACGGTCCGCGCGGCGCGCTGATTTCCGATGTCACCGACGACAGCCCGGCAAGCCGTGCGGGACTCGAGGCGGGCGACGTGGTGCTGTCCGTCAACGACGATCGCGTCGAGGATTCCAGCTCATTGCCGCGTCTGGTGGGGCGTGTCGCGCCGGGCGAGGACATCACGCTGACGGTGATGCGCGATGGCGAACGCCGCGATCTCGACGTGACCGTGGGCAGCTGGCCCGATGAGGGCAAGGCCGTGACGGGGACGTCGAAGAAGGACGACAGCCAGGTGCGGCTCGGCATCGCCATCAGCGATCTGGATGAGCCGATGCGCCGGCAACTGGACGTCGACAGCGGCGTGCTGGTGCGCCAGGTCGACCCGCGTGGTGCGGCCGCCGCCGCCGGCCTGTCACGCGGCGATGTCATCGTCAGCTTCAACGGCCAGGACATCGAGGATACCGATGCCCTGATGGAGGCGGTGAAGGACGCGCCCACCGATCGTGCCGTGCCCGTGCGCATCGTGCGCGACGGCCAATCGTTGTTCGTGGCGCTGCGCCTGGAGACCGAAAAGCAGGAGTGACGCCCGCGGCAATGCTCACCACCTGAGGACGAGGCCCCGCCGAAGCGGGGCCTCGTCGTGTCCGGCAACGCGTCGATCGCACGCGCTTGCTGTCCATGTCAGGTGCATGCCGGTACAATGCCTTTCATTCGAATGCCCGTCGGTCCGCGTACGCTTGCCTCGCGGTATGCTTGGCCGGATCGTGTTTCTGACTCAGGTAGGACTTGATGAGCCGCGACGAAAAGAACGCAACGCTTCCTCACATTCGCAACTTCTCCATCATTGCCCATATCGACCACGGCAAATCGACGCTCTCCGACCGCATCATCCAGATCTGCGGTGGCTTGACCGAGCGCGAACTGAAAGAGCAGGTGCTCGATTCGATGGATCTCGAGCGTGAGCGGGGCATCACCATCAAGGCGCAGTCGGTCACGCTGGATTACAAGGCCGAGGACGGTCAGGTCTACCAGCTCAACTTCATCGACACGCCCGGCCACGTGGACTTTTCCTACGAGGTCTCGCGCTCGCTGTATGCCTGCGAGGGCGCGCTGCTGGTGGTCGATGCCGGCCAGGGCGTCGAGGCCCAGTCGGTGGCCAACTGCTACACGGCCGTGGAGCAGGGGCTCGAGGTCCTGCCCGTGCTCAACAAGATGGACCTGCCCCAGGCGGATCCCGATCGTGTCGCCCACGAGGTCGAGGAAATCATCGGTATCGATGCCTCCGATGCCTGCCGGGTCTCGGCGAAGAGCGGCCTGGGCATGGAGGCGTTGCTGGAGCGCCTGGTGCGCGACGTGCCGCCGCCCAAGGGGGATCCCGAGGCGCCGCTGCAGGCCTTGATCGTCGACTCCTGGTTCGACAATTACCTGGGCGTGATTTCCCTGGTGCGTCTGTTCGACGGGACGATCAAGAAGGGCGACAAGATCCGCATGAAGTCCACCGAGCGCGCCTGGGAAGTGGGCGAGGTCGGTATCTTCACGCCCAAGCGCAAGGAGACCGGCATCCTGCGGGCCGGCGAAGTCGGCTTCGTGGTGGCGGGCATCAAGGACATCCATGGCGCGCCGGTGGGGGACACCATCGTGCACGCCAAGGGCGGCGAGGATGTCGCGCGCCTGCCGGGTTTCCAGAAGGTCAAGCCGCAGGTCTACGCGGGCATGTTCCCGGTCAGCTCCGACGACTACGAGGATTTCCGCGACGCCCTGGAGAAGCTGGCCCTCAACGACGCCTCCCTGGACTACGAGCCGGAAAACTCCGATGCCCTGGGCTTCGGCTTCCGCGTCGGGTTCCTTGGCACGCTGCACATGGAGATCGTCCAGGAACGGCTCGAGCGCGAGTACAACCTGGACCTGCTGACCACCGCACCGACGGTCATCTACGAACTGGCCATGAAGGATGGCGAGACGCGTTACGTCTCCAACCCCTCCAAGTTGCCGGACATGGCCGATATCGAAGAGATGCGCGAGCCCGTCGTGCGGGCCAGCATCCTCGTGCCGCAGGATTTCGTCGGCAACGTCATCTCCGAATGCGAGCAGCGTCGCGGCACGCAGCTCGACATGCTGTTCCTGGGCAGCCAGATCCAGCTCACCTACGAACTGCCCATGAGTGAAGTGGTCATGGACTTCTTCGACCGCCTGAAGTCCATTTCCCGGGGATACGCCTCGCTCGAGTACAACTTCGAGCGTTTCGAGGCCGCCAAGCTGGTACGTCTCGACGTGCTGATCAACGGCGACCGGGTCGATGCGCTGGCCACCATCGTGCACCGCGATCACGCGCACCCGCGCGGTCGTGCCCTGGTGGAGAAGATGAAAGAGCTGATTCCGCGTCAGATGTTCGATGTGGCGATCCAGGCGACGCTGGGGGGACAGGTCGTGGCGCGCTCCACGGTCAAGGCACTGCGCAAGAACGTCACCGCCAAGTGCTACGGCGGCGACGTCACGCGCAAGCGGAAATTGCTCGAAAAACAGAAAGCAGGCAAAAAGCGCATGAAGCAAGTCGGCAAGGTGGAGATTCCCCAGGATGCCTTCCTCGCCGTCCTCAAGATGAATGACTAGGAATCGTAGCCATGGATTTTTCGTTGTTGCTGGTGCTGGCCGTGGCCATCACCGGCATTGTCTGGCTGTTGGATATCGTATGGTGGCGGCGTGCGCGCCGCGCCCGGTTGGCCACGGCCGAGTCGCAGGTCGACGGTGAGCTGGATGCCGCGACCCGCGGCAAGCTGGCCAAGGAACCCTGGCCGGTGGATTATGCGCGCTCCTTCTTTCCGGTGCTGTTGATCGTGCTGGTGCTGCGCAGCTTCGTGGTCGAGCCGTTTCAGATTCCTTCCGGCTCGATGCGTCCCACGCTCAAGGTCGGTGACTTCATCCTGGTCAACAAGTTCACCTACGGGCTGCGGTTGCCGGTGATCAACACGGAAATCCTCGACCTCGGCGAGCCGGAACGCGGCGACATCATGGTGTTCCGTTTTCCGGACGACCCTTCGGTCAACTTCATCAAGCGCGTGGTCGGCCTGCCGGGCGATCGCATTCGCTACGAAGACAAGCAGCTTTACGTCAACGGCCAGCCAGTCGCCAAGTCGGTGACCGACGACGACGCCGATGACGCGCCCGGCGAGCGGCAATTCGAGGAACGCCTGGGGGATGTCGCCCATGCCATCTACAACAATCCGCAGGACCCCGGCCCGCAGATGCGCGAGGTCGTGGTGCCGGACGGGCAGTACTTCATGATGGGCGACAACCGCGACCATTCCAACGACAGCCGCTACTGGGGCTTCGTGCCGGAAGAGAACATCGTGGGCGAGGCCTTTGCCGTGTGGATGCACTGGGATGGCGGTTTGCCGAGTTTCTCCAGTGTCAGGCTCCTCGAATGACCCGGACTCTCGAATGACTCATACTGACGTTCGCATGACCCATACTAGGGGAGAGCGACGCTCTCCGACGCGTTATCAAGAACAGATGAAAAAGGCAGTTCCGTGAGTAGCCCTTTGCAAGCCCTCAGTCGACGGATCGGTTACCAGTTTCGCGATACCTCGCGACTGGAATTGGCGCTGACCCACCGTAGCTACGGGGGCAAGAACAATGAGCGTCTGGAGTTTCTAGGTGACTCGATCGTCAATTTCGTGATCGGCGAGGCGTTGTTTCAACGCTTCCCCCAGGCCCGCGAGGGTCAGTTGTCGCGCCTGCGCGCGCGCCTGGTCAAGGGGCAGACCCTGGCCGAGCTGGCGCGCGAGTTCGAACTGGGCGAGTGCCTGCGCCTGGGGTCCGGCGAGATGAAGAGCGGCGGATACCGCCGCGATTCCATCCTCGCCGATGGCGTGGAAGCGCTGATCGGCGCCATCTATCTCGATGCCGGGATGGACGTCGCCAAGGCCCGTGTCCTCTCCTGGTATGCCACCCGCCTGGAGGCGATCGACCTGCAGGACAACCAGAAGGATCCCAAGACGCGCCTGCAGGAATTCCTGCAGTCGCGCCAGGCGGCGCTGCCCCGTTACGAGGTCGTGTCGGTCGAGGGCGAGGCGCACGCGCAAGTCTTTACCATCGAGTGTCACGTCGAGATGCTCGAGGATCATACGCTGGGTGTCGGCTCCAGCCGCCGTCACGCCGAGCAGCAGGCCGCCGAAAAGGCGCTTGAAACTCTCGAACCTTCCCGGGGCAAGCACGCATGACGCAACACTGTGGTTTCGTGGCCATCGTCGGTCGCCCCAACGTCGGTAAATCGACGTTGATGAACCGGATACTCGGTCAGAAAATCTCCATCACCTCGCGGCGGCCGCAGACCACGCGTCACCAGGTGATGGGCATCAAGACCGAGGGGGAGACCCAGTTCATCTACGTCGATACGCCGGGGATGCACATCCAGACCCGCGATCGCAACAAGGCGATCAACCGCTTCATGAACCAGGCGGCCACGCATGCCCTGCGCGATATCGACTGCGTGATCTTCATCGTCGACCGCACCAAGTGGACCGCGGAAGACGACGTGGTGCTGGAAAAGCTCGGCCAGGTCCCCGCGCCGGTGATCCTGGCCGTCAACAAGGTCGATTGGCTCGAGGACAAGAGCAGCCTGCTGCCGTGGCTGGACAGCATCAGCCGCAAGCGCGAGTTCGCCGCCGTGGTGCCCATCTCGGCCAAGCACGGCACCAACGTGCCGGAGCTCGAGGCCGAGATCGCCCAGCGCCTGCCGGAGAGCGTGCACTATTTCCCGGAAGACCAGATCACCGACAAGAGCCAGCGCTTCCTGGCCGCCGAGCTGGTGCGCGAGAAGGTCATGCGCCAGCTCGGTGACGAGCTGCCGTACCAGATGACCGTCGAGATCGAGGAATTCAAGGACGACGGCAAGACGCTGCACATCAGCGCGCTGATCATGGTCGAGCGGCCGGGCCAGAAGAAGATCCTGATCGGGGAGCGCGGCGAGCGCATCAAGAGCATCGGACGCGAGGCCCGCCTGGAGATGGAGCGCGCCTTCGACGCCAAGGTCATGCTCAACCTGTGGGTGAAGGTCAAGCGTGGCTGGTCCGACGACGACCGTGCCCTGAAGAGCCTCGGCTACGATCTCGACTGATTGCGCCCACCACGGCGCGGAGATGCCGCGATGACGCCCGAACCGGCCTTTTTGCTGCACAAGCGTGCCTACCGCGAGACCAGTGCCATCGTCGAGCTGCTGACCCTCGGCCAGGGACGCGTGCGTGCCGTGGCCCAGGGCGTGCAACGCGGTGGCAGCAAGGCGCGCGGTATCCTGCAGCCGTTCTCGCCGTTGCATGTCACCTGGAGCGGCAACGGCGACCTCAAGCGCCTGCGCCTGCTCGAAAGCCAGGGAAGTGCGGCCCTGCTGGCCGGCGAGGGCCTGCTCTGCGGCGTCTATGCCAACGAACTCCTGGCGCGTACGCTGCCGCTGGAATACCCGGCGGGCGAGGTGTTCTCGCTGTACGCGCTGACCCTCGAGGCACTGCCATCCCCGGCCAAGCGTGCCGGTGCGTTGAGACGCCTGGAGATCACCCTGCTCGAGACCCTGGATGCCGCCCCGCGCTTCGTCGACGAGCAGGAGGGGCCGCTGGATGCCTTCACCCATTACCGCTACCATCCCGACCAGCGCTGTTTCCGCGCGGTGCCCGCCGGCAATGGCGGTATCGACGGGCGAAGCCTCAAGTGGCTGGCGCGGGGCGACTGGGAAGAACCCGGCCTGGCGGGCGTTGCCAAGCAGGTCACCCGGGCGGCCCTGGCGCCGTTGCTGGGCGAGCGTCCGCTGCGCTCGCGGGAGTTGATGCGTCGGCTGGCCGAGCGTCGACGCGCTCACTAGGCTCTGCTCCAGATCTGAACCTCACACCTCCACCGTTCCACCCTTCATTGCCGAGGAATCCGTCATGCATCCGCCACGTATCCTGTTGGGCGTCAACATCGACCACATCGCCACGCTGCGTCAGGCACGCGGCACGCGTTACCCCGATCCCGTGCAGGCGGCCATGCTGGCCGAGGAGGCCGGTGCCGACGGCATCACGCTGCACCTGCGCGAGGACCGCCGCCACATCCAGGAGCGTGACGTGCGCGTGCTCGCCGAGACGCTGGCGACGCGCATGAACCTGGAAATGGCGGTCACCGAGGAAATGATCGCCTTCGCCGAGACGCTGCGTCCCGCCAACGTCTGCCTGGTGCCGGAGAAGCGCGAGGAACTGACCACCGAGGGCGGGCTCGATGTCGTCGGGGCCTGCGAGCGCGTGGGCGACGCCTGCCGGCGTCTGGCCGCGGCGGGCTGCGAGGTATCGCTGTTCATCGACCCGGAACCCGCGCAGATCCAGGCCGCGTACGAGCTGGGAGCGCCGACCGTCGAGCTGCATACCGGGGCGTATGCCGAGGCCAGCGGCGATGCCCAGCGCGTCGAGTACCAGCGCCTGGTGGCGGCCGCGGAAATGGCCTTCGAACTGGGACTGACGGTCAATGCCGGGCACGGCCTGCATTACCACAACGTCGAGGCGATTGCCGCGATTCCCGGCATCCACGAGCTGAACATCGGGCACGCCATCATCGCCCGGGCGCTGTTCGTGGGCCTCAAGGAAGCCGTCGCCGAGATGAAGCGTCTCGCCATCGCCGGGCAGGAAGCCGGTGTCATGGCCCAGCTGGATGCCCACGAGCACGAGCACGAACACGACCATGACCACGACGAGGCCGGCGGCTGCTGCGGCTGAACCTCAGGGCGTCGACCAGTGTCGCGCCTGCCATTCGCGCAGGCGCTCGATCGCGGCCTGGAGCGCCGGGTAGAGTTCCCGACAGCCGTCCAGCCCCTGAGCCTTGAAGCGTGTTTCCAGGGTCTCCGCCAGGAGGGCCAGCTGCGGCACGCCACAGTAGCGGCAGGCGCCATTGAGCCGGTGGACGTGCTCGTGAAAGGCCTCCGCATCCTGCGCGATCCACGCCTCGTGGATCGCGCGTTCGCTGTCGTCCAGATGCTCGAACAGCAGGCCCAGCATGTCGTTGGCCAGGTTCTCCCGGCCGCCCGCCATGCGAATTCCCAGCTGCATGTCGACCACCGGTAGCTCCTCGCTGGCGGTCTCGTCCTCCGTGACGGACGTCGCCGGCTCGTGGGGAGCCGACTCGGAGGACGTCGTGGGGGCGGGTGTCGCCGCGCCGGTGACCACGTCAGAGGCGGTGCCGGCAGGCGCCACTGGCGTGCCCTGGCCGGGAGCATCGGCCAGGTGACGCTCGAGCATGGCATCGAGCGCGGGTTCGCGAATCGGCTTGATCAGACAGTCGCTCATGCCGTCGCGCAACAGCTGCTGGCGTTCTTCCTCCAGAGCATGCGCGGTCAGCGCCACGATGGGGCAGCGCTGCCACTCGTCGCCCAGGTCGCGCAGTGCCCGCATGGTCTCCACGCCGTTCATCCCCGGCATTTGAATATCCATCAGCACCAGGGCCACGGGCTCGCTCTGCGCCATGGCCAGTGCTTCCTCGCCGCTGCCGGCCAGCAACGGCGTCAGGCCGCGGTCCTGCAACAGCTCCTTGACCAGCAGGCGGTTGGACGGCGTGTCGTCGACCACCAGCACCTTGCGCGGCGAGACGCCGGCGTTCGGGGCAGGCAGGGCGCTGGGGACATCGTCCGCCAGCAGCAGGGCGCTCAGCGCGTTGCCCAGGCTGCGCCGCGAGACCGGCTTGGTGGTGATCTCGCCGCCGTGGGGCAAGGCCAGGTCGGGGATCTCGAAGGGATCGGCGTTGACCAGCAGCAGGCCGGGGCATTTGCAGTGATCGAGAACATCACGCCAGGCACTGATCTCGCGCGGCCGCAGGTCGTCCTGGGTCAACCCCAGCACCAGCAGGTCGAGATCCGGCGTCGAGCTCGAACACGCCTCGCGGGAGCTCAGGGGCACGACCCGGGCGTGCCAGCGTTCGAGCAGGTGGGTCAGGGCATGGCGGCTGGCGGGATGGGCCTCGAACAGCCCGATGCGACAGCCGCTCAGGTTCACTTCGGGGAGGCGCTCGCGCTGCTGGGTGGCGATCAACGTCAGGGTGAAGGTGAAGGTCGTGCCTTCACCACTTTCGCTTTCGACGTCGATATCGCCGCCCATCTGTTCGACCAGGCGCTTGCTGATCATCAGCCCGAGGCCGGTGCCGCCGTACTTGCGCGAGCGGCTGGCATCGCCCTGGCTGAAGGCTTGAAAGAGCCGCTCGCGGCTCGGCAGGTCGAGCCCGATGCCGGTGTCGCGCACGCTGATGCGCAGCTTGGAACTGGTGGCATTGAGGTCGTCGAGCATGATGCGCACCACGACCTCGCCGCGCTCGGTGAACTTGACGGCGTTGTTGACCAGATTGGTGAGTATCTGCTTGATGCGCAGGGGATCGCCCAGCAATTGATCGGGCACGTCGTCGTAGACCAGCCCGAGCAGATGCAGGCTCTTGCGTTGCGCGGTGGGGGCCTGGAGCCCCAGCACTTCATCGACCAGCGTCACCATGTCCACCGGCACGGTTTCCAGCTCGAGCTTGCCCGCCTCGATCTTGGAGAAATCCAGCACATCGCTGATCAGCGACAGCAGATTGTCCGACGCCGTCTGCACCTGTTCGAGCCATTCCCGCTGGCGGCTGTCCAGGGCGCTGCGGCCGAGCAGCTGGCAGAAGCCGATGATGCCGTTGAGCGGCGTGCGGATTTCATGGCTGATGTTGGCCAGGAACTGGGACTTGATGCGGTTGGCTTCCAGGGCGCGCCGGTGCGCCATGTCAAGCTCGATGTTCTTGACTTCGATGGTTTCCATCGACTCGCGCAGGTCGAAGGTGGTCTGGTCGATCTGCGCCTGGGTATCCTCGCGCTGGCGCATCATCTGCTCGCCCAGGGCGTTGAGCTGGTGGCCCAGCGTGACCAGCTCGCGCGAGCCGCGCGGTGTCAGGCGCGCACTGAAATCGCCGCCGTGGAGACGCTCGAGCAACGTGATGTGCCGTTGCAGCGGCGCCGTGAGCCGGCGGCTCAGGGGGTAGGCGATCAGAAACAGCACCAGGCCGAGCACCAGGCCGGCCATGCCGTGGCTGGCCAGCTGCCGGTAAAACGTCAGCGTCAGCGCCGTGGTGCCCAGGTCGACGTCGAGCCAATACGCGGTGCCGGCGTTTCCTCGTATCCCCGCCGGGGACCCCAGCGGCTGGAGCCAGCGCCAGCGCGTCTCGGCTTCCTGCAGCGCACTCCGGTCGGGCATGGGCAGCGCGGGGGCTGGCTGGGTTTCCCCCAGGCTGAGCACGGCGTCGCCGTCGGCAGCGCGCACGCTGACGGCAGCGACCTCGTCGATGTCCAGCAGACGCTGGGCGAGCCGCCGCAGATGGTCGTCCCGTCCCTCTTCCAGGGCCAGCGAGACGGCGGGTGCCAGGGTCGCGGTGACATCGGCGATGCGTGTCACCAGCGCCTGGCGTACCTGCTGGCGCTCCATGTAGATATCGTAGGCGCCGTAGATCAGCCCCACGCTCAGGGGCAGGCCCAGCAGCAACAGCAATAAGCGCAGTCGTAGCGACATTCCGACGTTCCCTTCGTTTTCCCCGCCGGCAGTATGCCACACTCGCCGGGTTCGCCTGTCGCCGACGGGCCGTCCCGGATATAATCAGGGGCATCGAACACCCGACGGATGAGTGCCGAAACGCCGTGTGCCGGTCACGCGAGACGTAACGGCGTTCGTCGTGCCAGTAAAGGATGAACCCATGCAATTCCCCACTCTCGCGGATGCGGTCGGTCACACGCCGCTGGTGCGTTTGACGCGGCTTCAGGCAGGGCGCAACAACACGCTACTGGCCAAGCTGGAAGGCAACAACCCGGCCGGTTCGGTCAAGGATCGACCGGCCCTGTCGATGCTCGGCGAGGCCGAGGCGCGTGGCGAGATCCGCCCCGGCGACACCCTGATCGAAGCGACCTCGGGCAACACCGGGATCGCGCTGGCCATGGCGGCGGCGGTCAAGGGCTACCACATGGTGCTGATCATGCCGGAAAGCGCCTCCAGCGAGCGCAAGCAGGCCATGGCGGCCTACGGCGCGCAGTTGATCGAGGTGACCAAGGAGGCGGGCATGGAAGGCGCCCGCGACCTGGCCGACGAGATGATCGCGCGCGGCGAGGGGAAACCGCTCAACCAGTTCGCCAATCCGGACAACCCGTTGTCGCACTATCGCACCACCGGACCGGAAATCTGGGAACAGACCGGCGGCCGGATAACGCATTTCGTCAGCTCGATGGGCACCACCGGCACCATCATGGGCACGTCGCGCTACCTCAAGGAGCAGCGTGCCGACATTCAGATCGTCGGCCTGCAGCCTGCCGACGGTGCGAGCATTGCCGGCATCCGCCGCTGGCCGCGCGAATACCTGCCGAGCATCTTCGATGCCTCGCGGGTCGATGTCACGCTGGATATCGGCCAGCAGGAAGCCGAGGAGCACATGCGCCTGCTCGCCCGCAAGGAAGGCATCCTGGCGGGCGTCTCCTCCGGCGGCGCGCTGGCGGGGGCGCTGCGGATCGCCGAGCAGGTGGAAAACGCGGTGATCGTGTTCATCGTCTGCGACCGTGGCGACCGTTACCTGTCCACCGGCCTGTTCGCCCCGGAGCGCTGAGATGGCGATGCTGGGCAAACGGCGTCCACCGCGCACCGCCAACGAACGCGTGCGTCGGGAGCGCGGGTCGGCAACACGGCGCGACGACGCGACTGCCGACGGCCTGTCCATCGAGCGTCTGGCGCACGATGGGCGCGGCGTGGCGCGCGACCCGCACGGCAAGACGGTCTTCGTGGACCAGGCCCTGCCCGGCGAACGGGTACGGGTCGCCGTGCATCGTCAACGCAAGCGCTTCGACGAGGCGCACGTCGTCGAGCGCCTGGCGACGTCCCCCGAGCGGGCGACGCCGCCTTGTGCGTATTACGGGCGCTGCGGCGGCTGCGATCTGCAGCATCTCGACCTCGAGGCGCAACGCGAGCACAAGCGCCGCACGCTGGACGAGCTGTTCACCCGTCAGGGTCTGACCCTGCCCGAGATAGAGGTGCTGGCCGGCGAAGGGCTGGCATACCGGCGCCGGGCGCGCCTGGGCGTCAAATGCGATGCCGAAGGTACACCGCACCTGGGGTTTCGCGCCCGAGGCAGCGAGCACTTGATCGATATCGACAGCTGCGTGGTGCTCGAGCCCGTGCTGTCACGGCTGATCGCGCCGCTGCGTGCATGCCTGGTGCAGCTGGAAGCGCCCCGGCGCGTGGGTCACATCGAGTTGATCGCCACCGCCGAGGGCGCTTGCGTGGTGGTGCGTCAGCTCCGCGAGGTGCCCGGCGACGAAGCCCGCTGGCGCCGGTTCGCCGCCGAGCACGATGTCACCCTGGCCTGGCGGGTGGGACGCGAGACGCCGACGTTGCGCTGGCTGCACGCGCCGCGCGGCGAGGCCCTGCATGTCACCCTGGCACTGGACGACACCACGCTGTCGCTCGGCTGCGTGCCGGGCGATTTCCTGCAGATCAACGCCGACGTCAATGCCCGCCTGGTGCGCACGGCCCTGGCCTGGCTCGCGCCACGCGGGGAAGAGCGCGTCCTCGATCTGTTCGCCGGCGTGGGCAACTTCACGCTCGCGCTGGCGCCCCGCGTCGCGTCGATCACCGGCATCGAGGGCAGCCCCGCGATGGTCGAGCGTCTCGCCGACAATGCACGTCGCGCCGGGCTGCACCAGGTCGGTGCACAACAGGCCGATCTGGCCACCCAGGTACCGGATGTCGCGGCGGTCGATTGGGTGATCATGGACCCGCCGCGCGGCGGGGCGGAGGCCCTGTGCCGCGCGCTCGCCGACAGTCCGGTGACGACGCTGCTCTACGTCTCCTGCGATCCCGCGGCGCTGGCACGCGATGCGGCACGCCTTGTGCAAGGCGGCTACCGTATCCAGCGCGCCGCGCTGGCCGACATGTTTCCACACACCGCGCATTTGGAATCGATGCTGCTACTGACCCGCGACACGCCGCGCGGTCGGTCCACATCCGTAGAAAGGGAAGATCATGGTCAAGGTCCGTGAAGACCAGCCGTTGACGCAGACCGGCGAGGTCGATATCGCATTGTGGCTCAAGCGCCTCCAGGACGATGTCGCGCTGCGCGATGTCGAGGAGTTGCGCGAGGCCTGCGAGCTGGCCCGGCACCTGGCGTACAACGCGGAAAAGCCTCACCACAACTGGGCGGAGCCGGCCTCGAGCTTTCGCACCGGCCTGGAAATGGCCGATATCCTGGGCGAGCTCAAGCTCGATCAGGCGATTCTCGAGGCGGCCGTGCTGTATCGCGCGGTACGCGAGGGACTGATCACGCTGGAAGCCATCGAGAAGCGCTTCGGCGCCGAGGTGGCCTCGCTGATCGACGGCGTCCTGCATATGGCGGCGATCAGCCAGCTGCAGGCGCCTCGCCAGGGCCTGTCGCAGCACAACCAGCAGGAAAACCTGCGCAAGATGCTGGTGGCCATGGTCGACGACGTGCGCGTGGCCCTGATCAAGATCGCCGAGCGTACCTGCGCCTTGCGCATGGTGCGCGACGCCCCGCGCGAAAAGCGCCTGCGCGTGGCCCGCGAGGTCTTCGACATCTACGCGCCGCTGGCCCACCGCCTGGGCATCGGGCAGCTCAAGTGGGAGCTCGAGGACCTGTCGTTCCGCTACCTGCAGGAGGACGACTACAAGGCCATCGCCAAGCAGCTGGCCGAGAAGCGCCTCGACCGCGACCGCTACATTCACGACGTGGTGGAGACCCTCAAGGGGCTTCTCGATCAGCAGGGCATCGCCCCGTACGACGTCGACGGGCGTGCCAAGCACATCTATTCGATCTGGCGCAAGATGCAGCGCAAGCACATCGACTTCTCCCAGGTGTACGACGTGCGCGCGGTGCGCATTCTGGTGCCGGAAGTCGCCGATTGCTATACCGCGCTGGGCATCGTGCATTCGCGCTGGCACCACGTGCCGCACGAGTTCGACGACTACATCGCCAATCCCAAGCGCAACGGCTATCAGTCGCTGCATACCGCGGTGATCGGCCCGGAGAACAAGGTGCTGGAGATCCAGATTCGCACCTTCGCCATGCACGAGGAGGCCGAGCTCGGGGTATGCGCCCACTGGCGCTACAAGGGCCACGACGTCGACTCCAAGAGCCGCAGCTACGAAGAAAAGATCGCCTGGCTGCGCCAGGTGCTGGAATGGCAGGAAGAGGTCGGCGAGCTGGGCGATCTGCGTGAAGGGCTCTCCAGCGACGTGGCGCCGGACCGCATCTACGTCTTCACGCCGGACGGCCATGTCATCGACATGCCCAAGGTCGCCACGCCCATCGACTTCGCCTACCGCGTGCACACCGAGATCGGGCACCGCTGCCGCGGCGCCAAGGTCGACGGGCGCATCGTGCCGCTGACCTATCGCCTCGAGACCGGCCAGCAGGTCGAGATCCTGACCGCCACCAAGGGCGGGCCGAGTCGCGACTGGCTCAACCCCAACCTGGGCTACGTCAAGACCTCGCGGGCGCGGGCCAAGATCCAGTCATGGTTCAAGTACCAGGCGCGCAGCCAGAACCTCGAGGAAGGGCGCACCTTGTTCGAGAAGGCGTTCCGGCGCCTGGACATCGAGGGCGTGGATTTCGACGCCCTGGCGCAGGCCGTCAATTACCAGACGGTCGACGACATGTACGCCGCCATCGGCGCCGGCGACCTGCGTATCGGTCAGGTGCTGCATCAGGCGCAGCAGCTCTTCGGCGATACCGACGACCAGGAGCAGCTCGACCGCCTGCTGGCCAAGCCGCGGAGGACCACGAAGGAGGCGGTGGACGACATCACCGTGCTCGGCGTCGGCAATCTCAAGACCTCGATGGCCAACTGCTGCCATCCGGTGCCCGGCGATCAGATCGTCGGCTACATCACCCAGGGGCGCGGCGTCACCATCCACCGCCAGGATTGCCCCAACATCCTGCAGTTGCGCGCCGAGGAGCCGCGTCGCATCGTCGACGTGGAGTGGGGCAACGCCAGCGCCCAGTACCCGGTGGACATCGAGATCGAGGCCTGGGATCGCTCGGGGCTGTTGCGCGACGTCACGCACATCCTCACGGGCGACCGCATCAACGTGCTGTCGGTCAACACGCTCACCGACAAGCACGACAACCTGGCGCGCATGAAGATCACCCTGGAAGTCGAGGGACTCGAGGCGCTGGAGCGTATCTTTTCGCGGATTCAGCAACTGCCCAACGTCATCGACGTCAAGCGGCTGCGCAGCGGAGGAGGCAAGCAGGCATGAGCGACGCGCGAACGCGTTACGATCTCGACGATCTGTTGACCCTGATGGCGGTCCTGCGCGACCCGGCCCAGGGGTGCCCGTGGGACGTCAAGCAAGACTGGCAGAGCATCGTCCCGCATACCCTGGAAGAGGCCTATGAAGTGGCCGATGCCATCGAACGGCGTGCCTTCGACGAACTGCCCGGCGAGCTGGGGGACCTGCTCTTCCAGGTGGTGTATTACAGCCAGTTCGCGCGGGAGGAGCAGCGCTTCGATTTCCATGACGTCGTCGACGCGGTGACCGCCAAGATGGTCGCCCGGCATCCGCATGTGTTCCCCGAGGGGACGCTGGCCTCGCGGCGTCCCGCCGGCGTGCCGGCCGAGGAAGTGGAAACGACGGACGTCAAGACGCGCTGGGAAGCCCTCAAGGCCCGCGAACGCGAAACCCGCGAGGCGGTGTCGGTGCTCGACGATGTCCCCGCGTCCCTGCCGGCGCTGTCTCGCGGCACCAAGCTGTCCAAGCGCGCCGCCCGGGTCGGCTTCGACTGGCCCGACGACCAGGGCGTGTTCGCCAAGGTGCGCGAGGAACTCGCCGAGGTCGAGGAGGCGGTGCGTGACGGCGATGCCGTGCACGTGCGCGAGGAAATCGGCGACTTGCTGTTCGCCGTGACCAACCTGGCCAGGCGTTTCGATATCGACCCCGAGCAGGCGTTGCGGCATGCCAACCTCAAGTTCGAGCGGCGCTTTCGCCATGTCGAGCAGGCCCTGTCGGCCAGGGCGGGCGGCCTCGAGGCGGCCAGCCTCGACGAGATGGAACGCCACTGGCAAGCCGCCAAGGAAAGCGAAACCAGCAACGCCTGAGCGTGGCATGCGTTGTGGGCATCGCCGAGCCCGAGTAACGTAGTCAGGACACCGGCTTTTCAAAACAACCACGCTTCAAAACAACGACTTGCCATCGTCGCCATCACGGAGGGCATCATGAGTCACGACTTGCATGAATCGCTGCGCGACAACGTCCGCATCCTCGGCGATAGCCTGGGGCGCACCATCGCCGACGACCTGGGCGATGGTTTCGTCGACAAGATCGAGACCATTCGTGGCCTGGCCAAGCGCGGACGCCAGGACGACAGCGAAGGCCGCCGTGAACTGATCGAATACCTGCGTGCGTTGCCCGAGCAGGACCTGTTGCCGGTGACGCGCGCCTTCAACCAGTTCCTCAACTTCTCCAACATCGCCGAGCAGCACTACCGGGCCCGCTTCCGCCGCGTCGAGGACTACAAGCCCGGCACCCAGCCCGATCTGGGCGAGCTGCTCGAGCGCATTCGCGGCGCCGGTCACGCCCCGCGCAAGCTGGTCGAGACGCTGGCCGCCATGCGCGTGGAGCTGGTGCTCACCGCACATCCCACCGAGGTCATTCGGCGCACCCTGATCCGCAAGTACGATGCCATCGACGAATGCCTGACCACCATGGAAGGTGCCACCGAGCGCGAGGAGATCGCCGCACGTGCCCGAGGGCGGCTCGAGGAACTGATCAGCCAGGCCTGGCACACCGACGAGATTCGCCACGAGCGCCCGACCCCGGTGGACGAAGCCAAGTGGGGCTTCGCGGTGATCGAGAATTCGCTGTGGCAGGCGGTACCTGACTTCCATCGCGAGCTCGACGATCTGCTGCTGGCCTCTGCCGGGGAGCGCTTGCCGCTGGACGCCGCGCCGCTGCGGTTCGCGTCGTGGATGGGCGGCGACCGCGACGGCAATCCCAACGTCACCGCGCGGGTCACCGAGGAAGTCCTGCTGCTGGGGCGCTGGATGGCCGCCGATCTCTACGCCCGCGACCTGCTGCGTCTCAAGTCCGAGCTTTCCATGTGGAAGGCCAACGGTGCCCTGCGTGCCGAGGTGGGTAGCGACCCCGAGCCTTACCGGGCATTGCTCAAGCGGCTGCTGGCCAGGGTCGAGGCCACGCGCGACTGGGCCAAGGCCCGCCTCGACGGGCGGCCCTTCGACAGCAACGTAGCGATCATCGAAACCCGCGACCAGCTGTATGCGCCGTTGCTGTCCTGCTATCGCTCGCTGTGCGACGTGGGCCTGGACACCATCGCTAACGGGGCCTTGCTGGACACCCTGCGGCGCGTGGCGGTCTTCGGCGTGTCGTTGACCAAGCTCGACATCCGCCAGGAGGCCGGGCGCCACGCCCAGGTCTTCGACGAACTCAGCGACTGCCTCGGACTGGGGCACTATCGCGACTGGGACGAGGCCCAGCGCCAGGATTTCCTGCTCGAGGAGCTGGAGTCGCCGCGTCCGCTGATTCCCCGGCGCTGGGACTGCTCGGCGGAAACCCGCGAGGTGATCGACACCTTCCGGGTCATCGCCCGCGAGCACCGCGAAGCGCTGGGCACCTACGTGATCTCCATGGCGGGGCAACCGTCCGACGTGCTGGCGGTGGCGCTGTTGATGAAGGAAGTCGGCGGCGATCTGCAGCTGCCCATCGCGCCGCTGTTCGAGACCCTCGACGACCTCAACCGTGCCGGTGACGTCATCGAGCGCCTGCTGTCGCTGCCCGGTTACCGCCGCATGGCCGGCGACGGTCAGGAAGTCATGATCGGGTACTCGGACTCCGCCAAGGACGCCGGCCAGCTGGCTGCCGCCTGGGCCCAGTACCGCGCTCAGGAACAGCTGGTGGGCATCTGCCGCAAGCACGACGTGGCGCTGACGCTGTTCCACGGGCGCGGCGGCACGGTGGGACGTGGCGGCGGCCCGGCGCATGCCGCCATCCTCTCGCAGCCACCGGGTTCGGTGAACGGCAGCCTGCGGGTCACCGAGCAGGGCGAGATGATTCGCTTCAAGTTCGGCCAGCCGGACATCGCCCTGCGCTCGATGGAAATCTATGCCTGCGCGGTGCTCGAAGCCACGCTGCTGCCGCCGCCCGACCCCGAACCGGTCTGGCGCGAGGAAATGGATCGCCTGTCCGACATCGCCCATCGCGCCTATGTCGGCGTGGTGCGCGAGGACCCCGATTTCGTGCCCTATTTCCGCTCGGTGACGCCGGAAAGCGCGCTCGGCCGCCTGCCGCTGGGGTCGCGACCGGCGAAGCGCCGCCAGGAGGGCGGGGTGGAATCGCTGCGCGCCATTCCCTGGATCTTCGCCTGGACCCAGACCCGGCTGATGCTGCCGGCCTGGCTGGGCAGCGGCGAGGCGTTCGCCACCCGTCTCGACGAGCCCGGCGGGCGCGAGCGCCTGCGCGACATGCGCGCACGCTGGCCGTTCTTCGGCACCTATCTGGACATGCTCGAGATGCTGCTGGCCAAGGCCGACCCGGACATCGCCGCCTATTACGAACGGCGTCTGGTCGACGAGCCGGCACTGCAGGCGCTGGGCAAGTCGCTCCGCGAGCGTCTGTCGCGGCTGGAAACCGTGCTGCTGGATATCCTCGATCAGGACACGCTGCTCGAGCATACGCCGCTGATTCGTCAGGCCATCGAGGTGCGCAATCCCTATATCGACCCCTTGCACGGACTGCAGGCGGAACTGCTGCAGCGTAACCGCGACGCCGATGGCGCGATCAGCCCCGAGCTGTCGCGGGCGTTGATGGTGACGATGGCGGGGATCGCGGCGGGGCTTCGCAACACCGGCTAGGCCCTGCCGCTGGGTGTCACGCCCGTCGCGTGGCACCCAGCATGCCCTGCGTCAGCAGGCCGCCGACGAGCCCCCAGAAGGCGGCGCCGACACCCAGCAAGCTGACCCCGGAGGCGGTGATCAGAAAGGTGACCAGCGCCGCGTCGCGCTGGCGGGCATCGTGCAGGGCGTTATGCAGACTGCCGCCGATGGTGGTCAGCAGCGCCAGCCCCGCGATGGCCACGATCAACGCCTGGGGCAGGGCATCGAACAAGGTGCCGATGGACCCGCCGAAGACGCCCGCCAGCAGATAGAAACCGCCGGCACAGGCCGCCGCCATGTAGCGCCGTTCGGGGGCGGGGTGCGCCTCGGGCCCCATGCAGATGGCGGCGGTGATCGCCGCCAGGCAGATCGAGAACCCGCCCAGCGGTGCCAGCACGAGCGTGGCGAGCCCGGTCACCGCGATGAGCGGCGAAATGGGCGGTGCATAGCCGGCGGCCCGCAAGGTCGCCACCCCCGGCGCGTTCTGCGAGGCCATGCTGACCACGAACAACGGCACGCCCACGCCGATGAGCGAGGCAAGCGTGAATTCGGGCATGATCGGCGCGGGCATGGCGAGGGTCACGGAGGCCCGAGCCGTGTCGATCTCGCCCTGAACGCCGGCGATGGCCAGGCCCGTGGCGAGCACGCCCAGGACGGCGAAACGCGGCCACAGGCGTCGGCCGAGCAGGTACGCGGCGCACATGGCACCGACCAGTACGAAAGCGTCGTCCAGGGCGGCGAAGGCCTCGAGCCCGAAGCGCAGCAGGACGCCGGCGAGCATGGCGGCGGCGATGGCGTGGGGAATGCGGGCCATCAGGCGAGCGAAGAGGCCGGTGATGCCGCAGGCCAGCACCAGGGCGCCCGAGAACATGAATACCCCGATGGCCTCGGCGAGCGTGTAGTCGCCCAGACTCGTGGCCAGCAGTGCCGCCCCGGGCGTCGACCAGGCGGTGAGAATGGGCGTGCGGTAGACAAGCGACAGGCCCAGCGAGGTGACGCCCATGCCCAATCCCAGCGTGCTCAACCAGCCGCCGATCTGCGCGGGGCTGGCGCCTGCCGCTTCCGCGGCCTGAAAGACGATCGCCGCCGAGCTGGCATAGCTCACCAGCACGGCCACGAACCCCGCCACCAGCGCCGAGACGGAGAGATCGCGTAACGCTGACGGCGCTTGCATGGCGGCTCCTTGCCGGTAATGGAACGAAATGAAACAAGAGTTTTTGCATTGTGCGTTATAACGCACGATAGCAGCGCCGATGATGGCGTACAATGAGAAGGGGAACCACGCAGGTAGGGATGCATCAGCGAACCGGCTAAGGACGAGGCCCCATATGCAGGATCCAACCACTCATATCGCCGCGACGCTCAAGACGCTGCGCGGCGCGCAAGGCTGGAGTCTCGATCGTGCCGCGCGCGCGACCGGGGTCAGCAAGGCCATGCTGGGGCAGATCGAGCGCGGCGAATCGAGCCCCACGGTGGCCACGCTGTGGAAAATCGCCGGCGGTTTCCGCGTGTCGTTCTCGCTGTTCTTCGAACAGGCCTCGGTCCAGGGCATCGTTCCCAATGGCGAGGCCGCGCCCGCGGTGCTGGAAGATGCCGCCGCCGGCATGACGGTCACGCCGCTTTTCGCCTTCGACCCACGCCTGCGCTTCGAGATGTTCCTGATCGAACTGGCGCCGGGGGCCTGCAGCGAGTCGTCACCGCACGAACCGGGCGTCGTCGAGCACGTGGTGATGCTCGACGGCACCCTGGAACTGGCGCTCGACGGTCGCTGGGAAGCCCTCCGACCTGGCGAGGCGCGCCGCTTCGCCGCCGACCGCGAGCATGGCTATCGCAATGTCGGCGAGCGAGCGGCGCGCTTTCACGACGTGATTCATTACCCGCAGCTCTAGGTGTTTAGTCCCGGAGTGTAATGATCCATGGTACGAACCATTGTCCGAGGAGGATCCATGGCTCAAGTACTTCACCAACGCGCCAAGACCACGCACGCCATCCGAAAAGACATACAGCGATCGTCAGCTTCGGTCGCGGAGCTGAGCCGCCGCTACCACCTCAATCCCAAAACAGTGCGTAAGTGGCGGCGTCGCAGTTCCGTGGAGGATGAGCGCATGGGCCCCAAGCAGCCAAGCTCTACCTCCTTGTCGGACCTTGAGGAGGCCGCGGCGATCACCTTTCGGCGCACCACTTGGCTCGCCCTGGATGACTGCCTCTTTGCGCTCCAGCGCTTTATCCCTCATCTGACGCGGTCGAGCCTGCATCGGCTGTATGTGCGCCACGGCATCAGCCAGCTACCTCGCCAGACCGATGAGGCGACGAACAAGCCGTCATTCAAGCACTACCCGATCGGCTACCTGCATATGGACATCTGCGAGGTCCGCACCGGAGAGGGCAAGGCGTATCTGTTCGTGGCCGTCGATCGCACCTCCAAGTTTGTGCATGCCCGGCTCTATCGCCAGGCACAGCGGGAGCAGGCGGTTGAGTTCCTTGAAGACACGCTGCAACAGCTGCCGTATCGGGTGCACACCGTGCTGACAGATAATGGCTCGCAGTTTGCTAAGCGCCCGAGGACGGAATCCTACAAGCCGCATCGGTTTGATGTGGTTTGCCATCGGCATGGCATCGAGCATCGCCTGACACGCCCCTTCCATCCATGGACCAACGGGCAGGTGGAACGGATGAATCGCACCATCAAGGAAGCGACCATCCGCAGCTTTCATTACGCCACCTTGGGCGAGCTGAGTGATCATCTAAAGGACTATCTCTGGGCGTATAACAGTGCTCGCCCGCTTCGAGCGCTCAAGGGAAAAACACCCGTTGGGTTCATTCTCGACCGCTGGCAGGATGACCCCGAGAGATTTCATGAGGACCCTGTCCACTACTTCCCGGGACCATACATCTAGGCTTTGTCTGAAAAGTCGACGAGCGAAGGCCAGACAAGGCAAAAATTGGCGAAAGAGCGGAGTTTACGGGGTGTAAATGAGCATCTTGAGCCGATTTTTAACGCCGTATGGGCAAGCGCAGTACTTTTCAGACATTGCCTAGTCACGGTGAAGCGCTATGGGTTGCCACGATGATCAGCGGCAAGCTGCCGCGAGGGCGCTATAAACCCTTCCCTGGGCGCTACATTCGTCATCCCTGACGAATGACCCTCGCTTGCATCTTGCCGCTGCTATCCATTGATGTTGGATGGAGAGCGGAGATCACTCAAAGCCTCGGGCCGATATTTCTCCAGCAATGCCCAGAGAATGGCCGCGCTGTGCGCATCCGGATAGCCGTCATGGCGCGTGGGGCGAAAGTGCATCTGAAACGCGCGCAAGGTGTCATGGGTGAGCGCGTCGAAGCGGCCGGTGACCGCCACGGGATAACCGTATGCCGCCAGCGCACGCTGCCATTGGGTGAGCGTGGGTGGCGAGGCCATGAAGCGCCGCTGATAGGCCATGACCCGCTCTGTCTCCGGCCAGGCGCCGATGCCGGCTCGATACAGGCGATACCAGGGGAAGCGTGGGCCGGGGTCGATCTTGCGCCGCGGTGCGATGTCGGCGTGGCCCACCACATCCACGGGGTCGATGGCGTGGCGCGCGACGATATCCCGAGCCAGCGCGATGAGGGTGTCGATCTGCGCTGAAGGGTAGGGCGTCCAGGCGCGTCCCGCCGGTGTCTGGTAGGGGCCGCGATTGACGACCTCGATGCCGATGGAGGTGTCGTTGAGATTGGTGCGGGAGTGCCAGGCACTGGCCCCGGCATGCCAGGCGCGCCGCGACTCGTCGACCAGTTGATAGACCTTCGGCGCCTCCCGGGTGAGCACGTAATGCGCACTGACGTGGGGGCCGGTCAAGGTCGACAGCGAGCGCCGGGCGTCGCTGTCCGTGTAATGCAGCACCAGATGACGCACCCGGCTGCTCTGTCCGGGCGCGGTGTAGCGGCGATCGACCTGATAGCCATCGCGGGATTCCAGCGTGGGCGCGGCGCAGGCCGTCAGCGCCAGCAGGCAGGGCATCGCCCACAGCCAGCCCTTGCGCGCCAGGCCCAGGTTCGGGCGGCGTGGCCGGTCTCGCTGCGTCGCTTGCCTTGCCGCTCTCACGTTCTCTCTCGTCCCCACTCGCCGTCCTCGTCCCGCTTTCTCATCGGCCCCTCACATCGCGTGACGCCACTGTGCGACCAGTATGCCCAGCGTGATGGTCAACGAGAAGCTCAGCATGGTGCCCAGCAGCACGTACTCGGTGAGCTTGCGATCGCGATCCTCGGAGCTATGGTGACTTCTGGTGTACGGGAGGAGGTAGGAAGGGTGGCGTATCCTGTTGATTGATCACGACCAAGATCTCAATCAACAGGAGTGGATACGCCATGACCGATTCTACCCTCCGGGCTCTTTCACAACCAGAACCCCAAGTCACTGACCCGCTGCACGAGCTGCTGCGCCAAGGCGCCCGTGACCTGATCGCCAAGGCCGTCGAGGCTGAGTTGGCCACCTTCCTGTCGCAGTATGCGGATCATCGGCTCGACGATGGCCGCCAGGCCGTGGTCCGCAACGGCTACCTGCCTGAGCGCACGGTCCAGACCGGGATCGGGGATGTCAGCGTGCAGGTACCCAAGGTGCGTGACCGCAGCAGCGGTGGCGCCCGCTTCAACAGCAGCTTGCTGCCGCCCTACTTGAAGCGGGCTCGCAGCATCGAGGAACTGATCCCTTGGCTCTATCTGAAGGGGATCTCCACCGGCGACTACCAGGAGGCCTTGGCGGCGCTGCTGGGCGACCAGGCCAAGGGGCTGTCGGCCAACACGGTGTCACGGCTCAAGAAACAGTGGGAGGACGAGCATACCGAGTGGCGGCAGCGGGACCTGGCAGACCGGCGCTACGTCTACTGGTGGGCTGATGGAATCTACAGCAATGTGCGCCTAGATGACCGCCTGTGCCTGCTGGTGATCATCGGCGTAACCGAGCAGGGCCGCAAAGAGCTGGTGGCCGTCGAAGACGGCTTCCGCGAGTCGGCGGCCAGCTGGGAGACCGTGCTGACGAGCCTACGAGCACGAGGCCTGACTACGCCCCCGAAACTGGCGGTAGGCGACGGTGCCATGGGGTTCTGGGCGGCTCTGAGCAAGATTTACCCGGCGACCGACCATCAACGCTGCTGGGTCCACAAGACTGCTAATGTACTGAACAAGCTGCCGAAATCTGTTCAGCCGAAGGTCAAGGCTGACCTTCATGACATCTGGATGGCCGAGACCCGCGACGAGGCACACAAGGCCTTTGATCGCACGGTGCAACGCTTCGAGGCCAAGTACCCCAAGGCGATGGCGTGCCTGGCCAAGGATCGGGACGAGCTGCTGGCGTTTTACGACTACCCGGCAGAGCACTGGGTGCATATCCGCACCACCAACCCGATCGAGTCGACCTTCGCCACGGTCCGGCTGAGGACCAAGCGCAGCCGAAACTGCGGCTCCCGGGCGACGACCCTGGCGATGGTCTTCAAGCTGCTCCAGAGCGCTCAGAAGCGCTGGAGGCGCATCAAACACTCCCAGAAACTGGAGCTGGTCGTCAGCAACGTCAAGTTCCAGGACGGGGAGCAGGTAACCGATCAGTCAGACAGGAATGCGGCCTGACCGCCATCCACCAGAATTGACAATAACTCCGATCCTCGCGCAGATCGCCGAAACGCAGCACGGACTTGGCGGCGAGCAGAAAGCCGATGGGCACCAGCTGGTCGGCGAGCACGAAGGTCAGCACCAGAAAGCGCTCGAGCATGCCGATGCGCGCGCCGGCGTCGGCCAGGGTGCCGCTGTTGTCCACGCCGTGGCTCCAGCGTCGCATGATCATGGCGATGAGGATCGAGAAGGGACGCATGACGATGCCATAGGCCAGCGCCACCAGCAGGACTTCGGGGCGCAGCAGCCAGCCAGTGGCGAGCGCCAGCCATGCCGCGTCGCCGGTCAGCCACAGCCAGGTCAGGACCAGTACCCCGACATGCAGTGCCTGGTCGGCAATGAAATACCCGATCCGCTCGCTGGGTGCCTGGCTCTTGAGCACATCGATGCCGAAATGCGTCACGGTGATGAAGGCCGCACCCAGGATGGCCGTGCCGACGGGCTGTCCCCCGACGAGGAGCGCCAGACAGGCCAGCCCGCCGTGAATGCCGGCATGCAGATAAAGCGCCGTCGAGCGGTGGCCGCGCACCTGCTTGTCGTGTACCCAGGCCGCGCTTTGCAGGAGAAAGTCGCCCGCCAGGTGGGCAAGCAGCAACAACAACAGCCCGGTGAAGGGAGCGCCGGTCATCGCATGGTCTCCATGAGAGCGTTGAGCCGCTCGCCGACATGCGCCAGATAGTCCTGTATCAGTGGCCAGCGTGCGGCGCTCAAGCGTTGGTGAATGGTCGACTGGGCCCGGCCCAGGCGCGTCGCCAGGGCCTGCTGGGTCTCGGGATGCCGCAATTGCCAGTACACGACCTCGGCGGCGTTGTGCGTCCACCCCTGGAGGATGACATCGGCGAACCGGGTCAGCAGGGCCAGGTCGTCGTCGGGCTGCGGCAGTACCAGGGCGAGCCGTTCGTCGCTTTCGCTCAAGCGGTCCAGGGCCTGTCCCGAGCGCACGAAGGCATCGCCGTCCGCCGAGGCGATATGTGGCGCTTCGGGCAGATGACCGTACCCGATGCCCACGGCAATGCGCGCATCCCAGACGTCGCGCCGCGAGGGCGAATAACGCAGCAATGCGGCGCGCGCCAGAACGGCCGCCGTCATGGCCTCGCCGGGGGCGCGCAGCGCCACCTGAAAGCCGTCACCACGGTAGCGATCCACATGGGCGCCGAACTGCCGTTCCAGCAACGCCAGGGTGGTATCCAGCGCCTCGTCGAGCCGTTGTCGGTCGGTGATGCGGCGCGAGCCGACGACATCGCCGGTCAACACGCCAAGCAGCCTATCCGTCATGGCAACTGATCGCCTTCTATTACGATATGAGCCAAATATAGAGGAAAAGTACGATTTTTAAAAATAATAGATAAATAAAACGATAAGAGGGCGGCAAGGGGAAGCCATGCGATGCCCTCTATCTGATACTGTAATTATATACAGTTTTTTGGGCATCGTGCCAACACGCCGATGTACCGATACGTAACGGCGACGACGTGCAAGGGAATCGGATGCAGCGGGGAAACGGCGGATGAGGCGAAAGAACGCTGCGCAGAAGGGCCCAGGCCGCGTCTGAAACGTCGGCGAGGAAGCGGACCGCCTTCGCAAAAGGCCTAATCGCAGGCGACGAGCGACGCCTCCTGGACCTTGAGCGTCCGCGCCAGCGTGGTATTGCGACCCGAGGCCTTGCAGGCATACAGCGCCTCATCGGCGCAGGCGACCATTCTGTCGATATCCGCGCTGACCCCGGGCGGGCTGGTGACCACCCCCACGCTGACGGTCACGACCTCGGCGCTGGGGGAGCGCTCGTGAGGAATCCCCATCGCCTGGATCATGCCGCGCATGGCGTCGGCGAGCCGCAGGGCCTCGTCGCTGGGGGTGTCGATGAGCAGGACCAGGAATTCCTCGCCACCCAGGCGTACGGCGATATCGGTCTCGCGTCGAAAGGTGTCGCGTAACACCCCGGCGATCTGGACCAGGCACTGATCGCCGGCCGGATGGCCGTAATGGTCGTTGTAGAGTTTGAAATGGTCGACATCCATCATCATCACCGACACGGTGCAATCGAGACGTCGTGTCAGGGGCAGCGCGACATCCAGGCGATATTCCAGCATGCGACGATTGCCCAGCCCGGTGAGCGGGTCGATCAGCGATTGTTCCAGCAATTGCGCGTTGTGATTCTTGAGATCTTCCACCAGGTGCTGGAACTGACGCGCCAACTCACCGACTTCATCCTGGCGTTCGGTAAGATAGGTGGTCATCATGAAGTGGGAATTATCGCCCTCATGCAGGCGTCGGGCATGCTCGGACAAACTGCGCATGGGGCGCAGCAGGTGGCGTTCCAGTCCCATCAGCGCCAGAGAAACCTGCAGGCACAGCGGTGCCAGGAGCGCGCCAGCCTCAAGGTACCAGGGCCAGCGCATGGTGCCGATCCAGCAGCCCACGCCAACGGTGACGACGGCGGCCATCAATACCTGTACCGCACAGCGCCGTTTGAGCGACACGGTATGTTTTCCCTGCATTGGTATTATAGACATGGCGGTCTCAAGCTCCAAGCGCAACACTATTATTGAAGGGTTTGTGGCCCCGCGAGCTAAGCTCTGTCTGAAAAATCGGCGAGCGATGTCGGCGCGAAGGCAGACCACGCTTTCAGACGGTTTCAGACAGTGCCTGGCAATAAAATCGCCACGACCCGGAGCCTCCGTGTCGTGGCGTAATCATCAGCGCTCCCTTGGCGTCTTCCCGACGCACCGGCTCGGCCGGTTCCTGCGGGCATCCTGCCCAACATGCGTCCCTAACGCGCTTAACGACAGTGTCCCTTGTCTAGCGATACAAGTATCGCACCTCCTTTCTACCGCCGCCGCATGACACGACGATGGCAAGGCCGTGACGTTTCGGTGTCGACTTCTGGTACTATCCCGAACTTTTCGTGAGCCGATTGGCGCCTTCGGCGTCGGTGCTTCAACAAACGCAGCGGAATCAAGACAACGGGAAACGCAATGAATGCGGTGATTCTGGCCGTTCTGGTCATGGTGGGACTGGCGCTGGCGCGCGTATCAGTCGTATTCGCGCTCATCGTGGGCGCATTGGTGGGGGGCCTGGTTGGCGGCCTGGGACTCGAGGACACGCTCGCGGCGTTCAACGACGGTGTGGGCGGCGGTGCCAAGGTGGCATTGGCGTATGCCACCCTGGGGGCCTTCGCGGTGGCCATTTCGCGCTCCGGCCTGCCCGATCTGCTGGCCCAGCGCCTGATTCGCCTGCTTGGGCAGGAAGCGTCTCAGAAACGCCGGGCGGCGGTGAAATACATCATGCTCGGGGCCGTGCTGCTGGTGGCGATCTCCTCCCAGAACCTGATTCCCGTGCACATCGCCTTCATTCCCATCCTCATCCCGCCACTGCTCAAGATCATGAACTCGCTGCGACTGGACCGTCGCGCCGTCGCCTGTGCCCTGACGTTCGGCCTGACGGCACCCTACATGCTGTTGCCGGTCGGGTTCGGGGCGATCTTCCTCAACGACATCCTGCTGGCCAACATCAATTCGGCGGGCGAGGCCGTCGGGCTCGAGGTGACCCGCGGCATGGTCCCGCTGGCGATGGGGATCCCGGTGGCCGGCATGGCCTTGGGATTGCTGGCCGCGGTGTTCGTGTCCTACCGCAAGCCGCGCGATTATGAAGCGCGTGACGTCGTCACCAGCAACGTGCCGCATCACGACGAGCACGTCAGTCTGCACACCCGTGGCCTGGTCATGGCCGTCGTCGCCATCGTCGCCGCGCTCTCGATCCAGCTCTACAGCGGGTCGATGATCGTGGGCGGGCTGGTCGGCTTTGCCTTGCTATCGCTGGGCGGGATCTTCAAATGGCGCGAGGCCGACGATCTGTTCACCAGCGGGATGCGCATGATGGCGTTGATCGGCTTCATCATGATCTCGGCGGCAGGCTTCGCCTCGGTGATGCAGGCCACCGGCGAGATCGACACGCTGGTCGAGAATGCCTTCGCCATGATCGGCGACAACCAGGGGCTTGCCGCGATCATCATGCTGCTGGTGGGTCTGTTCATCACCCTGGGCATCGGCTCGTCGTTCTCGACGATCCCCATCATCGCCGCGATTTACGTTCCGCTGGCCATGCAGTTCGGGTTCTCGCCCATGGCGACCGTCGCCCTGGTCGGTACCGCGGCCGCGCTGGGAGACGCCGGCTCGCCCGCTTCCGACTCCACGCTGGGGCCGACCTCGGGGCTCAACGTCGACCGCCAGCACGATCATATCTGGGACTCGGTCGTCCCCACGTTCCTGCACTACAACATCCCGCTGATCGCCTTCGGTTGGCTGGCGGCCATGTGGTTATAGATCGGTGGTTATGAGCGGTGATCGGCAACGGTAGCTTTGAACGCCGACTGTGAACGCATGATCCCGAACGCTGTCGATGATTCTTGCGAGTTGCGATAATAGCACTCGGCGAGCGTAACGTTCGAAGCGCGTAGCGCTCAGAAAGTGTGGCGCTCAGAAAGAGTAGCGCTCAGAGCGCAAAGCATGGCAACACGGCCGCAATCATCTTGTTTAAAGGGCCGCTCGAACGAACAAGCACCTGCTCCATGGAGCAGGTGCGCACGATTTCGCCCCCGTTAGTTGATGAATCCCGACATATTCCCGTCTTTTTTAATCTGGCTCGCCCCGTATTGGGAAGGGGGGTAACCCGTATTGGGGAGGCGAAGTATAGCGAGGGAGTGGGAAGATAGTCGCACTTCATGGAAAAGTCTCGAAGCGCATGAGAGCCAGGACACTACAACGGAATAAACGGGTATGATATAAAAGATAGAAGCAGGACTTGGCAATGGGCGAATAAGTAGCGATAATGCACTTGCATCCCAATCAACCGTCTTGAGGTATAGAATGTCTCTGTTGAGCGAGTACATGAAAAAGGAGCAGCTGCTCAAGCAACTTAGCGAAGAGCTGCAGCAGCTTGAAAAGGACCAGCGCCTTACCTCCGAGCTGGAGTTCAAGGAAAAGCTCGAAGCCTTGATGAAAGAGTACGACAAGTCTCCCGCCGCCGTGATCGAAATGCTCGATCCGCAGCCGGAATCGCGCTCCAAGCCGGCGACGCAGACCAATACCGCTGGTCGTCGCAAGCGCAAGCTGAAGATTTACAAGAACCCCAATACCGGTGAAGTCGTGGAAACTCGCGGCGGTAACCAGAAAACGCTCAAGGCCTGGAAAGACGAGTACGGCAATGACACCGTCGAGTCCTGGCTGGTGCGCGTCGAGGAGTGATGCCTCGATAGCCTGTCGCATGTATCGCGACGGGCGGGTCATGGCCATACGCGCCTATATGACAAGGCTGATGCTTTCGGGCATCAGCCTTTTTTGTTGCCGCTGACCCGTCCTGAACAGCGTTGACTCGCTCCCCTTTCTTCAACGGCAACGGCCAGCACTTCAAGGCCAGGAACAGCTTTGACCTTCGCCAGTATAAGTTTCGTTCTGGCAGCTTCAACGAGGAGATCTGAGGCCGCTGGTACTTCAATATGGTGGTCGAAATGCAGGCTCGGTTATCTATCGACCAGGGCGGCGTCGACCTGGGCCTGAAGGACGTGGCGGCCCGTAGCGACGGCGTGAAGCTGGAGAACGGCCGTTTCTACCGCGATCTCGAAAACAAGCTGCCACCCAGAGGGCTCGCAGCAAGCGCCGAGTGAAGTCCCTCCACGCCAGGTCAAGAATCGCCGCAGGTACGCCTTGCATAAATTCTCCCGCCGGCTGGCCGATCAACACTGGGAAATCGTAGTAGGCGATGCCTCGTCCACCAAGCTCGCGAAGACCCGCACTGGCAAGTCGGTACTAGATGCTGGCAGGAAGCAACTAAAGGCGATGCTGGGATCCTATTGCGATCACGCAGACATCATCTTTCTGAAGGGTCGTGAGGCATGCATCAACCACACCTGTTCGTTGTGCGGCTCGCTAAGCGGGTTGCAAGGCGTCAAAGGGCTGCGAATATCTGCTGGGCTTGCGGATTCCCGGCACGCCCGAGGTCCTCACCACCCATGCCAGCGTGTTCCTCGATTGAGCCTGCCCGTCGGGTGCGATTTTCTCGACTAAGATGGTAGAAATATCATGCCAGAGACTGAGAGACACAATAACGAAAGCGCCGCCGACATCGTGCGCCGGTGACGAACGGGAAAGGAAGATTGCGCATGAGACGGGGAGAAGCCAAGAGCATGGCGACGAAGGGGCGGTGGCGACTGGCAATGACGATTGAGCTCCGGGGCCTCGCGCGGATGGTGATGGCTGCCTGCCTCATGCTCGTGACGTACTGGCAGGCGGTGCCCGGCCAGGCCGCCGAGCCGCCGGCCAATGCCATGATCGTGGTGCCGAGCCAGCTGGCCCTGCAAAGCGATGCGCCGTTGTTGGCCGATCTGCGCGAGCGGCTGGCGAGCCGCGTGGGGGAGGCCAATGTCACCCTCGAGATATTGGGCGACGACCGCTTCCCGACATCGACCATGCTGCACCGTTGGCGCGAGACCATGGCACACCGCCAACCGGTGGGCAGCGAGGCCAGCGACGAATATGTCGTGCTCATGCACGATGCCGCCGTGCGCGCCTACCGCGGGCTCGAACCGCCGATGAAAAACGCGCATGCGGTGGCATACGGCGTTCGCGACACGGCACTGCGCGAATGGCTGAAGGACAACCGCATACCGCACGTCGCGCTGGATACCTACGCCGAACGCAGCCTGCATTGGGCGCTCGGCGCCCGCCGCGCCGAAGCCGGGCCGCTGGCCCTGTGGTACGTGGATGACGCCCGGCGCGATACCATCGTGGCCAGCGTCCGCCGCCAGGGCGAGACCGTTTCGGGCGGGGGCTCGGGCGAGGGCGCGACCCATACCGCATTCGACACCTCCTCGCTCAGCGACACCTGGCTCTCTCTTGCCGGGCCCGACCAGGCTGCGGTGGCGCAATTCGCGGCACGCCGCCAGCAGCAAGGCCAGCCGCGTCAGGCGTTTCTTTCGGCGCCGGTCACCCGCGATAACCTGCGACGTGTGCAGGCCCTGGCCGCCGATGGCTGGCAGTTCTGGTGCTATCAGCGCGAATGGTTGCGCCATGGCTGTCTGGGCGGCATCTTCCCCGAGCCCGATGCCATGGCCGGCGCGCTGGAAAGCCAGCTGTTCTCCTCCGCGACCCCCGTGAACCTGGGGGAGGGCCTGTTTGCCTCGATACCGCCCAGCGTGCTCTACAGCGCTCGGGACTGGATTCGCGGCGACGCCCGGGACGACGTGAGCTGGCTGGAAGTGCCCGAGTCGGTCATCGCCCAGCGCCACTGGACGTGGCTTGCCTTCGGCCTGGCGGCGGGCGCGCTGCTCATCGGGGGGCTCCTCGGCTGGCTGGCAAGGCGCCGCGAGTTGCGTCGACAGCGTCGTCGGCTCGCCATGCGCAACGACCAGGTGACCGATCTGCCGGGGCGCTTCCTGCTCGAGCGCCGCCTGCAGAGTTTCATGGAAGACGCCTACGCCGTCTCGCTGTATTACCTGGCGTTCGATTCCCTGCGTCACCTGCGGGCCCAGTTCGGGGTCGAATACGCCAACGTGGCGGCACAGTGCGTGGCGGAACGCCTGCGCGGCGCCTGCGGTGGCGTGTGCTATCCCGCGCGGCTCTCCGATGACGTGTTCGTGGTCATGGCCTCGGGCGCGCAAGACCCCATGACCACCGCGCAGCGCTATCAGGATGAGTTCGACATCCCTATCGAAGTCCTCGGCGTGCCGCACCGGCTGGAACCGCGCATCGGCGTGGCGATTTCCCCCGAACATGGCAAGACGCCCACGGCGCTGTTGCAGGCCGCGCAGGACGCCGCCGACCAGGTCCTGGCCAGCGCCGGCACGGAGCCGCAATTCTTCCAGCTCGACATGCTCAAGACCGCCGAGCGGCGGCGCATTCTGGCCGAGACCCTGGCCGATGCCCTGGAGGAGGAAGCGCCGTTCTTCGAGCTGTACCTGCAGCCGCAATACCGGCTTGCCAAGCGTGAACTGGTCGGCGCCGAAGCCTTGATACGCTGGCATCACCCGGCCCTGGGCACCATTTCACCGGGCGAGTTCATCCCCGTGGCGGAGGCCAGCCACCAGATCGTGCCGCTCGACGAGAAAGTCTTCGGCGCCATGCTCGAGTGGCTGTCGCACAATGTCATGTGGCCGAAGGAGGGCATGGCCAACGGGCGCTCCCTGGTGTGGGCGATCAATCTCTCGATCCGCCATTTCGACGACATGCGCTTCACCGACTGGCTGCTGGCACGCTGCAAGGAATACGGCATTGCGCCGCAGAGCATCGAGCTCGAAGTGACCGAGCACGTCGCCACCCAGGACCTGGGGCAGGTGCGTCAGGTCATGCGTACCCTGCGCCTGCACGGCTTCGGGCTGGTGCTGGATGACTTCGGCGCCGGCTATACCTCGCTGCGCTTCTTGAAGGAACTGCCGTTCACCAAGGTCAAGCTCGACAAGGTCTATGTCGATTCCATCGCCGACGACGAACGCAGCCAGCTGCTGGTCAAGGGCATCACCGACCTTGCCCGGGGGCTCGGGCTCACCGTGGTGGCCGAGGGCATCGAGAACCAGGAGCAATTGGACATTCTGCGCGGATTGGGCTGCCCCATCGGGCAAGGCTATCTGCTGGGCCGGCCGTGCCCGGTGGATGACTTTCTCACCCGGCTGGCGGGCAAGCGTGTCGCCACCACGGCCTCTTCCTCCTCGCGCTGACGGCCGAGCCCGGCATGGCACGAGAGGCGGTATTGAACTTTAGGCATTAGCCACCATCTATACACCCGGGCCGAGCCACGGCGCCTGCGCCGGCCACGGCGCACCTTCTTCGATCACCGTCAGTTTCGTGCGTTGTCCAGGCCTCGCCTGGCCTGAAAAGTGTCCAGGGAGGTGGCTCGCTTTTTTAGAACGTCAATGATGATTCCAACATGTTTATGAAAAACAATCGTCAGTCATCCTCACGTTCCATGAACGAACGTGAAAAGCTTCGCATGTTCCGTGAACTCGACGATGCGCTCGCATCCGCCCTGCGCGACCTCGGCGGCGGGGATGCTGATTCGCAGGATGCATCGCCCTCGACCCCCTCGTTCGAGGAACGCCTGCACGACCTGATGCAGGAATATCAGCTCTCCAGCCGCAACGTTGCCACGCTGCTGCGCACCATCGTCGAGCTGCGTCAGGCCCAATGACAGGGGCTGTGGCGAGGTGAAGGAGCCGTCTCGAAAGATGTTGTCGAAAGAACGTTGACAGGGCCTCGGTAAAGGCGCAAGCTGTGCTCAGTAGGTTAGCAAGTGGCATACGGTCAGTAGTAGTCGATACCCTCGATGGTCTGGTGTATAGCTTATTTGTCTTACCCACTGTAATCGGGTAACACCCGGCAATTGAAAGCGCAATGCGTAAAGGATATCGAAACATGGCTACTGGCACAGTTAAGTGGTTCAACGACGCTAAAGGTTTTGGCTTCATTTCTCCGGAAGACGGTGGCGACGATCTCTTCGCTCACTTCTCTGAGATCCAGGCTGAAGGCTTCAAGTCCCTGCAAGACGGTCAAAAGGTCTCTTTTGACGTGACTCAGGGCAAAAAAGGCCTCCAGGCTTCCAACATCAAGCCTGCCTAAATAGCGCGCTGTTCTCAGCCGGTATTAAGGGGCGCTAGCCTCGGCGCCATTCGGCAACGATGGCTAGCACCAAGAAACAGGGCCCGCTTCGGCGGGCCCTGTTTCGTTTGTGGTGTCAATGAGTCGTACCGATGAGTCGTATCGATGAGTCGTGTCGACATGCAGATCGATCGCGTCGCTGGCAGGGCCGGTCGCGGCATCGAGATCCGTCGTGGCGTCGCAAGGCCCTGGTATCGCCGGCAGGGCGGCATCCACCGCCATGCCGCGGAGCAGGCCCCCGGTACGCTGGGCTCGCCCCGCTCCGTGAGTGCGAACGCCGGTCTCGCTCGAACGGCCTCAGTTGTTGGGCAGCGACTCCAGCCACTGGCGAATCCGCTTCTGATGCCAGCGCCGCGACAAGCGGTGCGTGTCGAACGAGGTCGGCACGATGTGGCAGTCCTGGTTCTTGATGTGCGGATCGAGGTCCTGCTTCTCCAGCATGAAACACCGGTAGGCGCCCAGCGGACGGTTCTCGCTGCCGTAGATGGCGATCAACCGGATCTCGAGCATCCTCAGCGTTTCACCTTCCAGCGTCAGTGTCTTCCGGTCGATATCCAGCTCGTGGCCCTCGGCGATGTGATCGATGATCTCCCGGAACGAGCAGATCTGGTGGTAACCGCCCGAATCCAGAGGGCCCTGACGCGTGGCATGCTCTTCCTGTTGCCCTTCGCCGCTGTCGTCGGTGCGTGTGTAGTCGGTCAGGTCACAGGCGTATTCCCCCTGGGACGTATGCAGCACCCCCACCACGTGCGACACGAAGATCGCCTCCGAACTCATGTTGCTCACCAGGCACATGCCGTCCGGCGACTTGCTGCGCCCCCGGTTGATGAGAATGCGCGGCCGCCGCTGACGCGCAAAGCCGAGATACAACAACTGCGCATAGAATAGCCATACGCCTAGCGTGCAAAAACTGGCGATGGCACTTAACGCGCCACTGTTATTGTTTAGCCACTCGAGCATTCCTTGCTTTCCTTTTGAGTGATGAATGAAACACGATGAATAAAAAGAAAAACGCCACAGGGCACGATGCCCGGCAGCGTTCTTCGATGAAGAGTCTAAGCTCTGTCTGAAAAATTGACGAGCGATGGCCAGACAAGGCAAAAATCGACGAAAAACGGACCGGGCTGGCGCTCCAGTTTACGCGGGGTAAATGAGCATTTTGACCGGGCTGGCGTTCCAGTCGATTTTTAACGCCGTATGGGCGAGCGCAGGCATTTTTCAGATAAAGCGTAGCAAAAAACCGCTCGACTTGCGGAATTAGGTGGCGCCGGTCCTCCTTGACCGTCAACCGCGTCCTGGCGGGCGCCTTACGTCGAGACATCCCTCACGGAACCGATATCCTCCTCACGGAGGGTGACCATGGCGATTGCGGCCACCTTTCCGACCGGCCTGAACCGCGCGGGCAGGGTCGTTCTTGAAGTTCCCCGGACTTTCCCGACCGCCTTTGCGTCCTGCGTTGGCAGCCCTCTCGGGGTCATGCTTGAAGTTGCTGCTGCTTCGTTCGCCACCCTTTTGGCCCGCCTCGGCGGCCCGCTTGCGGTCTGTGGCGAAGTTGCCCGAACGTCCACGTTGTTCAGCCATGCGCATCTCCTGGCGAGGCGATCCGCCCCGGTCGATCGTCGACTGCCTCCTGCGACCCGGCCCCTTCTCCCTATCGTGAGTAGAGGCTAAGCGCTTTCAGCAAGTGGACCAACAAGAAATTCGTAACGTATTAGCACCGTTAATAAACAATGATGACGATATGTAAGGGTTACCGAGAGAAAAGCGTTTTCACGTAATAGTTGGCATCGGGATAACCGAGGTTATGGACGTTAACGTGACATCTGTCATGGTAAACGGTTATGTCTCGCGTGTTGGGGGCATTTACCCGCGTCGAACGGTGCTGCCATGCGGCGAAAGTGGGTCGCCATGAGGCGAGGCGGGAGCGTCTCGAGACGAAGCGACGCCTGCCTTGGGCGAAAGGCGCGTTGACCGGGCGAGGGCGCTTTGCTCCACTGACGTTCTAAGAATACCGCGCGAGACCGGCATGCCTACCGATCCTGTTTCCCCACGAGGGGCCGCCTTCGTCTTCAATGGCCGCGAGCTCAATGGCGCCCTGGGCGATCTCGGCACCCTGCTGCCGCTGATGCTGGGCGTGCTGACGGTGGGCGGCGTGTCGCCGGGGCCGGTGCTGTTCGGCTTCGCGGCGTTCTATCTCGTCACCGCGTTCTACTATCGCCTGCCGATTCCCGTGCAGCCCATGAAGGCCGTCGCCGCGATGCTGCTCACCGTGGGCATGTCGACCTCGGAGCTGGCCATCGGCGGCATGATCATCGGCCTGGTGATGCTGGTGCTCGGAGTGACGGGATGGATAGGCCACCTGCGCCGTTTGATTCCGCAATCCGTGCTGGCCGGGTTGCAACTGGGGCTGGGCGTGATGCTGGCGCTGGCCAGTCTCTCGCTGATGGCTGAGCAAGCCTGGCTGGCGGGGGTGACCCTGGCGGTGCTGCTGGTGGCGATGCGCATACCGGGGTGCCCCTCGGTACTGCTCGCCTTGCTGGTCGCGGTGGGGCTGGGCATTCCGCAATGGGGGCAAGGGCCGGATCTCGTCGCGGCCGGGCAGGGCATGTTCCCACTCACGGGCTGGCCCGGCATCGAGACCTTCGAGCGTGCCATGTCGATGCTGGTGCTGCCGCAACTCTCGCTGACCGTCACCAACGCCATCGTGCTCACCGCGCTCGTCGCCGGCGACTACTTCGGTGAGCGCGCGGCGCATGTCACCCCCGCGCGGCTGTCGATCACCACCGGCCTGGCCAATCTCCTGCTCAGCCCCCTGGGGGCCTTGCCCATGTGTCACGGCGCGGGCGGGCTGGCGGCGCATTACCGCTTCGGCGCGCGCAGCGGCACGGCGCCGTTGTTGCTGGGGGTAGGGTTACTGGGCGTGGCGTGTCTGCCGACATCATGGGGCCTGACCATGCTTGCCGCGATTCCCGTCGCCGGGCTGGGCGCCTTGCTGCTCGTCGCCGCCTGGCAACTGGCCGTCACCAAGCGACTTTACGACAGCAAGCCCTCGTGCTGGCCGGTGATCGCCGCGACCGCCGTGGCGACGGTCGCGCTGGATCCTTTCTGGGGGCTCGTCGCCGGGGGCGTCAGCGAATGGGCAAGGGTCAGCTGGCGTCGGCGTCGTCGCCACGCTTGAGGCGCTTCACCCAGCGCTGCTTGGCGTACTTGCGCAGGTTCTCGACGTTGTCCGTCTCGTCGACGATGTCCTGGCCGAGAATCGTCTCGATGACGTCTTCCAGCGTGATCAGCCCCACCCAGGTGCCGTGCTCGTCGTAGACCACGCGCATGTGGCCGTGATCCTTGAGCATCGCGGTGAACACATGCTCGACGTTGTCCGTCTCGTGCAGCGCCTCGATGGGGTGCATCAGCGACTTCATGGTCTGATCATCCTCGGCGTGATAGGTATCCGCCTTGTGGATGTAGCCGATCGCCTGCTCGCCGCCATCCATGACCGGAAAGCGCGTGAACTGCATCTTGCCGTACTGCGCATCGAACTCCGCCACGCTGAGGTCCGGCGTCACCGACACGCACACCGTGCGCGGCGTCATCACGCTCTTCACCCGGATCTCGTGCAGATTGAGGATATTGACGATGGCTCGCGTCTCGTCGCTGTCCAGCGCCTTCTCGTCCAGGCCGATGCGCGCCAGCGCCTTGATCTCGCCACGCATGTCGACATCGTGCTCCGACTTGCCGATGCGGTTGGTAATCAGCTCGGAAAGCCAGATGAACGGCGTCAGCACGAAGATCATCACCCGCAGGATCGGCGGCAGCAGCGGAGCGAGGGCCCGCCAGTAGCTCGCGCCGATGGTCTTGGGGATGATCTCCGAGACGACCAGGATCGCCAGCGTCATCACCGCCGAGGCAATCGCCACGTGGGAATCGCCGAAGACCACCGCCACCTGCGCGCCCACGCCAGTCGCGCCCACGGTGTGCGCGATGGTATTGAGCGTGAGGATCGCCGCCAGCGGACGGTCGATGTTGGACTTCAAGCGAGAAAGCGAGGCATGCAGTTTGGGGCGAGTATCTTTCAACTGCGCAATATAGCTCGGGGTCAACGACAGCAGCGCCGCCTCGAGAATGGAACACAAGAAAGAAAAGCCAATGGACAGGATGGCGAAGGCCGCTAGGAGGACCATGAAGACTCTTGGTTGGGAATGGAACGCTCATTTATCCAGCCTGCACAGAGCCTGTCAATCCATGCGTGAGGCATTTTTCGACGATTCATGAAAAGAGTACGGCATGGGGGTGAGCGGAGAGCTGACGGCACTTGCCGCCATGGCTGTGTATGATTATTATACACGCAATAATATGATCAATTATGCGATCCATGGAGGCCTGTTATGGCGACGCTACTGGAACGACCCGAAGAGGCGGTCTCTGCAACCGCCATGGCACGCAACTTCAGCAACCGGCTCAAGGAAATCTCTTCCAGACACACTGAACGGCTGGTGATTTTCAAGGACAACCAGCCAGCAGCGGTGCTGATGAACGTCCAGGCCTACCAGGATCTCGTCGATGAACTCGAAGACCTGCGTATCGAAGCAGTCGCTCGGGACCGGCTAGCCAGCTATCAAGCCGATCAGGCCATCGACCATGATGACATGCGTGCGCTCTTTGATCGGTCGAGTGAGTCGTGACTTGGCGCGTCATTTACCACCCAGACGTACAGCAAGACCTGACGCGACTGGGCTCGGCCGCTGCAACACGTATTCTGGATGTCATTGAAGCGCGAATCCGCGATGGTGAGCCAGACAAGCTCGGCAAGCCGCTGCGAGGGACGCTGGCCGGTTGCCGGCGAATTCGTACTGGCAATACGCGAATCGTGTACAAGGTAGATGGAGAGGCCATCCAGGTGCTGATCGTGGCGGTGGGGGCGCGGCGAGATGAAGAAGTTTACCGTGCCCGCCGCTGACACCATGGTAGTGTTGACTATTCGCCCACAGTAAGAAGTGGGCTTCTAGCTGAGCCGTCCAGTCACCGTGCCGACTGGCCACCCTACCCATGGTATGTCACGCGGGGTGTGAGAAGCTGCTTGGGCAGACGTCTTGCTTTAAACTGCAAGGAAATGAGTTTCGCTACAAATGAATACTTCACACCAAGAGGTGATCGGCATGCAAGCATCTCCTCCGATTGATAAGGAAACCTTGCGCGCAGAGCTCAAGCGCGAGCTGCGTTCCGACTTCCTGCAGGATATCCGCATTGAATCCGGCATCGATAGCTCCGGCGAAGAGGCGGTCTGGGTCTGGCTCGTCGTGGATGAAGGTGCGATGGGGAGCCAAAAAAACAAGAGCAAGGTCAAAGACATCAGGGAAAGCATCTACCGGACGTTTTCTGAACGTGCGCCCGGTGTCTTTCCTTATATTCGTTTAGAAAATCCCAAAGCCCAGGCATAGGAGGTCGTAGGTGTCACTTTCACAAGACCTCCTCGAACAGGCGCGTATTCTCGAGCGCAAGGAACCCAAGCGTCCCAAGCAAGCTAGCCTACGTCGTGCGGTTTCTACAGCGTATTACGCCCTGTTCCACCACCTGATCGACCTGTCGAGCCGTGAAATCGTGAGAGGGAGTGCTGATTGGGGATTACGGGAAGCCGTGGCGCGCTCCCTCAATCATGCGGACATGCGAAAAGTATGCAAAAGCATCGCGAGTCGTAATCCTCCTGCCCCCATGGCATCGCTATTGGGCCAGCCTCTTGTATTGGATAGCGGCTTACTGGCGGTATCGGAAGCCTTTGTCGATCTTCAACAAGCGAGACATGAAGCCGATTACGATCTAGCGAGGCGGTTCACGCGAGATGATGTCGCGGCGCTGGTTGACTTGGCGGAGGATGCATTTGCAGGCATCGATGCGTTGAAGCGCCGCAATACCCGACAATACCGCACCTTTATTCTCGCCTTGGCCTTTCACCCCAGTTGGTCGCGCGCCTGATACTCCCTTAGCAGCTCGATTCTTTTAGTTTTGTACGAACCAGGAAGCCCGATGACCGATTTCATTACCGATTCCCAGCGCCGTGACCTGCTCGACGGCGTCCATGCCGCCGGCCGCGAGGTCGTGGCCATCTACCGCCGCGATTTCAGCGTCGAGGAAAAGGCCGACGCCAGCCCGCTCACCGAGGCGGACATGGCCTCGCATCACGCCCTGGTATCGCTGCTCGAACGGATCACGCCCGGAGTGCCGATCCTCTCCGAGGAATCCGCCGAGATTCCCTACGCCACCCGCGCCGACTGGCAACGCTACTGGCTGATCGACCCGCTGGACGGCACCAAGGAATTCATCAACCGCAATGGCGAGTTCACCCTGAACGTGGCCCTGGTGGAACACGGCGAGCCCGTCTTCGGCATCGTCCACGCGCCCATGCTCGGCGAGCGCGCCGGCGAGCAGGGCCAGACCTGGTGGGGCCAGCACGGGCAGGGCGCCTTCAAGCGCGATGGCAGCGACGAGGACATGCCGATCCACGCCCGGGCCTTGCCCGACCCCGAGGCCGAGCCCTGGAAGATCGTCGGCAGCCGCCGCCACGGCGCCGAAACGTTCGACGCCTTCTGCCAGCGCCTGCCCGCCCACGAATGCGTCTCCATGGGCAGCTCGTTGAAGCTGTGCCTGGTCGCCGAAGGCCACGCCGACCTCTACCCGCGTCTCGCCCCTACCTGCGAGTGGGACACCGCCGCCGCCCAAGCCGTCGTCACCGCCGCCGGCGGCCAAGTACTGGATGTCGCAACCCTGGCACCGCTGCGCTGCAATCAGCAGGAAAGCGTGCTCAACCCATTCTTCATCGTCTGCGGCCAACGCGACCCGCGTTGGGAAAACGCCCTGCGCGAAAGCGTCGCCTGACGAGGGCCACGAGCGGCGGGCTACGAGCGACAATGCCGCCCGAAGCCACCGCTATACTGATGAGGTACAAGGAGAAGGAAGGAGAACGCCCTATGCGACTGACGCAAGCGCAACAAGCAAGCATCAAACGGTGTGTCGAAGAAATCTTCGGCACAGAAGCGCGCGTGCTCGTATTCGGTTCACGGCTCGATGATTCCCGCCGGGGCGGTGATCTGGACCTTCTGGTACAACACCCCCATCCCATCGAGCGCCCGGCATTGACGTCAGCGCGTCTCGCTGCGCGTATCAGCCGCTTGCTGGATGGTCGCCACGTCGATGTTCTGCTTCAAGCGCCCGGCCTCAAGTCGCTCCCCATTCACCACATCGCCGAATCCCAGGGGGCCCCGCTATGACGACCGACTCCGTCCCTGCGCGCTTGAGATTTCTCGCCCGCGTCGCACGCAAGGAGTCTCGACATCTACAAGAGACGACCGAGCGCCTGTTTCAATCGAAAGAGCCACTTACGGGGCTTGAAGTACAACGCTGGATCGCCGATAGCCTGATCGCCGAGCGCATGGATGCCTTTGTGGCGCGTTTTTCCCGGTTGCAGGACCTGCTGGGAGATAAACTGATTCCGTCGTTGCTGGAGCATCTGGGCGAATCATCAGGGCTGGCCATCGACAACCTCGATAAAGCGGAACGCTTCGGCTGGATTGCCTCATCCGATGAATGGGTGGTGTATCGGAAATTACGCAATCAGATGATTCACGAATACATCGAGGATCCCGCCGTACTGGCTGACGCTCTCGACGCGGGGTGTGGTTTCGTCGACGCCTTGACGACCAGCGCCGAAACGCTGGCGTCAGAGGTTGAACGCCGCCTGGGACCAGTCGAGTAATTAGCCACGGGGCGTGATCAAAGCGTTGTAGGGCAGCCGCACGGCTCGGCAAGCTGTTTGGTAACGGTCCGGGCCTGTGGCTACGTCTCCAGGCGGCCTATGACGCCTGGTATGCCGAGCGCGAAGTAGACGTCAGCGCGGTGCCCTCGCTGAAGCTGGCGGGATGATGCGAGCCACGGGCTACAATATTGCTCGAAGCTCGAAGCTCGAAGCTCGAAGCTCGAAGCTCGAAGCTCGAAGCTCGAGCGCTCGAAGCCCGACAATATGAGCGGTCACCTGCTGCGACAAACGACCCAAGGGGATGACAATGGCGGACGATATCCGTTGGCAACAGCGATTTGCCAATTACATCAAGGCGTTTGCTCAACTGGAACAAGCTGTCGAAGCGTATGGCGACACGACTCTGGATATCATCAAGGAAGGTGTCATCCAGCGCTTCGAGTTCACTCACGAGCTTGCCTGGAAGGTGATGAAGGATTACCTGGAGCATGAGGGCATTCAAAACGTGACGGGGTCACGCAGCGCAGCCCGATATGCCTTCAACATCGGCCTGCTGGAAGACGGTCAAGCCTGGATGGATATGATAGAAACCCGTAACCATACGGTGCATGCATATCGTCACAGCATCCTGGAAACTGAATTCAAGAACATCGTCGAACGCTACTACCCGGCATTGAAGCAGTTTCGAGAGATGATGGAGCGCCAACGATGACGTTTGGCTTGCCAGATAATACGGTCGAGGCCATTCGTCGGGTGCTGTCTGAATGCCCTGGCGTCGAAAAGGCCGTTATCTATGGGTCAAGAGCCAAAGGCACGTTCCGCCCTGGCTCCGATATCGACCTGGCACTGTATGGTAATGTTTCGGAGGCTGATGTATCCGCACTAATGGATCGCCTGGACGAGCTCAACACGCCTTATTTGTTCGACATCGTGCGTTATCACGATATCGATAATGAAGCGCTACGCGAGCATATCGAGAGGGTTGGCCAGAGATTCGATGCGCCCCATTCACCGTATCACCCTGGCTAAAGCTGGCAGGATAACGCTGCCACGAGCCACGAGCCACGGGCCACGGGCCGCGAGCCACAGGCTACAATATTGCCCGAAGCCGCTCTTCACAGCGGCCCGGCCCTGGCGCTCGAAGCCTACTGCATAGCGCAATAGCGATGCCGAAAGCATCACGTAATATGCTATTTCAAGCGCGACGAAGGCGACCGCCTGTATCGTTTTGCTGAAGTCTACAAAAATGCCGTCGACCTGTTCGAGGGAGACCGTCAGCGGGCCAACACCTGGCTGCTCAACCCGGTGCGTGGGCTAGGGGGCCAGCGTCCCGTCGAGATGATTGCGACGACCGCGGGGGCGGAAGCCGTGCTGGACCTTATCGGGCGGCTTGAGCACGGCGTTTTCGCATGAGCACGATACAAGGATACCGTCTCGTCAAGCGTAAGTGGCTTGAGAGCGCCTTCGATGGTGAAGGCGCCCGTTTATACGGTGGGCGGTGGAACAGCAAAGGAAACGCTTGCGTATATCTCGCGAGTACGGAGTCGCTGGCCATCCTCGACGTGATGCTGCATCTCAACGACTACCGCCTGTTGAAAGACTATGCGCTGCTCGAGGTGACGTTTCATGACGATGACCTCATGCGGCTTCCAGAGGATGGGCGACCGGACGATTGGATGGTTGAGCCAGCGCCATCGTCTACCGCCGAGATCGGCGACGGTTGGTTGGAAAGTCAGTCGAGTCTCGTGCTGGCCATTCCGAGTGTCGTCGTGCCCAGGGAAACGAATTATCTCGTCAACCCGGAGCACCCCGGCTTCAAGGCAATGGTCGAGAGCGCCAGGGACATGGCATTTACCCCGGATAAACGTCTTTGATGCCTGCCCGAAACCGCCGTGCCCCGATCCTGGCACTGGAGGCGTCTCACTTCTTGGATTGAGGCGCCAGGTCGATGGAAGGCTTCGCGGCGGCGTGCCAGCGATACCAGAGCGTGGCCAGGGCCACCAGCACAATGGGGGGCAGCATCGCCAGATTGAGCGCCTTCCAGCCAAGGTGGTACGACAACGCGCCCGACATCAAAGAGCCGATGGCGACCAGGGAGAAGATGACCAGATCATTGATGCCCTGTACCTTGCCGCGTTCGGCATCCGTATGGGCGGCCGAGAGCAGTGTGCTGCCGCCCACGAACAGGAAGTTCCAGCCGATACCCAGCAGTACCAAGGCCACCCAGAAATGGGCCAGGCTGACGCCAAGATTGCTGATCAAGGCCGTGCCGGCCATCAAGAGCGTGCCGGCCAGCAGCATGCGTGGTATTCCGAAGCGAGCGATGAGGCTGCCGGTCACGAAGGAGGGGGCGAACATGCCCAGCACATGCCACTGCATGATGAAGGCAATCTGCTCCATCCCGAAGCCATGCGCGCGCATGGCCAGCGGCGTGGCCGTCATGACCAGTGTCATGATGGCGTAGCCTACCGCGCCGGCCAGCAAGGCGACCATGAAGCCCGCCTGAGTGGCGATGACCGGCATGGGGCGAGACGTCTCGCCGGGTTGCGGTTCCTCACTGGCGGGCATCTTGAGCTGGGTCAGCAGGCCGGTGGCCAACAGGGCGAGAATGGCGATCACCAGGTAGGGCCCGCCGGACGGCACGCCTGAGATCCAGTCGACCGTGGTGCTGACGTTCCATGGGCCGAGGAACGCCGCCACCACGCCTCCCGCCATGACGAAGGAAATCGCCCGGCTGCGAAAGGCAGGGCTCGCCACGTCCAGGGCGGCAAAGCGATAGTACATGGCGAACCCCTGGTAGAGCCCCAGCAGCAGGTTGCCGGCGCAGAACAGCCAGAACGACTGCTGGGCAATGGCCACGAAACTCAGCAAGCCACCCGCGATGCCGCCCAGGATCGTGCCGGTGATGAACCCGCGGCGCCTGCCCACGCGCTTCATGTAGAGCGAGGCCGGCAGGGTCGAGACCACCGTCCCCAGCATCGAGATGGCGATGGGCAGCGTGGCGAGCCCGGAGGTCGGGCTCAACTGCAGGCCGACCATCCCGCTCAGCGTCATGACCGTGATCGAGGCCACCATGAACAGAATCTGACTGCTGACCAGAATGGCCACGTTACGCTTTTCCAGGCGGGCAGGTTCCACCGGTCTCTCCTCAACGGGGCAATGCGTTCAGAACACCAGGGGCACTACGTTCAGAACACGAAGACGTTGTCAGCCTGTGCGGCTGCTTATGCGCTTATCATTGTATTCTATCCCGCTCAGGAGCGCGGGGGGATCGCCTGGGGGAGCCCCTGCACGGTGTCTCGGGTGTTTCGCCTTCGCCGTGGCCCCCCCCGCTTCGATAAACGATTCAAGCGCGGTGGAGCAGTTGACTAGAGTACATAGTACACCTTACTATGATATCAATGTCGATAGGAGAGCAATGCGTGAGTCACGCCATCGAATTCATTGAAACGTCAATATTCACCCGCGCGATTGGGGAAGTTGCGACAGACGATGAGCTGAGAGCTCTGCAAAGTGAACTGATTGCTCAACCTGATAAAGGTGACCTTATTCAGGGGACCGGTGGTCTTCGTAAGATCCGAATGGCGACAGGCGCCAAGGGCAAAAGCGGCGGGGCGCGCGTCATTTACTTCCTTGCCACGCAGGAGGTGATCTATCTGATACTTGCCTATGCAAAAGGCGAGAAAGAAACCCTGACCGCTGCGGAAAAATCTACCCTGAAGGCGCTGACGAGTCAGCTTAAAGGAGCGCATTAGCATGAACATGTTTGATGACCTGAAAACCTCTCTGGAAGAGGCCGTGGAGATTCAGCGGGGGCGGCAACCCGCCAAACGGGTGACGCGTTATGAAGTGGCTGATGTCAAGGCCATACGCGCCCAGCTCAATGTTTCCCAGACCGAGTTCGCGAAAGCGATGGGAACGAGCGTGGACACGATCAAAAGCTGGGAAAGCCGGCGTCGCAATCCGACTGGACTCGCTGCCAAAGTGCTAACGACCATTCAGGAAAGGCCGGAATTTTACCGTGAGCTCGAAGCTCATTGACGGGGCCGTGCCTATCCTCTCGCCTTCGACGGCCGTTACTGGTGTCCGGAGTTAGCGGTTGATCGACACAATCAAAGGGCGCCGTTGTGGCGCCCTACCCATAATCCATTTGGCTTGGGGAAATTTTCTCAAACCACGCTTACGCCAGCTTGGCGAAGCGCTCGATGTCCGGCTGGGCGCGGTGTTCGGCCTGCCACAAGTCGTAATCGCCTTGTACCGCCAGCCAGGTACGCGCCCGGCCGATGCCGGCCCGTTCCAGGCGAACGGCGAGGTCGGGGCTAATCGGCGCCCGCCCGTGTAGAATCCGTGACAGGGTTTCCCGCGCCAGCCCCAGACGGCGAGCCATTTCCGTTACGCTGATGTTCAGCGCTGGCAACACATCTTCGCGCAGCGTCTCACCGGGGTGCGGGGGATTGTGCATGTGGGCCATGTGTCACCTCCTAGTGATAGTCCAAGTAATCGACCAGCTCGACGTCAGGCCCGTTGAAACGGAAGATAATCCGCCAGTTACCGCTTACGGTAATCGACCAGAATCAAGGATGCTGTTGCAGGTAGTCGTGCAGCGCCTGGCGTGTGAGGTCGTTGAGCGAGATGCCGTGCTGCGAGGCTGAAACGGCGGCGGCCAGGTGCAGATCGTGGCCGACGCGCACGTTGAAGGACCCCTTGCACGGCGTCTCGGGCGTCTCGCCGAGTTGCTCGCAGGTGGCGAGATAGTCATCGACGGCTTCGCGGAATGCGGCTTCCAGCTCCACTACTGTCTCGCCTTCGTAACTAACCAGGGCGCGAATGAACTGTAGCTTGCCGAACAGGCAATTGTCTTCGGTGCTGACGTCGATAGAGCCGTAGTAGCCCCGGTACTTCAAAAGTTTTTCCATTAGAGCACCCCTCCTGCGCATAACTGCACGCTCTGGCGAGCTTCGAGTCGCTCTAACAGATTCACGTCACTCCCAAGAACTTGAATCTTTGGGAAGAAGACCATTGGGATCATGGACCTTTAGCATATCGCCTTCTTCCAATGATTCGGGGTAGATGACCAAGTTGGTGCCTGCAGGATTGGCTTGCGAAGGGAAGAGAATGCCGGAACTGCCCGCAGCGAGGGCAATATCGCCGAGAAGCCAGGAAGGGGGCTCAATATGGTCGTTAAACCATAGTCTACGCCAATCACAATGGAGCTCTTGCCAGACCTCATCCCAGTCCTTGTTGTATCCTCTACTGAAGTCTACGACGTGGCGTATCTTGACTTCGTAGCTCACGATGAGCCCTGGCGGCATCAAACTTGAAAGCTGCTTGTATTCAGCCAACGCGGTGGCTTCTTCGAGAGCCAGATAAAGTGCCGGTACCCCAGGGCGGTTTAGTCGACCGCCATGCTCACCCGCACCGGCTCCGCTAGTAGGAGCGAATGCCCACCTAGGCACATGGACACGATAGGCCCCTGTCTCAAACCGCAGGCGCTGGATCATCCGGTGACCCCAGCTTTAAGCGACTGTATATAGCGCACCAGATCATCGGTGCGGCCAGCACTCACCAGGTGCTCGGGGGTTTGATAGTCGAAAGGGGGAATCGGCTCATTACGGAACCAGAAGAGGGCGTCCGGCAGGTTTCCATTGATATCCGCGGCTACCCCCAGCACGCGGATGGCATCGCGCAGAAAACTTTGCAGCTTTTCGGCCCCTTGGCCCCGAGTGATGGTCGATCTATGCACGTGGGCACGGTTAGCAAGTGTCTGAATATCCATGTGCAGGGCACTGGCAAACAATCGTGGACTAATGACCGGCTCGCCTTCTGCACGTGCAGAGGCTTTCAGGTCCTCAACGAAACGTGCATACGATGCCGGTGCGTGATATTCAGCCGGGTCGGGCAAGGTGTCTTTCAGGACTTCAGCGGTCATGGGAAGTGCCTCGCAACGAATATGCTACATAAATACTACTCCCATGTAGCATAGCATTATCGATCATAGTGTGCAGGGCATGCGTGCATGCCGCCTAGCCTTTCCCCTTCGATGGTCGCTCCAGCAGCGGCTCCAGCGCCTCCAGACAGGCCACGACCTCTTCCTCGCTGTTGTAATGACTCAGCGACAACCGCGTGGCCGCCTTGTACCCGAACGGCGCGAGCAAGCGCTCGGCCTCGGGCGAGCGCAAGAGCTGGGCGCTGATCCCCGTGGCGGCCAGCCACTGCACCACCTCCCACGCTTCGATTCCCCGCACATCGAACGCCAGGGTGCCGTCTCGCCATCGCGCATGCGGCGCGCCGATCACCCGCACGCGGGGATGCCCCTGCAAGCCGCAGCGGGAAAGCCGGGGCGTGGTGGTGGTAATGGCGGCACTCGTCGTCGGCATGCCGTCATCGACGCCATGCAACAGGCGCTGCAGCAAGGCCCGCTCATGGGCCTGAATTGCCTCGCTCGCCGCCACCAGGCGCGGACGCCGGGGAATGGCCGTGGAGAAATGCCCGCCCAGCCAGTCCAGATACGCCACCCACTCGGTGATGCTCGCCAACGCCGCGGAGGCCTCGTCCCGCCGTGGCGGCATCAGGCCGCTCGGCGGTGCATCGCGCATGGCCAGACACAGCCGCCGCGACAGCCACGCAAACCCTTGCCGAGGGCGGCAGAAGAGCGCCTCCGACCCCACCACATAGGCATCGACCTCCCACTGCGCCACGTCCAGCGGCCCATGCCCGGCGTGATGCGCGCCCAGCACCAGGATGAAGCACGCCGGCGCCACCCGGCGAATGGCGCTGGCGATGCCGGGCACGTCCTGACGCATGCCCGTCATGGGGCAGGTATGCATCAGCGTGGCAACGCGGGTTTCCGGGGTGATCCAGCGCTCAACGTCCGGCGTCTCCAGCCGACCGGTCAGCGGATTCACCGGCACCGTGGCGGTACGCAGCGCTCGCTGCCTGGCGCGTAGCGCGATGGTCGCGGGCTCCTCGACAGGCGCCAGCGCCGTGCTCACCACCTGGCTCTGCGGGGGAATCGACTCCAGCGCCAGGCCCAATACCCGGGCCCAGCACTCATCCACGCTGGGCGCCCGCCACAAGCGACCATGCGACGCGCCCAGCAGAGTCTCGAGATCCTCCCAGCCGTGGGTGGCCACTGCTGCCTGAGCCGGGTACCCCGGCGCCTCCGCCTCCAGCGGCGCCGGCAGGCTCGCCAGCTCCGCCCCCGCCTGCACCGCTGCCTTCAAGGCCAGCGGCTCCCCGGCACCATTCATATGAATCCGCCTGCCATCGACGGGGCAATGATCGACGTAATAGAAACGTGTACGTACTCGCGCCTGCAACGCCTCGCCGAACAACCCCGTCTCGTCGCAGGGTGGTGTGCCGTCGTGATGGCAGGCGGACGCTCGAACCGGTGGCATGGTGTCTTCCCTCCCGTGAGAACGTAACAAAGAAGTTGCTTTATAAGTAACTATTGGTTAATAATTCCTGGAAGGCAAGCCCGCTGTAAGCGTTGGATGACGCATTCCTACGCCTACCGTCAGTCCCAATTTAAGCGATAGCGTCTCGTAACCTGTTGTAAACGTAGTAATGTTTAAGGTAATGTAGGCTTTTTAGAATTAAGCATAATTAATATGCATAATTAAATAAAAATTAAGAATAAATAGAAGTACGCAACGGTGGTGCGGCAATGCCCACCGACACGGCAGGGCTCGTGCCATGACGACGCAATCGACGCGTCGTCGATGAGACATGAGCCATAAAGGGAAGCTCCCATTCGCTACCTGCCGAATGGGCGCACATTGAAGGTACGCGGTTATGTCCATGGAATACGCTCGTCATGACGATGACGAGATCGACTTATCTCAACTTCTCAATCACTTGATCGACGGCTGGTACTGGATCGTAGGGTGCGTGGTGGCAGCCTTGGTGCTGGCGGGCGCGTATCTCGCCATGACAACGCCCCAATACGAGACCTCGTTTCGGGCCACGCCGGCGGCGGCGTCCAATTTCGCTGGCATGAACCTGCTTCCGGGCTTCTCGGTCTCGCCGCAGGATGCCTACACCACGCTGGGTAACCGTCTGAGCAGTTTCCAGAACTTTCAGGAGTACGTCAGGTCCCATCGCGAGGCTTTCGTTATCCCCGAAGAAGCCTCTCTGGCGGATCTCTTCACGGATCGGCTCGATATCACCGGCCTGACCTCCGAGGTCAACGGATCCAGCGAGTTGAGCTTGACCTACCGTTACCCCGAAGGTGAATCGGGTCACCGGATTCTCAACGGCTATGTCAACGCCACCGCCGAACAGGTCTGGAGCGAACTCAAGAACCGTTTTGCCCGAGCCAACCAGGCCAAGATCGCGGCCCTCAACACGCGTCTGCAGGTCGGTGAGGACAAGCTGCTCGCCGAGCGTGAGCACCGCCTGTTCGCGCTGGACAACGCCATCAGCACTGCACGGGCCCTGGGCATCGAAGCGCCCACCACGCCTCAGGAATTCGGCCAGCTCAATCCCAATAAAGAAGTGATCTACACTTCGCTTTCCGGCGATGGCCTGCCGTTGTATTTCATGGGCTACAAGACCCTCGAGGCCGAACGTGAGACGTTGAAAGGCAAACTGCATGATGGCCTCAGCAATGGCACGCTTCGCAACATCCGCGAAGAGCTCGAACAGCGCCACCAAATTGCCGACATGCTCAAGAACGATAGCTTCTATCCGCTGGAAGAAGGCGTCTCCGAGCATCCCGACGAGCGTGTGGTCAGCGTGATCGAACGCGCCTACCCGCAAGACGAGCCCGTGAAGCCACGCCCCGCGCTCGTGCTTGCGCTAGCCGTGATTCTCGGTGGCATGCTGGGCGTGTTCCTGGTCTTCATGAAGGCAGGACTGGGGGCGGTGCTGCGGCAGCGTCGTCAGGCGTAATTCCATGATGGGCTTTCTCACCGCGCCATGGCGTTGGCCATGGCGCCGGGCCATCGTGTGCTTGATGAAGCGACTGACCACCCGCTGGCCCTGGCTGTTGCTGGCGTGGGGAGTCGTCATGCTCATCGCGCTGGGGAGTGTTCTGTTCACGCCGGCTACATATCGGTATACCTCCGTCTACCACCTGGCAACGGCTCAGCAACGTGAGGCGCCAGCGGGGTCCATGGTACTGGTGTCGCCCTCGCGACTGGTGGGGCGGCTCCGGGCAGAGGTCATTCCCCAGGTCACGCGGCAACGTCTCTTGGCGTTGGGCGACACGCAGCCGCCTTTCACGCTCGAGGCCACGCATCCTCCTGGCAGCACCTTGATCGTGCTTTCTTCAAAGGCACCACGCCAACAAGGCATGAACGTCGAAGCCTGGCATCAGGCGGCGATATCGCGTTTGGCGGCGCGTGAACAGCGCCTGGCGGCCCGTCACAAGCGTTACATAGAGCGTCACCTGGCCACCCATCAAGCACTGCTCGAAACGCTCAAGGCGATGGGGCCTGGTGTCACCAGTGCGGCTCTGCTATCCGCCGAGTGGCAGCGGCAATATTGGCAACTGCAGCGCGATACATGGCGGGAAGGGCGCATCAAGCGTGTGGCGGAGCGAGAGGCGACGCCCTTGCCGCGCGACTGGGGGATCGCCTGGCGGTGGGGGGGCGCCATAGCGCTGCTCATCACGGGAGTGGTGCTTATCCTCCCGGGGCGCCGTGGGCGTCGCAACGGCGTGTCGTGAAAAGATGATGTCGCGTTCAGGCGACAAGCGAAGCGGCCGGACACACAAAAAATCAACGTGTCAGTGGTAGAGAAGGGGGAAGGGGTCACATAGAATGGGGCGGCGTAACCAGGAGGGTTACGTATTGCTGTTTCTTCGAACCAAGCACCATCAACAACAGCGATGCCCTGACGGAGCTTCGGGGGCTGAACCAGGAAGGTGAGTGGCGCCCATCCAATGCGTTGCATCTTATCCTGTCGGCTTCTCGTGTTCGTTTGACCAGCTTGGCGCACCAAGCGGGGCAATCGCGCCTATTCTATGCTAGGGCCTTGGGAAGCCGCCCGGTGAATCCCCGGGCGGTAGCGTGCCCAAACCATGACCTCTTTTGGCGATTAGGGAAAACCGCGTAATGACACAACCGCCCGCCTCACAGTCCCCCACGCCTGAGCGCCGCTACGAACATGACGATGAAATCTCCCTGGTGGATCTGGCCGTCATCCTCATTCGCCGCTGGAAAGCCATGGCCGTGATATTTTTCGTGGTCGTTGGCATTGCCTTAGCGGCTGCGTTTTTGTTGCCCAAGAGCTACCAATACATCTCGCTCTATAGCGTGGCCGAGTACACCAATCAAAATGGGCAACGCGTGGGCGTGGAATCACCAGCCTCTGCCGTTGCCAAGGTGCAAAACCTTTACCTGGGGCAAGCCACACGCAAGCTGCTGGAAAAGCATGAGCTGGAATCGCTTCCATTCGAGGTGAGCGCCTCCAACCCCAGTAATACGCTATTGCTGCAATTGGATAGCGAAGCGGCGGAAGATAATCAACCTCTTGTTGCTGAGCTGCACCAACAGATCATCGACCGTCTGCAGCAAGACCAGGCGCAACTCGTCGAGCGCCGGCATGATTCGTTGGAGCGTCAACTGACCTCCGCCAAACAGGCATTGGAAAGTGCTCAGCAGTCCGATAGCCCCAGCGCCGCCGAATTGATTGCGACCTACTACAGCCGTATTTCAGATATCGAAGGCCAGCTCAATGAGCTGCGAGAAGGGGAGGTGACGCAGCATGCGGTGCAAAGTCTGTCTGCTACTAGCACAGGCAAAAAGCTCATAGTTGCTCTGGGCATTGTGCTCGGGGGCATGCTAGCCGTTATAGGAGCTTTTGTGCTGCAGTTTGCCGGTATAGTACGCCGCAGCATGAAAAGATAAAAGGCTAATAGGTTGCCATCACTTCCAGTTTTAAAATTAATTAACGTAGGGCTGCGCGGGAGTACGCTAGTATCCAAATTCTCCCTGCTATTTTTCCTGGCGTACTTTCTGGAGCCTTCTTCGGTTGCGCTGTACGGCCTGGTTGCAGCCACTGTCGCTTACTCGATATATGGGCTAGGGTTTGATTTTTATTCCTATAGCACAAGAGAGTTGCTAGGCACAGCTTCAGGGCAGTGGATGAGACTAATTAGAGATCAAGGTGTCTTTTTTGTATTGATGTATATCCTTGTGCTCCCTTTGCTGCTACTGGTTTTTGTGTTGGGTTTTTTGCCATGGAGTATCGTTCTGTGGTTTATGATACTGGTGGTGCTGGAGCACTTGGCCCAAGAGATAAATAGACTCCTGATAGCGATGGGGCACCAGCTTTTAGCAAGTATCGTACTTTTCTTGAGGTCGGGTGTATGGGCGGCGCTAGTGGCTCTTGTTTTCTGGTGTGTGCCTTCTACAAGGAGTCTTGATACTGTATTTTTATTTTGGTGCTTAGGAGCTGGTTTAGCTTGTGGTCTGGGTGGGGCGAAGTTGCTATCTCTGGATAAGAAGTCGCTAAAAAAACCAGTCGATTGGCGCTGGATTAAAAGAGGTGTTGTAGTAGCGGTTCCTCTTTTAATAGCCACACTTTCAATTCGTGGCGTGTTTACCATTGATCGCTATTGGATGGGGGCGCTTTCTGGAGATGGTGCTTTGGCCGCATACGTTCTCTACGCCGGCATTGCCAATGCAATTATGTCGTTTCTGGATGCTGGAGTCTTTGTTTTTCTTTATCCGAAACTGGTGAGTGCCTTTAAGAGTGGCGATCAACGGCTATACAGGAAAAGCATGAAGGCCCTGTTGCTTCAAACCGTATGGGTTTCTTTAGCTCTTGCCGTACTGGCTGGGCTGCTAATATATCCACTATTGATGATTTTGGATAAGCCAGTCTATTCTGACTACCTTCCCGTTTTATACTTGATGCTTTTTGCGATAACGCTGAATGCGCTCAGCATGGTGCCGCATTACGGGATGTACGCAATGTCGTATGATCGAGGTATCATAGTGCCACATATAGTGGCTATGCTGGTGTTTTTGTCCACAGTAGTTGCCCTATCTTCATGGTGGACGGTTTACGCAGTGCCTTTGGCGCTCATAATTACATTTGGTGGTCTTCTTCTTCATAAAACGTGGCTGTATCACCGCTATAAGAAAAAAGTTGGCTCTGCTGACTTTTGCTTTTCGTGAAATCTGACGGGAAATAAAATGTTCGATAACTCTTCAATTCTTGTTACTGGCGGCACCGGCTCCTTTGGCCACACTTTTATTCCAATGCTGCTGGAGCGCTACAACCCTAAGCGTGTCATCATATTCTCACGCGACGAAATGAAGCAATGGGAGATGGCAAAAAAGTTTCAGCACGATTCCCGTGTGCGCTTTTTTATTGGAGACGTTCGTGACCGTGATCGCATTTACCGTGCGTTAGACGGTGTCGATTACGTAGTACATGCGGCCGCGACCAAGATCGTGCCGACAGCCGAGTACAACCCGTTCGAGTGCGTGAAGACCAACGTGCAAGGCGCCATGAACCTGATTGATGCCTGTATCGATAAGGGGGTCAAGAAAGTGGTGGCGCTCTCGACGGACAAGGCCAGTAGCCCGATCAACCTTTACGGTGCGACCAAGCTGACATCCGACAAGCTGTTCGTGGCGGGCAACTCCTACGCAGGTGGTCATGACACGCGCTTCGCTGTCGTGCGCTACGGCAACGTCATGGGCTCGCGAGGTTCCGTGATTCCCTTCTTCATGTCCATTCGTGACAAGGGAACGCTGCCCATCACAGATGCGCGCATGACGCGCTTCATGATCTCGCTCGAGCAGGGTGTCGAACTCGTTTGGCATGCATTCCAGGACATGGAAGGCGGCGAGATCTATGTCAAGAAAATCCCTTCCATGAACGTGACTGACCTGGCCCGCGTGATCGCCCCGGAAGCCAAGCAAGAGGTCGTGGGTATTCGTCCGGGGGAAAAGCTGCACGAGCAGATGATCGGTTCGGAAGATGCCTACTACACCTATGAGTACCCTGAGCACTTCAAGATCCTGCCGGCCATCAATAGCTGGGATCAAGACGCCAATCGCATCAAGGATGGCAAAAAGGTGCCGGAAGGTTTTGTCTATGCCAGTGACAACAACGCTGAATGGATGACAGACGCGGAGCTGAAAAGCTGGATCGATGAAAACTGGGAAAAAATTGGAGCGATCTGATGATTCCCTATGGCCGCCAAGACATACAGCCACAAGACATTGAAGCCGTTATCGACGTATTGCGCTCGGACTTTCTGACGCAAGGGCCGGCAGTGCCTCGTTTTGAAACGCAAGTGGCAGAGAAGGTAGGCGCGCGGCATGCTTTGGCCGTCAATAGTGCGACGTCTGCACTGCACATAGCGTGTCTGGCTCTGGGGTTGAGCGAAGGCGACTGGCTCTGGACAAGCCCGATTACCTTCGTGGCCTCGGCAAACTGTGGCCGCTACTGTGGCGCCCAGGTTGATTTCGTGGATATCGACCCGCATACGTACAATCTTTGCCCCAAGGCGCTGGAAGCCAAGCTCAAGCATGCCGAGCAGGAAGGGCGGCTTCCCAAGGTTGTGGTGGCGGTGCATCTGTGTGGTCAACCTTGCGACATGCAGGCCATCCATGCGCTAGCGCAACGGTATGGTTTCAAAGTCATTGAAGACGCCTCGCACGCTATTGGAGGCAAGTACCAGGGCGAGTACATAGGCAACGGGCGCTACAGTGATATCACGGTGTTCAGCTTTCACCCGGTGAAGATCATCACGACCGCTGAGGGCGGCATGGCACTCACCAATGATGGTGGCCTTGCCGAGCGTATGGATTTGCTGCGTAGCCATGGGGTGACACGTAATCCGGAACTGATGACGCAAGAAGCCGATGGCCCCTGGTATTACCAGCAGGTTGACCTGGGTTTCAACTACCGCATGACGGAGTTGCAAGCGGCACTCGGCGTTTCTCAGTTGGATCGCCTCGATGATTACGTGGCACGCCGAAACGCGCTGGCAGCGCGGTACGATGACCTTCTCGCGGATTTGCCAGTGACAACACCTTGGCAACATCCCGATAGTTACTCCGGGCGGCACCTGTATGTGATCCGCCTGCAGCATGAGCGTCTATCGATGAGCCATCGAGAGGTTTTCGAGGCGCTACGAGAGCAGGGGGTGGGCGTGAACCTGCACTACATCCCCGTGCACACCCAGCCCTACTACCAAACAATGGGGTTCCAGAGCGGTGACTTTCCCGAAGCGGAGCGCTACTACGCCGAAGCCATTAGCTTACCTTTATTTCCTACCATGACTGAAGGGCAGCAGGATGAAGTGGTCGAGGCACTCAAGAAAGCGGTGGGGGAAGTATGAATATTGCGGTGATACCCGCACGCGGTGGCAGCAAGCGTATACCACGCAAGAACATCAAGGACTTCGGCGGGCGCCCCATGATCGCTTGGTCGATAGAGGCGGCTCGCCAGAGTGAATGTTTTGATCGCATTCTCGTCAGCACCGATGACTCCGAGATTGCGGAAGTGGCGCAGCGCCATGGCGCTGACGTTCCTTTCATGCGACCCGCCGCGCTATCCGATGACCATACCGGTACGATTCCGGTTATTGCGCATGCGATCGAGTGGCTGCAAGAACATGGTGAGATGCCCGAAGCGGTATGTTGCCTTTATGCGACCGCGCCGTTCGTGACACCAGGCGCCTTGCAGCAAGGTTACCGTGCGCTGAACGAGCACATCGACGCCGATTACGCGTTCTCCGTCACGAGCTTTCCTTTTCCTATCCAGCGTGCCTTGCGGATGACAAGCAATGGGCGCGTCGAGATGTTTCAGCCTGAGCATTTCAATACCCGCTCTCAGGATCTGGAAGAAGCCTGGCATGATGCCGGCCAGTTTTATTGGGGCCGCACAGATGCCTGGCAGGCCGGTCGTGCGCTGTTTGGACAGCGTTCGATACCCATCCCTATGCCACGCCACCGCGTACAGGATATCGATGCACCCGAGGACTGGGAGCGCGCTGAATGGCTGTTTCGCGCACTGCACCAGGTAGATAGCAATTCATGACGAGTTCCAGCGAGCCCATGCGTGTTGTCTTCCGGGCGGACGCTTCCCTCGATATAGGCACTGGCCATGTCATGCGCTGCTTGACGCTAGCCGACGCCTTGTCAGTGAAGGGTGTCGAATGTTGTTTCATCTCCCGCGATTTGCAGGGCAATTTGATTGAGCAAACGCGCCAGCGCGGTTATACCGTGCATGTGCTGCCCGCACCGCAAGGGGGGAAGGTGGTATCGCAGAAGCCACACCATGCAGCCTGGCTCGGTGTGAGCTGGGAGATGGATGCCGCCGAGAGCTTATCCTATTTGCGTGAATTGAACCCAACATGGCTGGTGGTTGATCATTACGCACTGGACTCACACTGGGAAACCGCAACCCACGAATGCTGGCAGCGTTTGTTCGTCATAGATGATTTAGCGGATCGCGCTCATATCGCTGATGTCTTGCTCGACCAGAACCTGGGCCGTAACGCGTCGGATTATGAGTCGCTTCTACCGACCCATGCCCAACGTCTTGTTGGTCCGCAATATGCGCTTCTCCGATCCGAATTTTCTGAATTACGGCCCTACAGCCTTGAACGCAGGAAGTCCGGCGAGTTACGTCATATTCTGGTCAGCTTGGGTGGCGTAGATAAAGATAACGCAACTGGGGCCGTGCTCCGCATTTTGCGGTCATGTTCTTTGCCTGATGACTGTACTATCACAGTCATTATGGGAAGCCACGCTCCCCATCTTGATGACATCAACGCATTGGCTGCAGAGATGCCTTGGCCAACGAATGTCGCCATCAATGTGAACGACATGGCGAAGCGAATGGCTGAAGCTGACTTGGCGATAGGGGCTGCCGGAAGTACGAGCTGGGAGCGTTGTTGTCTTGGTTTGCCAAGCCTGATGTTGGTGCTGGCGGATAATCAAGATGAAATTGCTCGTCATCTCCACCGTTATGGTGCGGCTATAAATGTTGGCAACATAAAGAGACAAGATTGGGAGTTTTGTTTTTTAAATGGCCTCTCCTACTTTTTAGACGATGCGGCGATGAGGCTGAAGGTTATAAAGTCGTCGTCGGAAGTATCTGATGGACGAGGTGCGTTTTTTATCGTGGAAAATATTCTTCTAGAAGAAGTGGTATGAATATAACGCTTTTATGCACAAGCCATGACCACCCGGTCAACAAGTGGCTTGAAGTCTGGCAGCAGCGGCAGCAATTCGAGCACAACGTTGTGTTGTGTCGGGATAAAAAACATCTTCCAGGTGGGGATATTCTTTTCCTGATTTCTTGCAGCCAGATTATAGATGCGACGACACGCTCTCACTACCGTTATACATTAGTTTTACACGCGAGTGACCTTCCATACGGGAGAGGGTGGAGTCCTCATATATGGGCGTTGTTGGATGGCGCGAGAACGATAACTGTTAGCCTACTAAATGCCGAGGATAGAGTCGATACAGGCGATATTTGGTCCAAGCGTGTTATCGATATACCATCTCATATGCTATATGATGAGGTGAACAAGAAGCTTTTTGATACAGAGCTTGTCCTGATGGATGATGCGGTCAGATTAATTAGTGCTGGAGGCTCTCCAACGCCGCAGCGCGATGATATCACACCCACCTATTATCCCAAGCGTAGTCCTGCCGATAGTGAAATCGATCCTAACCTGCCTCTGAGCGAGACGTTTAATGAGATACGCCTGATGGATCCTGCACGATACCCTGCATACTTTCGGTTGCATGGGCACTATTACACGATAGAGTTAAAGAAGGTAGACGACGATGAAGTCAATTGAAATTAATGGCCGAGAAATTGGCCCCGAGCAACCCCCTTATATTATTGCCGAGTTGTCCGCAAACCATAATGGCAATATTGAAACAGCATTGCGTATTATCGAAGAGGCGAAAAATTCTGGTGCCGATGCAATTAAACTGCAAACATATCGTCCAGATACTATTACTTTAGATAGTGACTTGCCGGACTTTCAAATTACCGAGGGGCTTTGGAAAGGACGGACACTGTATGAGCTGTATGAATGGGCACATACACCTTGGGAGTGGCACCAGTCGCTTTTCGAGCATGCTCGCAAGCTTGGCATCACAATTTTTAGCTCGCCATTCGACACGACCGCAGTCGATCTCTTAGAAGAACTAGGAGCGCCTGCTTACAAGATTGCTTCTTTTGAAGCTATCGATTTGCCATTGATCGAATATGTAGCCCGTACAGGCAAGCCGATGATTATCTCCACTGGCATGGCAGATGCCGAGGAAATTCAAGAAGCTATTGATGCTGCAAAAGGTGCAGGATGCCGAGAGCTTGCCATTCTTCAGTGCGTGAGTGGCTATCCTGCACCAGCGGAAGATTATAATCTGCGCACTATTCCAGACATGATTGACCGTTTTGGATTAGTAACGGGTCTTTCCGACCACACTCTCGATAATACCACGGCGATCACAAGTGTGGCTTTGGGTGCTAGCCTTATTGAAAAGCACTTTACGTTGGATCGTAACGGTGGCGGCCCGGACGATAGCTTTTCATTGGAGCCTAAGGAGCTTGCCGCTCTTTGTAACGATAGCAAGACTGCTTGGCAAGCGCTAGGTAACGTTGATTACGGCCGTAAGTCAAGTGAACAAGGGAATGTAAAATTCCGGCGTTCGCTATATTTTGTAAAGGACCTAAAGGCTGGGGAGGTTATCACTGAGGATGCCGTAAGGAGTGTGAGGCCTGGATATGGGTTAGCTCCAAAATATCTTCATTCTATTTTAGGAAAGAAGCTGTCGAATGATGTGCTAAAAAATACGGCAGTAGTGATGTCATCATTAAGTGATGGCATCAATGGTTAATGTTTTTCTAGTGCACAGCCCTTATCAAGTGCTTGTTGCAAGTCTAGTTGCCCGTCAAATAAGAAAAGAATGGGCAGGGCAGAAGTTTTATCTCATATTTGAAGGAGTTTTGGGTGAATGTGAGTTTAGATTCCCATGGGATCAGGTTTTTGTAATTGAAGCCACTGAGGGAAAATGGCTGGGGAGAAAAGAGAGGAAAAAAGTTGATTCCAGTTTGCGTGAAATATTTCATAATATTGTAACTAGCGAAAAAGTTAAAATTTACTTTTCAGATTTAGCTTGGCCATTAAACAATCATTTCTCCATCATCTCGGAAAAACTAACTAATGGTGAATGTAGCTTTTATATTTTTGAAGATGGGATGGGGAGCTATGTTTGTGATAAAGTTTCTTTCCTGCAAGCTATAAAAATGAGAGTTAGAAAAGCAGTTGGACTGCTAAGAGCAGGCTTGATGTTTCGTCCTTATCGGGGGCTCTATTTAGGGCAGTTAAATCCAATAGTTGAAGGAGTATATTGTTTTTCACCAAGTTTAGTGTCTGTGCCTACAGGGAAAGAAATAAAGATAAAAGAAAAAATAGGGGTAGGTGATAGATCTAAGCAGAAAAATGGAATCGTATTGATTTTGGATCAACCTTGGAAAGGGAAAGTTAATAGAAAAGCGATAGAACACTCTAGAATAGAAGTGTTTAACTTTATAGAAAGATTAAAGGAGGATAGAGAGCAGGTAAATGTATATGTTAAGCGACACCCTAGGGATCTAAGCGGTGAGAAATCATATTTTGATTTTGATAGTGCTAATATGATGATTTTGAACTGCAGCGCATGTGCTGAAGATGCTGTCGCTTCGCTTCAGCCGGAATATGTTTTATCCTTAAATTCTACGAGTTTATTAAATATAAAGCTCGCTACTAAAGATATTATTTGTATATACATAGACATTCCTGAGAATCTTTTGGATAATAAAAAAGAGAGGGTTTATTTTATGCAAAGCAAGAGAGTGTTTGAGCATGTAGGAGTGGTGCCGGTCTCTAATGTGCAAAGCTCGGTGAGTTGTTAGCATGGGTGCGTTCTATTATTTTTTCACAATTTTGATATATGCAGCTTTTGTTGGTGTTATGTTGCTGCCAACAATAAGTAAAAAATGGTTTCCATTTGTTCTTCCTTTCTTTATTTCTATTACATGGTGTTTTTTTTCTTTATTATACATAGAGTCTGGTGCATACATGTCAGAGACTACCGTTAAAGGACGAGTTAGCGGAGCGGCTGTAGTGTACTTGATAAACGTCATGCTGACATGCATTGGTTTTTACTTAGGTTGGTTAGTAACTTATAAAAACAAGCTAAAGACTAAAAAGTTGGTAGAAATCAAACTATCCATACATATTGTCTGGCTAGTTGTTTTGGCAATTGCCGTAATAAATTGCTATTATGGTGTTGTTAATGGTTTTCCATACTTCGAAGGGATGGATAGGAATAATTATTGGAATGCTGTTGACAGCGGAGTGCAAAGGGCCTTTTTTAACCAGCTTCCAGTTTGCGGGTTTCTTTTAGGATACTTGATTTTTGCGGAAAGCTATCGGCGCTTTACTTTATTATTATTAGTAATGATTATGACTATACAAGTCTTTTATTCAGAGACTTTTACCGCCTTGTTCATGACTATTATGCTTTTCCTGATTCCGGTGCTGTTAGGTAATTATCACAAGCAACGTAGTGTATATAAAGATATTGTGAAGCCTTTCTTAGTAATTTTTCCGGCACTCTTCTGTTTAGGGGTGGGAGCTATTTATTACAAATTTTTCTTCCTTACTAACCTTTCGTTTCACGATGGATGGGAAAAACTAGTAGAGCGTGTTTTTGCTTTGCAGGGGCAAGTATTTTATGTTGGGTTAGAAAAGTTTAATTCAGGAGTGAGGTTTGATAGCGCATTAAGTTTTTCAGAAAATAGTTACTCCAGCATGGAGAAAGTAATGTATATAATTGCGCCCAATGATATTGTAGATTCGTACTTAGAGCGTGGTGTAAACTTTACCATGGGGTATCCAATATCACTGTATTTAGCATTTGGCTATCTAGGCTTTATTCCTGTTGCTTTTTTTTCTCTTTTTCTAGGTGGGGTCGTAGCCTTTCTTTGTAGAGCTCTTGAGAGCTATAATTTATTTGCATCTTTGGTTTTGATAAAAATGTATGGATTGTTGTATGTTGTGATGGGTAGTGGCAACTATGAGTATATTTTTAGCTATAAAATAGCACTTTATTGTGTGCTTGCATTTTTATTTTGCTTTGTTAGCGTTGTTGTATCTGGAAAGGAGAGTTCTTCAAATGGCTTGTATTCCTATAAATGATTATAGCTATCCTTCATAGTGCAAAGCATAGGATGGTTCTAGTGGTTCCCGTTCAAAATAAGCATTTGGTTTTTGAGTAGTTTTATAATAGATAAAAAAATTATGGCTGGCAGGTGGCTGTAATTATTTATACCTATATAGCATTTGGGTTGCGATATGGAAATTTTAATAGATGACTCGTGGATAGGCTCTGGTGGTATTGGAAGGTTTTCTGTAGAGGTAAAGAAGAGAATCATTTTCAGTAAAGCGTTTAAGATCCCTGGCAGTCCCTCTTCAGCATTAGCAACATTGAAGCTGCCTTGGTTTATGTCAAAAGAGACAGTCACTTTTTTACCAGGGTATATACCGCCTATTTTCTCACTAGGTAAATATGTGCTTACTATACATGACCTAAACCACATTGATAGGCCCGAGAACTCTAGTCTACTTAAGAAAATTTTTTATTACTTGGTCGTTAAGAGAGGATGTAAGAAAGCCTATAAAATACTCACTGTTTCGGAGTTTTCGAGACAGCGTGTTGTGAGGTGGGCTGATGTGGCGCCCGACAAAGTGATCAATGTTGGCAATGGGGTATGTGAAAGATTTAATGCTAATGTAGAACCATATAATATAGATGCAGCTTATTTCCTATGTGTTGGCAATCGCAAAGCGCATAAGAACGAGGCTAGAGTTATTGAGGCTTTTGCCTCTGCTGAGCTTGATGAAGGTGTTAAATTAGTTTTTAACGGTGAGGCCGATCCGTTTCTTGAGAAATTGGTTAAAAAGCATAACTTAACCTCTCGTGTTGACTTTATAGGAAAAGTGCCTGAAGAGAGTTTACCTTCACTATACAAAGGGGCGAAAGGGTTACTTTTTCCGTCTTTATACGAAGGTTTTGGGTTGCCTGTGCTTGAAGCTATGGCTTGTGGAACTCCAGTCATCACTTCTAATGTTACTTCTTTACCTGAAGTTGCTGGGAACGCTGCAATATTAATAAATCCTACAGACACGAATGAGCTAATAGAAGCTATTGAGCGCCTAGAAAACAACCCTGATCTTAGAAATGAATTAGTGGCTAAAGGCTATGAGAGAGTGAGTTTATTCACTTGGGAGAAAACAGCCCAGAAAGTTCAAGAAGTGCTAGATAGTGCGAGAAATGCATAATCAAGGAACGTAGTGAATGAAAGTTGCCATTGTCCACGACTGGCTGATTACTTACGCTGGTGCAGAGCGCGTTGTCGAACAGATTCTAGCCCTTTACCCATCGGCTGATATTTTTTCTATGGTCGATTTCTTAGCGGACGATCAGCGGGGCTTTGTACAAGGTAAGAAGGCCCAGACCTCTTTTATACAAAAGCTTCCATTCGCTGAGAAGAAGTATCGCGGTTATCTACCCTTGATGCCATTGGCTGTCGAGCAACTGGATGTCTCTGCCTACGACCTGGTTATTTCCAGTTCACACGCTGTGGCGAAGGGGATAATTACTGGCCCTGACCAGTTGCATATCTGCTATTGTCATTCGCCGATTCGCTATGCTTGGGATATGCAGCATCAGTATCTGCGAGAGGCTGGGCTGACTAGTGGGCCAAAGAGCTGGCTGGCGCGTTGGTTCTTGCACAAGATGCGCCTTTGGGATCTTCGAACAGTGAATGGAGTCAACTACTTCATTTCGAATAGCGACTATATTGGTCGGCGAATCAAAAAAATTTATGGCCGTGATGCTACGACTATTTATCCCAACGTGGCAGTTGAAGACTTCCCTCTTGTGGAGTCGAAAGATGATATCTATGTCACAGCGTCTCGCATGGTGCCTTACAAGAAAGTCGATCTGATCGTTCGTGCCTTCGCTAGAATGCCCGACAAGAAGTTAGTGGTGATAGGTGATGGGCCGCAATGGGACAAAGTCAAAGCGGCTGCGGCCCCAAATATCGAATTGCTTGGCTACCAACCCTTTGATGTTCTAAAGGATTATATATCTCGTGCAAAAGCGTTTGTCTTTGCCGCAGAGGAAGATTTCGGCATCATTCCGGTAGAGGCACAAGCTTGTGGCACGCCTGTAATTGCGTTTGGCAAAGGTGGTGCATGTGAAACGATCATAGAAGGGGAAACTGGGGTCTTTTTCGATGAGCAGACGGAAGAATCGATCTGCTCAGCTGTTAAGGTTTTTTCGGATACATTTACGCTAGACCCGCAACGCATCCGTCAGAATGCCGAACGCTTTTCTACTACCGTATTTCGGCAGACATTTCAATCGTTCGTGCAAGAACGGTGCGAAGAATTTTTCAAGGATAGGAGGGAAAAATGAATACAGGAGTTCATCCAGTGATTATGGCTGGAGGCACGGGGTCTCGACTTTGGCCGCTATCAAGACAGATGCATCCTAAACAATTTCTCCCACTCGCTGACAAGCAATCCATGTTGCAGGCAACGCTCGGCCGTCTGGATGGTATTACAGAAGCTCAGCCGATTCTTATCTGTAATGAAGAACATCGCTTCTTGGCAGCGGAACAAGTGCGTCAGTCTGGCAAGACGCCATCCATATTGTTGGAGCCGGAAGGGCGAAACACCGCACCTGCGATTACCCTGGCAGCATTGCATGCGCTGGATTGTGGAGAAGACCCATTACTGCTGATTCTGGCTGCGGATCATCTAATCCAACAAGTAGAGGCTTTTCATCTCACTATTGAGGCGGCATTACCGCTGGCTCAAGAAGGCAAGTTGGTTACCTTCGGTATCGTGCCTACCCATGCTGAGACAGGGTATGGCTACATTCAGCGAGGTTGTGCCCTTGGAGAAAAAGGGTTTAAAGTTGAACGCTTTGTTGAAAAGCCCGACCTTCCGACAGCCGAAAGCTACTTGGCCAGCGAGGACTTCTTCTGGAACAGCGGAATGTTCCTATTCCGCGCAAGCCGCTATATCGAAGAGTTGGAACTTCATGCGCCGGATATTCTTGTTGCATGTCGCAGGGCTATCGATGAAGGGCAACGCGATCTCGACTTCCTTCGAGTTGGGAAGGAAGCCTTCACGGCCTGCCCAGAAAATTCTATCGACTATGCTGTCATGGAAAAGACTGAAAGTGCTGCCATGGTCAGCCTGGATGCTGGATGGAGCGATATCGGTTCATGGTCAGCACTCTGGGAAGTAAGTGACAAGGATGCCGATAACAACGTGCTGCATGGAGATGTGCTCGCTGAGTCCTCATCCAACACTCTGGTTCAGGCCGAGCACCGCTTCGTAGCTACTCTTGGGGTCGACAACCTTATTATTGTCGAGACCAAAGATGCCGTCCTCGTGGCACACAAAGAAAAAGTGCAGGATGTTAAAAATATTGTCGCTAAACTCAAGGAATTGGGGCGCGACGAGTATTCCAACCATCGTGAAGTTTATCGCCCTTGGGGGACCTACGATTCGGTGGATCATGGTCATCGTTATCAAGTGAAACGCATAATGGTGAAGCCAGGCGCCAAACTTTCTGTCCAAATGCATCATCATCGTGCTGAGCATTGGGTTGTTCCTGAATCCGTGATGCCGGCGTCGACACTTTCCCTATCGCCGTCAGCGAGCATTTTTTGACCTCCGATTCCGTCTCAACCGCCGAATGCATCTCTGCCATGGCCAACCATAGCGGCATCGGCCGGCGACGATGACCCGTTTGCTCATGCATTGCTACCCGCCGGGTACGGTGATGCTGGCTGCCGGTGACCGTCAGCCCTCTGCGTGGTGCCTTTGTCCGACAGACGATCAGCATGGCGTGCCTCGGGGATAGCGCAGGCGGCTTCGCAAGGTGTTCAACACCGTCATGCGTCCGATGTCCTGCCCGAAGTCGAGGATGATCTGCCGCGCCTTGTGAATCACGAGCGCCGCACGATGCACCAGTTCTTGTAGCACGGTGCGGATCCGGCGCCGCTTGGCGGGATGGCGCACCGGGCTCAGCTCGCCGGTCATGCCCAGCTGCCCCATCAGCCGCAGGATGTTGTAGGCCAGCTGGGCGAGGTGCAGGATCAGATCGTTGGTGGCGAACTTGCCCGACGGCAGCCGCTCCAGGTCGAGATCGGTCTTGATCTCACTGTGGAATTGCTCGTGGGTGGCATGCGCCTGGTAGCGTTTGATCACCGCCTCCGGCGCCTCGTCCAGGCTGGTCCACCAGCCTTCCAACTCATAGTCCGGTTCGAGCAGCAACTGGCCATCGCGATCGGCGGTGCGCTCTACCAGGCGCATCACGCGTTGGACGACGTATTCGGTCTTGTTGTCGTCGTGGATCGAGACGGTCTGCGGCCACAGCGCCTGGCGCTTGCCAGGACGCAGCTCTTCCCAGTAGTCCGCCGCCACAGCCAACCAGGTATCCTGATCCGCCGTGGCCGAGCCGCGCGGGTTCCATTTGACGACATAGTCGAGCCGGCGCCCCTCGTCGGCAAAGACCTGGCGTTGCTGTTCGAGAAGCGCCAGGTGCGCCTGGCTGTCGAAGCCGCTGTCCTCGCGTAACAGGATCGGTTGCTTGGTCAGGCCTTGGGCGCGAGGCAGTACCCGCTCCAGGAAGGCGTTGCTCTCCTTCATGGTGTGCTGCTTGCCAGGCCGCAGTTCCAGACCCAGGCACCACCCTTCGTTGCCCAGATAGGCGGCGATCGGGGTGTAGCCATCGACCTTCTGGTAGGTCCGCGAGACGCCTTCCTTCTTCGAGTTGCTGTTGTCCATGACGAAGGTGTCGATGTCCAGGCAGACGTGCGTCGTCTCGGCGGTGATCGGTGCTTCGATCAGTGACAGCAGGGTCGTGGACCAGGTGGCGGTGCGCGCCTGCAGGTCGTTGGCGGCAAGTTTCTCCAGCCGCTGTCGCAGCGTCGCCGCGCTCGGCACCTTCTGCAGGGTCAGCAGTTGTTGGAAGGGCTTGTCGCGGCGGAAGTTCTCGACAGCGTCATAGTCGCTCATGCCCAGACACAGCAGGCCCAGGTAGCTCTTGATCACGTCACTGGTGCGCATGCCCAGCGTGGTGGGGAAGCGGCTGTCGATGCTGTCGACGCCAGCGATCTCGAAGCATTGCCCGATGATGGACAGCCCGGCGTGGCTGGTGAGGGTGCGGCGACTGGCGCGGAACTTGACGTTGGGCATGGCACTATCTGGGTGAATGGCGATATTCGCTATATTGCCATGCAGTTCAGTAGGTTAGAAGCATTCCTGGGGGCCGGTCTCACGGATTCAGGTTGTTGTTTCTGGCACAGCAAAAGTTACCAATGGCGAAAAAACTTATTTGGTGACAGAGAATGAGTCAACATTCATCCCGGTTGGACAAGTGCATGCACTAGAGAACCCAGGTGTAGTGCCGCTTGAGTTGGTGGAAATCCAGTCGGGGAGTTATCTGGGGGAAGATGATATTGTGCGGTTTGATGATCGCTATGGGCGCAAATAAAATAGATTTCGGGTTTTTTTAAAACTCCTGGTCAAAGGTTTTTAGATGAGACAAAGAGCAAAGCTTTTAATGGGCTTTGGTGCTTACACAAGTGCAGTGGTTCGCTTGACGGATCTTGCCGTAGTACTGCTGGCAGGTTGGGTAGCTTACTGGTGGCGCTTTGATAGCCTGTGGATGATAGAGCGTTATGAATGGGGGCTCATTGTAGGGGCACTCTTGTCCGCCTTGGTTCTACCTAATTTTGGTGTGTATCAGTCTTGGCGTGGGCGAGTTCGAGCCGTATTGGTGCTCAGAATATTCTTGGCTTATCTCGTCATTGGTGGTGCGCTCACTTTTATCTTGTTCTTTTCTAAGCTGGGGGAAAGCTTTTCTCGCTTATGGATATTTGCCTGGATAAGCGGTGCTGCTTTTTTATGCGTTATTTTGCGCTTAATAGCTTATCCTTTTATTAATCGTTTAAGAGCACAAGGACGTAATCGGCGCTCTGTGTTGCTGATAGGCGATGCTCACTCCTGTGCGACGGCATATTACCATTTGCGTGAAGTACCATCGGCCGGATTCGATGTAGGACGAATTCTGCTGACTGATGCAGATGAAGCTCAAGAGCTTAGTGGAGTGTCTAGCGAGAAGTACAATCCTGGCGTCTCGATTGAGCATGAAGAGGAAGAAGTTTGGATTTGCTTACCTCTATCACAAGGCGAAACAGTAAAAGCCATTCAGTCGGCTTTGAGTCTCTCGACGGGGAATGTTCGCTATATGCCAGATATGCGCGACTTTCGGCTGATAAATCATAACGTTTCAAACGTAGCAAGCCTTTTTCTCCTTGATCTTAGCTGTACGCCCATGACGGGGTGGAGTCGCTTGCTGAAGGCATTCGAAGATCGCTTTATTTCTATGGCTATCTTGATTTTGATATCGCCAGTCTTGGCTGTTTTGGCTTTAGGTGTAAAACTTTCTTCAGCGGGCCCGGTTTTTTATCGACAAGAACGTGTGGGGTGGAATGGTAAGCCGTTTTATATGTTAAAATTTCGTTCCATGCCTATTGATGTCGAGAAAGACGGTGTGCAATGGGGTGGGGCCATGAATAAAAAGACAACGAGATTTGGTGCCTTTATTCGCCGTACAAGCCTGGATGAGTTGCCACAATTTATCAATGTGCTTAAAGGGGATATGTCAATCGTTGGCCCACGCCCAGAGCGCACGGTATTTGTAGACCGGTTCAAGCACGAGATACCCGGCTATATGCAAAAGCATATGGTAAAGGCAGGTATTACCGGCTGGGCCCAGATCAATGGCTGGCGTGGTGATACCGATCTGGCCAAACGTATAGAATGTGACCTTTGGTACATCGAAAACTGGTCACTATGGCTGGACTGTAAAATTATATTTTTGACAGTTTTTAAAGGGTTTTTGAATCAAAATGCCTACTGAAAATACCATCCTGGTAACGGGCGGAACCGGTTATATCGGTTCGCACACGGTGGTAGAGCTGTTGAAAGCTGGCAACGACGTTGTCGTGGTGGATAATCTTTGCAACAGCTCCAAGGCGGCCATCAGTCGCGTTGAAAAGATTACCGGCAAAAAGATCGATTTTATACAGGCTGACATTCGTGACCGTAAGGCGATGGACACGATTTTCGTGAATTACGATATCGATGCGGTGATCCACTTTGCGGGTTTGAAAGCCGTGGGGGAGAGTGTCGGGAAACCTCTCACTTATTACGAAAACAACGTATACGGCACGTTAGTGCTTTGCCAAGCCATGGAAGCTGCCGGCGTACGGCGTATCGTATTTAGCTCATCGGCGACGGTGTATGGACACGAAGCCCCCGTCCCTTATGTCGAAACTATGCCTCGGGGGGCCACTTCCAATCCCTATGGCACGTCCAAAGCCATGGTGGAAAAGCTGCTCGAAGATTTGGTTGAGGCCGACGAGCGCTGGTCGGTCGTTTTGCTGCGCTATTTCAATCCTATTGGCGCGCACCCTTCTGGTTTGATCGGTGAAGACCCGCGTGATGTCCCTAATAATCTGATGCCTTTTATTGCCCAGGTGGCGATCGGTCGGCGCAATACTCTGACGATTTTTGGTGATGATTATGATACTGCGGATGGTACCTGTGAGCGAGATTATCTGCATGTGGTGGATCTTGCCGTTGGTCACCTCAAAGCCCTGAAGGCTTTGAGTGCACCAGGCGTGGCGATCTACAACCTGGGAACGGGAAAAGGCATCTCGGTGTACGACATGGTGAACAGCTTCGTCCGTGTTACGGGCGTGGATGTGCCATATCGTGTCGGTGCGCGTCGTGCTGGCGATTTGGGGGCTTTCTGGGCTGATGCCAGCAAGGCTAAGCGTGAGTTAGGCTGGGCAGCCGAGAAATCGTTGGATACCATGATGGCGGATACATGGAATTGGCAAGTACAAAACCCCAATGGGTATAGCTAAATTAGTTGCTGTGTTTTAAAGCTTGAGCAAAAGCCGCCGATATACGCGTGTCGGCGGCTTTTGTTTGTCTAGCCCCTGTGATGTTGGTTTCCAAGGTGCTTGAGGAATGATGATACGAGAATTTGCTTGGCAATGCCCGCGTGGTGTGGCCATTGTGGGGTTGTCGTTGCTGGCCCTGTATAGCGCGTTGCGTATTCTGTGGCCCTCGGTGGGGGAGCCTGCCGGTACGGTCATGGCGCTATTCGGGCTTATTGCTGTGCTGGTATGGGGAAAGGAGCTTAGAGGCTCGGCGGCATTATGGCTATTACTCGCGGTGATTGGCGTGCAGGCCTTCTCGTGGGTATTGGGTTACTTCCATCACCCCGATTGGGTCTCGAGCAACCCGGAGGTCGACCGGCTGGCCAAGCTGTTCATCTTTATTGGCATTGCCTGGTGGCTGGGGGGCAGCACGCGGTGGACCTTGGCATTTTGGACCGCTGGCGTCATCGGCTATGTCATTGCGGCATTCGTACATGGAGGAGGCGTTCAGGAATGGTTGGCGGGCCTTAACGGGCACCGGGTCGGCTTCGGCATTCGTAACAATCAGCATGGGTCCATGCTGTTTGGTGTGTGTTTGTTAGGCTTGGTCGTTTTTTCTCGGCGAGTGTTCATGCACTCGGGGCGAGGGCGCTTGCCGTTGATATTTGTTTGGGGCCTGTTGACGCTTGTTTCCCTCACTGGCGTCTTGATTGGGCAAACCCGTGCCGTGTGGCTCGCTTTGTGTGTCGCGGCTATCGTTGGTATTGCCATCTGGCTCATGTGGCTTGCGAAATCCCATGGCGCACGGCATATGCTGCGCTCCGTGTTCATCGTTTCCTGTGTGTTAGTGGTCGTCGGTATGGGTGCGATGTATGCCTTCAAGGATACGCTGAGTCAGCGGATTGCTCGCGAGTCGCCTGTCATAGAGAAAGTGCTGGATGGTGATTTGCAAAACGTCCCCTATAGCAGCGTGGGCATCCGTATTCATACTTGGGTGGCCGCGGGCGAATGGATCGCCGAGCGCCCTTTGGTCGGTTGGGGCGGCGAAGGGCGCGGTCTGGTGATCGACCATACCGACTGGTTGCCTGATTGGATTAAGAAGCATTATGGCCATCTGCATAACTTCTTCCTGGAAGTCTGGGTGGCGTATGGCGTGCTGGGGCTCGGTGTTATCGCGGCGCTAGCATTCTGGATCGGCCGGGGCACCTGGTTGGCGTGGCGCGCGGGCGTCATCCCGAACGACATAGCGCTGTTCGGGGCAGCGTTCTTCGTGTACTGGATGATCGTCAATCAGTTTGAATCCTACAACTCGTTCTGGACGGGCGTGTACGTGCACAATCTCATCGTGGGCGGGCTGGTCACGCATATCTGGCGCTGGCAGCTGGAAAGCGGCCAGCGGGTGCTGGTCTGGCCGACGCGGCGGAGCATGTGATGCGTACATTGGTGGTCGTGCGCTCCCTGAAGATGGGGGGCATGGAACGGGTGGCGATCAATCTGGCCGATGCCTTTGCCGAGGCGGGGCACGAGAGCCATCTGGTGGCACTGCGGCGGGTAGATGATCCGTTGACCTCTTCCCACAGCGGGGTACGTCAGCATCAACTGGCGCTGAGCCGCTGGACCCGGCTGACCGTCGTCGGGCTGCTCGCGGAGTTAGTGGCGCGCTGGCTGCTGAATCCCATTCTCAAGCGGGCGCTGTTTCTGGGCACGGGGCTGATGGGTGGCGTGGTATTCCGTCTGTGGCTCAAGCGCTTTGAGCGTCGCTACGGTCGGGTGGATCGCATCGTCTTTCGAGGGATCGGCACCTTCGAGCTCGTGTGGACGTTTCGCGATGAGCGGGCGTGCTATGTGCTGGAAAATATCTTCCATGCCGAGGGGCCTTGTTGGCGTCGACGCTTGTTTGCGCGTTGCCTGTATCAGGGGCGGGAATTGGTAGCGGTCTCCCAGGGTGTGGCGGAAAGCGTGAAAAGGGCGATGTCCTTTTGGCAATGCTCGCCCGCCAGCCTACGGGTTATCCCCAATCCGTGCCCGATTCCGGCGATACGCGAGGCGATGCAAGCGCCCGAGCCGGATCTGCCGGCGGGGCCGTATATCGTCAACGTGGCACGCCTGGTACCCGCCAAGGATCACGCCTTGTTGCTGCGTGCCTATGCGCGCTCGGGCGTGACCTTGCCGCTGGTGCTGGTCGGTGACGGCCGGGAGCGCGAGCGCCTCGAGGCCCTGGCAGGGGAACTGGGTATCGCCGAGCGGGTGATCTTCGCGGGGCAGCGGCAGAACCCGTACCCGTGGATGCATCATGCGCGGCTGTTCGTGCTCAGCTCACGCTTCGAGGGCATGGGCATCGTGCTGTTCGAGGCACTGGCCTGCGGTACACCGGTGCTGAGCGTGGATTGCCCCGGCGGCATTCGCAGCATTCTCAAGGGCGGGCTCGAAGGCAGTGTCGTCCCCCATGACGAGGAAAGCCTGGCGCGCGGCCTGCAAGCCGCGTTGGAGGGGGAACCGCCCCCGGTGCAGGAATCGTGGCTGGATGACTTCAAGCCCGAAACGGTGGCCGCACGTTTCATGCATAAACCCGATGCAACGTAAGCGTTTTTCCGGCGTTATATGAGACATTAGTACTACGATTTATGTCCCTTGATTGCTATCATGCTAACTATTGATAAAGCATGACGATAATGAGGCGTACGCATGGAACATGGTTCATATCTTTCGGTGGTGCAGGGGAGCTTGTGATGCGCCCCTTGCTACCCATGAAACGGCGCTTGCCCAAGGCCCCCGCCGGCGACCCAGCCTTCGCACCCCTGGAAGACCCTCGCATGTACTGGCCCGTGCAGCGTGCCCGGCTGGAAAAGCTGGGCCGCGAGGGGCTGGAACGTCTGCTCCGGGTGCCGGTCGAACGCGGGCTCATGCAGTTGTGGCGGCATGAGTTGCCAGGTGCTGCCTGGGTGGAACGTATCGGGCTGCCACGGCGTGCCGTGGAATGGCAGCTCGGGCAGGGGCTGGTGCTGCACGTCGACCCGTGCCGGTTGATTTGCGGCACCAACTGGAAGGAATACCCGTATAAGCTGCGGCCTACCTCCTCGGCTTTCATCTGGGATGGCGAATGGGACCTGCGGCGCGGCGATCTGCGCCAGGGCTCTCGCGCGCGTTTCATCGCGGATCTCGCGGCTCATCGAGACGATCTCACCCGGTCAGACGCTTTCGCCACGTATATGGCCCGCCTGAAGGCCGGCAAGCCCTGGAAGTCGCATCAGCAAGGCATTCTGCTGGATAGCGAGGCCCGCATCCTGACCTTCCTGCGTGTCTATCTGAGCTTCATGGACGACATGGCCGTGCGCGGCTTCGACGCCACCCGGGGCAAGGACATGCTGGGCGTCGCCGTCAGCCGTGATGGCACGCTGATCAAGATCAATCGCGGCCTGCATCGGCTGGCCATGGCGCAGCATCTGGGCCTGCCGAGCGTGCCTGTCGCGGTCAAGGCCGTGCATCGGCAGTGGTGGGAACGCGTGACCCAGGGCGGGCGTGGTAAGCATGCCCTGGCGATGATGAAGGAGAACCTCGCCGACTGTCAGCCGGAGTTGCAGCCGGGAGTGGTCACTAATTTATTATGATACATTCGTATATAAACTTGCATGGTATTGATTAGATGCAGCAGCGGATACATACAATCGATTATTTTCGAGGACTCATGGCCCTGTCGGTCATGCTGTATCACTTTTTTAGTTGGAGTGTCGGTGTTCCCGAGAGTGATTCTCTTCTCGGACGGTTAGGAATTTATGCTGTCTCTTCTTTTTATATTGTTAGTGGGATTTCGCTTTATTTGGTGTATCGGAACAGTAGATGGGGTTGGCGAGAAATAAAATCGTTTGGGCTGAAGCGTTTTCTAAGGCTGTCGCCAGTATATTGGTTAGCGACAGCATTGATGGTGGTGCTTTATAGTTTAGGTAATAATTCTTACGAGCCTGATTGGTTTAATATATTTGAAAATTTATTCCTGGTGTTTGGCTTGTATAATCCTGATGGCTACATTCCCGTGGGAGGGTGGTCTATAGGTAATGAGTTTTCTTTTTATGTGTTTTTTTCATTACTTATGTTATCGCTCAACAAAAGGTGGGTTTTTGCTAGCCTTATGATTTTTGGACTTCTTTCTTATGGTGTGTTTTGCTTTTTTATTCTGTCTAGCGATAAGTCTTTAGCGCAGCAATGGGGTGACTATATAAATCCTTTAAATCAGGTTTTTTTGTTTTTCTCTGGTGTTGTGGCTGCTTGGTTGAAAGAACGCTATTATAGCCCCGGAAAGAAAGGGGCTTTTATTATTGCTTGCGCTGCTATTTTTGTATTTGTTTTTTATCCGGCGTCAGGGGATAAGATAAATATTGTTACTGGTTGGGCACGTTTTGTTTTTACCTCAACTTGCTTAGCTGTTTGTTTTTCTTTGCTTTGTATGCCGAACTTGAGTTTAAAGTGGCTTTCTAAGCCGTTAGGTTTTTTAGGGGATAGGTCTTATACTATATATATGCTTCATGGAGCAAGTTTTCTTTATTTTGATAAATATGTGGCTCCTAGCCTAGGAATAGGTAGACCGGAAGAGAAGTTGGTTTTTTTGCTATTTGGTTTGGCGCCTTTTGTTCTGCTAATTAGCTTTTTTGTTTACCGATACTTGGAGGTGCCGTTCATTCAGTTAGGGAGAAAGCTTTCGGTTACTTATACAGAGCGAAAGGCAAATAAGGGGCCTGCCTCTGCTGGTTGGTTTTAAGTAAGGCTCAACGTTTCAATATCAAGAGATGTACTGTATATGTTAATTTGAAAGGTTTCAAGACGGTGAGCCTTGTATGCAGTATAAAAAATATTCTGGTGAGGTATAGTTTTTTATGTGTCTCTCCGGAGTTCATGCTAATAAGGCTGTGCGTAGCTTCAGGGTTTTAGAGATGAAAAAGTTTATTAATTGCATTGTTCGTGTTAAAGGGTTGAGGTGTTTACAATGCAGTCGAGATGAGTGTGGTTCTTATAGTAATACTGGGGTTTCTTGATGAGCGTGATGATTCAGCCGGTCTCTATCCCTGACGGGGTTGATATAGAAAGAGCCCCGAACGGTAAAGATCGTGTTTCTGAAGAGGAATTACGTTTTTTTGATAAGAAAACCGTTTTTTACGACCTCTTCACAGACCCAGCTAACGAAGGTTACCTGGTCGGCCTTGGGCCGCCGCTCCTTAACCTTGCGTCTCGCCTCGATGGGATGAAGCTGGTTATCGATGGTAAAAAGGTTCCTTATAAATGGCGTGACCATCCGGAACTCAAGCTGTCGGTTTTGAAGGCAAAAATGCCTTCGCGTCATTCCGGACATGGCGCCAGGACTGTCGAGTTGCAGTTTAGCGACTTCTCGGTGTCGGTGAGTGTCGGGCAACGCGAAGAGCAAGGCAGGAAGGTCATAGCTGCGATATCCAAGGACAACGAGGTGCCGTGGATCTCTGAGTGGGTGGATCATTACAGAGAAAATTTCGATATCGATGATGTGTTTGTCTATGACAATGGCAGCAGAAACCGAGGCGAACTGAAAGAGGCCTTGAAAGGGCGGGCGCATGTCGTGGACTGGGATTTCCCGTATGGGCCACCGGGGAAGACCCATACCTGAAAGGCGTGGGGTTCTTTATAATTTCGATATCGACGAGCTTTTGATATCCAATAAAGAAGCGATTGCGTCTGAGCTGGCTGGCAAGGGAGTGGTCTATTTCAATAGCTATAATGTTCCGTTCGTGAAGCCGGCATGTGAGACTTACACCCATAAGGATTTTTATTACCGCTTTCCGGAGCCCAAAACGACGGCGAGAAAGTTCGTTTGCAAGGAAGACAAGGTGGATGTCATCTCGCAGCACGCCACATGGAGGCGATCTTCCATTTTTCTGGGCGGCCGGATGAGGCGAAACAAGCCGGATACTTGCGTCAGTCCATCCTCGTATTTTTTGCACTTCTTGGGTATCACCACGAATTGGCAGCCACGTTTGAACAAGCTCGAAGAAGTGGGCACGGAGGGGCTGGTGAGAGACGAAAGTCATATCCATATGATGCCCGGTTCGAAGAATGGGAATACGGAAGGCATGGCAAAGGGGCTGGTCGGTGAGCAGTGACCACACGTCGTTTCTATTCGTGTCCGACCACCTGGGTGGCGGCGGCGCACCGATCTCCATCCTGAACCTGGCCAAGGCACTGGCGGGACGCGGCCATGAGGTCACCATCGCCGTGCTCAGCGACAAGGTATGGCATGACATACCCGAAGGCGTGACGGTCAAGACGCTTCCCTTCCAGTACGCGAATGCTTGGCAAAAGCTGCGGCGCTTTCGCTTGCACGCCGAGAAACTCGATGCCTGGTTGCGCGGCGAGGCGAGAACGTACGATGTCGTCATCGCGAACCTTTACTACGCGCACCGGGTCGTCACCGAGTCCTCGCTGGCGGCGCGGGCGTGGCTGTGCATTCGCACCGATCCCACGGAGGCCTTGCTGGGCAAGCGCGGTTCACGGGCCAGGGCGGTACGCAAGGTCCGCAGGCTCTATGGTGGCCGGCGGGTCATCGCCATTTCCCACGGTATCCTGGCATCGTTGGATGCCCACGGGGCGACGCCGGCCCATGGCGAGGTGATTCACAACATCATCGACGCGGAGGACATCGAGCGTCGCATGCATCAGGACGTCGAGGTGAGCGATTATATCGTTAGCGTGGGGCGCCTGGGGCTGCGGCAAAAACGCTACGACCGCCTGCTGCGCGCCTACAAGGCGAGCGGCATCTCGCAAAAGCTGGTCTTCGTCGGCGAGGGTGAGCTGGAAAACGCCCAGGCGCTGGTCCGTGAGCTGGGGCTCGAGTCGCGCGTGGTGTTCCTTGGCCAGAAGGCCAACCCCTACCCGTACATTCGTCACGCCGACCTGCTGGTACTGGCCTCCGACTACGAGGGCTTCGGCCGCGTTATCGCGGAGTCGCTGATCTGCGGTACGCCGGTGGTGAGTACCGATTGTCCCTCGGGGCCGCGGGATATCCTGACGGGGGATCTGGCGAACTATCTGGTGGCCTGCGACGACGAAGCCGCCCTGGCCGAGAAGATCGCCACCGCCGTTGCGGCACCGCCACGTATCGACCCGAGCCATCATCGGGGCTTCTCGCCGCGCGCCATCGCCGAGCGCTACGAGGCGCTGCTATGAGCTTCGTATAGGGCGCAATGAGTCGCCATAAGCCCCAACAGGTCATGATCGAAAAAGCCCCGGTTCGGGGCTTTTTCATTTCATGGCGTCGGATGTTTGTTACGCCCCAAGGCCGCGCGCACGTATTTCGACATGCTTCGCAATAACTGCTTGCGGTCCCCGGTCTTCAGGGCGTACTTCACGGTATCGGCGAGCAGCGGGAAGGGGATGCGGCAGCCGTTCTTGAACAGGACCTCGAGCTGCTTGTAGCGACGCACCGACAGCAACCGTTCCCGCTCCGCCGGGCGCAACTGGCGCCGGAGTTCGGCTTCTTCCTCGTCGATGATCGCGTAGATGCGGTCGATCTCGTCGCACGCGAACCGCTTCTTGGAGAGCTGGAAGCCGGCGTGCACTCGATAATTGAAGAGGGGCTGCGGTATCGAGCCGATGGCGGCACCGTGAATGAGTGCCCGTGTCACCAGCATGAGGTCTTCCCGGTAGGCCAGCGACTCGTTGAAGCCGCCTATGCGCTGGAAGAAGGCCCGCTCGATCATGATGGTAGGCGCATGCGGGGAAGGATCGCCGAAGAGTACATCCTGGGCGCATGTCAGGGGTGGCTGGATGGCACTCGCCGGTTGCGTCTCGCCGTCCGTGTCGAACCGGTCGAAGGAACAGATGCTGATGTTCAGCTTGTGGTCCAGCATGTGCTGCAACTGATGAGCGACCTTGTGCTCGTAATACAGATCGTCATCGTCCAGAAAGGTGACGTACTCGCCCCGGGCCAGCTCGACGCCCCGGTTGCGCGTCGCGGAGACGCCGACATTGGCGGGGTTCGCCGAGTAGCGGACGTTGGGCCCCAGAAAGGGCGCGACCTGCTCGTGCGTCGCCAACTGGTTGGCAGAGCCTTCGCCGTTGTCGTCGACCAGTATCGTCTCGACCCGGGGATGCGTCTGAGCGATGACGCTGCGCAGTGCCGCTTCGATGAAATGGGAGCGCCCATGCATGGGAATGATAACGGAGACAAGCGGCACATCGGTCATAGTAGAGGCGGGGGGCATAGGAGAGGCGGGCCGGTGGTAGCGGTTTGAAGTTCGAGCGTAGCATGGGGGGTTCTCCAGTTTGTACAACACCTGCCATTTTTCCGCCGGCCTGGCCGGCGCCTCTGGATCAGCAACATCTGCCTCATTTCGACGACGCCTTATCTCCACGACACGCCACTCGGCCCGGAATCATCGGCGATGTACGCCCCCAGAATTTTGTAACGACAGCGATAGCTATATAGGGTGTGTGTTCATTGCGTGTCGAACGTCGATGCCGGCGATGGGGCTCGGCGCCTCGACAACGCCTGACAATCTGACACACAACTTCAATATGACGGGGTGATCGAATTGAGCAACCAGCTACCGACCGGGCGTAGCGCCCTGATGTTCAGCACGGCCCTGGCCGCCTTGTTTCTGGCGGCGCCTTCCTTGTCGGCGAGTGAGGCCGAGCAGGAAGCGTCGGCCAGCAAGCACGGGCCGGAAACCATCGCCAACCAGTTCGTGTTCGGCTCCGGCAAGGAGTGTCCTCATGAGCCGTACTGCCTGCCCGCGCTCGAGGAAGAGTACGGCTTGCGCTTCGCCGATTTCGTGGTCACCGACCCCGGGGGGCCGCGCACGCGCGAGGCGCTCCTGAACGGTGACATTCAGATCGGCGTGCTCTTCACCACCAATGGGTATCTTGCCACTGACCGCTTCGTCCTGCTGGAGGACGATCGTAACGCCCAGCCGGCGGAAAACGTCATTCCGGTGGCCCACCAGTCCATCGGCGACGCCTATCCCGAGCTCGGCGAGGTGCTCGATCCGCTCAGCGCCGTCCTGACGACCCCGGAGCTGACCGAGATGAATCGACGCTTCGCGCTCGACGGGGTGGACGCGGAGACCATCGCCCAAGAGTGGCTCAAGGAGCACGGCGCGCCCGCGCCTGCGGAGAGTGCGCCGGAAAAAGAGGGCCCCACCATCGTGGTCGGTTCCGGCAACTTCGCCGAGAGCATCATCTTGGCGGAAATGTACCACCAGGCGCTCGACCAGGCGGGATATCCCACCCGGCATCGGCAGGAAATCGGCAACCGTGCCACCTATCTGCCCCTGCTCAAAAGTGGTGAGATCGACCTGTTCCCGGAATACACCGGCAGTCTGGGTGGCTGGCTGAACACGCTCGCCGACACAAGCGGACAACCCCTGTCGGCATTGCTGCCCGAACACGACCTGGTGGGCTTCGAGCCAGCCCCTGCGCAAGACAAGAACGGCTTCGTGGTCACCGCCGAGACCGCGCAGCGCTACGATCTCGAAAAGATCAGCGATCTGGCGAAGCCCGCTTCCTGAAGCTGGTTCTCTCCTGAAGCTCGTTCTCTAGAGAAACGCCGCATAAAGCCCGCCGCAGCGCCCTAGCGTCACGATAGGGCGCTGCGCCACTAGCCACGTTCACCGACCATTGATCAACGCGGCGAGGCATGGCGGACCTGGTCGAACAGGTACCCGGAGGGCTCGAACGCTATCGGCCGGACTTGGCCTATCTGCTTCTCGACGAAGGAGCGGTCATCAGCGATCCTGAGTGGTCGGATCACATGCGCAACGTGGCTGCTGCGCTCTTTCGATTGGAGCACAATCGCGACGAGCAAGACATGCTGGAGGTGCTGGGCACGCTGGTCGAGTGGCTCAAGGCGCCCGAGCAAACCGGGCTACGACGGGCCTTCGTGGTGTGGATACGCCGCGTACTGCTGCCCAACCGGGCGCCGGGGATGGAACTGCCCGAGTTCAACGAGTTGCAGGATTTACACGAGGTACACGACATGCTGGCAGAACGCATCAAGCAATGGCCTGAACGGTGGGAAGAGAAAGGCCGTCAGGAAGGCCGTCAAGAAGGGCGTAAAGAAGGGCGTCAGGAAGGCGAACAACGGGGCATCGAGAAGACCGCCCGCAACCTGATCAAGCTGGGTGTACTCAGTGATGAACAGATCGCCGAGGCCACGGGGCTGACGGTGGCCGAGGTGGAAGGGCTGCGCGAAGAAGACACGCAGTGATCGCGCGACGCTTGCGTTAACACAATCATGACTGAAGGCCCTCTGGCAAGAGCACTCCGCAAGGCATCCCGCATTACTCGACCCCACCAATGATTACGTCTTCAAGCGGCGGTAGACCTGCGGGATCGCGCGCACCGAGATGGACGCACAACTGATTGCGGAGATGACGGGGCCGGCCGTTTTCGTTGGCGGCCGCGACATGAGCGCGCCCATGCCTGGCGGGCGAGACTTTTCATCTTTCCGGCGGGGGCGTGGGGCCGCATCATGGGGCATTGAATCCTGTCGCGGGAGCGTGTGTCTGTCATGTTCGAGCGTATTCTAGTGGTGTGCACCGGAAACATCTGCCGAAGCCCGGTGGCGGCGGCGTTGCTGCAGGCGCGCATGCCCGGCAAGTCGATTGCCACGGCCGGGCTGGGCGCTCGCGAGGGCGAGGGTGTCTCGCCGCGCGCGCGTGAACTGGCGGAGGCGGAAGGGCGCGATGTGGCAAATATCCTGTCGCGCCATGAGGCACGCCAGCTCGACAAGACCATGCTTCGCGAGGCGGATCTGGTGCTGGTCATGACCGAAGGCCAGCGGCGCGCGGTGGGTGAGATGCTGCCCGCCGCCCTGGGCAAGACCATGCTGTTCGGCCGCTGGCTCGACAACCCCGAGATCGACGACCCCTACGGCAAGAGCGTCGAGGCGTATACCCACGTGCATGCGCAGTTGGTGAAGGCGGCGCGGGCATGGGAAGGCAAGTTGTAATCTTGTAGTGAACAGAGCATGACACGTCAATGCTGACGGCCCCTTTCTGGGGCCGTTTGCGTTTCTGGGGCTTTTTTTCGTCGCGGATGGGACACGTCATTCGCCTCGAGTCTTCAGAGGAACGAACAGCACCAGGGGATTGTCAGGGCTTTCGACGAAGCCATGCTTCTTGTAGAAAGCCACCACGTCCTCGTCGAGGGCGTCGACGACCAGGGCACGCGCTGCAACATGTCCAGCCGCGAGCAAGGATCGCTCGATGGCTTCGGCCAGCAAGTCCTTACCGAGCCCCGTCCCCTGGCAAGGATGGTCTACCGCCAGCCTTCCCAGCTTGATGACAGGGAGTTCGGTGGGCATGTTGCGCCGCATGCTCTTGGGGGCTTCTTCCCGCAGCACCGATCCCGTCGCCAACGAGATATAGCCCGCCACTTGGTTCGTTCCCGCGTAACAAACGACATATGTCGTCGTGGCTTGGCGCTTGGTGTTTTTCAGACCCCGAGCCTTCAAGAAATCGTTGAGGCTGTTACGGCCACAGTCAAATTTATCGACGTCGTGATGCTCATTGATAACGACGGGAGGCTCAATATCCGCCACCTCGATTACGTCTTGTCCCAGCGCTTCTTGCGATTCATCAGTTTCATGACACACGGATTTTCCTCGATAGGGGTCTCTAGTGCTCTCTCGAAGGCCTCAAACGAGCGGTCATCCATCACATACATGCGCCGATCCATTAGAATTTCCTCGGCTCGACGGCATGCAGCATCCAGCACGAAGCTGGTCCGATCACCGCCACATTCTGCAACGGCCCTGTCGATGAGGGCGCGTTTTCTACTCTCAACGCGCATATTGAGAGGCAACAATTTAGTGCGCGCCTCTACAACTTGGCTCATGTTCATTACCTGTATGATGAAGATATGAATTACTGCCTGAACAAGTACATTCTGGCATGGTGTAACGCCCCTGTCTACACTGTAACGCTATAAGCTATACATGGGGCGAAAGGCTCCTTTCTGGGGCCGTTTACGTTTCTGGGGCGGGCGTCGGTACCGGCATGGCGGTGACGGCGATGCCTGACACTGAGATACTGTCGCCAGCGTTCCGTCAGGCAACCGATCGGGCTGTGAGCAATGGATATCCCCCACCAGCGGCTAGTGTACTTCCAGGTAACGATCGAGGCGGGGTCGGTACGTCAGGCGGCGGCGCGGCTGGATATTGCGCCGTCGGCGGTCAGTCGTCAGCTTTCCTTGATCGAGGCGGCGCTGGGCGCGCCGCTGCTGGAGCGTTCGCGGCAGGGCGTGGTGCCGACGTCGGTGGGGGAGATGCTGCTGGATTACTGCCGCAAGCGCGCGGCACTCGACGATTGTTTCAGCGAGACGCTGGATGCCTACCAGCGGCTGGAAACCGGTCATCTCTCGCTGACGGTCGGGGAAGGCTTCGTCGGGGATCTGCTCGATACGCCGTTGCGCACCTTTACCGAGCGCTATCGCGGGGTGCGTCTGGATGTGAATACCGGCAGTACCAGCGGCATCATCGAAGCGGTGGTCGAGGACGAGGCCCATATCGGCTTGATGTACCACGAGCGGCTGCATCCGCAACTGCGTTTCTGGCATTCCAGCCGTCAGCCGCTGGTGGCGTTGATGTCGCCCTCGCATCCCCTGGCGGCTGTCGAGAACGAACTGCCTCTCGCCACGCTCAGCGAACATCCCATGGCGTTGTGGCGCACCGGCCACGGGGTGCGTCAGCTGGTCGACGAGGGCTTTCGCGAGGCGGGGCTGGGGCAGCACGTCACGATGCAGACCAACTCGCTTTCGGTGCTGCTGCATGCGGCCAGGTCGGAACTCACCCTCACGCTGCTGCCGGCCTTCGCGGCCGCCCGGGAGCTGGAGGACGGGGCGCTGGTGGCGCGGGCCGTCGATTGCGCACGCTTTCGCCAGGCGCATGCGCACATCATCACCCGGGTGGGGCGGCGCATGCCGAAGGCGGGGCTGCAGCTGTTGCGCCACCTGGAGCGCTGGATGCGGGCGTTCAATTCACGGCACGGCACCAGCCGGTGAGGCCGGCCGCCGCCCAAGCGAACGGGCGGCAGCCGGTGCGTCGGCGTCAGCCCACGCCGCTGCCATAGCCCATGGCGACGCTGGCGGTGGGGGCGGTTTCCACCCAGACGCTCTGGGCCACGGTGTATTCCTTGAGCCCTTCCAGGCCGCTGGAACGCCCGAAGCCGCTGTCGCCGAAGCCGCCGAACGGCGACATGACATTGATCGCCTTGTAGCTGTTGATCCATACCGTGCCCGCCCGCAAGCGCGCGGCGATGCGATGGGCGCGTGCCGGGTCCTGGGTCCAGACGGCGCCGGCCAGGCCGAAGCGCGTGGCGTTGGCCAGGCGCACGGCGTCTTCTTCGCTGTCGAACGGCATGACCACCACCACCGGGCCGAACACTTCCTCCCGGGCGATCGCCATCTCTTCGGTGACATCCGCCAGCACCGTGGGCGCCAGGAAGTAGCCCTCGGCGTCCGCCGGCAAATCCGCCGGGCGCTGGCCGCCACACAAGAGACGCGCGCCGTGCTGGCGGGCCGCGTCGATCATCGCGGTGATGTGCCGGTACTGCTTGGCGTTCTGTATCGGGCCCATCTGGGTCGCCTCGTCGCTGGGCAACCCCACGCGGATCTCGCCCGCGGCGCGTGCCAGCCGCTCGCAGACTACCTCGAACACCTCGCGCTGCACCAGCAGGCGCGACCCCGCGACGCAACTCTGCCCGGCGGCGGCGAAGATCGCGGCCTGCGCGCCGGCCACGGCATCGTCGAGCCGGGCGTCGTCGAACACGATGTTGGCCGACTTGCCGCCCAGCTCCAGCACGCTGGGCACCAGACGCTCGGCGCCGGCCTGGGCGATGCGGCGGCCGCTCTCGGGGGAGCCGACGAACACCAGCTTGCTGATGCCGTCATGCCCGGTGAGTGCCGCGCCCGTGGTGGGGCCGACGCCGTTGACGATGTTGATCAGCCCCTCGGGCAAGCCGCTGCGTTCCAGCAGCATGGCGATGGCCACCGACGAGAAGGGCGTCATTTCCGAGGGCTTGAGCACGACCCCGTTGCCGGCGGCGATCGCCGGGGCCAGTTGCCAGGCGCAGGTGAACATGGGGGCGTTCCACGGAGTGATCTGACCGACCACGCCATAGGGCACATGACGCACATAGTTGAGGTGCGAGGTGGGGACCGGAATCACGTCGCCGTGCTGCTTGTCGCACCAGCCGGCATAGTATTCGAACATCTCGCGGACCTTGTTCACCTCGCCCCGGCAGTCGCGAATGGGCTTGCCCGCGACCACGCTTTCCAGCTGGGCGAGGGTCTCTTCGTGGCCGCGTAGCGCCCAGGCCGCCGTGGTCATGCGGCGGCCACGCTCGCTGGCCGTCAGCGACATCCATTCCTGCTGGCCGAGGGTGGCCGCTTCCACGGCGCTGGCCACCCGCTCGGCGCCGGCATCGCGATACTCGATCAGCGGCAGCCCGGTCACGGGGTCGAGCAGTTCGATGCGCTCGCCCTGGCCGGGGGCGAGCTCCCCCCCGACCCAGTTGCTCAGGGGGGTATCAACATTCATGCCGGCCTGCATGCCCAGCGTGACCAGCAGCTCGGTGAGGCGTTCGACGGCCGTGGTGTTGAGGGCATTCATTGCGTTTCCTCCTGATTCGGGAAGGGGGCATCCGTTCGAGCCTGGGCCAGGATGGTGTCGGTGATGCGATTGAAGTCGGCCGCGTCGGGCAGGCCGGCGGAGTCGTCATGCCAGCGCGCCACGACCCGTTCCAGCAATTCCAGCGGCAGGCCCATGTTGCTGGCGGCGTCGCGCGCCAGGCGCAGGTCCTTGCGCATCAGGCCGGTGGTGAACCCCGAGTCGAAGGCGTCGGAGAGAATCCACTTGGGGAAGTTGACCTCGCTGACGGCACTGCGCCCGGAGCCACTGTTCAGCCCGGCCAGGCAGGCAGCCGGGTCGACGCCGGCGCGGGCCGCCAGGGTCACGGCCTCGGCCGTGGTCAGAAGATGGGCCGCGCAGAGATAGTTATTGGCCAGCTTGACCACATGGCCGCTGCCCGCCGGGCCGACGTGGGTATGGCGTGCCGACATCGCCTCGAGCATGGGAGCGAGCCGTTCGATGGTGGCCGGCTCGCCGCCCAGCAGCATGCCGAGGGTGCCGGATGCCGCGCCCGCCGGGCCACCGCTCACCGGCGCGTCGAGCCATTCGAGGCCGGCCTCGACCACCTTTCCGGCCAGCTCGCGGGTGACGGCCGGGTCGCTGGTCGAGGTATCGACGATGACGCTGCCCTTCGGGGCCCGCTGCAGGAGTCCGGGCGAGGCTTCGATGACCTCGCGGACATGGGCCGAGGTGGGCAGCGAGAGCAGGTAGACGTCAGCTTCGGGCAGGTCGTCCAGGGGCGTGACGGAAAGCCCGCGGGCCGCCAGGTTGTCCCTCGCCGCGTCGGCGACGTCCGTCCCCGTCACGGTGAAACCGGCGGCATGCAAGGTCATCGCCATGTTGCCGCCCATCTGTCCTAAACCGATCACGACGATGTTCATGTCATCTGTGTTCATGCCAACTTTGTTCATGCCAGCTCCAGGTTTGTCGTTGTTGCGAATGGGGTGCTCGCGTCGTTGTTGCTTGCATAGTGGTCGTTCGTATCGTGCTCGTTTGCGCCGCCGGCGCCGAAAACCGGCATCGGGGCGCCGGGCCATGCCTCGGGAGGCACGGCAAATGGCATGGAAAAACGTGGTGTTCGCTGGGTATGGACGCCTCGTCAGGGCGCGTCTCGTTCACCGTTGCCGAGTAGTGTTCTCGCCAGCGCCGTCCAATACGCCACCCCGATGGGCGCCAGGGCATCGTTGAAGTCGTAATGCGGGTTGTGCAGCGACGCGCTGTTCTCGCCGTTGCCCAGCCAGATATAGGCGCCGGGGCGCTGCTGGAGCATGAAGGCGAAGTCCTCCGATGCCATGGAGGGCGGCAGGTCGCGATGCACCCGGCGAATGTCCGGCAGCGTCTCCAGCACCTCCGCACAGCGCGCGGCGTGCGCGGGGGTGTTGAAGGTGGCCGGGTAGCGCGATTGGTAGTCGATGTCGGTCTCCAGGCCATGGAAGGTGGCCATGGCCGCGATCGCCTGCCGAAAACGCGTTTCGAGGTGGTCGCGCAGCTCGGGGTCGAAACAGCGCACGGTGCCGCACAGCTCCACGGTTTCGGGCATGACGTTGTAGGCATCCCCGGCATGGAACTGGGTCACGCTCATCACGGCGGTCTGGTGCGCCGGGGTTTCCCGGCTGACGATGCCCTGCAGCTGATTGACCAGTTGGCAGGCCGCCAGTACCACGTCCCTGCCCAGGTGCGGCATGGCGGCATGACAGCCGTGCCCCGTGAGCTTCACGCGGAAGACATCGAAGGCCGCCATGACCGCCGTGTCGTGGACGGCGGCTTCGCCGACCGCCAGGCCCGGCCAGTTGTGCACGCCGTAGACGGCTTCCATCGGGAAACGCGTGAACAGGCCTTCCTCGACCATGACGCGTCCGCCGCCTTCGTTTTCTTCCGCCGGCTGGAAGATGAAGTACACCCGGCCGGCAAAGTCGGGCGCCTCGGCGAGGGCACAGGCCGCACCCAGCAGCATGGTGGTATGGCCGTCGTGGCCGCAGGCGTGCATCTTGCCGGGCGTCGTCGAGGCATGGGGAACGTCGTTGGCTTCGAGCACGTCCAGGGCGTCGATATCGGCGCGCAGCCCGATGGCGCGCTCGCCGCCATGGCGACCGTCCACCCAGGCGACGACACCGGTGCCGCCGCCGAGGCCGGTGACCTTCTCGATGCCGGCGTCCTCGAGAATCTCGACGATGCGCGCGCTGGTGCGATATTCCTCGAAGGCGGTTTCCGGCCGGCGATGAAATTCATGGCGCCATTCGCGCAGCAATGTGGGGGTGACGGTCGTCATAAGGGCCTCCTTGTCTTCCTTCATGCCGTTACAAAAGCGCCTGGGCCACCACCGCCGAGCCAATGAAGGTGCCCGTGAACACCAGCAGCGACACGATGATCAGCTTCCAGCCCACCTGGCGGAACATGGTGAACTCGCGGGGCGAGAGCGCCAGGCCGGCATAGGCGAGTACCGGCGTCACGATGGCCAGGAAGCTCACGGATTGAAGCTGCGCCACGATCCAGGCGTTGCCCGGGAACCAGGGCAGGGTCACGGCGATGCTGACCAGCGACACCCAGGCCACGCCGGGCAGGTAGAAGGGCGCGAAGCGGGTGATGAGCAGCCCCAGCATGGTCATGGCGTACAGGATCACCATGCCTGGCAAGGCCTCCAGGAGGGAGCCGCCGTTGATGGTGTTGCTGATCCAGGCTACCGCGCACACCACGGCCATCACGATGGCGGTCTGGCCGAGATGGCGCTCGGGGCGCTCTTCCGCGCTCGGGGGCGTGGCAAGGTCCGGCGCCACCGTCGCCTTGGCACCCGCGGATTGCGCCACGCGCCGGCCGGAACACCATTTGAAGATGCGCTCCGCCAGCGGCAGGGCGATGAACAGCGAGATATACAGGCCGGTGGCGTAGGTCAGCAGGTTGCTGGCGCCGGCAAAGGCCAGCAGCTCATCCCGCATGGCCGGCAAGGCCCCGGCGATGGCGCCCGAGCAGGCCGCTACCATGCTGCCGCTGCCCACGCCGCAGGCCATGGCCAGGGCGCGGGGATCGAAGATGTCGAGCGTCGTCAGATACCCGGCCATGAGGGCGAACCACAGGGTGCCGAACATGGTACCCACGACATAGACGCCCATGACCCCGATGCCCTCGGGGCCCTTGAGCCCGTACTTGTCGGAGATGATGGCGATGTTGGGCTCGCGAGCGATGGAATAGGTCGCGCCGATGGCTTCGCGCCCCATCTTCAGGACGAGCACCGCGAACGGCATGGCGATTAGCATGGTGCCCAGGTTCCCCAGTTCCTGAAGGATCAGGGCGGGGCCTGCGCTGAGGATCTGCTCGATGGCCGGGCCGATCGTGGAGCCGAACCGGGCGATGAACGGCATGATCGACAGCAGGATGATCGGCGCCGCCGCCTCGCTCAATTTCACCGGCACCACTCTTGAGGTCGCCGAAAAGAGGTGAGGGTTGACCAGCAGGCCGATGATGAAGGCGTAGAACAGCGGCAACAGCAGCAAACTGCCGGGTCCGAGAGGGATCTTGATGATGCCGATGGCTTCCGAGATCAGGGAGGCCACCGCCACCAGGACGTGCAAGCGCCAGTCGAGGAGCAGGGAGAGTTTCATGGTGTTGTCCTGTTGTTGTAATAAATGAGGTTTCAATGAACCAGGTTTTCATGAACGCCGTTGTCATGGCGGGCATGATGAACAATCGCCGCGGGGGGCTGTTCATCTCTGTCATCTGGAGTATCGAAGCGGGTAGTGTTCGAATAAAAGAAGAAAAGCGTTCTAAATAACAGATCATGCAAAGCGGCCCCTGTCCAGGCCGTGTCAAAACGGCTTGCTGGAGGTTGCTTAAATCGCCCCGCTTTTGCGGGGCGATGTCGTTGCACCCTTGTCGATGTCACCTCGATAAAGGATCTAGCCTCAGACCGGGGCTTGTCTCAGCCGGGTCATCAGCGCCTCGGCCCCGATATGTCGCATCAGTCTCTTAAGGTTGTACGCCAGTACCGCCAGACTGATCTCCCCTCGGGCTTTATCGAGCCCGCGCACCAGCAGACGTCCGGCATTCCCCATCAGCGTGTCCTTGAGCGTGCCGAAGGGATGCTCGACGGTCGCGCGGCGACGTGTCATCGCCTTGGGGTCCTCTGTCAGGCGTTGTCGCGACGTCTCGAAGGCGCTTTCATACTGATGGCGGGTGACCGTTCGCCAACGCCCCGCCGTACAGCGTGGCTTGAGCCTACAACCGGCACACGCCGAAGGGTTGGCGTAGTAAAGAACCTTCTGGGAAGCGTTGCGTTGCTTCAGTGGCAGCCAGTGATCGGCCGGACAGCGGTAGGCATCCCGGGCCGGTTCGTAGTGAAAAGCATCGGCCTGATAGAGCTGGCCGCCTCCCTGATTGTTGACGGTCCGCCGGGGCGGGATATGGCAGGCTAGGTTGCGTTCTTCGCAGCGCTGCTGCTGTTCACCGTTGGAATAGCCGGCATCGGCCAGTATCGATAAATCCCCTCTTTCCAGCGCCGTCTGGGTCGCTTCCGCCATGGGCTGCAACTGGCGACTGTCATCGCCGTCCTGCACCGTCTCGTGGTGCACGATCAGATGGGTGTCGGTATCCACCGCCGTCTGCAGGTTATAGGCGGTGCGGCTTCCCTGCGGCGAGCGCATGAGCCGGGCCTCAGGCTCACCGGTGACGTGATGCTGGATCCCGAGCCGTTCCATGCGCTCGCGGCTGTCTCGGGTCTGATCACGCAGGGCCTTGAGCCGTTCGAGTGAACGGCGACGCTGGTCATCGTCGGGCCCATCCCGGTGGGCTTCCTCGTGGTCGGTCTCATCGAGGCCTTCCAGCCAGGCGTCGATACGCGCGTTCAACGCCTGTTCCTCACGGACCAGCGCCTGGCGGCTCACCACACGCTTCTTGCTAGCCACGGCCCCGAATTTGCTGCCATCGATGGCCACTTCGCGCCTTGCCAGCCAGCCGGCGTCACGGCAGAAACGCACGAAATGACGGCACAGCTGACGAAACGCGCGCGGATGCTTGCGCCGAAACTCGGCGATGGTCTTGAAGTCGGGAGTCAGCCGATTGAGCAGCCACATCAGCTCGATATTGCGCTGACATTCGCGTTCCAGCCGGCGTGACGAGCGGATCTGCTGAAGATAGCCGTACAGGTAGAGGCGCAGCATATCCGCGGGATGGTAGCCCGGGCGCCCGGTCGCAGCGGGTCGAGCCCGCTCGAAGCCCAGGGCATCGAGATCGAGGGAGTCGACATAAAGATCGATGACGCGAACGAGGTGATCGTCGGGAATCAGGTCATCGAGAGAAGGCGGCAGCAGGTCGAGCTGCTCGCGAGACGCGCCGGTGATATAGCGTGCCATGACGAAAACTGCCCATCAGGAAACCTGATGGGCAGTGTGCCAGCCGAGGCTGTGTTTTGACACAGCCTGCTGTCGGGGCCGTTTGCGTTTCCGGGACTGGTGCGTCGCGGCGTTAGCCGTCGGCCATGAGGCCGTCGTCGAGTTCGAAGGCGGTCAGAGCGCCGATGGCGGCGTTCTTGCGATTGCCGTGCCCGGTCAGCGAGGCCTGGGGCGGGCGTTGAAAGGTTTGGATCGCGGGGGTATCGGTGGCGCTACCGGTGTTCTCGAAGATGCAGTTCCGGAAGGTGAGGTAGTTGCTCTCGTCGGCCATGAAGACACCGGGCGCTGCGTCCAGGGTGATCATGCTGCCGTGCCGGGCGAGGTCTTTCTGGAAACGGCACCGCTCGAAGCGCACCACATGTCGTGAATTGCGCTTGTCGCTGTTGTGCAGGTAGAGGTGCCCGCCGCCAGGGGTGAAGTCGAACCGACAGTGGCGATAACGATGATGCTGGGTGGTATCGAAGATGTCGAAGCGGGGTACGCCGTCGCCGAGCCGGCAGGCATCCACGTCTAGCGCGTTGAAGGCTTTGACCCAGCCGCTGGGAATCTCGCAGTCGTGCAGGCTGATGCGCTCGGCGGGGACATGAAAGAGCTGTGCATGGGTGCCGCTCAGCGTGAAATCGCGCAGGTGCGATTGGCCAATGAGCTTGAAGCCTACGGCGGCGGGCTCATCGGTCTCGCCGTGTCGGCTCTGGAAATGGGCGAGATGCAAATCTCCTTTGAAGCCGTCGGCCGCGACGACCGATGCGTAGCTGGCCCGAATGCTCTCATGGCGACGAGGGTGGAACGTTTGCCAGGTTTCATCGAGATGGCGGATATCGATGTGCCCATCGCCGGTGAGCGACAGCGTGTTGCCACTGCGGCGTCTTCCGCGCAGGTGTGTGGTCAGGCGTTGCCCTGTGAAACGGCTGGCTGCGAGCCCCATTTCGATGCAGAACCCCCTGGCGACGTCGCGTGCGAGGCAGTCGTCGACGGTGTGACGCACGGGAATGCTGCGCAAATCGCTGAGGACGTATCCATCGCCCGTGGTCTCGGCGATGCAGCCGCGCAGGGTAAAGTGTCCGAAACCCAGCGTCGGAACGCGCCCGGTGGTGGCGACGAAGCCGTAATGCGTCGTATTGCGTGAGCGGCAATTGATAAAGCGCACGTTATCGCTGTTTTCGGCCCAGAAGCCGGCGTTGTATTCGTCATCGCCGTAATCGATGCTGGCGTGGTGGCCGTTCTCGGCAAGACAGTCGATGAAGTCGATGCGCTCGCTGAGGATGTACTCCGGGCTATTGCCATAGGTGTCGGAAACGAATCCGATCCGCGTGAAGTCGCGTGCCTGGCAGCGCTCGACCAGACCGTCGTGGGCGTCGACGATGAAGAAACCGTCCCCATAGTTGCCGCGCGCATGTTCTGCGACGACATCGCGAAGCACGAAATTCCGCGCCCCCGCACGGAGACAGGCAAGGGGAGAGCGGCGACAAACCACGTCGTGGACGGTGACGTCATGGCCAATGAGGTCCAGTGGCAAGGCGCCGGTAAAGGCGTCGTGGTTGGAGGTACTCCAGTGAGCGGGATCATCGCTGACATTGCCATCCAGCGTCATGCCGGACAGGGTGGCTCCGTCGTTGATTTCGACCAGCGAACCTCGAGTGTCGCGGGTGTAACGCACGGTCGTCCGCGTGGGGCCTGCGCCGGTCACGCGGATGCCTGTAAAGCGTAAGCCGGTCCCCGAAGAGGCATAGTCTCCCGCTGGAAAGACGACATCGCGCTGTTGGGCGCTTGCGGTGTCGGCAAGTTGCTTCAAGGCGGTGTATTGGTCGCTGCCATCCCCTAGAGCGCCGAACATGCCGGGCGTGAGTGGACCATCGAGGTCACGAAGAAAGCGCCCACTGGCCTGGTCGTGGGCACGAAAACAGGTGCCGCCGTCTTCCTCGCGCTGTTCATGGGCAAACCAGGTGAAATGCCCTCCACCCAATGTATTCCCCGCGTAGTAGCCGGCCACTTCGATGCGCTGCCCGTCCTGAAGACGGGCGACATCCAGCGCTTGCATGTGGGTGATGGCCTCGACACGTAGCATGCCTTCCTGTCCTGTAGCTTCCCTGCCTTCCCGTATTGAATGAGTGCCGGCGCCCGTGTCTTGCGCATGGCTGGGCAGCACGTGCGAAATCGTCAGAAACGCGCTGCCCTGCAGTAGGCGAGTCAAGAGTCGTCTTCTCGAAGTGTCCATTACATTCTCCCCGATATAATCGTTTAGCGTAGAGAGATTCGCTCGGGCGTTAAGCTGAAAGTTGCCCGACTGTGTGTCTTAATTTTCTCATTTTATTGTTTTTTGTGGTTGTTGTAGAAGTATTGTAAGGGGCAGTTGATGCGCACTGATGATATTTGGTGAAAATCCTGGTGCTAGTGGCTGAGAGTGCATTGCGCGTATTTTATGACTGGTTTTTTACCTGCGATTTTGTCTTCTTTTGTATGAATAATATGGGGCGTATTTACTATTAAAATCGTCTGGCTATAAATATGAACGCTTTGTAACTTGTTTGGCGAATACCCGGTTGCTTCATGCTCTTTGAAGGGCATTTCGGGACCCTAAAAAAGGTGGCGTCAATCATGTTAAATAAGCATAAAGTGTTCGAGAAGCTGGATCGTTCTGCCTGGGGGGGCGGTGAGTCGTTGGCGGCGAGTGGCCAAGCGCTAGACACGCGTTACGAACGTCGCCACTCACGCTGGTACGAGCAGTGCCTGATGGGCATGCCGTTTCACTTCATCGTGGGCTTGCCATCGGTCGTGATGGTGCCGCCGTTGGTGGTGCACGGCGAGGGCTTCTGGCGCGACCTCCCGCCGGGCCTTGCCACGACGCTATGGGCGGTGGGGGCGGCATTCCTGATCACATTGTTCGTCTTGAATCGCATGACGCGTTTCCCCGGGACGCAGGCAGCTGTCTATGTCGTGCCGCTGGTCAGTGCAGTATTTGCGTTGACCTGGGCGTTGCTGCTTGGCGTGGCGCCTGTCGACGAACGTGTGCTGTTGGGCGGCTACGCGGCAAGCCTGCTGTGGTTCCTGGTCGGCTATGCGGCGGCACAGCGATTAAGGCGCCCGCGCTTTGCCGTGGTTCCGCTGGGCGAGGCGCGCGACCTCACCGAGACCGAGGAGAGCCGACTGTACCGGCTTGAAGTACCGCGCCTGGGCGCACAGCGTATCGACGGCATCATCGCCGACCTGCGCAGCGATGAACTCAATCAGGAGTGGGTGCGGTTTCTCACCAAGTGCACCTTGCACGGCATTCCCGTGTACCAGATCAAGCAGATCGATGAGTCGCGCACCGGCCGCGTGAAGTACGAACACCTGGCGGATACGGAGCTGGTCTCCTGGTTGCCCTCGCCCTTTTATAGCGCCTGCAAGCGGGGTCTTGATATCTGCGGTGCCATGCTGCTGTTGCCGTTGCTGGCGCCCATCATGCTCGCCACGGCATGGGCGATCCGCCGCGACAGCCCGGGGCCGGTGTTTTTCTTGCAATGGCGGATGGGACATCGCGGCCGGCCGTTTCGAATCTACAAGTTCCGCAGCATGTACTGTGACATGAAGGGAAAGGAGTTCGCCTCCGGTGAGGATGATCCGCGCATCACGCCAGTGGGCAGGGTGATCCGCAAGTACCGCCTGGACGAGCTGCCGCAACTGCTCAACGTGCTCAAGGGCGACATGAGTTTCATTGGTCCGCGTCCCGAGCCGGTGGATCTCTCTCAGTGGTACGAGCAGGACATACCGCTTTTTAGCTACCGGCGTGTCGTCAGGCCGGGGATTTCGGGCTGGGCGCAGGTCGAGCAGGGCTATGCGGCGGAAGTCGATGACATGGCCATCAAGTTGCAGTACGACTTCTATTACATCAAGCATTTCTCGCTTTGGCTCGACGTGCTGATCTTGCTGCGCACGTTGAAGACGATCAGCACCGGGTTCGGGGCTCGCTGAGGCGTGCCCGCACGATAATCGAAAAGGGTTTCTCGCCTCCGTCTTACGCGGAGGCGTTTTAATTTGAGAATGAGTTTTCTCATTCTCGTGCGAGGTTGATTATTCGTACTTGATGATGGGTTTGGTGGTTAAAAGGCACGGTCCGGCAACCAGTAAAATCCATTGTAAACATTGTGTAAATTCAGACTATACAGAGTTACACAGTGAATAGAATGAAAATCAGGAAACGCGCAATGTCTTTCCGGTAAATGCCCCCTTTTTTAAAGGGAAGTACCTGTAAAAGCAGTGCGGTTTTCTTTCGGTGCACCCTTTTTGGATTGTAGTGAGTGCGCCGCGCCGAAACGTTTTGTAAAGGCGCTTTTCGGCGGGAAGCGTTTTGGCAACAAGCGGTTTAAAAGAAGCGTCGAGTGCGAGAAGCGTTTTCCTGAAAAAGCGTGTTCAAGAGAGCGCGTTTTACAACGAAAAGCGTTTCGACAAGACGTTTCGACAATTGACGGTTATGGCCCAGGAGATTCGGTGTCGCTCCAGGGCGGTAGCGTGGCCAAAACAATTATCTGATCACATTGAGTGAGGGAATCGGCATGACTGTACGCCGCAACGAGTCTCGTTCGGGATGGAGAAAGCCGCTGCTGGGGCTTTCTTTCATGGTGGCGCTCTCGGGCTGTGCGTTCGCACCCGGTGGGCATATCGATTATGACACGCAGGGGGAGGACCTTTCCGAGAACATCGAGGTCAAGCCGATCACGCCGAGCCTGGTCAAGACGCTGGCCGCGACGGAGGATGAGCTGAGTGAATCACTGCGCGAATACACCGAGAATGCCGTGCCTGAAAGCATTCCAGGCTATGACTATATGATCGGTCGTGGCGATGTGCTCAGTGTGGTGGTGTACGATCACCCAGAGTTGACCATTCCGGCCGGTAGTGAACGCAGTGCGGAAGAATCCGGCAACGTGGTGCACTCGGACGGCACCATCTTCTATCCCTACATCGGCACCGTGGATGTCGCGGGACGCACCGTGCGTGATGTCCGCAGCGAGATTCAGCGCCGCCTCGAAGGCTATATCGCTCAGCCCCAGGTGGACGTGAAGGTCGCCGCCTTCAATGCGCAGAAGGCGTACGTCACCGGCCAGGTCGAGCGTGCCGGTGCCCAGCCGATCACCAACATTCCGCTCACCGTGCTGGATGCCTTGAGCAATGTCGGTGGCCTGACCCAGGGCGGCGATTGGCACGACGTCGTGCTGACGCGTGATGGGCAGGAAATCCACCTGTCGGTATACGACATGCTGGTCAACGGCAATCTCGAGCAGAACCTGTTGCTCCAGGACGGCGACGTGCTGCATGTGCCAGTGGTCGGCAACCAGCAGGTTTACGTGATGGGCGAGGTCAATACACCGACCGCGGTACCGATGCCGAGCGAGCGCCTGTCGTTGACCAATGCCTTGGCCCAGGCCGGCGGCATCAACGAGAACAGCGCCGACGCCTCGGGGATCTTCGTGATTCGCCGCAATCACGATGTCGAAAGCGACACCTTCGCCACCGTCTACCAGCTCAACGCCAAGAACGCGATCTCCTTCGTGCTGGGGTCGGAATTCATCCTGCAGCCCACCGATGTGGTGTATGTCACCGCCGCACCGATCGCTCGCTGGAACCGCGTCATCAGCCAGATCCTGCCCAGCGTGACGGCGATCTACCAGCTGACGCAGGCCACGCGTGACATCCAGGACATCGAAAACAACGAGTAAGTCGTCATTGTTTCGAGGCCACCGCTTGTCGCTAGGCGCCAGCGGTGGTCCTCGATACCCACATTCTCATGGAGTGGGAATTCTATGAATCTCAATGTACCTGCCCCACAAACCAGCAAGTCCGACAACGACATGGAACTGGGACGCATCCTGGGCCTGTTGTTCGACGCCAAGGGAATGGTGATCAGTCTGATCGTGCTGTTCGCGCTCGTGGGGACGGCGTATGCCTTCTTCTCGAAGCCAATTTTCCAAGCCAAGTCGCTGGTCCAGGTGGAAACCAAGACCCCCAAGAATCCGCTCGCGGACGCCACGGCGTCCGCCATGATGCCACAGCTGCCGCCCTCGCGCGCGGAAATGGAAATCATGAAATCGCGCATGGTACTTGGCCGCGCGGTGGATTTGCTCAATCTCGACATCCGCGTCGAACCGGTGCGCGTACCGGTCATCGGCGGGTTCCTGCAGCGCCATCAGATCGCCGCGCCCGCGTTCGCCGAGGATTGGGGCTACGCCTGGGGCGACGACAGTATCAAGCTCGCCGGCATGCCGGTGGCCGATGAGTATCTGGGCAAGACCTTTACCCTCGAAGTGCTCGACGAGACCCGCTTTGCCCTGCATTACCGCGGCGAGCGCCTGGGCGAGGGCGTCGTCGGCGAGGAGACGAGTTTTCTCGGTGGGTCGGTGGGTGTGGAAGTCGAGACGATTGCGGCGGCTCCGGGCGCGACCTTCGAGCTGACCCATGCCCAGCGCGTGGTAGCCGTCGATCAATTGCGCGATAACTTCGGTGTCTCCGAACAGGGCAATGGTACTGGCATCTTGGCCTGGAGCTTGACTGACCCATCACCGGTGTTGGCCGAGCAGATATTGGCGACCATCGGTGATATCTACGTGACGCAGAACATCCAGCGTCAATCGGAAGAGGCGCGCAAGAGCCTGGAATTCTTGAGCAAGCAGGTACCCGAGGTGCGCGGTGAACTCGTCAATGCCGAGCAACAACTCAACGCTTATCGCTCCGAAAACGATAGCGTGGATATTTCCATGGAGACTCAGTCGGTGCTCGACCGCGTGGTCAACCTGGAAAGCCAGCTCAACGAGCTCGAATTCTCCGAGGCTGAGATCTCGCGGCGTTTCACGCCCAGCCACCCGACCTATGCGGCCTTGCTGGAAAAGAAAGCGCAGCTCCAGAAAGAACTGAACACGCTGGAGGAACGCATCGATAGCATGCCGGAGACCCAGCAGGAAGTGCTGCGCATGCAGCGCGATGTTTCGGTCAATCAAGAGATCTACGTGCAGCTGCGCAACAAGGTGCAGGAGATGCAAATCGCCGAGGCCAGTACGGTGGGCAATGTGCGAGTACTGGATGAGTCGGCATCGTTTCCGCAACCGGTGGCGCCCAACAAAATGATGAATATTGCACTGGCCACTTTACTGGGCGCGGCCTTCGCGGTGGCAGTGGTAATGCTGCGCGCGATGTTCAATCGCGGCCTGGAAAGCCCCGATCAGCTAGAGCAATTGGGCCTGCCGGTCTACGCCATCGTGCCCAAGTCCGATGACCAGAGCCGTCTCAGTCGTCGCATTCGCCGCGGCGGGCGCTCGCAGAGCGTGCCGGCGGGGCTTTTGGCTTGGCATCGTCCATTGGATGTTTCCATAGAAGCGCTGCGCAGCCTGCGCACCAGCCTGCACTTCGCGATGCTGGACAGCACCGACAACCGCTTGATGATTACCGGCCCCAGCCCGGCGGTGGGCAAGAGCTTCATCACCGCCAACCTGGCGGCAGTGTGCGCCCAGAACGGTCAGCGCGTGCTGGTAATCGACGGCGACATGCGCAAGGGCCAGATGCACAAGATTTTCAAGGGCCCTTCCGAGGATGGCTTGAGCGAGATTCTCGCCGGTCGCCATACGCTGGAAGAAATGGTGCGTCCGGTGGAAAGCATCGAGGGTCTCGAGTACCTGGCGCGCGGCGTGGTGCCGCCGAATGCCTCGGAACTGCTGGCCTCCGAGCGTTTCACCGAGCTTCTGGCCAAGGCCAGCGAGCGCTATGACCTGGTGATCGTCGATTCGCCGCCGGTGCTGGCGGTGACGGATGCCACGGTCATTGGCAAGCGTGTGGGCACGACGCTGATGGTGGCACGCTTCCAGCTCAATCCGCCCAAGGAGATCGAGCTGGCAATGCGGCGGTTGGATACCGGCGGGGTGCGGGTCAAGGGATCGATCCTCAATGGCCTGGAGCGCAAGGCGGCCACAGCGTACACCTATGGTTATTACAACTATTCCTATCGCTAATTCTTTCCTGACGCTGACCCTGCGTTCCGCCGGTCGGCCCTTGAGGGCCGTGAGGCATGCGAGACGCGTTCGAGGAGTAAATCTTGCTGATTCGCTATACCGCTTATTACGGCTTGGCGCGGGGTGTGCCGGGGTTGCTGAATTTCCTGGCGATCGCGATCTACACCCGGCTGCTGTCGCCCAGCGATTACGGGATCTACGCCCTGGTCGTGGTGTGGGTGGGGCTGGTCAATGTGGTGTGTTTCCAGTGGATCCGCTTGTCGTTGCTGCGGTTCTTCCCGGCCAATCTGGACGACCCTCGGCGTTTGCTGAGCACGTTATTGCTGGCGTATTTCAGCGTGGCGTCGCTGACCGGGATCGCCGGCGTGACGGTCTGGCTGATGTTGGCGGACGAGTCGCTGAGAACCCTGGTGCTCATCGCGGTACCGCTGGTGTGGGTGCAGGCCGGCTTCGAGCTATGTCTCGAGCTGGCACGCAGCCAGCTAAACCCGCTGCGCTACGGATTGATGGCGGGAGCTCGGGCGGTTATCGCGCTAGGGCTGGGGATATTGCTTATCAGTTGGGGGAGCGGAGCCTTTGGTCCCCTGTGGGCGATGCTGGTGGGCATGCTCGCTGCTGTTGTGATGCTGGGGGTGTCTCTATGGAGAGACGCGCGTCCTTCGCTGGCGCTGATGCCGGAACTCAAGCCGCTGCTTATCTATGGACTACCGCTGACCGCGACCTTTGCACTTGGGTTCGTGGTCTCCAGCTCGGATCGCTTTCTGCTTGCAGCGTTGCTGAACAACGAGGCGGTGGGGATCTACACCGCCGGCTACGACCTGGTTGCGCATGTCATCAATCTACTGTTGATGACCGTGAACTTGGCAGGATACCCACTGGTGGTGCGGGCATTCGAGCAGCACGGGCGCGAGGCGGCCCGCGAGCAGCTCGACCGCAACGGCGCCTTGATGCTGTTGATCGCGATCCCAGTGACGCTGGGATTCATGATGCTGGCGCCGCAGATCGTTGCCCTGATGCTGGGCGAGGCGTTCCGTGCTGGAGCTTCGCAGTTGTTGCCTTGGGTCGCCCTGGCGGTCTTCATGTCTTGTCTCCGTGCTTTCCATTTCGACCTGGCTTTCCAGTTGAGCGAGAAAACGATCTATCAAGTGTGGATCAACGGCGGGGCAGCGCTGGTCAATGTAGCGCTCAACCTGTTGCTGATTCCGGCGTTCGGCCTGCTGGGCGCGGCCTACGCCACGGTGATTGCGTACGGCGTGGCGCTGGTGTTGAGCGTATTGCTAGGACGGCGGCTGTTCGCGATCTCTCTGATCACGCGCGACAACATCAAGGTGCTGCTGTGTGGCGCCGTCATGGTGGCTTGCTTGTGGCCGCTGCGTGAGGCGAATGGTGCCTTGGCCTTGGTGGAACGGGTTATGTGGGGAGCAGCGGTTTATACCGTTGTTGCATTTTCGATGAACGTGGCGAACGTGCGTGATCGCGTCTTCGCCAAGCTACGGACAGCCAAATGAAAGATGACGACAAGCGTATTGCAGTGTTCTTGCCTTCGCTGGTGGGGGGCGGCGCGGAACGCGTGATGGTGACGCTCGCCAACGGGTTCGCCGCGCGCGGCGTTCCGGTGGACCTCGTCGTGGTCGCCGCCGAGGGGGCTTACCTGGAGGATGTATCGCAGCGCGTACGTCTGGTGGAGCTTGGTGCCTCGCGTGTGTTGTTCAGCTTGCCGGCGCTGGTGCGTTATCTACGTCGCGAGCGGCCCTACGCCTTATTATCGGCGCTCCATCACGCCAACATCGTCGCGTTGTGGGCGCGCAAGCTGGCGCGCACACGCACCCGGCTGGTGGTCTCGGAACGCAATACCTTATCGCGTGCCGTCTCGAGTGACGGTTTCGAACGGCTGGTGCCGTGGTTGATGCATTTTAGCTATCCCAAGGCGGATGCCATCGTCGCGGTCTCTAGCGGGGTGGCGGATGATCTCGCGCAGACTGCGCGCCTGCCTCGGGAGCGTATCGAGGTGGTCTACAACCCCATCAATTCCAATCTGCCTCATTTGTGTGAGGTGCCGATTCTTCATCCATGGCTGGCTGAAGGCGAACCGCCGGTGATCGTCGCCGCGGGGCGGCTGACCGTTCAGAAGGACTTTGCCACCTTGATCGATGCTTTCGCGATGGTGCGCCGGACCCACCGTGTACGACTGGTGATCCTTGGCGAAGGCGAGCTGCGTGCCACGCTCGAGGCACGTATCGAGGAGCGGGGCATCGTCGAGGATGTTGCTTTGCCCGGCTTCGTCGACAATCCCTACCCGTGGATGCGTCAGGCTTCGTTGTTCGTGCTTTCGTCTGCCTGGGAAGGGTTCTGCAACGTGCTAGCCGAGGCCATGGCCTGTGGCACCCCAGTAGTAAGCACCGATTGCCCTAGCGGCTCGGCCGAGATTCTCGAGAATGGCAAGTGGGGCCGCTTGGTACCGGTGGGCAATGCTCCGGCGTTGGCGCGGGCCATCGTCGCTACGCTCGACGACGATACGCATCCCGATGTGCGCCACCGCGCGCGCAGTTTCGGTCTACATCAGGCGCTGCGCGGCTACCTGCGCGCGTTGCGCGTTCCTATGCCAATGCCTCGGGAGCAACACTTTGATTAGTCAGCGGAAGAGGGAACACCCTGTGCGTACCGAGGGGGAGGCAACGTCAAATGATGTAGCGATCGCATTGTTCGTGCCCTCTCTAGTGGGCGGCGGCGCGGAACGGGTCATGGTGACGTTGGCCAATGGGTTCGCTGAACAAGGTTGGCGGGTGGATCTGGTCGTCGTGGTAGCCGCGGGGGCCTATCTGGCGGATGTCTCGCCACGTGTGCGCCTGGTGGAGCTGGGTGCCTCGCGCATGTTTTTCAGTTTGCCGGCGCTGGTGCGCTACTTGCGTCGCGAGCGCCCGCGGGTGCTGCTGTCGGCGCTCAACTACGCCAACGTGGTGGCGCTGTGGGCCAACCGGCTGGCGAGAGTAAAAACACGGTTGGTGGTATCTCAGCATAATAGCGTTACGAGAGGCATGCGGTCAGAGCCCACCATCCGCTCTTGGCTGATCCCGCTCTTGATGCGGCACAGCTACCCTTGGGCGAGCGGTATCGTGGCGGTCTCCAATGGCGTGGCCGAGGACTTGGCACGGAGCCTATCGTTGCCACGCGAGCGGATCGACGTCATATACAACCCCGCGGTAACCGAGCGCCTGCGCGAGTTGAGTGCCCTGTCATTGGCACATCCTTGGCTCGCGCCGGGCGAGCCCCCGGTAATCCTCGCTGTAGGGCGGCTGACCGCTCAGAAGGACTATCCCACCTTGATTCACGCCTTCGTTGCCTTGCGTGCCCAGCGCAACGCGCGGCTGGTCATCCTCGGTGAAGGCGAACTGCGCGAGAACCTGGAGGCGATGGTGGCGAGACTCGGAATGACAGATGACATCGCCTTTCCTGGCTTCGTCGCAAATCCCTACGCCTGGATGCGCCAGGCCAAGCTGTTCGTGCTGTCGTCCGCCTGGGAGGGCTTTGGCAACGTGCTGGCCGAGGCCATGGCCTGTGGGACGCCGGTGATCAGTACCGATTGTCCCAGCGGTCCGGCGGAAATCCTTGAAAACGGCACCTGGGGCCGGCTGGTGCCGGTGGCCGATGTCGAGGCGCTGCGCGTGGCGATGTGCGAGGAACTGGACGGCGAGCGCCGGGCCGATGTCATCCAGCGTGCCCAGCATTTCGGTCTTGAGGAGGCGCTAAAAGCCTATTTATGCGTAATGCAGGCCAGCTCATCTGACATCCCGAATGCTGGGTACGACGCTATTGAGGTGAGAGATGAAACTACTGATACCCACTGAAGGTTCGTTTAGCTACAGGATCATGTGCCTGGTCCTGGCCGCTATTTATGCCTGGTTTTTAATGGGCCTAGATATAGATGGCTATATAGATCGGGCGAATTATCTTATCTATGCCCAGCACTCTGACGAAATCTTCGTCATGTACGCGGCCAGCAGTCTCAAGACGATATTGACTAACGAACCGGTCTGGCTATTGTTCAATATCTGGGCGTCGAAGCATTTTACACCTGAGGATACTTTGCGGCTCTTGATTTTCTTTTCATCGTTTATAGTATCTTTTTTGGTCCTTAGGAGTTATCCAAAGTATGCATTGTTATTGCTCCTTTTTATTCTCCTGCCGCAGGTGCTAAAGAATAATATTGTCCACTTGCGTCAAGGTGCTGGTATTTCTATTTTTCTGCTGGGTTGGTGGTGCCGTTATTTGCCGCTACGTGTTTTCTTCATTGCTTTAGCGCCGTTTGTGCATGCGTCTTTTTTCTTTATAAATGCCTTGTTTCTGCTGAATGTTGCGTTCTCGACATTCTCGATCTCGACTGTGTGGCGAGTGGTTTACACCCTAGGGGTGGGTGTGGTGTTAGGGGCGCTGGGGATTTGGCTTGCGGATGTCTTGGGAGCGCGCCAGGGCGAGAATGCAGAATATAGCGGCATGGGGGCTGGCGGGTCAGGTATGGCGTTTCTCTTTTGGCTGGTATTCACAGTGGTCTTCTTCATGGAAGGCAAGGCCTACCTGCGCAATAACTTCTTCGCAGCGTCGATCCTGGTCTTCTACCTCTCTACGTACTTTTTGCTGCCGGTGACGGCGCGGGTTTTTGAAAGCGGCATGCTGGTGGTGTTACTGGCCTCGCTGGGGCTGACTGATTGGCGACGCTATGCGGTTTATTCACTCTATGTCTTTTATTTCTTGATGCAGTGGTATCCATTGCTGGGAATGCCAGGGTATGGGTGGGCAGCTACTAGGGCGATATAACGATTTATATGGAAAATATTCATAAAAGCTGAGTAAGTGTCGGTTTTTATGGGGAGGGGACGATGCAGCGCAATGTTTCATTGGATGTACTCAAGTTGGTGCTGGCCGTGATCGTGGTTATCTCACATGCCAAAGTGCTATGGGGCTATAGCGATCTGGGCTATCAACTGACCGTGCAGGGACTCTTTCGCATCGTGGTACCCATTTTCATGATGGTCAGCGGCTACTTTTTCATCAGCGTGATTCGCTCGCGTTCACTGATGACATGGCTCAAGAAGGTCGTGGCGATGTACGCCTTCTGGATGCTGGTATACGCCTATTTCTGGATCGATGTGCCGGCGCTCACGCCTTATGTACTGCTCAAGATGCTGCGTGTCGCGGTCATGGGGTATCACCACCTGTGGTTCCTGTCGGCACTGATCGGCGCGGCGATCATGCTGTATGCCTTGCGCCAACTACCGCTGAAGGTACTGTTCGGCCTGACGTTGAGCCTGTACGGCATGGGCATGTTCTTCATCTATGCCGGTCATTACCACCTGTTCGCCGGTACGCCGCTGGATGCGCTTTTCAACGAAATCTGGTTCTACCGCAACTTCCTGTACTTCGGCTTTCCCTTCTTCTGCACCGGGTATCTGCTGCGACAGTGGGAAGGCGTTCACCAGTGGAATCGCCACTACTATGCGGTCTGGAGCCTGCTGGGTGCGCTCTTGCTATTGGGTGAGTCTTATCTCAATTACCTCGGCCTTGAGGGGCTGCCGGCCTTCGATATGTACCTGAGCCTGCTGTTCTTCTGCCCGGGGTTATTCCTGTGGGTATCGTCGATGCACGTCCCTGGGGACAGCACGTCGCTGGCGTATTACGCCACGGCGCTGTACTTCATCCACCCGCTTTTTATCTCGCTGTTCGAAGCGCTTTCGTATCAGCCAGGTAACACACTGGCGGTGTTGGCATTGGCATCGACGCTGCTGGCCGTAGTGCTACTCAAAGGAAGTCGCAAGCGCCTGGGATTCGCCTTCGGTGGATGATGGCGCGGCGCATAACGCATGCCGAACACCTCGATTCAAGGATGCAAACGCATATGTTAGCCAAACCGCTGAATGTCCTGCATGTCATCACGGGCCTAAAAGAGGGAGGGGCCGAGAATTCGCTGTATCGGCTTTGCCGTAATGATCGCCATAACGTGCACCGCGTGGTGTGCTTGATGGACGCTGGCCAATGCGGCCCGCGCTTCGATGAGGCGGGTATCGAGGTTATATATCTGTACATGCCGAGCGGTCGCGTGACATTTGCCGGCTTGTGGCGACTGTGGCGGATCCTGCGTGAACTTCGACCGGATGTGGTGCAAACCTGGATGTATCACGCCGATCTGGTGGGTGGCGTGGTGGCACGCCTGGCTGGGGTGAAGGCGGTCTGCTGGGGGGTTCGCAACAGCAATCTGATGCCCGGAGTCACCAAGCGAAGCACCATTTGGGTCGCCACAGCCTGCGGTTTTTTGTCCCGTGTGGTGCCGAGTTGCATTGTTAGCTGCTCGCAGCATGCCGTAGAGGTGCATCGTAAACTGAGTTATTCGGCCACGAAATTCGTGGTGGTGCCCAACGGCTACAATCTGTCGCTACTGGGGCCGGACCCCGAGTCCAGGGAGCGCGTGCGTGCGGAATGGGGGCTAGAAGATGACATGCCCCTATTCGGTATGGTGGCGCGCTTCGACCCGCAGAAGGACCATGCCAACCTGATCGCCGCCTTGGCGCAGCTCAAGGGGCTGGGGTGGGACTTCCGCTGTGCGCTGATCGGCGTGGGGATGAATGCCGACAACACCGAGCTGGTTCATCTGCTGGAAGCCCATGGAGTGCGTGACCGGGTATTGCTGGTGGGACGGCGCAGTGACATTCCGGCGGTGATGAACGCGCTCGACGTGCATGTGCTGTCGTCGCGCTTCGGTGAGGCGTTTCCCAATGTGTTGGCTGAGGCAATGGCATGCGGTACGCCGTGCGTCTCCACCGACGTGGGCGATGCGGCCTTCATCGTTGGCGATACCGGCTGGATCGTGCCACCCAGCGACTCGCGAGTGCTGGCCGATCAACTGGCCATGGTACTCGGCGAGCATGCGGACTCGACGACCTGGCAAGCGCGCAAGCAGCGCGCGCAACAACGCGTCGTCGACACCTTTAGCGTACAGCGCATGATTGATGGCTTCAGCGCGGCCTGGCATCGGGCGGGTCCCGCATGAATGCTAACTGGATGACACGTCTGGCGCGCGCCGAAGGCGAGCCACAATGCCCGCCGGCCTTCGTCATTTCCCTGGACTTCGAGCTGCACTGGGGGATGTCGGACATCGTGACAACGCCCGAGCATTCATACTGGCGTCACCTGCAGGGCGCGCGTCGCGCCATCCCGGCGATGCTCGACCTGTTCCGTGAGCGCCATATCCACGCCACCTGGGCTACGGTGGGGTTCTTGTTCGCCGAGGATCGCGCCACGCTGGAGCGCTTTAGCCCCGTGCGGCGCCCGCGATACAGCAACCCGGCGCTGGACAACTACCGCCTAGCCATCGGCGAGGACGAAGCCACCGACCCGATGCATTATGCGCGCTCGCTGGTGGAACTGATCGCGCGGACGCCGGGTCAGGAAATCGCCTCGCACACCTTTTCGCATTACTACTGTCACGAGGACGGTCAGACGCCGGAGGATTTCAAGGCTGATCTCGAGGCGGCGAAGGCGATCGCTAGTCATGTTGGGTATCCAGTAAATTCGTTGGTTCTACCACGCAATCAGATCGACGACGCCTATCTAGCACCGATACGTGAAGCAGGCTTTAGCTGCTACCGAGGCAACCCAAGCCGTGCGGGGTTCTCGCGCACGCACCGCGATGCTGCGCCCACCCGGGCCCTGCGACTGCTGGACAGCTACCTCAATCTCACGGGGTACCACGGTGTGAAGTGGCGTGACCTGGAAAGCGAAGAGCCGGTCAACATTCCGGCCAGCTTGTTCTTGCGCCCACGCTGCGGGGCAGCGCAATTGGATGCCTGGCGCCTGCGTCGCATCAAGGGTGCCATGCGCTATGCCGCCAAGCATGGTGAGATCTTCCACCTGTGGTGGCACCCGCACAATTTCGGTGACGACACCGATGCCCACCTGCGGGATCTGGCGACCATCATCGGTTACTTCCAGACGCTTTCCATCGAGTACGGCATGCGCTCGATGTCGATGGGTGACGTGCTGGCACGCGTGACGCAACGCACGTCGTCTTAGCTGAACGTCAGCTGTAAGAAAGCCGCGCCGTGCTCGGCTCGGCGATTCCATTCGCGAACCACCGCTACATGAAGTTCCCCCGCGTTCCGTGCGGGACAGGGGCCCCGTGTCCCATTCACTGCCGCTGCGTACACACGACATGTCTCACCGCAAGGGAGTTGTTTCATGAACGATAAAACGATCGTGTTGGTCTCCAACACGTCCTGGTTTCTTTATAACTTCTGCCAGGGGTTGTTGCGGGCTCTAGAACGACGCGGCTTTCGGGTAGTGTGTCTGGTGCCCCATGACGACTACTCGCAGCGCTTGTGCGAGGAGTTCAACGTCACGCTGCGCACCATGCCCATGGACGGCAAGAGCACCGGTCCCGCCCGCGAGGGCAAGTGCCTGTTCTGGCTGTTCGGCCAACTGCGCGAGCTGCGTCCCGCCTTCGTCTTCAACTTCACCATCAAGGCCAACATCTATTCGGGACTGGCCTGCCGCGCGCTGAACCTTCCCTACGCCAACACTGTGACTGGTCTGGGTACGGCGTTTCTCCACGACAGCCGGCTGTTCCGTCAGGTGCGGCGCCTGTACGGGATAGCCAACGCCGGGGCGACGCGGGTGTTCTTCCTCAACCCCGATGACCGCGAGCTCTTCGAACACGAGGGCATGTTGCAGAAGGTCGACTGGGACATGTTGCCCGGCGCGGGGGTCGACGTGGCGAGCTTCGGGTTCAAACCCTTGCCCGCCGAGGGGCCTTTTACCTTTGTGCTGATCGCCCGGTTGCTGGGCGACAAGGGCGTGCGCGAATACGTGGCCGCGGCCGAACAGGTACGCGCCGCGCATCCCGAGACGCGCTTTCTGATCGTCGGCCCCAAGGGGGTCAGCAACCGCACCGCGATCGAGGACGACGAGGTCGATGCCTGGCATGCGCGCGGGGCCGTCGAGTACGTCGGCGCTCAGGACGACGTGCGGCCCTGGCTCGCCCAGGCGCATGTGCTGGTGCTGCCGTCCTATCGCGAGGGCATGCCGAGCACGGTGCTGGAAGCGGCGGCGATGGGACGACCGGCCATCGTGACCGATGTGCCGGGATGCCGGCATGCCGTGACCGAGGGCGAGACCGGCTGGCTGTGCCGCGTCAAGGACGCTGAGTCGCTGGCGGCACGTATGCGGGATTGCCTGGTAATGACGCCGTGGGCGCTTTCCCGCGTGGGAGTCGCGGCGCGTCGGCGTGCTGAAAAAGAGTTCTCGCAGGACATCGTCGTAACGGGATACCTGGCCTGCCTGGAAAGCGGCCTTACGAGTCATCAACGCATGAAAATGGAGGCATGATGACGATTTTAGTGACGGGCGGGGCCGGGTACATCGGCTCGCATATGGTGCTGAGGCTCATCGAAGCCGGCCACGAGGTGGTCGTGATCGACAACCTCTGCAATGCCTCGCGGGAGTCGCTGGAACGCGTCTCGCAATTGTCCGGCAAGGAGGTGACTTTCATCGAGGGCGACATTCGCGATCGTTCGCTGCTGGATTACGTGCTCGCCGATTTCGAGATCAGCGATGTGCTGCATTTCGCGGGCCTCAAGTCGGTGGGCGAGAGCGTCAGCGAGCCACTGGCGTATTTCGAGAACAACGTGGCGGGCACCATCACGCTGTGCCAGGCGATGACGGCAGCGGGCGTGCACCGCCTGGTGTTCAGCTCATCGGCGACGGTGTATGGCGACGCCACACGCATGCCGTTGAGCGAAAACGCGCCCACCGGGCAACCGACCAACGCCTACGGGCATTCCAAGCTGATGGTCGAAGAGGTGCTGCGCAAGTTGGCACGGTCCGACCCACGCTGGTCGATCGCCTTGTTGCGCTACTTCAACCCGGTGGGGGCGCACCCCAGCGGCCTGATCGGCGAGGCCCCGTCGGGTACGCCCAGCAACCTGCTGCCTTTCATCTCCCAGGTGGCGATCGGCCGGTTACCGGTGCTTTCGGTCTTCGGCGACGACTACCCGACGCCGGATGGCACCGGGGTGCGCGACTATATCCACGTGATGGACCTGGTCGAGGGGCACCTGGCGGCGATGCGCGTGCTGTCGGACCGTGCGGGCGTGAACGTCTGGAACCTGGGCACGGGGCAGGGCTACTCGGTACTGGAGATGGTGCGCGCCTTCGAGCATGTCGCCCAGCGCGAGGTGCCGTATCGCATCGTGCCGCGCCGCGACGGCGATATCGCCGCGTGCTGGGCCGACGCCTCGCTGGCCGAGCGTGAGCTGGGCTGGCGTGCACAGCGTGGCCTGTTGGACATGATCGCCGACACCTGGCGTTGGCAGTCGCGCAATCCCGAAGGATATCCACGCTTACGCAATAGCTTAGGTCGCCAATCGGGCGGTTTGACCAGTGCCTTGCCGAGAATCTATCTGATTGACAAAACACACGCCAGCCGAATGGCATCTTGATTGCCTGACCACCGATTAGCTGTCAATTATCCGCGCTGAGGAGAATAACCATGTCCAAAATTTTATATGCTTGCAGTCGTCATTCTCATTTCACTGCTGGTACTAAGGACAGGTTAAATGACATCTGCAACCAGCTTGTTCCTGATAATATCGACTCTCCCAAGCCTCATGTGGTACGCGTTAAAAATGACTTGGCATATGCTGTATGTATGAATAGTGGTGCTCTTCAAGAGTCTGAGATGAGTGTGCTTCTGGGATTTCTATATGAACAAGAGGCAGTTTCTTGGAATAAGCCGAGGGGATGCTGTCCCAATGGTAATTATGCTTTATTTAGAGCCGGAGATAATGAGGTGGAGGTGGTTAGTGATTGCGTGGGAACGAGAACTGTTTGGTATTATAAAGATGACGAAATTTTTGTTGCATCGACTTCGCAACGTGCATTGGTCATGTTTATAGGAAGCTTTGAGTTTGATGAAAGAGTGATTCCGTGGATGTTGTCGACAGGTTCGCTAGGGCCTCAGTTTTCATGGGATAAGAGGTTTAATCGAATTCCAGTAGATAGCTCTTTAAGGCTCGACAGAACGACTTGGAGCCTGTCTGTCACGCAGACGCCAATTGAGTATTCCATGGTCGAGCGTAGCGAGGAAGATCATGAGAAGTTGTTGGTAGACGCGATCAGGAAAACGGTTTCATCTCTTTCTGTTATTGATTTTGACAGATGGTTGCTACCGTTGTCGGGAGGTTATGATAGTAGAGGGATCTTGTGCTTTATAAGTAATACCATAGGGGTTCCCAGCAATCTAAAAACGATAACATGGGGGCTGGATGAGTCACTTGGAGAAAAGGGGAATGATGCTTTCATAGCTAAGGAGTTGGCTGTGTCAGTAGGCGTGAAGCATAAGTATTATACAACTAATATTTCACCGGAGCCACTTGAGTTTATTTTTGACAGATTCCTTTTTTGTAGCGAAGGGCGTATTGATCATATTTCTGGCTACATGGATGGGATGAACATCTGGAAGCAACTCCACGATGAAGGCGTGGATGGGATTATTAGAGGTGACGAGGGGCTTGGAGAGCTCCCATCTTCATCCGAGTTGACTGTTAGGAATATGGCTGGATGTGGCTTGTGCTCCGATTACAAGAATTTGGAGAGTTTTATTGGAGATTTCGGACTGCCACCTCAAGAAATGCCAATGGAGCTTCGTCAAAGGCAAGGGGAGGCATTGTATGAATGGCGAGATAGACTACACCAAGAATATCGCATCCCCACTGTGCTTGCATCTTTATCAGATATAAAATACTCATATCTAGAGCAGATCAACCCTTTGCTTTCCAGGCCCGTGCTGAATGCTGTTAGGAGTTTTCCAGGACACCTTAGGACAGATAAGTATATGTTTAAGAAAATTGTCGAGTCTGTGAGTCCTAACGTTCCTTTTGCTGATAAAGTGGCGAATGCAACTCCTAGAGATATTCTTCGAAAAAAAGAGTGTGTCGACCTTGTTAAAAAAGAAGTTGGTAGCAGTTACGCTATCAATTTATTGGGTGATGAGTTTGTAGAAAAAATTATTAGCGGTATCAAGGTCGGTAGGGATGAGCCGAAAAGAAAGAGTATGAAAGGTCTTGTGAAATCATTTTTGCCTCTCTCAATAAAAAACCGGCTGCGTGATACGGTGGTGCGCCCTACCGTTGATGAAAATGTGCTGGCATTTAGAGTTTTTATGATTGTAAAAATGCATAAGATGCTAAGTGTCGACGCTGGAAGAGTCTCTGGGGTGGAGCACCATGCAACAAATGAGGCGCCCACTGCTGCTAGCTAAGAAATTAAATATTAGAGGTGATTTATGAGGTTGCGTGCAGCATTGATACTAGATGACTTGTCACTTGCGAGGTGGCAAGCTGATGCGCTCTCAGAAGCTCTTCCCCACTTGGATGTCAGGCTTGTAGTTAGTTGTAATAACACACATACCAAGAAGCGCATTCCTAAGAATTTATTTTATTACGGGCTGGGTTTTTTGGCGCTCAGGAATAGCCTGACTAAGCGTGAAAGGTATAAGGTTACTAATGAGCGCGTCGTGGAATTCGAATCTCTTTATGAGGGGGTGTGGCAAAAAATACCAGTGGAAGTTTCTGATGCCATCGATGCCGAGGGTATATCTGTAGTGATAAAGTTTGGTATGAACCTTCTTAAGGTTGATAAGCGGCTTGAACAGTACGATATACTTTCTTTTCATCATGGAGACCCCTCAAAGTTTAGAGGTCGTCCCGCCGGGTTTTATGAGGTTTTGAGTGGCGAACCAAAGGTAGGGGTGATAGTCCAAAGGTTGACCAATCAGCTTGATTCTGGGGATGTCTTGGCGTTTACAGAGGCTGAGGTCGTCAGCTACTCATATAAAAATACATCGCTAAATTTCTATTCTGCTTCGCGATTTTTGCTGAGGGAGGCTTTGGTGAATGTCAAGGAAAGTCGAAGCCTTGAAGTTTCTACCGGTGGGAGAAATTATACGTTGCCGTCTAATATGATGGTTCTGCATTTTTTATTTTTGCTCGTTTCAAATTTCATGAAGGAAAAAGGTGAGGTTTTTTACGAGAAAAAATGAAGATTAGTTGAGCAGATACCATGGATTCGGGGGGAGTGTAGTTGGGGGCGACCCCAAGTTGGGTGAAAATGTCAAGCTGATTCTGCCTCACTTTGATGGCGTAGGTGAGAACGATATGCCTTTAATAGTGTTTATGGTGCGTTTTTGATTTAGTTTTTTGTTTTTTTAAGTTTTCTCCCGGGCTCATGCTGGCTTAGCTAGAACTAGTTGGGGAACACCGCTGTTCGCGGGTCTCCATTTTTTCTCAGGTTATTTATATAATTTCATGTTTGGCCTTGACGCCGGTGCCTCGTGCACCGGCGTTTTTTTATGCCCTCGCGTCGGCGCGGTGCGAGTGACTGCCAGTCAAGACGCCCGTGCAACGAGACGAATCGGGGCACGGGGTTTGCTCGCGAAAGCCGCTGGGATAGGCTTGTTACCCGTTTACATTCCTGACACAGGCCCGGCGCCGCACCATGCGAAGATGGCCATATCGCACAAGACGATTCCCTAAACGACTGCTCACAACATGGCTTCCCCGTACGCTGTTCACTCGTCTGGTCCTGGGTATCGGGCTGGGCTGGTTGGTGCTGGTGGCCGCCATTCTCTGGGTATCGCTGCGTGGCGGCAGCGATCTGGCGGACGAGATCAACCGTTCGCACCTGGATTACGAAGCCTCGCTGATCGCGCGTGACATTCAGCAGGCGATCACGTTGCGGCTCGATACGCTGGAAACCCTTGCGACCGCCCAGGCCGGCCAATTGCGGGTAAGCGGTGAATCGCTCGACGAGGCGAATGCCGAGGATGTGCAACGGCGTCTGGGACGTCATTCGACTTTGCTCGAGCTGTTCGATTCCGCGTTCGTGACCGACGCGCAAGGCGAGGTCAAGGCTTTCATGCCGTCGTTGTCGGGCGCCGTGGGCCTGAATGTCGCCGAGCGTGAGTACTTTCGTTTCCTCCATGAGGTCGGTCGCCCCTTCGTGGGGCGTCCGATCATCAGCAAGCTGCACGATCGTCGCCCCTTGGTGGTGATGGGCGTGCCCCTGCGCGACGACGAAGGCGACTTCGCCGGCATGCTGGGGGGCGTGGTCAACCTGCGCGATGGCCGCTTCTTTCTCGATCTACGCAGCCTGCGTATCGGCGAGCAGGGCTATGCGGTGTTGATGACCAGCGACGGAACGGTACTCAGTCACCCCGATCAGAACCGGGTCATGCAGCAAACGCCGACGGCATGGGAGGGGCCGTTGCTCGAGAAGGCGCTGGACGGCTGGCAGGGCACGGGTATCGGGCGACTGGTCGACGGCGAGCCGGCGCTGATGAGTTTCCATCAGGTCTGGCAGCCGGGTTGGGTCGTAGGCGTCTTCCTGCCGGAAAGCCAGGTGCGTCAGCCGATCCTGGATTACGTACGTCGCCAAGGGTGGGTGGCCGCGGTAGTGGTACTGTCGATGCTGCCGCTGTTGTGGTGGCTACTGCGCCTGGGATTGTCGCCCTTGCGGCGCCTGGCCCGGCAGATCGCGCTGGTGGGGCAGGGCGAGATTCCGCGCATCACCCTGGATACGTCGCTGGATGAGCTGCGCCGTATCGCGCGGACATTCAACGATGTCGAGCATGAGCGCGGCCTCGAGCGTGCCGAGCGCCATCGTCGGCAGGCGTATCTCGACGCGGTGCTGCGTTCCTCGCCGCTGCCGATGTTCCTGGCGAGCCTCGATGGCCGCATCACCTATGTCAATCCGGCCTTGGAGAGCCTGACGGGGCTGTCGACGCCGGCCTTCCAGCGCCGCGAATGGCTGCGCCGCCTGCACCCCGAGGATCGCCCGGTACTGTTCGCGCTGTGGCGCGATGCGGTGAACGGCGGTCACGAGCTGCACCGGCAGATGCGCTTCGCCTGCGGCGAACGCGGCATGATGTGGCTTGAGCTCTACACCAGCCAGGTCATGAACGACGGCCGGCCCCAGGGCGTGGTGGGCTTCGTCAAGGACATCACCCACCTGCGTGAACAGCAGAAACGCCAGCTCTGGGAGGCCGAGCACGATCCGCTGACCGGGCTGCTCAACCGGCGTGGCTTCGATCGACGCCTGAACGATACCTTCATGGCCTTCAAGGAGCGCGGCGATGTGGCAGCGTTGATCCTGTTCGACCTGGACAGCTTCAAGCCCATCAATGACGACGGCGGTCACGCCCTGGGCGACGAGATGCTCGATGCCATCGCCCGTTGCCTGGAAGGCTGCGTGCGTCGCGACGACCACCTGGCCCGGCTCGGCGGCGACGAATTCGCGATTCTGCTCCCCGGCTGCGGCCACGAGCAGGCCGTGCGTATCGCCGACAAGGTGCGCCATGCGGTGAGCGAGCTTTCCGTGATGCAAGATGGCAAGCGTTACCGCGTCACGGCGAGCCTGGGCGTCTCGTGCCTGGGGAGCGACGATGACGAGGCCCAGGCCGTGGTCAAGCGCGCCGACGCGGCGAGCTACGAGGCCAAGGCGCAGGGCAAGAATCGGATGGTGGCCGATGCGCGCTGCGGATGATGCCACCGCCGTCGAGGCGACAGCGCCCGACGACATCATGGGGAAGCACGATGACACACGATACCCTGGTACTCGGGGCCGGCATGGTCGGCGTGGGCGTGGCCTATCACCTGGCGCGTCGCGGTCGCCGGGTGGCATTGCTGGACCGGCGCGAGCCGGGCCGCGAAACCTCCTACGGCAATGCCGGTATCATCCAGCGCGAGGCGGTATCGCCGCATGCCTTCCCGCGCGAGTTGGGCGAGCTGTGGCGCGTGCTGGGCAACCGGGGCGTCGATGTGCGTTACACCCCGCGCGGCATCGCCCAGGCGGGGCGGGCGTTGTGGCAGTACTGGCGACATAGCGCACCCGAGGCCTATGCCCGCATCGTGCCCGAGTATGCCTCGCTGATCGCGTTGTCGATCGACGCGCATGCCGAGATGATCGAGGCGGCGGGGGCCGAGGCCTTGATACGCCGCGATGGCTGGCTGGAGGTATACCGGACGCCGGCGGCGCTGGAGGCGCGCCAGGCCGAGGCTCGAGCGTTGGCCGAGCGCTACGGACTGACCTTTGACGCTCTGGATGCCACGGCGCTGCGAGTGCGCGAGCCGCATCTCGACGCCCAGGCCCTGGGCGCGGTGCACTGGCGCGATCCGTGGACGGCGGCGGATCCCGGCGCCCTGGTGGCGGCCTACGCGCGCGCCTTCGAGGCCGAGGGCGGCGAGTGCCTGCGCGGCGACATTCGCGACATCGCCCGCCACGGCGAGGGCTGGCGGGTGACCACCGCGGAGGGAGCGTTCGAGGCACGCGACGTGGTGCTCGCGCTGGGACCCTGGGCGGATCATTGGCTGGGTACGCTGGGGTATCGGCTGCCGCTGTTCGTCAAGCGGGGCTACCACATGCACTACGCGCCCCGCGAGCAGGCGCCGCTGCGCCACTGGTTGCTCGATGCCGAGACCGGCTACCTGTTGTCGCCCATGCAGGCAGGCATTCGTCTGACCACGGGGGCGGAGCTGGCGCCGCGCGACGCACCGCCCGGCCACGCACAGCTGGAGGCGGCGGAGCGCGTGGCGCGGGGCCTGTTCCCGCTCGGCGAGCGTCTGGAGTCGCGTCCCTGGAAGGGCGCGCGCCCGTGCACCCCGGACATGAAGCCCATCATCGGCCCGGCGCCGCGCCACGCGGGATTGTGGTTCGCCCTCGGCCACGCCCATCAGGGGTTCACGCTGGGCCCGGCGACCGGCCAACTGCTCGCGGCGATGATGGCGGGCGAGGTGCCGGCCATCGACATGGCGCCGTTCCGTGCCGAACGCTTCCTGTGAGATGACGCTGCCATCCCGGTGATCTGCCCGCCGGGTTTCTCGATTCAACTTTTCTGATTGACTGCCGATAGTGGTTCCAACGGCGTCGCGGGTTCTCCCCGCGACAGCGCGAATCACGTCTGAGCGCGGCTAACGTAACGCGCGAATCACGATAAAGAGGCAGGGATCATGAAGATTCAACGCAGGTGGCTGGCGGGCGCATTGACGCTTGCCCTGGTCGCCATGCCGGCCTGGGCGGAGATCAAGGTCGGGATGGTGGCTCCGTTCAGTGGGGCCGCATCGTCATTGGGCGAAGGCATGAAGCGGGGCATCGAGGCGCGTTTCGCCGAGGTCAACGAGGCAGGAGGCGTGCATGGCGAATCGCTGACCCTGGTGACCCGCGACGACGGCTACGAGCCGTTGCGCTCGGCCAAGGCGACACGCGAGCTGCTGGACGACGACGAGGTGCTGGCCATGCTGGGCAACGTCGGCACGCCCACGGCCATCGTCAACCTGCCGATCCTTCTGGAGCACGAGATGCCGCTGATCGGGGCGCTCACCGGCAGCGGCGTGCTGCGTCAGTCCCCGCCGGATCGTTACGTCTTCAATTATCGCGCCAGCTATGCCCAGGAAACCGCGACGATGATCGAGGGCCTGCTGCTGGCAGGCATCGCGCCCGAGGAAATCGCGTTCTTCACCCAGGCCGACGGCTATGGCGATGCCGGTTATCGGGGCGCACTGCGTTCCCTGGCCAATCATGGTTATTCCCATCCCGAGCGTCTGGCGCACGGCCGTTACACACGGGGCACGCGCAACGTCCACCGGGGGCTGGCGACCATCCTGCAGGCGCCGGTCACCCCCAAGGCGGTGATCATCGTGGGCACCTACGGGCCGGCGGCGGATTTCATCCGCGAGGCACGCAAGGACCTGCCCGACGCGCTGTTTCTCAACGTTTCCTTCGTGGGCAGTCAGGCGCTGCTCGACGAGCTGGGGGACGCCGCCGAGGGCGTGATCGTCACCCAGGTGGTTCCGCCTCATACCTCGGATCTGCCGGGTGTCGAGGCGTATCGCGCCGCCCTGCAGGCCAACGGCGCCGGCAGCGACGGCGATTTCGTGTCGCTGGAGGGCTACATGGCAGCCTCGCTGTTCGTCGAAGGACTCCAGGCGGCGGGCGCCGACCCCGACCGCGAGGCGCTCGTCGACGGGCTCGAGGGCCTCGGCAAAGTCGATCTCGGCCTGGGCGAGCCTCTGACGCTGGGGCCGGAGGATCATCAGGCAAACGATGCTGTGTGGGCGACACGGATTCATGACGGCCGCTTCGAGCCCGTCGATTGGTTCACCCTGCTCGATGAGCGCGCGGCCGAGGAGTAATCCCATGAAGAAGAGTTTGAGCCTGCGGGCGATGCTGATCGGGCTGTTCGTGGCCGCCGTGCTGGGGGCGTTGATTCCGGCCGCGGCGGGATTTCTCTCCAACCAGCGGTTGATCGAGGCGCAGAGCCTGTTCACCGATGAAATACTGCCGCAGCAAGCGGCCAGCCGTGCCATGAGCGATGCGCTGACGCGCTACCGCGAGCGCCAGACGGACCTGCTCGCCGCCGAGAGCGAGGCGGCGCTGGAGGCCGCGCCCACCCAGGCCAGTGCCGACGAGCGCTTCATGGCAGGCCGCGAGCGTCTGGCATCGTTGATGCCGGACGACGATCAGGCGCTGCTGGACGCCCTGGAGGCGGACTACGCCGACCTGAAGCAGGCCGATGCCGCCCTGGAAACGGTGCGCCGCGAGGACGTCGACTTGACCGCCTCCATGCGTACCCGCATCGCCGGGATGCAGGAAAAGATCGCCGAGGTGTTGACCGACGCCGAGTCCATGGCCGGGCGTGCGACGCTCGCCGAAGTACGTCAGCAGCGGGCCCTGGCGCAGCGTATCCAGCGCATGCAGGAGCAGGGGCTGTCGATGGTGCCGATGTCGATGCTCGACTCGTTGATGGGGGAGCGCACCAATGTCGCGAGCCTGAGCGGCGACGTGCAGATGCTGGTGGCGCAGCTGGCCGATCAGGGGCGTCAGCTGATGCAGGTGGACAGCCATGATGCGCTGGTCGACCTGCGTTACAACCAGATCGCCCAGCAGATCTCGCGGATCGATCAGGCGCTGGCCGGCATCGAGGGCGCAATGGGCGCGACATCCGCCCAGCAGGAAAGCGCGGCACAGCTCGGCGAGGTGATCGAGGAACTCGACGCCTTGATGCTGACCGACGACAACGCCGTCTATGCCCTGCGCGACCGTCAGCTGGCCTTGCGCGACCGCTCGAAGGAGGCGCTGGCCGGTGTCTCCCAGGCGATGGATGGCATGCGCGAGAGTCTCGAGCGCGTCGAAGCCTATGCCACCCAGCGTGCCGACGCGGCGGCCGAGCAGGCCACGGCCACGGCCCAGGCGGGACGCGTGCTGCAATTGGTGGTGCTGTTGATCGTCATCGTGATCCTGGCGGCCGTCGGCTGGCGCGTGATGACGCGGGTACTCAAGCCCATCGGTGAAATGCGCCGTCAGATGGAAAGCATCAGCGGCGCCGCCGGCCAGACCGGTGATCTGTCGATGCGCCTGAAGGTGCGCCATGGCGACGAGATCGGCCATACCGCGCAGGCCTTCAACCAGATGATGATCACCTTCGAACGGCTCATCGCGCAGATTCGCGACGGTGCCGAGTCGGTGGCCTCGAGCAGCCGTCAGATCGCCTCCGGCAATCAGGATCTGGCGCAACGCACCGACCAGCAGTCCTCGTCGCTGGCGGAAACGGCGGCGAGTCTCGAGCAGATCACGGCGACCGTGAAACAGACCGCCGACTATGCGCATCAGGCCCGCGACATGAGCCAGCAGGTCGGGCAGCGTGCCCGCGATGCCGGGGACGTGGGCGAGCGGACGCAGCGTGCGATGCAGGAGATCCGCGAGTCCAGCGACAAGATCTCCACCATCGTGGAGGCCATCGATGCCATCGCCTTCCAGACCAATCTGCTGGCCCTCAACGCCTCGGTCGAAGCGGCACGGGCCGGCGAGCACGGGCGCGGTTTCGCGGTGGTCGCCGACGAGGTGCGCCGTCTCGCCAGTCGCAGTGCCGATGAAGCCGAGCAGATTCGTGATCTGGTCAAGGACAGCATGACCAAGGTCGGCGAAGGCGCCGAGCTGGTCGAGGAAACCGGTGGGCATCTGCGCGAGATCGTCGGCAGCGTCGACAAGGTGACGCAGTTCGTCTCCGAGATCGCCGAGGCCACGCAGGAGCAGTCCACGGGGATCGACCAGATCAACCAGGCCATCGCGCAGCTCGACCAGGTCACGCAGCAGAACGCTTCCCTGGTGCAGGACGCCTCGTCGGCCAGTCAGTCGCTGGACGCGCGCGCCAACGACATGCACGTACTGGTGGGGCGCTTCAAGGTGAGCGAGGCGGCGTACGACGACGAGGACGAGACCCCGCCGCGAGCGTTGCCCGCCACCTGAGCGTGGCTTGCGGGGCGCGAGAGGCGCGCCCCGGTAAAGCGAAAAAAGACGGCCCCGCGGCCAAGGCAAGATGCCCTGGCCGCGGGGCCGTTTTTTTGGTGATGTCGTCTTCTGGAGAGAACCGCTTCGGGCCTGCGACAAGCGCCGCTCAGGCGGGCGATGCGAAGGTCGGGGCAGGCGCGCCGTGGGTCAGGGTGTCGAGCGCGAACAGGGCGCCGGCCTCGGGTTGCTCGGCCAGGGCGTCATCGTCGAGGCCCTTGCGGGCGGTGGTGATGTACAGCGTGGCAAGCTCGGGGCCGCCGAAGGTGCAGCTGGTGATGTTGGCGACGGGCATGGGGATTTCCTGACGCAGGCGTCCACGGGGATCGAACACGCTGATGCGCCAGCCGCCGAACTGACAGACCCACAGGTTGCCCTCGCGGTCGGTGGTCATGCCGTCGGGAAAGCCTTGATCCGTGGGCAGCCGCGTGAAGAGCTCGCGTTCGCCGAGCTGGCCCTGGTCGTCCACGGCAAATCGGTAAATGCAGCGTGCCAGGGTATCGGTGTGATAGAGCACGTCGCCCTGAGGCGAAAAGACCGGGCCGTTGGTGATGATGTAGCCGCGATCCTGCTGCCGGCAGTCGCCGTCGGGACGCACGCGATACAGCGCACCGCTGGCCTGGCGCTCGGCGTCGTCCATGGTGCCGCACCAGAGATGCCCGCGTGTGTCGACGACGGCATCGTTGAAGCGATTGCCGGGACGATCCGGCTCGGGGGTCAGCCATTTTTCCAGTGTGCCCTCGGGCAGATGCAGACGCGCGATGGCATGGCGAAGCGTCACCACGAAGCCACCCTGGGCGTGGCGGTGGATGCTGGTGATCTCTTCGTCGAACTGCCAGTGCCGGGTGCCGTCGCCGGCCAGCCGATAGAGACGGTGGCGCTTGATGTCCACCCAGTAGAGGGCGTTTTCCAGCGTGTCCCACAACGGGCCTTCACCCAGCAGGTTGTCGGCGAGATACACGGGACGGGGAACGGCGTCGGCGGGAATGAGGGATGACATCGTGCTTGACCTCTTGTGTGGCGGGCGCTGGCGCCGGGGGAGCCCCGGCGCCGATGACGCGATCATACGTAGGCCATGTCCTCGAGTTCACGGCCGTTCGTTTCGCGGACGAACTTGATGACGAAGAAGATCGAGATGACCGCACAGATGGCGTAGAAGCCATAGGCGCCGGTCAGGCCGATCGAGGCGAGCATGATGGGGAAGGTCATGGTGATGGCGAAGTTGGCGACCCACTGGAACAGGCCGGCGATGGCGAGCCCCGAACCGCGCACCTGATTGGGGAACATTTCCCCGAGCATGACCCACATCACCGGGCCCCAGGAGCTGTTGAAGAAGAACACGTAGGCGTTGGCGGCGATCAGCGCCAGCACGCCGTTGCTGTCGGACAGTTGCAGGCTGCCATCGACCATCTCGGCGGTGGAGAAGGCGTAGACCAGAATCGCCAGTGTCACGGCCATGCCCAAGGAGCCGCCCCACAGCAGCGGCTTGCGGCCGATGCGGTCGATCAGGGCGATGGCGCCCAGGCAGGCAGCGATGCTCACCGCGCCGCTGATGACGTTGATCAGCAGGGCGTCACCCTCGGAGAAGCCCACGGCCTGCCAGAGCACGGCCCCGTAGTAGAAGACCACGTTGATGCCGACCAGCTGCTGGAAGACCGCAAGGCCGATCCCGACCCACACCAGGCTGAGCACCTTACCGGTCTTGGGGTTGATCAGGTCGCTGAAGCGTGGCTTGCGCTGCTCCGAGAGAGAATCGCGGATCTGGGCCAGGCGCTCCTTGGCATCGCTTTCGTTGTAGATCATGTGCAGCACGCGTTCGGCACGCTCGTCGCGACGCGCGCTGACCAGGTAGCGCGGGCTTTCCGGAATGAACAGCAGGGCGATCAGGAAGATGCCGGCGGGGATCAGTTCCATCCAGAACATCCAGCGCCAGGCAGTCACGCCGAACCACAGCTCGGAGGTGGAGCCGCCGGCGAGGTTGGCCAGGATGTAGTTGTTCAAAAACGAGAAGAACAGCCCCGAGATGATCGCCACCTGCTGGATGGTGGCGAGTCGGCCGCGCAGGTGCGCCGGGGCGATTTCACTGATGTAGGCCGGCGCCATGACGCTCGCCGCCCCCACGGCCAGGCCGCCGAGAATCCGGTAGATGACGAATTCCAGCGAGCCGCCGGCGATGCCCGACCCCCAGGCGCTGACGATGAAGAAGACGGCGGCGACCAGCAGCAGGGTGCGACGACCGTACTTGTCGGCCAGGCGGCCGGCGAAGAAAGCCCCCACCGCGCACCCCAGCAGCATGGACGCGACATTGAAGCCGGTGCCGACGCTGTCGGAGTTGAACGAGGACTGCAGGCCGTCGACCGTGCCGTTGATGACACCGCTGTCGAACCCGAAGAGGAAGCCGCCGATGGCGGCGACGCAGCAAGTGAGGAAAACGATCAGGGACCGTTGCGAATCGCTATAGGTTGGCATGGTGTGCTCCGTTGTTGTTGGTGGCGGCGGGCGCCGGAGGCTTTGGCTTACAGCCAGCCGGCATCGACCCAGTAGTTGTGAGCGGTACAGGCAGCGGCGTCGTCCGAGGCCAGGAACAGCGCCATCGCGGCCACGTGATGCGGATGGATGCGTACCTTGAGCTTTTGCTCGTCGACGATCTGCGCTTCGTCCTCGGGGCTGTACCAACGCGATTGACGCGGCGTCTTGACGTTGCCGGGGATGATGCAGTTCACGCGAATGCCGTCGCTGCCCAGATCGCTCGCCAGGGCCCGGGTCAGACCCTCGATACCGGCCTTGGCGGTTTCGTAGAGCAGCATGTCGGGCTGCCCCAGGTGCCAGCTGATCGAGCCGAGATTGATGATCGCCCCCTGGCCCTGTCGGCGCATGCTCGGGGCGACCTCACGGGCGGCGAGCACCAGGTGGCGCAGGTTGACGTTCATGCGGTCTTCCCAGTACTCGGGCGTGACGTCCTCGAGCTTGTGGCGGTCGTCGTTGGCGGCGTTGTTGATCAGCACGTCGACGTGGCCGATCTCGCCCAGCGTGGCGCGCAGCTGGTCGGGCTGGGTCAGGTCGCAGTGGTGGAACGTCGGGGCACCTTCACAGCGCTCGACCAGCTCGTTCGCGAGCGTCTCGGCGACATCGAGGAAGTGGACGTTCGCGCCCTGGGCGACGAAGGCCTCGACCAGCCCGGCGCCGATGCCGGAGCCGCCGCCGGTGATGACGACCGTCTTGTCCTTGAGGCTGGGATAAATCGCTGTGCTCATGCAGAACCTCTGTTGCCGAGTGAGGTATCCGAGCGGATACGCTGCTTTAGTTAATAGATTTTACTAAGCGAATGATTCTTCAGATGGCTGGCTTTTTCCATGCGACGATAGTCACAAACAGGCTTGCCATGCCTGTCCGAGGGCGCCAGGGCACAACGTGAGCGACGCCTGCCGAGGTCGCGTGACGCCAGGTGTCTGGCGGGCGGTGGGGCGCGGAATAGGTTCAGCGCGTTTATTAACTAACCCCGCGGAACGCGCGACGAGCCGTCACGGCGCAGAGAGGCGTTGAATAATTTGATATATTGACCGACTCGACACGACGCACAGCGAGGCACCCCGAATCGCCATGGTCAGCACCTTTGCCCCTCAAGCCGCCGGTGATCTCAACTTTCTCAAGAAGCTCAACCGCAGCTCCATCCTGGCGACCGTACGCCGCTATCCCGGCGCCACGCGTGCCGACATCGCCTCGCGCACGCTGCTGACCAAGGCCACGGTGGGAGGCGTCGTCCAGGCGCTGCTGGAGCGCGGCTGGCTACGCGAGGGCGAGTTGCAGCCCCGTGGGGGCGGCCGTCCCGGCCGGGCGCTGTATCTCGACGACTCCCACCATGTCCTGCTGGGGGCGGATATCGGGGTGCGCGGCTTGCGCGTGGTGGCATGTACCCTGGGGGGCGAGGTGCTGCTCCAGCGTTACGTCACCGAGCCGCCCACCACGCCCGAGGCCACGGCGGTGCGTCTGGCCGCCATGCTGCGTACCCTGCGTGATGATCCGGCCATCGCCGGGCGCCATTGCCTGGGGTTGGGCGTGACGGTACCGGGGCCGGTCTCGCCGGTGGATCCCATCCTGCGCCTGGCGCCGAACCTGGGCTGGGTGGATGTCGCGTTTCTCGACGTGCTGCGCGAGCATCTGACGGATCTGGACGGCATCTGGCTGCTCGACAACGAGGCCAACGCCGCGGCCTTCGGGGAATTCTACTTCCACGACGGCATCCCGCCCGAGTCCATCGTCTATATCAGTGCCGCCAGCGGTATCGGCAGCGGCCTGGTCACGGGAGACAACTTCCCGCTGGTGCCGCGTGGCGGGCAGGGCCTGGTGGGCGAGATCGGTCACACCATCGTGCAGCCGGGCGGCCTGTACTGCCATTGCGGCAACCGGGGGTGCGCCGAGACGCTGGTCAGCGGCTGGGCGATTCGTGCCGCCCTGGGCATCGCCGACGACGAGAACCTCGAGGCGGCGATCGTGGCGCGGGGCAATGATGCCGAGGTCGATGTCACGCTGCGGCGCGCCGGCGAGGCGCTGGGAATTCTCATGCTCAACCTGCACCACACGCTCAATCCCGCCACGCTGGTACTCGGCGGGTCGTTGATGCGGCTCGGCGAGCGGCTGATCGAACCGGCGCTGTCGTACTTCGAGGCGCATCAGAACGATCTGCTGCGGGGCACGCAGCGGGTGCCCGTCAAGGTCATTCACGACAGTACCTTCACCGCCGCGCGGGGAGCCGCCGCCCAGGTCATGGCCAAGGCGGCGTTGGAGGCGTGAGGCCGGCTTTGCCGGGGTCAAGACGGGGGGTAAGAGAAGCGCCGGTGTTCAGAAAATCAGGTTGGGCAGTGTCATCGACACGGCGGGCACGAAGGTTACCACCAGCAGCAGGCCGACCAGCAACAGCCAGTAGGGCATGATGGCGCGGATGAAGTCGGGCACCTTCACGCCGGTGATGCTGCAGGTGGTGAACATCACCGTTCCCAGAGGCGGGGTGATCGTGCCGATGGAGGCATTGAGGATGAAGATGATCCCGAAATGCACCGGGTCGATGCCGAACTGGGCCGCCACCGGCGCCAGCAGGGGCGAGAGCACGATGAGAATGGCGTTGCCTTCCAGGAACATGCCCAGCGCCAGCAGGATGACATTGGCGAGCAGCAGGAACGCCACCGCGCTGCCCACCTGGGACGAGAGCAGCATGGCGATGTCCTGCGGGATGTGCTCCCAGGTCAGAAAGCGTGCGAATCCCGAGGCCACGGCGATGATGAACAGCACGTTGACCGAGGCGAACAGCGATTCCCGCGTGGCCACGGCGACGTTGCCTACGTTCATTTCCTTGTAGACGAACATCCCCACGATCAAGGCGTACAGCACGGCCATGGCGCCGGCTTCGGTCGGCGTGAAGACGCCGACGCGAATGCCGCCGATGACCACGACCGGCAGCAGCAAGGCGATGATGCCGGCGCGCGTCACGCTGATCCATTCCTGCCGCGAGACCCGCTCCTTGCGCGGCGGCTGGTAGCCCAGGCGACGGCACTGACGCGATACCAGCAGCATCATGCACACCGCCATCAGGATCCCGGGCACCACGCCGGCCAGGAACAGGCGACCGATGGAGACGTTGTTGACGTAGCCGTAGACGATCAGCGCGATCCCCGGCGGGATGGTCGAGGTCACCAGCGAGGAGGCGGCGGTGACAGCGGTGGAGAACGGCTTGGGATAGCCGCTGGCCGTCATGCTGGGCACCAGCAGCTTGGCGTTCATGGCGGCATCGGCGATGTTGGAACCGGAGAGACCGCCCATGAAGGTGCTCAGCAGCACGTTGGCCTGGGCCAGTCCGCCGTGCAGGCGCCGGGTCATGAGCTCGGCCAGCTTGAGCAGGCGGTCGGTGATGCCGGAGTGGTTCATGAACACCCCCGCCATGATGAAGAACGGGATCGCCAGCAGCGAAATGGACTCCAGCCCCCCGGCCAGGCGCTGAATCAGCAGCATGGTGGGCTGGTCGGCGCCGAACAGGAAATACAGAAACGTCGACAGAAACAGTGCGAAGGCGACGGGAGTGCCCAGCACGAAAAGAAGCAACAGCGCTGCGAGTGCTATGCCTACGGCCATGGGTAGTATCCTTTAGGTATCGCGAGCCAGTCGGACGAGGCAGTGGTAGGCCATGACGACGGCACTGACCGGAATGGCGACGTGAATCCACATGTACGGGATCTGCAGCATGGGCGTGCTGCGGAAATTGGAATAGGGCAGCAGCTGCAGGCCCCAGTAGCCGAGCACGATGGCGGCGATCAGCACCATGCCGACATTGAAGAGGCGGTCGTTCCAGCGGGCGAGCGACGCCGGCAGGTTTTCCGACAGCATGCCGATGAGCACGTGCTCGTTGCGCCGTACCAGGGCGCTGGCGCCGAGGAAGGTGGCCCATACCATGAGCAGTTGCAGGACCTCCTCGGTCCAGGCCAGCGGCGTGTCGAAGAGATAGCGCATGAAGATGTTGCCGATGGCGACGAGAAAGATCGCGAAGAGCGCCGCGCTGGCCAACACTTCATCGAGACGCATGATGCGGTCGATCCAATGGAATACGCGTTTCATGTGAGGCTCCTCGGGCACGGCAGCGCCTGGGCTGCCGTGCGTGATACGCGTGCCGGCGCCACAGGGGAGTGCGGCGCCGGCGGTCGGTCAACGCTTATCCGTTGATGATCTGGCGAACCTGCTCGTACAGGCCGTCGCTCCACTGCGGGAAGGCGGCGGGCACTTGCTCCGCGGCGCGTTCGCGGAACGGCTGCGTATCCACCTCGTGGACCTCGACGCCGGCATCCTTGAGCTTCTGCAGGGCGATGTCGCTTTCCTTCTCGACCAGTTCACGCAGGTGCGCGGCCATGTCCTGGCCGGTCTCGGTCAGGATCTCGCGGTTTTCCTCGCTGAGCTGGTCCCAGAACGCCTTGCCGGTGACGAACGGCGCCACGGTGTTCATGTGGCCGGTCAGGTTGAGGTGCTTGACGACTTCGTGGAACTTGCCGCCGAACAGCACCGGCGTGGGGTTCTCGACCCCGTCGACCATGCCCTGGGCCAGCGCCGGATAGACGTCGCCCAGCGACATGGGCGTGGGTGTGGCGCCCATGGAGCGCATGGCCTCGACGTACATCGGCGAGTTCTGCACGCGGATCTTCACGCCGTCGAGTTCCTCGGGCGTGGTGGCGGGCTCGCGGGAGAGCAGGTGGCGCGTGCCGTATACGGTGTTGGGAATGACGATGTGATAACCGGCTTCCTCGACCTTCTGGCTCTGCTCGGCGAACCACTCGGAGTCGAAGACCTTGAGCTTGTCGTCGAAGCTGTCGGCCAGGTAGGGCGCGTCGAGCACCGACAGGTCGGGCACCGAGCTCATGAAGTTGCTGTAGGCGGTGATGGTGATGATCGGCGAGCCGAAGCGCGCCTGTTCCATGACGTCGGTCTCGGAGCCGAGCTGGCTGGCGGGGAACGCGCTGAGCGTGAGTTCGCCGTCGCTGGCCTGCTCGACGTTTTCCGCCCATTCCTTGACGGCGACATCGACCGGCTCGCCCGGCTGGTTGCCGTAGGCGACGCGGATCTCGGTGGCCGCCTGGGCGAGGTTCAGGCTGCCGAGGCCGGCGATGGAGAGGCTGGTGGCGATGAGCGTGAGTTTCTTGAAACGCATTGTCGTGCTCCTTGGTTGTTGTCGATCGTGCGGTCGGGTTACCGGGAATGCGTCGTGGATTGAGCGCTCGATATGGCGTCATCGAGTCGCGGCGTGGCGATGCCTCGTCGGCGCGCCGATTCGACCACGGGTTGCAGGCGACGCTGGCACTTCGTGGCATGGTGCTGGGCGATGTCCTGCAGGGCGTGGTCGAGATAAGGGTTGGCGAAACGCTCGAGCGTGGCGTCGCGATAGGCCTCGAGAGCGGGCCGCTCGAGGTGTTCCGCCAGGGTGGGCAACACTTCGTCGTCGAGCACCTGGCGCAGTTCCGCCGCCCATGCCGGGTCGTCCATGGCCTCGCGCACGAAGCGGATGTGCGATCGAGGCTCGTGCTGCCAGCGGTGGACGAGATAGGTATGCGCCAGATTGAGGATGTGCAGCTTGCGCATCTCGTAGGGGGCCAGGGAGGTCACGCGCTGCACGTCGGGATGACGGCAGGGCAGTTCGAGGCCGGGCTGGTCCTCGATGGCCCAGAGCCCATACGGCTCGGCGACGGCACCCACCGGTTCCAGGGCCGCCGAGACGATGCGGTCGACGAGGGTGTTGGCCCATAGACAGCGGGTCGTCAACCAGGTGTCGAAGTCGGCATCGGCGTAGGCGCGCTGTGCCAGTTCCCGGACTAGGGCCAGGAGCTGCTCGCCGTTGCGGCTGACCAGCTCGCAGGGCAGCACGGTGAGGCCCTCGCGTCCCGCGCGGTAGCGCGAGTGCAGCAGCTTGGCGAGCTTGCCCGGAAAGCTTTGCGGCACCGCTGCCAGGGCGCTGTCGTCATCGACGCGGTAGCCGCTGTCGCCAGTGTTGGACACCACGAAACGGGCGTGCTCGACGACGTGTCGTTCCAGCGCGTCCCACTGTTCGTCGGCGATCCAGCAGCCGGCGATGCTGGTGACGGTCTCGCGGGTGTCGATGTCGCGGCCGTCGCGACGACCGCGAATCGCCAGGGGGTACTGCCGATGCGTATCCAGGTCGCGGGCTTTTTGCTTGCCGGCCTCGCGCGGCGAGGTCTGGACCACGAGGATGCCGTCGCGCGTGTGGCCGGCCTCTCGCGAGGCGTGCACGAACGCGGCCACGTGGCCCAGCAGGAAGCGGCTGGTGCCGAACTGCACGATGCCGGCCTCGGCGAGCGTTGGCGCTGTCACAGGGAGACTCCGCGTTTCCAGGGAATGAAATCGAGCTGCGAGAGGCGCATGGCCTTGGTGCGGTAACGCCCCGAGGCGGTGTCGATGCACAGGCGCAGGAGTTCGTCGGCGAGCTCGGCAATATCCGCCTCGCCGCGAATGATGGGCCCGGCGTCGAAGTCGATGACATCGTGCATGCGCTGCGCCAGCTCGCTGTTGCTGGCGAGCTTCAGGACCGGCGTGACGGGGTTGCCGGTGGGCGTGCCGAGGCCGGTGGTGAACATCACCAGGTTGGCGCCGGAGCCGACCAGAGCGGTGGTGGACTCGACGTCGTTGCCCGGCGAGCAGAGCAGGTTGAGGCCTTTGCGCACCTGGGGCTCGGTGTAGTCCAGGACATCGACGATGGGGCTGTCGCCGCCTTTCTTGGCCGCGCCGGCGGATTTCATGGCGTCGGTGATCAGGCCGTCGCGAATGTTGCCGGGCGAGGGATTCATCGAGAAATGCGCGCCCACCGAGGCGGCATGACGCTGGTAGGCCTCCATGAGCTGCCGAAAGCGCGAGGCCGTGGCGTCATCGCGGCAGCGCGCCACCAGTTCGTGTTCGACACCGCACAGCTCGGGGAACTCGCTCAGGATGCCGCTGCCGCCCAGCGCCGCCAGGCGGTCGATGACGGCGCCCACCAGCGGATTGGCCGACAGTCCGGAGAAGCCGTCGGAGCCGCCGCATTCCACGCCGATGGTGAGCTCGGACAGCGGCGCCGGGCGCCGTTCGACGGCGTTGGCGACCTTGAGGCCGTCGAAGATGCTGCCCAGTGCCTGCCGAATCAGCTCGGGCTCCGTGTCGGTGGCCTGTTGCTCGAAATAGTGAACGGGGCGCAGGCCTTCGGGGTCGCGCTTGGCCACCGCCTCCTTGAGCATCTCGATCTGGGCCTTCTGGCATCCCAGGCTGAGCACCGTGGCGCCGGCCACGTTGGGATGGCAGATGTAGCCGGCCAGGAGCTGGCATAGCGCCTGGGCGTCGTCGTCGGTGCCGCCGCAGCCCAGCGTGTGGGTCAGAAAGCGCACGCCGTCGATGTTCGGGAACAGAGAAGCATCGGGCGTCGCGGCCGGCGCCGCCTGCGCATCGCCGTGGAGCATGCGACGGGCCATGTGCTTGTAATCCCGGTAGGGGTCGTCGCCGATGGCATCCTCGACGCACTGGCGCAGTACCTCGATGTTGCGGTTCTCGCAGAACACCAGGGGTACGACCAGCCAGTGGTTGGCGGTGCCCACGCGTCCGTCGGGGCGGTGGTAGCCGTCGAAGGTCTGCCCGGTGAAGGCACTGACGTCCGGGGCATCCCACTGCGCGCGGCGGCCTTGGGGCTCGGCGTCGGCGGTGGCGTGCTCGACGTTGGCCGTGGTGATGGCGGCGCCTTCGGCGATGGGCGCCACGACGCGTCCCACGGTCACGCCGTACATCACGACGAGATCGCCGGGCTGCATGGCATGCAGGGTGAACTTGTGCTTGTGGCGCACGTTTTCGGAGAGCCGCAGGCGGTGGCCGTTGTCGTCGATCTCCAGACCGGCGGACAGATCGCGCAGGGCGACGCGGACATTGTCGCGGTCGTGCACGCGCAGGCTGGGCTGCCGGTACTGGTCGGACACGATGGTCTGGGTCATGCCGGACGTCCTCCCTGGGCGCTGGCGTCATCGAACGTCACCATCGCCTTGATGACGCCGGTGGCCGGGTCGCACCACTGCGGCATCAGCGTCGGCAGCTCGTGGTGCGGGCCGCGGTGGGTGATCATCGCCGTCGATTGCAGGCGGCCTTCCTCCATCAGGCGGGCCACCGTCTCGAAGTCTTCCCGCGTGGCGTTGCGACTGCCCAGCAGGCTGAGCTCGCGCTTGTGGAAGTCGGGGTCGTTGAAGGTGATGTCGGCCTTGACCACGCTCACCAGCACGTAGCGACCGCCATGGCCGGCGAAATCGAAACCGCGGTTCATGGCGGCGGGATTGCCGGTGGCGTCGAACACCACGTCGGCCAGGGCGCCGTCGTGATGGCGCGCGATGGCGGCCTCCACGTCGTCGTCCAGTGCATGCAGCACGTCCTCCACGCCCAGGGTGTCGCGGCAGAAGGCCAGGCGCTCGCGGTTGGTGTCCACCACCAGCACCCGCGCGCCACGGCTCTGGGCGATCTGCACGATGCCGATGCCGATCGGCCCGGCGCCGACCACCACGGACAGCTCGTCGGCTTCGATGCCGCTGCGGCGCACGGCGTGCGCGCCGATGGAAAGACACTCCACCAGCGCCAGCTGTTCGGCGTCGAGGGTGCTCGAGGTGACCAGGTGATCCACGGGCACGCTGAGGTATTCCGCCATGCCGCCATCGCGATGTACGCCGATGACCTGCATGTGCTGGCAGCAATTGGTCTTGCCCTGACGGCAGGCGCGGCATTCACCGCAATGCAGATAGGGGATCACGTAGGCGCTGTGACCGACGAGCGCCTCGTCGACGCCTTCCCCGACGCCGACGATATCGCCGGACAGCTCGTGGCCCAGCACGCGGGGATAGGTGAAGTAGGGCTGATTGCCGCCATAGGCGTGGATGTCGGTACCGCAAATACCCACGCGACGAATCCTGAGCATGGCCTCGCCGGGCGCGCACTGCGGCTCGGGCACGTCGCGCAGTTCCATGTGTCGGGGTTGGGTACAGACAAGCGTTTGCATAAGGGTTCCTTCGCGCATCGCCAGGCAGGATGGTCAGGCCAGTCACCTAGCGGTCTTTTGATCTAGAGGTCAGGCCAATGGGTTAACAAGATGCCCAAGCGAGGGGCCCGACTTCAAGCGTTTTAATGGTGGAGGGGGTTAGACATAAGTCGTGGCCGTTCCCCCTGGAGGAAGAAGCGAGACCGCCGCGTGGGCGGTCTCTGGCGCGATCACGCCTGCTTGGTGCGCTGGCACTGCTCGCCGAGGCCTTCGATCCCCAGGCGCATGGTCTGGCCGGGCTTGAGGAAGACCTGCGGTTTCTGGCCCGCGCCGACGCCCGGCGGTGTGCCGGTGGAAATGACATCGCCGGGCTGCAGGCTCATGAAGCGGCTCAGGTAGGCGACCAGGTAGGGGATCTGATAGACCATGGTGCGGCTGTTGCCGTCCTGATAACGCTTGCCGTCGACCTCCAGCCACATGTCGAGCGACTGGGGATCGGCGATCTCGTCCCGAGTGACCAGCCAGGGGCCGAGCGGGCCGAAGGTGTCGCAGCCCTTGCCCTTGTCCCAGCTGCCGCTGCGTTCGAGCTGGAATTCCCGCTCGGAGACGTCGTTGATCACGCAGTAGCCGGCCACGTGGTTCATGGCATCGGCTTCGTCGATGTAGCGTCCGCCCTTGCCGATGACGACACCCAGCTCGACCTCCCAGTCGGTCTTTTGCGAGTCGCGGGGGATCTCCACGTCATCGTTGGGACCGCAGATGGCGCTGGTCCACTTGTTGAAGACCACCGGTTCCGGCGGCACCTCGGCGCCGGTCTCCGCCGCATGGTCGGAGTAGTTGAGGCCGATGCAGATGAACTTGCCGACTCGACCCACGCAGGGCCCCAGACGCGTCCCTTCGGGGACTTCCGGCAGGCTCTCGTGATCGGCTTGGGCAATGCGCGCCAGGGCGGTGTCATCGAGCGACTCGCCGGCGACGTCCTGGATCAGCGACGAGAGGTCGCGAATCTTGCCGCTGGCATCCAGCAGGCCGGGCTTTTCCTGACCCGGAGGGCCGAAGCGTAGCAGTTTCATGCGATTTCCTTTTATGTATCACGTTAGTGAGTTGCGTCTGATGGTCAGCGAGCACCAGCGCTGCGCCGGTGTCGGGGCGCTGCGGGCGATCGCGCCGCGATCAGTTGGCCCAGCCGCCGTCGATCAGCTGCGCGGTGCCGGTGATGAACGCCGCCTCGTCGGAGGCCAGGAAGGTCGCCAGCGCGGCGACTTCCTCGGGGCGTCCCAGGCGACCCATGGGCTGGCGGTCGATGAATTCCTGGAATACCGCGGCCTTGTCGCGCCCCTGTTGCCGGGCCTGGTCCTCGATGCGTTGATGCAGCGAGGGCGACTCGACGGTGCCGGGGCAGATGGCGTTGCAGCGAATGCCCCGAGTCATGTAGTCGGCGGCCACCGACTTGGTCAAGCCGATGACGGCGGCCTTGGTGGTGCCGTAGGCGAAGCGGTTGGGCACGCCCTTGATGCTCGATGCCAGCGAGGCCATGTTGACGATGCTGCCGCCGCCTCGCGCGAGCATGCCGGGAAGAAACGCCTGGATCATGTGGAACATGGCGGTCACGTTGAGGGCGAAGCTGCGCTCCCAGGTGGCGTCGTCGCATTCCAGTATCGAGCCGCCCGGCACCATGCCGGCACAGTTGAAGAGGATATCGATACCGCCGATCTCGTCGGCCAGCGTCTCGATGTCGGCATGCCGGGTGACGTCCAGCCGGTGTACCCGGACGTCGTCGAGGTCGTCGAGCAGGCCGGGGTCGATGTCGGTGGCGATGACACTGGCGCCCTCGGCGAGAAAGCGCTCCACCGTGGCGCGGCCGATGCCCTGTCCCGCGGCGGTGACCAGTGCGGTCTTGTGTTGAAGTCTCATGGTGTGGCGAATCCCTGCTGAACGTGGGAACATAGCGCGGCCAGCCATTCGAAGATCCAGAGGCCTGACCAATGGTCGAGCCATCATCTACTGGGCTAGGTCTCGGCGGCAAGTCAATTGCCATCAACTTTAGTCGCAACGCGGTGCGGAGAGACGACGCGATGCCGATTCAAACCATTCGCTCACAGCGCCTGTACCGGCAGATCGCCGATCAGTTGCAGCAACTGATTCGTGACGGCGAATTTCCCCCGGGATCCTTGTTGCCGCCCGAGCGGGATCTGGCGCAGCAGCTGGGCGTCAGCCGCGCGTCGGTGCGCGAGGCGCTGATCGCCCTGGAAGTCGTGGGCATCGTCGAGGTGCGCGTGGGACACGGGGTGCTGGTCAAGGAAGTCGACGCCATGCCGCCGGGCTCGGTGATGCAGGCCGCGGCTCGCAAGGAGCCGTGGGCGCTCGATCCCGAGTTCGCCAGCGAGATCGAGCTCAATCTCGACGAGGAGATACCGCCGTTTTCGCTGCTGCAGGCGCGGCGTTATCTGGAGCCGGAGAACGCGGCCCTGGCGGCGATGAACGCCACGGACGAGGATCTCAGCGCCATCCGTGCGGCGCTGGAGCGCAACATCTACGACAACAACCATGGCGGCGGCAACCTGGCCGGCGACCGGCTGTTGCACATCCGCATCGCCGAAGCCTCGGGCAACGCGGCCTATGCGCTGCTGATCAAGCACCTGCTGGGCCACCAGTACGGGGTCATGTTCCGGCGCCTGCAGGAATTGTTCATGGAGACCGGCATGCCGCAGCGCTCGCAGGAAGATCACGAGCGCCTGGTGGCGGCGATCGAGGCGCGTGACCCGGCGGCGGCGCGTCAGGCCATGGAAGTGCACCTCGATCATGTGCTGCGGGTGTTTTTCGCGGAGTGACGGCCCGGCGGCTCGCCTCTGCGCCATCTACCAGGCGAGCACTGCGCCGTCGGCACGGGGTTCGGTGCCGCCACTGAGCACGCCGCTGTCGGGGTCCCGCAGGATCACCTGCCCGCGCCCGAAGCTCAGCGAGTCGTGGCACTTGACGATGTCGTGGCCGCGCCGCTGCAGCGCCTGGGCGAGGTGGTCGGGAAAGTGCGGCTCCACCTCGACGGTGCGTCCCGCGACCCACTTCCAGCGCGGTGCGTCGAGCGCCGCCTGCGGGTTGAGGTGTTCGTCGAGCAGGCCGGTGACCACCTGGACGTGGCCTTGCGGCTGCATGTAGCCGCCCATCACGCCGAAGGGCCCCACCGCGCGTCCCCGGTGGGTAATGAAACCGGGAATGATGGTGTGGTAGGGACGCTTGCCGGGCGCCAGGGCGTTGACGTGCCCGGCCTCCAGCGAGAAGGACTCTCCCCGATTCTGCAGGCTGATGCCGGTGCCCGGCACGACGACCCCGGAACCGAAGCCGTGAAAGTTGCTCTGGATGAACGACACCATGTTGCCCTCGGCGTCCGCCGTGGCGAGATAGACCGTGCCGCCGCGGGGAATCTCGCCCGGTTCGGGATCGAGGGCCCGGTCGCCGATCAGCGCGCGCCGGCGTGCCGCGTACTCGGGCGAGAGCATGGCCTCGGCGGTGATCGGCATGTGATCGGCGTCGCCGATGTAATGCAGGCCGTCGACATAGGCGAGCTTGAGCGCCTCGATGCGCCGGTGCAGGGTGTCGAGGTGAGCGTGCGGCGTATCCTGGGGAGGCGGGGCGTCACCGTTCAGCGTATTCAGCGCCATCAGCGCGATCAGGCCCGAGCCGTTGGGCGGGATTTCCCATATGTCGTGGCCGCGATACTCGGCGCTCACGGGGGTGACCCATTCCGGGCGGTAGGCGGCCAGGTCCTCGGCACGCAGGAAACCGCCATGGTCGCGGGAATGGGCATCCATGCGCTGCGCCAGATCGCCCCGATAGAACGTCTCGGCGTGGGTCTCGGCAATGGCGCGCAGCGTCCTGGCGTGATCCGGGGCGTGCCAGAGTTCCCCCACCCGGGGCGCGCGGCCGTCGATCGAGAAGGTCTCGAACCAGGGCGCGAAGACGGCATCGTCATAGGCGGCGTAGGTGGCATGGGCTTCCGCCCACAGTTGCTGCACCACCGGCGACACGGGAAAGCCGTCTTCGGCCAGGGCGATGGCGGGCGCCAGCAGGTCGGCGAAGTCGAGGACGCCGAAGCGGGCCGACAGCTCGGCCCAGGCACCCGGTGCGCCGGGCACCGTCACCGGCAGCCAGCCGTGTTCGGGCATGGCGTCGAAGCCTCGGGCCCTGACGGCTTCCCGTGAAATGCCCTGGGGCGCGCGACCGCTGGCGTTCAAGCCGTGGAGTTCGTCGTTGATCCACACCAGGGCGAAGGCGTCGCTGCCCAGGCCGTTGGAGGTAGGCTCGACGACGGTCAGCGCGGCGGCCGTGGCGATGGCGGCATCCACGGCATTACCGCCTTGCTTGAGGATGTTCATGCCGGTTTGCGCCGCCAGCGATTGCGAGGTGGCAACCATGCCGCGCCGGCCGTAGGTCGTCATGCGGCGCGAGGCAGTGGGGTAGTAATGCGGATCGAATTGCATGGCGGCTCCAGAGGTTGTTGTGGTGAGCGGTCAGCCGAGGAACAGGCCCCCGTAGACCAGGGCGCCGAGTACCACGAAGGCGGGGTGAATGCGCAAGCGGATCAGCGCCACCGCGGAGACGGCGGCGATCAGCAGGGTGTGCACGAGGCCGGGGCCGGCGAGGCCCTCGCTGAGGAAACCGAACGTCAGTTCGGCCATCAATAGCGCGATCACCGGGCGAACCCACTGGCTCATGCGCTTGACGCGCGGCGAGTCGCGGAAGCGATAGAGCAGCCCCAGCGCGCCCAGCATCAGCAGCAGCGTGGGCACCACCGTGGCCAGTACCGCCACCGTGGCGCCCAGCACGCCGGCGACCTCGAAGCCGATGTAGCCGGCCATCTTGGTGGCGATGGGGCTGGGCAGGGCGTTGCCCAGGGCCAGGACCTCGGCGAACTGCTGCGCGCTCATCCAGCCGTAACGATCGACGACCTCGGTCTCGATCAGGGGAATGATCGCCGGGCCCCCGCCATAGCCGATGATGTTGGGAACGAAGAACGCCAGGAAGAGATGCCAGTAGATCATCGCGGCGTCTCCCGGGAGGATGCTGGCCGTTCAGCCACTGACGATGATGCCGGCGCGGCCTCCGATGGAGGCGGCCTGCGGCGGACCGGCAGCAGCCAGGCGGCGATCAGCAGGGCGAGGATGACCCAGCCGGGATGCACGCCCAGGGCGAGGATCAGCCCCGCCGCGACGGCGATCATGGCCAGGCTGATCCAGACCCCGATGCCGCGTCGCGACTTGTTGAAGAAGTCCCAGGTCAATTGCGCCATCATGACCATGACCACGGGAAGGACGCCTTGCCCCATGCCCTGTATCCAGCCGACGTGCCGATAGCGACTGAACAATCCCAGCAAGGCGATGAGCGCGATCACCATCGGCAGCACGATGGCGAGCACGGCATTCAGGCAGCCCGTGACGCCACCGATGCGATAGCCGATGTAGCCGGGCATCTTGGTGGCGATGGGGCCGGGCAGGGTGTTGGCGATGGCCAGCACGTCGGCGAAGGCATCGTCTTCCATCCATTGACGGCGCTTGACGACCTCGGCGTGGATCAGCGGGATCATCGCGGGGCCGCCGCCGAAGCCGAGCAACCCGATGCGCAGGAAGGTGGTGAAAATGGCACCCTGGCTCGCCGGTACCGAGGAAGTGGGCTGGGGCATCGTCTGGCGTCCTTGTCCGTCGTCTCCGTCGTCGAGATGCCGGCCCCACGGGGCGGACAACGGTTGTCTTGATCGTTTGTATGCCGGAAAATCGATTTTGTGTCGACTATAGAGCCGTCCGGCGAGAAGCGTCAACCTCACGGGGGTGGCCGTGTATCGCCTCGGCATGGGCAAGGAAGGAGCAGTGCATGAGGGACAAACCCGAAAGTGCCACGGCGGCCAGCACCGTCTTCGAGTCGTTGCGTCGCGACCTGATCAACGGGCGTTTCGCGGCGGGAGAAAAGCTGGCCATCAACACGCTCAAGGCCCATTACCGGGTCGGCCTGAGCCCGCTGCGGGAAGCCCTCAACCGGCTGGCCGCCTATGGCCTGCTGCAACAGGAGAACCAGCGCGGCTTTCGGGTGCCCGGCGTCTCGCGCGCCGAACTCGACGACATCGCCGGCATGCGTCGCGAACTCGAGGGCATGGCCCTGACGCGCGCCATGCAGCATGGCGATGCCCAGTGGGAGTCCGAGCTGCTGGCGGCGGCACATCGGCTCAAGCGCGCCGACGAGCAGCCCACGCCCCTCGAGGAGTGGGAGCTGTTGCATACGCGTTTTCACCGCACGCTGGTGGCGCCCTGTGGCTCGCCCTGGCTATTGCGTTTCATCGAGCAGCTGCATGACCAGTTCGATCGTTATCGGCGCATGGCGCCGGCGGTTCCCGGCGTGCGCGCCGAACTCGATGCCCAGCATCAGGAGCTGGTATCCCTGGCGCTGGCACGTGACATCGAGGGGGCACGCGCGTTGCTGCAGTCGCATATCCGCATTTCCCACGACGTGGCGCTAGGCGCGGTACCCGACGCATGAGCGCCATGTGCGGCTCGGCCGCGACATGGCGCTCGTCGTCTCGCGTGTGGTCCGTAAAGGTGGCGGTAGCTAGCGGGGCAGGATGCGTCCGGCGGCCATCAGCCCGTGGGGGTCGAACAACCGCTTGAGACCGCTGAGCAGGCTGTATTCCAGTTCTCCGAGGTCCTCGAGGAACGGTGCCTGCTTGACGCGGCCGATGCCGTGCTCGGCACTGATGCTGCCGTGATGCGCGTCCACCAGGTCGAACAGCAGCGTTTCCAGTTCGTGCAGCAGGGCCTTCTTGGCCTCGAGGTCGAGCGCCGGCGGCGGCAACAGGTTGAAGTGGAGATTGCCGTCGCCGATGTGACCGTAGGCGATGATCTGCGTGTCCGGCGAGCGCTGTGCCACGGCGTGACTGGCGGCCTCGAAGAACGCGGTCAGACCCGAGATGGGCAGCGAGACGTCGGTGCGCAGATGCTCGCCGCGCATTTGCTGACCTTCCAGCATGCTCTCGCGGATCTGCCATAGCTGGGCGGCCTGCGCCTCGCTGCTGGCGAGCACGCCGTCCAGCACGTGCTCCTGTTCGGCGCCGGTCTCGAAGAGGTGCTCGATCATGGCGTCGAGATCCACCGGGCCGCTGGCCGAGACCTCCAGCAGCACATAGACCGGGTGCGCCTCGTCCAGCGGGTCGGGCAGGTCGGGTGCCGCTTCGAAGGCCAGTTCCATGCATACCCGGGGAATCAGCTCGAAGGCCGACAGCAAGTCGCAACAGCTGCGTCGCGCCTGGCCGTACAGCGCCAGGGCCGAGGCAATGTCGGGGACGGCGATCAGCGCGGTGCGACTCGTCTGTGGACGCGGGGCGAGCTTGAGCACCGCGCCGGTGACGATGCCCAGCGTGCCCTCGGCACCGATGAACAGCTGCTTGAGATCGTAGCCGCGATTGTCCTTGTGCAAGGCGTGCATGCCGTTCCACAGGCGACCGTCGGGCAGCACCACCTCGAGGCCCAGCACCAGCTGACGCATCATGCCGTAGCGCAGCACGTTGAGGCCACCGGCGTTGGTGGAGACATTGCCGCCGATCTGGCAGCTCCCCTGCGCGCCGAGGGCGAGCGGAAAGTAGCAATCCGCGGCCTCGGCGGCGTCCTTGACGGTCTGCAGGATGCAGCCGCTGTCGACGCTCATGCTGAAGTTGATGGGGTCGATGTGGCGGATCCTGTTGAGCCGTTCGAGGCTGATCAGGAGTTCGCGACGCTCGGCATCGGGCTGCGCACCACCCACCAGGCCGGAATGGCCGCCCTGCGCCACCATGGGAATGCGATGGCGGTGGCAGAAGGCGACGATGTCGGCGACCTGCTCCGGGGTGCCGGGGCGGGCGACCATCCAGGGGTCGCTGCCCTTGTCGCCCGCCCAGTCGGTGGTGTAGCGGCCGAACTCCGCGGGGTCGTCGATGACCCCGCCGGCGCCCAGCAGCTCGGTCAGGAAACGATGTAGCTCGGCGGTGTCGATCGGCATCGTGTCGTCTCGTTGTCCTTTCGTGTCACTCATGTCACTTGTACCAGAGCACCAGGCCCGGGAAGGCAAGGAAGGCGATGAGCAGCAGGATGAGCGTCAGGTAATAGGGCATCAGGCTCTTGACCAGGTCTTCCAGGCTCACCTTGCCGACGCCGCACCCGACGTAGAGCACGGTGCCCACCGGTGGCGTGATCAGGCCGATCCCCAGGATGAACGACATCATGACGCCGAAGTAGACCGGGTCGATGCCGAGCTTGACCACCACCGGGGTCATCAAGGGCGCCAGGATGACCATGGCCGGTGTCAGGTCCATGAAGAAGCCGACGATGAGCAGGAACAGCATCAGCACGCCCAGGATGATGTACTTGTTCTGCGAGAGCTCGGCGAGCATGACCACGATCTGCTGGGGCACCAGGTTGGCGGTGAGCAGCCACGCCAGCACGCTGGCGAAGGCCAGCAACAGCAGCACCACGCCGGTCAGGCGGCCGGTGGAGATACACAACTCGAAGAAGCCTTTGAGACTCAGGCTGCGATACACGAACATCGACACGCCCAGGGCGTAGAGCAGGGCGACGGCGGCGCTTTCGGTCGGCGTGAACACACCGCTGAGGATGCCGCCGACGATGATGATCGGCAGAAGCAGCGCGAGTACGGAATCCTTGAGGGCGGCCAGCAGCTCCTGGAAGTCGAAGGGCTGAGCGGCACCGGTCTTCTTGGATTGGAGATAGGTGGCCATTGCCAGCCCGATGGTGATCAGTACCCCGGGCACGATCCCCGCCATGAATAGCTGTGAAATCGAGGTACCGGTCACGACCCCGAACAGGATCATCGGAATCGAGGGCGGAATGATGATGCCTACCACCGAGGCGGCGACGACGATGGCGGTCGCGCGGGGCCCCGAGTAGCCGTGCTGCTTCATGGGGTTGATCATCATGCTGCCCACGGCGGAGGCGTCGGCCACGGCGGAGCCGCTGATGCCGCCGAAGAACATCGACGTCAGCACGGTGACCTGACCCAGGCCGCCGGCGACGAAGCCGACCATGGCGCTGGCCAGGCGGACCAGACGCTTGGCGATGCCGCCCGAGCTCATCACCTCGCCGACCAGGATGAACAGCGGAATGGCCAGCAGGGGAAAGGAGTCGAGCCCGTTCACGGCCTGCGAGACCAGGGTGGTCAGGCCGTAATCGGCGTAGAAGAAGATGAACAGGCAGATCGCGGCCAGGCCAAACGAGATCGGCATGCCGATCACGATGCAGGCGAACAGGCCCAAGAGAATGCTCCACAGGATCATGCCGCACCTCGTTTGAACACGTTGTAGAGGAAAATGCTGTTGCCGATGACGGTCAGTACCGCCATGACCACCATGGCGCTATAGAGCACGGTCTTGGGGATTCCCAGGAAGGGCGTCGAGCTCACGTAGCCTGAAATGATGCCGTCGAAACCGACGAAGATGCTGATGCAGACCGCGTAGATGATCAGCGCCGACACCAGTCCGAAGATTTTCTTCAGGGTCGGGCTCGCTTTGTCCTTGAAAAGCGTCACGGCGACGTGCTCGTTGGTCAGGCTGGCGATACCGGCACCCAGCAGCACCATCCAGATGAAGAACAGCCGCGAGATCTCGGCGGCCCAGGCAAAGGAGTAGCTGAACAGGAAGCGACCGAAGACATTCATCGAAACGGTGATGACCACGCCGACGACGAGGAGCCCGATGATGATGTCCAAGCTTCTGATCAGTTTGTTCAAGTAGGCGTTACCCGAACGTGACTTCATGAAGCCTCCAGGGAAGGAGCTTGCGTATTGATACTAAGCGGGGAAGGCCGCCATCGGCCTTCCCCGCGGGCTTGAAGGTCTTACTCTTGCGCTTGTTCCACCTGGGCGCGGATATCGTCGATCAGCTCGCCGCCGATCTGGTCGCGCCAGTCTTCATACACCGGCTCCAGCTTGTCCTGGAAGACCTTGACCTGCTCCGGCGTCAGCTCGGTGATCTGCATGCCGGAATCCTTCAGATCCTGCTTGATCTGATCGTTCAGCGTGCGGCTGACGTGGCGCTGATAGTCGCCCATCTCGGTGGCCGCGTCGCGCAGCAGCTGCTGGTAGTCTTCCGGCAGACGATCCCAGAAACGCGCGGAGACCAGCGTGATGAACGGTGTGTAGACGTGGTTGGTTTCGGTGGCGTAGTCCTGCACCTCGTTGAACTTGGAGGATTCGATGGTGATCCACGGATTTTCCTGACCGTCGACGACCCCTTGCTCGAGCGCCGTGAACAGCTCCGCGAAGGACATCGGCGTCGGGTTGGCCCCCAGGGTGCGCCAGATATCCAGGTGGAGGTCGTTCTCCATGGTACGGATCTTCAGGCCGTCGAGGTCCGCCGGCTCCTCGACCGGGTGCTGGCTGTTGGTCAGCTGACGGTAACCGTTTTCACCCCAGCCGATCGCCACCAGGCCTTGCGAGGACGCGTCCTCGAGCATCTGCTGGCCGATCTCGCCGTCGAGTACCGCATCCGCCATTTCAGGCTGCGGGAAGAGGAAGGGGAGGTCGAACACCGCGAATTCCGGGAACATGTTCACCAGCGGAGACGTCGACGGCATGGTCATTTCCAGCGTGCCCGACTGGAGCGCACTGGTGGCCTGGCGGTCATCGCCCAACTGGGCGCCCGGGAACAGTTCGACCTGAATGTTGCCGTCGCTGCGTTGTTCGACGATCTTCTCGAAATATTCGAGGCCGCGGTATTGCGCGCCGGATTCCGTGGTGCCGATGCTGAACTTGATCTTGAAATTGCCGTCGGCCTCGACCTTCTCACCTTTGACCTCCGGCAGCGGAGGCATTTCGGTCGCCGCAGAGGCGCTGAACGCGGTCAAGCCGAGAACGGCGCCGCCCACGACGGAAACGAAGCGTGTCGTTGTGGTTGTTGTCATCCTGTCCTCCTGGAACTGATGGTAGTGCTGGCATGTGTGTCACTTATGACACCGGTATCATCGCGATCCCCGGCCTCTTGGCGAGTCGATCCGGGAGTCGCGCGATTCCCTTCGGCAGACGCCGTGTCTGCTCTTGGTCATCTTAATGTTGAACATACACCGAGATGCCTGCCGATGAGACTTCATCGTTAGTCGTAGACGGCCTCTCAATTGCCCGCCGATCCCTCCTGCCAGGCCGCGCCGTCGGGGTACTGATGACGCTCGAGCGCGTCGTCATGCAGGGTGATGCTGTAGCCCGGCGCCTCGGGTACCTGGTAGCGCCCTTGCCGGATCCGTACCGGATCGACGAAGTGCTCGTGGAGGTGGTCGACGTATTCCAGAATGCGGCCGTCCAGCGAGCCGGAGACTGCGATGTAATCGAACAGCGAGATGTGCTGGGTGTACTCGCACAGGCCCACGCCGCCGCCGTGCGGGCAGATGGGAACGTCGTACTTGGCGGCCAGCAGCGTGACGATGATCACTTCGTTGAGCCCGCCGAGACGCGCGGCATCGAGCTGACAATAGTCGATGGCGCCGGCCTGCAGGAGTTGCTTGAACATCACCCGGTTGTGGCAGTGCTCGCCGGTGGCGACGCCGATGGGGGCCAGGCGGCGGCGAATCTCGGCATGCCCGAGGATATCGTCCGGGCTGGTGGGCTCCTCGATCCACAGCGGATCGAATTCCGCCAGGTCGCGCATGTTGGCGACGGCTTCGTCGACTTCCCACATCTGGTTGGCGTCCATCATCAGCGCCCGTTCCCAGCCGATTTCCTCGCGCAGGATGCGCGCGCGCTGGCGGTCTTCCTCGAGGTTGCCGCCGACCTTCTGCTTGAAGTGCGTCCAGCCCTCGGCCAGCGCCTCGCGCGCCAGGCGGCGCATCTTGTCCTCGGAATAGCCGAGCCAGCCGGCGGAGGTGGTATAGCCGGGATAGCCCTCGGCGCGCATGTGCGCTTCGCGCTCTGCCTTGCCGGCTTCGCGGCGCTTGAGCAGGCCGATGGCTTCCTGCGGGGTCAGGGCGTCGGTGACGAAGCGGAAATCCAGGCAGCGGACCAGCTGCTCGGGCGTCATGTCCACCAGCAGCTTCCAGACCGGCTTGCCTTCACGCTTCGCCCACAGGTCCCACACGGCGTTGACGATGGCGGCCGAGGCCAGGTGCATGACGCCTTTTTCCGGTCCCAGCCAGCGCAATTGGCTGTCGCCGCTGGTGAGATCGCGCCAGAACGTGCCCATGTCGGCGGTGATGGTCTCGAGATCGCGACCCACGATGCGCGACGCCAGGGCCTCGACGGCCATGACGCAGACATCGTTGCCGCGCCCGATGGTGAAGGTCAGCCCGTGCCCCTGAAGGCCGTCGTCGGCGTCGGTGGTGAGCGTGACGTAGGTGGCCGAGTAATCCGGCGCCTCGTTCATGGCGTCAGAGCCGTCGAGCTGGCGTGACGTGGGAAAGCGGATGTCGCGTGCTTGCAGGTGGGTAATCGTGGTCATGCCTGTCGTCCTGATGGTGGGAGCGGCCTGCGCCGCGTTCACGAGTGGTTCTCGGAGTCAGGCTACGGCGAATCGACAATAACGTGCCAATCGCAATTTTGTTGTGCCGATTCTTTCTGGTTATCGCAATGCAGCGGGGACTTGCAATGCCAGGAAGACACCGCCAAAGTTATAATTGAACATTGTGTGCAATATTCAATATTGTGACGTTAGTCGAATCCGCGCCCTTCGCGCACGCCCTGACGGTCAACGGTTACCGAGGTCATTATGCAGCTCATCAATACGACGCCGCCGGTCATCCGGCTCAACGATGCCGACAACGTGGGGGTCGCGACCCGGGCCCTGCCACAGGGACTGCCGCTGGACGGCGACGGCGAGCGGGTGGCGCGTCACAACATCGATGCCGGTCACAAGGTCGCCCTGACGGCCATCGCCACGGGCGACGCCATCATCAAGTACGGCCAGGTCATCGGGCGGGCGAGCCGCGACATCGACGTCGGCGAGCACGTGCACACCCATAACGTGGCCATGCTCGAGCGGGACACGACGCTGACGGACTTCCAGCCGTTCCCGCGTTCGCCGACGCAGGACTCCGATCGCACCTTCATGGGCTATCATCGGCCGAGCGGCCAGGTCGGGACCCGCAATTACATCGGTATCCTGTCGACGGTGAACTGCTCGGCGACCGTGGCCAAGGTGGCCGCGGAGCAGCTCAATGCCAATCCCGAGATCGAGGCCCTCGGCTTCGACGGCGTGGTGCCCATCACGCATGGCTCGGGATGCGCGATGAACACCGAATCCGAAGGCTTCGCGTTCCTCGAACGGGTGATCGCGGGCTATGCACGGCATCCCAACTTCGCGCTGGTGGTGATCATCGGCCTGGGATGCGAAACCAACCAGGTCAAGCAACTGGTGGAAAGCGCCGGGTTGAGCGACGAGCGTCGCCTGGCCTATTTCAATATCCAGCAGGTCGGCGGTACCCGGGCCAGCATCGGCAAGGCCTACGAGCAAGTGCTCGACATGGCGCGCGCACATGGGCGCGACGAGCGCCGTCCCGCGCCGCTCAAGCACTTGAGCGTGGCACTGCAGTGCGGCGGTTCCGACGGGTATTCGGGAATCACCGCGAACCCCGCCCTGGGCCACGCCGCCGACTTGATCGTGCGTCATGGCGGCAGCGCCATCCTGAGCGAAACGCCGGAAATCTACGGCGCCGAGCACCTGCTGCTGGACCGCGCGGTGGACGTCGAGGTGGCACGCAAGCTGCTGGCGCGGATCGCCTGGTGGAAGCACTACACCGAGATCAATGGCGCCGAGCTCAACAACAATCCGTCGCCCGGCAACAAGGCCGGCGGCCTCTCGACCATCCTCGAGAAGTCCCTGGGTGCCGTGGCCAAGGGCGGTGCCTCGAGCCTGAACGACGTGCTCGAATACGCCGAGCCGCTCAAGGTCCCCGGGTTCAACTTCATGGACAGCCCCGGGTACGATCCGGCCTCGGTCACCGGTCAGATCGCCTCCGGTGCCACGTTGGTGTGTTTCACCACGGGGCGGGGATCGGTCTCCGGCTTCAAGCCGGCGCCTTGTCTCAAGCTGGCCACCAACACAGCCATGTATGAGACCATGCACGAGGACATGGACATCAACTGCGGCGCCATCATCGATGGCGAGATGAGCGTGGAGGCCATGGGCGAGGCGATTTTCGAGAAGATTCTTGCGGTTGCCTCCGGCGAGGCGAGTGCCAGCGAATCGCTGGGCTATGGCAGCAACGAGTTCGTGCCGTGGATGGTCGGCGCCATCACCTGAGTGCGGTGTCCCGGTGCCGAAGCCGTACGAGAAGACGCAGGGAAGACAGTCCAGGAGGAAAAGACAGCCCCATGGCCAGATCGCTGAAAGAGCAGCTCTACCGGGTGTTGCGTGACGCCATCGACGCCGGGCGTCTCGAGCCCGGACTGGTCCTGCTGGAAGGGCATATCGCCGAGCATTTCGGCATGAGTCGTTCACCGGTGAGGCAGACGCTGTCGCGGTTGCATGAAGAGGGGGCGATTTGCCGTTTCGAGGGGCGCGGTTATCAGGTCGGGCCGCGCCCGGGCGAGATCGTGAGGCGTTCGCTGGGGACGGGAGATTTCAGCGCCTCGCGCATCGAGCGCACGGATACCTGGCGAACGTTCGCGGAGGGCGTGGAACGCGATGTGGTGCTGTGCTCGATGAAAGGGCGCTTCGAGCTCAACGAGCTGCAACTGGCGCGGGCGCTGTCGGTCAGTCGCTCCCTGACGCACCGCATCCTGCTCTATCTGCAGAGCATCGGCGTGGTGGAAAAGGTCAAGTACAGCAGCTGGACGGTCGTTCCCCTGGACGATGCACGGCTGCGCGACCTGTACCAGGCGCGTCGCCAGCTGGAGCCGTACATGATGACGCGCGCCGCCGAGGCGCTCGAGGACGCCGAAATACGCCGCTATCTCCAGCGTCTGGACGATGCCGCGCGTGCCTACCCCCAGGTGCCCAGCGCGCGCCTCGACGCCCTGGAGAACGACCTGCACCATGAAGCGCTGGCGCGTGGCAACAACGCCGAGATCATGACCATGTTGCAGCGTACACGGCCGATCCTGCTGATCAGCAAGCACCTGCTGGGGTCGTCGATCGCGCTGCCCAGCGTGGCACCGTTCTTCGACGAACACCGGCATGTGTTCGACAAGGCGCTGGCGCGCGACGGCGGGGCGGCGGGGCGTGCCCTCGACGAGCACCTGGCCCGCTCGGAAGCGCAGGTCCAGGCACGCCTGAGCGACTTCCGCGAGGCCGGCGCGATCGACGTGCCGGACTATCTGCGCGAGGTCGCGCCTTCCTGAGTGCGCGACAAAACAAACGCCGGGAGGCTAGGTGTCGATCAGTTCGGGCGCTCGCCGTTGCGCCGGCGCAGCTCGCGGATCAGCGCGCTGTGGTCCAGGTCGCCGTCACCGTTCGCCACCAGGTCGCCGAACAGGCCGTCCACCAGCCGCGACACGGGCAGGTCCAGCGCCAGGTCGTCGGCGAGCGCCTGCGCGGTTTGCGTATCCTTCCATTGCCACTTGGCCGGGCCGCCGGGACGGAAGTCCTCGTCGAGCATGCGTTCGCCGTGCACCTGCAGGATCGTCGAGTCGGCGAAGCCGCCCATCAAGGCCTCGCGCACCTTGCGGGGATCGGCGCCGCCGCGTTCGGCGAGCAGCAAGGCTTCGGCGACAGTGGCAATGGTATTGGCGACGATGGACTGGTTGGCGAGCTTGGCGAGTTGCCCGCTGCCGGCGGGTCCCACATGGACGGCACGGCCCAGCGGGGCGAACAGGTGCCGGTGACGCTCGAACGTGGCCGGATCGCCGCCGACCATGATGGCCAGGGTGCCGTCGATGGCGCCGCGTTCGCCGCCGGAGACCGGCGCGTCCAGATAGCCGATGCCACGGGCCTTGGCCGCCTGCGCCTGCCGCTGGGCGGTATCGACCGGGATGGAACTCATGACCACCAGGGTGGCATGCGGGACCATGTGGGCGATCACGCCCTCGGGGCCCAGCAGGATGTCGTCGCATACCGGACCCGAGCTGAGCATGACCACGACGATGTCGGCGCCGGCGACGTCACGCGGATTGTCGGCGATGTCGATGCCGTGCGCGGTCAGGGCCTGGGCCTTGGCGTTGCTGCGGTTCCAGGCGCGCACCGCGTAGCCCGCCTCCGCCAGGCGGCGGGCCATCGGCGCTCCCATGAGCCCGGTACCGATGACGCCGATCGTGGTCGTGTCCTGCATGTCGCGATCCTCCCGCGCTGTCGTGTCGTCTTTGTCGTGCCCCGTCGCACGGTTGCTCATGAGCCCGGTCGTCGATTCGGTCACAGCCCCAGGGAGCGGCTCAGGTCACCCTCCGCCAGGGAGGAGCCGGCCACGGCCTCGCGCAGGGCGTCGACGACGTCGCCGGGCAGCGGGATGCCGTCGCGCAGATAGCGCTGACGCTTCGCCAGGCCCGACTGGCCGGGGAGACGCACCGGGACCTCGGGGTCGACGCGCTCGGAGTCGAGGCATTGCCGGGCGAGGAAGTCGGTTTCATCCAGGAAGGCCTGCGTGCCGCCGAAGCGTGCCGGGTCGATGACCATCACCGTGGCCGAGGCGCCCCATTGCGTGGGGGCGTCCTTGCGTCCAAAGCCGCCGAGCGCCGAGGTCAGCGCCTCGACCATCAGGCCCAGGGCGAACCCCTTGTGGCCGAAGGCCTGGCCGCCGAGGGGCAGGATGCTGCCGGGCGGCGTGGTGAAGAAGTCCTCGGGGTCGTCGCTGACCGTGCCCCGGTTGGTGAGGATGGCGGGGTGTGCGAGCTTGCCGCCCTCGGCGCGGGTCTTGTTGACGGTGCCGTTGGTGATGCTCGACATGCTGACATCGATCAGCAGCGGATGTTCGCGTCCCGGAATGCCGATCGCCAGCGGGTCCGGCGTGTACACCGGCGTGGTGCCGCCGTAGGGCGCCACCGAGGCCACCGCGGGGTCGGAACTGAGCACGATGGGGACCAGACCCTGCTCGACGAGCGGGCGCAGGTAGGCCGCCAGACAGGCGATATGATGCGAACGCTTGAGCGTGACGATGCCGATGCCGAAACCGTCGGCCGCCTGACGCGCATGCGCCAGGGCCCGCGTCACGAGATACGGCCCCAGCACGTAGTGCCCGTCGATCGTGGCGGCGACGGGGCTGCTTTCCGTGAGCGCCAGTTGCCGGTGATCGCCGCAGGCATTGCCGGCCCTGAGATCGTTGAGGTAGCCCTTGGCCAGCTTGACGCCGTGGGTGTGATGACCGAGCAGGTCACCCTCGACGAGTATCGAGGCGGTGGTCTCGGCGACCTCCGCCGTGGCGCCGGCCTCCGTGAAGAGCGCGGTCAGCAGGTCGGTCAGGGGAGTGGACGCGTAAAGGGTCATGGAGTCCTCGGCGATTGGTCACGAGAGGCGCCGCAGTAGCGACGATAGAGGCGAACGAACAGCGGCAGCAGCCAGATCAGGATGACCATGATGCCCAGGCCCGCACTGATCGGGCGCGAGAAGAAGCTCAGCAGGTCGCCGTTGCTCTTGAGCATCGAGCTCATGAAGTTGTTTTCCAGCGTGCCGCCCAGCACCAGGCCCAGAATGGCAGGGGCCATTGGGAAGTCGTTGCGTGCCAGGATGAAGGCCACCAGGCCGATGATCAGCATGATCCACACATCGGTGATGGCGTTGTTGATGGCGAAGGCACCCACGATGCAGAAGCACAGGATGATCGGCATCAACACCTTGCGCGGGGTCAGGATGAACACCTTGGCCGAGCGAATGGCGATGTAGCCGATGGGCAGCATGATCAGGTTGGCGATGAAGAACACCGTGAACAGGGCGTATACCAGCCCGCCGCCCTCCATGAAGATGGTGGGGCCGGGGTTCATGCCCTTCATGTACAGCACGCCGATGACGATGGCAGTGATCGAGTCGCCGGGGATACCGAAGACCAGCGCGGGCACCCAGGCGCCGCTGATGCCGGAGTTGTTGGCCGAGCTGGCATCGACGATGCCCTCGATGTGCCCGGTGCCGTAGGCGTCCCGGTTCTTCGAGCGGCTCTTGCCCATGGCATAGGAGATCCACGCTGCGATGTCCGCGCCGGCGCCGGGCAGGGCACCGATCAGCGTGCCGGTCGAACTCCCGCGCAGCAGGTTGCGCCAGTAGCGCTTGAGATGCTGGGGGACGCTGCCGAAGACCTTGTCCTTGTGCACGGCGGGGACGTTGCGCCCCTCGTTGCTCGAGCCGTAGAACATCATCAGCTCATTGAGCGCGAACATGCCGATCATCACCGGAATGAAATTGACACCGGCCATCAAGTCCGGAATGCCGAACGTGAAGCGCGGCGCGCCGCTCATCATGTCGAGGCCGACGGTGGAAAGCAGCAGGCCCACCAGCAGCGACAGGAAGGCCTTGGTCTTGGAGCCGATGGAGATGAAGATCGAGCAGCTAAGCCCCAGCAGCGCCAGCCAGAAATACTCGAACGAACTGAACTTCAGCGCGACCTCGGCCAGCGAGGGCGACACGAAGACCAGCACCAGGGTGCCGAACAGACCGCCGAAGATCGAGCACACCAGGTTGGTGCCCAGCGTTTCCCGCGCTCGCCCTTGTCGCGCGAGCTGGTGCGACTCGCCGACGTAGGCGGCCGACGCGGGGGTGCCGGGGATATTGAGATAGGTGCCGGGAATGTCGCCGGCGAATATCGCCATCGCCGAGGTGGTCACGATGGCCGCGATGGCGGGGGTGGGGTCCATGTAGAAGGTGATGGGCACCAGCAGCGCCACGGCCATGGTCGCGGTCAACCCGGGCACGGCGCCCACGAAGACCCCGAAAATGGCCGCGGCGGCGATGACGAGCAGCGTCTGAAAATTGAAGACCAGCGTCAGGCCTTGCAGGAATGCATCCATGGCTTACTTACCCCCAGAGGCTCAGCAATCCCTCGGGGAGGGGAATGAGCAGGTAGCGAGAGAACACCAGGTCGATGACCAGTGCCGCGACGATGGAGATCCCGAGCGCGAGAATGGGCGAGGTGCGCCGTGCGAGCATCATGACGAACATGATCACGGCCAGGCACAGCATGGTCCCCAGCCATTCGCTTGCCAGGATGTAGAAGACGATGGCCAGCGCGGGCAGCAGGGAGAGCAGCAGATTGCGCATGCGCTCCGGGGCCGGTCGCCAGGCGATGCCGTGCGCGATGCCCTTGAGCGCCCCACCATGACTGATCGCAAGGATCAGCCCGCCGATCATGAACCCTCCCCCGATGAGAGAGGGAAACAGTGAGGGCCCGTACTGCAGGCTCGGCATGGTGGGGAACCCCTGGGCCACGACATAGACGATGGCACCCGCCGCCATGAACGCGAGGCCGAGCATGAAGTCTTTCATCGTGGCCTCCGGGTTACTTGGCCAGGCCGACTTGTTCGACGATCTCGCCGAAGCGCTCATCCATGTCGGCCATCAGTTGACCGAAGTCCTCGGCGTTGCGCCACTCGGTGCCGAACCCTTGCTTGGCCATGAAACCCTGATAGGTGTCGCTGTTGTAGGCGGCTTCCAGGGCGTCTTCCAGGGTGGCGACGATCTCGGGGTCCATGCCCTTGGGACCGGCGATGCCGCGCCACTCACCGATCTGGTAGTCGCTGCCGATGGCTTCCTGAACCGTGGGCACGTCCGGGAAGCTGTCGATGCGCTCGGGAGCCATGACCCCCAGGCTCTTGGCGCGGCCGGACTCGATCATCGAACGCCCCTCGGGGACCGAGCTCGGCACGATGTCGATGCCACCGGCGGCGAGCTCGGTCATGGCAGGGGCCGCCCCTTGGCTGGGAATCCAGGTGACCCGGTCGGGTTCCATGCCCTGATCCATCAGAAAGCCGGCGAAGGCCAGGTGCCAGACGCCGCCCTGGCCGGTGCCGGAGGCGTTGAAGGTGCCCTTGGGTTCATCGCGCACGGTCTGCACCAGGTCCTCGAGATCGCCGAAGGGACCGTCGGTGGCGACCTGGACGCCCGCGTAGTCGTAGTTGATCTGGGCGATGGGGGTGTAGTCGCGGTAGGTGAGATCGGTGAGGCCCTGCCAGTGCATCATGTTGATCTCGCCCGTGACCAGCCCGAGCGTGTAGCCGTCCGGATTGGCGTTGGCGATGGCGCTATGGCCCACCACGCCGCTGCCCCCCGTGCGGTTGACGACGTTGATGGTTTCCCCGAGCTCTTCTTCCATCGCCTTGGCGATGGTGCGTGCGGTGGCGTCGGTGCCGCCGCCGGCGGCCCAGGGGACGATGATGGTGATGGGTTTTTCCGGATACTCGGCGAAGGCCGGGCCGGCGATGGCGGTCAGCAGTACGGCGGTGCTGGCGAGGAGCGTTTTGTTGTGACGTTTGAGCATGATCGATCCTTGTTATTGGTGTGTCATGAAGCATGACGTCTAGCGGTATGCATCTTTCAAGCTAGTGTTAATGAACATTGCGCGCAATATACATTTATCTAGACTTTGGTCTAGAAAGTGCTTTGAAACCTCCTTTTTTTCAATTAGTTGAAAGTGTTGACGAGAAGCGTCTCAGAACGCTTCTTCCAGGAGACGCTGGAAGTCCTCAAGGGTGGGCGGCCGTGGATTGGTCGCGGTCGAGTGATCCTCGAGCGCCCACTGGGCGACCGGCGCCAGGCGGTCGCGCGTCACGCCCAGCTCGCTGAGGCGCATGGGCAGCGACAGATCGCGGTTGAGCTGGATAAAGGCCTCGGCGAGATCCGTTCCCGGGGCGAGCCCCATGGCCTGGCGCAGCCGGTCGAACTTGTCTTCGCAATGCGGCTGGTTGAAGCGCAGCACGCACGGCATCAACAGCGCGTTGAGCGTGCCGTGATGAAGCTTGAGGTCGTGAAAGCCGCCCAGCGCATGAGACAGCGAGTGCACCGCGCCGAGCCCCTTCTGAAAGGCCAGGGCGCCCTGGGTGGCGGCCATCAGCATTTCGCTGCGGGCCTCGAGGTCGTTGCCGTCGTGAACGGCGGTGCGGATATGGCGCGTGGCACGCTGCAGGCCGTCCAGCGCGATGGCATCGGCGGGCGGATTGAAGCGCGGGCTGAGGAACGTCTCGACGCAGTGCGCGATGGCGTCCATGCCGGTGGCGGCGGTGAGAGTGGCCGGCAGCGAGAGGGTCAGCACGGGATCGCAGATCGCCACATCGGGGAGCAGGTGCGGCGACAGGAAGCCGAGCTTGCGCTCGTCGCGCATGCTGATCAGCGCGGCACGTCCCACCTCGCTGCCGGTGCCGGCCGTGGTGGGAATGGCGACCAGCGGCAGCACGTCGCTGCCGATGCGTGCCGCGCCACCCTCGATCACCGCGTACTGACGCAGGGGCGCCGGATGGCTGGCCAGCAGGGCAACCCCCTTGGCCAGGTCGATGCTGGAACCGCCGCCCAGCGCGACGATGCCGTCGCAGCCGTGTTCGTGGTAGCAGGCCACGGCCTCCTCGATGGCGACCTCGGTGGGATTGGCCGGCGTTTCGTCGTAGACCGGCGCCGGATGCTTGCCGCCGATGGCGGCCTGCACGCGGTCCACCAGTCCGCTGGCGGTCAGTCCGGCATCGGTGACGATCAAGGGCCTGGCGACGCCGAGGAGCGAGAGTTCCTCGGCCAGGTTGTCCAGGGCATCGGCGCCGAAACGTATCTTGGTCAGATAATTGATGATCGAACTCATGGCCGCTCCTTGTGGCCCTGACGCTGCCAGGGCGGTGATTGTTGTTGGCGTTTCGCTCAGGCTATGGCCGCATTGAAATCACAATCCAATCGAAGTTTGTGGCATTGTGATTCCTCTGGGTTATCGGCAAGTCGAGCGGGCATGCGCCATGGGCACGCGCCGCTCGTGACGACGAGGATGTTTTCACCATGACGACGGGCAAGCTGTCCCACGCGCATCTCTGCGGTTGGCTGCGTTTCAAGCATCTGACGCTTCTCACCACGCTGGCGGAGAGCCGCAACATGCACGCCACGGCGCGGGTGATGCACCTGAGCCAGCCGGCTGCGAGCAAGATGCTGCGGGACCTGGAGGTATACTTCGGATTCGCGCTTTTCGAACGCCTGCCGCGTGCCATGCAGCCCACCGAGCTGGGAGAGCAGGTCATCCGCCATGCCTGGATCCTGCTCAACGACATGGAGCGCCTGGTCGACGACATCAACGATCTGCGCGAGGGCGGCTACGGCCAACTGCTGATCGGCGCGATCGCGGCGGCCGCGCCGGAGATCCTGCCGGCGGCCATCGCGCGTCTCAAGCAGGCCCGGCCGCGCCTGTCGGTGAGTCTGCAGGAGCAGACCAGCGACAGGCTGCTGCTCGAGCTGGAGCACAAGCGTCTCGATCTGGTCATCGGGCGCTTGACGCATGTCAGCCAGCACAACCTGTTCGATTTCGAACCGCTGCTGGACGAACCGCTGCGGGTCGTGGTGCGTCGCGATCACCCTCTGACCCGGCGTGGCGAGGCGCCTTCGCTGGACGAGCTGAGTCACTGGCCCTGGATCCTGCATCCCTTGTCGAGCCCCATGCGCGGCGTGTTCGAGTCGGCGCTGGCCGAGGAAGGGATCGCGACGCCGGCCAACGTCGTCGAGACCACGTCCATCCAGGCGACGCTGCAGCTGCTGCAGTCCTCGGACATGCTCGCGGTGCTGCCGCGCTCCGTCATGCGTCGTCCCCTGGCGGGGGGCCAGTACGTGGTCCTCGAACGCGTGATCGGCAAGCCGCTGGACTACTACGGTATCATCACCCGCCGCCAGGAGCCGTTGTCGCCCGCGGTGGAGGAACTGGTCGTGCACTTGCGCCGGCTGGCTGCCGAGGCCGACGGTCGCTGACATGGCTCGTCCTTAAGTCTAATGCCGGTCGGCCCCGCAATCTGGAATCCTGACACGCACTTAGTGTGATGTATGACAGCACGCCGTGTCGGATGCTGTCTCCACCGGCTTGGGAGCAATCACCATGTTCGATGAGTTTCAGGGCAAGCGCATTCTGGTCACCGGGGCGAGCACCGGCATCGGCGCCGCCGTGGCCAAGCGCTTCGGCGCACTGGGCGCGCATGTCGCCGTGCATTACAACACCAGCGAGGCGCCGGCACGTGAGGTGGTCGAAGCCATCGAGCGCGCCGGTGGCCAGGCGTTCACGCTTCAGCAGGACGTGAGCACCGCCGAGGGCGCCGTCGACGTGGTAGACCGGGCCGCCGAGCGCCTGGGGGGATTGGACATCCTCGTCAACAATGCGGGCGACATGCTGGGACGCGTACCGGCGGGGGACATCGAGGCGGCGCATTATGCGCGCGTGATGGACCTCAACGTGCGCTCGGTGACGCTGGCCACGCGCGCGGCGCTCGCCCATTTCCGCCGCCAGGGCGAGGCCGGCAACATCATCAATACCACGTCGGTGGCGGCCCGCAACGGGGGCGGCCCCGGGGCGTCGCTGTATGCCTCGGCCAAGGCCTTCGTCAGCTCGTTCACGCGGGGCATGGCCAAGGAGCTGGCCGGAGACGGGGTGCGGGTCAATGCCGTGGCACCGGGTGTCATCGTGACGCCGTTCCATGATCGCCACAGCAGCGATGCCCAGCTCGAGGCCATGCGCGCCGGCATTCCCATGGGGCGCCTGGGGACGCCCGAGGAGTGCGTCGGGGCGTTTCTGTTCCTGGCATCCGACGCCATGAGCGGGTATGTCACGGGGCAGATCCTGGAGGTCAACGGCGGGCAGCTGATGCCCTGAGCGTCAAGCGGATCACGACACGGCCGAGCGCAGACGCGAGATCGGCCGTGGGTGCCTGAACCGCGAGGCCATCACTGGTATCCTTGTCTCGTGATGCTGTCATCACCGAAAGTCCATCACCGAAAGACAACGGGACTCCATGGCCTCGCTTTCCTTGTTCCTTTCCATCCTCATCTCTGCGGTGGCGCTGACCGCGGCGGCGACCATGCTGGTCTATCGCTGGCTGGACCGCCGTGGGAGGTCGTCCGGCAAACGCGGCGGACAGGCTGCCCGCAAGCGTTCCTCGTCCGACAAGCGGCGCTCCCGCGGGGGAAGCCGCTCACCGAAGACCGCCACGAAGACCGCATCGAAGCAGGGCGCCACAGGTCCGCGCGTGGCGTTTCCACGCCTGCCCGCCTGGCTGCGCGCCGCCTTGCCGCTGGGCATGATGCTGACGCTGATCGCCGGGTCGGGCCAGCTGGCGCTGCAGGGTATCGACAATGCACACCGCGCGTCTGCCGGCGACCCGCGTCTGCCGGCGCTGGAAAACGCGGTGGACGGCCTCTCACTGTTGGCATTGGCGTTCCTGCTGGTGGGGATCGCCGCATGGCTTGCCCGTCGTCAATGAAGCGAGATACATGGATCGGCGCGTTTGCAGCGCCATGCTATAGTCCCCGCCATCACACGCAGATGACGCTAGCCACATGAATATCCTGATCACCGGCATGGCCGGCTTCATCGGTCATGCCGTCGCCAAGCGCCTGGCGGCCGAAGGGCATGACATCGTCGGCATCGACAACCTCAACGATTACTACGACGTGTCGCTGAAACAGGCCCGCCTGGACGACCTGGCGGGATGGCCGAACGTGCGCTTCGAATGCCTGGACCTGGCCGATCGCGCGGGCATGGAACGCCTGTTCGCCGACACGCGCTTCGAGCGTGTCATCCATCTGGCCGCGCAGGCCGGGGTGCGTTACTCCCTCGACAACCCGCACGTCTACGCGCAATCCAACCTGGTGGGTCACCTCAATGTCCTGGAGGGCTGCCGCCACCAGCAGGTGCCGCACCTGATCTATGCCTCCTCGAGCTCGGTCTATGGCCAGAATGCCCAGGTGCCGTTTTCCACCGCCGATGCCGTGGACCACCCCATCAGCTTGTATGCCGCCACCAAGAAGGCCAACGAGCTGATGACGCACAGCTACTCGCATCTGTACGGGATTCCCGCCACCGGGCTGCGTTTCTTCACGGTCTACGGCCCCTGGGGACGTCCGGACATGGCCATGTTCAAGTTTACCCGGGCGATTCTCGCGGACGAGCCGCTGCCGGTGTTCAACCATGGCGATCTGTCCCGGGATTTCACCTATATCGACGATATCGTCGAGGGGGTCGTGCGCATCATGCAGGCGATTCCCGAGGCCGACCCGGACAGTCCGGGCGCACGCCCCGATCAGAGCACGGCGCCCTTCGCGTTGTACAATATCGGGCATGGCAGCCCGGTGGCCCTGATGGACTTCGTGCATGCGCTGGAACGGGCCACGGGACGCACGGCGCGCTGTGACTTCAAGCCGATGCAGCCCGGCGACGTGCCGCGCACCTGGGCGGATACCGACGCGCTTTTCGAGAAGGTCGGCTATCGTCCGCAGGTTGGCGTCGACGAGGGCGTGGCGCGCTTCGTCGAGTGGTACCGCAGCTTTCACGGGATTTGATGCCCACGATTTTTTGGTTAACGAGCGTAAAGGACGACATACGATGAAAATCAGTATCTTCGGTACGGGATACGTGGGCCTGGTCACCGGGACTTGCCTGGCGGACGTGGGGCACGAGGTCATGTGCATGGACGTCGACGCCGACAAGATCGCCCGCCTCGAGCGCGGCGAGATCCCCATCTACGAGCCGGGGCTGGACGCCATGGTGCGTCAGAACGTGAGCGAGGGCCGGCTGCGGTTCACCACCGATGCCGCCACCGCCGTGGGCTTCGCGCCGTTGCAGTTCATCGCCGTGGGCACGCCCCCCGACGAGGATGGCAGCGCCGATTTGCAGTACGTGCTGGCCGTGGCGCGCAGCATCGGCCAGCACATGCAGGACGACAAGGTCGTCGTCGACAAGTCGACCGTGCCGGTGGGCACCGCGGACAAGGTGCGCGCCGCCGTTCAGCAGGAGCTCGATGCCCGCGACGCCGCGCTCACCGTGGATGTCTGCTCCAATCCAGAGTTCTTGAAGGAAGGCGCCGCCATCGAGGACTTCACGCATGGCGCACGGATCATCGTGGGCACTGATGCCGAGCGGGTGCGCGAGATCATGCGTGAATGCTACGGTCCCTATAACCGGCACCATGAGAAGTTGATGTTCATGGATATCCGCAGCGCCGAGCTGACCAAATACGCGGCCAACGCCATGCTCGCCACCAAGATCAGCTTCATGAACGAGATCGCCAATCTCGCGGAGCGTCTCGGGGCGGACATCGAACAGGTGCGGCGCGGCATCGGCTCGGACCCGCGCATCGGGTATCACTTCATCTATCCGGGATGCGGCTACGGCGGCTCCTGCTTTCCCAAGGACGTGCAGGCACTGGCGCGCACCGCCGGCGAGATCGGCTACCATGCCGAACTGCTCGAAGCGGTCGAAGGCGTCAACCAGCGTCAGAAGGCCACCCTGTTCGCCAAGCTCTCGCAAGCCTTCGACGGCGACCTGGCCGGCAAGACCATCGCGCTCTGGGGGCTGGCCTTCAAGCCCAACACCGACGACATGCGCGAGGCCCCGAGTCGCGCCTTGATGGAGGCGCTGTGGGAATGTGGCGCCCGGGTACAGGCCTTCGACCCGGAAGCCATGGAAGAATGCCGGCGGATCTACGGCAAGCGCGACGATCTGGCACTGGTCGATAATCGCGAGCAGGCCATCGAGGGGGCCGACGCCCTGGTGATCTGTACCGAATGGAAGGCGTTCCGCAGCGTGGATTTCGCCTGGCTCAAGCAGTCGCTGAGCACACCGGTGGTCGTCGACGGCCGCAACCTGTTCGATCCGCAGGCGGTCAAGCGCTCGGGACTGTTGTACTTCGCGGTGGGACGCGGGGATTCCTTGCGTACGCCATGAGCCCCGCTCACGACGAAACGGCCCCTTTCCAGGCCGTGTCAAAACGGTCTGTCAGAAGTCGTTCACATCGCCCCGCTTTTGCGGGGCGATGTCGTTGCAGCCTTGTCGATGTCACCTCGATAAAGGATCCAGCCTCAGACCGGGGCTTGTCTCAGCCGGGTCATCAGCGCCTCGGCCCCGATATGTCGCATCAGTCTCTTAAGGTTGTACGCCAGTACCGCCAGACTGATCTCCCCTCGGGCTTTATCGAGCCCACGCACCAGCAGACGTCCGGCATTCCCCATCAGCGTGTCCTTGAGCGTGCCGAAGGGATGCTCGACGGTGGCGCGGCGACGTGTCATCGCCTTGGGGTCCTCTGTCAGGCGTTGTCGCGACGTCTCGAAGGCGCTTTCATACTGATGGCGGGTGACCGTTCGCCAACGCCCCGCCGTACAGCGTGGCTTGAGCCTACAACCGGCACACGCCGAAGGGTTGGCGTAGTAAAGAACCTTCTGGGAAGCGTTGCGTTGCTTCAGTGGCAGCCAGTGATCGGCCGGACAGCGGTAGGCATCCCGGGCCGGTTCGTAGTGAAAAGCATCGGCCTGATAGAGCTGGCCGCCTCCCTGATTGTTGACGGTCCGCCGGGGCGGGATATGGCAGGCTAGGTTGCGTTCTTCGCAGCGCTGCTGCTGTTCACCGTTGGAATAGCCGGCATCGGCCAGTATCGATAAATTCCCTCTTTCCAGCGCCGTCTGGGTCGCTTCCGCCATGGGCTGCAACTGGCGACTGTCATCGCCGTCCTGCACCGTCTCGTGGTGCACGATCAGATGGGTGTCGGTATCCACCGCCGTCTGCAGGTTATAGGCGGTGCGGCTTCCCTGCGGCGAGCGCATGAGCCGGGCCTCAGGCTCACCGGTGACGTGATGCTGGATCCCGAGCCGTTCCATGCGCTCGCGGCTGTCTCGGGTCTGATCACGCAGGGCCTTGAGCCGTTCGAGTGAACGGCGACGCTGGTCATCGTCGGGCCCATCCCGGTGGGCTTCCTCGTGGTCGGTCTCATCGAGGCCTTCCAGCCAGGCGTCGATACGCGCGTTCAACGCCTGTTCCTCACGGACCAGCGCCTGGCGGCTCACCACACGCTTCTTGCTAGCCACGGCCCCGAATTTGCTGCCATCGATGGCCACTTCGCGGCTTGCCAGCCAGCCGGCGTCACGGCAGAAACGCACGAAATGACGGCACAGCTGACGAAACGCGCGCGGATGCTTGCGCCGAAACTCGGCGATGGTCTTGAAGTCGGGAGTCAGCCGATTGAGCAGCCACATCAGCTCGATATTGCGCTGACATTCGCGTTCCAGCCGGCGTGACGAGCGGATCTGCTGAAGATAGCCGTACAGGTAGAGGCGCAGCATATCCGCGGGATGGTAGCCCGGGCGCCCGGTCGCAGCGGGTCGAGCCCGCTCGAAGCCCAGGGCATCGAGATCGAGGGAGTCGACATAAAGATCGATGACGCGAACGAGGTGATCGTCGGGAATCAGGTCATCGAGAGAAGGCGGCAGCAGGTCGAGCTGCTCGCGAGACGCGCCGGTGATATAGCGTGCCATGACGAAAACTGCCCATCAGGAAACCTGATGGGCAGTGTGCCAGCCGAGGCTGTGTTTTGACACAGCCTGCTGTCGGGGCCGTTTTGCGTTGGGGGCAACGTTCAGTGCATGAGCCAGGGCGTCACCCAGCCACCGCCGATCAGCAGCAGCAGGAACAGGATCAGGGCCAGCAGCATGGGCCTGACGCCCAGCGCCTTGAGCTTTTCCAGGCGGGTCTCGAAACCCAGTGCCGCCATCGCCATGGCCAGCGCGATCTGCCCGCCCATTACCAGCGACTGGTGCAGGGCTGCCGGCAGGACGACGACGCTGTTGAAGATCACCATGGCCAGAAAGCCGAAGGCGAACCAGGGAATCACCAGGCCGCCGCGGCCGGCTTCCGAATCGTCTTCCGCCTGCCGATGACGGAGCCACCACTGGCCGACCACCAGCAGAAAGGGCACGAGCAGCATCACCCGGACGAGCTTGACGATCACCGCATTGGCTAACGCCTGGGGACCGACCGCGTCGCCGGCGGCGACCACCTGGGCCACCTCATGCACGGTGGCGCCGATGTAGATGCCGAACAATCCCTCGTCCATGCCGGTGAGAGGATAGAGCAAGGGATAGACCAGCATCGCCAGCGAGCCGAACAGCACGACGGTGGCTACGGCCATCGAGGTGGCGGCCGGCTTCGAACGGATGGTGGTCTCGGTGGCGAGCACGGCGGCGGCACCGCAGATGGCACTGCCGGCACTCGTGAGCAGAGCGGTCTCGCGATCGAGCCCCAGCAGGCGTGTGCCGATCCAGTACCCGGCGGTCAGGATGGTGCAGATCACCAGGGCATCGAGCATGATGACCTTGGGGCCGAGGCCGAGAATCTGCTGTAACGTCAGCGACAGGCCGAACAGCACGATGCCGCCGCGCAGCAGCCAGCGGGTCGCGAACTGTAGCCCGCGGCCTGCCTGAGGCAGGCGCCCGCTGACGGGCAGGTTGCCGATCACGAGACCCAGCAGCAGCGAGAAGACCAGTGGACTGATGCCGCTTTCGCGGATGCCGGGCAGGTGAGCCAGGGTGAAGCCCCCCAGGGTCAGGCCGGCGCAGAGTATCAATCCCTGCCACATGAGACATTCTCCGATGATGGGCGGTACCGCCATGGATGTGTCTCTTCAGGCTAAACCGGAATAGAATTATGTGTTATGTGGTAATAACGAAATGACAGTTAAGTAAAACCGATATGTCGACCCATGTGACCTTTCGCCAGCTCCAGGTATTCGTTGCCGTGATTCGTGGCGGCGCCGTCAATGCGGCCGCGCGGCAATTGCGTCTCTCCCAGTCGGCGACCAGCCAGGCACTGGCCGATCTGGAACGTCAGCTCGGCGTGGTGCTCTTCGAACGGCTGGGGCGTCGTCTAGAGCTCAACGATGCCGGACGTCGATTGCTCCCGTACGCCGAGAAAGTGCTCAACGGGCTCGATGAGCTGGTCGATGCGGCGCGCGAGCCCGACGGCGAGCTGCGGGGCACGCTGCACGTCGCGGCCAGCGCCACGATCGGCACCTATCTGCTGCCGATGCTGGCCGGACGTTTCATCGAGCAGCATCCCGCCGTCGACCTGCAACTGCGGCTGCGCAACACCGAGGACGTGATGCGCGACATTCAGCGCTTCGACGCCGACCTGGGATTGATCGAGGGGCAGTGCAGCGAGTCACGGCTGGTGAGCGAACTCTGGTGTCAGGACGAGATGGTGGTGGTGGCCGCGCCCCAGCACCCGTTGGCGGCACGCGACGGCCTCGGGGTCGAGGAGCTGCAGGCAGCGCAATGGATCCTGCGTGAACCGGGCTCGGGGACGCGGGCGATCTTCGAGGCGGCCATCCACCCTCACGTCGAGCGTATCCGCGTGCGCATGGAGCTCGATCAGCACGAAGCGATCAAGCAGGCAGTGCGCGCCGGCTTCGGGTTGGGCTGCCTGTCACGGCTGAGCGTGGCGGGCGAGCTCGAGCGGGGTGAACTGGTGGCGTTGAGAAGCCCGCTGCAACTGACCCGTTCCTTTTCGCTGGTCTGGCATCCCGAGCGCTACCGCAGCCCGCTCTGGCAGGCCTTCAAGGTCTTTCTGCATGAGGCTGGTCTGAGTGTGAACACAAGAGAATGAGGGCACTATTTCGATAGCGCCTCAAACTGCGGCAGCACGGTCTCCTTGAGGAAGGGGCGGTAGTGCGCTTCGGTGACGGTGATGGGCGCGGCATCCATGCGGGCGATGGCATCGGCTAGGGCTGCTTCATCCTCGCGGGGGACGAGGAAGTCGGCAAGTTCGCCGGCGAGTATCTCGCGGGGGCCGGAGGGACAGTCGACGCTGACCACGGGCGTGCCCAGCAGCAGCGATTCGATGAGCGCGCGTGGCAACCCTTCGGCGTCCGAGGTCAGGATCAAGGCCTTGGCATGGCGAATGAACGGATAGGGGTTGGTCTGGTAGCCGGGCAGGATGACGCGCTCGGCGAGCCCCATGTCCTCGATCATCTTGCGCAGCCTGGCTTCTTCGTCGCCCTTGCCCTTGCCCAGCAGGACCAGCGGGGTCGTCACGCCGCTGGCCTTGTAGGCGCGCAGCAGGCGGTCATGACGCTTGCGGGGCTCGTAGGTCCCGACATTGATCAGATACTCGCCCTCCGGCACCGGCGCCGGTTCCTCGGCCAGGCGCAGGAAGGGCTCTCGCTCGTAGGGGTTGTAGATGGCGCGAATCTCGGCGGGCCGGAGGCCGATGACGTCGAGCAGATTGTCCTTGACGCCCTGGGAGACGGCGACGACATTGCGCCCGGTATAGAAGCGGTGCACCTTGGCGAATGCCTTGGCGCGCTGATCGGGATCGCTGAATTTCGCCGAGATGTCGCTCTTGATCCAGAACCACAGATTGGGGTGGCGCAGGTGGCGAGTGATCTTGTCGCACGAGCAGGAGAGCACCACGTCGGCGGCGAAGGCGTCGAGGGTCCTGGCGATGCGCGCAGCCTGCCATTTCTCCACCAGCGGCGTCGAGAACATCTTGCTGAAACGGTTGATGAGCGCGAGGTTCTCCACCGTGACGCCATCCGGAATCGGCTGCTCGATTCTGTCGCGCAGGATGAACACCTTGACCGTGTGGCCGCGTTGATGGAGACCGGCGGCCGTGTAAAGCAGCGATTTTTCCGCGCCGCCGCCGTAGAGGTCGGCGATGACGAAGGCAAAGCGTTTGGGCGTCATGGCATCATCCTTGAATCGGGGGAAGACTCACGCGGGCTGACCGAGTCGCTCGTGAAGATAGCCGTGCGCGAAACGGCGGTAGCGATCGCCTTTCAGTTTGCTGGGGCTCAGCATGGCATCGATGGCCTGGCGTCGCCGGTCGGCACGGCGAGGCAGGCGCTTGACGTGGGTGTCGATCCACACGATGTCGCCCTTGGCATCGACCCAGACATTGCCATAGTGGAAATCGCGATGGCAGTAGCCGTGGTGTATCAAGACGGCCGCGTCGTCGCATAGCCGGCGTATGAACGCCAGGCGCGCCGTTTCGTCGAGGCGCAGGAAATGGGTTTCGCCGGATTCGCCGCTGGCCAGGTATTCCATGGCGAGCAGCGAGCCCAGGGGGTTGAGCGGATTGATCGCCAGTCCCACACCCCGGCAGGCCACGGCCTTGAGCCCCGCCCGCCGGATGAGGCGGTTCGAGCGCCATTCCTTGAGCGCATCGAAGCCGCCCAGCAGCCGTTTTTCGAGGATATCGCGCAGCCACCAGTTGAGTGGCTGACGCTTGGCCGTGAATTTGTCGGCGATCAGCTTGAACAAGGTGTTCGAGCGCGGCTCCAGGTAGAAGCGACTGCTGCCGACGGCCTCCATGTGTCGAGTCGTCTCGGGCTGCTGCAGTGCGATGCGGCCGGGAAACGGAAAGCGTGTGCGCAGGTAATACCAGCGCGGCACACCGTTCAGCGAGACTCGATACAGGGGCATGATGGGGTGGCGACCTTCCGCAATAGGTTGGGCGCTAATCCTCGATAAGCGCTCACCGCTTGTCAAGGTAATGACACATTGAGACTGGCGACATGCGCAAGCGCTGCGTAACGTGATAGCCGCGCGTTCGATCATTTCGCCCGAGGAGCTTTGCATGTTGACGCCCGTGATTCTCGCCGGAGGTAACGGCACACGCCTGTGGCCGCTGTCGCGACGGGATACGCCCAAACAGTTTCTTCCCCTGCTGGAACGACGCAGCATGCTGCAGGCGACGCTGGCGCGACTCGCCGGCCTGACGACCGCGCGGCCCATCGTGGTCTGTGCCGACGCCCACCGGTTCCTGGTGGCCGAGCAACTGCGCGACAGCGGGGTGGAGGCGGATATCGTGCTGGAGCCCGAGGGGCGTGACACGGCGCCGGCCATTGCCCTGGCGGCGCTGTGTCAGCAGGCACGCGAAACAGACGACGCCGATAGGGGGCCACTGCTGGTGCTGCCCGCCGATCACCACATCGCGGATGTGGCGGCGTTTCGCGAGGCGATCGAGCGGGCGCTGCCGACAACAGAGCAGGGCGCGTTCGCCACCTTCGGCATCGTGCCGCGTCATCCCGAAACCGGCTACGGCTACCTGGAAGTGGACGACATTTCCGCAGGCCTGCAGCCACTCAGACGTTTTGTGGAGAAGCCCGATGCCACGCGGGCCAAGGCATTCCTCGAGGCGGGACGGTATCTCTGGAACAGCGGGATGTTTTTGATGCATGGCGACCGCTATCTGCAAGCGCTGGCGCGCCTGCGCCCTGCGATGCACGACGCGGTGACCGCGGCCTGGGCGGCGCGACGGACGGATCTCGATTTCCTGCGCCCCGATGCCGCGACGTTTGCCGCCTGCGAGCGCGAGTCGGTGGACTACGCGGTCATGGAGCATGTCGACGATGCCGTGGCGGTGGCCCTCGATGCCGGCTGGTCGGACGTGGGGTCGTTCCAGGCATTGTGGGACATCGCCGAGAAAGATGCCGACGGCAATGTGTTGCGCGGGGATACCCTGGCCGAGGCGACGCGCGATACCTGGGTGCAGGGTCAGTCGCGCCTGGTGGCGACGCTGGGCGTCGAGGGGCTGGTCGTCGTGGAGACCGCCGACAGCGTGCTGGTGGCCGACCGGCGCCATGCCCAGGACATCAAGACCCTGGTGGCGCGGCTCGATGCCCAGGGCCGCCGCGAAAGTGCGGCGCATCGCTGCGTCTATCGTCCGTGGGGCAGTTACGAAAGCCTGGAAAACGGGCCGCGCTTTCAGGTCAAGCATATCCGCGTGCGTCCCGGCGCGCGCCTGTCTTTGCAGCGCCATCATCATCGTGCCGAGCACTGGGTGGTCGTGTCCGGCACCGCGCGGGTGACCCGGGGCGAGGAGGACTTTCTGCTCAGCGTGAACCAATCCGTATATATCCCGCTGGGAGTCGAGCATCGCCTCGAAAATCCGGGGCGCATCGACCTGGAGATGATCGAGATTCAGAGCGGTGCCTATCTCGGCGAGGACGATATCGTCCGCCTTGACGACGATTATCGGCGCGGCTGATAGAGAACGTTTTGTATCAGAATCCATGATCTAGCGGAGAGACTTAATCAGCCCTTAAGGTATCGAGTCTAACCTACTGGCTTCTTTGTAAACTTGGACGTGTTGACAAAATGGCTGATCTAGATAAATGGAATGGAACAGGTCTCGTACGTTTAAATAAAGCTCTTTTTTGTTCTCTAAAGGGCTTGAGTGCTGCCTGGGTGCATGAATCGGCATTTCGTCAAGAATTAGTTTTCCTTGCATTGTTGATGCCAATTCCTATCTTTGGGAATTACTTACCTATAGAAAAAGTGATGATGGGGGCATCTCTCATCTTGCTATTGGTAGTGGAGCTTATAAATTCAGCTATTGAAGCTGTTGTGGATCGCGTGGGAACGCAATGGCATATATTAAGCGGCCGAGCCAAGGATCTTGGGTCAGCATCGGTTTTTATGACATTTTTGCTTGTTGTTTGGGTCTGGTTTAATATTTTAATGAAGTGATTTTAGTCATCTAGTGGTCGTTTGAAGTGTACCTTGTTACGTCATTTTGAAAGACTTTAAAGGAGTGAAGCGGCCATACTGTTAAAATGCTTGCAATAAGTATTACGAAGTAAATGGAAGAGCTTTTATTGGTTTGGTGCTGAGAAAGTTGGTGCAAAAATAGATAGAAAAAAAGGCAAGCCCATCCTATCCCTAAAAACACCCCACCGACAATATCAGTTAACCAGTGCGCATTCAGATAAACTCTAGAAAAGCATATAAGAAACAGTAATAAAAAGGTGGTGAGGCTAGTCAATATCCTGTGTTTAAAATTAAAGTGATGAGTAAATAGGAGGAGGATGCACAAGTAGAGCGTTATATTTAATGTGGTGTGGCCACTCGGAAAAGAAAAAGTCTCCCAGTTTTCATACAGCCCCTCCATCGGGCGGCTTTTATGTATTAAAAACTTCAGTAGAGGAACCGTTAAAGATATGCTGGTCATGGTTAAGGCTAAAAGTATAGCGGGTGCTTTTTCTTTCCTTACGAGCATGGATAGTACTATTGCTGAGGATATTATGCCCACTACGATGCCATCACCAAGTTCAGTGATAATTAGCATGAAGTTGAATAGAAAAGAACTCTGGTGCTGTGCAAAGAGGTTGTGTATGGTTCCATTTATTCCAGCAAAACAATTAGTAGTTTTAACTATCAATGATAGTATCAAGAAGAGTGAAAAGCATATTGCTGAAAGTATCAAGAAAGATCTTGGTGACCTTGATGAGTTGCCAGATACAGCGATTGTCTTTTTCATTTTAAAGCTCAGGTTGGAGGTATCAAGGGGGTTTATTTCTATAATGTTAAGAGAGGCTTAAAGCCTCTCTTTGACGGGATTTTAGGGTGGTGATGACTATTTTGTCGTGGGAGCTTCGTATAGCGGCGCAGATTTTTCATTTCCTGAGCACTGAGAAAAAGCGCTTCCGGGAAGAAGCCACCAATGATCACTGTTTTGAATACCCAGATCATGTTTTTCGGATTGATCGATACAAGCTTCCCCTTTTGCCTGATTTGCTCGTGTTAATATCCAGCGCTCACCGGGAGACTGTTTAACCCATGCGTAAGCACGTTGTAATTGTTTTTCTAATGGGGTTTTAAAGCCGAATTGCACGACGGGTTGTTGTGCTTGTAGCACAAATTCTTCATCGAAATCCGGGAGCGCCAATGAAGCGTTTTTTCCTGTTATGCGCTGAACATTCTGCATCATATCGTGAGGCGACCTGGCCGTATTCATTAGTACATAGCCCCATGTAGACCATGAAACCCAGAAGGCCAGCATCCATATTACAAATATCAACATTCCACGGTGCGGTTTTAACCAGAGGATGAGGGGGATAGACAGCGCACCAATCGTCATCCACCAATTCCAAGGCACTACTCCATAGTGCTGCGATAATTCGTTTAGGCTACTGACTCCATAACCACCTAAGACTCCTGCAGTTAGTAAAGTGCCTGAAATGGCAATGTGATCTTACCCAGCAATCGTGGACACCGATCTAAGCGATCATTCGGGCCTCGAAGGCCTCCGGGCTGATCATCCCAATCGCACTGTGCCGGCGCTGCCGGTTATAGTCCATCTCGATGTACTCGAAAACTTGCCGCCGCATGGCGTCCCGGGTCTCGAAACGTTCGCCATGGATTGCTTCGACCTTGAGGCTGTGGAAGAAGCTCTCGGCACAGGCATTGTCGTAGCAGTTGCCCTTGGCACTCATGCTGCACTGGAGGTCGTGCCGAGTCAGCAGCGACTGGTACAGGGTCGAACAGTACTGGCTGCCGCGATCCGAATGGACGACGACCTTCTTGGGCATCTTACGGCGCCACAACGCCATCTGGAGCGCGTTCCCGGCCAGGTCGGCAGTCATTCGCTCGCTCATCGCCCAACCGATCACCTTTCGTGAGAACAGATCGATCAGCACCGCCAGGTAGAGCCATCCTTCACCGGTCGCTAGATAGGTGATGTCGCCGACCCATTTCTCGTTCGGCGCCATGGCGGTGAAATCTTGCTCCAGCAGGTTGGGCGCCACTGGCAGCGAGTGTCGCGAGTTCGTCGTCGCCTTGAACTTGCGCGCCGCTTTGGCGCGAAGTCCCTGACGTCGCAGGCTGGCGGCGATGGTCTTGCGATTCACCGCCATGCCATCGTGAACCAGGTCTGGCACCAATCTGGGGGCGCCTGAGCGCCCCTTCCGGCGCTTGAAGGCCTCGGCCACTCGCTGGTCGAGAACCGCCTGCTGGCGGCGCCTCGGGGACGGTTCACCGTCACGCTGCCGCCAGGCGTAGTAGCCACTGCGAGCAACCCCGAGAACCCCGCACATCCGCTGGATGCTGAATGTCTGACGATGTTGGTGGATGAAGGCGTACTTCACTTGAGGTGCTTGGCGAAGTACGCGGCCGCCTTTTTTGTGATTTCAAGCTCTTCCGACTTCTCGGCCAGTTGTCGCTTGAGCCGGGCGTTCTCATCGGCCAGAGCTTGCTCACGCGCTGAAGCGCTTTGCTGCTGTTGGGCCTTGGCTCGCCACTGGTAGAGCTGGCTGGGCTGGAGGCCAAGCTCTCGGGCGGCAGCACTGATGCCAACGCGGTCGGCGAGTGCCAGTGCCTCGGCCTTGTAGTCTTGGGAGTAGCGGGTACGGGTCTTCTTCATCGAAGCTGCTTGCCTTGCCATGGGTCACCTAGTCTTAGTGTACTGTCTTAACGAGGTGTCCACTGCTGCTGGGCAAGATCAATGATAGTAAATGTTGCCAGATAATTGAGACCCTTTTGTTGCAATAGGCCGGGTATGGACGGCGCGACCGCCCATATTAACAATGGTATTGTAGGCAATATATAAACGCCTCGTTTGCCTGGCGACAACGAAAAAAACAGAAGGATCAGCAATATTGCGCTTAAAGGCATCCAAATCTTAGCATCGCGTCTTCTCAATCGACGCTGCCAGTGTTTAATAAGCCATGGGAAGGCCAGTATTAGAGGTAGCCATGCCCAAGGAATGACACTGGCTAGATAGTAATACCAAGGGTTCAAGTGATGCCATGAATTGGCATATCTTTCGCCCGTCTGTTTGAAAAGGATATTATCCCGATAAGCTGTGAGACTTGAATCGTCTCCAAATGTGGCGATCAAGACCATGGGCACGACCCACAAGCTAACCGTCAAGATAAGTAATGAAAAACCCTTTATATACTGTTTCCATGCAGGGTGATGCACTACTCCTTGTTTATAGAATAATATCCAGCCGGGTATTAACGCCAAGGGCAGAAAGCCTACCCCCTTGGTCAATATACCGATGCCCATTGCGATCCAACTGACATACCACCAGATATTCTTGGCGTCAATTAATGAATAGCGTAGAAACCCGTAAGCCCCTAACGTAGTAAAAAAAGTGAGAGACATATCTATTTGTGCCGTCCGAGCTTGAAGAGCAAATTGGAACGTGCTCAACAGGGCAACGCCGGCTAATAGTGCGATGCGTATACCGTAGAGTCTTTTCGTTAAATCTGCTACTAAAAAGAGAGTTCCGAAAGCAGCAAGTAGAGACGGGAGCATGAATCCCCAACGTACCGAGCCAGTTAGAGCAATACCTATTGCCATTGCCCACATGAAAACAGGGGGTTTGTCGGGATAAATTTCGCCGGCGCGATGAGGAAACCAAAATTGACCCGTCTTAAGCATTTCGAGTGCGTTGAGTGCAAAGCGTGGTTCATCTGCTGGCCATGGATCACGTAACCCCAGTCCAATCGCTAAAATCACAAAACCGCCCAGAAAAAAAAGGCACCAAAAAAATCGGGTATGGCGAACCACCGTTATTGGCAAGAGCGAAAAAGGCATAAAGCTATTCACTTTTCGTTGATTTCCGGTGTGTTTCATTACGGATTAAAATCATATTACGCATGTAGATAAAAAGCCCTGCTCCTTGGCCAACGATAAACACGGGGTCTTGTCGATAAATTGCATAAGCAAAAAGCGTAGCGCCTCCGCCTAGACTTAATATCCAAAACGCGTTGGGCACGATACTACGTCGCGCCTTCTCACTTGCAATCCACTGGACCAAGAAACGGGCCGAAAAAAAGCCTTGTCCAAGAAATCCAATAATCATCCAGATTAAGTCGGGTTTAAACATGTTTGCCGGATTCGTTGTCAGTAGGGTATGAATCCACCAGCGGCATTAAATTTGCCGGTAGTCGTGATCGGCGGCGCAACCACATGACACCTAGAATATCTATAATTCCTACCCAAAGTCTGTCATGTAAACCATAGTGTGAGTGTCCGTTTTGACGTTCTCGGTGGTTTACATTCATAGAAATACAGGTCCCTCCCTGCGCTTGAATAAGCGCAGGTATAAAGCGGTGCATATGGTTAAAGTATGGCAGTTTAAGAAACGCATTTTTGTTTATTAATTTAAGGCCACACCCGGTGTCGGGTGTTGAATCATTCAGTAGTTTGCTCCTGATACGGTTGGCGATTTTTGAAGAAAACCTCTTATGCCAAATATCACGTCTTTTATTGCGGTGCCCAGCAATTACCGTGACTGTGTTAGTGCTCGCATATTGATAAAGGATAGGTATGTCTGCCGGGTCGTTTTGTCCATCGGCATCGATAGTCGCCAACCAATCCCCTTCCGCTAGCCTTGCCGCTTGCCAGATAGACGTGCTTTGTCCGGAGCTTTTGTGGTGGCGGTATGCGCGTAGCCGTGGATTTTTCCTGGCTTCATTTGCAAGCCAATTTTGGGTGTCATCTATAGAGCCATCATCGATAACGATGATTTCGTGTTCAATTGAAACAAGTGCCTGATCAATTTCATCAAGCAACGTTGGTAAGTTTTCAACTTCATCTTTTGCAGGAATGATGACTGATAGTGTTTTTGGTCGCATGATTGCATATATAAAGTAGTGGCTTTGTCTTGATTGTAAATATTTTTTCTTAAGGTATTCTTAAGCCTTTTGATGAATTTATTTGTTGCGCGTAAGCATGACTTAAGAAGTGGGGTGACATCATGAAGTATCCTTGTTAGATATAAAGTTGATGTGCACATGCTCCCCAGGACTTTTTTAAAATACAGTGAATCACCTTGGGTGCCCTTGTTGAAGATGTGGGGTTTATTCACCCTGTTAATTATTGCAATAGCTTATTTTGAATTAGATTTTAGGACGGCTGATGCCGTTTACACGATGGAGGGAGGTGATTGGACGTTATCGGATTTCTGGCTGACTAAGTATGTTCTGCATGATATAGGGAAACGCTTTAGTATATCTATAGGTGTAGTGGTCTTGGTGGCAATTGTTGCAACCTTCTTTGTAGGGGCAATGAAAAGTCTGCGTCGTCCTTTGGTGTATCTCTTTGTATCAGTTGCACTTTCCGCATTAATAGTTTCTTCTATAAAGAACAGCGTTAATGTGGCATGTCCTTGGGATTTAGTACGCTACGGAGGGAATATTCCTTACGTTGGTTTTTTCCAAGAGTGGCCTTCTAAGTTTCCAGATATTGCATGCTTTCCTGCCGGGCATGCTAGTGCGGGTTATGCCTGGATTGCCTTGTACTTCTTCTTCGACTACCTCTTTGTCTCTTCTAAGTGGAGACGTTTAGGTGCAGGGGTTGCTATGTCTATGGGCCTTCTTTTTGGTATTGATCAGCAAGTTCGTGGGGCTCATTTTTTGTCGCATGATTTGTGGGCATTGATGATTAGTTTTAGTGTTTCCCGAATATTGGCGTATCTGTTTTTTGGTTTAATTAAAAATCAAAAAGTCGCTGTTGGTGATCTTGTTAATTCTTGAGGTGAGGTCGTTTATGTATAATTTATTTTCAAGGCTGAGCTTCCTGCGTCCGGTTTTGACGACGGACTTCCTGACCTTTTTGGTGAGCCTTGGTGTTACATTGTTTTATAATACGCCTTTTTGGGATGAGGTTTTTGATTATATCTCTCCAGCAGGAATAATGGACTGGTTGCTTTTGCTCGAGTATGGGGTTGTTCTTACTTTTCTGCAGTTTTTTGTATTTGTTTTTTTAGTGAATCGTTGGCTGGCGAAACCTTTTCTTGTTGCCATAATATGTTTGGCAGCGGCCGTTAACTTTTATACAAGCCGTTATGGCGTATACTTCAATACCGATATGGTGAACAACGTTCTGCAGACGGATACTAAGGAAGCTGGTGAGCTGTTTACTTGGGGGTTCCTTGGATACATGATTGTTTATGCCGCTATTCCTTCACTGTTTGTTATCTGGGTGCGTATAAAAAGAGAGAGCCTTTTGAGGTCTGTTTTGAGACGCGCAGTGGTGGTGCTAGCAAGCACCCTGGTATTGAGCGGCTTCATTTTACTGACATTTCAAAGCGTGTCGGCTTTGATGAGGACGCATCATGAGCTGCGTTTCTTGGTCACTCCGGGTAACGCGATAGTCTCTACTGTTCAAGCTTTAGCTCCTGCACAAGCTCCTCTGCCTGATAAGAAAATTCCGCTTGAGAGCGATGCGAAACTGGCAGACGAGGCATCGAATGGTAATAGCAAGCCTAAGCTTCTCGTCATTGTGGTCGGGGAGACGATGCGGGCTGCCAATTGGGGTCTCAATGGCTATGAGAGGCAGACGACACCGAAGTTGAATGATCGCAACGTGATCAATTTTCCTCATGTAACATCTTGTGGCACAAGCACGGCAGTTTCTTTACCTTGCATGTTCTCTCCGCTTGGTCACGATGACTATGACGAGCGCTATATTAAAAGTCATGAGTCACTTCTTGATGTGTTAAAGCATGCCGGTATTGATGTCGAATGGTTTGATAATCAATCGGGATGTAAAGGGGTATGTGAAGGCGTTAAAAACGAAACATTGTCTCTGCAGAGTTTTCCTGATCTTTGTGCATCGGGCCGCTGCTATGATGAGGCTCTTGTCGAGCGTTTAAAAGATGAGCTGAAGAAAAATTCGGGTTCTAACGATGATAAGGTCGTTGTGTTGCACCAATTAGGCAATCATGGCCCTAGTTATTATCAGCGTTATCCTGAGCCTTTTGGCAGGTTTGCCCCGGTATGTGAAACTGCTGATTTAAACAAGTGCCAAAAAAATGAGATTGTAAATGCATATGATAATGGCGTTCTTTACACCGATAGTGTCTTAGATAGTCTGATTTCCGCCTTAAAATCTCAGTCTCAATATTCGGCTGCCATGTTGTATGTGGCCGATCATGGTGAGTCGTTAGGTGAAAATGGTGTTTATTTACATGGATTGCCTTACTCAATCGCACCGAGAGAACAAACGCATGTGCCCATGACGTGGTGGTTGGATAAGGACTTTGTTGGCTCCACGGGACTGGATAATGATTGTTTATATAAAAATGCAGACGACACATATAGTCATGCCAACTTGTTTTCAAGCATTCTGGGATTGATGCAAGTAGCAACATCGGCATATAAGCCCGATCAAGACATAACATCGGCATGTCGTACATGACTTTAAAAACTTACCTGCAGTAGCACCGAGCTGGGGAGTGTATGATGGTTTATAGGTTTCAGTATGACATGTTATCAAGGCCTTTTCGGATCATAAGAAACTTAGCCAGGGCCGTCCGTAGTATGGCTGGTGAGGCTCTCTTTAGATGTTTCTTTTTCGAGGCCTGTATTTTTACTTTATACATTTTTCTTGGAGCATTCGTTGTGCCTTTTGCACTGGTGCTTGGCTTTTACAAGATCGTCAGGCATGTTCTTGCGAAGGTCGGCGGAGGGGCGTGAATTGAAAGAGCCGCCTTGAAGGCGGCTCTTTCAATTATTCTTGGCGTTTTTTTGTTTTTTGACCAGTAAACATCGCCTTGGTAAGATTTTGTGTTGTTAACTTGCTGGAAATAATTACACCAATAACATGTAGTATTGCTGCAATAAGAAGGGCGTTTCCCAATATTGGGTGTATGGTTTCTATCAGTGCGTTTTCATGAAAGGTGTGCGTTGTTAGAAGCCAGCCCAATATTGCTTGCAGTCCAAGTCCTCCTAATAGTAAAAAGACCATGGCGCTGCCGGCGGGATTGTGGCCGTCATAATGTCGTTCATGCCCATGTCGCATTTTTCGTAAATGTTGAAGTATTTCTTTTGGTGAGTAAGTGAAGTTGATGAACCGTGCGTGTCGAGTCCCTATGACTCCCCATATGATTCGTAATACTACTACTACGCCTACTGTATATCCTGCCCATTCATGTAGTGTCTGCAATTGGCCAGAGCTCAGCCAGGCTGTCATGAACGCTATGACCAACGTCCAGTGAAGTATCCTTACTATTGGGTCCCAAATCTTTACCTTTTGGGGATGTTCTTCTCTATGCGCCATCAGGTTTCTCCATTCTTGGTATGAAGCAAAAGCCAATAGGTTTGGTCTATTGATTAAACAGCAGCTATTGGAGGTTATATGGTAAGAAAATATTCTGATGACTTACTTAAAGAGCGCGGTGGTTCTATGTTCAAGTTGGATAGCGTGTTATCTCGGTTCGAGACACCCCTCTTGAACAGGCAGTCATGGCGCTTAAGTGATGTGATGATGGCTATATATTCACATGAAAAGCCTGACCAAGAGCGCGGCACAAGCGACCCAGGTGGCAATGATGACACCAGCCGCCAGGCGACTGACTGGTCTAGCGATTGCTTTGTCGGCTGCTTTCCTGTGCTCTTCCATTACTCTGGAGGGGATGAGTCGGACGACTATCAGGATGCCGAGGGGCACGATCACCAGATCGTCCAGATAGCCGAGCACTGGGATGAAATCCGGGATCAAGTCGATGGGTGACACCGCGTACGCAGTGACAAACAGCGCTAGAATTTTAACGAAGCACGATGTGCGCGGGTCGTGCGCGGCAAGCCAGATCGCATGTACATCCCGCTTGAGTGCGCGCGCCCATTGCTGGGCGCATAGCAATAGTTTTGTTGTTATAAAGACCATCACTCATCTAGGCCATTGCGGATGATGATGATCGATCACGAAGGCATGACGATGTCGAGCTCTTGGGTGATGATGAGAGTGGCGATGCGGTTCAGGCCCCTCCCAGCCCTCATGTTCATGCTGGTGGTGGTCGTCATGGTAATGCAGGTGGGAGTGCTCCACAGGAGCATGGTCATGCTCGAGCGCCACCGGGTCCCGTGACGGCCAGACACGAGTCGCGAGCGCCGTAGACACCAGAGCAATCGTCCCCAGCAGGGCGAAGGTCTCGATCAGGCCCGCCTGCGACCCGAACCAGCCGGCCAGCGGATAGGCCACCAGCCAGCAGCCATGCGACAGCGAGAATTGCGCGGCGAACAACGCCGGCCGGTCCTCTGAGTGACACGATTGCTTGAGTAGGTGCCCAGTAGGCGTCATGACCAGCGAGGCGCCGGCACCTAGCAGAAACCACAGCCCCATCAGGCCGATAAATCCGGGAGCGAGCAGACCAAGGAACAGACTCACTGTCATCAACGTACCGCCCGCGAGCATGACCGTGCGCTCGCGCACGCGCTCCAGCATCTTCGGCAGCAGCAGAGCCACCAGCATCGAACCGCCCCCTACCGCCGCGAAGGCCATGGCCACCGCCTGCTCGCTCAGTCCCAGGGTGGAGCGGACGTAGACCACAGTATTGACGATCTGCATGGCCCCGGCGGCCGATACCACCATGTTCAGGGCCAGCAGCCCGCGCAGCCGAGGCGTCTTCAGGTAGATCCGCATGCCGTGGGAGACCTTGCCCCACACGCTCGGCGACTCGTCCTCCGTCGCCTGGGGCGACGGCAACATCACCGAGACCACTAGGCCTGCCGAGACCAGGAAGGCTAGGCCATTGAGCAGGAACAATACATCGAAGCTCATCACCATCAATAGTGCCGCGGCGGCCATGGGACTGAGCAGGTTCTCGAGGTCATAGGCGAGCCGCGACAGCGACAGCGCGCGGGTGTACTGCTCCTCGTCCTGGAGCAGGTCCGGAATTGTTGCCTGGAAGACCGGGGTGAAGCCCGCCGAGGCGGCGTTGAGCAGGAAGATCAGCACATAGATCTGCCAGATTTCGGTGACGAAGGGCAGCGCGCAGACCACGGACGCCCGCAGCAGATCCAGGCTGACCAGCAGAGTTCGGCGCGGCAGACGCGAGGCGTAGGCCCCGACCACCGGTGCGATGCCCACATAGGCCACCATCTTGATCGCTAGTGCCGTGCCTAGCACGATTCCTGCCTGCCCGGACGCTATGTCATGGGCCAGCAATGCCAGGGCGACCGTCGTTAGCCCGGTGCCGGCGAGGGCGGTGACCTGGGCCAGGAACAAATGGCGATAGCGACGGTGACTCAGCACTTCGAGCATGCGACTCTCCTTGCGGCGTGGCGGTCGGTTGCAGGCGGCATTTGTAGTAAAAAGTCAGGGGATGTGCTGTTGCTTGTCTTGGTAAGACCTTGTGGTGTTCAAATCAATGGAAGATGTAGTACATAAGCCTAGCCTTGACGAGCCTTTTGCAGTTCATGGTGTGCTCCAGACGATGGTGGCTTCCAGGCCGTGTTCGGGACGGTTGCGCAAGTGAAGCGTTGCATGCTGACGTTGCGCCAGTTCCAGGACGATGGACAGGCCGAGCCCGCTGCCGGTGGTGCGCTGATCGGCGGCGCGCCGAAAGCGTTCCGTGACCTCTTCGAGCAGGTCTTCGGGGATGCCGGGACCGCTGTCACGGACGCGGATTTGCGCCTTTCCTTGCGTGGTCTCGCCGAGCTCGACCTCCACATGGCCGCCTTCCGGCGTGTAGCGCAGGGCGTTGTCGAGCAGGTTGCGAAACAGTATGCCGACTTCGGTTTCATCGGCCTGGATGCGTAGCTGGTGGAGTCCTTCGAGGGTCAGCCGTTGCCCGCGGTCGTGCGCGAGCGGCCACAAGTCGGCCATGAGATCGATGACGATAGGGTAAAGGTCGATCGAGGTCGCTTGTGTATCCGGCGTGCGATCCAGGCGCGCCAGGACCAGCAACTGTTCGACGACCCGCTGCAGGCGTTCGATGCCGGTATAGGCCTTTTGCAGCGACGCGGTTTCGCCGGCCTTGGCGTTATCCAGGTGGATGCGCAGCGCGGCCAGCGGGGTGCGCAGTTCGTGCGCGGCGTCGGCGGTGAAACGGCGCTCGCGCTCCAGGGTGTCGCCCAGCCGGTCGATGAAATCGTTCAGCGACCGGTGCAGTCCCGCCAGCTCGCGGGGCACGTCGAGCTCGATGTGTCGAAGATCGCGGGCATGTCGCCCTTGCACCTGATTCGACAGGCGCCGAATGGGTTGCAGTCCACGCCGGATGATGCGGTTCATCAGCCACAGCATGACGGGCAGCAGCACCAGCATGGGAATCAGATTGTTCCAGGTGATGCGTGCCACGATCTCGTGCTGGAAGTCGCTGCGCTGGCCCATGCTGAGCCACAGGTCATGCCGGTCGTCGTACATGCTGAAGACACGCCAGCGCTGGCCGGCATAGTCGACCCAGCGAAAGCCTTCTTCCTCGGGGGCGGGAAAGGGCGTGCCCTGGGTCCACTTGCCCTGCAGCAGACGTGGCGTTTTGTCGGCGTTCCAGATCCCCATCACCAGCTTGCGCTCTTCCTCGTGATAGAGCCGGGGCGATGCGCCATCCTCCCCGACAGCAGGCGCGCGCCCGTCGCGGTAGGTCTCGGCGGGGTAATCGGGGATGCTCAGGGCCTGCGACAGGCGGGTCAGGTCGGCATCCTGCACATCATCGGGAAGCTGGCCGGCGACGATCCGGCTATGCAGGCTGAGCTGGGTGTCGAGGACTTCCTCGAGCTCGTGATCGGTAATCAGGTACGCGGCGAGCACTGCCACGCCACCGGCCACGATGAGCACCAGCGCCAGCGTACGCAGCAGGTAATAGCGAATGGAGGTCATGCCGCGTGGGGATCCAGGCGATAACCGATGCCGCGCACGGTCATGATCAGGGACTTGTCGAGCTTCTTGCGCAGATGGTGGACATGGACCTCCACGGCGTTGGAGGCGACTTCCTCCCCCCAGCCATAAAGCAGGCTTTCCAGACGCGGGCGAGACAGCACCTTGTCGGGATGGCGCGCCAGCTCGAGCAACAGAGCGTATTCGCGGCGTCCCAGGGCAACGTCGCGTCCATGCCAGCTGACGCTGTGGCTGGCTTCGTCGATGCTCAGGGCACCGAGGGTCAGGCTGCGAGACGCGCGTCCCTCGGCGCGCCGCGTGATGACGCGCAGGCGTGCCAGCAATTCCTGTAGATTGAAGGGCTTGAGTACGTAATCGTCAGCGCCGGCATCGAGTCCACGAATGCGTTCTTCGACGGCATCGCGTGCGGTGAGGATGAGTATTGGCAGTCCGGAAGCTTGGCGTAGATGCTGGAGCACTGCCATGCCATCCATGTCGGGCAGCCCCAGGTCGAGGATCATGGCACTGAATGCCTCGTTTTGGGCAGCTTCGATAGCATGATGGCCTTCGGTGAACCAATCCACTGTATAGGCTTCGCGCACGAGTGCCGTCTTGATGCCATCGCCCAGAAGTGGATCGTCTTCGACCAAGAGTATACGCATGGGGCCTCCTCGGTATTGGCGCCAGCGTAGCATGATGCGTAAAGCTTAATTCTTTCTTAAGGCGGGGTGAAACCATCGGCCGCTGCACGCCGACGCTGATAGGAATGAATGTGGTCTCGCCACCGGGCCGCAAGAGAAGGGCGATGGTATCGCTCGATGGCCTGTATCACGCGCCGTGCGGCGTGGTTTAGCGCCGTCAAGTGATGGACATGGGGAATGTCCTCGGGCGCTAGGTGCGAATAGCGGGCGCGCCTCGGGGCGGGGTCGACGCTAAGTACGAGCCTGTCTGGCCGCGACGATTCCCGCGCCCGTGAGACACATTGGCGCCGTGACCGACTTTCGTTTGCCGTGACGAGGGCAATATCGACATGCGTTACACCTTCGACGCTGATGGCGTCATTCGTGTCGGCCGATCGCACTTGAATCAGCATCTCGATACCGGCGCTCGCCACGGTCTCACGGCAGCATGCTTGTTGTGTCTGACATGTGGCCGTCATGGGCTGGACGCGCATCGGCATGCCGCGCACCTGTCGCTCGAGTGCGGCCTGGTTCTCGCCCAACGTCCATAACAAGGCACCCCGCGGTAGCAACCAATCGATGAGGGTTTCCGCGAAAGGTGTATCAGCGCCCGTGATGAGAATACGACGTTCCGACCAATCCATGAGATACCTGCCGATGGCGGAGATGAAAGAATCGCAACACTCGCACGGTAACGCTTAAGAGATGCTTACGTCGCTCGCGGAGACGCCAGTCCCAATGTTTAGCCAAGTGGCCCGCCGACGACGGTCTTCTGGAGCCCGGCGAGGATAGCGCTGCCGTCTTCGTCGGCGAGCTCGTCATACCAGGCGCGTGTCTGATCAGGCGCCTGGCCGTGGATCATCGCTGCGCGTTTGCGGGCACGTGAGACGATCTCGCCGACGCGCTCGACACGTGCTGCATCGTAGTGTGTCAGCGCCGTGGCAATTGCCGTCGAGGTGTCAGCGTGTTCATTGAGGGCGTGCTGCACGGCGTCGGTCAGCACCCAGGCGTCTTCCATGGCTTGGCAGCCGCCCTGGCCAAGGTCCGGGGCCATGCCGTGCGCGGCGTCGCCGAGCAGCGCCACGCGGGGCGCGGTGAGCGTATCGAGCGGTGGAATATCGTGAATTTCGACGCGCGCCATGTGCTCGGGATCGAAGCGTTCGATCAGCGCTTGTACCGGTTCGGCCCAGCCGGCGAAATGCTCGCGGAGTTCCGCGCGATAGCGCGAGGCGTCATTGGGGGTCCCGACGGGCAGCGGTACGTCGAAGAAGCAGTAGTATTCCTGGGTGCCCGCCGCGTTGCCGCCGGTACCCATCGGCATCAAGGACACCCGCTTGGCGTCGCCCACGTATTGATCCCAGCTCGCCGCCGGCGCCAGTGCCTCGTCGGCGCTGACGCGCACGTTCCAGTTGACGTAGCCCACGTATTGACGTTCCACGGGGTGGCCGACCAGCTTGCTGCGCAGCCGAGAGTGCGTGCCGTCGGCAATCACCAGCAGGTCGGCGCGTTGCCGGCCGCCGTCCTCGAAGTGGGCGGTGACGCCTTCATCGTCCTGGGCATAGTCGAGGCAGCGCCGGCCGAGCTGGATGTGCTCGGCCCCCACGGCGTCGAACAGGGTCTGCTGGAGTGCCGCGCGAGCGATCGGGCAGGCGCGTTGGCCGACCTCGTCGAAGAGCGGCGCGAGGCTGAAATCGGTCAGGGGCTCGCCGGTGTGGGTGAGATAGCGCATGCGTGTCATGTTGCCGCTGAGCTGCTCGATGGTCTCGCCCAGCCCCAGGCGATGCATGACCTTGACGCCGTTGGGCCACAGCGAAATGGCCGCGCCGACCGGGCGTATCGCCTCGACGCGTTCGATCACGGTGACCCGATGTCCCTGGCGCTGAAAGGCGAGCGCGGCACTCAGCCCGCCCATGCCCGCGCCGATGACGAGCACATCCAGGGCGGTGGGGGAAGTGGGGGACGTGGGGCGAGACATGGCGGACTCCTTGTGCTTGTTGTATTGATGGGGCGTTGCATGGGGCACTTTCGTAGTGATGGATCATGGCGTCGATGACGCGCCGTCACGAGGACCGGCGCGGAGTGACACCTGCCTGCGGTTGATGCGCTTCTTCGGATGCCGGGGCACCGCCGGGCAGCAGCAGCGTACACAGAATGGCGCTCAGCCCGCCCGTGGTGATCGGCGAGGCGAAGATCTGCCGAGCCGTGTCCGGCAGCCCCGACAGCGCCTCGGGCACCAGCTGCACGCCGAGCCCCATGCCCAGCGAGACGGCGATGGTCATGATCGTCTTGCGGGTCATCGCCTGGTCGCTGAGGATGCGGATGCCTGACACCGCGATCAGGCCGAACATCAAGGTCGTGGCAGCGCCGAGCACGGGACGCGGGATGTATTGCAGCACGCTGCCCAGCGCCGGCACGAGGCCCAGCAGCAACAGGATCGCCGCCACGTAGCGGCCGACATGGCGGCTGGCCACGCCGGTGAGCTGTACCACGCCGGTGTTCTGGCTGAAGGTGGTATTGGGAAAGGTGTTGAAAAGGGCGGCAAGCAGCGAGTTGACGCCGTCGGCGAGCACGCCGCCGCGCAGCCGACGTTGGTGAACGGGACCGCTGATGGGTTCGCCCGAGGCGCGTGCGGTGCCGGTCAGGTCGCCGACGGTTTCGATGGCGGTCACCAGAAAGATGAAGGCCACGGGCACGAAGGCTGCCCAGTCGAAGCCGATGCCGAAGCGCAGCGGTTGCGGCAGCGCGAACCAGCGCAGCGACTCGAGTTCAGCGTTGAAGTGCCCCGTGAACACGGCGGCCACGCAACCGATGACCAGGCCGTAGAAGACCGAGCCGATGCGCAGCCAGGGATGGCGGGACATCTGGCAGGCCAGTACCACCACGATGACCAGGGCCGCCAGGCCCAGATTGGCGAGGCTGCCGAAATCCTCGGCGCCCACGCCTCCCGCCATGTCGGTGACGCCGACCTTGACCAGCGATAGTCCGATCAGCGTCACCACCACGCCGGTGACGGTAGGCGTGATGATGCGCTTGAGACGATGCAGCATGCCGCCGAGGGCGATCTCGATGAAGCTGCCCAGCGCGCAGACGCCGATCAACGTGGCGATCACGGCCTCGTCGCTGGCGCCGTCGGTGCGCGCTGCCTGGCCGGCGGCGATGAGTGCCGCGACGAATGAAAAGCTGGTGCCTTGAATGCTCAACAGGCCCGAGCCCAGCGGGCCGAGACGCTGCGACTGGATCCAGGTGGCCACGCCGGAGACGAACAGCGCCATGCTGAGCAGGTAGGGCAGGTACTGCTCCAGTCCCAGCGCGCCGCCCACGATCAGACTGGGGGCGATGATTCCCACGAAGCTGGCCAGGACATGCTGGAAGGCGGCCAGCAGCGAGGCCAGCGGGCCGGGGCGATCTTCGAGGCGGTAAACCGGGCTATCGGCTGACATGGCTTGGCTCCTTGAGCCCGCGTCTCTGCGTCGGGCGTTATGTATACAAAATCATGTAGCAATGACTAAGCAAGCGGAATGCCAAGTTGACGTGGCGATCAGGCCCCATGACAGCGTGACCGTGGCGCGACGCAGTCATGTGGGGGAATGTGCCATGCGCCTCGAGGGTGCGACGTGCGTATCGCTTGCATCACGTTGGTGCACCGGCCGTCCGTTGGTCCAGGTGGCGTGGATGCTGCGGTCGTCACCCAGCATCATCAGCGCGAACAGACGCTCGCCGAGCGTTTCGGCGACCTGGGTTCGCCGTGCCATGAGGGGGGTGGCGGCGAGGTCCAGTACGACCAGGTCGGCTTCGTGGCCGGCCTCGAGGCGGCCGAGGCAATGTTCCAGATGCAGGGCACGGGCGTTGCCCAGCGTGAGCCGATAGAACCCTTGCCATGCCGTCAGCGGCTGGCCGAGCAAGGCGCCCACCTGATAGGCGCCTTGCAGAGTCGTCAAGCCGCACAGGCCGGTGCCAGCGCCCACGTCGCTGGCCAGGGAGGTGACCACGCCCGCTTCGCGTGTGGCGATGCGGTCGAAGAGCCCGCTGCCCAAAAACAGGTTGGAGGTCGGTGAAAAGGCGATGTTGGCGCCAGCCTCGGCGAGTCGTGCGCGTTCGTCCTCGGAAAGATGGATGCCGTGGGCATAGGTGCTGCGCGGGCCGACCAGGCCATGGCGTTCGTAGACGGCGAGATAGTCGCGGCATTCGGGAAACAGCTCGGCGACCCAGGCCAGTTCGCCACGGTGTTCCGAGAGGTGGCTTTGCAGATACAGGCTGGCATCGTTGCGCAGCACGCCGCCCACGGCATCCAGTTGCTCGCGGCTGGATGTCGGCGCGAAGCGGGGTGTCAGCGAATACGCCAGACGGTCCTTGCCGTGCCAGTCGGCGATCAGCCGTTCGCTGTCGCGGATGCCGCCGACGGCGGTGTCGATCAGGGCCACGGGGGCATGGCGATCCATCAGTACCTTGCCGGCCAGCATGCGCAATCGGCGGGCTCGGGCGGCGGAGAAGATGCTGTCCACCGAGCCGGGATGCGAGGTGCAGAACACCTGGGCGGTGGTGGTGCCGCCGCGCAGGAGTTCATCGAGAAATCGCTCGGCGACCTCCTCGGCGTGCGCCCGTTCGGCGAAGCGACATTCGGCGGGAAAGGTGTAGTCGTTGAGCCAGTCGAGCAGTTCGCGCCCGAACGAGGCGATGATGTCGAGCTGCGAATAATGCACATGGCTGTCGATGAAGCCGGGCATGATCAATTTGCCACGGTAGTCGACGATCTCGAGCCCTGCCGGCACGTGCGGTGCCAGCGTGGTGTAGTCATCGACGGCGCGGATATGGCCGTTCTCCAGCCAGACGGCGCCGTCCTCCCAGTAGCGCAGACTGTCCGGGCGTGGCACGGGGGACTCGCCGGGATCGTCGTCGAAGGTCAGCACGGCACCGCGCAGGAGTCGGGAGTCGGTCATGGGGCATGCTCTCTTGGTGTGGCTGGCCGAGACGCTCAAGGCGTCCGGCCGAGGATCAATAGGTGGCACGTCGGCCGGTCACGTCACGCCACTGCGAGGGCGTGACGCCCCGGTGCGTGGCGTGCGGCTCCGCATTCGCGAAGGTCAGCAGTTCGGCGGCGACGGCGAGGGCGATTTCGTAGGGACGCTTGCCGTCGGCGCCGGGGATGCCGATGGGACAATGCACCCGTGCCAGCGCGGAATCGTCGATCCCGGCCTCGCTTAGCCGGCGTCGAAAGCTCGCCCATTTGCTTCGCGAGCCGATCAGGCCTAGGGAGGCGATGTCCGGCCTGTCCAGCAGGGCCTCGACGAGCCGGCGATCCTGATCGTGATCGTGGGTCATGACCAGGGCGTGGCTGCCGGCGGGAAGCGCGTCGATGCACTCGGCTGGAGCCTCGGCGTCCAGCGGCCGGCAATCGACCCGTGGCGAGGGCTCGACGGCGTCGAAAGCGTCGGGACGGCTGTCGAACCAGTGTACGTGCCACGGCAAGGGCGCCAGCAAGGGGACCAGTGCCCGTGCCACATGCCCGGCACCGAACAGGGCCACGTGCATGCTGGCGCCTGCGAAGCACTCGAACAAGACGCTCACGTGGCCGCCGCAGCATTGCCCGCTGCGCCCGCCCAGCGGAAAGGCTTCCAGGCACGGCGTGGCAACGCACTCGCCGCGTGCCGCCGCCGCCAGCATCTCGCGGGCACGGGCGATGGCCTGGTATTCGAAACGGCCGCCGCCGAGCGTGTCGTGGCAGGCCTCGGCGGTCACCACCATCTTGGCGCCGGGCTCGCGGGGCGTGGAGCCCTCGGCCCCCACCACGCTGACCAGGACATGTGCCTGTGCCTGGCGTTGCAGACGATGCAGGGCGGCGTCCCAGGTGTCGTCACGCATGCGAGGTCTCCGTCGCGGTCGCCTGACGCAGTGCCTGTGCCGCGAAGAGCACGCGTTCCGGCGTGGCCGGCGTATCCAGCGCCGGGCTCAGTCGATAGTCGGCGAGGCTGGCCAGCGCGTCGCGCAGTGCCGACCAGACCGAGATCGCCAGCATGAAGGGCGGCTCGCCCACGGCCTTGGAGCGATACAGACTGGCCTGGGAATTGGGGTGCCCCTCGAGCAGTGCCACGCGGAAATCGGGCGGCGTGTCGCCGATGGTGGGGATCTTGTAGGTTGCCGGGCCATCGCTCGTCAAGCGGCCAGTATCGTCCCACTTGAGTTCCTCGCTGGTCAGCCAGCCCATGCCCTGAATGAAACCGCCCTCGATCTGGCCGAGATCGATCGCCGGGTTCAGGGAATCACCCACGTCGTGGAGGATATCGACGCGCGAGACCCGATGCTCGCCGCTCAGCGTATCGACGACGACCTCGGAGACGGCCGCGCCATATGCATAGTAGTAGAAGGGACGGCCCTGGCCCGAGGCGCGGTCGTAATGGATCAGCGGAGTGGCATAGAAGCCTGTCGCCGAGAGCGAGACGCGGCCCAGGTAGGCGGCCTGGACGAGATCGCCCCAGGCGATGCGCCGCTCGCCTTCGCCGTGACCCGTCACCAGCTCGCCGTTCTCCAGGCACATGGCCTCGCGGTCGAGCCGATAATGCTCGGCGGCGAAATCGAACAGCCGCTCGCGAATCTGCATCGCGGCATTGCGCGCGGCCATGCCGTTGAGGTCGGCGCCGCTCGAGGCGGCGGTCGGCGAGGTGTTGGGCACCTTGTCGGTACGCGTGGCGGAAATGCGCACGGCGGCGTTTTCCAGCCCCAGTTCGCGGGCCACGACTTGCCCGACCTTGGTGTGCAGGCCCTGTCCCATTTCGGTGCCGCCGTGATTGATCATCACGCTGCCATCGGTATAGACGTGCAACAACGCCCCGGCCTGATTGAGGTGCTTGGCGGTGAACGAAATGCCGAATTTCACCGGGGTGAGCGCCAGGCCCTTCTTGAGAACCGGGCTGCTGGCGTTGTATGCGCGAATCGCCGAACGTCGTGCCCAGTAGTCGCTGCTCGCCTCCAGTTGCGACACCAGTTCGTGGAGCAGTCCGATCTGCTCGACGCGTTGGCCGTAATGGGTGACGTCGTGTTCGGGACGGTACAGGTTGCGCTTGCGGATCGTGAGTGGATCCTCGCCGAGATGGCGGGCGATATCGTCCATGGCGCGTTCGACGATCATCATGCCCTGCGGGCCGCCGAAGCCGCGGAACGCCGTGTTGGAGGGCATGTGGGTGCGCGCAGGAATACCGGTGACCCGGGCCTGGCCCAGCGAGTAGGCGTTGTCGGCATGGAACATGGCGCGGTCGACGATGGCCTCGGACAAATCCGGCGAGTGGCCGCAGTCGCCGATGACGGTGATGTCGCCGCCTTGCAGCACGCCCGCGTCGTCGAAACCCAGCCGGTAGCGGTTGTGGAACGGATGGCGCTTGCCGGTGGCGCGCATGTCGTCGCCGCGCGGCAGTCGCAGCCGCACCGCGCGCCCGGTGCGGCGTGCCAGCAGCGCCGCCAGGCAGGCCCATGGCGCCGCCTGGGTCTCCTTGCCACCGAACCCGCCGCCCATGCGCCGGACTTCGACGGTGACGGCGTGGAACGGGATCGCCAGGACTTCGGCGACGAGCTTCTGCACTTCACTGGGATGCTGGCTGGAAGTGTGCACCGTCACGCCATCGTCCTCGTTGGGCAGGGCCAGACAGGCTTGCCCCTCGAGATAGAAGTGCTCTTGCCCGCCGACGAACTGGTGAGCCTCCAGCCGATGGGGGGCGTCGTCCAGGGCGCGTTGCCAATCACCGCGTTGCTGAACGTGCGGCGGGCGGACCCATTCCTCGGCCTCGGCAGCGGCCACGGGATCGAGTCGCGCGGGCAGCGCGTCGATCTCGATCTCGGCCAGGGCGACGGCACGCCGGGCGGACGTGAAGTCGGTCGCGGCGACCGCGAAGAGTGGCTGTCCTGCATAGCGGACCTCGGCGTCGGCGAGCAGCGGGTCGCCGGGAAACACCGGCCCCACATCGGTATGACCGGGAATGTCGACCACGGTGATGACATCGACGACGCCGGGGGCGCGACGCACGGCGTCGAGCCCGAGCCGGGTCAGGCGGCCATGCGCCACCCGACTCAAACCGACCGCCACGTGCAGGGCGTTCGCGGGGGCCGGCTGGTCATCGAGGTAACGTGCCCGGCCGGTGACATGCAGGGTCGCACTGTCATGGGGCGGCGCTTGCCGGGGCGACGTCGGCGTGTCGTCCGCCTGCGTGGCGGGTTCCGGCCGGGGAACCGGGCGTGAGAGATCAGTGAGCGTACGCATCGAGGCAGACCTCCCGCGGCGAATGGTGGGTGAGGGTCAGGCGCAGCCGCTCGAGCAGGTTGGCGGCCGCGAGCTGGCGGTAAGCGGCCGAGCCCCGCACGTCATCGAGGGGCTGGAAGTCGCGCGCGAGTGCCTGGCGAGCCGCGTCGAAGGCTGCGGCATCGGGCGGTTGGCCTTCCAGGGCGGCTTCGGCGGCCTCGGCCCGCCGAGGGGTGGCCGCCATGCCGCCGAAGGCCAGGCGTACGCCGTGCAGACGTCCCGCCTGCTCTTGCCAGGCGAAGGCGCCGAGCACCGCGGAAATATCGTCCTCGCGGCGCTTGGAGAGTTTCCAGACTTCCAGGCGCTGGTCCCCGGCGGGCCGAGGCAGAAAAATCGCGCGGATGAATTCGCCGGGGGCGAGAGCGGTGCGCTTGTAGTCGAGGAAGAATGCCTCCAGCGGCAATTCCCGAGCTCCGTCGGGCCCTTCCAGCGCCAGACGTGCCCCCAACGCCAGGAGAACCGGTGGCGTGTCGCCGATGGGGGAGGCGTTGGCGATATTGCCGCCCAGGGTGCCGCGATTGCGAATCTGGGCGGAGCCCAGTCGTTGCAGCATGCGGGCAAAGGCCGGATAGGCCGTCTCGAGCAGGGGCTCGAGACGCGTGTAGGCAACGCTTGCGCCGATCCACCAGCCGTCGGGCGTTTCGTCGATTGCCTGCAGCTCGGCCACGCGGCTGATGTCGATCACGTCCTCGAAGGCTTCGAGGCGCTGCGTGGTTTCCAGCCACAGGTCGGTGGCGCCGGCCACGAGGCGTGCCCGAGGTCGCTGACGGCGCACCTCGTGGAGCGCTGCCAGGGTGCGTGGCATCGCGTAGCCGTCGCTTTCGAGCTCGGCATTCAGGGCGGTGACGTTGTCGGCGAGGGCAGCGTCGTCGGCCCAGAGGGGACGTACATCGGGATATCGATCCAGCCGGCGGGCCGCGTCGCGAATGGGGCGATACCCGGTACAACGGCACAGGTTGCCGCCCAGCGTGGCTTCCAGCCGTGCGTCGTCGAGCGGGGCCAGGGCATCTCGTCGTCCTTCGCGTCGCCCTTCATGCAGGGTGAACAGTGACATGACGATGCCGGGCGTGCAGAAGCCGCACTGGCTGGCGTGGCAGTCGACCATGGCGGCCTGCACGGGATGCAGGGCGTCACCTCGCGCCAGGCCTTCGACGGTCACCAGGTGGCAGCCCTGGAGCTGATGGGCCGGCGTGATGCAGGCATTGGTGCTGTGATAACGAAGTCCGCCCGTCTGGTCGGGCATGCCGATGGCGACCGTGCAAGCGCCGCAGTCCCCGGAAGCGCAGCCTTCCTTGGTTCCCGTGCGCTGCAGGACCGTGCGCAGCAGCTCGAGCACGCTGGTCTCCGGTGCCAGCGATGCGCAGCGTTGTGCTTCGCCATTGAGATAGAACTCGATCATCGGGATGTCCGTCGGTTTGTCATTGTTGGGCCGGGGTGTGCCGTCGCGCTACATGGTATGACCATCTGGTCAACTTTTATAAGCGTTGATCAAAATGTCGCCGATGACAACCCCTGCGAGCGCGGGATGAGGATGGAGCTTCGTGTCTTCTCGTCGAGCATTCGACACGGCGTGCGGCAGGCGACGAGCACGGGTGCGTTGCACCGGCTGCGCTCGCTGGGGCAGACTTTCTTACCCGGCAACGAAGAGAGCGGCCATGACGACGATGAAAGTGCCCGGATCGGGAACGCGGGCGCGCAATGAAAGCGTGATTCTCGAGGCGGCGGAGCGGATTTTCGCGCGCCATGGCTATCGTGGGGCGAGCGTGCAGGCCATCGCCGAGGCGGCCGGTTTGCCCAAGTCCAATGTGCTGTATTATGTCGGCAGCAAACGCGAGCTCTATGTCTCGCTGCTCGAGCGCATGATGGCGCGCTGGAATGCCATGCTCGATGATATCGACGAAGACGACGATCCCGGCGAGGTACTGGAGAGCTTCATTCGCAGCAAGATGCGTCTCACGCGGCAGCATCCCCAGGGGTCTCGCCTGTTCGCGGCGGAAGTGCTCCAGGGCGCGCCTTTCCTGCAGTCCTACCTGCATGGCGAGTTGCGCGAATGGGTGCGTTCCCGGGCGCGCATCTTCGAGCGCTGGGCGGAAAAGGGGCTGATGGATCCCGTCGATCCGGTGTGGCTGATCTTCCTGATCTGGTCGGCGACCCAGCATTACGCGGATTTCGAGGCGCAGATACTGGGCATCACCGATCAGGCACAGCTCGACGACGGCGACTATCGTGCGATTACCGACTTCCTGTGCCAGGTCATCCTCAAGGGGTGCGGCGTTCGCGCGCCGTCCGCCACCTAGCGTAGAGTGGCGCATCGACATGAGCCGCTAACCGATACCATGACGTGTAAGGAGAGAACATGAAGCTCTGGGGCATCTTGCTGCTGGTGAGCGGTGGCCTGATCGAGGATTCGTCAGCGTTGCCGGCATTGCCCCTCGACAAGCAGGGAGCGATCACGGCCCAGATTGCCCGTGATCACCTGGAATGGGCGTCGGCCACCGACGAGGAAATCTATCTCGCGCAGGCCAATGTCAGGAAGTTGCTCAAGTATCCCGCCACGGCCGTGTTCCGCGATATCCGCGCGGTAGCCCCGCGCGTCGGCGGGCCCGCCAAGCGGGTCGTCTGCGGCCAGGTCAATGCACGCTGCGAGCGCGGCGACTACATCGGCTATCGTCTGTTCGTGACCCGTCAGGGAGCACAGGCCGCGATCATGTCATCCAGCCTGCATCGCAGCGGTTTCGACCCGAATGCCGTGGCGGCCGCACTGATCGAATGGCAGCAAATGACATGAGCGCGTTCCATTGGGAGACATGGGACTGTATGCGCCGCGTGTGCGTTCAGCCCTATGTCGCTCAACGCTCGACGAGGATGGCATGAAGGAATTACCGGGAGCCTTGCTCGGCATCATGGTCGGGCTGGTCACATGGCTGGTGGCGGGAAGCGTGCTGGCGGGAGTCGTCACGGGCATTGCCGCGGGAATCGGCTGGGACCTGTGGCGGGATCGCCGGCAGAAGTAGCCTGGCGAGACGGTCGTTCGCGACGCGGATCGCGCAAGGCGTCACCCGCAACGTCCAGTGCGGCAGCAGGCAGTGAAAGTACAGGAAGTGAAAGCAGGGGGAGGCGAGAAGGGTGGCGGTGCCACCCTCGGGGGTCATTCCACGCTGGGATCGTCGTCCGCGCTACCCGACTTGAGCTCATTGTCGGAGGCCTTCATCCGCTGACGTTCGGCTTCCGCGTGTTCCATGCTCTGGTAAAGCCCCAGACTCACGCCGGTATCGCTATCGTAGACTTCATAGCGTACCTCGTCGGTGTCGTGGTGGCCGATTTTCCGTATCTCGATCGCGTCATGCAGCATGATGATCAATCTCGCTGAGGTTGCGTACGTGGCGTTGTGACTCGTCAAGGCGGCGAGGGTTCCATTGGCCATGGCCACACGATGAGTGCGGTCTGGCATCCACCTCCTCGAGCGTAACACACCCACGAAAAACCGCCGCTCGGCATGACCCGTTAGCGGCGGTTTTTTCTGACAATCTTGGTCGGAGCGACTGGATTCGAACCAGCGACCTCTGCAACCCCATTGCAGCGCGCTACCAAGCTGCGCCACGCTCCGTTTTTCGCGTTCTCCGGCGAGTGACCGTGGGGCCCTGCCCGAGAACGATGCGTATACTACCTTGGCTTTGCGTAAATGAAAACCCTCGATAGCGCTTTTTTTTCAATTGCTTGCCGCGTGGTCGAGCGCATGCGACGAGCGATCCTGCCGATGGCGCTATAGCCGTTAGACGAAAGATGTAAAATGGCGCGGGATCTTGAGGGGAGACGACGACAATGCCACTCATTCTAGGTATGAGCATCCTGCTGGGGTGCCAGTTCATTGGTGAAATCCTGGTGCACGCGCTGCATTTGCCTGTACCCGGTCCGGTGCTGGGCATGGCCGTGCTGCTCGTGGGGTTGATGGTGAACGGGCGAGTGCCCGCGGGCCTGCGCACCAGCGGCGAAGGCTTGTTGCGATATCTGACGCTGCTGTTCGTGCCCGCCGGGGTCGGGATCATGGTGCACTTCGGTCTCATCGAGGCCGACTTCTGGCCGATCGTGGTGACGCTGGTGGTATCGACAGCCCTGACACTGGCCGTGACCGCGAAAGTCATGGAGCGCTTGACCCGATCGACGCCCAGGGATCCTCGCGACGCGCTGCGGGAGGATCGGTCATGAATCTCCCGGTACTCGATCGGCTCTGGGTGTATCTTTCGGCGAGCCCGCTGCTGTATTTGCTGGTGACCCTGCTGGCTTTCATCGCCGCGACTCGCATCAATCGACGCCTGGGCGGAACGCCGTTCCTGCATCCGGTGATAATCGCCATCGTGATGCTCATCGGCTTCCTGAAGCTCACTCGCACCGATTACGCCACCTATTTCGAGGGCGCGCAGTTCATTCATTTTCTCCTCGGCCCGGCGACCGTGGCATTGGCGATTCCCCTCTATGACTATCGCGAGCGTGTCAGGCGCATGTTGCTGCCGATCCTGCTGGGGTGCGGCGCAGGTATCGTGACGGCGGTCACGTCCACCGTCGGGCTCGCCATGCTGATGGGGGCCAGCCGCGAAACCGTGCTGACGCTGGCGCCTCGCTCGGTGACGTCACCCATTGCCATGGGGATCGCCGAGAAGCTGGGCGGCATTCCTTCCCTGGCGGCGGGGCTGGTGCTGCTGACGGGCTCTGTGGGCTGTGCGCTGGGGCCGGTGATCTTTCGCCTGGTCAAGGTGCGTGACCCGAGCGTCCAGGGGTTTGCCATGGGCCTGGCGGCGCACGGGTTCGGCACGGCGCATTCGTTTTCTTCCATCGGTGCCGTGGCCGGAGCCTTCGCGGGCTTGTCCATGGGATTGACCGGGCTTTTCACGGCGTTCTTGCTGCCGCCCATCGTGCACCTGTTCGGGCTCTAGCCGCCGTCGCCGTTTTTATACCGTTATCTTCAGGCATTTCCTGCGCATGTAAAGGCCCTGCCGATGTCGACATGAATGTCGCTGCGGCAGGGCCGATGGGTTGAGAACGTGGACCGTCAGTGGCGTGTCAGGCCCAGAGCAGGCGCAGCAAGCCGACGGTGATCAGCGTGATCAAGACCGTGCCGATGAGGTTGAGCATCAGGCCGGCGCGAATCATCGACTGTATCTTCATGTGCCCGGTGGCGAAGACGATGGCGTTGGGCGGCGTGGCGACGGGCATCATGAAGGCGCAACTGGCGGCGATGGCGGCAGGGGCCGTGATCAGGAGCGGGTCAATGTCCAGGGAAATCGCCAGTGCGCCGAGCAGGGGCAGAAAGGCCGCGGCCGTGGCGGTGTTCGAGGTCACCTCGGTCAAGAAGATGATGACCAGCACGATGATGCCGACCAGCATCAACAGCGGCAGTGCACTGAACACCGACAGCTGCTGGGCGATCCACTCGGCAAGCCCCGAACGCTTGATCATGCCGGCCAGAGCCAGGCCGCCACCGAACAGCAGCAGGACGCCCCAGGGCAGGTCCTTGGCGCTTTCCCAGTCGAGCAGGGCACCGCTTTCCTTGTCGCCGCTGGGAACGAGGAAAAGCGCCAGACCGGCGGCCAGGGCGATGGTGGTGTCCGACAGCCAGTCGAGCCCCGCCTGGTTCATCAGCGGACGCAGGATCCAGGCGGCGGCGGCCACCAGGAATATCAGGCCGACACGCCGCTCGGCGCGGCTCATGCCGCCGAGGGCGTCGAGCTCGCGACGAATCACCTGGTCGCCGTCCTCGCTTTGCTCGAGGTCGAAGCCTTTGCGGGTCAGCCACCACCAGGTCACGGCCATCATGGCGATGCTGATGGGCAGCCCGATGGTCATCCATTGCGCGAAGCCGATGTCGATGCCTTCGCCGGCAAGGTAGCCGGCCAGCAAGGCGTTCGGTGGCGTCCCGATCAACGTGGCGACGCCGCCGATGCTGGCGGCGTAGGCGATGGCCAGCAACAGGGCCGTGGAGTAGCGCGCCACGTCGCGGGAGTCGTTACCGCCAAGCAGACTGACCACGGACATGCCAATGGGCAGCATCATGATGCTGGTGGCGGTGTTCGAGACCCACATGCTGATGAAGCCGGTGGCGATCATGAAACCGGCGATCTGCTGGCGTGGCTTCTGCCCGACGATGCTGAGCACTTTCAGGGCAATGCGACGGTGGAGGTTCCAGCGTTGCATGGCAATGCCGAGAAGAAAGCCCCCGAGGAAGAGGTAGATGATAGGGTCGGCATAGGCCGGGGCCACGGTGTCCAGGTCGCTGATGCCCAGGGCGGGCGCCAGGACCATGGGCAGCAGCGAGGTGGCGGGGATCGGGATGGCTTCCGTGGCCCACCAGGTCGCCATCAGCAGCGAGAAACCGACGCATGCCCAGGCGGTTGTCGACATTTCCGCGGGGGCGGGCAGAAGCAGGCAGAGAATGACCCACAACGGCCCGAGCCACAGCCCGATCTTCGCGGCGCTGGGACGTTGCGAAACAGAGGCTGTATCGCTCATGAACGACTCCTGTATGAGGCTAATGATTGCATTGCTTACGTTGCCGCCAATGCTACTAAGGTATGAGTTGTGATTGGCTTATCCATTGGTCTAAGGATGGCGCGCAGGCGAAGGCTTGCCCGGCGCGGACAGGCTCGATAGTGTCCGCGCTCGTTGGCTTTTTCGGCGTCGCACTGGATGTGCTGTCCATGCATGACGTGCATCACGTATTCAACAATGAGGAGCGACCATGTCCGCAGTGATGGGCTGGAGCCTGGCAGGACTGGCGGTGCTGATCATCGCCGCCATGAGCGGTTATGCATGGCGCCTGTGGCGAGAGGTGAAGCGGCGCGATGAAGCGCGCCATGAAGAGGTCGAGCGGGCCAACCGGAATTGTCTGGAAAGCCTCGAGGCGATCGCCACGGCCATGCTGGGCGATCAGGTCGATCTGGTGGAAGGGGCATTACGCTGCAAGGTACTGCTCGAAATCATCGATCCGTCGCTGCTGGAACGCGACGCCTTCTGGGTGTTCGTGGATATCCATCGCCTGACCGAGCACTTGCACACGCACTCGGCGCGCCAGGCGTTGTCTGCCAAGCAGCGTTTCGCCGAGGACCGGGAACGCATCGCCCTGCAGGAAGCGCGTCAGGGCGAGCTTCACGAGGCTGCGCGTCAGGTATTGGCCTTCAAACGTGAGTGGCCCCACGGCTAGGGGTATGCCGCAGGAGAACGCAATGAACGAGGCATTTTTGTCGCTGACGCCGGCCCAGATCCGTCATCGGCTGCATGCCGCACCGGAGCTGTCGGGGCAGGAAACCGAAACCGCCCGCCGAGTGGCGGACTGGCTCGAGCAGGCGGGGGCGACACGCATCGTCACCGGTCTGGGTGGCCATGGCGTGGCCGGGGTGTTCGCGGGCACCTTGCCGGGGCCGCGCGTCATGTTCCGTGCCGAACTCGATGGCTTGCCCATCGACGAGACCGCGGAAATCGCCTGGAAATCGACCTGTGAGCACGTGGCGCACAGTTGCGGCCATGACGGGCACATGGCGGTATTGCTCGGATTGGCGCAGCGCCTGGCGGAGCAGCCGCCGACGCATGGCGAAACGGTGCTGCTGTTTCAGCCTTCGGAGGAAACCGGGCGTGGCGCCCGCGAGGTGGTGGAATCATCGCGTTTCGAGGAAATCGCTCCCGATCATGTATATGCACTGCACAATCTGCCCGGCAAGCCGTTGGGAGAGGTGTCGGTGAGAGAGGGCGCCATGACCTGCGCCTCGCGAGGGCTGATCATCCGGCTCAACGGCTTGTGCGCGCATGCGGCACACCCGGAGCAGGGCCGCAACCCGGCGCTGGCGATGTGCCGGATTCTGCAGGGCCTCAAGCGGCTGCCCCAGCAACTGCCCGACGATCAAGGGCTGGTCATGGTCACGCTGATCCACGCGCGATTGGGCGAGGTCGCCTTCGGTACGTCGCCGGGGCAGGCCGAGGTCATGGCCACGTTGCGCACCGAGGATGACGCCATGATGCGCGCGCTGGCGGAGGCCTCGGTGGCGCTTGCGCGAGCCGAAGCGGAGGAGGACGACCTGGGGATCGAGATCGACTGGTGCGATGTCTTTCAGGCCACGCGCAATCATCCCGCCGCCGTTGCCTCGATTCGCGAAGCCGCTCGATCGCTGGACATGCCCTTGACGGCGCTGCCCGAGGCCCACCGCTGGTCGGAAGACTTCGGCTGGCTGGCCGCGCAGGGGCAGGGTGCGCTGTTGACCCTGGGCGCCGGCGAGCGGTGCCTGCCGCTGCACAACCCCGGCTACGACTTTCCGGATGCCCTGCTGGACACGGGAATCGCGTTGTTCGAGCGCCTGGTGAGGCTCCACCAGTCGGATGGCTGAAAGTTGTACAAGAGTGGTGCACCGAGTGTGCTAACAGTGTTTTTTTATTTGCATCAATGCGGATAATGCATAATGATGAGGGGGCATTCATCGGTAGAAGCGCCGGTGATGGGTAAAGCACTGGCTGAACGGCAGTCTTTGTGCTTTCTTTTTTGACGAGAGAAAGGCAAAAATGCCTTCCTCACACCGAGAACCGCTTCTATACTCGGACCCCGCTGGGTAACGTCCCGTTACGCTAGCGCTGTGTTAAGAAGGAGTCTTACATGAAAAAATCTACGACTGGCTTGCTGCTCGGTTCCGCGTTGGTTGTCGGCCTTTCCGGCTGTGCCAGCTCCGGTACTCAATCTTCCTACAACGCTGACGACGATCAGGCTTGGTACAAGTCGCCGTTCGTCTGCGGCTTGGCAGGTGGCTTGATCGGCGGCGGTATCGGCTACGCCTCGAGCAGCGACTCGGACGAAGATACCGGTGCCGCTCTCGGCGGTGTCGGCGGCGCGACAGCGGGTGCCTTGCTCTGCGCCGATTATTCCGACAAGGTTGTCGACAGCGACGGCGACGGCGTTCCCGACGATCGCGATCAGTGCCCCAACACGCCGGCTGGCGTGGCGGTAGACGCGCAGGGCTGCCCGCTGGATAGCGACGGCGACGGCGTGCCGGACTACAAGGACGAGTGCCCGGGAACACCGGCAGGTGTCGAAGTCAACGCCAGTGGCTGCCCGCTGGATAGCGACGGCGATGGCGTGCCGGACTATCAGGACCAGTGCCCGGACACTCCGGCCGGTGCTGAAGTCAACGCGCTTGGCTGCGCCGCCGACCTGGTGCTGAAGGACGTGAACTTCGAGTTCGATTCCGCCACCCTGACCAGTGAAGCCGAGAACATCCTTGACGACGTGGCAGCGAAGCTGTCCTCCAACGAAAGCGTCAATGTTCGTCTGGAAGGCTACACCGACTCCGTGGGTAGCGCGTCCTACAACAAGGATCTTTCTCAGCGTCGTGCCGACTCTGTGAAGGATTACCTGGTGTCCAAGGGCGTCAGCGCCGACAGCATTACCACTTACGGTTATGGTGAGCAGGATCCGATCGCCACCAACGAAACCGCTGCGGGTCGTGCTGAAAACCGCCGTGTCGAGCTGGGCGAGCAAGAATAAGCCTAGCCTCGCACCGCGATGTGAAGAGGGCGCCTTCGGGCGCCCTCTTTCGTTTGCATGGGTGCGACTGGACGACGTTTCACGGGCTTGCTAGTGTGCGCAATTCACCGTGTCATACGTTTGGCCTAGAGTGCCGCATCGCTCGTGCGAGCGGCAGCGTCGATGTCGCCGAGCGCGCCAATCATTTTCGTCGTTCATGTGGTCCCTGGTATGGGCCACCACTGAAGATAAGGGATGTTACATGCCCATCGTGACCCTGCCTGATGGCAGTCAGAAGACTTTCGATTCCCCCATCACCGTCATGCAGCTCGCCGAGTCGATCGGCACCGGGCTGGCCAAGGCTTGCGTGGCCGGCAAGATCGACGGCGTGCCCGTCGATACCGCCGACTTGATCGAGCACGATGCCGAAGTGAGCATCCTCACGTCGCGCGATCAGGAAGGGCTGGAGATCATTCGCCACTCGTGTGCCCATCTCGTCGGTCATGCCGTCAAGCAGCTTTATCCCGATGCCAAGATGGCGATCGGGCCGGTCATCGACGATGGCTTCTACTACGATATCGATTTCGGCCAGTCGGTCTCGCCGGAGGATCTCGAGGCCATCGAGAAACGCATGAAAGTGTTGATCGATCATGAGTACGAGGTCATCCGCGAGTACGTCACGAAAGAGCAGGCCCTGGCGACGTTCATCGACCGCGATGAGCCCTACAAGCAGGAAATCGTCGAGGGAATCGCGGATGGCGAGACGGTGCGTCTCTACCATCACGAAGAATACATCGACATGTGCCGCGGGCCGCACGTGCCCAACACTCGTCATCTCAAGGCGTTCAAGCTGACCAAGCTGGCAGGGGCCTATTGGCGTGGCGATGCCAACAAGCCGATGCTCACTCGCATCTACGGGACGGCCTGGGCGGACAAGAAGGCGCTGAAGACCTATCTCAAGCGCCTGGAGGAAGCGGAAAAGCGCGATCATCGCAAGCTGGCCCGCAAGCTCGACTTCTTTCACATGCAGGAAGAAGCGCCCGGGATGGTGTTCTGGCACCCGCGCGGCTGGACGCTGTGGCAGACCGTCGAGCAGTACATGCGCGGCGTCTACAAGGACAGCGGCTATCAGGAGATTCGCTGCCCGCAGATCATGGATGTGTCGCTATGGCAGAAGTCCGGCCATTGGGACAACTATGCCGAGAACATGTTCTTCACGGAATCGGAAAAGCGCGAATATGCGCTCAAGCCGATGAACTGCCCCGGGCATGTACAAGTCTTCAATTCCGGGCTGCGCAGCTATCGCGAACTGCCGGTGCGCTACGGCGAATTCGGAGGGTGTCACCGCAACGAGCCCTCGGGTGCCTTGCACGGCATCATGCGGGTACGTGCGTTCACCCAGGACGACGGTCACGTGTTCTGCACCGAGGAGCAGATCGAGCCGGAGGTGACGGCATTCCATCGGCAGGCCCTGGCGGTCTACCGTGATTTCGGCTTCGACGACATCGCCGTCAAGATCGCCCTGCGGCCCGAGAAGCGTCTGGGCAGCGACGACAACTGGGATCGCGCCGAAGAGGCCTTGCGCAACGCCCTGAGCCGCTGTGACGTCGAATGGGAAGAGTTGCCCGGTGAAGGCGCCTTCTATGGCCCCAAGATCGAGTATCACATGCGCGACTGCCTGGGCCGCGAGTGGCAGGTGGGTACCATGCAGGTGGATTTCATGATGCCGACCCGGCTCGGCGCGCAGTACGTGGCCGAGGACGGTTCGCGGCAGGCGCCGGTCATGCTGCACCGCGCCATCGTGGGGTCCATGGAACGCTTCATCGGTATCCTCATCGAACACTACGCGGGATCCATGCCCTTGTGGCTTTCACCGCTCCAGGCCGTGGTGCTCAACATCACCGATGCCCAGCGGGAATACGCCGAATCCGTGACGCAGCGTTTGCAGAAATCCGGTCTGCGTGTCAAGACGGACTTGAGGAATGAGAAGATCGGCTTTAAAATCCGGGAACATACGTTGCAAAAGATCCCCTATCTTCTCGTTGTAGGTGACAAAGAAGTCGAGGCGGGTGCGGTTGCCGTCCGTACGCGTAGCGGAGAGGACCTGGGCTCGCTATCGGTGGACGCCTTGATTGCGCGTCTGCAGGAAGAAGGGGTATAAAGAACGTCAATCGATAGAACGGAGACGTAACGATCAAGCGGAATAACCAGCGCGGGCGCCCTCAAGAGAAGCGCCCCCCAATGAACGACCGTATTCGTGTGGACGAAGTCCGCCTCATCGACAGCAGCGGCGAGCAGGTTGGTGTCGTCTCGACTCAGGACGCGCTGGAGCGTGCCGAGGCCGAGGGCTTGGATCTCGTCCAGATCTCCAACGCTGACCCCATCGTCTGCAAGATCATGGACTATGGGAAGTTTCTTTTCGAGCAGAAGAAACAGCGTTCTGCTCAGAAGAAAAAGACGAAGCAGATTCAGGTCAAGGAAGTCAAATTCCGACCTGGTACCGACGAGGGCGACTATCAGGTGAAATTGAAAAACCTGACGCGTTTCCTCGAAGGGGGCGACAAAGGCAAGGTCACGCTGCGTTTTCGGGGACGTGAGATGGCGCACCAGGACATCGGCCGCAAGCTGATGGAACGGATCGCCGCCGACCTCGAGGACATGGCGACTGTCGAATCCTTCCCCAAGATGGAAGGTCGTCAGATGATCATGATCCTGGCGCCCAAAAAGAAGTGATCCGTTGGCAGTTTAACGGGCAGGCGGCTTCGGCTGGCCTGCCGGCCTCGGGTTTTCTGAAGAAACCGAGTGGAGTTTTCCCTCATGCCTAAAATCAAGAGTAACAGCGGCGCTGCGAAGCGCTTCAAGAAGACGGCTCATGGCTTCAAGCACAAGCAGTCTTTTCGCAGTCACATCCTGACCAAGAAGTCGACCAAGCGTAAGCGTCAGCTGCGCGGCATGAAGCAGATTCACGATGCCGACAAGCAGTTGATCCAGCGCATGTTGCCGAACCTCTAAGTACTTTCCTTCTAAGTACTTTCATGCACAGTGTTTGTATGAACAGTGCTGGCATGGACAGTATCGGTAGTCGATTTTTCAAACGTCAGGAGTAAGCCATGACTCGTGTCAAGCGTGGTGTCGTCGCTCGTCGTCGACACAAGAAGATTCTCAAGCAGGCCAAAGGGTATTACGGTGCCCGGTCTCGCGTTTTCCGCGTTGCCAAGCAGGCGGTCATCAAGGCAGGTCAGTATGCCTATCGTGACCGTCGTCAGCGCAAGCGTCAGTTCCGTGCGTTGTGGATCACGCGTATCAACGCGGCGTCACGCGCCAACGGTCTGTCCTATAGCCGCTTCATCGCCGGCCTGAAGAAGTCCGGCATCGAGATCGACCGCAAGGTTCTGGCCGATCTCGCCGTCCATGAAAAGGCTGCCTTTGCCGCGATCGTCGACAAGGCCAAGGCTGCTCAGTAACGGGCGGGTGGGACGCTCATCTTGAGTGTTTCATCATGCGCATGAAGCCGCAGGGGGAGAGCAGCCGCTCTTCCCCTGTTTTTTTGTCTGGACCATTGCCCGACGAGCGGTGGTTCACCACGGGCACTTAGCATCGGAGCTAGACGGATGGACCATCTCCCACAACTGGTCGCCGAGGCTCGCGCCGCCATCGAGAGCGCGGAGGATGTCCAGTCACTCGACGAGGTTCGGGTGCGCTATCTGGGCAAGAAAGGTGAGATTACCGCTCTTCTCAAGGGGCTCGGCAAACTGCCGGCGGAAGAGCGTCCCAAGGCCGGCGAGCAGATCAATGATGCCAAGCAAGTGCTGTCGGACGAGCTCGAGGCACGCAAGAAGCATCTGCAGGACGCCGAATTGAATGCACGCCTGGCCCAGGAGCGCATCGACGTGACGCTGCCCGGGCGCGGTGAGCCCACGGGGGGCTTGCATCCCGTGACCCGCACGCTCGAGCGCATCGAGTCCCTGTTCGCGCATATCGGCTTCGACGTGGCCGTGGGGCCCGAGCTTGAAGACGACTATCACAACTTCGAGGCGCTCAATATTCCGGCCCACCATCCCGCACGGGGCATGGCGGATACGTTCTATTTCGATGCGTCACGATTGCTGCGCACGCATACCTCGCCGGTGCAGGTGCGGACCATGAAGGAGCAGGCGCCGCCGATACGCATCGTCTGCCCGGGGCGGGTCTATCGCAGCGACTCGGATCTCACGCACACGCCGATGTTCCACCAGGTGGAAGGCCTGCTGGTCGACGAGGACGTGAGCTTTGCCGACTTGAAGGGCACGATCGAGGATTTTCTCAAGGCGTTCTTCGAGCGGGAGTCGCTTTCCGTGCGCTTCCGTCCTTCCTATTTCCCGTTTACCGAGCCCTCCGCCGAGGTCGATATCCAGTGCGTCATGTGCGGAGGCGATGGCTGTCGTGTGTGTTCGCACAGCGGCTGGTTGGAAGTCATGGGGTGCGGAATGGTACACCCCGAGGTCTTTCGTCACTCGGGCATCGATGCCGAGCGTTACACCGGGTTCGCGTTCGGCATGGGCGCGGAGCGGTTGACGATGCTGCGCTACGGCGTCAATGACCTGCGGCTGTTTTTCGAAAACGACTTGCGCTTCTTGCGCCAATTCGGCTGATCTGCGACCACGGACACAGGAAGTAACATGAAATTTTCCGAAACATGGCTGCGCCATTGGGTCTCGCCCGACTGGACCACGCAGGCGCTGGCCGATCACATCACGATGGCAGGGCTGGAAGTCGACGCGATCGCGCCGGTGGCGGGCGCCTTCGACGGCGTGGTCATCGCCGAGGTCGTCGACAAGCAGCCGCATCCCAGTGCCGACAAGCTCAACGTCTGCCATGTCGATGACGGCGGCGACGAACCCGTTCAGGTGGTGTGCGGCGCGCCCAATGTCGCGGTGGGGCAGAAAGTGCCGTTCGCGCGCGTGAATGCCACGCTGCCCGGCGATTTCAAGATCAAGAAGGCCAAGCTGCGTGGCGTGGAGTCGCGAGGCATGATCTGCTCGGCTTCCGAGCTGGAGCTGGAGGAAGGCACGTCGGACGGTATCTGGGTGCTGCCGCCGACGGCGCCGGTGGGGGACGGCCTGCGTGACTGGCTGGCATTGGACGACCATGCCATCGAAGTCGACCTGACCCCCAATCGCGGCGACTGCCTGAGCCTCAAGGGGATGGCGCGCGAGGTCGGCGTATTGAGCCGCCTTCCGCTGAACGAGCCCGAGATCAGTGTCGTGACGCCGAAGAATCAGGAAACGTTTCCGGTGCGCGTCGAGGCCCCCGCTCAGTGCCCCCGCTATGCGGGCCGGGTGATTCGCGGTGTCGATCTCGCGGCGGAAACGCCGCTGTGGATGACCGAGCGCCTGCGGCGCAGCGGCATTCGCGCCATCGACCCGATCGTCGATGTCACCAATTACGTGATGCTCGAGCTCGGCCAGCCGATGCATGCCTTCGACCTGGCACGCCTGCAGGATGGCATCGTGGTGCGCGAAGCCCGGGGCGACGAGCGTCTGACGCTGCTTGATGGGCAGGATATCGCGCTGCGGGACGGCACCCTGATCATCGCCGACGCGCATCGGCCGCTGGCGATCGCCGGTGTCATGGGAGGCGAGGCGTCCGGCGTCAATGCGAACACGCAGGATATCTTTCTGGAATCGGCTTTCTTCTCGCCGCTGGCCGTGGCGGGGCAGGCGCGCTCTTATGGATTGCACACCGATGCGTCTCACCGTTTCGAGCGTGGCGTCGACCCTCAGTTGACGCAGGTGGCGCTCGAGCGCGCGACGCAGTTGCTGCTGGAGATCGTCGGCGGTGAACCCGGTCCGGTCACGGAAGTGGCCAGCCCCGATCACCTGCCGCTGGGCTGCAGCGTGACCTTGCGTCGGGCGCGCCTCGATCAGTGTCTGTCTCTGGTCATCGCCGATGACGATGTCGTCGACATCCTGTCGCGGTTGGGCATGCACGTCGACGTCGTTGCCGAAGGCTGGCGCGTCAAGGTGCCCAGCTGGCGTTTCGACATTGCCCTCGAGGAAGACCTCATCGAGGAGCTGGCGCGCATTCACGGCTATGACCGGATCCCGGTGCGCCGTCCCGCCGCGCGTCTGAAACTCAGCGCCGCCGACGAGACGCGTCAGCCTCTGTCGCGCTTGCGTCGCCATCTCGTGGCGCGTGGCTACCAGGAAGCCATCACCTACAGTTTCGTCGCGCCCGAGCTGCAGGAAACGCTGACGCCGGGGGCGATCGCACCGGCCCTGGCCAACCCCATCTCGGCGGACATGTCGGTCATGCGCGCGAGTCTGCTGCCGGGACTGGTCAAGGCCATGATGCACAACCTCAACCGGCAACAGCCCCGGGTGCGCCTGTTCGAGACCGGGCTGGTGTTTCGCGGTGAGCTGGATGACCTCGAGCAGGTATCGATGCTCGGTGGCATCATCTGCGGGCCACGGCATCCCGAAGGCTGGTCGGCCACGCGCGAGCGTGTCGACTTCTTCGACCTCAAGGGCGACCTGGAGAGCCTGCTGGCCTTGACGCATCGTCCCGACGCGTGGCGTTTCGAGGCCGGCGAGCATCCCGGGCTGCATCCCGGCCAGACGGCGCGGATCATCTGCGATGGGCGCCCGGTGGGGTGGGTCGGTGCCTTGCACCCCGGCGTGCGGGCCGAGCTGGGCCTCAAGACCGGTGCCTTCGTGTTCGAGCTCGAGCTGGAGGCGGCGACTCAGGGCCTCTTGCCGGCGTTCGAGCCGCTGTCGCGGCATCCCGAGGTGCGGCGCGACCTGGCGTTGGTCGTGAAGGACGACGTGCCGGTCATGGCTTTGATGGATGCCATGCGTGACCAGGCGGGCGAGTGGCTGGTCGACCTGCGGCTTTTCGATGTCTATCAGGGGGAAGGGATCGAAAAAGGCCACAAGAGTCTCGCCCTGGGCTTGACCTGGCAGCATCCTTCGCGCACGCTGAATGACGATGAAATCAATCAGTTAGTCGATGCCATCGTCGGCGAAGCGAAATCACGCTTCGCGGCGGTCCTGAGGAGTTAATCCCATCAGCCGTTACGAGGATGAGAGCATGGGTGCGCTGACCAAAGCGGATTTGGCCGAACATCTGCATGCTGAGCTGGGCTTTTCCAAGCGCGAAGCCAAGTCGATGGTCGAGGCCTTCTTCGAAGAGATTCGCAGCTGCCTGCGCGAGAACGAGCAGGTCAAATTGTCGGGCTTCGGCAATTTCGACTTGCGCGACAAACGCGAACGCCCGGGACGCAACCCGAAGACCGGCGAGGAAATTCCCATTTCCGCACGCCGCGTGGTGACGTTCCGTCCCGGTCAGAAGCTCAAGGCACGCGTCGAGGATTTCGACGAGTCGAAGGTCGTGCACTGACGTCTCGTCAGCTTGCGTACCCATGGACAACGCCGGGGCCGATGGCCCCGGTCGTTTCGATAGATGTGCGCGCCCACTCGGGTGCGCCGATGCCGCTCATCCCGGCGAATAGACGCTGGCGCCGTGTCCCATGTCACTGACGCGGTGCACCTTTTCACGACGAATATTTCACGAGTAAGTCGACGACTGCATGCCAAGTCTCAAAATTTTCGTAGGCACCATGTATGGAGGTGCCCTGGACGTCGCCGAGCAGGTCACACCGCTCTTCGAGCAAGCGGGCTATGACGTGACGATCGTCGAGCAACCCAGTCTCGCCGATCTCGATCCCTTGCCCGATCTGGCCCTGTTTTGCGTTTCCACCACCGGTAGCGGCGATTTTCCCGGCAATTTCGTGCCTTTCGCACGCGACCTTCGCGAAGCGCCGCCGGCACTGGCGAACTGGCGCTATGGCCTGATCGCCTTGGGCGACAGTTCCTATGGCGATACGTTCTGCGGTGCCGGCCGTGCACTGGATGCCTTGCTCGACGAGCTGGGCGCGGAGCGCCTCGGGGAGCGCCTGGAGATCGATGCCATGGAAACCTTCATGGCGGACGATGCCGCGATTCCCTGGGTCGAGGCATGGATCGAAGAGCAAGGGTTGAAGGTTGCCTGATGCGTGACACGGAGGGCTCCCCCTCGGCGGCCCGGTTGAGCGTCATGATCGGACTGCTGCTATTGGTGCTGCTGTCCTGGCCTCGCTATCAGCTGGGAGGGTACGACACCCATATCGCCATGCTGGCGCTGATTGCCGGTGGCCTTGCCGTGGTCAGCATTGCCTACTGGCGGCGGATGACGACGGCGCAACGCCGATTGCTGCCCGGACTGCTCAAGCGGCTTGGCGTGGCGTTCGGCATCGGGTGCCTGCTGCTGGCGGGGTGGCATCATGTGCTGGCGAGCACGGCTGCGGGCTGGGCGACCGTCGTTTCGCACGGTGCCACGGCCGGCTTGTTGCTGCATGCACTCATGACGGGATGGCATGCCCGCCGTTGAGCCGGTGCGGTGATCCTTTCAGGTCGCGCACCTCGAAGCACCTCGAACGATGAAGGCCCCGATCCCAGGATCGGGGCCTTTTCATGCTGCAGGGCAGTCTCGCCCTCAGGAAGACGATTCCTGGATCATTCTTTCGCGTTCGAGGCGTGCCTGCTCCTCGGGGTAGGTGGGGAAGTCCACGTAGCCTCGGGCGTCGCCCCCGTAGAAGGTGTTCGGATCGAAATCGGCCAGCGGCCAGCCGTTCTGCATCCGCTCGACCAGGTCAGGATTCGAGGTGAAATAACGACCGAAGACCGGCAGGTCGATGGTGCCTTCGTCCACCAGCTTTTCGGCCTCGGCCTGGTCGAGGTTGCCGGCCAGCAGCAAGGTCCCCTGGTAGACATCGCGGAACTGGCGTAGATAGTCGCGGGGCATGGGCGGCATGCCTTGACCGCCCTGGTCGTGGAGGTGGACATAGGCGAGCCCGCGCTTGTTGAATTCGCGTGCCAGGTACAGGTAGGTCTCGCCGTTGTCCTCGTATTCTGGCATGTCGAACAGGGTGCCGAAGGGCGACAGGCGAACCCCGACGCGCCGTGCGCCGATCATCTTGCTGACTTCATCGACGACTTCGATCAGCAGGCGACAGCGATTCTCGCGCGAACCGCCATACTCGTCATCGCGATCGTTGACGCCGGGATTGAGGAACTGCTCGAAAAGATAGCCATTGGCGCCATGAATCTCGACGCCATCGAAGCCGGCCTCGCGCGAGTTGACGGCGGCCTGGGCGAAATCGCGCACGATGTCGCGCACTTCATGGGTTGCGAGGCGCCTCGGTCGGCTTGCCTCGAGCATGTCCGGCTGGCCATTTTCGTTGTAACCGAAGGCCATGCCGCCTTGCTTGTCGCTGGGGCCGACCGGCGCGGCCCCGGCCACCTGAACCGAGGTATGCGATACGCGGCCCACATGCCAGATCTGCGCGAAGAACACGCCGCCGCGCTCATGAACGGCGCGCGTCGCCTTGGCCCACCCCGCTATCTGATCGGGCCCGAAGATGCCGGGGTTGTACAGGTAGCCTTGTCCCTGCCGTGAAATGGGCGTGCCTTCGGAAATGATCAGGCCGGCGCTCGCACGCTGCCGATAATAGAGGGCACCCAGTTCGTTGGGGACGTCTTCCGCGGCGCGTGAACGGGTCATCGGCGCCATGACGATACGGTTGTTCAGGCGTGTGCCATTCAGGTCGAACGGTTCGAAGAGTGATGCCATGCGGTGCTCTCCTTGGCAGACAGGCAATGGATGAAACGAAGACGCGAGCCCGGGGGCTCGCGTACGCGTTGCAGTCTAGAAGGCTGTTAGCATTTTAACAATTGCAAGAGGCGATCACTTCCATAAGCCACGCCTATCGGTCCGTCGATCCGCGCAGCCACGGGCAAGCGACAAGCATGTCAGCCAAGCGTGTAGCAGGGAACGTACTCGCTGCCCGGCAGCTTCATGCGTCCCTGTGCCACGAACGATGTGAGCAGATCATCCAGTCGCGCCATCATGTCCGGTTCGGCATGTAGCCGGAAGGGACCGTGTTGTTCGATGGCACGAATGCCTTCTTCCTTGACGTTGCCGGCGACGATGCCGGAAAACGCCCGGCGCAGGTTGGCCGCGAGCTCGTGGACCGGCTGCTCGCGGTGCAGGGCGAGTTGCGCCATGCTTTCGTGCGTGGGCTCGAAGGGAAGCTGGAAGCCGGTGTCGACATTGAGACGCCAGTTGAAATAGAAGGCATCGCTGTGGGTGCGGCGGAAAGTGCCCACATCATCCACGCCGCGCCGCATGGCGCGTCCCACCTCGGCAGGGTCGTCGATGATGATGCGATAGCGTTCCCGAGCGCGTTCGCCCAGCGTAAAGGCCAGGAACTCGTCGATGCGCTTGAAATAGTCGGCGCTGTCGCGTGGCCCGGTGAAGACGATGGGGAAGGGAATGTCGGCGTTGTCCGGGTGCAGGAGAATGCCCAGCAGGTACAGAATTTCCTCGGCCGTGCCCACGCCACCGGGAAAGATGACGATGCCGTGCCCGACACGCACGAAGGCCTCGAGGCGTTTCTCGATATCGGGCATGATGACCAGTTCGTTGACGATTGGATTGGGCGATTCGGCCGCGATGATGCCGGGCTCGGAGATCCCCAGGTAGCGGCCGTCATGGCGGCGTTGCTTGGCATGGGCGACATTGGCGCCTTTCATGGGGCCCTTCATGGCACCGGGGCCGCATCCCGTGCAGATGTCCAGGTCGCGCAGACCGAGATGATAGCCCACGTCCTTGCTGTAGTCGTATTCCTCGCGGGTAATGGAGTGGCCGCCCCAGCACACCACGAGACTGGGTTCGCGCGAGGACTTCAAGGTGCCCGCGTTACGCAGGATATGAAAGACGGCGTTGGTGATGCCGTCGCCGCGTTTCAGGTCGAACTTGGGGTAATGCTGGATTTCATTGTGCACGTAGACGATGTCGCGCAGCACCGCGGAGAGGTGCTCGCGGATACCGCGGATCATCTGTCCATCCACGAAAGCGCTATGCGGCGCGTTGTCGAGCTTGAGGCGGATGCCGCGGTCCTGCTGCAATACCTCTATCTCGAAGTCGTGGTGCGTCTGCATCAGGGCGCGACTGTCGTCGGTGGGCGTACCGCAGTTGAGGACCGCCAGCGAGCAGCGTCTCAAGAGATCGTGCAGGCCGTTGGCCGAGGTGTCGCGCAGACGATTGACTTCCTGCTGGGAGAGGACTTCGAGGCTCCCCTCGGGAGAAATGATGGTGGAAAGCTTTTGGGGCATTGACGCATCCTTGTGGCGGCATGGTGCCGAAGGAACGGCTCGGTGCACGATCGGCACCGGGCCGGCCAGGCACTGAATCATGTCTTGATGCTATCATGCGACCTTCGGACGCGCAGCGATGTGAGGCGCAGCATAATTTGCTATAATCCCTCCCGCTAATGCCCTCGAAGCCACGGTTATGGCCGTGCTAACCGTTACAACGGTCGTGCGTCAGCAGGCTTCGGCATAGATGCAGCCGCCCCGATACGCCAGCCGGTGGACCCTCAGTTCATGTTCAACGCGCAATACTTTCGCACCTTCATCACGCTTGTCGAGACGGGTAGCTTCACGCACACCGCACGCAAGCTGGAAATGACCCAGCCTGGCGTCAGCCAGCACATTCGCAAGCTCGAACGCTACCTCGACAAGTCATTGCTGTATCGTCATGGCCGTCGCTTCACGCTCACGGAAACCGGACGCCGTGCCTATGACTATGCGGTCAAGCTGTTCGCCGAGCATGAGCAGTTTCGGCATTCCCTGGACAACGATTCGCCGGACACGGGCGAATGCCGCGTTGCGTCGCCGAGCAGCGTGGGACTGATGTTCTATCCGTTCATCCTGGGCTACCAGCAGATGCACCCGGGATTGACGGTGACCTACGATTTCGCCTTCAACGCGGAGATCGTCGACGCCGTATTGGCCGGACGCTTCGATGTCGGCATCGTCACGGACGTGACCAAGCATCCCGACCTGGATTTCGAACCCTGGCATCAGGAGCCGCTTTGCCTGCTGGTGCCCGCCGACTTCACGGGCACCACGATCAGCGAACTCATGGCGCTCGGTTTCATGAACTATTCGGACGGCATCAATAACGCCAGTTCGTTGCTCAGGCGCAATTTCGCGGGCGAGTTTCGCTCGATGAGCCACTTTCCCCAGCAGGGCTTCTCCAACGAAGTCAGCATGGTACTGGATGCAGTGGCACGAGGGCTGGGCTTTACCGTGGTACCCCGGAGCGTGATGGAAACCTCGCCCTGGCAGCGTCAGGTCAAGGAGCTGCCCTTGGCGGAGCCGGTCTACGAGACGCTGTATGTCGTCACCAAGCGCGGCGTCGAGATGCCGCGTCGCTACCAGCAGCTGCTGGGCGAGTTTCGCCTGCAGCGTCGCAACGTCCTGTACGGCTATGCCGAAGCGCCGCCGCTCGAGGACGAGGCCTGACCGGAACGATCATGCCTAAAGCGTAGTCTTCGTCTTCGCTGAACCCCGGGCCTTGCCGCCCGGGGTTTTTCGTCGGTCCTGCCGAAACGTTCAGACGTCGTCGCGATAGGCGTCGATCGGCGGGCAGGTGCAGATGAGGTTGCGATCGCCGTAGACGTTGTCGACGCGGTTGACCGCCGGCCAGTACTTGGCGGCCTTGGTGGCTTCGGTGGGGAAGGCACCGAGTTCGCGCGAGTAGGGCCGTTCCCAGTCGGCTTCCATCAAGTCCGCCTGGGTGTGCGGTGCCATGACCAGAGGGTTGTTGTCCGCGGGCCATTCGCCGGTTTCGATACGCTGGATTTCCTCGCGGATGGCGATCATGGCGTCGCAGAAGCGGTCGATCTCGTAACGCGACTCCGACTCGGTCGGCTCGACCATCAGGGTGCCGGCGACCGGGAATGACATCGTCGGGGCATGAAAGCCGTAATCCATCAAGCGCTTGGCGATGTCTTCCTCGCTGATCGCGGACGCGGCCTTGAGCGGGCGGATGTCCAGTATGCATTCATGCGCGACGGTGCCGTTGCGGCCCTTGTAGAGCACCGGGTAATGCCCCTCGAGCCGCTTGGCGATGTAGTTGGCATTGAGGATCGCCAGCTGGGTGGCGCGCTTCATGCCGCGTCCACCCATCATCTTGATGTAGGCCCAGGAGATCGGGAGGATCGACGCGGAACCGTAGGCAGTCGCGGCGACCGCGCCGGCCTTTTCGTCGACGCCTGGAAGCGGCGTGACCACGTGGTTGGGCACGAAGGGCGCCAGATGCGCCTTGACGCCAATCGGTCCCATGCCGGGGCCGCCGCCGCCATGCGGGATGCAGAAGGTCTTGTGCAGATTGAGATGCGAGACGTCGCCACCGAAATCGCCGGGGCGGCAAAGGCCGACCTGGGCGTTCATGTTGGCGCCGTCGATGTACACCTGACCGCCGTGATCGTGCACGATCCGGCAGGCCTCGCGCACGCTTTCCTCGAATACGCCATGCGTCGAGGGGTAGGTCAGCATGATCGCCGAGAGCGATTCGCTGTGCTTCTCGGCCTTGCCACGCAAATCCTCGAGATCGATATTGCCTTCGTCGTCACAGTCGACGACCACCACCTTCATTTGCGCCATGGCCGCCGAGGCGGGGTTGGTCCCATGCGCCGAACTGGGAATCAGACAGATGTCGCGATGGCCCTGGCCCTGGGCTTTCTGGTAGCGCCGAATGGCGACCAGGCCCGCGTACTCGCCCTGCGCTCCGGAGTTGGGCTGCATGGAAATGCTGTCGTAGCCGGTGATTTCGACCAGAAAGGCCGACAGCTCGTCGATCATCTGCTTGTAGCCGGCCACCTGGTCGTGGGGCGCGAAGGGATGGATGTTGGCGAACTCCGGCCAGCTGATCGGCACCATTTCGCTGGTGGCGTTGAGCTTCATGGTGCATGACCCCAGCGGGATCATGGCATGGGTGAGGGAGAGGTCCTTGTTCTCGAGGCGCTTCAAATAGCGCAGCATCTCGGTTTCGCTACGATAGCGATGGAAGGTGGGGTGGGTGAGGAAATCGCTCTCGCGACCGAGATGCGACGGAATGCCGGTCGTGCCTGTCTCGCGGACGTGGCGGTCGAGTTCGCTCACCGACAGGCCGTGCTCGTCGCCCAGCAGGACGTCGAACAGCGTGACCACGTCGGCGGCCGTGGTGGTCTCGTCGAGGCTGACCCCGATCGTGCCGGCGGCGTCGTAGCGCAGGTTGATCTCATGCGCCATGCTGCGGCCATGCACCTGGCCGTGATCGAGCCCCTTGAGGGTCAGCGTATCGAACCAGCTGTCGTGAGCGAGTGTGACACCGTGCTGCTTGAGCCCCTCGGCCAGCAGGGTGGTCAGGCGATGAATGCGGCTGGCAATGGTGCGCAAGCCGTCGGCGCCGTGGTACACCGCGTAAAAACCGGCGATGTTGGCCAGTAACGCCTGGGCGGTACAAATGTTGGACGTCGCCTTTTCACGGCGGATGTGCTGCTCGCGGGTTTGCATGGCCATGCGCAGGGCGCGTTGACCGCGAGCGTCCTTGGAGACCCCGATGATGCGCCCGGGCAGCGAGCGCTTGAGTGCGTCGCTGGCGGCGAAGAAGGCGGCGTGCGGCCCGCCGTAGCCCATGGGGACACCGAAACGCTGGGAACTCCCCACGACGATGTCGGCACCGAGCGCGCCGGGCTCCTTCAGCAGGACCAGGCTCATCAGGTCGGCCGCGACGCAGGTCATCACGCGTCGCTCCTTGGCCTGCTCGAGCAGCGGCGCGAGGTCGCGAACCTCGCCGGTGGCGCCGGGATACTGCAGCAGCGCGCCAAACACCTCGTGCTCGGGAAGGGTTTCCGCCGGCGCGACGACGAGCTCGAAGCCGAAATAGGCAGCCCGGGTACGCAATACATCGAGGGTTTGAGGCAAGACATCGTCGGCCACGAAAAAGCACGACGACTTGACCTTCTTGTTGGCTCGCCGGCACAGCGCCATGGCCTCGGCGGCGGCTGTCGCCTCGTCGAGCAGCGAAGCGTTGGCGATCGGCATGCCGGTCAAGTCCATGACGACCTGCTGGAAGTTGAGCAACCCCTCCAGGCGGCCCTGCGCGATTTCGGGCTGATAGGGCGTGTAGGCCGTGTACCAGCCGGGATTCTCCAGCACGTTGCGCTGGATCACCGCTGGCATGTAGGTGGGATAGTAGCCTTGCCCGATATAATTCTTGAAGGTCTTGTTCTGGCGTGCCAGACGCTTGAGATAATCCAGGGCTTCGGCTTCGCCGCGCGGCTCTTCCAGAGCCAACTCACGTGCCAGACGAATGTCGCCGGGGATCGTGCTGGTCATCAGCGATTCGATATCGGGAAGTCCCAGCGTCTCCAGCATCTGCTGCACATCGCCCTCGTCGGGGCCATTGTGACGCGTCAGGAAATCATCGTGGTTGGCCAGTTCGGCCAGGCTGCGCTTGTCGTTTGCCATGCAACACCCAAACAGTAGCGGGCGGTCGAGCCCGATTTCGACACCAGACGGCGGCACCCAACGGCATGCCGCCGCCTCAAGACAGAACTCAATGCATCACGCGAGGGGCGTCAGTCTTCTTCGGCGCTGACGAGTGCGTCGTATGCGGTGGCATCGAGCAGCGATTCGAGCGCCTCGGGTTCGGCGAGCTTGAGCTTGATGATCCAGCCGTCTTCGTAGGGATTGTCGTTGACGGTTTCGGGAGCGTCTTCGAGGGACTCGTTGACGGCAACGATCTCGCCACTCAGCGGCAGGTACAGATCGGAGGCCGCCTTGACGGATTCGATCACGCCGAACTCTTCGCCGGCATCGAGTTCGCGTCCGGTTTCGGGCAGTTCGACGAAGACGACGTCGCCCAGCGCTTCCTGGGCATGATCGGTAATGCCGATCGTGACCGTGCCGTCACCGTTGTCGAGGACCCATTCATGGCTGTCGGTATAGCGGAGATTGGCGGGAATGTGACTCATCGCGTTTTTCCTATACGAAAAGGTTTTCTGAATCGGGGAATATATGAAGGGCATTATGCATGATTGACGTGTCCTTGGCATCGTCATCTTGCATTTCCATGTGCCGTTCGGCTCGACCGCCTTGTAAGGGTGGACAGAACGCGACCCAGCGTCCAGCAAAAAACCGCACGATACCGGGAGATCCCCGCGACGCCAAGACAGTACCCCCTCCGCACGCAGGCGAGGGCGCTCGTCCGCCGCGGCAAGGCCCGCGTCATGGTGTGCATGCCGGGGGGCAATCCGGCGCGCCGTCGGTCGTGCGGTTGCCAATCCTCGGGACAGCGATTAGCCTCTGTTTCGGATAAGAAACCTGGTTCTTGCCGACCTCCACGCCGGCTGGCGGCGTTTTTTGCCTGCCATGCGGCCGATTACGCGATTTCACGATGCAGGTGTGGAGCGCAGGTGAGGCAGTCCGCTAAAGTCGACAGGGTTTTGGCGTTTATCTTCTTGATGTTACGCCGACGGCAGTGCATCTCGTGCTGATAACAACAAATGTCTGGGAGGACATCTCGTGGAAACACTCAACGCAATATTCAGCGCCATCAACGATGTCGTATGGGGCCCCTTGATGCTTGTCCTTTTGCTCGGTGTGGGGGTCTATCTCCAGCTGGGTCTCAAGCTGTTGCCCATTCGCAAGCTGGGCGCAGGCTTCAGGCTGCTCTGGAAAGGGCGTCAGGCCGAGAAAGGGGATGAAGACGAAGGGGAAATCTCTCCCTTCAATGCGCTGATGACGTCGCTATCGGCCACCGTCGGTACCGGCAACATCGCCGGGGTGGCGACGGCCATCTTCCTGGGGGGGCCGGGCGCCGTGTTCTGGATGTGGATCACCGCGCTGGTCGGCATGGCGACCAAGTTTGCCGAGGCGGTGCTGGCCGTCCGCTATCGTGAAGTCGATGCGGCCGGCGATCACGTTGGCGGGCCCATGTATTACATTCGCAATGGGCTGGGCAAGAAGTGGGCTTGGCTAGGGGCCCTGTTCGCCTTTTTCGGTGCGGTGGCCGCCTTCGGCATCGGCAATACCGTGCAGTCCAATTCGGTCGCCGATGGACTCAGCGAGTCACTGGGCATGCCGCACTGGCTGACCGGTGTGATCATCATGCTGCTGGCCGGTGCCGTGATTCTCGGCGGGATCAAGCGCATTGCCAAGGTGGCGGGCAAGCTGGTGCCCTTCATGGCGATCGCCTACATCGTCTGTGGTCTGCTGGTGCTGTTCATCAATATCGATCAGGTCGGGGCAGCGCTGGGGCTGATCTTCGGTCATGCCTTCACGCCGGTATCCGCCGCCGGCGGCTTCGCCGGGGCTGCCGTGGCCAAGGCCATTCAGTATGGCGTGGCGAGGGGCGTGTTTTCCAATGAAGCGGGGCTGGGGAGTGCGCCCATCGCCCATGCCGCGGCACAGACCAAGAACCCGGTGCGCCAGGGGCTGGTGGCGATGCTGGGAACCTTCATCGATACCATCATCGTGTGCTCGGTCACCGCATTGGCGATCTTGACCAGCGCCGAGTGGACATCGGGCGAAACCGGCGCTGCATTGACCGCCATGGCCTTCGATGGCGCGCTTCCGGGAATCGGCCAGTATGTCGTGTCCTTTGCACTGGCGGTCTTTGCCTTCACGACCATTCTCGGCTGGGCCTTCTATGGCGAAAAATGCTTCGAATACCTGTTCGGTGTCGCATCGATCAAGGTCTATCGGGTGGTCTATATCCTGGCGATCCTCGTCGGGGCCGTCGCGCCGCTGGACTTCGTATGGCTGATGGCCAGTGTCTTCAATGCCATGATGGCGATCCCCAACCTGATTGCATTGGCTCTTCTGTCGCCGGTGGTCTTCAAGCTCACGCGTGATCACTTCGAGGGCAAGACCGTCCTGCCGGGCGAAGATCTCAACGACAAGCACTGAACCCAAGCCGGGAGCGGTCCAGCCGCTCCCGGCATGTACCTTTGCGAGGAAGCGACCATGGACGACGATCTGCACCAGACACCGCTGCATGACTTGCATCTCTCTCTCGGCGCCAAGATGGTGCCTTTCGCCGGCTACAGCATGCCGGTGCAGTATGCGCTTGGCGTCAAGAAAGAGCATGAGCACACCCGCAATGCGTGCGGCCTGTTCGATGTCTCGCACATGGGGCAGCTCTTGATTTCGGGACCGACGCCGGCGCAGGCCATCGAGACGCTGGTGCCGGCGGATATCGTCGACTTGCCGGCGGGCATGCAGCGTTATGCGCTCTTCACCGGCAACGAAGGCGGCATTCTCGATGACCTGATGATCGTCAATCGAGGCGACGACCTTTATGTGGTGGTCAACGCGGCCTGCAAGGACCAGGACGTGACGCATCTGCGCACCGGCCTCGATGCCGCGCACCAGGTTGAAGTGCTCGATCGTTCGCTTCTGGCATTGCAGGGGCCGCAAGCCAAGGATGTCATGGCGCGCCTGTGCCCCGAGGCATGCGATCTGGTCTTCATGCGCCACGGGCAGTTCGATGCCCTGGGTACCACGCTATGGATCAGTCGCAGTGGCTATACTGGCGAAGACGGTTTCGAAATTTCGGTGCCCAGGGACGCGGCCGAGACATTGGCCCGGTGGCTCGTGGAGCAGCCCGAGGTCGAGCCGATCGGTCTCGGTGCACGCGATTCGTTGCGGCTGGAAGCGGGGCTTTGCCTGTATGGCCATGATCTGGATGCACATACCACACCGGCGGAGGCCAGCTTGATCTGGGCCGTGGGCAAGGTGCGCCGCATTGGGGGGGAGCGCGAAGGCGGATTCCCGGGCGCGGACGTCATCCTGCCGCAGATCGACACTAAGCGCATCGTGCGCAAGCGTGTCGGCCTGGTGGGCGAGGGCCGGGCCCCCGTGCGCGAAGGCACCCGACTCTACGACGACGCCGATCGACATGTCGGCCAAATGACCTCCGGCAGCTTCGGGCCGACGCTGGGCAAGCCCGTGGCCATGGCCTACGTGGATGTCGAGTGGGCCGGCGTGGAGACGACGCTGTACGCGGACGTACGCGGCAAGCGCCTGCCGATGCGGGTGACCCGCATGCCCTTCGTGCCTGCCAACTATTATCGCGGGTAGCATTCGCCACGCAGACCAGGTGTTATACCGTTATCTAGACATCTTTGAAACCTCGAGCAAGCCTCGAGGTTTTTTTCATGCCAAACAGCAAGGAAGGAAAAAAGAAAGAAAGCGTAGATGCCGATGGGGCGTTATCAAGCGGCAAGGGGTAGCCACTGACCTCGCATGGCGATCCACAGTCCCGCCTGAGCGATGGCGAATCCCAGCACGGCGCCGGCGGCGACGTCACTGACGTAGTGCAGGCCGAGAATGACCCGCGAGGCGGCGATGAGTCCGCTCAACGGCAAGACCACCACGAGCAGCCAGGGAGATGATGCCGCCGTCAGCGTGCAGAACATCACGGCATGCAAGGTGTGGCCACTTGGAAAGCTGTAGCGGTCCAGCGGGGGCATCGTGCAGGGAATGCTCGAGAAGGTGATATAGGGTCGCTCCCGGCACAGGCGCGTCTTGAGAAGACGATAGACAGTGGCCCCGGTCGCGGCACACAGGCCCCAGATCAACGTCAGACGCCATCCCGCCTGGCCATGCACGAGCGGTTGCAGCAGGGCCAGGGCGACCCAGGCCGGCCAGTCACCGACCCGGCTGCAGAACCGGAATACGCCATGGACCAGGCGTCGATGGCTGAGCAGCGCGATACGGTGGCAAAGCTGCCATTCGAGGGTATCGAGCCGATCAAACATGGCTAGGGGTCGTGAGCGCATGCTGTGTTTCCTGAGCCGTCAGCGTTAGATAGGTGAAAAAGCGCTCGCCGATCAGATCCCAGCTTTGATGAGCGACTTTCTCGCGGGCGGCGCGTCCCATGCGGGCGCGGCTGGCCGGTTGGAGACAAAGATCGACGGCGGCCTGCACGAAGCTGTCGTCGGCGGTCGCGTCGATGAGGCGTCCTTCGCAGCCATCCGTGATCAGTTCGCTGGCGGCCGCCTGGTCGAATGCCACCACGGGCAGGCCGCTGGCCATGGCTTCGGGAACGACATTGCCGTACGTCTCCGAGTGCGAAGGGAACAGGAACATGTCGGCACTGGCGTAGTGTTGCGCCAAGGCCTCGCCGGTGAGAAATCCGGTGAAAACGGCGTCGGGCAGTTGCCGTTCGAGACGCTGCCGTTCGGGGCCGTCCCCCACCAGGACCGGAATCACGTCCGGCTGGACGTGCTGCATCTCGCGTATGGCACGGACCAGCAGGCGAGTATTCTTCTCGGCGGCGAGTCGTCCGGCATACAGGGCGACAGGCCGATGATCGTCGGCGCCCCAGCGCGCTCTTAGCTGGGCATCGCGCCACGAGGGCGAGAACCGCCCGGCGTCGATGCCCCGACCCAGGACGTCGACATGGTGGAAGCCTCGTTGCCGCAGGCGCTCGGCCTGAACGTGGGTAGGCACCAGCGTCAGCCGGCAACGGTTGTGGAAATAACGCAGGCCTGCGGTGACGAGACCGCTGAGGGCGCGCAGATGATAATTGGCGGCGTATTGGTCGAAATTGGTATGAAAGCCACCGACGACGGGGATCGCGAGATGCCGGGCCGTTGCCAGCGCTGCCCAGCCAAGTGGTCCTTCGGTGGCGATGTAGACCACGTCGGGACGCGACTGGCGCCAGAGACGCGACAGGCGCCGCCAATCGGGAGCCCCGACATAGACCCCGGCATAGCCCGGCAGGGAAAACGCGCGGACCTGCACGTCGCGCTCGGCACGGCCTTCGCGGCCACCTTGCTGCGGTCTTGGCCGCACCAGCTGCAGGGCGACGCCACGGGTGACGAGGTATTGGGCCAGATGCCCCAGCGTATGGGCGACACCGTTGATTTCGGGTGTCCAGGTTTCACTGACCAATGCGACTCGCATGATGCGCCCTCCGTGTCATATCGAGACATCGCCAGACTGGTACACCGTCATGACAGTCATGCGTCATTGCCGTGATGATTCGATGTCGCAAAACATCGACAGCGGCACGGAAGCTGCCACGTCCGGTATCTTGACTCAGCGTAGCACACGTTCAGGATCGACGGGCTTGCCGCCGTGACGCACATCGAACAGCAAGTCGTAACGACCAGTGTCGTGACGGTAGCCGATGTCACAGACCGGCGAGCCTTGCGAGATGCGATCGCCATCCTTGACGAGAAGTCGCTTGCAGAGGGCGTAGACGCTTTGCATGTTGTCGGCATGGTGAATGATCACCACGCGTCCCAGCTGTCGCATGCTGTCGGCAAAACGTACGGTCCCGTCGGCGACAGCACGGGCTTGGCTGTCGCCGGGGGCCGACAGCAACATCGGCTGGAGGGTGCCACGCGCGTCCGTGCCGTAGCGTCGCGAGACCTTGTAGTCATCCAGTGGCCAGCGCCACCCCTTGGCACTTGCCGGCATGGCGCCGGGGTCTGGCAGCTCGCGACGGCTTGTCGCCGGCTTGGCGGCCGCCGCGGACGAGGAGCGACGTGCCGCCGCGCTGGCTTGCTGCGTACTTCCCGACAACGGCACCTGGATCAGTTGACCAACGCGCAAGGCATTGGCGGCAGTGTCGGGGTTGGCTGCCTGCACGCGTCGCGGATCGCTGCCGAAGAGGCGTGCGATGCTGGTGAAGGTATCGCCGGGCCGCACCTGGTACCGGTAGGGGCCGCCCCCGGGGGCGCGTTCGCGTCGCGTCGGCACCAGGATGCGCTGTCCGATGGCGAGCCGCCGGGCGTCCACGCCGGGATTGAAGCGCTGCAGACGTAACAAGGGGACGTCGGCACGTTTGGCGATCTCTCCCAATGTGTCGCCGCGTTGAATGGAAATCCAGTTGCCGGCGATGTTGCCTCGATAGCCGCCGGCGCCAGGTCCTCCCGCGCAACCTGCCAATATCAAGATGAAGAGGAGAAGGGGGACGAGGCGAGCGCACGATCCTTCTCTTGCCATAGCGCGTTCAGCCATGAATGGAAGCGTTCCTTGTAGTGCGGATCCAGATGATAGTCGCCCGAAACCATCCAGGCTGGTACGGCGAGCAGGCGTGCTTCCATGTGAACGCTGTCGTTGCGGCCACACAGGAAGTGCCAGAAGTTGGGGCGGGGAGACCGGTAATGAAGCGTCACGTCGATTATGCCGCTCAAGCGGTCTCCCAGCAGGCCGAGGACTTGTGCGGTTCCGCCGGCCTTGGGGCGTAACAGGTGCTGAAAGGGGCTTGCTTGGCGGTCTCGCTTGGCCGGAGTGAAACGCGTGCCTTCGACGAAATTGTAAATTGCCATGGGCATTTCCCTTGCCCGCTCGCACATGCGTTGGGTCGCGCGCCGGTCCCGTTCCGCCAGTTGAGGGCGTTCGGCGAGTTTTTGCCGCGTGTAGCGGCGCATGAACGGAAACTCCAGCGCCCACCAGGCCAGGCCGATGACGGGGATGAAGATCAGTTCGCGCTTGAGGAAGAACTTGGGCATCGGCGTGCGTCCATGCAGCAGGTATTGCATGACGAAGATGTCCGTCCAGCTCTGGTGATTGGCGATGACCAGCCACCATTGCCGTGGCGAGAGGCCATCGGGCAACTGGGCGCTGATGCGTGGCTTGATCCAGTGACGAATCCACCAGTTGTTGGTCGCGATCCACGCCAGCGCAATGGCATTGAGGCCGGCCAGCACGCGCAGGCGCCAGCGGCGGGTCGGGGTGACCAGCTTGAGGAGCGTGAGCAAGTACAGCGGCACGCCCCAGAAGAGCGTATTGACGATCAGCAACAGCACGCTTACCAGCCCCTTGAGGGTCGCCATGCCGTTCTCCTTCAATGACTTGGCGATCATGCTACTGGATCGTGTACCGCCTGCCCAGTCTCACCCCCAAGGTGGCTGCCGGTACGCTCACTCGGCCAGTGCCGGCAGGTTGGCAAACAGCTTGAGTGCCTCGGGGTTGGCCAGCGCGTCCTGGTTCTTGACGGGCTCGCCATGCACGACGTTGCGTACCGCGACCTCGACGATCTTGCCCGACAAGGTGCGCGGGATGTCGTCCACGGCAATGATCTTGGCGGGCACATGGCGTGGCGTGGTATGCAGACGCACCATGCGGCGGATTTCATCGCGCTTGGCATCGTCGAGCGTGACACCGGGACGCATGCGCACGAAAAGCACCACACGGATGTCGTTTTGCCATGCTTGACCGATGCACAGGGATTCCAGGACTCCGTCGACCTTTTCCACCTGGCGATAGATCTCGGCGGTGCCGATGCGTACACCGCCCGGGTTGAGCACCGAGTCGGACCGGCCATGGATGATCACGCCGCCGTGCGAGGTCAGCTCGGCGTAGTCACCGTGGGCCCAGACGCCGGGGAAGGTGGAAAAATAGGCCTCTCGGTAGCGCTCGTCGCCTGGATCGTTCCAGAATCCGATGGGCATGCAGGGGAAGGGGCGCGTGCAGACGAGCTCGCCCTTGCCGTGCGTGATGCTCTGCCCTTGCTCGTCGTATATCTCGACCGCCATTCCCAGCCCGCGGCACTGGAGCTCGCCACGATAGACCGGCTTTATCGGGCAGCCCAGCGCAAAGCACGACACGATATCCGTGCCGCCGGAGATGGAGGCCAGCATGAGGTCGGACTTGATCGACGCATACACGTAGTCGAAGGATTCGTGGGCGAGCGCGGAGCCGGTGGAAAGCACAGCGCGGAGCCGGGAAAGGTCGGCGCGTTCGCCAGGCATCAGGCCTTCTTTTTCGCAGGCTGAAAGGTATTTGGCGCTGGTGCCGAAGATCGTGATGCCTTCTTCACCGGCGATTTGCCACAACGTTTCGGGGTGCGGGGCAAAAGGCGACCCGTCATAGAGCAATAGCGTGGCACCGGACCCCAGGCCGGAGACCAGCCAGTTCCACATCATCCAGCCGCAGGTGGTGTAATAGAAGAAGACATCCTCGGCGTCGAGGTCGTTATGCAGGCGGTGCTCCTTGAAATGCTGCAGCAAGGCACCGCCTGCCGTGTGAATGATGCACTTGGGCGCGCCGGTGGTACCCGACGAATAGAGGATATAGAGCGGATGATCGAACGGCAGGGCCTGAAAGTCGATCTGGCTGGCGTCGTTGTCCAGGAAGTCCGACCATGCGATGGCGCCGGGGATGATATCGAGGTTGGGGGCGTCCTCCAGGAAGGGAAACACCACCACGCGCTCGAGCGAGTCGATGGACTCGACGATCTCGGCGACGCGAGCGCGTGTATCGATGGGCTTGCCATTCCAGGTATAGCCATCGGTGGCGATCAGGACCTTGGGCGTGATCTGTCCGAAGCGGTCGAGCACGCCATGCGTGCCGAAGTCCGGTGAGCAGGAAGACCATACGGCACCGAGGCTGGCCGTGGCCAGCAGGGCGATGACGGCGTGTTCGCTGTTGGGCACGAAGCCGGCGACCCGGTCGCCTTCGGTGACACCGCTGGCTTGAAGCGCGTGGGCCAGCCTGGCGACCTGGTCGTAGAGTTCGGCGTAGCTGATGACGCGGCGGCGCCGTCGTTCGTCGCGCACGATCAGGGCCGGGTGCGCGTCACGCCGCCGCAACATATTGGCAGCATAATTCAAGCGCGCTTGCGGAAACCAGCGGGCACCGGGCATGGCGTCAGGATGAACCAGTACATCCTCGCCACGGCGTTCGGCGACGATGTCGAATTCATCCCAGAGCAGTGACCAGAACGTTTCCAGGTGCTCGACGCTCCATGCATGCAGCGACTCGTAATCATTCAGGTCGATGTCGTGTTCACGCTTGATACGCTGCATCAAGGCATGCATTTGCGTGCTTTCGATGGCCGTCGTCGACGGCTGCCAGAGGGGGGTGGTCATGTGACACTCCTGGTCATCTGCGCCGTTACGTCTTTGTAGACCAGCGCCCTGAGACATGGCGTATTGGGAGATGAGGTGGCGTGCGGGGCCGGGCGCACATGTTGCATCGCACCATATCGGAATTAAAAACAAGTCGATATCGCCTGTCCACTCGACGAAAGGGGGAGGCCGGAGACGCGGTGTCAGACATCCTCAATGTGACATGGAGATGATGAAAATCTGATCGATTTGAGTCGAAGTGGGATGTCATCGGCCAAGCTGGCCTATTGTACGGTGTTAATGCACAGCGTTATCCACAGTTTGTGTGGATGACTTTTTTCATGCGGCGAGCAGGAGGTGTTTCATGCTCGGTGCAGCGCTGGGAAAGCCACCGATCACCGTGTCCCTTGCGGTATCCATGCCGAGATGGATGTCGTGATGCGCCTTAGCAGGTAAACTGGCGCCTATCCCCGAAACGCACGTCGCGCATGTCGCAGCGGACATGCCCAAACCCATATTGACGTTATCGCCAGGAGGTCGATTTGCGCAGCTTGCCCGCAACCCTTCCCATTCTATTTCTTAGCGAAATCAGTTTCTTGCTTGGCCATGGGCTGATCATGACCTTGCTCGGGGTGCGCATGTCGCTGGAGGGGTTCCCCTCCCAGATGGCGGGTTTGCTGATGTCGAGTTTCTCGTTGGGCTTCGTGATCGGCAGCTATCTGATCGAGAAGCGCATTCGCACGGTGGGGCACATTCGTGTTTTCGCGGCGTGCGCCGCCGTGCTGGCCGTGACGGCGATGTTGCATGGGCTCTGGGTCAATCCCTGGTCGTGGCTGGTCTGGCGACTGTTCGGGGGCGCAGCGACCGCGGGGTTGCTGATGGTCATGGAGTCCTGGGTCTCGGGCGAATCGACCAACGACAATCGCGGACGTGTACTCGGCTGGTACCTGGTCATCTCGACATCGTCGTTGGCGCTTGGGCAATGGTTGCTCAACGCCGCCGACCCCGCAACCTTCGTGCTGTTTTCCGTGTCCGGCATTCTCTTTGCGCTGTCGCTGGTGCCCCTGTCGATTTATCGTATCCATGGGCCGACGCGTTCATCGCACGATGTCTCGCGCAAGATTTCACTGAAAGAATTGTATCGGCGTGCGCCAGTGGGGCTGGTGAGTGCCTTCACGGCGGGGCTGATGGTGCAGGCCTTCTTCGCCATGACGCCTTTCTACGGACAGGAAATCGGCCTGTCGACGTCACAGACCGCGCAATTCATGGCCATCACCACACTGGTCGCGCTGGTGGCGCAGTGGACCCTGGGACGCATTTCCGATCGCTTCGACCGCCGCAAGGTGATTCTCTGCATGGCGCTGGTCATGGCCATCTCGGGTGCCATGATCTCGGTCGCGGCGCGTTTCGATTTCTGGGTGCTGCTGGTGGTGGCCTGCTTCCACACCGCCATGTTGCATACGCTGTATTCCTTGAGCCTGTCGCACACCAACGACTGGCTCGAGCCGGAGGAAACCATTCAAGCCAACGCCAAGCTCTTGATCTGGTATGGCATCGGTTCGGTGATCGGGCCTTACAGCGCTTCACTGATCATGGAGCTGACCGGGCCGGACGGGCTGTGGCTTTTCCTGGGCGGCGTGGCGTTGACGCTGGCCATGTTCGTGATGGTGCGCCTGCACGGCCATCACGGCATTCCCCCGGAAGTCGAGCAGGAGCCCTACGTGGCGGCCGTCCCCATGGTGGAGTCGACGCACTATCTCAGCGAGATGGATCCGCGTTTCGAACCTCAGCAGTTCGAGCTTGACTTCGAGCCGGATGACGAAGACTGGTCGTCATATGACGACCACGCCCACGAGTCTCGGCACCAAGAAGCCTAGGCGCTCAGCTCGCATCGCGTATGAAGCGGCAGGAGGAGTTCCGCGCTGCGTTCGCGGACGCCGGGAAGGCGCTTCTGCACCAGCGAGAATCCGCCGGTGACGATACGATGTTCATCACCGTCAGCGAAAACGCCACGTTGCGTGCAACACGCATAGTAACGGTGCTCGAGCAAGGGCGAGATGGGCAGCAATCCTTCCCCTGGATCGCCGGCGTGAAGCCCCATGTCGGTCACCGCTGCGTCGAGCTGCGCAATGTCTTCGCCCAGCGTCTGGCAGTCGAACCCGACGTGGTGCATGCGTGGCCCCATGATGGACAGCCAGGCGGCGAGCGGGTGGGCGGCAAGGAGTTGTCGGTAGGTTTCCCAGTCCGGCATGGGCCAGGGGCGGCCTCGCGACAGCAGGTTCTGTCCGCGACTGTCATGCGGATGAGCGCGGTGGATCAGAGCTTCCAGGCGATGCCGCGGTGCCTGGGTCAGGGTATCCAGTTGTAGCTCGACGAGCACGATCCAGGCGTCTGCGTTGCCCGAGCTGAGAACACTGGCCAACAAGCCCCGGTCCGCCATGGCGTAATGCCCGATACGGCGGTAGCCGAAATGGTGCAGGGCGGGAAGCAGGCGCTGGGCGTGATAGGGCGCCCGATTGAGCGTGGCGAGCACGAAATATTCGGCGGGACGGTCATTCGGCCATAGCGACTGAGTTCCCATGTCGGGGTGGCAATGAATGTAATCGAGCCAAAGTTGTTGTTGGAACTCATCGCGTTGCATGACCGATACCTCACCCTTTTATCGCGATGACATCAGTATAGAAAACGATTCGCGACTTCGACGAGCGGGGAATTCAACGCAGGCGCAAACCGGCGTTGGCACAAAGGGTGTCGAGCAGGAAAAGGGGATGAAGAACGGCGACTTGAAGGAGGCGGGCTGGAAGACGGAAACAGGGGATGGCGTCGGTACCCGGAACGACGCCGGCTAGTGGCCGGCGTCGGTGCAGTCCCTGGGCGACTGCGCGCGGCTCAGCGTTGCGTAGCCGGCATGAGCTCGTTGGCACGCACGTGCTCATCGAATTCGGTGAACCCGCCGATATGGGTCTGATCGACGAAGATCTGGGGCACCGTTTCAACGGGCTTGCCGATGGTCTTTTCCATGTCGGCCTTGGTGATGCCTTCTTCATGGATATCGATATAGCGGAAGTTGAAATCATCGCGTGCTTCACTCAACTGCTCGGCGAGTTCCTTGGCACGCACGCAAAAGGGGCATCCGGGGCGGCCGAAAATCACTGCCAACATAGAAAGTCTCCTTGGTTAGGGAATTCTTTAGCCTTGAGTCTGAGCCACATTCTCCCTGATCGGACGCCAGGGTGCCAATAGAGTCTTGCTACGCCGGCTATTGGGACGCCCTATAGAGCACTCAGCCCGAGGCTTCTATCTCGTCGAGCCGGCCCTCATCGGCCTTCAGCAGTATGTCACGCAGAGCGCCATGGATGCCGGGTGCACTCACCAGGATGTTCTCGCCGTACAGATCCGCGGGGATGCGGTCGGGACATGGGTACAAGTGTCCGGTCTTGGCTCCGGCTTCGCGCGCGATGAGAAGCCCCGCCGCAAAGTCCCAGGGCGATACGCTTTCGTAATAGGCATCGAGCCGACCGCAGGCGACATGGCAGAGGTCCAGCGCGGCGGAACCGTTGCGGCGGATGTCACGGCAACGAGCCAGGACGCCGGTCAGCCTTCTGAGGAGTGGTGCGCGCGCGTCGCGCCGATACGGAAATCCGGTCGCCACGAGACTGCGGTCGAGTTCGCGGGCGTCGCTCGCCTCGATGGGTTCGCCGTTCAGCCAGGCGCCTTCGCCACGCAGCGCCGTGAAGGTTTCGCCCAGAAAGGGGGCATGCACCACGCCGAGCTGCAGCTTTCCTTCGGACGCCCAGGCAATGGAAACCGCCACATGCGGATGGCCATAGGCGAAATTGACCGTGCCGTCGATGGGGTCGACGATCCACAGCGATTCGCTGTCCTCCAGCACGTCGCGCTCCGGCGAGAGCTCCTCGGTCAGGCGGGCGTCATCGCGGAAGTGGGCGTCGAGCTCCGTCGCGATGAGTCGGTCGACATCGACGTCGGCGTCCGTCACCAGTTCGTCGCCACTCTTGTAACGGTGCTGAAATGCCTGCGACTGTCGGGCGGCTACAATGCGCTCGCCGGCGAGTCGGGCGATACGTTCCGCTTCGGCAAGCCGTTGTGAAGGCTCCATGGGGTCTCCTCGGTCAACGCGTTGTCGTGCCTGATCCAGGTGGGTCGGCCTAGTCTATCAGTCTTGCGCAGGGGCGTAAGCGTGTGGATGTTGCTGGCGAAGGGCGTGGCTCGCGTCTTATGCTGGATGACGAGCGTTCCGTCATCGAGGAGAGTGCCATGCCAGCCCCGTCCACTCCCGGGTCCCCCCGCGTCGCGATCGTGACCGGCAGTTCCAGCGGTATTGGCGAAGCCGTCGTCAAGCAGTTCTGCCAGGAAGGGTTGCAAGTGCTGGCGGTGGACGCCAACCCGCAAGGCGAGAATGTGGCCGATGCCGCGGGGGCGGTGTTCTATCATGCCGACCTGACGACATCTGCCGCATGTCGCGGCGCGGTGGAAGAAGCGATAAAGCGTTTCGGGCATGTCGATATTCTGATCAACAACGCCGGCATCCAGCATGTCGCGCCCCTGGAGACGTTTCCAGAGGCCAAGTGGCGCCAGATCATCGACTTGATGCTGACGGCGCCCTTTTTGCTGACACAGGCGGCATGGCCGTACATGCGCCAGTCTTCGTGGGGACGTATCGTCAACGTGGCCTCCATTCACGCCAGTGTGGCGTCGCCTGGCAAGGCGGCATACGTGAGCGCCAAGCACGGCTTGATCGGGCTGACCAAGACCGCGGCGCTCGAGGGCGGCGAGCTGGGCATTACCGCCAATGCCATTTGCCCCGCTTATGTCAGGACGCCGCTGGTGGAAAGCCAGATCGCCGACCAGGCACGCCTCAATGGCATGCCCGAGCAGGAGGTGATCGACAATGTCATGCTCAAGAACGCTGCGATCAAACGTCTCATCGAGCCGTCCGAGGTGGCCGCGCTGGTGAGCTACCTGGCATCGGACAAGGCCAGCGCCGTGACCGGGGCGAGCTGGAACATGGATCTGGGGTGGACGGCGCAATGAGGCGCGCCATCCACGTCCGGGATCAGTGACGCACCGGGCGTTTCTGGAGCTTGCGCTGCAAGGTGCGACGATGCATGCCCAGGGCGCGGGCCGTGGCGGAAATATTGCCGTCGTGCTCCTGCAGGACCTTCTGAATATGCTCCCAGGTGACACGGTTGATCGAGGGAGGGCTATCGGCGATGTCGATGTCGGGGTCCCCCGTATCGCGCTCTAGCGATGCCAGGATCTCGTCGGCGTCCGCCGGCTTGCACAAATAATTGACCGCGCCCAGCTTGATGGCTTCCACGGCGGTGGCGATGCTCGAATATCCCGTCAACACCACGACACGACAGTCGGGGGCGAGCGCCAGCAGTTCGGGCAGAAGCTTGAGCCCGGACGAGTGCTCGAGCTTGAGATCGAGTGTTGCCATGTGGGGCGGTGCCTGACGCACGCTGGCGAGGGCTTCTTCCTCGGTCGTCGCGGTGGTGACCTCGAACCCGCGCCGCCGCATGGCACGTGCCATGACGAAGCAGAATTGCTCGTCGTCGTCGATGATCAATAGCCGTTCGGCATCTTCTGTCATGATTTCCTCCGTGGCAGTCAGGCGGGGGCGCCAGCCGATGCTCGCGGCAACTTGACCTCGGTCAGCGTGCCGCCTTCTTCATGATTATAGAGGCTCACGCCGCCTCCAAAGCGGTTGATCGTGGCATGGGTCAGGAACAGGCCGATCCCCATGCCCTTGCTCTTGGTCGAAATGAACGTTTCGCCCAGCTGGTCGGCGATGTTCATGGAGACGCCAGGACCATGGTCGCGGATATCGATGATGATGTCGTCCTGCGTCCAGTCCAGCGTGATGGCGATATCCCTCGGATTGGCGTCGGCGGCATTGTTGAGCAGATTCATGATGGCCTGCTCGAGCGTCGTATCGGTGGCGATCAACGGGGTGCCGCGCTTGCGGGGGATCTCGATGTGATGGCTCACGTCGGGACGCAACACCAGCCAGCGCTGCAAGACATCGCGAAGCCAGGTCTCGGCGGCGACGATCTCGGGCTTGGCCAGACGCCGCCGGTCGGCATTGGCGACCAGGGTCTGCAGTCGCGCCTTGCAGGTATCGACCTGCTGACGCAGCAGGTCGATGTCCTCGACGAGCAGCGGGTTGTCTTGCGCTTCCTGACGCATTTCGCTGAGCAGTACCGCCATGGTGGACAGCGGCGTTCCCAGCTCGTGCGCGGTGCCGGCCGCCTGGGTGGCGACGGCCAGCACCTGCTCGTTGCGCAGGGCGGTTTCGCGAGTGCGGGACAAGGTGAGGTCGCGACGCCGCAGGGCATGCGCCATCTTGAAGATGAAGAAGGTGACCAGTCCGGCGGAGAGTCCGAAGTTGATCCACATGCCGACGATATGCAGGCGGATGCCGGTGCCCACGAAGCCATTGCTGAGCTGGGGGACGGGTTCGTAAAACAGCATCATGGCGGTATAGCTGGCCAGCGAGGCGCCGGCGATGACCCAGGCGTAGCGCCATGGCAGCGTGGCGGCGGCGATCGTGACCGGCACGAGATAATAGGTGATGAAGGGGTTCGTCGAGCCGCCGGTGTAGTAGAACAGCATGCTCAACCCTGCCACATCGATCAGCAGATGGGTCAGATACTCGGTATCGGTCACCGCGCGAGGCCGCCCCAGGCGCCACCAGGTCGCCACGTTGACCAGCCCCATGGCGATGATGACGGAAATGACCGGCATGACGTGCAGTTGGAACCCCAGTACTTCGATACCGAAGATGATTGCCCCCAGGAAACCGGTCCACGTGATGCCGCGAACGATCGTCAGCCGCACGAGGTTGCGGTTGGGGGTGGAAAGGGGCAAGGGCTGATGCATGTAGGCTCCCGGTGTGCGATGCCGCCTGGCATGATAACCGAATCGTGAAGACTCCGGCAGCCGGCCGAGGGGGTGTAATAATGACGCACCATGCGTGAGTTCCAGGAAAGATGACAGCGCCATGAAAAACCCCTTGCGTTCACGGCGGCGGATCCGTAAAGTACGCATCCGCTGCCGG